>CAWHLA010000008.1:0-412355 GCA_963830065.1 uncultured Thermoleophilaceae bacterium
GTTCGCCGGGGTCATCGGCCGGGACAGGAGGCCGACCACTTCGACCTCGTCGCCGACCCGGACCGCGTCGAGGAAACCGGGGTCGGTGTCGCCAATGACCCGCTCGACGGAGAGCCGCAGCCGCCCGGACGCCGGTTTCCAGCCGCCGCCGAGGTACAGTTCGCGGACGATCAGCACCGTCACCGCCCGGTCGGTCTTGCGGGCCGGGCCGTACAGGTCGGTCCGGCCCGCCCGGCGGACGGTCGGCGGCTCGTCGATCACCCCGCGGACCTTCGCCACGACCGGGGCCGGGCCGGCGGAATTGCCGATATCGTCCGCGTCGAAACTGCGGACATGGGTGTGGTGGCGGGCGGCCGCCAGCCCGGCGAAAGCAAACCCAGAGGGCGGCGACCGCGAGGTCCGGCCGCCGGGCGCAGGGCGACGACCCAGGCGACCAGCCCGCCGACGGCGGCCGCCAGCTCGGCGTCCAGCGGCAGCGGCAAGTAGCGGTCGGCGACCAGGCCGGCGGCGACGGCCAGGGCGACCGGCACGAGCAGGGCGCGGGCGAACTCCCGCCACGCCGGCTCGGCCGGCCGCGGCGGGGCGGGGTCGTCCGGCGGCGGGACGGTCGGTTCGGGCGATGTCGTCATCGGTACGCTCGCGCCGCCGGCTGGTCGAACGCGAGTCGTACCTTCTGAAATGCCGGCATGGAAACCGTTCGCGTCAACCTCGGCCCGCGGTCCTACGACATCGCGATCACGCACCGCCGACCCGGCCGGCGTCGGGCCGTTCGTCCGCGGCCGGCTGCCGCAGACGTCGGACTCGCCCTCGTCGTCTGCGACGCGAACACGCAGCTGCACGCCCGGGCCGTCGTCGAAGCCGCTCTCGCGGCCGCCGGGTTCCGCACGGCGCTCGCCGCCGTGCCCGCGGGCGAGGCGTCGAAGTCGCTGGACCGAACTCGCCGCAGCTTGTACGACGCGCCTGGACGACCTCGCCGGCCGACCGGCAGGACGGCGGTCGTCGCGGTCGGCGGCGGCGTCGTCGGCGACCTGGCCGGGTTCGCCGCCGCGACGTACAACCGCGGCCTGCCGCTGCTCATGGTGCCGACGACGCTGCTGGCGATGGTCGATTCGTCGCGTCGGCGGGAAGGTCGGCATCAACCACCCGACGGGCAAGAACCTGATCGGCGCGTTCCACCAGCCGGCCGGCGTGTGGATCGACACCGCGTTCCTCGACACGCTGCCCGACCGCGAGTACCGCAGCGGGCTGGCCGAGGTGGTGAAGTACGGCGTCATCCTCGACGCCGACGTTCTTCGCGTGCCTGGAGGCGAACGCGGCCGCGGTCCTGCGCCCGCGACCCGGCGGCGGTGCGGCACGTCGTCGCGCCGGTCGTGCCGGCTGAAGGCCGACGTGGTCGAGAAGGACGAGCGCGAGGAGACCGGGCTGCGGGCGGTGCTGAACTACGGCCACACGTTCGCCCACGCCTTCGAGACGGTCGGCGGGTACGGGGCGTGGCTGCACGGCGAGGCGGTCGCGGCCGGCATGGTCTGCGCGCGCCGGCTGGCCGAGCGGCTGGGCCTGATCCCGCCCGGACGTGACCGCGCGGCAGATGGAGCTGCTCGAAGCGTTCGGGCTGCCGACGGCGCCCGACCGCCGAGTGGCCGACGCGACGAGCTGATCGCGGTCGATGCGGCGCGACAAGAAGGCGGCCGGCGGGCGGACTGCGGTTCGTCCTGCCCGACGCGGCTCGGCGAGGTGAACTGTTCGACGACGTGCCCGAGCAGCTCGTCCGCGAGGTGCTGGAGGCGCGATGACCTACTCGACGGCGCGGCCGCGTGGCTCCGCGAGCGGCTGTGGTATCGCCGAGTCGCGGCCGGGTCCGTGGCGTGGGCTCGTGTGGCTCGGCAGCCTCGCATCGGCGGACGGGCGCAAGGACGCCGACCTGAACGGCGAACTCGTCGGGGCCGACCACCTCGCGTTCTACACCGCCGCCCGGCTGATCCGCGACGGCCGGCCGGAGCAGCTGTACAACTACGACGTACCTCGACGAGAGTACCAGAGCGAACTCCTCGGCCGTGGGACTGGTGGACGGCGTTCGGGCTACCGCAACCCGCCGTTCTACGCGCTGCTCTACCTCCCGACCGCCGGCCTGCCGTTCTACGCCGAGCTGCCGTGTCTGGACCGCGGCAGTCGGCTTCGCGCTGCCTGTCGCGCTCGCGATCGTCAGCCTGCCTGCCGGCCGGACCGCACCCGTGGCCGCGCGCTCCCTGTGGGCGCTCACGTTCTACCCGGTGTTCGCGCGCCGATCAGCTTCGGGCAGAACACGCTGCTCAGCCTCGGCGATCTTCGCCGGCGTGTACCGCCTGCTCGCGGCGACCGGCCGTTCGCCGCCGGGCTGGTCGCGGGGTTGCTCTGGTTCAAGCCGCAGCTGCTGCTCGGGCTGTTCGTGTGGTGGGCTGCTCGAATCCGCCGGCATATGGCCGTGCTGGCTCGGGGTGCGCGTCACCGGGGCGGTCCTCGCGGCGGTCAGTTGGCTCGCGCTGCCGGAGGCGTCGCGGGCGTTCGTCGGGACGCTCCGCGAGAACGTCGGGTTCGGCGGCGAGCAGTGGAACAAGCACACCCCGCGGGCGTTCTGGCGCGCTGCTCCTGCCGGGCCTGCCGCCGGCGGCGGTGACGCTGAGCTCGCTGACCCGCGGGTGCGTCGTTCGGCTCGCGGCCGCGGCTCGCTGGCGGTCGCGTGGTCGTCTGGCGCGGCGGACCGGCGGGCCGACCTGCTGTGATGTTCCCCGTCGCCGTGTTCCTGTCGCTGCTGGGCGTCGCCGCACACGCTCGTCTACGAGTGGGCGCTGCTCGTCGCCGCCGCCGTCCTGTGGTGACCGGTTCCCGCCGCGACTCGCGCGACGTGTGGCTCGTGCCTGTTCGCGCTGGCGTGGCTGGTGCTGGCCGTCGAGCACGCCGCTGCGCCAAGCTGCAGTTGAACGGTCGTCCCGATGGCCGTGCAGGTCGAGCGTGCCGGTGCTCGGGTGGGCGTGTCGGCTGGCGCGGCGCGCGGGAGTTGGCGCGGTCGGCGGACCGCGATAGCCGCGACCGTCCGGCGGTCGTCGGGACGTGGCGCACCGACAGCTCGCACCGACTGCCGAACCGGCGGCCGGCTCCTTGACCGACCCGCGCGGGGCGCAGAATCCCGACAGTCCGGCCGCACACCGCCCGTGCCCCGCCTCGCCGGCCACGCCTCCTCCTGACGGACACCGCGGACATGGCCAGCGGCGCGTCGGCTTGTGGCTGATCGGTGCGTGCGGCGGCGTCGGCAGCACGACCGCCCTCGGGCTCGCCGCCCTGGCCCGCGGGCTCGACCCCGACGACCGGCCTGGTCACCGCCCTGCCCCAGTTCGCCGGCCTCGACCTCGACGCGCCGGCCGCGTTCGTCGTCGGCGGGCACGACATCCGGCAGGCGTACTTCCGCCGCGGCCGTCGGCGAACTGCACGCAGCGGTCGAACGTCTTCGACGACCGCACGTCTGACCGGCGTGCGACGGCCGACCTGGACGCGTGGTCGGCGAACGTCCGGCCCGGGGTGGTGTACCAGGCCGAACGCCGACGATCGCGGCCCTGGCCGACCGCCCCGACGTGCGGCCGTGCCGACACGCCGCGCGAGGCCGATCGAGCAGATCCAGGCCGACCTGCAAGGCGTTCCAGACCGCGCACAAGCTCGATCAGGTCGTGGTGGTGAACGCGGCCTCCACCGAGCCGCCGTTCGAGCTCGGCCGACGAGCACCAGTCGCTCGAGCGGCTCCTGCCGGCGCCTCGACCGCGCCGCGCCCGCCGGCCCTGCCGACGAGCAGCCTGTACGCCTTCGCCGCGCTCGACGCCGGGTTCCCGTACGTGAACCTCACGCCGTCGCCGCGGGGCGACGCTGCCCGGCGCTCGAGGAACTGGCCCGCAAGCGCGGACGTGCCGCACGGCGGGCAGGACCTGCAAGACCGGCGAGACGCTGCTGAAGTCGGTGCTGGCCCCGATGTTCGCCCGGCGGAACCTGCAGGTGCTGAGCTGGGTCGGGCACAACATCCTCGGCAACCGCGACGGGCTGGTGCTGAACGACCCGGAGAACAAGGCGTCGAAGGTGAAGAGCAAGGACGCAGCTGCTCGCGGAATTGCTCGGCTACAAGCCGCAGTCGCACGTGTCGATCGAGTACATCGAGTCGCTGGACGACTGGAAGACGGCGTGGGACCACATCCACTTCGAGGGCTTCCTCGGCACGAAGATGACGCTGCAGTTCACCTGGCAGGGGTGCGACTCGCTGCTGGCGGCCCCGCTGGTGATCGACCTGGCCCGGCTGGCGCTGCTCGCCCAGCGGCGCGGCGAGAGCGGGCTGATGCCGCACCTGGCGTGCTTCTTCAAGAGCCCGATCGGGCGTGGCCGAACACGACTTCGGCAAGCAGTTCGCGATGCTGGAAGCAGTACCTGCAAGCGCAGCCGCAGAGACACAGAGGACACGGACGGATGAACGCGTGATCAATCCGATCTGTCTGTCATCCTCGTGTCCTCTGTGACTCCGTGGTCGATCTCGCTTCACGAGACCACTCATGCAACTCGCCTTCAGCACCAACGCCTACCTGAACCACTCCTTCGCCGACGCCGTGCACGCGGCTGGCGGCGATCGGCTACCGCGGCGTCGAGATCATGGCCGACGTGCCGCACGCCTGGCCGGCGTACCTGCTCCCCGAGCAGAAGCAGGCCATCCGCGACGCCCTGGCGCAGAACAACCTGGCGATCTCGAACATCAACGCCTTCATGATGCACGCGGTCAACGACCCCCGGCAGAAGTACTGGCACCCGTCGTGGATCGAGCCGGACCGCCACTACCGCCAGGTCCGCATCGACCACACGAAGCGGGCCCTGACGCTGGCGAAGGAACTGGGCGCGACGTGCATCACCACCGAGCCGGGCGGGCCGGTCGAAGGGCGGCCGTGGGCCGAGTGCCTGAAGCTGTTCGTCGAGATGCTCAAGCCGGTCGTCGAGCACGCGGAGAAGGAGGGGGTGCTGCTGCTGGTCGAGCCGGAGCCGGACCTGCTGATCGAGACGGCCGACCAGTACCTGGAGTTCGCGGCGACAGATCTCGTCGCCGTGCCTCGGGCTGAACTTCGACATCGGCCACTCGTACTGCGTCGAAGCGACGACCCGGCCGCGACGGTCCGCCGGCTGGCGAAGCTACATCCGCCACGTCCACCTGGAAGACATCGCCGCGACGCGGGTCCACCACCACCTGATCCCCGGCGAGGGCGCGATCGACTTCGGCAGCGACGCTCGACGGCGCTGAAGGACATCGGCTACGACGGCTGGGTGACGATCGAGCTGTACACCTGCCACGAGAACCCGGACCACGCCGCACGGACGGCCCGCGAGCGGGTGCTGAAGATCGCGGAGGACGTCGGGGTTGACGTTGGCGTGATTACTTCGATCGGCACTTCGTAGCGATCGTGCCGAGCACGGTGCCTTCGCTTCACGCCGTGGCAGCTCGCGCACGGCTTCCTCAGGGCGGGCACCACCGTTGCGGCGCCGGACGACCGGCTTGCCGTCCTTCGTCGCCGACCTGTTCGAGGTACGGCCTTGCCGTCCTTCATCGCCGTACCGCCAGCTTCTCGAACCCGTCGTCGCCACGTTCTCGTCGCCCTCCGGCTAGCCGAGCGCACGTCGACCAGCCGGACGTAGTGGTGCCCTGCTTGTTCATCGCGTCGGAACGGCGGCACGCCACGCGTCGCCGTCCGGCGCGTGTCGCTCTGCTGGCGGACGTACGTCTCGGTGATGCCGATGACGGCGGTCTTGTCGCAGGTCGTCGAGCTTCTTCGCCTCGCTCCTGCGCCCGCTTCACCGCCTCGGGCTCGGCCGGCTCCTTCTGGCCGGTCGGCCACGACGCGACCGCCCGAGCCGACGCCGATCAGCGACGCTCGACCAACGACGCAGACAGCACGCGAATCCGCCGCATGACATCTCCTGCAACAGGAAAGGGCGATCCGCATGCGACCAGTCTGCGGCGTGCTTGATTACGGATGTCAACGTCCTATATCGGCGACACGCCGCACGCGATCTAGCTCGCTCGTCTTCCAGCAGCACTTCGGCGCTCGAGTCCTCGCGCGTCCTCCAGCCACGCCACGTCGCCGGAGTCCGCGAACCGCTTCACGCCGACCTCCTTGATCGCCGCGTCCGGCACCACCTTCAGCGGCGTGTACCGCGGGTGGTGGCTCTCCTTGTACGGGTCGTTCGCGGGCGGCGTTGTAGCAGCAGATCATCGCCCACCGCGGGTTGTCGCTCCTGTTCTGGTCGCTGCGGTGCAGCAGGTTCGAGTGGAAGAACAGCGCGTCGCCCGGGTCCATCTCGACGTACACGAGCGGGAACTGCTCCGGCCGCTTCAGCAATCTCCTCGACCCGCTCGCGGTCGGCCCCGGCCTGGTCGCCGGTGAGGACGTGGTTGATCCGCCCGCAGTGGTGCGAGTTCTTGATCACCTGCAGGCAGCCGTTCTCCTTCGTGCACGGATCGACCGCGATGAACACGCTGGTGAGGTCAGCGGGTCAGCACGCCGTTCTGGTACCAGTAGCCGTAGTCCTGGTGCCACGCCCACGCCCCGCCGACCTTCGCGTCCTTCAGGATCATCTTCGAGTGGTAGTGGTACACCTCGCCGCCGAGCAGCTTCTCGCACGACCGGACCATCCGCTCGCACCGGGCGAACATGCCGTAGATGCCGTCGCCGGGGTGGTTCCACAGCGACAGCCGCACCACGCCCGCCCTCGCCGTCGGCCCGGCCGAACGACCGCTTGTCGAGTTCGTTGTCCTCCTTCGCGGACCGCTGGAGCAGGTCGATCTCCTCGGCGTCGAAGAACCCCTTGGCGAGGACGTAGCCGTCGGCGTGGTACTGGCGGACCGCGGTCGTCGGAGAGGATCGGCGGCATGGCGAAACTCCGTGGAAGTGGATGGTCGATTCGCGACGTCGGTTGCGGTTACCATATCCGCAAATCGCGCCCTCCCCCAACCCGCCAGCGTCACACCATGCGAATCGCTCACTCGTCCTGCTGCTCGTCCTGCTCGCCGCTCGCCGCGCTCGCGGCCGACGCCGCCGCACCCGAAGCCCGCCGACCGGCCGATCCCGCCGAAGGACGCGCCGCGAAAGATGACCGTGCCCGACGGGCTTCAAGGTCACGCTGTTCGCCGGCGAGCCGGACGTCGTGCAGCCGATCGCGTTCACGTTCGACGACCGCGGCCGGATGTGGGTCGTCGAGTGCCTCAGCTACCCGAAGTGGCGGCAGGACGGCAAGGGCAACGACCGCGTCGTCATCCTCGAAGACACCGACGGCGACGGCACGCACGACAAGAAGACCGTGTTCCTCGACAACGGCGTCGAACCTCTCCGGCATCGAACTCGGCTTCGGCGGCGTGTGGCTCTGCTCGTCGCCGAACCTCGTGTTCGTCCCCGACCTCGACAGGACGACAAGCCGGACGGCCCGCCGGAGGTGATGCTCGACGGCTGGAACATGAAGGACACCAAGCACAACGTCTTCAACTCCTGCTGGGGGCCGGACGGCTGGCTGTACGGCTGCAACGGCATCCAGGCGAAGGCGTGGGTCGGCAAGCCCGGCACGCCGGACAAGGACCGCGTCGTACATCGACTGCGGCGTGTGGCGCTACCACCCGACGCGGAAGACGTTCGAGGCGGTCGCCCACGGCACGACCAACCCGTTCGGCCTCGACTGGGACGACTACGGCGAGATGTTCATCACCAACTGCGTGATCGACCACCTGTTCCACGTCGTCCCCGGCGGGCACTACGAGCGGATGTACGGCCAGGACGCGAACCCGCACACCTACGGGCTGATGAAGAGCTGCGTCGACCACAAGCACTGGGCCGGCGGCGACTGGACGAGTTCGCGCACGACCGGCGTCGGCGGCGAAGCCGGAGCACTGCGACGCCGGCGGCGGCCACGCCCACAGCGGGCTGCGCGATCTACCTCGGCGACAACTTCCCGGCCGAGTACCGCAACACGCTGTTCACCTGCAACATCCACGGCAACCGGCTCAACCACGACGGCCTCGAACGCACCAGGAGCGGGCTACGTCGGCGTGCACGCCGCCGGACTTCCTGTTCGCCAACGACTCGTGGTTCCGCGGCATCTGCGTGAAGGACGGCCCGGACGGCGGGCTGTACGTCAGCGACTGGTGCGACACCGGCGAGTGCCACAACTACGACATGGCCGACACGACCAACGGCCGCATCTACCGCGTCGTGTACGGCGACGCCGAAGCCGTGGAAGGGCGACGTGTCGAAGCTGACCGACGCGGAGCTGGTGAAGCTGCAACTGCACGCCGAACGACTGGTTCGTGCGGCAGGCCCGGCGGGTGCTGCAGGAGCGCGCCGCGGCCGGGAAGCTGGAGAAGGAGACCGCCGACGCGCTGCGGAAGCTGCTGAAGGACGACCGAGGACGTGCACCTGGAAGCTGCGGGCGCTGTGGGCGCTGCACGCGATCGGCGGGCTGACCGCGACGGACCTGCGTCGACCTGCTCGCGACACGCCGACGACGACGTCCGGGCGTGGGCCGTCCTGCTCGCCGTCGGAGCCGAGCACGCCGGCGACGGAGCTCGTCGAGCGACTCGTCGCAGGCGACCGGCACGGAGGAGTCGCACGTTCGTGCTGCATCGTCGCCGGGGCGCTCCAGCGGCTGCACCGACGCCGAACGGCCGCGAGCCTCGCGCGGCCGCCCTGCGTCAAGCGCGAGTCCTCGACACGGACGACCCGAACCTCGCGCTGCTGATGCTGGTACGCGCGTGCAGCAGGCGGTCGCCAGCACAGACCGAGGAGGCCGACTGGCTCGGCTTCCTCGATCGACGCCGACGCGCACCCGCTCGTCGCCGGCAACATCGCCCGGTACCTCGTCGCACCGGCCCGGCGACGAGCGCGACGCCCGGCTGACCGTCCTGATCGGCACATGACGCGAAGCACGGCTGCGAGCCGAGTCCAGCTCGACGTCCTGCTCGGCATCCGCGAAGCGCTCGCCGGGCTGCGCGAGCATCCCGCGCCGGCAGGGCTGGAGGCACGTGTACCCGGCAGCTCGCGCGAGCAGCGACCGCCGGAGGTCCGCACGCGAGGCCGAGGCGCTCGCCGTGCTGTTCGGCGACAAGGACGCGATCGCCGACGCTCGAAGCCCGCGTCACCGACACCAAGGCGAACCGGCCGACGACCGGCGCCGCGGCCGTCGAACTGCTCGCCCGCCGCAAGCTCGCCGGACTTCGCCGACGACGCTCCAGCGGCTTGCTCGACGACCCGGCCGTGCGCGGCGCCGCGGTCCGCGGCGCTCGCCGCGCTTCCCCGACGCCGACACCCCGGCCGCGATCCTCAAGGCGTACCCGAAGTTCACCGCCGAGCCGAGAAGCCGACGCGGTGCAGACGCTCGCGTCGCGCGCCGGCGTGCGCGAAGGCGCTGCTCGACGCCGTCGAGAAGGGCACGTCCCGCGGGCCGACGTGCCGCGTCGTCGCCGCCCGGCAGGTCCTCGCGCTCAACGACAAGGCGCTGACCGCCCGGCTCGAAAAGGTCTGGGGCAAGATCCGCCCGGCGTCGAAGGAGCGCGCCGCGCTCACGAAGAAGTGGAAGGGCGACGCTCACCGACCGACGCGCTCAAGAAGGCCGACTGGCGCAACGGCCGGGTGCTGTTCACCAAGCACTGCGCCGCGTGCCACAAGATGTTCGGCGAGGGGGCAGACGTCGGCCCGGAACTGACCGGCTCGCAGCGGACGAACCTCGACTACGTCCTCGAAAACGTCCTCGACCCGAGCGCCGTCGTGCCCCGCGAGTTCCGGATGATCGAACTTCACCCTCGACCGACGACCGCGCTCGTGTCCGGGCATCGTCCTCCGCGAGACGAAGGACGCGGTGACGGTCCGCACGACGAACGACACGCGTGATCCTGCCGACGCGCGACATCGACGCGCCGCAAGCCGACGAACGTGTCGATCATGCCCGAGGGGCTGTTCGACCAGATGAAGCCCGACGAGGTGCGCGACCTGGTCGCGTACCTGCGGGCGAAGGAACAGGTGCCGATACCGAAGTGAAGTCGAAGCGGCCGCCGTCCAGGCCGGCAGGCCGGCACGATCCGAAGCTGCCGTTCGCGACTCGCTGTCGTTCGGGATCGCGCCATGCGATCCGCCTGCTCGCCGGAGCTCGTCCATGTTCACCGCTGCCTGTCCTCGCTCTGCTGTTCGCGCGCTCATGCTCACTCGCCGTCCTCGTTCCCGCCGAGCGGCCCGACCGCCCGCCGCCGGCAAGGCCGGGCGGTCGGTCGACCGTCGCCACCAACGGCATGGTCGCCACCAGCCACCCGCTCGCGGCCCAGGTCGGCCTCGACGTGCTCAAGAAGGGCGGCAACGCGGTCGACGCGGCCATCGCCACCAACGCCGCGATGGGCCTCATGGAGCCGATGTCGTGCGGCATCGGCGGCGACCTGTTCGCCATCGTCTGGGACGCCAAGACGCAGAAGCTCTACGGCCTCAACGCCAGCGGCCGGTCGCCCGTGCAAGGCGACGCTGCGAGTTCTTCGACGAGCAAGGGGCTCGACGGAGATTCCCGACGCACGGGCCCGCTGTGCTGGTCGGTGCCCGGGTGCGTGGACGGCTGGGACGAGCTGCGGCAGAAGTTCGGCACGCATGCCGTTCGAGGAGCTGCTCGCGCCGAGCATCGCGCTACGCCGAGAAGGGCGTTCCCGGTGCCGGAGGTGATCGCCGGCTACTGGCGGACGCGCCGAGACGAGCTCGCGACGACCCCGACTGCGGCGAAGATCTACCTGCGCCGACGGCCAGTGCCCCGCGGGCCGGCGAGGTGTTCAAGAACCCGCGCCCTGGCCGAGCACCTACCGCGATGATCGCCGAGGGCGGCCGCGACGCCTTCTACAAGGGCGAGATCGCCGAGAAGCTCGTCGCGTTCTCGGACAGAAGCGGCGGGCTGTTCGCGACGAAGGACTTCGCCGAGCACACGTCCGAGTGGGTCGAGCCGGTGAAGACGACGCTACCGCGGCTACGACGTGTGGGAACTGCCGCCGCCGGGCCAGGGCATCGCCGTGCTGCAGATGCTCAACCTGCTCGAACCGCTACGACCTCAAGAAGCTGGGGCCGACGTCGCCCGACTACTGGCACCTGTTCGTCGAGGCGAAGAAGCTCGCCTACGCCGACCGGGCGAAGTTCTACGCCGACCCGCGAGTTCGCCAAGGTGCCGGTCGCCGAGCTGATCTCGAAGGCGTACGCCGACGGAGCGCGCGCAAGCTGATCGACCCGAACGAAGGCGCTGACCGACGTCCCCGCCGGCGACCCGAAGCTCGGCACGGCCGACACGATCTACCTCTGCGTCGTGGACAAGGACCGCAACTGCGTGTCGCTGATCCAGAGCAACTACTACGGCTTCGGCTCCGGGCTGCGCGCCCGGCGACCTGGGCTTCGCGCATCCAGAACCGCGGCATGCCTGTTCGCCCTCGACGAGAACGCACGCCAACCGCCTCGAAGCCGGGCAAGCGGCCGTTCCACACGATCATCCCGGCGATGGTGACGAAGGACGGCAAGCCGTGGTTCACGTTCGGCGTGATGGGCGGCGACATGCAGCCGCAGGGGCACGTGCAGGTGCTGGTGAACCTGATCGACTTCGGCATGAACGTGCAGGCAGGCCGGCGAGGCGCCGCGGGTCGAGCACGTCGGCTCGCGCGACGCCGACCGGGCAGCCCGGCGACGCCGAACGGCGGCACGGTCCAGGCCGAGCCGGGCATCCCGGACGACGGTCGTGGAGGAGCTGACGCGCCGCGGGCACACGGTCGAGCGCGTGCGGCGTCAACGGCGGCGGCTACCAGGGCATCCTGATCGACCCGAAGACGGGCGTGCTGCACGGCGGCAGCGAGGCCCGCAAGGACGGGCGGCGGTGGGGTATTGAGGTAGGCCGTCCGCCGGACTCCGCACTTTTCTGACATAACCCGTTGACAACGACGGGGACTCGGGTATCTTCCGCGTCCCGTTCCCGGGATACTACGCCCCTGCCCGCCCGCCGCACCTGCGGTCCGGGCCTGTCCTGAACCCACGGAAGGGCCGGCAGTCCATGCGTAACCCCGCTCCCCACCGGCCGATCCGGCCGGCCCTCGGCGTCGAGGCCCTGGAACTCCGGGACGTGCCCGCCGCGTCGCTGGTCGAGCCGTTCCAGCGGGGGCCGGTCGCCGACCTGCCGGCCGGCTGGCTCCAGTGGTCGTCCGACGGCACCCGGTCGTTCAAGGTCGACCCGACCGCCGCCGGCCTCGGGGACACCGGGCCAGCTCGCCTCGGCCGGGGCCGCGGCCACCGCCGCCCGGGCCTGGGTGTCCGCCCCGTTCGCCGCCGACGTCGAGACCCGGCCGCCGTCTACCTCAACTCGACCGTCCCGGTCCAGCTGTTCGTCCGCGGGCAGAACCTCGGCACCACCACGCCGACCTACTACGCCGCGTCCGTGACCCGCGGCGGCGGAGGTCCAACTCTCAGGGTCGTGGCGGGCAGGCGACCGTGCTCGGCACCGTCCGAGTCGGCCGAGTACGTCAGCAACCGGTGGGTGCAGGTGAAGCTCCGGGCCGAGGGGGACACGATCCGCGTCACCCTCCACCGCGGCGACACCAACCAGTACCTCGGGCCGGACGGCAAGTGGGTCCGCGAACTGACCGCCGCGGTCATCGAGGTCGGACACCGCGATCCGCGACCGGCGGGCAGGTCGGGTTCGCCCGGCCGGCCGGGGCGGCCGGGACGGTCGGCATGGACAGCCTGCGGGTCGGCGCCGGCCGCGGACACCCGGCGGGCGACCCTGGCCGAGGAGCGGTTCGACCAGCCGCCGGCGGCCGGGCTGCCGGCCGGGTGGTCGCAGTGGGTGGCCGGGGCCGGCCGGTGACGTACCGGACCGAGGCCGACGAGACGCTCCGGGTGGCCGGGCCGAGCACCGGCGGGGCGGCCCGGGCGTGGTGACCGGACGCGGTCCCGGCCGACGTCCAGGTGTCGTCGTCGCTGTACGTGGACAGCCTGGTCCCGGCCGGGATGTTCGCCCGCGGCCAGAACCTCGTACACGAACCGGCCGACGCTACTACGGCCTGTCCGTCACGCCGCGGGCTGGAGGTCAAGCTCGCGAAGGTGGTGAACGGGGCCGAAGACCGTCCTCGGCACCGTCCGGTCGAAGGACTGGGTGAGCGGGCCGTGGGTGCAGGCGTCGCTGGTGACCAAGGGCGGCCGGCTGCGGGTGCAGGTCTTCCGCTCGGACACCGGGCAGTACCTGCAGCCCGACGGCACGCTGGGGCCTGGCCCCGGCGTGGGCGCTGACGCGGACCGACACGGCGATCACGGCCGGCGGCCTGGCCGGGCTGACCCGCGGGACGCGGGTACGCCGGGCAGCTGGTGTTCGACAACTTCATCGTCACCACCGCCCCGGCCCGGGTGACGACCGCCGGCCCGATCCCGACCGAGGGCGGACAAGCCGACGACCCGGTCCGACCCCGCCGGAAGACCGCCCGACGCCGCCGCCCGCCGCCGACGCCACCCCGACCGCCCGCCAGCCCGACCCCGACGCCCGCCGCCGACCCCGACCCGCCGACCACCGGCCCGACGGGCTGCCGGCCGTGCCGCGGCACTACCCGCACATCCGGCTGGCCAACCTCGCCTACTACGGCACCCCGCTCGGGTCGTTCGAGCAGAGCCTGCTCCGGAACAGCGTCGACCTGGTCATCCCGAACCTCGACTACCTGGACGACATCGCAGCGGTCGCGCCCGAACACCCCGCAGTTCGTCTACACGAACGTCTCGAACATCTACCTCGGCCTGCTCACCGACTGGCTGGAGTACGCCGACCGCAACCGGCTGACCGCGAGGCGGCGTTCTACCACGTCAACCGGGCCGACCCCGTTCAACGGGCTGAGCGCGTCGGCCGTCCCGGTCGAACCGCTTCTGGGGCGTGTACCGCGGGCACCGACGCGGCCGGCTGGGCGAACGTCACCAGCGACGCCCGGAACGCGGCCACGACCGTTCGCCTTCGGCCGCGGCCGGCGAGTCGGTGGCGTTCGGCTACACCGAGAAGTTCCGCGAGATCAACGTCGACCTGCGGTCGGCGGCCGCGGGCGGGTGGAGCGGCGAAGCTGGAGTACGTCACCGCGGTGGACGCCCAGGGGCGGCCGACGGCGTGGGGGACGCTCGCCACTGACCTGGCGACGGCACCGACGGGCCTGCGGCGGCGACGGGCAGGTCACGTTCGACCCGCCGCGGGACTGGGTGCCGGCGTCGGTCAACGGCGGCGCCCGGCTGTTCTACGTCCGGTTCCGGACGACCGCCGGCGGGCACCGCCCCGGTCGCCGTCACCGTGCTCGGCCGGGACTACACGAACGCACGGGGCAGCCGGCGGCACCATCCCGGCGTTCGACTCCGCCGCCGACCGGGACGGCGACGGCTACCTGAACGACGCCGAGTACGCCGCCGGCAGGCCGGGGTTCGACGCCCGGTTCGTGTACGAGAGCCGGCTGATCTACCCGAACTACGGGCCGATGCGGTTCGCCACGAACGTCGCCGACCCCGGCGTTCCGGGCGTGGGCGGCGGACTACCACGCCCGGATCGCTGGCCGGGCCTGCCGCTGGCCGACGGGTTCTTCGTGGACAACTCGATCGGCCGGCTCGCCGTCGACCCGACCGGGATCAAGGAGTCGCTGAGCGGCTACGCCGCCGACTACGGGTCGCTGCTCGGGGCGATCAACCGGCGGCTCGGGGCGCGGGAAGTGGGTGATCGCGAACACGGCCGGCGGCGGCGCCGGCGGCCGAGCCGATCGTCCGGAACGGGGTGTCGTACCTGGAGGAGTTCGCCTGCGGCCGATCAGCGCCAACCACGTCCAGTTCGACGACCTGGCGGCCGACGCTGGCGTACCGCCGGCAGCTCTCCGGCGGGAAGGCCTACGAGATCCTGGACAGCCTGCCGGCCGGCGCGGCGACGCGACCGACCCGCGGACCCAGCTGGCCACCCTGGCCATGTACTACCTGCTCGCCGACCCGGACCTGTCGTTCCTGATGATGAACGGCGGGAACGAGCCGGCCAGCGGGTGGGGCCGGCACTGGATCGGAGGCGGCCACGTACAACGTCGGCCGGCCGACCGGCGGCGCACAAGGTGTTCGCCACCGGGACCGACCCGACCAACGCGCGGCTGGACTACAAGGTGTACGCCGCGGGAGTACCAGAACGCCCTGGTGCTGCTACAAGCCGCTCTCGTACACCCGCGGGGTGAACGGGACGATGGCGGACGACACCGCCACCACGCACCAGCTCGGCGGGTGGTACCGGCCGCTGCGGGCCGACGGGACGCTCGGGCCGCCGGTGAACAAGGTCACCCTGCGGAACGGCGAGGGGGCGGTCCTGGTGAGGGCCCCGTAGATGCTGTTTCGCAACGCTGAGCGGGGGGCGTCAGCCCCCCGAGGGCGTCTCCCTCGGGGGGCTGACGCCCCCCGCTCAGGGGTTGTGAATACGGTTCCAGATCCCGGCGGCGGACTTCGGCGGCCCAGGAGCGGAACACGAGGGCGGCCGCCAGATCGATCAGCCGCGGGTCGTCCTCCGACAGGCCCGGGTGTTTGGCGGCGAGGAGTCGCAGGAGGGTGGATACGAGCTGCTCCGCCGATTTGGTGGGGATCTCGGTGGTGGCGGTTGTGGTACACATCGGGGCACGGCGGTTCGGCCGCCGCCGGTCGAACCGGCGGGGAATCAGACACCGGTGAAGTGTACTCTCGTTTAGTATACGAGTCAATGCGGAGTGGACATTTTTTCATATCGGGTTTTCGCGAAGTCAGCTCGCAGGGCAGGGAGTCCTCCTTCTTCAGTCCGAAGGGCTGGGAGCCCTCAGCCCAGGGCAAGGGCCGAAGGCCCGCCGCCCTGGGTCACGGGCACGCCCGCGGCATGCAGCCTGAAGGGCTGCGAGAGCGTCTCCCAGCCCTTCAGGCTGGGGGCGAACGGGTGGCCCGACCCAGGGCGTTGCCCTGGGCTGAGGGCTCCCAGCCCTTCGGGCTGAAGACTTCCAGCCCTTCGGGCTGAGGGCTCCCTGCCCTTCGGCTGACGACCGGAATCCCCCGCTCGGGGGTTACGAAAGCTCGCAGCAAACCTCTACTCCTTCCGCATCGGCAGCCGGAACACGAATCGGGTGCCCTGCCCCGGCTCGCTCGCGGCGGTCAGGTCGCCGCCGTGCTCGCGGAGGATCTTGCGGCTGACCGGCAGGCCCAGCCCGGTCCCCCGCGCCCCCTTCGTGCTCACGAACGGCTTGAAGATGTCGTCCAGCTTCTCCGCCGGGATGCCGGGGCCGTTGTCGAGCACGATCACCTTCGGCCCACGCCCCGTCCGGCTCCAGCAGCGCCTGCACCGCCACCTGCGGGGCCGGCCGGCCCTCGACCGCGTCGAGGGCGTTGCTCACGAGGTTCAGCACCGCCCGGTGGATGCCGTCCGGGTCGCACGGGCACCGCCGGCACGTCCGGCCGCCGGGCGCCAGTCCAGCGTCGACGCCCGCCGTCGTCGGCCCGGCCGCGGACCATGTCCAGCACGTCCTCGCACAGCGTTGTTCAGGTCGGTCGGCTCGATCGCCGGCTCGCGCTCCTTCGAGTAGCTGAGCATGTCCAGGATCAGCTCGTCGATCCGGCCCTGGTTCTTCTCGACCAGCTTCCAGCCCTTGCCGAGCAGGTCCTTGTCGTCCGTCGTCGAGGCCCGTGCGGACCATGTCGCCGCCGAACCGGACGCCCTGCATGATGTTCTTGATGTGGTGCGACAGGGCCGCGATCGTCTGGCCGACGGCCGCCAGCCGCTCGGCGTTGACCAGCGCCTGGTGGTAGCGGCGTCTCCTCGACCGCCAGGGCCGCCTGGTGGGCGATGGCGACTGGCCAGGTGCAGGTGGTCCTCGGTGAACTTGCCGGCTCCGGCCGCCGGCGACGAGCTGCTTGAGCGTGCGACTGGGTGTCGAGGAACAGCACGCCGAGCGTCTCGCGCCGGCCCTTCATCGGCACGCAGATGACCTCGCGGATGTTGTGCCGGTGCGATGCTCTCGCCGCCGCGGAACCGGTCGTCGGCGCGGCGTCGGAGACGAGCACGCCCTGCTTCTCCTTCAGCACGTGGTCGACGATCGTCCGGCTGACGGCGAGCTCCTCCTGCCGGCTGCAGCCCCGTCGCGGTAGCGGACGGCCTTCGGGCATCGAGCTCGCCGGTCCGTCGTCGCGGAGCATGAAGCAGCCGTGGTCGGCGTCGACCGACTTGAGCACCAGGTCCATCACCGGTCGAGCAGCTGGTCCACGTCGAGGATGTGGCTGACGGCCTCGGCGGTCTCGTACAGGGCGGCGAGGCTGGCGAGCCGGGTGCGGAGCCAGTCGGTCGCGGCCGTCGTCCGGGCGGGCGAGGATCTGGCTGCCGGCGTCCGCGCCGACGGTGCGGACGATGGCCGAGGCGACGTCCTGGTCGCGGCCGCGGCGAGCAGCCGGACGCGGCTCGGTCAGCTCGTCGGCCGCGGGCGTCGTCCCGCGCCGGCGGTGTACATCAGGACCGTCTGGCCGAGCGTGATCGTGGTCGCCGCTGCGGAGCGGGGCGGCCTGGACCGGCTGGCCGTTGACGAGCGTGCCGTTGCCGCTGCCGAGGTCGACGAGCTCGGTACCCGCCGCCGGCGGTGGCGCGGAGTTCCAGGTGCCGGCGGGACACCTGGGTGTCGTGCAGGGCGACGGCGTTGCGCCGAGTGCCGGCCGACGGTGACGGCGGGGCCGGCCAGGTCGAACTGCCGGCCCTCGTCGGCGCCCTTGATGACGATGAGTTTGGGCATCGGCCGCCCCCGTAGGGTGGGCCTCGCGGACTCGGCCCACCCTACAAGTGCTATCATCTGGGTTCGTCCGACTCTTCGTCGCGCATCCGCCGGCGGATCGGTTGCAAGAATGACTCCAGTTCCTGGTCGGAGGCGAACGCGTCGCGAGGGACCGCTGTCATGAAATCGGCCAAGTAGATGAACACGTGCCCGGGCGCATCCGTGATGCCGGTGACCATGTCCCAGGTTACCGTGAGGAATGCCGACGCGGTGCCGGCTTCGACTCCAGCGTCCGTGACGACTATGCGGTACGGCCCGAGTAATATCCGGGCCCCCGGGGCACGGTAGCCGGCTTCCACAGATTGTTTGTACCGCCGGCGGGCCTGATCGGGGTAGACGATCGCCCACACAGCGAACGGGGTCAGCATCAGCATCGCCATCAGACCCGCGACGGGCGTCGGGGTAGGTTTCGGTATCAAGGTCGGGCGACACCGACCGTCGCCGCACAGTGCCAGGCCGGCGAGGACGATCCGACCCGCGCCTGCCTTACCTGCGCGTGGATTAGGGGGCTGAGATCATAGCTGTGCATTGCGGCCGCGATCGTCTCGCGGAGGGTGTACTCGAACTCGACCCGGGCCAACTCCGCCATACTCGTATCCCCCGCGTCATCGTTTCCTCGGCGGCAGGAACTGGGTCACGTCCAGGCCGTCCGGGCCGAGGTGGTGGTCGAGCAGGTCGACCCGGCCGCGGCCCCGCATGCCGAGCCAGCGTCTTGCCCATCTCGTCCCACCAGATCGCCGCCAGCACGTCCGGGTTGGTCTGCCTTCAGCTCGCGGTACTGGTCCAGCCGCTTGCGGAACGACTCGGCCTCGGCCGCCGGCCAGGCGCAGCTGCTCCGGCCGGTACGCCGCGGCCTGCTGTTCGAGCTTGTACTTCGTCGCCTCCGGCCTCGCCGGAGCCGCTGGCCGGCCTCCTGGCGGGCCTGGTTCTCCTGGGTGCGGATGGCCGTCTGGGCCTGGTTCACCTCCTCGAACGCCGCCCGCACCTCGTCCGGCGGGGCCAGGTAGGTCGACGCTCGCCCGCTGCACCCGACGCCGAGCCGGTGCGGCTCGACCCGGTCCGGCAGCCGGGCCATGACCCACGGCGGGAGGTGCCGCCTTGCCGGTGAGCAGCACCTCGTCCACCGGCCGGCCGGCGACCCACTCGGCGGCCAGCGGCCTCGGCCTCGCGGGCCAGCACCGCGTCCGCCCGGTCCTGGTGGGCGACGTAGTCGTCCAGCTCCCGGTCCGGCTCGTCCGACGGCGTAGTCGAGGACCAGCCTGACGTTGACGAGGTTCTGGTCGCCGGTGAGGAACTGGCCCGGCGGGGTGCCGGCCGTCCTCGGCGGCGTCCGGGGCGTACCCGACGTCGAGCTGGCGGACGGTGCGGACCGGACGCGGTCGACGCGGTCGATGCCCCACGGCAGGCCGACCCACAGGCCGGGCCCGGGCCGGGCGACGACCTCGCCGAACCGGCGGACGACGGCCCGCTCCTCCGGCCGGACCTGCGCGACGCCGGTGGCAGGTACGCCAGGAGGGCGAGCAGCAGGAGGTAGCGGAGGCGGGGCATGGAACCTAGCAGGGTTATCCACAGTGAGAAGGCGATGACACAGATCCGAGAGGACAGCAGAAGACGAGACAGCTCAAAAGACGAGGGCCGCCCGCCCCGGCCTCAATGATATTCTCGCTTATCGCGGTCATCTGTCTTCTCATCCGTGGACGATTCGTTGCTACTTCGTCTCCCCGGCTTCGGCGGGTCAGCAGCAGGTCGAACAGCGGGTGCCGGCTCGAGAGCAGCAGCACGTCGCGGGTCTCGCTCGAGGAGCGTCTGGTACGCCTCCAGCTTCTGCAGGAAGGCGTAGAACTCGCGGGTCCTGGCGCGTGGGCCTCGTTGCGGATGCGGTCGGCCTCGACGTCGGCCTGCCCCTCGACCAGCTGCTTGCTCGGCCCTCGGCGTCGGCCTCGGTCGTGCGGGCCTCGCGCTCGGCCGCGCTGGTGATGTCGGCGGCCCGCTTGCGGCCCTCGCTCTCGTAGTCGGCCACCTTCCGGGCCCGCTCGCTGCGGATGCGCTCGGCGATGCTCGCCCGCACCGCCTCCGGGTAGTTGAACCGCCGCAGCCGGACGTCCACCACCTCGATGCCGTAGTCGTCCAGCGGACCGTCTCGCCGCAGGTCGCTCGGCCGGCCGCCCTCGCCGAGGAGCCGCCCGCCGCAGCCGCTCGGCCGCGGGCGTCGACGCGCCGGCTCGTCGGCCACGCTGATCAGGTCGTCCAGCGGCATCGTGCTGATGACCGCGCCAGCCGGCCGCTGACCCGCGGGCCGAGGATCTGCCGGGCCTGCTCCGGCGTGCCGACCGTCCGGACGAACCGGTCGGCGCCGTCGGCGTCGGGGATCCGCCAGCTGACGAACGCGTCGACGGCGAGCGTCTTGTCGACGGTCTGCCGGCCGGGTCGCGGGTGAGCAACTCGACGGCCGGCAGGTCGAACGCCTGCAGCCGGCGGTCGAGCCGCTGCACCGACTCGACCGGCCACGGGCACTTGACGTGCAGCCCGGCGTCGGTCGCCCCGTCGTGGGTGGCGACGGGCTCGCCGAACTGGGTGACGTAGGCGAACTCGGCCTGATCGACGGCGTAGAACGCCGTCCGCGCCACAGCAGGACGGCGAGCGGGAGGGCGACGAGAGGAGGAAGCGTTTCATGATGAACACCGAAGAATGGCCACGAAGCAGGCACGAAAGACACCACAAGTAGGAGCAGAGGACGATCCGTGACCGATTGCTACTTCCTGGGTTCTCGGTTCTCCTTTGGGTGTCTGTTCGTGCGCTCGTCGCGGCTATCGTTCCCCGTCGCGTCTGCCGGGCGGCCGGAGCATCGACGGCGGCAGCGTCTGGCCTCCGGGTCGACCAGCAACAGGTGCCGCCGGCCGGGCAGCTTGTCGGCGTCGATCAGCACCTTGTCCCGCCCGGCCAGCACGCCGACCGTCGCCTCCCAGTACAGGCGGAAGTCGGTCAGGACCGCCGCGGTGGCCAGCGATCGCTGCTGCCGCTTCGCGTCGATCGCCTTCGCCGCGGCCGGCCGGTCTGCCCGGCCCGCGACGCGGGATTCCAGCTCGGCCGGCCAGCTCGGCTTCCTCCTGCGAGGCGCAGCTTCGTCGCGGGCGGCGTGCCAGGCCAGGAAGGCGTCCCGGGCGGCCGCGGCGTCGGCCACCTTCTCGGCGGCGTCGGCCTCGGCCTGGCGGACCGTGCGCGAGGGCCTCCTCCTCCGCCCGCCGGCGGCGACCGGATGGCGTCGGCCTCGGCCTCGTTGACGAGCCGGTCGCGCTCCTGGATCGCCTCGGCCACGTCGTGGTACGAGCGACCACCTCCGGCGGCGGGTGCAGGTCGTGCAGCGTCAGCCCGTCGAGGGCGACGCCCAGACCGCGGCCGGCCGCGGTCGGCGCAGCCGCAGTCGAGCGCGCCGGCCTTCGCGCTCGAACGCGGCCGCGGTCCGGCGGTCAGCAGGTCGAGGAACGGCTCGGCCGGCGACCAGCTCGCGCAGCACCGACTCGGCCGCCGCGCGGATGACGGCGTCCGGGTCGCGGGCCGCGAACAGGTACACCCGCGGGTCGGCGACGCGGTAGCGGACCGTCGCCAGGACCTCGACCAGGTTGCCGTCGCCGGTGATCATCACCGCCTCGTCGGTCAGCCGCGGCGATGCCGTCGGCGTGGGCCGCCGCCACGTCTGGCCCGGTCGACCGCCGGACGCGCCCGGCGGCCGGCCTGCTCCGCCGTCGCCCGCCGCGGAACGCCGCATCTCCTCGACAGGTCCGGAAGCCGACCTCGACGGTCCGGACCTGCGCCGGTTCAGCTCGACGGCTTCGACCGGCCACGGCCAGCGCGACGTGCAGCCCGGGCTCGAGGTCGGCGGCGACCGCGCCCGAACCGCCGCACGACGCCGACCTCGTCGCGGCTCGACCTGCACGCAGCCCGCGACGACAGCCACGCCGAGCGAGCGCGACGGCCGCGACCGCCGCGGCGATCGGCTTCCAGCGGTGGCCGACGCCGTGCAGCAGGTCGTCGACGTCGAGGCGCGTGTCCAGCCACGCGTCGACGGCCTGGTAGCCGGTCGCGGACGCGGCGACGACGGGCTGGCCGCGGTCCGCTCGAACGCGAGCAGCCGCATCGAGTTCAGCAGCACCAGCAGCGAGCCGAGCTGGTGGTACAGGACGGCGGCGAGCGGGGCCGTCTCGTACCAGTCCGGCGACGGCGGCGAACAGCGGCCACAGCCAGCCGGTCGAGCACGACGCCGACGAGGTTCACGCCGAACGCGAAGACAGAGATGTTCTGGCGGATGATGCGGACCGTCTCGCGCGACAGCCGGACGAGCAGCGGCAGCGGCCGGAGCGGGTCGCCCATCAGGACGATGTCGCCGGCCTCGGCGGCGATGTCGGTGCCCGGTGCCGATGGCGAGCCCGACGGCGGCGCGGGCCAGGGCCGGGGCGTCGTTGATGCCGTCGCCGACGAACGCGACTGCGTCGGCAGCGGCGTCAGCCCCGGTCGCGACCCTGCCGACGCTGCGCCGACGAATTCCGCCTTCTGGCTCGGCAGCAGTTCGGCGTGAACCTCGGTGAGCGGCAGCTGCTCGGCGACCGCCGTGCGCGACGGCGGCGCGGTCGCCGGTCAGCAGCGCGACCGGCGCGATGCCCAGGTCGCCGCAGGTCCGCGAGCACGTCCGCCGCCTCGGGCCGGACGCGGTCGCGCGCCCCGATCACGCCCGAGGACGACGCCGTCGCGCGCGACCAGCAGCGCCGTCTGCCCGGCCGCGTCGAGCCGGTCGAGCGCCGCGATCGCCTCCGGCGGGACCGGCGACGCCCTGCTCCTCCAGCAGCCGGCGGGTGCCGACCACGACGGCCGCGCCGCCGACGGTCGCCGTCACCCCGCCGCCGGGGTGGGCCTGGAACTCGTCCGCCGGCGTCCAGCGTGCAGGTCGCGTCCGCGGCCTCGGCGAGGATCAGCCGGCGCCAGCGGGTGTTCGCTCCGCTGCTCGGCGGCCGCGGCGAGCGCGCAGCAGGTCGTCGGCCGTCGCGCCGCCGAGCGGGACGCACGTCGCCGAGTTCGAGCTGCCCTCGGTGAGCGTGCCGGTCTTGTCGAACGCGAACGCGGTCGACGCCGGCGAGCCGCTCCAGGGCCGAGCCGCCCTTGATGAGCACGCCGGTGCCGGCGAGCCGGCCGAGGGCCGCGATGACGGCCGCCGGGCGTGGCCAGGATCAGCGCGCACGGGCAGGCCACCACCAGCACCGCCAGCGCCGGGTACGCGCCAGCCGCGGCCGCGCCGAGCGAGCGGCCGGGCGCCGGCCCGGCGTGCGGCCACTGGTACAGCACGTTCGCCGACGAACGTCAGCGCCGCCAGGGCCAGCACGGCCGGCAGGAAGTAGCGGGCCAGCCGGTCGGCGTAGCGCTCGAGCGGGGCCTTGTCCTTCAGGGCCGCGGCGGTCAGCTCGATCACCTGCCCGGCGACCGTCTGCTTCGCCGACCTTCTTCGCCTCGACCGTCAGCGCCCCGGACTGGTTGACGACCCGGCCAGGACCTCGTCGCCCGGCCCCTTGTCCTCGGCAGGCTCTCGCCGGTCAGGGCCGAGGCGTCCACCGCCGACCGGCCGTCGATGACGACGCCGTCGACCGGCACCTTCGCCGCCCGGCTTGACCACGACCGGTCGCCGACGTGCAGGTCGGAGGTGAAGACGCGGACCTCCTGCGCCGTCGCGCAGCACCCAGCAGCCGCTGCGGGAACAGTTCGGCGAGCTTGCCGACGGCGCCGCTGGGTGCGGGCGAAGGTGAACGCTTCGAGGCACTCGCCGACCAGGCCGATGAACACGACCTCGGCGGCGACGAGCGGCTCGTTGATCAGGATGGCGGCGAGGCAGGCGATGGCGAGGGCGAGGTCGGCCCCGATCTGCCCGTCGAGCAGCCCTTCGAGCGACGTGACAGCACGCGGCGCCGCCGATGACGGCGGCGATCAGGGCGAAGCGGTAGCCGTAGAGCTCGCGGGCCGCCAGGTCGGCAGTTCGAGGCCGAGGCCGGCGAGCCAGCCGGCGAGGAGCGGCCACAGGTCGGCGACGAGCAGCCCGCCGACGAGGGCGGTGAGCAGGTACAGGGGCGATTCGACCGGCGGGCGAACGGCTCGTCGGCGGGGTCGAACTCGCGGTGCATGGGGGCAGTCGGACCGGGCGGCGGCGGGGGGTGGGGCCGCGGTCAGGCTACGCCGATGACAGGGGGGTGTCAAGAAAACTGATGGTGAGGTCGTGGGTACGAGGATTCCGACCGCGCAACACCCTCCCTGACGGACGGGCCTCCAACGGCCTGAACGCGGTCCGGGTAAGCCGCGGGAAACCGACGCGCAACACCCTCCCTGACGGTCGGGCCTCCGACGGGTCGACCCGTCACTTCTTCGCCCGCTTGAAGACGAATAACCGCTGCTCACTCCCGGCAGGTGCGTCGAACCGCGTCGGCCGGGGCTGACCGGGCAGGGCATGGCAGAGTTCCAGGGTATCGCCGTCGAGCCGATAAATCCCCCGGAGCACCGCGTCGTCGTCGCCTTTCTTGGATGACACCTCCACCATATCGATGGCCGAAGGCACCGCGGTCGGATCGAGCTTGATCGCGGCCTCTCCCTTGGCCTGCCCCTGCCGCATCCGGTCCCCGTCTATGACCACCAACCAGTCCTCCCTCCGGACCGGTGTCATCAACTTCCCGTCCTGTGTAAGGGTCACGGTCTCCCAGGTGCCCTGCATCTGTTCCAGCACCGCCCCCGGGGTCTTGGGCTCCTTCACCCGGCGGTAGGTGTGGACGATCAGCGGCAAGGCGGTCTTGTTCTCCGCCCGGGTGAACCCGACCGGCCGCTCCACTTCCGACCGGCCGAACGTGGCGAGCGTCAGCTTGTCCCCGTCGAGCTTGTACCGGCAGAGCATCAGGAAGTTGTCGCCGTAGATGGTCAGTTCGGCCGGGGTCGCCCGCGGGTTGACGGTGTACGACCGCCGCAGGTGGATGTCGCGGTGGCGGTCGGTGGCCGGTTGTTCCAAGACGGCCCGGCGGCCGGCGAACGTCAGGTATAGGGGCTTGGCCCCGGACCCCCCGGACGTTGCGCGTCGTCTTTCGTTTGGGACTCCAGCTCCCACGTCCCGCGGAGGGCGGCGACGGCGTCCTCCTCCTGTTTGAGCATCTTCACGTAGACCGGGTTGGTGAGCCGCTCGGACGCCGGCTTCTCCGGCGGCTCGGCGGCCGCCCCGACGGCGAGCAGCCCGACCGCCGCGGCCGCCAGCCCGACCGCCGCCCCGGCCGCGAGCTTCTTGACCAGCAGCATGACCGTCGCCTCCCGGGCCAGAGTTTTCACCGCGGTGGCCGCCGTGCCGCCGGCCGCCGCGACCGCCGCCGCGGCGAGGTCCGCCGGCACCGCCGCCCGCCCGGCCCCGCCGTCCAGGGCGGCCGCCGCGACGGCCGGCAGTCCCGCCTTTGTCAGCCGGGCGGCGAGCAGCCGCTTCGCCGTCGCCAGCCGGCTGGACAGGGTGCCGTCCGCCAGCCCGAGCCGGGCGGCGACCGCCTTCCGCGGCAGTCCCTCCAGCTCGTGCAGGACCAGCGGCTCCCGGTACTTGTCCGGCAGGGCGGCGAGTTCCCGGTCGAAGGCCGGCCGCCAGTCCGGGTCGTCCGCCGGCGGGGCGCGGTCCGGCCGGGCCGCCCTCGCTTCCTTCGCCCGCCGCTTCGCGGCCATCGCCTTCGCCTTCAGGGCCACGTGGACCGCCACCCCGTAGAGCCAGTTGCCGACCGCCGGCCGGGCCGCCAGCTCGCCGGCCTTCCGGGCGAGCACCAGGAAGGCGGCCTGGAAGGCGTCGTCGGCGTCGGCCGCGTTGCCGAGCACCCGCCGGCAGACGCCCAGCACCATCGGCCCGTGCCGGCGGACGAGCAGCGCGAACGCCGCCTCGTCGGCCTGCCGGCGCGAACCGGTCGAGCAGCCGGCCGTCGGGGACGGCGGCGGGGTCGGTCGCCCGGCGGACCAGCCGGGCGACCCCGGCGGACGGGTCGGTCGTCATACCCGGATGTTCCCGGACGGCGGGCGGATCGTCGATGAAAAAGAAAAAGCCCACGGGACGTGCGTCCCGGGGCTTTGGGTGATTCGGTTTCAACTTACGCCGAGGTGGCCGGGGCTGCTTCCGCCGGCTTGACGTTCACCTTGCGGCCGTTCGAGCTGAAGAAGACGGTCCCGTCGACGAGCGCGAACAGGGCGTCGTTGCTGGCCCGCTTGACGTTCGCCCCGGGGTGCCACTTCGTCCCGCACTGGGTGACGAGGATGCTCCCGGTGGTGACCGCCTCGCCGGCGTACTTCTTGATCCCGCGCCGCTGGGCGTTCGAGTCCCGCCCGTTCTTGACCGAGCCCTGGCCCTTCTTGTGTGCCATGTCAGTATCGCCTCCGCTACTGTGTCCGTAGTCGTTGGAAGGATTGAGTATTGTAGCGGGGGTGCGGGAAGGGGCAACCCGGCATCCGGGCGAACGGCCGGCGTCAGCCGGCTGGTGCGACCCGGAGCCGCCTGCGCCAAGGGAAACACCAGCCGGCTGACGCCGGCCGTTCGCCCGGACATGGAACCCGCATATCTTACCCCGTCGCCCGCCAACCGCCCCCACTTCCCGGCCGGCGTCCTTTCGACCGGTTGACCCGGCTGATACCATTGCGTCATGAGCGAATGGCACCTCGCCCGCGGCTACCGGTACGCGGGCGTCGTCAGCGGGCTGCGCACCGAACCCGACCGCCGCGACCTGGCCGTCATCGTCAGCGACACGCCCGGCCGCCGCCGCCGGCGTGTTCACCCAGAACCGCGTGTGCGCCGCCCCGGTGCAGGTCAGCCGCGAGCGGCTCCCGCGGGCCGACGCCCGCGGCGATCGTCGTCTGCTCCGGCAACGCCAACGCCTGCACCGGCGAGCAGGGGCTGCGCCGACGCCCGCCGCATGGCCGAACTGGTCGCCGACGAACTCGGCTGCCCGCCGGAGCAGGTGCTCGTCGCCTCGACCGGCGTGATCGGCCGGCCGCTGCCGATGCCGGTGCTCGAGGCCGGCATCCCGAAGGCGGTCGCGCGCGGCCGCGCCCGGGCCGCGACGCCCTGCGACGACGCCGCCCACGCCATCCTGACCACCGACACCGGCATCAAGGTCGCGACCGCGGCGAGCTCGACGGCGGTCACGCGTCACCGGGTTCGCCAAGGGGGCGGCGATGATCGGCCCGAACATGGCGACCATGCTCGGGTTCGTCCTGACCGACGCCGCCGTCGGCCGCGCACGACCTGCACCGCATCCTGAAGGCCGCGCGCCGACGCGAGCTTCAACTGCGTCTCGTCGAGGGCCACACCAGCACCAACGACACGGTGTTCCTGCTCGCCAACGGCGCCGGCCCGCCGCTCGCCGGGCACGACCTGGCCGCGTTCCGCGACGCGGTCGCCGAGCGTGTGCGTCGAGCTGGCCCGGAAGATCGCCGCCGACGCCGAGGGGGCCGAGCACCTCATCACGATCGAGGTGGAGGGCTGCCGCGACCGACGCCGAGGCGCAGCAGGTCGCGAAGACGGTCGCCGACAGCGCCCTGGTGAAGACGGCGGTGTTCGGGGCCGACCCGAACTGGGGCCGGGTCGTGTCGGCGGCGGGGTACGCGGGCGTGGCGTTCGAGGAGAAGGACCTGTCGCTGTGGATGGGCGACCTGCTGCTGTACCGCGACGGGCACGCCGCTGCCGTTCGACGCGGCCGCCGGCGTCGGCGTACCTGAAGCACAACCGCGAGGTCCACTTCAGGCTGCGGTTCACCCTCGGCTCCGGCCGCTGCACGTTCTACACCTGCGACCTGACCTACGAGTACGTGAGGCTGAACGCGGACTACACGACGTGACCGTGAGCGAGTCGAGTCCGAGCGGACGTCCGCGACCGATGTCGACCTCGGCTCGACGACCTGCGACATGACCCCTCATCGAACTCGACGCGATCACCCGCACGTTCGGCACGTTCACCGCGCTGCACGACGTCACGCTGTCGCTGCCGCCGGGGCGGGTCGGGCTGCTCGGGCCGAACGGGGCCGGCAAGTCCACGCTGCTCAAGATCCTGATGGGGCTGCTCCCGCCGTCGCGCGGCACCGGCCGCGTGCTCGACCAGCCGACCTCGGCGGCGACCGCGACGCCGAGGGCAACTGGCGGCTGCGGCGGCTCATCGGCTTCATGCCCGAGGCCGACGCGCTCGTGCCCGGGCTGACCGGCGTCGAGTACGTCGCCCTGGCCGGCGAGCTGTACGGCATGCCGCGCCGGCAGGCCCAGCGCCGGGCCCACGAGGTGCTGTCGTACCTCGAACTGGAGGAGGCCCGCTACCGCCGCTCGAGGAGTACTCCGACCGGCATGAAGCAGCGGGCGAAGCTGGCCCAGGCGCTGGTCCACGACCCGCCGGTGCTGCTGCTCGACGAGCCGACCAGCGGCCTCGACCCGGCCGGCCGCGACGCCATGCTGCGGCTGGTGCCGCGCGCTCGGCACGCGACCACGGCAAGTCGGTGCATGCTCTCCACGCACCTGCTGGCCGACGTGGAGGCGGTGTGCGAGCGGGTGGTGATCCTGGCCGGCGGGCGGGTCCGCGGGCAGGGGACGGTCGAGCGAGCTGTGCGCCCGCCGGCAGGACCGCTACCGCTTGCGGGTGCAGGGCGACCCGGCCGCGTTCCGCGACGAGCTGGCGGCCGAGGGCGTGACGGTGCTCGGCCGACAACGGCCAGGGCGAGTGGCGGGTGGCGGTGCCGGCCGGCTGGTCGAACCTGGCGTTCTTCAAGCTGGCCGACGTGAACGACGTGGTCATCCGCGCGCTGCTGCCGCGACGACGAGACGCTGGAGGAGCTGTTCCTCCGGACGGTGGCGAGTTAGCCGGACGCTGAGCAGCGAGCGCGAGCCGTCGCTGCTCGACGTCGCGGCTGACTCGCCGCTACCGACGCCGATGCCCGCGCACACCGACACCCTGTTGCGCTACCGCCCGTGGCGCGGCACGCTGCACGGGCCGCTGTGCGCGGCCGTGGCGATGGCCCGGGTGTCGCTGCGGCTGCATGTTCCGCCGCCGGCTGTTCTGGGGGCTGTTCGCCCTCGGCCTGCTCGTGTTCTTCTTCTTCTTCTACGGCCAGTACCTCGTCGTCTGGATCACGCAACCAGCTCGCCGACCGAGACCGTGCCGGTTCGCCGGCATCCCGGTGCACGCGTCGACGACCTGACGAAGTTCCTCGACCGGCTCGCCCTGAACGGCACCGCCCACACGTTCGGCAACTTCATCTGGTTCGAGGGGTACGTGCGTCGTGATCGTGCTGGCCCTGGCCGGGTCGGTGCTGGTCGGCAACGACTTCTTCCACGGCAGCCTGCCGTTCTACCTGTCGAAGCCGATCGGCCGGTGGCACTACGTCCTCGGCAGCGACACCAACGGCGCCACAGGGGCGGCGATCAGCACCAGGAACTCGGTTACCGCCTCCAGGTCGAGCTGCCCGGTCGACTCCAAGTGATCCACGTACGCGAGCACCACCTCGGCCAGGTCGACCTCGAGCAGGTCGACCTCGTCGCGCAGGACGAGCGACAGCAGCAGGTCGAACGGGCCGTGGAAGACCTCGAGGTCGAGGTCGATGGAGGCGAGCGCCACGACGGGCAGCTTAGGCCGGGGGTCCGACGCCCATGGCCCGGCGCACGTCGCCGAGCGTGTCCGAGGCGATCCCCCGGGCGCGATCAGCGCCTTCGCGCAGCGCTCCCTCCAAGGCTTCCTCGTCGGGCCGCAGCTCCAGGTAGCGCACCCGCACGGGTTCGAGGAGCGCGATCAGCTCCTCGGCAACCGCAGATTTGAAGTCTCCGTAGCCGGCGCCGTTGAACTCTTCTTCGATAGCCGAGGGGTCGATCCCTCGCACGACAGCCAGCACCTCGATCATGTTCGAGATGCCGGGCTTGTCCGGCGCGCGCACGACCTCCCGCCCGGAGTCGGCCACCGCGCGCTTGAGCTTCTTGCGGATGGCGTCCGGCTCGTCGTCCACGAAGACCAGGCCCTGCTCGGTGCCGACGGTGGTGGACATCTTCCGCGTGGGCTCCTGCAGGTCCATTATCCGGGCGCCCACGCCGGGTATGCGGTGCTCGGGCACCACCAGCACCTCCCCGTACGTCGCGTTGAAGCGCAGCGCGATGTCGCGCATCAACTCGACGTGTTGGCGCTGGTCGTCGCCCACCGGCACCTCGTGCGCGCGATAGGCCAGCACGTCCGCGGCCTGGAGCACCGGGTAGAGGAACAGCCCGGCCGAGACGAGCTCGCGCTGCTGGGCTGACTTCTCCTTGAACTGATGCATCCGGTTGAGATCGCCGTGCGCGGTGACCGAGCTCAGGAGCCAGCACAGCTCGGTGTGCTCGTGCACGTCGCCTTGCCGGAACAGGATGCAGCGCGCTGGGTCCAGGCCGGAGGCCAGGAGCATCGCGGTCGTGTCGTACACGCGCGAGCGAAGCTCGGCGGGGTCGTAGGGCACCGTCGTCGCGTGCAGGTCGACGATGCAGTAGATCGCCGGGTCGCCGCGGTCCTGGCCCTCCACGTACTGGCGGATGGCGCCGAGGTAGTTGCCCAGGTGCTTGCGCCCCGTGGGCTGGATGCCGCTGAAGATCTTCAAGGAGGCGCCAGTCTAGGCGCGGCTCAGGCCTTGGCCCCGGCCTCCTCGGTCTCCAGCTCGCCCTCCTCCAGCCGCGTTCGCAGCACCTTCTTGTCGAACTTGCCGACGCTGGTCTTCGGCACCTCCTCGATGAAGGCGAACTGCTCGGGCAGCCACCACTTGGCCACCCGCTCGGCCAGGTGCTCGCGCAACTGATCGGCGGAGGGTGACTCGCCCTCCTCGCACACCACGCAGGCCAGCGGGCGCTCCGACCAGCGCTCGTCCGGCCGCGCGATCACCGCCGCCTCGGCCACGCCGGGGTGCGACATCAGCTCGTTCTCCAGGTCGACCGACGAGATCCACTCGCCGCCCGACTTGATCACGTCCTTGGAGCGGTCGGAGATGCGGATCGTGCCGCGCTCGTCGATCGAGGCAACGTCGCCGGTGCGCAGCCAGCCGTCATGGAACTTCTCCGCGCCGGCCGGGTCCTCGTAGTACTCCGAGCAGATCCACGGCCCGCGGATCTCCAGCTCGCCGGTCTGCTCGCCGTCGAAGGGCAGCGGCTCGCCCTGCTCGTCGCAGATGCGGATGTCCAGCAGCGGGAGCGGGTGTCCGGCGGTGGCGCGCTGCTCCCAGTGCTCCTCGCCCTCGGCGTCGGGCAGCGGATGGGCCACCGAGGCCAGCGGGCTGGTCTCGGTCATCCCCCACGCCTGCACGATCCTCATTCCGTGGCGCTCCTCGAACTGCTCCATCAGCGAGCGCGGCACGGCCGAGCCACCGCAGGCCACGATCCGGATGCTGGACAGGTCGGGCTGGTTCTCGTCGGCGTAGCGCAGCAGGTCGAGCCAGATGGTCGGCACGGCGCCGGCCACGGTCACCTTCTCGTTCTCGATCAGCTTGGCCAGCGGCTCGGCCTGGAGGAACTGGCTGGGCATCACCAGGTCGGCCCCCATGAGCATCGCCCCGTGGGCGAGGCTCCAGGCGTTGGCGTGGAACATCGGCACGACCGGCATGACGCGGTCGCCGCGCGACACCCCGAGCCCGTCGGCCAGGCCCGTCGCGAGCGCCTGCAGCAAGGTCGATCGGTGGGAGTAGAGGACGCCCTTTGGGTTGCCGGTGGTGCCGCTCGTGTAACACAGCCCCGCCGCCTGGCGGTCGTCGATCTCCGGGTAGTCGAAGCCCTCGTCGCCCTCCTCCAGCAGCTCGTCCATCGTCATCGCGTTGGGAAGGGAGCCGGTCTCCGACCCGCCCATGACCACGAAGCGCTCGACGGTGTCGAAGCTCTCGGCGTGCTCTGACAGGGCGTCCACCAGCAGCGAGTCGACCAACACGACCTTGTCCTGGGCGTGGTTGGCGATGTAGGTGAGCTGCTGGGCGAACAGGCGGATGTTCAGCGTGTGAAGCACCGCGCCCATCGTCGGGATGGCCAGGTAGGCCTCCAGGTGGTGCTGGGAGTTCCACGCGAAGGTGGCCACCCGGTCGCCGGGCTCGACACCCAGTGACTTCAGCCCGGCGCAGAGCCGGTCCACCCGCCCCGCGAGCTCGCCGAAGGTGGCGCGCTCGGTCCCGTCCGCGGTGAGCGTCGCCACCTCGGCGTCGGCGTGGAAGGTCCGCACCCGCTCCAAGATGTGCTGGACGGTCAACGGGTGATCGTGCTGCATCAGCCCCTCGAGCATGCGGCCGTATGATGCCCCACATGACGCTCTCGTACTCGCACGGGGTGTCCGAGACTCCCCTCCTCGGCGAGACCATCGGAGAGAACCTCGAGCGAACCGTCGCGCGGGATACCGAGGCGGACGCGCTGGTGGTCCGCCACCAGGACGTACGGATGACCTACGGCGAGCTGAACGCCGAGGTCGACCGCTTGGCGCGCGCGCTGATGTCCGCGGGGCTGAAGCCGGGCGACCGAATGGGCATCTGGGCGCCCAACTGCGTCGAGTGGGTCCTCGTCCAGTACGCGAGCGCCAAGGCGGGCGTGGTGCTCGTCAACGTCAACCCGGCCTACCGCACCAGCGAGCTGGAGTACGCCCTGCGCCAGTCCGGCTGCCGGATGCTGGTGTCGGCCACCGGGCACAAGACCTCGGACTACCGGGCGATGGTGGGCGAGGTGCGAGACGGGCTCGACGCGCTCGAGCGCGTGGTCTTCACCGAGACCGGCGACTGGGAGGAGCTGCTCGCCGAGGCCGACGAGGTGAGCGAGGACGAGCTGCGCGAGCGCTCCGGGTCCCTGTCGGCCGACGAGGCGATCAACGTGCAGTACACGAGCGGCACCACCGGCTTCCCCAAGGGCGCCACGCTGTCGCACCACAACATCCTCAACAACGGGTTCTTCGTGGGCGAGCTGTGCGGATACACGGCCGACGACCGCGTATGCATCCCGGTGCCGTTCTACCACTGCTTCGGCATGGTCATGGGCAACCTGGGCTGCACCTCGCACGGCGCCTGCATGGTGGTGCCGGAGGGCGGCTTCGAGCCCGAGGCCACGCTGGCCGCGGTGGCCGAGGAGCGCTGCACCTCGCTGTACGGGGTGCCCACCATGTTCATCGCCGAGCTGGGGCTGGCGAACTTCGGCGACTTCGACCTGGCCAGCCTGCGCACCGGGATCATGGCCGGCTCGCCCTGCCCCACCGAGGTCATGAAGCAGGTGGTCTCCGACATGCACATGGAGGAGGTGGCCATCTGTTACGGCATGACCGAGACCTCCCCGGTCTCCACCCAGACCCGCGCCGACGACCCGCTGGAGAAGCGCGTCGGGAGCGTCGGCCAGGTGCACCCCCACGTGGAGGTCAAGGTGGTCGACCCCGACACCGGCCAGACGGTGCAGCGCGGCGAGACCGGCGAGCTGTGCACCCGCGGCTACTCGGTGATGCTCGGCTACTGGGACGACCAGGAGCGCACGGCGGAGGCCATCGACTCCGCCCGCTGGATGCACACCGGCGACCTGGCCACGATGGACGACGAGGGCTTCGTCAACATCGTCGGGCGCTCGAAGGACATGATCATCCGCGGCGGCGAGAACATCTACCCGCGCGAGATCGAGGAGTTCCTGCACACCAGCCCCGAGGTCTCCGACGTCTCGGTCATCGGCGTGCCCGACGAGCGCTACGGCGAGGAGATCATGGCCTGGGTGATCCTGGTCGAGGGCTCCTCGGCCGACGAGGACGCGCTACGCGACTTCTGCCGCGAGAAGATCGCCCACTACAAGGTGCCCCGCCACGTGAAGCTGGTCACCGAGTTGCCGATGACGGTCACCGGCAAGGTGCAGAAGTACAAGATGCGCGAGCAGGCGATCGAGGAGCTGGGGCTGAAGGAGGCCGCGACCGCCTAGTGCATCCAGGGGGCGTAGGAGAGCCCGACGATCGCGCCGTCGGCCGAGAGCAGACGGGCCACGGTCTGGCCCCAGGGCTCGGTGCGGGTGTCGTGCAGCAACTCGAAGCCCTGCTCCTCCAGCTCGGCAGCTCCGGACGCCACCGCGTCGGCGGTCTCGACCTCGAACTCGATGCTCACCTGAGGGACGGTGATGCCCTCGGGCCAGGTCTCGCTGCCGAAGCACGCCTCAGCCGCCTGGGAGAGCGGCCAGACGCCGAAGTGCCTGGTGCCCTCGACCTTCTCGCTGTGCCAGTAGCCCTGGGGATCGTCGCCGTCCAGGGGCAGGCCCAGGGCCTCGACGTACAGCTTGCGGCTCTCAGGGGGGTCCGCGGCGATCGGGCTCACGCTTGATACGAAGAGAATGTTCATGAGCACATGGAAGCGGTTACGGGCCGAGCGGTCTTGAAGGAAACGGACACCTACGTCGAGCTCCCGCCGCCCACCCCGCTGCGCGGGTCGATCGCCTGCCTGTGGATGCGCCGCGGCGACGGCGAGACCGTGCGGGTGCTCCCCGACGCCTGCGTGGACCTGGTGTGGCGCGCGGGCTCCGGCGCGATGCTCGCGGGCCCCGACACGGGGCCCGCACTGGCACCGACCCGCGAAGGCCAGGCGATCGCCGGCGTTCGCTTCCTGCCCGGCGCCGGCGGCTCCGCTCTGGGCCTCCCCCTCGACGAGCTGAGCGACCGGCGCGTGGGCCTTGAGGAGGTGGGGCTGGACCCCGACAGGCGCCTGAGCGGCGACCTCGACCCCTGGGACGCGCTCGGGCTGCTGGCCGGGGTGGCCACGCGGCTGGCCGCCTCCAGGGCTCCCGACCGGGCCGTGCAACAGGCGACGCTGCGGCTGCTGGACCCGCGCCAGCGGGTGGAGTCGCTCGCCGGGGACCTCGGCCTCAGCGAGCGCCAGCTGCGCCGCCGCTGCCGAGCCGGGGTGGGCTACGGGCCCAAGACGCTGCAGCGCGTCCTGAAGCTGCGCCGCTTCCTGCGCACCGCCGCCGGCGACCTCGGCCGCGCGGCGCTCGACGCCGGCTATTCCGATCAGGCCCACCTCACGCGCGAGTGCCGGCGGCTCACCGGGCTGTCTCCCGCGCTCCTTCGGGCAGCGAGCGGGCCCGCTCGGCCAGCTGCGCGCGCTCGGGCTGGTTGTTCGTTAGCGCCGCCGCGCGCTTGAGCTCGATCCGGGCCTCGTCGTAGCGCCCGAGGCGGGCCAGCAGCTCGCCGCGCACGCTGGGCAGCAGGTGGTACCCGTCCAGGGCGGGCTCGCCGCTCAGCTCGTCGACCAGCGCCAGGCCGGTCTCCGGCCCGAAGGCCTGGGCCAGCGCGACCGCGCGGTTGAGCTCCACGACGGGCGAGCCGGTCAGCGCCGCGAGCTGCTCGTACAGGGCGGCGATGCGCGTCCAGTCGGTCTGCTCGGGCGTGCGGGCGCGGGCGTGGCACGCGGCGATGGCGGCCTGGAGCTCGTACGAACCGGGCTCGCCGCCGAGGTCCTCGGCGCGGTCGAGCGCCTTCAGGCCGCGCCCGACCAGCACCCAGTCCCACCGCCCCCGGTCCTGGTCGGCCAGCAGCACGGGCTCGCCGCCCGGGCCCACACGGGCCCGGATGCGCGAGGCCTGGATCTCCATCAGCGCGACCAGCCCGTGCACCTCGGCCTCGCGCGGGGTGAGCTCGGCGAGCATGCGCCCCAGGCGCAGGGCGTCCTCCACCAGCCCGGGGCGCATCAGGTCGCCGCCGGCGGTGGCCGAGTAGCCCTCGTTGAAGACGAGGTAGATCACCTCCAGCACGGAGGCCAGGCGCTCGTCGAGCTCGTCCGGGCCGGGCACCTCGAAGGGCAGCTCGGCGTCGGCCAGCGTCTTCTTGGCCCTCACGATGCGCTGGGCCAACGTCGCCTCGGGGACCAGGAAGGCGCGGGCGATCTCCTTCGTGGTCAGGCCGCCCATCATCCGCAGCGTCAGCGCCACGCGGGCCTGGGTGGGCAGCATCGGGTGGCAGGTGGTGAAGATCAGGCTGAGCAGGTCGTCGCCGATGTGGTCGTCGGCGGCCGCGGCCAGGTCGGGGTCGGCGCCGCCCCGGTCCAGCTCCAGCTCGCGGCCGAGCTGCTCGTGCTTTCGCTCGGCCATCTTCTGGTGGCGCAGGCGGTCGATGCCGCGGTGCTTCGCGGTGGCCATCAGCCAGGCGCCGGGGTTCTCCGGCACGCCCTCGCGCGGCCACTGCTCCAGCGCCGCCACGAGCGCCTCCTGGGCGAGGTCCTCGGCCAGGCCCACGTCGCGCACGGTGCGGGCCAGGCCCGCGATCAGCCGGGCGGACTCGATCCGCCAGACCGCCTCTACGGCACGGTGAGCGTCAGGGGACCCCAAGGCCCCCTGACGCTAGATCACCGGGCTAGGCGTTCTGCTCGGCCTGGGCGCGCAGGCGCTCCTCCTGCTCGCGCAGCTCGGGCGTGTACTCGTCGCCGAAGTCCTCGGCCTCGAAGATCTGGCGGATCTCGATCTCGCCGTCCTGCTCGTCGGCCGGGTTGGGGCAGCGCTTCATCCACTCGATGGCCTCCTCCCAGTCCTTGGCCTGGATCACCCAGTAGCCGGCGATCAGCTCCTTGGTCTCGGTGAAGGGGCCGTCCACCACGGTCCGCTCATCGCCCGAGAACTTGATCCGTGCGCCCTTCGAGCTGGGGTGCAGGCCCTCGCCGGCCAGCATCACGCCGGCCTTGACGAGCTCCTCGTTGAACTTGCCCATCTCCGTGAGCATCTTCTCGCTGGGCATCACGCCCGCCTCGGAGTCCTCGTTGGCCTTGACCAGAACCATGAATCGCATTGACAGCTCCTCTCGTAGATTGCCCTTCAGTGACGCGTCGAACGAGCGAGCACAGTTTCGACACACCTCACGGGGAATCGGTCGCCCGGCTGTTCGCGGCGCCGGATCCGCGCGGTGCGCTGGTGCTGGGGCACGGCGCCGGGGGCGGGGTCGAGGCGCCCGATCTGGTGGCGGTCACCGAGGCCGCGGTGGCGGAGGGCTTCAGCGTGGCGCTGGTCCTCCAGCCCTACCGGGTGGCCGGGAAGAAGTCCGGGCCGGTGCCGGCCAAGCTGGACGAGGCGTGGGCCGCGGTGGTGGGCGAGCTCGCCTCGGGGAAGCTGGCGGGCGTGCCGCTGGTGACCGGCGGGCGCTCCGCGGGCGCCCGCGTGGCCTGCCGGACCGCCGCGCAGACCGGGTCAGCGGGCGTGCTGTGCCTCGCCTTCCCGCTCCAGCCCCCGCCGCGTGCGGGAAAGCCACCGGGGCCGACCCGCATCGACGAGCTGGAAGCGGTCTCGGTCCCGGTGCTCGTGGTGCAGGGCGAGAGCGACCGGTTCGGGATGCCGGAGCCCGCTCCGGGACGCGAGGTGGTGCAGGTGGCGGGTGACCACGGGCTCAAGAAGGACACGCCCGCGGTGGCTGCCGCGGTCACGCGCTGGCTGGCTGCACGCGTGCCTGCCTAGTCTGCGGGCATGGCCTACACCACCGCAGAGGGGCAGCAAGAGCTGCTCGACACCCTGGGCGAGGCGACCTCGCAGCTCGGCCGCGCCCTGGGGTCGCTCGGCGAGGCCTACGAGAAGCTCGACGAGCAAACCGCCGATCGCCTCGAGGAGGAGCTGTTCGGGCCGGCCCAGCGCGCCTTCGGGCGCGTGCAGCGCGTGTACTCCGGGTTCGCCGGCCGCCACGGGCTGAACGCCCGGGGCTTCAGCCCCGAGTCCGCTGGTCTGCCCTCCACCGGCGCGGCCGGCTTCATCGAGGAGGCGGTGTTCGCCCTCAACGAGGCCGCGGCCTCCCTGGTCACCCTGCAGGAGTCCGAGCCCTGGACCGAGGTGGCCGACGAGGAGCTCCGCGCCGGCGTGGCCGAGATCCGCCAGCTGGTGGACGACCTGCCTCAGCAGGCCCGCGGCCTGGTCCGCACCCTCGGCCGCTAGGTGCTCCGGCTCGCCGCGGCGGGCCTGACCTGCTTCCTGTTGGCGGGGTGCGGCTCGGGGGAGGCTCCCCCGCCCCCGCCCAAGCCGGAGCGGGCGGCGGCGCCGCTGTGCTCGAAGCTGCGTACGCGGGTCACCGGCCGCGTAGAGAGCCCGGCCGCCACCGAGCTGTCGGGCCTGGTGGCCTCGCGCACCAAGCCCGGACTGCTGTGGACCCACAACGACTCCGGTGACAGCGCCCGTCTCCTCGCCGTCGGCGTGAACGGCCGTCCCCGGGGTGAGCTGCAGGTCCCGGGCGCCGAGAACGTGGACTGGGAGGACATCGCGGCCCGAGGAGACACGCTGTTCGTGGGCGACATCGGCGACAACGACTCGCAGCGCCCGCAGATAACCGTCTACCGGGTTCGCGAGTCCGGCGCCGCTGCGGGACGGCTGGACCTGCGCTACGCCGACGGCGCCCACGACGCCGAGACCCTGCTTGTCGATCCCGTCGACGGCTCGGTGGCGGTGGTGACCAAGAGCTTCGGGGGCGAGAACCGCGTTTACACGGCGCGGGGGACCACGCTCCGCCGCGGCCCCTTGGTGCCGGTGACGCCCGGCGAGGCGGTGACCGCCGGCGACGTCTCCGCTGATGGCCGCACGATCGTCCTTCGCAGCTACGACCGGGCGCTGGTGTGGACACGGCGCAAGAGCGAACCGCTCGCCAAAGCCCTCTCCCGCAAGCCGTGCGTCGCCGGCGCCGACCTGGTGGGCGAAGGCCAGGGGGAGGCGCTGGCGCTGGCCGCGGACGGCCGGTCGTTCTTCACGGTCGCGGAGGGAAGGCGACCGCCGCTGCGGCGTTACACCCCCTAGTCGTCCTCGGCCGGAAACAGCCAGGTGGCCAGCCGCGGTGCGCGATGCAGCAGCGAGGCCCGCGTGACCGAGGTGGCGCCGAAGCGGTCGCGGACCTCGTCGAGCACGTGGTCCAGCACGTCGCCGTGACGCTCATCGATCGGAAGCTGCAGCTGACGGCTCCCGGACTGGAGGTTGCTGACGGTGACGCCGACCATCGTAAGCCCCCGCTCCTCGATCAGCTCTCGCTCGGCGGCCAACAGCGTGCGCATCTCCGCCAGCACGGCGCTGGTGGCCGAGGTCGGCGCGGGGAGGGTGTGTGAGCGGGTCGCGCGGCCGAAGTCGCCGAAGCGCATGCGCAGGACCACCGTCCGCCCCGCCCTGCCCTTCGCGCGCATGCGGCGCGTGACGCGGTCGACCAGCGCGAGGACCGTCGCGTCCAGCGCCTCGGGCTCGAACCGCCTCGTGCCGATGCGCGCACTGCGAGCCCACCGAGCGCCGCCGCGGGGTGCGCTTGACCGGCCGCGGATCGCGGTTGTGCGCCAGGGCGTGGAGCTTGCGGCCGGCCCCGCGTCCCACGAGCTCCACGAGGCGGCTCTCCGGCAGGCGTGCCACCTCGCCCACGGTGCGCAGGCCCACGGCGTGGAGCTTCTCCGCGGTGGCCGGCCCGACGCCCCACAGCGCCTCGGCCTCCAGCGGGTGCAGGAACTCCAGCTCCCTGTCGGGCTGGACCACCAGCAGCCCGTCGGGCTTGGCCTGGCCGCTGGCGACCTTGGCCAGGAACTTGGTGCGCGCCACACCCACGGTGATGGGCAGGCCGATGCGCTCGCGCACGTCGCGCCTCAGCTGCTGCGCGATCTCGGTCGGGGTGCCCTTGATGTGCTCGAGCCCCCGAGCGTCGAGGAACGCCTCGTCGATCGACAACCGCTCGACTGTGGGAACCGCGTCCTGGAACAGTCCGGCCACCGCCTCGCCGGCCTCCACGTAGGCGTCGAAGCGCGGCGAGACCACGATCGCCTGGGGGCAGAGCTCGCGCGCACGCCGCCCGCCCATCGCCGAGCGGACGCCGAACGCCCGCGCCTCGTAGGAGGCGGCCATGACCACCCCGGGGCCGACGATCACCGGCTTGCCGCGCAGGCCCGGGTCGTCGCGCTGCTCCACCGACGCGAAGAAGGCGTCGAGATCGGCGTGGAGCACCGAGGCCTGGGCTTGCACGAACGTATGTTCGCACAGGTCCCCCGCTCGCGGAAGCGGCTACAAATCCAACGACAAGCGAGAGGAAGGAGCACCCCATGACACTCGCCCGAGTCCACAACTTCTCCATCTCACTCGACGGCTTCGGCACCGGTGAGGGCCTGAGCCAGGACGCGTACTTCGGCCACGCCGGCGAACGGCTGCACGAGTGGATGTTCGCCACCCAGTGGTGGCAGGCGGGTGGCAGCGCCGGCATCGACGACGCCTTCACCCAGCGGTTCAGCCCGGGGATCGGCGCGGAGATCATGGGTGCGGGCAAGTTCGGCGCGCCGGGATGGCAGGAGGACCCGGACTGGAAGGGCCCGTGGGGTCCCAACCCGCCGTTCCACACGCCGACCTTCATCCTCACCCATCACCCGCGCCCGTCGGTCGAGATGGAGGGCGGCACGACGTACCACTTCATCGACGCGTCGCCTGCCGAGGCGCTCGAGACGGCGCGCGAGGCTGCGGGCGGCCAGGACGTTCGCCTCGGCGGCGGTCCCAGCATGATCCGCGACTTCCTTGCCGCGGGGCTCGTCGACCACATGCACGTCGTAGTGGTCCCGATCCTGCTGGGCCGGGGCGTGCGCCTATGGGACGGGCTGGAAGGCCTCGAGAACGACTACGAGATCGAGGCCATCTCCTCGCCCAGCGGGGTCACGCATGTGACCTTCACCCGTGCGGCTCGCTAGAGCGCGCCGCTGGCCGCTGCAGGGTTCTCCTGCGCGCGGTCCGGGTCGCCGGGGTTCTCGTCCCGGCGGGTCTGGCGAACGACCGGCTTCTTGGCCGCACCGGCCTCGTCGAGGCGGCGCACCGGCGTGGTGTGCGGGGCGGTCTGGGCGATCGTGGGGTCCTCGGCCGCCTCGGCCAGCAGGTCGCGCATCGCGTCGGCGAAGTGGTCGAGGCGGTCGCGCGGCTCGGTCTCGGTCGGCTCGATCATCAGCGCCTCGTCCACCAGGAGCGGGAAGTACACCGTGGGCGGGTGCACCTCGTGGTCGAGCAGGCGCTTGGCGATGTCCAGCGTCTTGATCCCCAGCTTCTCCTTGGCGCCCTTGCCACTCAAGACGAACTCGTGCATGCAGTGGCGGTCGAAGGCGATCGGCAGGTACTCGCCGATCCCGTCCTCGGCCAGGCGGGCCTTCAGGTAGTTGGCGTTCAGCACCGCGAGCTCTGAGACCTCGCGCAGGCCCTCGGCGCCCAGCGAGCAGATGTAGGCGTAGGAGCGCACGAACACCCCGAAGTTGCCCTGGAACCCGCGCATCTTTCCGATCGACTTGGGCCGGTCGTGATCGAGGTCGAAGGCGGGCCCGGCCCCGTTGGAGCTCGAGGTGCGCACCACTTGCGGCACGGGCAGGAAGGGCTCGATCCGATCGGAGACCGCGATCGGCCCGGCGCCCGGGCCACCGCCGCCGTGGGGCTGAGTGAAGGTCTTGTGCAGGTTGTAGTGGACGATGTCGAAGCCCATGTCGCCCGGCCGCGAAACGCCCATCACCGCGTTCAGGTTCGCCCCGTCGTAGTACAGCGTCCCCCCCACCCCGTGCACGATCTCGGCGATCTCCTCGATGTTCGAGTCGAACAGCCCCAGCGTGTTGGGGTTCGTGAGCATGAGGCACGCGACGTCCTCGTCGGCCTTCTCGCGCAGGTCGTCCAGGTCGACGCCGCCGTCCTCGGCGGTGCCCACCTTGACCACCTCGTACCCGGCCATGGTGACCGTGGCCGGGTTGGTGCCGTGCGCGGTGTCGGGCGTCAGGACCTTGGTCCTCGTCTCGCCGCGGTCGGCGTGGTAGGCGCGGGTCAGCAATAGGCCCGCCAGCTCGCCGTGGGAACCCGCTGACGGCTGAAGCGACACGTGCGGCAGCCCGGCGATCTCCGCCAGTGCCCCCTGCAGGTTGAACATCAGCTCCAGCGCCCCCTGGGCGTGCTCGGGCTCCTGGAGCGGGTGCAGCCGCGCGTGCCCGGGCAGGGCGGCCACCCGCTCGTGCAGCTTGGGGTTGTGCTTCATCGTGCACGAGCCGAGCGGGTAGAAGCCCTGGTCGAGGTGGAAGTTCTTCCGCGAGAGCGTCACGTAGTGGCGCACGATCTCGGGCTCCGAGACCTCGGGGAGGTCGGCCGGCTCGGTGCGCCGCGCCCACTCGGGCAGCAGCTCCTCCACCGGCGTCTCGGGCACGTCCTGCTTGGGGGGCGTGAAGGCCCGGCGTCCCTCGCGGGAGCGCTCGAAGATCGTGATCGTGTCCTCTACCGCCGGGACGCTCACGCCGTCACCCCCTCGCGGGCGGCCACCGCAGCCAGCGCATCGATCTGCTCCTTCGTGCGGCGCTCGGTGATCGCCACCAGCAACCCGTCCTCGTACTCCGGCAGGACGCCGCGCAGCGGCAGGCCGGGGTTGATGCCGGCGTCGCGAGCGCGCGCGAGGAAGGAGTCCAGGTCGGGCACCCGCACGGCGAACTCGCGCACGACCGGTCCCGGGTTGATCTGCTCGAAGTCGAGGACCGAGCGCGCGTAAGCGGTGCGCTGGAGCATCAGCGTGGAGAGCTCCACCAGGCCCTTGCGGCCCAGCCACGAGAGGTACACAGTGCCCGCCAGCGCGTTCAGCGCCTGCGAGGTGCAGATGTTGTGCGTGGCCTTCTCCCGGCGGATGTGCTGCTCGCGCGTCTGAAGGGTCAGCACGAAGCCACGCTTGCCGTCGACGTCGCGGGTCTCGCCGGCGATGCGGCCTGGCATCTTGCGCAGGAAGCGCTCCGAGGCCGCGAAGAAGCCGAACGATGGCCCGCCGAAGTCCAGCCGGTTGCCCAGGGTCTGCCCCTCGCCTACGCAGATGTCCACGCCGCACTCGCCGGGCGGCTTGAGGATGCCCAGCGGCAGCGGATCGGCGGCGCACACGAACAGCGCGCCGGTGGACTTGGCCGTCTCGCTCAGCGAGGCGAGGTCCTCGACCGTGCCCAGGAAGTTCGGGTACTGCACGAACACAGCGGCGGTGTCGTCGTCCACGGCGTCGGCCAGAGCGGGGCCGTCGGTGGCGGCTTGGGAGTCCAGGCCCACCTCGACGATCTCCATGCCGTAGCCGGCGGCGTGCGTGGCCAGCGCCGCGCGCGAGTGGGGATGCATTCCGCGCGAGACCACCAGCTTCGACTTCTTCGTCTCGAGCTTGGCCAAGTATCCCGCCGCGGCCACGGCGGAGGGGCCCTCGTAGACCGAGGCGTTGGACACCGGAAGCCCGGTGAGCTCGGAGATCATCGTCTGGAACTCGAACATCACCTGCAGCCCACCCTGGGAGATCTCGGGCTGGTAGGGCGTGTAGGGGGTTAGGAACTCCGAGCGCTCGACGAGGCTGTCGATCAGCGCCGGCACGTAGTGGTCGTACATCCCCGCTCCGAGGAAGGTGACCTCGGCGTCGGCGTGGCGGTTGCGCGCGGCCAGTGCGGCCAGGTGGTCCAGCACCTCCTGCTCGGCCATGCCCTCGGGCAGGTCGATCGGGCGCCCCAGGCGCACCGACTCGGGGATGGCCTCGAAGAGGTCCTCCACCGAGTCGACGCCGATGGCGTCGAGCATCTCGCGGCGATCCGCGTCGGTTGCAGACGTGTAACGGCTCACAGGCGGACTACGAAGTTAGCGGCAGGTAGGGCTCAGGCCGCGGGCCAGAAGTCCTTCACCAGCTCGCCGTCGCCCTCGTGGCGAGGGCCGAAGGCCAGCAGCTCCAGGCCCTCGGAGCCGGCCTCGAACGCGCGCGTGACATTCGGCGCCACGCGGATCGCGTCCATCGCGTCGAGGTCGATGACCTCGTCGTCGAGCTTGGCCCGGCCGCTGCCCGAGAGCACCACGTAGATCTCCTCGGCGTTCTCGTGCTTGTGGCCAAAGCCCTGGCGCTGGTCGGGGCGCACCACGTGGTAGGAGAGGCCTGTGTTCTCGGCCTCCATGTCCTTCGTGGCAAAGCGCGCCTCCTGGCGCTCACCGAACCCGAAGTCCGGCGCGGAGTCCTTCACTTCCTTGAGGTTCTTGTGCGTGTAAGCCATTTCAGTACCTCCCGCTGATTCGATCCCAGGCGCTCCGCAGCTTGCGGGTCAGCTCGCCCTCGGTGGCATCGGCGGGGTCGGCCCCCATGGCCGCCGGGTTCTCGCTGGGCTCGGGCAGCTGCTCTGCCTCTTCGTAGGTCAGATTCAGCTCTACCCCGTTCTCGAAGAACCCCTTCACCTGAGGGGCGTCGACGAAGTGGTGCTTCTCGCCCTCGATCACCAGCCCGTCGAAGATGTCGGCCTCCTCGTCGGCCAGAACGTGCTTCAGCTCTCCGCAGCGCCGGCCGTCGGTGCAGTAGACGGGGACGCCCTCGGCGACCGCCAGATAGGAGGTCGGCGCTCCGAGGTCAGCCACTGAGCAGCTTCTTGTAGGCCTCGACGTCGAGCAGGTCGTCGACCTCGCCGGTGTCGCTGAGCTTCACCTTGACCATCCAGCCGTCGCCATAGGGGTCGCCGTTGATGTTCTCCGGCGAGTCACCAAGAGTCTCGTTCACCTCGACGATCTCTCCCGACAGGGGCGCGAACACGTCGGAGACGGCCTTGACCGACTCGACCTCGGCATACGCCGAGTCCTTGCCGACCAGGGCGCCCACCTCGGGCGGGTCGAAAAAGACCACCTCGCCGAGCGAGTCCTGCGCATACCAGGTGATCCCGAAGACGGCCTCGTCGCCGTCGATCCGGGCCCAGTCGTGCTCGGGGTGGTACTTCAGGTCCTCGGGGTAGCTCTCGTCGGCCATCTACTCCTCGCTCTTGCTGTACAGGGGCTTGGTCTTCACCTCGGCGGCGCGCGGCTTGCCCCGCACGTCGACCTCGATCTCGGTTCCGGGCTCGGTGGCCGCGCGGGGTAGGTAAGCCATGCCGATGCCCTGCTCCAGGCAGGGGGACTTGGTGCCGCTGGTGACGACGCCCTCGCCCGCGGGGGTCTTCACCGGATTGCCCTGACGGGGGATGCCGGGACCGGTGAAGGCGAAGGGCGCCAGGAGGTCGTCGGTCTCGTCGGGCAGCGCGTCGGCGCCGATGAAGCCGGTCTCGCGCTTGCAGGCCCACCCCAGCCCGGCTTCGATCGGGTTGCGGTCCTCGGACAGGTCGTTGCCGTAGAGGTGGAAGCAGACCTCCAGGCGCAGCGTGTCGCGCGCCCCCAGGCCGACGGGGGTCACGCCCGCGTCCATCAGGGCGTCCCAGACCGTGACCGCGCCGTCGGGCGGGATCATCAACTCCACGCCGTCCTCGCCGGTGTAGCCGGTGCCGCAGACCAGCACCTCCTGACCGACGACGGTGAGCGTGTCCGTGCGCATGCGCTTGGGAAGCTCGCCCTCGCTCAGGCGCTCGACGATCCCGCGCGCCTCCGGGCCCTGCACGGCGAGCATGGCGTAGTCGGCGTGCGCGTCGCGAACCTCCACGTCGAACCCCTCCGCGTGCTCGGCCAGCCAGGCATGGTCGCGCTCGTGATTGGAGGCGTTGGTGACCGTGAGGTAGCGATCGGGGCCCAGCTTGTAGGTGAACAGGTCGTCGAGCACGCCACCGTCCTCGCGGCACAGAACGGAGTACTGGGCGCCGCCCTCCGCGAGCTTGGCCAGGTCGTTGGACAGCACGTGCTGAAGGAAATCCTGCGAGCCCGGGCCTTCGGTCACGACCTCGCCCATGTGGGACACGTCAAAGACCCCGGCGCCGGTGCGCACCGCCTTGTGCTCGGGCCCGATCCCCTCGTACTGCACCGGCATCTCCCAGCCGGCGAAGGGAACCAAGCGGGCGCCCGCGGCCTGGTGGCGCTCGAACAGGGGCGTCCGCCGCAGCGTGTCCGTGGCGGAGGTCAAGGCGTCGGAGGCTACAGGCGGTCCGGCGGGGCTAGCGCGAACGCCAGTAGCGCCGCCGCGGATCGCGGAGGACCATCTCCGCGTTGCGGTCGTTGCGTTCGCCGAGGCCGCCACCCTCGGTGTTGGACTGGCGGTCCGGGTCGTTCCAGGCCAGCACCCGCGAGAGCGAGGCCAGCTGCGTGTTCGAGTATCCGTTGACCGCGGCCGGGTTGGTGGTCGGCGGAGGGGTCCCGATCGGCGCGCCGGAGTTGAGCATCGTGCCGAAGATCGACAGCGTGCCGTCGCGGTTGTCGAGGACGTCGATCAGGCGGCTCTGCTGCGGGAAGTCCACGTGCGAGGCGGTGTTGACCTCCCAGAAGCCCCCGCGCCGGTCGCGCCGGGTCCACGGCTTGAGGTCGTTGTGGTGGGTGTGGCCCGAGACGTAGGCCACCACGTTGGGGAAGCGCAGGAGCAGGTCTCGCATGCTGCGGTCGCCCCGCAGGCCCAGGTGCATCGGCGTCGACGCGCGCGGGTCGCGGTCGCAGCCGGGGTTGGTGGCGTCGGTGCACTTGCCCGCCTCCTCGTCGGGGGTCGTGTTGTCCATCGTCCCCAGCGTGTGGTGCGCGTAGACGACGATGAAGCGGTCGGGGTCCCGGTCGCGCACTACCTGGCCACTGCGCAGCACCTCGTAGGAGGAGCTGCGATCGAGCTCCTCCTCCAGCCAGCGGTACTGCGGGTCGTCGACGTTGCCCGAGGCCCCTCCGCCCTCGGCCACCGAGTCGACCGAGATGAGGCGAAAGCGCCTGCGCGGGGAGAAGCTGTAGTAGCTCGCGGTGCCGTTCGAGGCGGCCTGCTCGGAGGGCGACACGTGGCCGAAACCGTGGCTCGCGTCCTCGGAGCCGTGCAGCTGCTTGTACTCGGCCTTGGAGACGGGCTTGCGCGTCGGGTCCGGGGGCGTGCGGCCTGCTCCCCCGAGCAGCCTGGAGAGGAAGTCCGGGTTGCTGAACTGCTCGAAGAGCTGGGTGGTGCTCTGTCCGCGAACCGAGTTGGGGTCGAAGTCGGCCGAGGGGTACACCTTCAGACAGCCGGTGGCGATCGACTGGAACAACTCGGAGCTGGCCGGGGCGTTGCCCTGCAGCAGGCCGTCGTGGTTGCCGCGCGACGTGTACCAGGGGACCACCAGGCCGCGGGCGTTGAAGGGCCGCTGCGCGCGGTTCATCAGGCCGGCGTAGCGGGGGAAGGCCGCGTAGTTCCCGCCGCCGATGGCGCGGTCGGGGTCCCAGAAGCCCTGGAAGCGGGAGGGCGGGGCAGTGGGGTAGTCGCCGTAGTCCTGGACCCCCGTGTACCGGCGGGCGGCCACGTCGGCGTTCAGGCGCTGCTTGGTCGCGTCATCGGTGGCGCAGTCGTTCTTGGGCGACAGGGACTGGCCCGTGAACGGGTCGATGAAGCCGCCGTTCATGATCCCGACGATCCACTTGGTCTCGTTCTGCTGCTGGTTGTCGGCCAGGTCGCCGGTGGTGATCGCGTAGTCCAGCCGCGCGCGCCTGCCGCGCCGTCCGCGCACCTTGCTGGTGCGGTTGCGGTTGATGTTGCGGATGATCGAGTCGAAGACGTACGGGCCCAGCGCCTCCATCGGCCGCCACGCAGCCGTCAGCGGCGGGCCGGCCGGATCGACGAACTCGACCCGCGCGGGCGACATCTCGTCGGCCAGCTGGGGATCGGTGATCTGGGCGAAGAAGCCGATCGACTGGCGGCGCCGCTGGCGGCCGCGCCGCGCCCCGGCCAACCGCGTACGTCGCACCACGAAGCGCTCGCCGCGGCCCGCTACCAGCGGCTCGAATGCGCCGCCGCCGGAAGGCCGGATGGTCTCGAAGACCGTCGAATGGCCGGCGGGGTCGGCTGCGGCGGGGGCCGAGGCGGCCAGGGCGGCGACGGCTGCGAGCACAACGGTCGGGAGCGACCGGGCCGGTCGCGAGCGCGGGTCCCTCCTCACGGCGGGCGATGGTCTCACACGTCTCGCCGACCGGCCAGCCCCAACCGTCGGCTCAGCGGATCAGCCTCAGCAGCCGGTTTCCGCGCGTGAGGTTCCCGGCGCGGTCGCGCACCCGGACCAGTACCCGTACCCGCCGCTTGCGGCGCAGGGCGCGCCGCAGCACCCTCGCCGAGCGGGAGGTGAAGCGCAGCCGCAGGCGGGCAGTGCGGTTGGCCCTCACCGAGCCGGTGCGCTGGCGCAGCGTGATCTTGCGCTGTCCACGCTTGATGTTCAGGCGGCCGCCGATCCGGTAGGAGCACGGCTCGCTGCAGCGCATCCGCACGATCACGCCGCGTTTGCGCAGGGGGCGCTGGCGGCGGCCGGTGCGAAGGCCAAGGACCGGCGGGGTCGCGTCGAGCGCGGCCGCGCCGCCTACCCCCGGGGGCGGTGGCAGTGGGCGCGCGGTGTTGCACGCCGAGCTCCCGTCGGTCAGGCGGGAGACCGTGCCCGTGGCGAGCTCCGCCACGTACACCCGCGCGCAGGCGTCCTCGCCGAACGAGGCCACGTTGAGGTCGGGCCGGTCGAGGATGAGGGCGTCCCCACCGCCGGAGGGCACGTTGAGCCGGCGTACCTGGCTGTGGCAGTAGTCGGAGTACACGTAGCGGCCATACAGCTCCTCCAGCGAGCTGTCGCGCACCACGTACCCGCCGGTCACCGCGCGGCAGGGCGAGGGCCGGGCGTCACAGACGTGGATCGGAGCGACGTAGGCGCCGCCGCTGAGGGGACAGAGTGTCTCGTCGATCGGGTACCGCAGGTTCCCCTCGCACAGGCTCCAGCCGAAGTTGCGCCCGCGCCCGGAGCCCTGGGTGCGGGCGTGGAGGTCGATCTCCTCAACGCGGTTCTGACCCACGTCGCCCACCAGGAGGTCGCCGTCTGGCGGTCGAGGCTGAAGCGATACGGGTTGCGAAACCCGTAGGACCAGATCTCGGCTCGCGCCCCGGCCGCGCCGACGAAGGGGTTGTCGCCGGGGACCGTGTAGGACGCTCCGCCCGACTGCCGGGGGTCGATCCTGAGGATCTTGCCCAGCAGCGATCCCGGGTTCTGGGCGTTGTGGTCGGGGTCGCCGCCGCTGCCGCCGTCCCCCACACCGATGTAGAGGGCGCAGCGTCGAACTGCAGCTGACCGCCGTAGTGGTTGGGGTACTTCGGATGCGAGATCTCCATCACCGGGCGCCGGGTGGCGGCGCTTGCGGTGTCGGCCGACCCACCCGAGCTGCGGAACTCGTCAACGCGGATCGGTGGACAGCGATTGGAGTCGGTCGTCGAAGCGGGGCAGCTGGAGGTCGCGCCCGTGCCCGCCGCCGTGTAGTAGGCGTAGAAGCGCCCGGTGGTGGCGTAGTCGGGCGCGAGGGCGATGGACAGCAGGCCGCCCTCGCCGATGCCGGCCTCGACCAGGCTGGTGATGTTCAGGAAGTCCGCGGACTGCTCGACGCCGTTCTTCACCAGTCGCACGCGGCCGTCGCGCTCGACCACCATCACGCGGCCCAGGTCGCCCGGCGGGGAGATGGCGAAGATGGGCTGGTCGAAGCTGCCCGGCGGCAGCAACGGCTAGGAGGGCCAGGAGGGCGAAACGGCGCACGACAGGGGACACCTCACCAGCTATCGACGGCTGGCGCGCCGGTCCTTAAAGATTGGGCCGCGCTAGTCCTTGAGGAACGACGGTATGTCGATCTCGTCGTCCGGGATCTCCAGCGAGGAGCGCTGGCGATCGTCCATCGCCACGTCGCGCCGGCGGGGCTCTCGGCGGCGACCGGTGGAGTCCTCGGTGAACATCGGCCCGGTAGACATGCCCTCGAAGCCGGTTGCGATGACCGTGACCCGGACGGCGTCGCCCAGGTCGTCGTCGACCACCGCGCCGAAGATGATGTTCGACTGCGAGTCGGCGGCCTGCTGGATGATCTCCGCGGCCTCGTTGACCTCGAACAGGCCAAGGTCCCCACCGCCGGTGATGTTCAGCAGGATGCCCGTGGCGCCCTCCACCGACTGCTCGAGCAGCGGGCTGGAGATGGCGTGCTTGGCCGCCTCGGCCGCGCGGTTCTCGCCGCCGGCCTCGCCGATGCCCATCAGCGCCGATCCGGCCTCGTGCATGATCGTGCGCACGTCGGCGAAGTCGAGGTTGATGACGCCGGGGATGGTGATCAGGTCGGTGATGCCCTGGACGCCCTGCCGCAGGACGTTGTCGGCCTCGCGGAAGGCCTCGAGGATGCTCGTGCGGCGCTCGACTACCGCGAGCAGCTTCTCGTTCGGGATCACGATCAGGGTGTCCACCTGCTCGCGTAGGCGCTGGATGCCGTCCTCGGCCTGGCGGCTGCGCTGGGCGCCCTCGAAGGCGAAGGGACGGGTGACCACGCCCACGGTGAGCGCGCCGATCTCCTGCTTGGCCACCTCGGCGATGACCGGAGCGGCGCCGGTGCCGGTTCCGCCGCCCTCGCCCGCGGTCACGAACACCATGTCCGCGCCCTTGAGCGACTCCTTGAGCTCGTCGCGGCTTTCGTTGGCCGCGCCGTAGCCCACTTCGGGGTTCGCGCCGGCGCCGAGGCCGCGCGTGAGCTGGTCGCCGATCTGCAGCTTGATGTCGGCGTCGCACATCTGCAGCGCCTGGGCGTCCGTGTTCACCGCGATGAACTCCACGCCCTTCAGGCCAGCGTCGACCATGCGGTTGACCGCGTTGATGCCGCCGCCGCCTACGCCGACGACCTTGATCACTGCCAGGTAGCTACCCGTGTCCACTCCCCTGGTCCTTCCCGTTGGGGCTCAAGTGCTCATCGAGGGTTTCCGGACTCCCATCGATACCGCAAAGTCCGCACTGTAGGCGGAATTCGGCGGAGGTGTCAAACCTCCTGCGCAACGAATCTTGCGTGACGTCCGGTGCTCAGCCTCTATCCAGGGTCTAGAGTTGACCCACTCTCGACCTGAGGTTGAGTCTCTGGCGTCGCCTGCGGCTGCGGCTGCGGTGCCGCCTGTGGTCCCGCTTGTGGTGCCACTTGTGGTGCCGGATCAGGCTCTGCGCCCGGGACCGCCGGCTCCTCTGTCTGTTGGGGCTCCGGGAGGCCTCCCGCCACGGGACGCTCGGGCAGCCGCACGTCGACGTACTCCGCGCCGTGGGACTTGGAATCGGCCAGCACCGCCACCGCCGCCGCCCACTTGGCGCGCAGGCGGGCCTGGGAGCCGAGGACCACGTCCGGGCCCTTGCGCAGCACGGCCACCAGCCCCCGGTCGCTGCGCTTGATGGCGGTGATGCGGCCCAGCAGCGCCGGGGGCGCCGCACCCGCCACGCCCACCAGCGCCTTGTCCACCTCGGGCAGGCGGAGCTTGCCTCGCAGGCCGCGGAGCACAGTGCCGTCCGCGGAAACCGGGAGCCGATCGCCGCCGCTGCCGACCAGGGCGACCGGGCGGCGCTCGACGGCCTCGATGCGCACCCCGTGGGGGAAGTCGGTCGTCACCCGCAGCTCGTTGACCACCGCCCAGGCAGCCGCCGCCTCGATCAGGCGCTCGCGCTCGACGTGAAGGGTGGTCATGTCCCGGGCGGCGGAGGTGAGCGCCTCGCGCACCTTCGGGGCGTCGCGGGTGGTCAGGCCGCTCACCTGCACCCGCTCGATGGCCACGAGCGAGGAGTCGCGCAGCCAGAAGAAGTAGACGCCGCCGACAACGGCGGCCACCAGCAGCGCCACCGCGAGGCGGCGGCGCAGGCGCGCCGGGATGCTCAGCACGAAGAAGGGGACGATCCGGGGGATCCGGATCAGCCGGCCGGCAACGGCGCCGGCGGCGCTCTTCACGAGTGAATCTCCTGGTTCATCGCATCCCGCATCGGCTATCAGCAGGTTCGATCCCGGGCCCCTGTCTCCTACCTCGGCGAAGTGGTCAGGCCTGCGCCTCCAAACGGTCGGCCAGCCGGTCGACGTCGCCGGCACCCAGGGTCAGCAGCACGTCGCCCTCCCCCAGGCGCTCGCGCAGCACCTGCTCGGCGTCGTCCATCGTGGGCAGCCACCACACCGGCCGGCCGTGGGCCGCGTCGGCGGTGGTGCGCGCGACGGTCAGACCCGATACGCCGGGGTAGTCCTCCGCCAGCTCGCGAGCGGGGTAGACGTCCAGCACCACCACCACATCGGCCAGCGCCAGCGCCTGCCCGAACTCGCGCGCCAGCTCCCGCGTGCGCGAGTAGAGGTGCGGTTGGAAGCAGGCCACCAGCCGGCGGGGCTCGAGCGTTCGGGCAGCCTCCAGCGTCGCCCTGACTTCGGTGGGATGGTGCGCGTAGTCGTCGAAGATGCGCGCGCCCGAGGCCGTGACGCCGCGCTCCTCGAAGCGCCGGGCGGTGCCCGCGAAGTCCTCCAGCGTCGGCGCGGCCTCCGCCAGCGGCACCCCCGCCTCGCGGCACGCGGCCAGGGCGGCCAGGGCGTTCAGCACGTTGTGCTCCCCGGGGGCGCGCAGCCGGACGGGCACGCCCTCGACCGTGAAGCTCGAGCCGAGCGGGAGCAGCTCGACACCCTCCGCTCTCAGCTCGCCCTCGCCCGCGCCGTAGGTCAGATCGGCCTCCAGCCCCGCCCTGGCCCAGGCGATCCTCGTCTTCGCCGGCGCGGCGAACTCCTCGAACGCCTCGCGCAACCCGCGCGGCGAGCGGTAGGTGGCGTGGTGGTCCAGCTCCATGTTGGTCACCACCGTGACCTCGCGGCCCAGCTTGAGGAACGAGCGATCTGACTCGTCGGCCTCCACCAACAGCCACTCCCCCGCGCCCCAGGCCGCGTTGGTGCGGGCGGCGCGAAGCTCGCCCCCCACGAGGTAGGCCGGCTCACGGCCGCAGCGCAGCAGGACGTGGGCGGCCATCGCGGTGGTGGTGGTCTTGCCGTGTGTGCCGGAGATCGCGATCGTGCGCTTGAGGTGTGTCAGCTCGGCCAGCAAGTCGGCACGGTGGAGCACCTTGCGCCCCTCGTCACGGGCGCGCACGAGCTCGGGGTTGTCCTCGGCGATGGCGGTGGAGACCACCACCTCGGCCCCCTCGGGCAGGTTCGCGGCGTCGTGGCCGATGGCCGGCTCGATCCCGAGGGCGCGCAGGCGCTCGGTGTAGGAGGACTCCGAGCGGTCGGACCCACTCACCTCGGCGCCGAGGGTCTGCGCCACCAGCGCGAGGCCGCTCATTCCGGCGCCGCCGATGCCCACGAAGTGCAGGCGGCGGCCGTTCATCCCGCCAGCCGCAGCAGCTCGTCGGCCACCCGCTCCGCGGCGTCGGGCCGCGAGGCGCGGCGGGCCGCGTGGGACATCTCCGCGAGCTTTGAGGGTGAGCTGAGCAGCGCGCCCACCTCCCGCGACAACCTCGACGCGTCGAGCTCTGAGTCGGGCACCACCACTGCCGCCCCCGCCTCGGCCATCAGCTTGGCGTTGCGAGTCTGGTGGTCGGCCGAAGCGTGCGGGTAGGGCACCAGGACCGCCGGCAGGCCCGCCGCGGCCACTTCCAACACCGAGCCGCCGGCACGAGCCACGGTCAGGTCCGCGGCGGCCAGCGCGTCGGCGAAGGGCTTGATGTAGGCCGACAGGTGGTAGTGGCCCGGGCTTCCCAGCTTGCTCAGGCGCGCGGCCAAGTCGTCGTAGTCGCGGCGCCCCGAGGCGTGCAGGATCGCGCAGGGCGCTGCCGCACCGAAGGCCTCGATGGATGCCTCGTTCAGCGTGCGGGCGCCGATCGACCCGCCGAAGACCAAGAGGCAGGTCTCCTCGGCGCCGATGCCAAAGCGGCGACGCGCGGCGTAGCGGTCGGCCTCGTTCGTCCCCACGGGCAGGGGACGCCCCGACACCACGAAGCGCGGCTCGTCCCGGCCCTCGAGCGGAAAGGCCAGGAACACCCGCTTGGCCAGCGGCGCGAGCAGGCGGTTGGAGATGCCCAGGTGGCTGTCGGCCTCCGTGAGCACGAGTGGCTTGCGCAGCGCGGCCGCTGCGAGGCCGACAGGGCCCGCGACGTAGCCGCCTCCGCCCATCACCGCGTCCGGGCGCAGCCGGCGTAGCAGCTTGACCGACGTCCCCAGCGCCCCCACCGCGAGACCCACCGCCCGCGCCGCGCGCAGCGGGTTGGTCCGGTCGATGCCGGCCACCTTCAGCGAGTGCAGCGGGTATCCGGCGGCGGGCACGAGCTCGGCCTCGGCCCGCTCCCCGCCGATGAACTCGACCTCGGCGCCCCTACTGCGCAGCGCGTCGGCGACCGCCAGTGCCGGTACGACGTGCCCCGCCGTCCCGCCCGCGGCTATCACGACCCTTGGCATCGCGCCCTCCGTCGATGGCTCTCAGGATGGGCTTCCGCTGGGCCCCGCCGACCCGCCCGCCGGTCGCCGCCACGTTGAGCAGGATCCCCATCGCCCCCAGCAGCACGATCAGGTTCGTCGAGCCGTACGAGATGAAGGGCAGCGGCACGCCGGTGAGCGGCATGAGCCCGAGCACCGCGAAGAAGTTCAGCGTGGCCTGGCAGAGGATGAGCGAGGTGATCCCGGCGGCGAGCAGCTTGGCGTAGCGGGTCTGGGCGTGCTTCGCGGTGCGCAGCCCCGCGTAGCCGATCATCGCGTAGAGGAACACCACGCCGAGGATCCCGAGCAGCCCGACCTCCTCGCCGATGATGGCCAGGATCATGTCCGTGTGGGCCTCGGGCAGGTAGAAGATCTTCTGGACCGACTCGCCCAGCCCGACGCCGAAGAAGCCGCCCGACCCGATCGCCGTCAGCGCCTGGACCGCCTGGAAGCCGGCCCCGCCCGCGTCCGAGAACGGGTCGAGGAAGCTGGTCAGGCGCTCGCGCCGGTAAGGCTCGGCCAGCGCCAGCATCAGGGCCGCGCCGGCCAGCGCGCCGCCGATCAGGGCGAGGTTGCGGATGGGCGTGCCGGCAGCGATCAGCAGCGCGCCGATGGAGAAGCAGACGACCATCGTCGTCCCCATGTCCGGCTGCTTCATCAGCAGCGCACACGCCGCGGCCACCACCAGCAGCAGCGGCTTGAACAAGCCCTTGACGGTCTTCACGGCCCACGGCCGCGAGGCCAGCAGGAAGGCGGCGTACAGGATCAGCGAGACCTTCAACAGCTCGGATGGCTGGAACTGGAGGGGCCCCGGGCCGATCCAGCGCGTGGCGCCGTTCACGGTCACGCCGATCCCCGGGATCATCACCGCGATGCAGAGAGCGAATGACGCAGCCAGGGCCACGCCGGTGAAGCGCCGTGCCACCGCCGCCCCGTGGCGGGCCAGGAAGTGCAGCGCCCCGAGGCCGAGCAGCCCGAAGATCAGGTAGCGCTTGAGGTAGAAGGACGGGTCGCCCGAGCCCTGGAGCAGCGACTCCGCCGACGAAGCGGAGTAGACCATCACCGCCCCCACGGCGAGCAGGCACATGGTGGCGGTGAGCAGGATCGAGTACTCGACTGGGCGCTTCGCCGATCGCTTCTTGCTCGCCGCCCGGGCCATCCGGGCCTACTTCTACGCCCGACCCCGGACTCATCCCCGCTCGGAGACCAACTCGCGGAAGTGGGCGCCGCGCTCCTCGTAGTCCGCGTACTGGTCGTACGACGCGCAGGCGGGCGACAGCAGCACGACCTCCCCGGGGCCCGCCGCCCGCGCCGCGACGTCCACCGCGGTCGCTAGATCCCCGCACCGATGTATGGGCGCGGCTCCGTCCAAGTCGGTGGCCAGCTCGTCCTCGGCCTGCCCGATCAGATACAGCGCCCGGCAGCGGCCGGCTGCTTCGCGCAGCCCGCGGAAGCCGCCCCCTTTGAGGCTCCCGCCCAAGATGGCGTGGACGCCGCCGGGGAACGCAGTCAGGCCCCGCACCGCCGAAGCGACGTTGGTGGCCTTGGAGTCGTTGACGTACACCACGCCGTCCACCCGACCGACCTCCTCGAGCCGGTGAGGCACACCTGCGAACTCGCGCAGCGCCTCGCGCACGGCGGCCTCGTCCACCCCCATCCCGCGCGCGGCCGCCGTGGCGGCGCGAGCGTTCTCCAGGTTGTGCTCGCCTCGCAGGGCCAGGTCCTCGGCGCGGATGTCGTCGGCGAAGCTGACCCGCCGAGCGCGGCCGGGGATGTCCAGGCCCGGCGGCACCACCGCCAGGTCCTCGGAGCCCTGGTTGGCGAAGGCCCGCAGCTTGGCCTCGCGGTAGCGCTCGAGCGTGTGGTGGCGGTCCAGGTGGTCGGGCTCGAGGTTCAGAAGCACCGCGCACTCGGGCTTGAACGCCGTCGTGTCCTCGAGCTGGAAGCTCGAGCATTCGCACACCACGGTGGCCGCGGCATCGAGCTCGCCCACCAGCGAGCCCACCGCGGTCCCGACGTTCCCGGCCACCGCGACCGGCTGTCCGGCGGCCTCGTAGATCGCGCCGAGCAGGGACACCGTCGTCGTCTTTCCGTTGGTGCCGGTGACCGCGACGAAGCGGTTGGGCAGCAGCCGCCAGGCGAGCTCGAGCTCGCCGTACAGCGCCAGGCCGCGCTCCAGGGCCCCCGCCACCACCGGTGCCTCGCGCGGGACACCGGGGCTCTTGACCACGGTGGCCACCCGGTCCAGCAGCTCGGTGCCGTCTGTGCCGGCGTGGGTCTCGACCCCCTCGACCGGCTCCGCGAACCCCGAGTCGGTGGCGATCACCTCGCCGTGCTCGCGGAGCATGGCCGCGGCGGCGCGACCCGAGCGCGCCAGGCCCACCACCAGGTACGGGCCGGGCGGGAGCGCCGGCCTCACGTGGACTGCTGGTAGAGCGTGAACCCGATCGCGCTGCAGATCGCCGCCACGATCCAGAAGCGAAGGATGATCTTCGTCTCCGACCAGGCCATCAGCTCGAAGTGATGGTGGATCGGGGCCATCAGGAACACGCGCTTGCGGAAGCGCTGGAAGGCGAACACCTGGATCGCCACCGACAGCGCCTCGATCACGAAGATGCCGCCGATCAGCACCAGTAGCACCTCGGTCTTGGTCATCACCGCAAGCGCGGCCACCGCGCCGCCCAGCCCCAGCGCCCCGGTGTCCCCCATGAACACCGACGCCGGGAACGAGTTGAACCACAGGAATCCGACGCACGCGCCGACCAGCGCGGCGCACAGCAGCGCCAGGTCCTCCTGGCCGCTGGTAATGAACGTCATCCCCGTGTACGCCAGCAGGACGATCGCCGCGCAGCCGGCCGCCAGCCCGTCGAGGCCGTCGGTCAGGTTCACGCCGTTGGTCGCCCCGGCCAGGACCAGGAAGATGAACACCGGGTACAGCAGCCCGAGGTCGATCGAGGCGTCGACCACCCGCAGGCGCAGCGTGTCCTCGAGGCCGACGTACTGAGTGGCCATGAGCCACAGGCCGATGGCTATCGCCGCCTGGGCCAGCAGCTTGGTGCGGCCCGATATTCCCAGCGAGCGCTTCTTGCGCTGCTTGGTGAAGTCATCGGCGAAGCCGAGCGCCCCGCAGAGCACCGCGGTCCCGAACACGGCAAGGCTCACCGCGCGGTACTGGCTAAGCATCAGGAACGGAACGGCGAAGGCGACGAAGATCACCAGCCCACCCATGGTCGGCGTGCCCGCCTTGCCGTGGTGGCCCTCGGGGCCCTCCTCGCGGATGTGCTGGCCGAACTCCCGCAGCCGCAGCTGCTCGATGAACTTGGGCCCCAGGAACATGCAGATGAGCAGCGAGGCCATCCCCGCGATCAGGATCTCGCCCATCCCCCTCACGAGCCCAGCACCCGTTCGAGGCCGACCGAGCGCGAGCCCTTGATCAGCACCCGGTCGCCCGGGCGGCTGAGCTCGTCGAGCAGCCCGGCCGCCTCCTCGGGCTCCCCGACCGAGTGCGCCTCGCCCTCGAAGCCCTCGGCGTACGGGAGCGCCTCGCGCCCCACCGTGACGAGCACGTCGACCCCCTCGTCGGAGGCGTGACGGCCGATCTCCCGGTGGAAGTCAGCGGCGTCGGGGCCCAGCTCGGCCATCTGACCGAGGACCGCCAACCGCCGCTGCGCCGAGCTGCGGGCCAGGTGCGATAGCGCCGCGCGCATCGACATCGGGTTGGCGTTGTAGCAGTCGTTGACCACGGTAACCCCGCCGGGGAGCTCGACGATCTCCCCGCGCATGGACGAGAAAGCAGGCTCCACCGGGCCCTCCGGGGTGATGTCGAGCGCCCGCGCCGCGGCCACCCCGGCCAGCATGTTGAGCAGGTTGTGGGGCTCCTCGAAGGCGGGCTCGAGCACCATCCGCTCCCCACGGGCCTCGACCTCCGCCCTTCCGCCCTCGAAGGAGATCAGCGACACGTCGCCGCCCGGTCCGAAGGTCCAGTTGTCCAGGTCGTCGCGGCGGTGGGCATCCAGAAGCGGCTCCTCGGCCGGCAGGACGCAGCTCGCGCCCGGCTGCAGGTCGCGCACCAGCTCCGCCTTGGCCGCGGCCACGCGCTCGACCGTGCCCAGGAGCTCGAGGTGCACCGGCCCCACGTTCACGATCACGCCCACGTCGGGCTCGGCCACCGCGACCAGCTCGGCGATCTGCTCCTCGCCGCGCATGGCCATCTCGAGCACCAGCGCCTCCGTCTCGGGCGGCGCCTCCAGGATCGTCAGCGGCAGCCCGATCTCGGTGTTGAGGTTCTGGCGGTTGGCGTGGGTGCGCAGGTGCGGAGTGAGCAGCGCGAGCAGGATGTCCTTCGTCGACGTCTTGCCGGTGGAGCCGGTGATGCCGATCACCCGCGCGCCGAGCTCGCGGCGCCACGCGCGCGCGAGTGCCTGCAGCGCCGCAAGGGGGTCCTCGGTGGTGAGCACGGTGCCCGCCAGCTCGGCGTGGCTCGGCGTGACCAGCGCTCCCCACGCCCCCTGCTCCAGCGCTCGCGCGGCGAACTCCCCGCCGTCGTTGTTCTCGCCTCTGAGCCCCACGAACAGGTCGCCGGGGCCGGCTTCGCGGGAGTCGATCACCGCCCGCTCGGGGCCCGGCGCGCTCGCGTCTCCGCGTAGCGCCGCCCCCGTCGCCTCCGCCACCCAGCCGGCTGTCTTCATCGCAGCCGCTCCCGGAGTGCCTCGCGGGCCACGGTCACGTCGTCGAAGGGCTCCTTGCGGCCGTTCTCGAACTCCTGGCCCTGCTCGTGGCCCTTGCCGGCGATCACCACCACGTCGCCGTCCTGCGCCTCGGCGATCGCGCGGCCGATGGCACGGCGGCGGTCGGTCTCGCGCTCGGCGTCCGGCCCGGCGCCCTCCATCACCTGGTCGACGATCGCTTCCGGATCCTCCGAGCGCGGGTTGTCGGAGGTCACCAGGACGCGGTCGGCCAGCTCCCGCGCAGCGGCGCCCATCAGCGGCCGCTTGGCGGTGTCGCGGTCGCCGCCGGCTCCGAACACCACCGCCAGCCTCCCGTCGGTCACCTCGCGCGCGGCGCGCAGGACGTTGTCCAGCGAGTCGGGCGTGTGCGCGTAGTCCACCAGCACGCCGAAGGCCTGACCCTCGTCGACCGGCTCGAACCGCCCCGGCACCCGCCCGAATCCCTCGAGCGCTTCTCCGGCGGCCCGCAGGTCGGTGCCCAGCGCGTGCACGGCCGCCAGCGCGCACAGGGCGTTCTGGACGTTGAACAACCCCGGCAGGGGAACGCGCAGCCCCAGCTCGCCCTCCGGAGTGACGCAGGTGAAGGTTGAGCCGGTGAGGTCGAAGCGGACGTCGCGCGCGTGGAAGTCGGCCTCGCGGTGCACGCCGATCGTGGTCGACTCGACCTCGCTCGCGATCCGCCGCCCGTACTCGTCGTCCACGTTGACCACCGAGGAGGGGCCGGAGGCCACGTCCGCCCGGCGCGAAGCGCCCAGCTCCGGCTCGTCGAACAGACGCCGCTTCGCCGCGAAGTAGGCGTCCATCGTGTCGTGGAAGTCCAGGTGGTCCTGGGTGAGGTTGGTGAACACGCGAACCGCGAACGTGATCCCGCCCGCCCGGCCCAGGTCCAGCGCATGGGAGGAGACCTCCATCGCGCACGCTTGGTCGCCGTCGGCGAGCATGCGGGCGAAGGTGGCCTGGAGGTCCACCGCCTCCGGGGTGGTGCGCTCGACCTCCTCCTCGCGACCGCCCACCACGCTCTTGACCGTGCCCAGCAGCCCGCACTGGGTGCCGGTCTTCTCCAGCAGGTGGCGAACCAGGAACGCCGTGGTGGTCTTGCCGTTGGTGCCCGTGATCCCGACCACCTTCAGCCGGGCCGTCGGGTCGCCGTGGAAGGCCGCCGCGGCGGGGCCCATCGCCTCGCGCACGCTGGGCACGACCACCTCGGGCACCCCGAGGTCGAGCGGCCGCTCGCACACCAGCGCCGCTGCCCCGCGCTCCACGGCGTCGGGCGCAAAGTCGTGGCCGTCGGCCCGAAAGCCCGGCACACAGAAGAAGAGGGCCCCGGGACGCACGGCGGCGCTCGAGTACGCCAGGGCCGTGATGTCGACCGGCGGCACCCCGGGCCCGAGGAGCTCGCGCAGGTCCACCGCGGGTGAGTCTAGGCGGGTCACCGGCGCTTTACGGACTTTGTCCCGGCCGCCACGGACTTGGCCCCGGCCGCCAGGCCGCGGGTCCTGTCAGCGGAATGTTCCTTGCACTCGTGCCCTTCGGGCACGGGCAAGTTGCTTCCGCTGCCACCCGCGGAAGGGGCGTGTGTGTGGCGCACACGTTTCCGCAAACTCGTCAGTCGGCTGAGGACTTTTTCGGAGGGTGTGCGCGGTTCCCGCGCCCCCCCTCAGCGGGGGGCGATCTTCAGGTAGGGCAGCGCGAAGTCCATGATCTGCTCGAAGGCCGGGGCGGCGACCGTGCCGCCGAAGATGTCGCCCTTCGGCTCGTCGACCATGACGGCCACCAGGAGGCGCGGGTCGCCGACCGGCGCGTAGCCGATGAACGAGGCCACGAACTTGTCCTTGGAGTAGCCGCCGCGGGGGTCGGCCTTCTCGGCCGTGCCGGTCTTGCCGGCCAGGCGATACCCCTTGACCTTGGCCTCCTGAGCGGTGCCGCCCGGGCCGAGGACGCCCTCCAGCATCGACGAGACCCGGCCGGCGGTGCGCTTGGAAAGCACCCGCCACCCCTGCCGGCCGTTGCCCTGAACGATGTAGGGCGCGTGGGCGACGCCGCCGTTGGCGATCGCCGAGTAGGCGGTTGCCATCTGCACCGGGGTGACGGCGATGCCCTGGCCGATCGGCAGGTTGCCCATCGACGAGCCCGAGTACTGGCTCGGCTTGGGAACGATGCCCGTGGCCTCGCCCGGCAGGTCGACGTTCGTGCCCTTGCCGAAGCCGAAGCGCCGCACCCAGCGGTCGAAGCGCTCGGGGCCCAGCTCCATGCCGATCTTCACCGAGCCGACGTTCGACGACTGGGCCAGGATGTCCCCCACCGTGAGCGTCACCTGCCCGCGCGGATGGGACTCCTTGATCTCGCGGTCGGCCACCTGCAGCGTGGGCGGCAGGTCGAACTCGGACTGTGGCTCGATCAGCTTCTCCTCCAGCGCGCCGGCGACCGTGAAGGGCTTGAAGGTCGAGCCCGGCTCGTAGTTGGCCGCCACCGCCCGGTTCTGGCGGGCGTAGGCCGGGGCCTCGCCGACGTCGTTGCCGTCCACGCGCGGCCAGTTGGCCAGCGCCAGCACCTGGCCGCTGCGCGGGTCCATGACCATCGCGGTCGCCCCCCGCGGGCGGTACTTCTGCCCCACCTGTCCCAGCACCGTCTCGGTGCGGGCCTGGATGGCAGCGTCGAGCGTCAGGCGCAGGTTGCGGCCCGCGCGGGAGCGCTCGGTCTCGACGATCTGGACCGGCTCGCCCATCGCGTCCTTGACCAGGCGGCGCTTGCCGTCCTCGCCGCCGAGGGTTCGCTCGCGTGACTGCTCGAGGCCCGACAACCCGTACCCATCGGTGCCCACGCTGCCCAGCAGCTGGGAGGCCAGCGCCCGCTGCGGATAGGTGCGCCGCGGCTCGGAGACCGTGCCGATCCCCTCCAGCTTGAGCTTCTTGATCCGGTCGCCGTTCGCCGGGTCGAGCTTGCGCTTGAGGTAGACGAAGCCGCTCTTCTTGTCGGCCAGCTTCTCCAGCAGATCCTGCTCGGGCAGGCCGACCAGTGGGGAGAGCTTCTCCGCCATCTTGGAGGGCTCTTTGATCAGGAACGGGTTGGCGAACACGGTCACCGCCTCCTCGGAGACGGCGAGCTCCACCCCGTGACGGTCGAAGATGGTGCCCCGCCGGGCGGGCACGTCGAGGTCCTCGACCTGCTGGCTGACCGCGCGGTCCGACAGCTCGCCGGCCTTGACGGTCGAGAGCCAGGTGGCGCGGACGACGGCGAGGGCGAGGAGGGCCAGGAAGAGCGCGAAGAGCAGGCCGATGCGGCGCTCGAGGAGTTGCAAGCTAGCCGGTGCCCGGGGTGGCGGTTGCGGGCGGCGCCGGCGTGGACGGTGCCGGGGGCACGGCCGGGGCCTGCGGCGTGGTCACCGGCGCGGGACTCGGGGTGGCTACCGGCGCGGGCGTCGTCGCCGGCGCCGGCGTGGGCGTCGTGGTCGGCGCCGGAGTAGCGACCTGGGTGGGAGCGGGCTGCTCAGCCTTGGCGGGTTGCCTCAGGTTGGCCAGCGCGCGCTTGGCGTTTCGGTCGGAGACGTCCTTGAAGCGCACGTCGCCCGGAGAGGGCAGGACCAGCCCGCGCTGCAGAGCGGCCTTCTGCACGCGTTCGCTGGACCCGAGGCGCGCCAGTTCGCCGCGAAGCCGCGCGTTCTCGCGCGAGACCGCTTCCGACTGCTCGCTGGTGACGGCGATGCTCCGGTTGAGCCGCAGCAGGTCGACGTTGAAGAACACGATGCCGGCCAGCAGCACCCCCACCAGCGCGATCCAGGCGCGTCCCTGGAGCAACGCGTCGAGCACGCTCTCTCCGCGGGCGCGCACCGCGCGCGGGACGTCGCGCGGCGGAGCGATGCGGGACCGCGGACGGCGGACCGGGCGTGGGGCGACGGCGGCGCCGGCGCGAGCGGTGCGGGCCATCAGGAGGTCTCCCCCGCGGCGAGCTTGCGGCCCACGCGCAGGCGGCCACTTCGCGCGCGCGGGTTGTCGGCCACCTCACCCGGGCTGGGCGCGATGGCGCGGCCGGTCAGCACCTCGGCCTCCGGCTCGCGGCCGCAGGCGCAGATGGGGAAGTCGGGCGGGCAGATGCACCCCCGGGCGCGGTCGGCCAGGAAGCGCTTGACCCGACGATCCTCCAGCGAGTGGAAGGAGATCGCCGCCACCCGGCCGCCGGGGCGGAGCAGGCCGAAGGCGACGGGCAGCGCGCGATCGAGCTCGGCCAGTTCGTCGTTGACCGCGATCCGCAGCGCCTGGAAGACCCGGCGCGCGGGATGGCCGGCCCCGAAGGCGCGGCGGGCAGGCGCCGGGACGGCGGCCTCGATGGCCTCCACCAGCTCGCCCGTCGTCTCGATGGGCGCGTTCTCGCGCCGGCGGGCGATCTCGCGGGCGATCCGCTGCGCATGGCGCTCCTCGCCGAAGGTCCGGAACACCTGAGCCAGGCGGCCGGGCTCGAGCTCTGCCACCAAGTCGGCCGCCGTGGGTCCCTCCGTGGGATCCATCCGCATGTCCAGCGGCGCGTCGTAGGAGTAGGAGAAGCCGCGCTCGCGCGCGTCGAGCTGCATCGACGACACGCCCAAGTCGAACAGCACCAAGTCGGCCTCGAGGCCCTCGTCGGCCAGCTCCTCCAGCCCTTCCGCGTAACTCGCGCGCACGAAGCGGGTCTCGCAGACCACCTCGCCGGCCAACTCCTCGAAGCGCTCCTCGGCAGCCGGATCGCGGTCGATCGCCACCAGCGTGCCGGTGGGCCCGATGCGGTCGGCGATCAGGCGGGAATGGCCGCCCGCGCCGAAGGTGCAGTCGATCACGGTGTCACCCGGTCCGGGGTCGCCGAGCTCGATCACCTCGGCGGCCAACACGGGCACGTGCGTGCGCGTCATGTCAAGAAGGATTGCCAAGACTCTCCGTCAGCTCCCCGATGTGCTCGTCGAGTGACTGCTGCTCGGCTTCCCAGCGCCCCTTGTCCCAGAGCTCAAGGTTGTTGCCCACGCCGGCCACGACGACCTCACGCTCGAGCCCCGCGTGCGTCATGAGCTGGGCGGGGATGGTGACCCGGCTGGCCTTGTCCATCTCCAGGTCCCAGGAGTTGCCCTGGTAGTAGCGCGCGACGCGCTTGCGCTCGGCCCCGAGCGGGTTGAGGCCGGAGAGGGCGGCGGTCACGGTCTCGTCGTGGGCCTGCGGCGTCCACACGGCCACGCAGGCCTCCGAGTCCTTGGAGAGAACCAGTCCATCGGCGAACGCGGCGCGGTAGCGAGCCGGAATGCTCAGCCTGTTCTTCGCGTCCAGCGAATGCTCGAAGTGGCCCCGGAATGCCAACCGTCCTCCGTCAGCGAAGCGTTGGACCGGAGTGGCGGAGTGGGAGGAGCCCCGCCACTCCGGTCGTTGAACTGGTGCCCACCGTACCCCACTGTCTCCCACCTTGCAACACATTGCCCCACTTTGGCGTCCGAGCGGTTTGCCCGAGTGGGCGCTTTCGGCCGCAAACCCGCATGGACACCGGCGTTGAGGCGGTGGGACAGATCGGCCCATCGGGTGGCGGCCGGCGTGCATTTCGCGTGGTGCACGGAAGGTTGCGTGCAGGCGCGGCCGCTGCAACGCGTCTTGCACGCTGTGAGCGGCTAGGGCGCCACCGGCAGCGAGGCGTCCCCGCCGAGCAGGGCGGCCGCCAAAGCCGCCGCCACGAGCAGCAGCACCGAGGGCACCAGCATCAGTGCTACCACGAGCTGGATCTTGGGGCCCGCCTTGGCCGCGTCCTCCTGCACCGCGCGGCGCAGCGCGAAGCGCGCGTCTCGGGCCTGGGCCTCGAGCGTCTCGGCCAGTGGGGCGCCGTGGCGCCGCGCCCGCTCCAGCGCAGCGACCAGCGCCTGGATCTCGGGCTGCGGTAGCCGTTCGGTCATCGCCGCCAGCGCCTCGCTGAGGCCCACGCCAAGCGTCACCTCGCGCGCCACCGCGCACCACTCCACCGCGAGCGCTCCTTGTCCCCGCTCCCCCACCGCGCCCAGCGACGCCGCCAGCGACCCGCCCGCCTCCACGGTCACCCGCAGCAGGTCGAGCATGGCCGGGAGCTCCCGGCGCGCCCGCCGTGCCCGGGCCCGCGCGCGGCGAGCGAGCCACAGGTCGGGCGCGAGGAAGCCGGCCGAGGGGCCGACGAGCACCACCAGCGGTCCCAGCCGGCCCGGAGCCGCCGCCGCCAGCGGCAGAGCCAGGCCCGCGCCCATCGCCGCCGCTGCGGCCTTGATCGCCATCACCTCGCGCGCGCCGAGCCCTCCCGGCGCGCCGGCAGCGGCCACCCTCGTCCGCAAGTCCGCCGGAGGCGTCAGCCGCCTCACCGCTCGCACGCTCGAGCCGCCGGCCACCAGCGCCCGTACCCACGGGCGGCCCTTTCGCGAGGCCCGGCGGCGCGGCCGGGTCGCGACGAGCTGAGCGGCGCCCGCCACTCCGAGCACGGCGGCAATCAGCGCCAGCGCCGGTGCGAGCCAGGCGCTCACGCCTTCACCCGCCCCAGCCGCCGGATCAGCACCCCGCCCACCACCTGGAGGATCAGCGCCATTCCCACCAGCCAGGCGGTGAGCGCCGACTGCGCCAGTCCCTGGAGAAAGCCAGGGCTTGCGAGCTCGGCCAGGCCGGCGCCGGCGAGCGGCAGAAGGACGACCACCAGGCCCGTGAAGCGCGCCTGCGCGGTGGCCGCCCTGACTTCGCCCTCCAGCCGCGACTGGTCTTCGAACGACCGCGCCAGCCCTCTCAGCAGCCGCGCCAGGTCGCCGCCGGCGCGTTGCTGGAGCAGGCACGCCGCCACCAGGCTGTCCAGCCGCGGCGAGCGTGCGCGCGCTCGGAGCGCCTCCAGCGCGGCCTCCGTCCGAGCCCCGGCCGCCAGCTCCGCCCGCGCCCGTCGGAGCTCGTGCCCCGCGGCACCCGGCACCGCCTCCGCAGCCTCTGCGAGCGCGCCGCGCAGCGAGTGCCCGCCGCCGAGGGCGTCGGCCAGCGCAATGGCCGCCGTCGCGGCGCCCTCGTCGACCGCGCGCCGGTAGCGCTCGCGCCGGGTTCGGAGCAGGCGGGCGACGGCCCACGGCCCAGCGGCTGCGGCCGCCAGCCCGGGAAGCGGTCCCAGCGCCACGAAGCCGCCGGCGAACGCCGCCGCCGCTCCGGCAGCCAGGAGCCGCCGTCGCTCCACCGCTCCCGGGTCGCGACCCTCGCGGCCGAGCCGGATCACGGCCTGGCCCAGCGCGCCCACCGCCCGGGCCACCGCCGGCGAGTGACCCACGATCGTGGGCCGGACGCCGGCCAGTGCCTCGCGCAGGGCGAGGAAGCCCAGCGAGCCGGCGGCGAAGGCGAGCGCGGTCATGTCGCCCGCGCGCGCACGCGCCCATCGGCCATCAGCAGCTCCCGGGTGCCCGCGCCGCCGGCCACCCGGACCACCTCGCACACCGACGACACCCGGCGCGAGCCGTCCGGTGCGCGGGTCTGGTGAACCACGAGATCGAGCGCGCTGGCCACCTGCTCGCGCACCGCACCGTGGGGCAGCCCCACGCCGGCCATCAGCGCCAGCGTCTCGACCCGGCGCAGGGCGTCCTCGGGCGAGTTGGCGTGCACCGTGGTCAGCGAGCCGTCGTGCCCGGTGTTCAGCGCCTGGAGCATGTCCAGCGCCTCGGGCCCCCGCACCTCCCCCACCACGATCCGGTCCGGCCGCATGCGCAGCGCGTTGCGCACCAGCTGGCGGATCGTCACCTCGCCTCGACCCTCCAGGTTCGCCGGTCGCGACTCGAGCCGGACCACGTGGCGCTGCCGCAGCCTCAGCTCCGCCGCGTCCTCCACGGTCACGATGCGCTCGGCGCCGGGAATTGCGCCCGACAACGCGTTCAGGGTCGTGGTCTTGCCCGAGCCCGTGCCACCGCTGACCAGCACCGAAGCCCGACCGGCGACCGCGACGGCCAGCAGCTCCGCCACCGCCTGCGACAGCGTGCCGCCCGCCACCAGGTCGCGCAGCGAGAAGCCCTCCCGGCGGAAGCGCCGGATGGTCAGGCACGCGCCGCCCAGCGACAGCGGCGGGATGACCACGTTCACGCGGGAGCCGTCGGGTAGCCGCGCGTCGCACAGGGGCGACGCCTCGTCCACCCGCCGCCCCAGCGGGGCGAGGATGCGCTCGATCGCGTGCATCAGCTCGCCCTCGGAGCCGAAGCTGACCGCGGTGGGCTCGATTCGCCCGCCGCGTTCCACGTACACCGCGTCGGGGCCGTTGACCATCACCTCGTCCACGCGCGGGTCGGACAGCAGCGGCTCCAGCGGTCCCAGCCCGGTGGCAAGCAGCAGCACCCGCTCGCCGAGCGCCCGCCGCTCGTCCTCGGGCAGCGGAGCGGCCTCGGACTCCACCAGGGTTCGCACCTCGTCCTCAAGCGGCCCGCCGGCGGCCTCGCCCGAGCGGGCGCGCTCGATCAGGCGACCGCGAAGCGCCGAAGCAAGCTCGTCCAGGGCCTCCATCTCCTCCACGAAGGGCTGGCAACGAGGAGTTCGCCCCGGTTAGGGTGCGCGAACAAGCCCCGAGGAGAGAGGTCGCCCTGATGTACGTGCGCGTTGCCAGGTGGGAGGGCGTGAGCCCGGAGGCCATCCGCGAGAGCTCAGAGGAAGTCGGGAGCCGGGACGGCCCTCCCGAGGGGGTCCCCGCCAAGCGACTGGTGATGCTCGCCGACGAGGCCGCCGGCACCGTGTTGATGATCCCGTTCTTCGAGACCGAGGAGGATCGCGCCACGGCGGACGAGACGCTCAAGACCATGACGCCCCCCGGCGGAATGGGCCGACCCACCGTGGAGATGTACGAGGTCAAGCTGGACGTTTCGGCGCCCGAGTAGGCCCGCGCGGAGCACGGCTCCCTCTCGGAAACTCCTCAGCCGCCTGAGGAGTTCTTCCGAGGGGAGGCGTGCTCCCCGTCGGGCGCCAGCAGCGTCACCGGCTCCGACTTGCCCTTCAGCTCGACGTCGTCGCGGGCCTCCAGTTCGACCGAGTCCGACGACAGCCGCTCGGCAGTGTGCTCGCTGAGCAGGATCGCGTCTCCGGTCTCGCGCGTGGCCTTCTCGATTCGCGACGCCACGTTCACCGCGTCGCCCATCACGCTGAACTCCAGCCGGCCGCCACCGCCCACGTTGCCGGCCACCACAGTCCCCGAGTTCAGGCCGATGCCGATCTCGAGCTCCTGGTCGGACACCGCGTCGACGATCTCCAGCGCCGCGCTCAGCGCCTGGTCGGCGTGGTCCTCGCTGCGCTGGGGGGCGCCGAAGACCGCCAGCAGCCCATCGCCCACGAACTTGTCCACGTGTCCCTTGTGCTCGTGCACGACGGGCACCACCTCGTCGAACAGCCCGTTCAGCCGCTCGACCACCTCCGAGGCAGACACACCCTCGGCCCACGACGTGAAGTCACGCACGTCGAGGAACATCAACGTGACCTCGACTTCCTCGCCCCCGAGCGACACCCCCTCCTCGAGGATGTGCTCGGCCACCTCGTGGTCGACATAGACGCCGAAGGCCTCGCGGATCCGCCGCCGCTCGCGCAGGCCCTCGACCATCCGGTTGAAGCCGGCCTGCAGCAGCCCGACCTCGGTCGCGTCGTACACGGGCACCTCGACGTCGAGGTCGCCCTGCTCCACCGAGGCGACCGCGTCGCGTACCGACATGACCGGGTCGGCGGCCGCGCGCGCGGCGATGAACGACATCAGCAGCCCCACGATCAGGGCGCAGCCGCCCAGGCCGAGGATCACGATCGAAAGCTGGTTGCGGCTCACTGCGTCGTCGACGAGCGCGTAGACGCCGATCAGCAGCATCCCGAGCAGCGGCACGCCGGCGCCCAGCGCAAAGGCGAGCAGGCTGCGGGCGATCATGCCGGGCACGTACGGCCGCCGCGGCGGCCCGGCGGCCAGCGCCCGCGCGGTGGCCCCGCGCATCACTCGCTCGGTGAGCAGGTAGGCGGCGGCCGAGGTGGTGACACCGCCCAGCCCCACCGTGATCGCCACCACGATCGCCAGCGAGCCCGAGAAGGTGACGTTGATGATCGAGAACACCACCACCGCCAGCGCCCACAGGACGCCGGCGGTGAGCCCGGCCCGCACCGGCGCCCGCAGCACGAGCCGCTTCTCCTTGTCGGTGGGGTCGCGGTCCTCCCGTAGCCACCTGCGCACGGGGCGCAGCCGGCCGAGCCCCCAGACGAAGCCGATCAGCAGCGCCACCCCGAGGTAGATCCCGAGGGCGACGAGGTTGACGATGATCGGCGTGGTCTGGTCCTCGACGTCGGGGCTGGGCACCACCCAGACCGCGAAGACGAAGACCACGATCGCCCCGGCCATGTTGGACACGCCGATGGCCAGGAAGAGCAGCGCCTGGGTGCGCCGGGCCACCGCCGCGCCCGAGCTCGCCGCCTGCGGCCCCAGCCACGCCAGCGGCGCGCGGAGGATCTTCCAGGCACGACGCATCGGCTGCCGGCGGACCTCCACGACGCGCCATCTTGCCCCAAGTAGCCTCCGAGACGTGAGCGACGATCCGCTGTGGACGCCTACCGAAGAGCGGATCGAGCGTTCCACGCTCGCCCGCTACGCGAAGAGCGTCGGGCACGACGCGCACGACTACGCCGCGTTGTGGCAGTGGTCGGTCGACGACCTCGAGGGCTTCTGGCGCTCGATCTGCGACTTCTTCGACGTCCGTTTCGACACCGAGCCGGAGAAGGTGCTCGGCTCGCGCGAGATGCCGGGCACCGAGTGGTTCCCCGGCGGGCGCCTGTCCTACGCCGAGCACGTGTTCCGCGACAAGGACCCGGCGGAGGTGGCGATCCGCCACGCCTCCGAGCTGCGCGACCCCGGCGAGTGGACCTGGGCCGAGCTGCGCGAGGAGACCGGCCGGATGGTCACGATCCTCAAGGAGCACGGCGTGGAGGAAGGCGACCGCGTCGCCGCCTACATGCCGAACATCCCCGAGACCGTGGCCGCCTTGCTGGCCACCGCCTCACTGGGCGCGATCTGGTCGAGCGCCGCGCCCGAGTTCGGCGCGCGCAGCGTGGTCGACCGCTTCTCGCAGATCGAGCCCAAGGTGCTGCTCGCCGTCGACGGCTACCGGTACGGCGGCAAGGACTTCGACCGCAGCGACGTGGTCAAGAGCATCGCCGAGGAGATCGGCAACGTGCCGGTGGTCGAGTTCGGCTACCTGAAGGAGACGGGCTGGCCCCACGCCGAGCCCGCGGAGCTCGAGTTCGCCCAGCTGCCGTTCGACCACCCGCTGTGGGTCCTCTACTCCAGCGGCACCACCGGTCTGCCCAAGTCGATCGTGCAGGGCCAAGGCGGCATCCTGCTCGAGCACCTCAAGAAGATGCACCTGCACGTCGACGCACAGGAGGGCGACCGGGTCTTCTGGTTCTCCACCACCGGCTGGATGATGTGGAACTTCCTGGTGGGCGTCCTGCTCACCCCCGCCTCGATCGTCCTCTACGACGGCAACCCCGCGGGAGAGGTGCTGTGGGACCTGGCCGCCGACACCGGCATCACCACCTTCGGGACCAGCGCGTCCTTCATCGCCGCCTCGATGAAGGACGAGATCGAGCCGGCCGACGGGCGCGACCTCAGCGCGCTGGACGCGGTCGGATCCACCGGCTCCCCCCTCTCCCCCGAGGGCTTCTCCTGGGTGTACGACAAGCTCGGCGAGGACACCTGGCTGTTCTCCACCAGCGGCGGGACCGACGTCTGCACCGCGTTCGTGGGCGGAGTGCCCGTGCTGCCCGTCTACCGCGGCGAGCTCCAGGGCCGGTCGCTGGGCTGCGCCGTCGAGTCGTGGGACGAGGACGGCAACTCGCTCATCGGCGAGGTCGGCGAGCTGGTGATCACCGAGCCCATGCCCTCCATGCCGGTCTTCTTCTGGGGCGACGACGACGGCTCGCGGCTGCGCGAGAGCTACTTCGACATGTATCCCGGGGTCTGGCGTCACGGCGACTGGATCGAGATCACCGAGCGCGGCACGGCGATCATCTACGGCCGCTCGGACTCGACCATCAACCGCGGCGGCGTGCGCATGGGCACCAGCGAGATCTACCGCGCGGTGCTGGCGGTGGACGAGATCACCGACGCGCTGGTGGTCGACGTGCCCCGCGAGGGCCAGGAGAACGACATGCCGCTGTTCGTGGTGCTGCGAGAGGGCGCCGAGCTCGACGACGACCTGACCAAGGCGATCGCCAAGCGCGTGCGCGAGGACTGCTCCCCCCGCCACGTGCCCAACTCAGTGCACGCGATCGATGAGGTCCCCCGCACCCTCAGCGGCAAGGTGCTCGAGGTCCCGGTCAAGCGGATCCTCATGGGCGAGGATCCCGAGAAGGCCGCGAGCCGCGACTCGCTGGCCAACCCCGAAGCGCTCGACTGGTTCGTCGACTACACCAAGAGCTGACCGCCCATGAAGCGGTTGTTCTGGCTGGTCTGCCTGGTGCTGGTGATCGACACGGCGTTCTACGCCGCGATCACCCCTCTGCTGCCCACCTACGCCGACGAGCTCGACCTGTCGAAGACGGCGGCCGGGGTGCTGTCGGCCTCCTACGCCGCCGGCACGTTGGCCGGGGCGCTGCCCGGCGGGTGGCTCGCCGTGCGCTTCGGCGTCAAGCCCACCCTCCTGACCGGGCTGAGCCTGCTGGCGGTGACCAGCGTGGTGTTCGGCCTGGCCGAGAACGTGGTGGTCCTCGACGTCACCCGCTTCTTCCAGGGCGTGGGCGGGGCGTGCTCGTGGGCCGCGAGCCTGGCCTGGCTGGTGGGCGCCGCCCCGCGTGAGCGGCGCGGCCAGCTGATCGGGGGCGCGATCGGGGCGGCGATCGTCGGCCTGTTCTTCGGGCCCGTGATCGGCGGCGCGGCCACCGAGCTGGGCACCGAGCCCGTGTTCGGCGCCGCAGCCGCCTTCGCCGCTGGGCTGGGAGCCTGGGCCCTGCTCACGCCGGCGGCGAGGGCCGGCCCCGAAGCGGGGCTGCGGGGACTGGCCACGGCGATCAGGACCCACTCCGACCTGCGCACCGGCTTCATGCTGTTCACCCTGCCCGCGCTGTTCTCCGGCGTGCTCGAGGTGCTGGTGCCGCTGCGGCTGGACGTCCTCGGCGCGAGCGGCGTCGCGGTGGGCGCCGCCTTCCTGGTCGCGGCGGCGGTGGAGGCGACGATCAGCCCCATCGCCGGGCGGGCCTCGGACCGGCACGGGCGGCTGGCCCCGATGAGGGTCGGCCTGAGCGTCGCCGCCGGCGGCGGCCTGGTGCTGGCCTTGCCGGAGAACGCGGTGCTGCTGGCGGTGCTCCTGTGCGGGACCGTCGCGGCCCTGGGCACCTTCTGGGCCCCGGCCATGGCGCTGCTGACCGACGCCGCCGAGGGCGCGGGAGTGGGCCATGCGATGGCCATCGCGATCGCCAACCTGGCCTGGGCACTGGGCCACGTGATCGGCGGCGGGGCGGGCAGCGGCCTGGCCGACGTGACCGCCGACGCCGTCCCCTACGCGCTGCTGTCCGCCCTGTGCCTGCTCGCTCTCGCCACCGTCGCCCGCGAGCGGTTGCCGGGCGCCTTGAGCGCCCCGGGCGCCCCGCTCAGGTAGTCCTTCACCGACGATGAGCGGGTTGAGCCTGGCCGAGGTGGCGCTGCTCGCGGTCGCGGGGCTGGGCGCGGGGGCGGTGAACGCAGTGGCCGGAGGTGGCTCGCTGGTGGCGTTTCCGGCCCTGCTCGGGGTCGGCCTGCCCGCCGTGTCGGCAAACGTGACCAACGCCGTCGCTGTGCTTCCGGGCTACGTGGGCGGATCGATCGGGTACCGCCGGGAGCTGGGCGGCCAGCGCGGGCGCGTGGTCAAGCTCCTGCCCACCACGGTGGCGGGCGGAGTGCTCGGCGCGGTGCTCCTGCTGGCCACCGACGACGCCGTCTTCGAGGGAATCGTCCCCTTCCTGATCCTGCTCGCGTGCGGGCTGCTGGCTGCCCAGCCGGCGATCTCACGCCGGATCCAGCCCCTGGAGGGTGCCCACGCGCAGGAGCGCTCCGTCCGCCTGCACGGGCTGACCTTCCTGTGCGCCGTGTACGGCGGCTACTTCGGCGCGGGGCTCGGGATCGCGCTGCTGGCGGTGCTCGCGCTGGCGCTCGACGACGACCTGCAGCGGCTGAACGCGCTCAAGGGCCTGCTCTCGCTGGTGATCGGCCTGGCGGCCGTCGCCTGGTTCGCCTTCTTCGGGCCGGTGGAGTGGACCGAGGCCGCGATCGTGGGCGCGACCAGCCTCATCGGCGGTCAGGCCGGCGTCGTCATGGCCCGGCGGCTGCCGGCCGGCGTGCTGCGCGGGATCGTGGTCGCGTTCGGGGTGGGCGTCGCGCTGGTCCTGCTGATCCAGCGCTAGACGCCCTCAGCGCACGGGGCTAGTTCCCGGCCTTGGCCGCCCGCCCGCATGCCGGCCACGACTTGGTGCCGCTGCGGCGGTACAGCTTGAGCGCGATCCGGTCCTGCGTGCGCTCGGAGGCCCTGGCGGGGTCGCCGCGGCCGCCCAGCGAGCGCCAGGTGGCGCGCGAGAACTGGAACTTGCCCCGGTAGGTGCCGCCTCGTGAGATCGCGCGGGGGTTGCCGCCGGACTCGCACTGCGCAATCAGACGCAGGATCCGCGGTAGGCGGATCGGAGATCCCGTGGAGCGCGGCTTGTGGTTGACCTCGCTCGAGCGAAAGGCCCTGAGGCGCATCTTGCGGCGGGTCTTGGGACCCACCACGCCGTCGACCTCGAGGCCCTTTCGCGTCTGGAAGCGCTTGACCGCCCTGTGTGTCTGGGAGCCGAAGACGCCGTCGGCGCTGACCCGCAGCTTGCGCTGGACCCGGGCGACGGCGCGCCCGTAGTCGCCCTTGCGCAGGACGGTGATGTTCTTGGCGGCCTGAGCCTCGGCCCCGCCGCTGGCGGAACCCTGGTCCTTCAGCGGATCGTCTGCGGCGGCCGGTCCGGCCAGTGCCAGCGAAAGCGCCGGCACAGCGAGCAACGCGAGTCCAATCTTCTTCCCCACGGGGCCAATCTCCCTTTCCTAAGCGCCTACGGGGTGAGCTGACGGGCTCGCGCTGGAAAGTGCGCTACACCGCACGATGGCGGTGATTCGCCCCAAGGGCCTCTCGGCCCCAAGTGGTTCCCCCGTTCCCCGCCGCTGGCGCGACAGAGACTCGGCTGGTCCAAAACCAGCTCGGTAGGTAAGCAGATCGGCGGGCTGAGTGTCTAGCTTGAGCGCTGGTCGCGCTCTTCCTCGACCAGCGTGGCGTCCTCGATCGGCTCCTCGTCGGGCTCGCCGCGGCGGCCCTCCAGGAGGTCGTCGACGACTCGGGTGACGTGCGCGGGCTCGGTCCGCGGGTGGGCGATCGTGGGGTCGTGAACGTCCTCGGCGAGCTCCGCGTCCTCCTCTAGCGCCGCGTCCAGATCGGCGTCCTGGGCGGTGGCGGGGTCGATCTCCAGCTCGTCGAGGTTCTTGGGGTCCTCGCCCAGCTGCTCGTCCTGCCATCCCTCCTGGTGGGCGTCCTCGAAGGCCGCCGGGGCGGGGCCCAGGTCGGGCACCCCGCGGTGCTCCATCTCAGGCTCCTGGAAGGACGGGGTCTCGACCGGCGGCTCCTCGGGCTCGGGCTGGGCCGGAGGCGTGGGCGGGTCGGGAACCCCGACCGCCGCGCGGGCGGGCGACTGGGCCTGCCGGGGCGGGCCCGGCGGCTGCTCGGAGGAGCCGTCCTCGCTCAGCTTCTGCCTGGCGTACCAGACCGCGCCGGCACCGGCTGCGAGCAATGCGAGTCGCTTCAGTGCCACCGCCGCTGAATCTACCCGGCCCGGCCAGGGTTAGTCGAGTCAGTCCTCAGGGTGGCTATCCGGAGTGCCGCTCCCAGGCGATGGTGGTCGTGCAAGCCAATCGAAACCACATGAGGAGCCCCAATGACAACCACCGCCACCAGCATCCGCACGCTCGCCGCTGCCCTCATCGCGGCGCTCGCGGTCGCGCTGGCCGCCGCGTCCTTCGCACCGGACGCGCAGGCAAGCAAGAACACCGGCCGCTTCAAGCAGAGCTCCGAGGCCGTGAAGCTCGAGAAACTCTCGCGCGCGCAGTTGTGCGACTCGCTCCAGGGCTCGTATCAGGACCTCACGGTCCTCGCGGAGGGCGCGTTCGAGCAGGGCCAGCTGGCCTCGAGCACGCAATACGACGACGCCGCCAACGAGGCCAAGCGTCAGGCCGGCCACATGGGCTGCGGCTGGGCCCTCTGAGCAACGCCGAACGGGAGCCCCCCTTCGACCGGGGGGCTCCCGTCGGTCACGCCTTAGGCGGCGAGCGGCTCGCGCGCCGGCTCGAGCGCCACGTCGAGGACCTCCTGCACGGTCATGACCGGGTGGAAGGCCATCACCTCGCGGATCTCCTCGGGCACATCGTCGAGGTCGGCCCGGTTGCGCTCGGGGATGACCACGTCGGTCAGCCCCGCGGCGTGTGCGGCCAGCACCTTCTGCTTCAGGCCGCCGATCGGGAGCACTCGACCCTGAAGGGTCACCTCGCCCGTCATGCCGACGGTGTGCTTGACCGGCCGCCCGCTCAGCAGCGACGCGAGCGCCGTCGTCATGGTCACGCCCGCGCTGGGCCCGTCCTTGGGGATGGCCCCGGCCGGGACGTGGACGTGGAACTCCCTCTCGTCGAACGAGTCCTCGTCGATCGCCAGCTCACCGGAGTGCCCGCGCACGTAGGACAGGGCGATCCGCGCCGACTCCTTCATCACGTCACCCAGCTGACCGGTGAGCACGAAGCCCTCCTTGCCCTTCATCGAGGTGGCCTCGATGAACAGCACGTCGCCCCCGACCGGCGTGTAGGCCAGTCCGGTGGCCACGCCGGGCACCGCCGTGCGCTCCGCCGCCTCCTGCCAGAACTTCTGGCGGCCGAGGGCGTCGCGAATCACCTCGAGGTCGATGGCCACCGGCGCCTCGACCTGCCCCGCGGCGAGCCGCGTGGCGGTCTTGCGCAGCACCGTGCCCAGCTCACGCTCGAGGTTCCGCACGCCCGCCTCGCGGGTGTACTCGGACACCACCGTGCGCAGCGTCTCGTCCTCGATCGTGACCTCGTCCTCGCGCAACCCGTTGCGCCCCCGCTGGCGCGGCCACAGGTAGTCGCGGGCGATGGCCGTCTTCTCCTCGACGGTGTACCCGTCGAAGCGCACGACCTCCATGCGGTCCAGCAGCGGGCCGGGGATCGTCTCCGCCACGTTGGCGGTGGCGATGAACACGACCTCCGACAGGTCCAGCTCCACGTCCAGGTAGTGGTCGCGGAATGAGTGGTTCTGCGCCGGGTCGAGCACCTCGAGCAGGGCCGAGCTGGGGTCGCCACGCCAGTCGGCGCCGACCTTGTCGACCTCGTCGAGCATGATCACCGGGTTCATCGTCCCGGCGTCCCTCAGCGCCCGGACCAGCCGGCCCGGCATCGCGCCGATGTAGGTGCGCCGGTGCCCGCGGATCTCGGCCTCGTCGCGCACGCCGCCCAGCGACATGCGCACGAACTCGCGCCCCGTGGCCCGGGCGATGGACTCGCCGATCGACGTCTTGCCGGTACCCGGCGGGCCGATCAGGGTGAGGATTGCGCCGGACTTCTTGTCCTCGTCGATCTCACGCTCGGCGCGCAGCTTGCGCACCGCGATGTACTCGGTAATGCGGTCCTTGACGTCCTCCAGGCCCGCGTGGTCGGCATCGAGCACCTCGCGCGCGTGGTTGGGGTCCAGCCGCTCCTCGGAGCGCTCGCTCCAGGGCACGGCCACCAGCCACTCGATGTACGTGCGGATCATGCTGGCCTCGCCCGACTGCTCGCCCATGCGCTCGAAGCGCCCGAGCTCGCGCTCGGCCTGCTCCTTGACGTCGTCGGGCATGCCGGCGTCGTCGATCTGCTTGCGCAGCTCGTCGACGATTGAGCCCTCGTCCTCGCCCAGCTCCTTGCGGATCGAGTCCATCTGCTTGCGCAGGAAGTACTCGCGCTGCTGCTTCTCGGCGCCGGACTGGACGTCCTCGCGGATGCGGGTGCGGACCTGCATCTCCGCCAAGCGCTCACGTTGGAAGGTGAGCGACTTCTGAAGCCGCTCGGTCACGTCCAGCGTGCCCAGCAGCTCGACCTTCTGCTCGTAGTTGATGTCCGGTGAGTAGCCGGCGGTGTCGGCCAGGGCTCCCGGCTCGGTGATCGAGCGCAGGAAGGCCGCGATGCGGCCGTCGTCGCCACGCAGCTCGAGGATCTCCTCGACCACGGCGCGGTACTCGCGCTCGAGCTCGCGGGTCTTGCCGTCCACGGGCTCGTCGTCGGGGTGCTCCTCGACCTCGACGCGCAGCTGCCCCTGTGGGTCGGTGGTCGCCGCTCCCGCTGTGCCTCGGTGCAGGCCCGCGAGCGTCACGGCCTTGCCGCCGCCGGGCAGGCGGACACGCTCGGCCACCTCGGCCACGGTGCCCACATCGGCGAACTCGCCGTCCTCCCGCGGCACCAGCAGGACTCGCTCCTCGTCACCCACGTCGACGGAGAGCGTCACGGTCATGGTCGGGAAGACGACCGAGTCGTCGACCGGAACCAGAAGAAGTGTCTCCATTTGGGGTTGCTTCACTTTCGCTAGACGCTTACTTGCAGTTAGCAAGTGTAGCTGCTGATTCGGAGATCGTCAGGCCGCTTGACTGGTTGGCGCGCCCGCGTTTGCGCTTACGATGCGCGCGTCTTGAGTGACCTCGCCTCCCCCGCCCGGGACGCCGCTTCGGCGGCCGCGATCGAGCTGATCGAGCCCGGCATGGCCCTGGGCCTGGGGTCGGGCCGGGCGGTATGGCGGGTGGTGGAGCGTCTTGCCTCCGAGGGGCCCCCGCACTCGTCGCTGCGGGTGGTGGTGGCCTCCGAGCGGACGGCCGATCGAGTTCGCTCGATCGGAATCGAGCCGCTGGAGCTGGACGGCTCGCTGGCTCTGGACCTCTCCATCGACGGCGCCGACGAGGTCGATCCCTCCCTGCGCCTGATCAAGGGAGGCGGCGGCGCGCTGCTGCGGGAGAAGATCGTCGTGAGCGCGGCGGCGCGGTTCGTGGTGGTGGCCGAGACGCCCAAGCGGGTCGCGCGGCTGGGCGAAGGCTTCCGGCTGCCGGTCGAGGTGGTGCAGTTCGCCTGGCGCGACACCCGGCGCCGGCTGGCCCCGCTGCTGCCCGACGCCGAGCTGCGTCTCGGCGACGAGGGAAAGCCGTACGTGACCGACGAGGGCCACTTCCTGCTCGATTGCGCGCTGGGCGCCGACGCCGACCCGGACCTGCTCGACCGCGAGCTGAACCGGGTCCCGGGCGTGGTCGAGCACGGGCTGTTCGTCGGCATGGCCGAGCGGGCGCTGCTGGGCTCGCCCGAGGGCGAGCTCGAGGTGATCGAGGCGGGCTAGCCGCCGCGGGAGTAGCCGGACTGGCGCAGCGCCAGCGTCTGCTTGGCGACCACCACCAGCCGCTGGGCCTGGCTGAACAAGGGGTGGCAGGTGGTGAGCACCAGCCGCCGGTAGCCGGCGTTGCGCAGCACCTTGGCCTCCGAGGGGTCGAGGATCTGCCGGCTCGTGACCCGGTACACGAAGCGCCCGTACGGAGTGTGGAGGCGGATGTTGTCGCCGGGCTTGAGGTCGTTGAGGTGCCTGAAGGGCGCGGTGAAGGTCGTGCGGTGGCCGGCGATGGCCACGGTCCCCCGCTGTCCCGGGTAGGACGAGGTCGAGTAGTAGCCCGGCCCCTTCTCCAGTCCAGCGGCACCGGTCCCGGCGACCACCACCTGGTTCAGGTCCATCTCGGGAATCCACAGCCGGCCCACCGGCGAGCCGTCGGTGGTCTGGGAGTGGAACTCGGTGGCCAGGGAGCTCAGCGACTTCGGCTTCCCGGACCTCGAGCGCTCCTGGGCGGCGAGCGCGCCCTGTCGCTCCAGGCGCTCGAGCCGCCGGTCGAGGTCGCTCTGCCGGCCCATCGCCTGAAGCGCGCTGACCGGCTCCCGCCAGACGAGGGTGACGGCGAACTCCGCCAGCAGCAGGACGCCGAGGACGCCCAGCACCAGCGACGCGGGCCGCCGCATCCGCTGCAGCAGCGACGGCTTCGGCGGCGGAGGGCCGGGGGGCGCGGCGGGTGGCGAGGCGCGGCTCGGGAGCCGGCTCCGGCGCGATCGTCACCACAACCTCGGCGTCCGGCTCAGCCAACGAGGCCGGAGGCGTGCATTCCAGGCCCGCCTCCGTGCCACGGTCCACGTTCGCGGCTCTCGGCAGTGGGGCGGCGAGGGGCGAACTCGGCCAGGAGCTCCTCCTGCGTGACCCTCCACTCCCCTCCCGCGTGCTCGACCCTGGCCCGGACCCGCTCCTCGGGCCAGACGCCGGACGGGGTTCGGCTACACGCCAGGCTCGGAGCTGCGGCCACCCGGATCAGGCTGAGCGTCGCCGGCGCAGGAACAGCGCGCCGCCCAGGCACAGCCCGCCGGCCGCGCCGACCAGCCACGCCTCGAAGCCCGTGCTGGCGAAGGTGGTGGTGTCCGTCGTGTCCGTGGTGGTCGTCGTCGTGGTGGTCTCCGACGCCTCGCAGGCGATGCTGTCGCCGTCGGTGTCCAGGTTGTTGGGATCGCTCGGATCCGAGTTGTAGATGCTCTGAGCCTGGCTCTGGCTGATGCTCGAGCAGTCGACATCTTGCGCCGCCGCGACGGGGGTGAGCGCCAGTGCGAGGACTCCCACCACAAGGCCGACGAGGAACAACCGCCGGGCTGGGCGAGTCATGGGGCAGGAACCCCCTGGTCGATGTGCGGGCGTTCGAGCTATAACCGATATCGGCCTCACATGCCAATCGCAGAGCCCGCATCGGTGTTGGACCAGCTGTCAGCTCCCGTCGTGCAGGCGCCACTCGCGGGCGGGGCCTCTACGCCGGAGCTCGCCGCGGCCGTCTCGGACGCCGGGGGCCTGGGATTCCTGGCCACGGGCTACAAGACCGCCGACGCAGCGCACGAGGATCTGAAAGCGCTCAGCGCGCTGACGAGTTCTCCGTTCGGGGTCAACGTGTTCGTCCCAGGCGACAGCGCCGCGGATCCCGCCCCCGCGCTGCGGTTCGCGCAGCGGCTGCGCGACGAGGGCCTCGACCCCGGCGAGCCCCGCTGGGAGGACGACGCCTGGGAGGAGAAGATCGAGCTGCTGCTCGCCGCGCGCCCCGCGGTGGCCTCCTTCGTCTTCGGCTGCCCGCCCGCCGGGACGGTCGCCGCCCTGCACGAGGCCGGCGTCGAGGTGTGGGTCACGGTCACGAGTCCGAGCGAGGCCTCGCTCGCGCTCGAGGCCGGCGCCGACGCCCTGATCGCGCAGGGCGTGGAGGCCGGCGGCCACCGCGGCGCCTTCGGGCCCGACACCGGCGGGGAGTACGGCCTGCTGGCCCTCCTCGCCCTGCTCGGCGGGCCCGAGAGCCCGCGACCGCTGGTGGCCAGCGGCGCCATCGCCACGGCCCCCACCGTGGCCGCCGTGCTGGCGGCCGGCGCCCGGGCGGCCCAGGTGGGCACCGCGTTCATGCGCTGCGCCGAAGCCGGCACCGCAGCGGCGCACCGTGAGGCATTGGCCCGCCCGGGCGAGACGCGGCTCACCCGTGCGTTTACCGGCAAGACCGCGCGCGGCATCGTGAACCGCTTCCTGACCGAGCACGAGGACGCCCCCGCCGCGTACCCCGAGATCCACCACGTCACCGCTCCCATGCGCGCCGCAGCCCGGGAGCGCGGCGACGCGGAGGAGATCAACCTCTGGGCCGGACAGGCCCATGAACTGGCTGCCGATCTGCCGGCGGCCGAAGTAGTGCGACGGCTGACGCCGCCCGGCACGGGTCCGCCCCGCTAGAGCCCGCCAGCGTCCACCGCCGCACGACCCGCGCGCGAGCGGTCGCCGGACGGGCGCGGCAGCAGGCGGACCTCCCTGGCGAAGTTCTGGGCCGCCGTCAGGTAGACGGCCTGGCGCGTGGTGACGCGCAGCGTCGCCGTTGCTGTGGCCGCGGCGGCCGCGCCCTCGCGCGACACCGGGCCCTCGCCGTCCTCGGACTCCGGGTCGCGCCCGCCCGCGCCGGCCTGCAGGTCGAGCAGCTCCACCGACTCCAGCGCCAGGAAGCTGCGAGCGGCCCCCTCGCGGCCCTCGGTGGAGACCAGCACGTCCACGGTCGAGCCGGGCGCGGCGCCCGCCAGCGCCTCCCCACCCGCCACCGACACCTCCAGCGCCCGCTCGCCGCGCCGCAGGCTCGTGTCGCCCTTGCCCCCGGCGCCCTGAAGATGAGCGGTGGTCAGATACGTCCCCGCCCGGACCGCGCCGGCAGTGCGCAGACCGGCCGCGTCTTCCGAGGCCGCCAGCCCATCGGGCGGCGCGTAGCGCTCGGGCACCTGCCGGACGGTCAGGCTGCCCGGGTCGATCTGCCGGTCGGCCGGGATGCTCTCGCGGGCCACCACGACGGGGACGGGCGCGCCGGTGCGGGCCTCCACCTCGCGGACCGTCTGGCGCACCTGCGAGGCGGCCAGGCCGCCGCAGGCCAGCGCGAGCGCCAACAGCACCAAGGCTCGGCGGCGGCGGACGTTCACGCCGCCGGCGGGGGGTCGTCGCCTCGCAGGCCGCTCGCCGCCGACGGGTCGTCGCCGCCCCGAGGCAGCTCGATCGCGACCACCGTCTGATCGCCGTCCGCCCTCATCTCCAGCGATCCGCCCGCCCCCTCGGCCGCCTCTCGGGCGATCCGCAGCCCGCGACCGCGGTCCGGCCCGGGCGCGCCGGCGCGGGGCCTCCCGCCACTGCGCACTTCCACCCGGACTCCGCGCGGGCTCGGCTCCCCGCGCACCTCAACCCTGCCCGACCCGTGCTCGGCCGCATTGGCCAGCAGGTTGCCGAGCGCCTGGGCAGCCTTGCCCCGGGGCATGTCAACCGGCGAGGGGCCCGCGCCCCAGCTCATCCGCGGCGACCGTCCCAGCCGCCGAAACAGCGGCGACCATCCCGCCACGGCGCTGCGGGCCATCGCCTCCAGGGGCGCGGGGGTAGCCGCCCGCCCGGGCCGCGCCCTCGCGCCGTGACGGGCAGCGGCCAGGTCGTCGAGCCCCTGACACAGCCGCGCCAGCTCGGACTCCAGCGGGAACGCATGGTGCTCCGAGGCGCGATCGCGCCGCAGCCGCTCGGAGGTCAGCGACAGGACGGTCACCGGCCCGCGCAGCTCGTGCTCGGCACGCGCCACCAGCGCGAGCCGCCGCCGCAACAGCACGACCCCGCCCAACGCGCCTCCGGCCAGCGCCCAGCCGAGCACCGCCGTGAGCGCGACCGCCGTCATCGCCCGTCCGCCGTCATCGCGCCTCGGTGAGCCGGTAGCCCACCCCACGCACGTTCAACACCCACGGCCGACCGCCCTCGGCGCCGAGCTTCTTGCGCAGGCGACAGGCGTGAGCGTCCAGCGTGCGAGTGTTACCCATCGCCACGAACCCCCAGACGTCTCGCAGCAGCTCGCGCTTGGTGTAGACCCGCTCTGGATCCTCGGCCAGCTGATGCAGCAGCGCGAACTCCTTCGCCGACAGCTCCAGCTCACGCCCGCCCAGGCGCACCGCGCGCGTCAACGGGTCCAGCGTCAGGTCGCCCACCCGCAGGGCCCCGCGAGCCGAGCGGGCGCTTGCCCGCCGCAGCACCGCACGCACGCGGCCGAGCAGCTCTGCGTAGCTGAAGGGCTTCACCAGATAGTCGTCGGCGCCGCGAGCGAAGCCCCGCACGCGATCGGCCTCCCCGGACCGGCCGCTCAGCACCACCACCGGCAGCGCCGGGTCGATCCGCGACGACAGGCCATCAGCCGACCGCACCCGGTCGAGCACCGAGAGGCCGCTGCCGTCCTCCAGCCCGAGGTCGAGCACCACCAGCGATGGCGACCGCGATTCGATCGCGCGGACGCTCTCCCCGACGCCGCCGGCGGTGACCGCGTCGAACCCGTCGGCGGCCAGATTGTCGGCGAGGAAGCGGCTCGTGGCGGGGTCGTCCTCGACGATCAGCAGCTTGGTTCGGGTGCCGTGCATGGCCCCCTAAGGCGGCCCGGATGCGGTTTCGCCCCCCTCCTTGCAACGTCTCTTGCAGCCCGTCCGGGGTTGCAGGAAACGCACCTAGAATCGCGACGCCTCGGGCCCCGCCCGACCCCTTCCCCATGGACACCACCCGCCGCGGAAACTACGAATCTGGCTCGGACTACGTTCTCGAGTACGGCGAGCTGCGCTTTACCTTCAACGAGCGCGACTTCACCGAGCGGGTGGAGCAGGCCGGCGTGAAGCTCGGGTTCGTGGACGCCCCGCTGGGCGACTCAGAGCGCGAGGACCTGGTCAACCTGGCGGTCAACGGCGAGGTCTCCGACGCCCACTCGTCACTCGGCGAGCACATCAACGACTGCTGGGGCGATCTCCACGGTCCCTCCGAGCGCTCGCTGGTGCACTGGATCCGGCGACTGGTCTTCCGCGGCGCCTGGCTGGACCAGCGCGTGATGGAGGGCGAGCTCGAAGTGGTCTTCGACGAGGACACCGCCCGCTTCGGCTACGTCCAGCCCGATCGCGACAACGAGCTCATCGAGCTCTCGCCCGAGCCCTCATGGGAACGGGTCGCCTACCGGCCCTAACGGGGCAGCGGCTAAGTCAGCAGTTCCGCGCGCAGCGTCCCCGAGCGCGACTCGGAGACGACCGTGGCCCCGCCGTTGGGCGAATCGAGCATCACCCGTGTGGTGGCCTGGCGCAGGGGCGCCCAGTCGACGCCGGTTCCGGCCACGACTGTCACCGACCCACCGCCGTCGGCCTTGCGCGCCGCCGCGAAGACGCGGCGCTGAGCCGCTGCGGGCAGGTACTCCAGCGAGTCGATCACCACGACGGTGTCGCCACCGCGCTCGGCGGCCCGCTTCGCCTTCTCGACGGCCAGCTCGGCCGCCTGGGCCGCGATGTCCGGTGACAGGTCGAAGCCGCCACCGGTGATCGTCACGCCCTCGAGCTCACGCGACCAGTCGGTGACCTCCTCGGGGCGAACGCCCGCCAGCACCACGACCACGTCGACCTCGCCCTCGCGAAGCGTCCGGGCGACCTCGCGCAGGAGGCGGGAGGTGCCGGCCCCCGGGGGCCCGCCGATGGCCACGCGCGAGCCCTTGCCGAAAGGCTGGCCCACCAGCTCGGGCGGGGCCGGCAGCCGCTCGCTCGGGAAGACCGGCGTCAGCTCGGAGAAGTTCGGCCGCTGCTCGGGCGGTTCGGCCGGAGCTCCGTTGACCTGCTCGACGCGGACCAGCGAGGGATGGCGCTCGGAGCGCCGCGGCGGGCGCACGGGGCCCTCCACCTCGTCGCCGGCACGCAGCTCGCAGCGGCGGATCTGCGCGGGCGAGACGTAGACGTCGTCGCGCGCCATGGCCGGGCGCGCCGACCCTCAGGAAGCCGCTGCCGTTGGCGAGGATGTCCAGCACGCCGGCGGTGGTCTCGCCTGCGTCGGGCGCCGGGGAGTCCTCCTCGTCGTCGTCCGTCGTCGGAGTCCTCGTCGCTGACCGGCGGCTCGTCGGTCGGGCCGGCGGTCTCGACGGGCTCGGGCTCGTCGGGGGCCGCCGACTCGGTGGGCTCGGCGACCTCGGGCTCGGGCTCGGCGGGCTCTGGCTCGGCGGCCTCAGGCTCGGCGGCCGCCGGCTCGCCGCCCTGCTCGCCGACGATCGCGGAGATCAGGTCGGCCTTGCGCATCGCGCGAAAACTCTCGAGGCCCAATTCAGAGGCGATGGCGTGAAGGTCGGCGAGCGGGCTTTCTTCCAGCTCGGAACGGCGGAGGACGGGCACGGGGCTGTGCTCCTCTACTAGGGGGCGTTAAGGGGAGGCTGACCCTAGCGAGCGCCGGCCACGAGGCCACCGAGCCAATCAGCGAACTCGGGGCGCGAGCGCCAGTCGGCCTCGAAGCGCTCGATCCCGCTCGTGGTCAGCGGGTGCTGGAGCATCTGGCGAAGCACCTTGCCCGGCACCGTCGCCACCTCGCATCCCAGGCGGGCGGCGGTGACGGTGTGCATCGGATGGCGCAGGGAGGCGGCGAGCACCTGGGCCTCGCTGCCGCTCAGGGTGTCGACGATCTCCGCCAGCACCGCCGTGGAGTCCACCGAGATGTCGTCCACCCGGCCCATGAAGCACGACACGTAGGTGGCCCCGGCCTCGGCCGCGAGCACGGCCTGGGCCGCCGAGAAGACCAGGGTCATGTTCACCCGGATGCCGTCCGCGGTCAGGTCTCGCGTGGCCGACAGGCCGGCCGCGCTGAACGGCACCTTGACCACGATGTGGCGGTGCAGGCCGGCGAGCGCCCGGCCCTCGGCGAGCATCCCGGAGGCGTCCGACGAGACGACCTCGGCCGACACCGGGCCGTCGACCAGCTCGCAGATGCGCACCACGATCTCGCCCGGATCGCCGTCCTCCTTGGCGAGCAGCGACGGGTTCGTCGTGGCGCCGGACAACACCCCCCACCCCGCGATCTCCTCGACCTCGGCAACGGACCCTGTGTCGATGAAGATCTTCATGGCCACAGCATGCCTCGCGTCCCCGACGGATCAGCCCCGACGGATCAGCCCCGCAGGGTCAGCACCGATACCTCCGGCGGGGCGCCGATCCGCAGCTTCGGCGCCTGGCCCCGCTCCACCCCCACGCCGCGCGACACGTACAGGCGCTGCCCGTCGAGCTCGTGCAGCCCGCCGGCGCCCACGCCCCGGGGAACCTGGGAGGCGACCGTCGGCGGCCCCGCGTAGGGGACCTGGACCTGACCGCCGTGGGTGTGGCCGGACACCATCAGGTCGGCGGTGTCGCGGCGGGGCATGAAGCCGACCCAGTCGGGCCGGTGGGCGAGCACCAGCCCCACCTCGCGGGGGTCGCGGCGGCGATCGAACTCGCGCAGCGCCGCCACCCCGAAGCCGGCCCCGGGGGCCAGCTGGACCCCCACGATGGCCAGCCGGCGGTCGCGCACCCGGATGTGGGCGGTGTCGTTGTCGAGCAGCTTCACCCCGGTCCCCCGCAGCGCGGCCCGCGCTTCGGGGCCGGTCTCCTGGTCGCCGGTCACGAAGTACGCGCCGCCCGGCGGCCGGAGCGTCCCCAGCAGGCGCCGGATGGCCGGCAGCTGCTCGCGGAACTCGTCGTCGGGGCCCTGGTGCAGGTCGCCCGGCAGGAGCACCACGTCGGGCCGCTGCTCGCGCATGCGCTCGACCGCGCGGCGCTCGTGCGCGCCCACGCGCGAGAACTGCAGGTCGGAGATGACCCCGATGCGCACGGGATCCTTTCCGGCCCGCGCGGCCGGCACCCGCACATCGGTTCGCTGGATCACCAGGCGGGAGGGCTCGATGAAGCTCGCGTACACGCCCAGCACGGCGGGCAGCAGAGCAAGGCCGCCCACCACCCGGGTGACGGGGTGGCTGCCCCGGCGCAGCAGCAGCACGAGGCCGGCCACCGGCACCGCGACGACCAGGTCAAGCCACAGGACGTGCACGATCCCGAACTCGTCGAGGCCGGCTGCTGTGAGCAGCTCGAGCTTCCCGGCCCAGATCGCCGCCGCGAACACGGCCGCACCCATCGCCCAGAGCAGGCCGAAGCGCCGGAACACGAGCACGACCCCGACCGCCAGGGCGATGTCGGCCAGGGCGGAGAGGGCGAAGACCAGGTCGCCGCCGACGGGCGGGAGCATCAGGGCAATGTGCAGCGGGTGGCTAACGGCGGGCTAAGGGCCCGCCGCGGGCTCTCGGCGGAGCTCCTCGGGCAAGCGCAGATCGCCCGCCACCGGCAGCTCGCCGCGCATCGCCGAGCGCACGGTCAGGTAGTCGGCCGCCGCAGCCACGTCGTGCACGCGGACGTAGGCGGCCCCGCCGATGGCCGCGGCCTCGAGCGCGGCCAGCGTCCCGGGATCGCGGCCCGCGGGGGCGCGCCCGAGCAGAGCGCCGATGAAGTCCTTGCGGGAGATGGCAACGAGCACCGGCCGCTCGAGGTCCGAGAGCTCGTGCAGGCGACGCAGCAGCTCGATCGACTCGGCCGGGGTCTTTCCCATGTCGATGCCGGGGTCCAGAACGATCCGGCCGGCCTCCACCCCGCGCTCGCGCGCCTGGGCATCGCGCTCGCCGAGCAGCTGCCGCACGTCGGCCATCACGTCGCCGTGCGCGGGATAGGCCTTCTGCTTGGGTGGCACCCGCGTGTGGGTGAGCACGAGCGAGGCGTGGTGGTCGGCGCAGGCGTCGGCCACCTCGGGCTCGTAGAGGCCACTCGGGTCGTTGACCATCTGCGCCCCGGCCTCCAGAGCCGCCCTTGCCACGTGCGCGCGCCACGTGTCGACCGAGACCGTGAGGCCGTCGGCGGCCAGGCGCTCGACCACCGGCACCACCCGCGCCGCCTCAACCGCCTCGGGGACCGCCTCGCGGTCGGTGCGCCCCGACTCGCCCCCCACGTCGATCACCGCCGCGCCGACGGCGGCCAGCGCGCGGCCCCGCTCGGCCAGCTCGCCGGGGTCGTGATTGCCGGGATCCGAGAACGAGTCCGGCGTCGCGTTGACGATGCCCATCAGCTTCACGCGGCCGGCACCGACCCCTCCGCCTGCGCGACCTCGCGCCAGGCGTCCAGCTCGACCGCCACGCGGGCGTCGTCCCAGCCCAGCTCGGAAGCCATCGCCTTGGCCGCGCGCTCGGCGCCGTCGGATCCAGGGGCGGCAAGCGAGCGGGCCGCCAGCAGTCCCAGCCGGGTGCGCCGCAGCAGCACGTCGGCCAGCGTGCGCGATTGCTCGTGGCGCACCGAGAACGCGGCCTCGGCGGCGATGTCGGGGAGGTCGGGCTCGATGCGCTCCCCCAGCGAGGGGTCGGCCTCCACCATCGCCAGCAGCTCGCGGGCCGCGTAGCCGTAGCGACCGGCCAGGTGCGTGATCTCCTCGGAGCCCAGGCCGTCGGCGGCTGCGAGCTCGGAGGGCTCGATCGGCATCCCCAGCGGGATCTCGTGAGTGCGACAGGGCGCCTCGCGCCCGTCGCGCAGCACCACCCGGTCCACGGCCAGCTTCGCCATCCGGCGCCAGGTGGTCAGCTTGCCGCCGGTGATGGTCACCAGACCCGAGCTCGTCTCGTACAGCTCGGCCTTGCGCGAGATGTCCACCGACTTCTTGGGGTCGCCGGTGGAGATCAGGGGCCGCACGCCCGCGTAGGCGCCCGTCACGTCCGCCGGCGTCACCGACGAGCCGAAGAACTCGTTGCAGGCGTCCAGGAGGTAGTGCAGGTCCTGCTCCGAGGGCGGGATGTGGTCGAGCGACCCCTCGTAGTCGTTGTCCGTGGTCCCGATCAGCGTGCGCCCCAGCCACGGCAACACGAAGATCGTGCGCCCGCCGCCCGCGGGGACGATCACTCCCGCGGTAACGGGAAGCAGGTCGCGTGACACGGTCAGGTGCGTGCCCCGGCTGGGGCGGATGTGCGGGACCTCCTCCTCGGCGTACAGCTCGTCGGGCCGGATCTGGTCGGCCCACACGCCGGTGGCGTTGACCACGTTGTCGGCCACCACCTCGAACTCCTCGCCCGTCTCCTCGTCGCGCACCGCCACGCCGGCGGCGAGCCCGTCACGCTCCACCAGGCCGGTCACCTCGCAGCCGTTGGCGCACACGGCGCCGAAGCGCTCGGCCTCCCCCAGCACCGTGAGCACCAGCCGCGCGTCGTCGGTCTGGCAGTCGTAGAACAGGTAGGCGGCGGTGGGGTCCTGGGGCGCGAGAGCGGGCACGAGCTCGACGGTCTCCTCGGCCGAGACGGTTCGGTGACGGTCCGGGCTCCAGTCCTCCTGACCGTCCTCCTGCTTCTTGCGGCGCCGGCCGGGACGCAGGCGCTCGGCCGCCATGACGTCGTACATGTTCAGCCCCACGCCGGTCAGCCGGTCCGGGCGCTTGCCGCCGAACGATGGGACGAGCAGCGGGAGAGGCCGGACTAGGTGCGGGGCCAGGCGCACCATCAGCGAGCGCTCGAGCAGCGCCTCGCGCACGAGGCCGAGGTCGAAGTTCTGCAGGTAGCGCAGCCCGCCGTGCACGAGCTTGGAGGAGCGGCTGCTGGTGCCGGCGGCGAAATCGTGGCGCTCGACGAGCGCCACGCTGTAGCCGCGCGATGCCGCGTCCAGGGCCACGCCCGCGCCCGTGATGCCCCCACCGACCACCACGAGGTCGAAGGTGTCCCGTTGCATCGCGGCCAGGGCGTCCGCCCGGGAGATCACGGCGGTGAGGCTATGGGAGGAAGGTCGTGTACGTGCTCAGCTCGGCGCGGTCGGGGGGCGGCTGCTCCTGGCGAGGAGCGCCCAGGTGCAGCAGCCCCAGCACATGCTCGTCCTCGGGCACCGACACCGCCGCCTTCCCCTCGGGCGTGCGGAGCACCTCGGGCGTGCGCCAGTAGGAGGCCAGGCCGCGTCCGTGCGCGGCCAGCAGGACGATGTACGCGGCGCTCGCCCCGGCGCAGAGGTCCTCCTCGTCCTGCACCGGGTCACCGCTCTGGAACACCGAGGCGACCACGAGCGTCGGCGCCCGGTCGAGCTTGCCTGCGGCGTCGGCGGCGGAGGCGTCCTTCAGGCGAGCGAGCGCCTCGGGGCCCAGAACGCGGAAGCGCCACGGCTCGGTCAGGTGGTGGTTGGGGGCCCAGCGAGCGAGTTCGAGCAGCTCCTCCATGACCTCCCGATCGACCGGGTCAGAGCCGTAGACCTTGTGGGTTCGACGGGTTCGAATCGCATGCTCCAGCTGCACGGCGCCGACCGTAGCGGTCGGGTGCGCAGTGCCTTTGGGGCCAGAACCTCCGCATAAACGATCCCCTGCAAATCCCCGCAGTTTGCGGGCTTGCGGGCCAGGAAGTCCTCTCCTACGGTGGCGCCTTCTCCTGACGTAGCACCGGTCACAATCAGCTCTTCACCCGCACCGATTCCGTTGCCGACCGAGCGGGCCTTCGAGGTCCGCCCCCCAGCGCGCTCCCGCGCCTCCGAGGCCTTCCTCGACATGGTCGCCGAGCGTGACCCGGTCCTGCGCCGTCATGGAGATCGTCGCCGACAGCGCGCGGACCGTCGCGGAGGCACTCGACCTCGACCCCCGCACCGTCGACGACGTCGTGCTCGCGGCAGAGCTCCACGACCTGGGCAAGCTCGCGTTGCCGCAGTCGATCGTCCACAAGCCCTTCGCGCTCGATGAGTCCGCCACGTCGCGAGCTTCGTGCGCTCGAGTCACGAGCGAGTAGACGGTCGGGGTTATCCCGACGGCCTCGCGGGCGAGGCGATCCCTCCCCAGCCGGATCGTCTTCGTCTGCGACTCCTGGGAGGCGATGACCGGCGGGCGCGCCTACCGCCCGCCCGTCTCCCGCGCGGACGCCCTCGCGGAGCTGCGCCGCTGCACCCATTCGCAGTTCGACGCCGTGGTGGTCGAGGCCTTCGTGTCTGCCCTCCGCCCGCGCGCGGCCTAACTCGGCAGGCCCAGCAGGTGGCGGCCCAGGCGGTGGGCCAGCGCCATGATCGTGATCTGCGGGTTCACGCCGAGGGAGCTGGGGATCACGCTCGCGTCGGAGACGTACAGGCCGTCGAGGCCGTGCAGCTTCAGGTCCTCGTCTACGACCCCCGCCGCAGGGTCGCGGTCCGCTCTTGCGGTGCCGAGCGGGTGGAAGGCCATCAGCGCGAGGTCGCGCGCCTCCAAGGGCCGGGCCCGCGCCAACGGGCCGAGGTCGCCGTCGTGCAGCGGCGCCACGCCGGCTACCGGCTGCAGCACCGTGCGCGCGCCGGCGGCCCAGTAGAGCTCGGTGAGCTTCTCGACCCCGCGGCGCATGCGAGCCACGTCCTCGTCGCACAGCCGGTAGCGGATGCGGGGACGACCGGCCACCGCCTTGACCTCACCGCGTGAGCGGTCGGAGATCATCACGCCGAACTGGGACATCTGGCCGAAGCGCAGCATCAGCTCGCGCAGCCGGTCGCCGGAGACGGGCAATCCCGCCGCCATATAATCGGGCGGCCCGGCGGCGCCTTCGAACATGATTCCCTCCGAGGCGAACTCGTCGACGTAATAGGACTGCGGCACGCCGTCGGCCATCCCGACGTCCTCGTCGAACACGGCGCGCACCGCCGTGCAGGGATGGATGGCGAGGTTGCGGCCCAACTCTCCCGATATCGCGCCGAGCCGGTTGCCCCGCAGCAGCATCGGCGTGTGGACCGCGCCGCAGGCCACCACCGTCGTGTCGGCTCGCACCTCGAGGCTGCTGCCGTCCTCGCGCTGGGCGTGAACGGCCCGCGCGCGTCCCTTCCTCGTCTCGATCTTCCGCGCCCGAGCGCCGGTCACCGTGCGCGCCCCCGCCCTCTCGGCGGCGTCGATCCAGACCTGGCCGGCGTGCTGCTTGGCGCCGGTCGGGCACCCGAACGCGCACACGCCCGAGCCCACGCAGCCCCGGGCGTTGCGCTCGAGGTAGTCGCCCGACCACCCCAGGGCGTCCGCGCCGCGCTTGACCACTTGGGCGTTGCGGCCCGCCAGCTCCGGCGGCACCTTCGCCACGCCCGTCTCGCGCTCGACGTGCTCGAAATGCGCCCGCATCCGGTCCGGAGAGAGCGCCTCCAGCCCGTGTTCGGCGCCCCAGCGCTCGAGCACCCGGTCGGGGGTGCGGAAGCAGGTGCCGGAGTTCACCAGCGTGGTGCCGCCCACCGCCTTGCCCAGCGGGAGCACGATGGGAACGTTGCCCTGGGTCACCGTCTGGCCCGAGTCGCGGTAGAGGAGGGACATCATCTCCCGCGGGCGCGCGGTGAGCTCGTGACGGGCGAAGCGCCGCCCCTCCTCGAGCACCACCACTGACATGCCGCCCTCGGCCAGCTCGCGCGCCACCGGGCCGCCGCCCGCGCCGCTGCCGATCACGCACGCGTCGGCGTGGATGGTGGTCATGCCCGCGCCCGTCGCAGGTTTGCGTCGGGGTCGTAGCCCAGCAGGCGCATCACCCCGTCGTCGCCGAAGTAGGTCAGCCGGGCCAAGAACTCGACGGCGTCGACCATCGGCTTGGCCCGGGAGGCCTCGGCCCTGGTTAGGGCCTGCCCACGCTCTTCCTGGCCAAGCCTTCGTAGCCGCGCCCCCTGGCCGAGCAGGCGCGGCGCCAGCTCGGCGACGTGCACGAGCACCCGGAGGCCGAGGCGGTTGAGCGGCGGCAAGGCGGCCAGGTAGCGGTCGAAGGCGTCGACCGCGTCGGTGTCCGCCACGGCCGGCAGCGGCGGCTCCGGCGCCACCACCGTGTCGCACAAGCAAGCGAAGATCGACGCCTCCCGGCCGGTCAGCACGATCACGCCAGTGCCTCCCTGAGGCGCCGCTCCTGCTCGGCGGTGAGGGCCTCCACCGCCTCGGCGGCCTCCTCCGGGTCGCGGGCCTCGACGGCGTGAGCGGTCCGCGCGTACAGGGGCGCGAACGCCTCGCGGTCCTCCACCAGCGGGTGGAACAGCTCCGCGCGGTCGAAGTACAGCCGCCGGATCGAGTTGAGGATGAGGACGAAGACGACGTTGCCGGCGGCATCGACCAGCTCGGAGAAGAAGGCGAAGTCGATCAGCTGGGCCTCCTCGTTCGACTCGGCCGCCTCCATCCGGTCGGCGATCCGCACCAGCGCCGATCCGTCGGCGCGGCGCTCAGCCGCCAGTCGCGCGGCCTCGCGCAGCATCAGCCTGCGAGCCTCCAGCAGGGCGTCGAGAGTGGGAAGGTCGAGCCCTCCCGCGCGGAACAGCACGTGCGCGACCACGTCCAGGCCGCCGTTGGCGCGCCAGTCACGCACGCGCATGGCGTCCCCGTGGCGGACCTCCACCAGCCCCAGTTGCTCGAGGCGCTTCACCGCCTCGCGCACCGAGGCCATGTTCACGCCGAAGTCAGCCGCCAGGCGGCGCTGGGTGGGGAGCTTCTCCCCGGGCACGTAGCGGTCGCACAGAACGTCCTCGGCCAGGAGGCGAAAGACCTGGTCGGACACGAGCGAGCGGCGGATGGTCTCTGCCATCGGCGGCATTGTACGGGTGTTCCGAACAATTTGCAGGGGGAGCGCCAGCGAGCGGGCCCGCGCGTAGCGCGTACCCCCTCTGAAAAAGTCCTCAGCCCGCTGAGGACTCTTCTGAGACGGGTGCGCCCTTCGCACCCCGAAGCCGGCGCCGCGTGAACCACGCGGTGAGCAGGGCGAGCCCGATCCCGCCGGCGTACAGCAGCGGCGAGGGGCCCGCGGAGTCATCAGAGGCGGGAGAGCGGGACCCGGTGGTCCGAGAGGCAAGCGGCGAGGGACCCTCAGAAGGCCGCGAAGCCACACTCCCTTGGTCGCCGGTAGTTGCCGTTCGAGAGGCGGCACGCCGACGAGCAGCGGAGGGCGACCCTCCCCCGACTACGGCACCCGCGGCCGCAGACCGCGACGACCGCCGCCGCCGCGGCGGCTTGGGCACCGTCGCCAACGGATACGGCTTGCGCCGCAGCGCAGCCAGCGCCTGGGCGGTGACCCACACCGGCGTCTGCGACGACCCCGACGAGTAGGCGATCGACCCGTCGCGGCGCTGGCGCGCCTTGAGGTAGCCGAGGGCACGGTTGACCACGTCGCCGCCGGCGTGGACGGCGACCAGCCCCTGCACGGCGTATGCCGTCGACTGGGAGTTCGAGGTCCGTCCGCGCTTGAAGCCGAAGCCGCCGTCGGAGTTCTGCGCCCGCCGTAGGTAGGTGCCGGCGTCGCCGGACGCGTCACCGCCGGCGCGCCCGGTCACGGCCAGGGCCTGGAGCGCGGCTCCGGTCAGGTCGACCTCGCTGCCCGCGGTGGAGGACAGGCCGAAGCCGCCGTCAGAGTTCTGCGCCCGGCCCAGCCAGGACACCGAGTTGTCGCCGACCCGCTTCCCGGCGGCCTTCAGGGCCAGGATCCCGAACGCGGTGTAGCTGACCTGCCCGCGGAAGGAGCCATCGCCCCGCCGCGCGGCCACCAGCTCGGCGACCAGGTTGCGCCCGCCGAAGCGGCGCGGGGAGCGGCCCGCGGCCTTGAGCACGAGGATGGTCCGCTCGATCTCGCCGAGGTCGCGCAGGCGGCCCGCGGTGCGCGCCAGATAGCGGGTCACGGTCCGGCCCCGGCGGCGCTTGACGTAGGCCGGGTTCTTGCGGGCGGCGCCCAGGCCGAGCGCGGCCCAGCCAGTCATCAGGCCATTGGACGAGGAGCCGCGCGCGTTGCCGAAGCCGCCGTCGCGGTTCTGGGCGCGCAGCAGGAAGTTGGTGGCCTTGCTCGACGTGCTGGCCATCGCCGCGGAGGGCGCGACCACGAGCAGCAGCAGCGCAACCGCGGGCACGGCCCAGCGAACGTCGAATCGCCTGCGGTAACGCTTCAAGGCCCGGATGAAAGCAGGCCCGATCAGCAGGCAGAACGCCACGTTGCCGATGGCGTGGGCGAGGTTGTACGGAAGAGAGGTGCTTGCCACTACGAGATAGCTCCCTGGGTCGTTGGAGTAGGTGAAGGACCACTGGTAGACGTCCATGAAGGCGCCGAAGGCCAGGCCGGCCAGGCCGCAGACGAGCGGCCAGCGCGATGCGCGATGGCTCGCGCCCCCGCCACAGGTGGCCACGAGCGCGCCGGCCACGCCGACGCCTCCCCAGCCCACCATCTGCCAGGCCGTCCACGGGCCCTGGCCGAAGAACAGATTGGACACCAGCGCGGTGATCGCGCCGACCATGAAGCCGGGGATCGGACCGAGCGCGAAGCCCGCGAACAGCACGATGTCGGTGGTGGGCTTGACGTTGGGGATCGGCGCGAAGGCCAGCCGCCCCACCACCGCCAGTGCCGCGAGCGCCGCCACCATGGCCACCACCCGTGCCGGCGGGCGCGTGCGCTCGTACCAGAAGAAGCCGGCCAGGATCACCACGGCCAAGACCGAGAAGGAAGCGACGGGCCAGCTCATCGGGCCAGCTCCTGCGCCAGCAGAATGGCGCCGTCGGCGGGGAGCAGCGCGGCGCCGTCGGTCGCGCGGGCCACGTCGGTCGAGAAGTGCCAGCCGCCCCCGAGCACCTCCGCGGGAGTGCCGTCGGCGATCACCTCGCCCTCCCCCAGCAGCACCACTCGATCGGCGAACGCGGCCGCGAACTCGGTGTCGTGGGTGGCCACCACCGCGGCCGGCAGGTCGCGGATCCGGGCGGCCAGTGCGTCCTTGTGCGCGCGGTCCATGCCGCGGGTGGGCTCGTCGAGCAGGACGACCGCGTGGCCCCCGTCGCCGAGGGCCACCTCGAGCGCCAAGCGCTGGCGCTCGCCGCCCGAGAGGTCGCGGGGGTTTGCCTCGCCCCGCCCGGCCAGCCCCGCTCGCTCCAGCCCCGTGGGGCCGACCTCGTCCCGGATGTGCTCGTGCACCAGGTAGTCCCCGGGGTCCTGCAGCAGAAGCGCGACCTCGCCGGCCCGCTCGACCTTCCCCCGTGTGGGGTCCACGAGCCCCTTCGCCAGCCGCAGCAGCGAGCTCTTACCGGCGCCGTTGCGCCCCATCAGCGCCACCCGTTCCCCGGCGGCCACCCGGAGGTCGACGCCCCTCAGCACCGTGGGCCCGTCCTCCAGCTCCAGCCACACGCCGCGCAGCCGCAGCGCCGGGTCGCCGCGCCGGGTCACCGGCTCGGGATGCGGGGCGCGTGGAGTGAGCCCCGCGGTCAGCAGTGCCTCGCGGGCCTGCTTGACCGACACGGGTGGTGGGCCCAGTCCCGAGTCGGCGAACAGACGAGCAAGCGGAGTGGTCAGCACCGGAGGGGCCTGGGCGAGGAAGTTGTGCGGCGCCGCGTCGCAGCTCACACGGCCATCCTCCAGCGCGATCACCCGATCGGCAGCCGGCAGGCAGCGCTCCACCCGGTGTTCGGCGATCACCACGGCGGTGCCCCAGTCCTCGTTGAGGCGGCGCAGCAGCCAGACGAGCTCGTCGCCCGCGACCGGGTCGAGCTGAGAGGTCGGCTCGTCCAGCAGCAGCAGCGCGGGGCGGTGAACCAGCGCCGCGGCCAGCGCCACCCGCTGCAGCTCACCGCCGGACAGAGTGTCGGTACGCCGGTCGAGCAGCCGCTCGATGCCCAGCGCCAGCGCCACCTCCTCCACTCCGCGCGCGACGGCGTCGGAGCTCTGGCCCCGGTGCTCCAGCGGCAGCGAGATCTCCGCCCGAACGCCGCCCAGCACAACCTGGCGCTCGGGGTCCTGCATCACCACGCCGCAGACGCGCGACAGCTCGGCGGGCCCGTGCTCGCGCACGCTCATTCCCGCCACCTCGAGCGCTCCTGACGCTTCACCGCCGTGGAAGTGCGGCACCAAGCCGCACAGCGCCCGCAGCAGCGACGACTTACCCGACCCCGACAGCCCGGCCAGCACGGTGAAGCTGCCGGGCTCGAGAGCCAGGTCGATGTCACGCAGCGTCGGCCGCCCGGCCTCGGCGTAGGTGAAGGAAAAGCCTTCCGCGCGCACCAGCGGCTCAGGCACGGGCCACCCCCATCCGCGCCGGGCGTCCGAGCAGCGGCGCGGTGGCGGCCACGACCAGCCCCGCCGCCAGCGCCAGCTCGGGCGGGCCCAGCTCCAGCGAGAGCGTCGGGTAGACGTCGACCTCACCCACACCGGCTACCCGGGCGCCGACCGCGCCGACGAGCACCGTCAGCGCCGAGACCGCCACGGCGATGTCGTGGCGCGACCAAGGCTTCCGGGCTCGCGGTGGCGGCGACGCGGTGGCGTAGCCGCGCACCTCGAGGGCCGCCGCCACGTCGACGGCGCGATCCAGTGCGCCGGCCAGCGCCGCGCGCGCCACGAGCAGCCGCTCGGGTGGCTCGGCGCGGCAGCGAGCGGCGTCGCTCATGCGGCCCGCGTCGCGCGCCAGCACCGGCACCAGCCGCACGGCGAGCGCCGCGCTCAGGGCCGACCGGTAGGACACGCGCCGAAACAGGCGCAGCAGGGCGTCGGGGTCGACGGTGGCCGAGAGCAGCCCCAGGGCCATCACCACCGCAGCCACCCGCAGGCCCGCCAGGCCCCCGGCGGCGAGGGCCTCGAGCGTCACGTCCCAGTGGCGGCCCAGGAACTCGCCGCCCCGGATCAGCACGGTGTCGCCCTCTGAGTAGACAAGCGGGTTGACCAGCGTCACCAGCAGCGCCAGCGGGAGCGCCAGCAGCGCCACGCGGTTCATCTCCTTTCGCGCTCCGGCAGCGGCGCCCGCGGCGTAGGCAGCGACGATCACCGCCCCGGTGATCAGGGGGTTCTCGAACATCGCGCCGGCGAGCGCGAGCGCGGCGCACAACCCCGCTGCGGCTCCGGCCCGGGCGGAATGCAGGGCGCTGGCCCGCGGGCGGTAGACCGGGACGATTTTCATCGCACCGGCAGGTCCTTCGGCCCGCTGGGCGTCGCGGCCACCGCGAACGCGTCGCGCAGCGTGCCCGCCGACAGCGATCGCGCCGCCCGCTCGACTCCCTGCTCGTCGGCACCGGTCACCACCCACAGGATCTCTTCGGGCGCAGGCTTCAGCGCCGCCACTAGGCCCGTTCCCGGCGGGGCGGTCTGCGCCACTCGCCCGCGCCCGTCGAGCAACTGGAGCCGGTTGGCCGAAAAACGCCCGAACACGCCGCTCTCGTCGGGCTTGTCCTTCAGCGCGGTGGCCGCCTGCACCAGGGCCGGCTCCGGCCACCGGGCCACGAGCACCCGCAGCACGTTTCGGGTGGCCTCCGCGCCCAACGCGGAGGAGCTGGCCTTCACCCCGGCCCGGCGCAACCGGCTCTTGGTCTCACGGCACGCTACGCCCTGCTCGTCCTGGCACTCCACCCGCACCGGGAAGCGCTTGCCCTTGACTCCCCGGACCATCGGCTCGGGGAAAGCACCCACGATCGCCGGGATGCTCATCGCGGCCTGCCAGTTGCGGTAGTCCCACTGGATGCGGTCGCCGTCGTGCAGGCCGTACTCGGCCGCCCCCTCCTCCGACTCGACCCCGTTCACGAAGAAGAACCAGTCGCGCCGCCCCTCGGGGCCACCGCCGGCGAGGCCGCCGATCGACTGCACGAAGCGCCCGCCGTAGCGGGTCTCGACGTCCTTCTGGGAGGACTGGAGGAGGCGCATGACGGTGTCGCCGCTGCGCACCCCGTCGCGGCTCGTGGTGGCGATCAGGCGCTGGCCGAAGTCGCGGGTCACCCGCAGCTCGACGCCGCCCGGCTGCTCCTCCCCTGCCCCAAAGCCGCAGCCGGCCAGGCCGAGGCCGACCGCGAGCAGGGCGAGTGCCCTGCGCATCAGCGCACCGTCACCCGCTGCGGATAGGTCCTGATGTCACCCGCACGCGTTGCGCGGATGCCGTAGCGGCCGGGAGCAACCGTGAACGAGGCGAGCCCTTGGGCGTTGGCCGTCGCCGTCAGGCCGCCGAGCCGGACCTCCGCCCCCGTCGCCGGGATCCCCTTGCCCTGGTCGTCGTAGGCGATCGCGCGCACCGACAGCGAGCCGCCGCCCGGCGCCGAGGTGCGCAGCTCCAGCGTGCGCTGGCAGTCACCCTCCGAGCTCAGGTCGCAGTAGAACCACGTGACCCGCTGACCCCGTCGCAGCCGCCGGCGCCCAAAGGGCCCGCTGGGGTCGCCGGCGCCCGCGGTGGCCACCTTGCGCCCGACCTTGTAGACCCAGCCGTCATTGCCCCGGTTCGCGTCGGGGCCGATACGGCGGACGAACAGCCCCGCTCCGTCGCGGGCGCGGCGCGAGCACGAGCCGAAGTCCTTCAACCCGATACGCCGCGAGGGCCGGGCCCTCACCAGCGCCGCAAGCGGCGTGCCGGTGGCCGACGCACAGCGCCGGCGCCCGATCCTCACCAGCACCCCGCGGGTGCTGGTGCGCTTCGCACGGTGGGTGCCGTTGCGGAATACGACCATGTGCTCGACCACCGGGGCGGCACGGCGCTTGGCCGCGCTCACCCCCGGGTCGGAAGAGCCGGCCGCGGTGCCGGCGGTGGCGAGCCCGAGGGCGACCACCGCGAGTGCCGTGAGTCGCTTGGTCATGGCCGCGCCGCCACGGCGTCGAGCTCGACCGGGCCGCCGCCCACCGCGGTCACGCGCAGGCGATGTCGCCTCGAGCGCAGTCGCTTCGAGGTGTAGAGCACGCGCCGATGGCGCGCCCTGCCCGCGCAGGCTGATCGTCCGCAGGCGACCGTCGATGTTGATCCGCAGCTTGCCCCCGTTGGGCAGCCGGCGCCCGATGAGCGCCACCCGCGTTCCGCGGAAGCGCAACCCGGCCGCGGCGCCGCGGCGGGTCGAGCGCACCACCGTGCGGCCCCAGGCGCCGTTTCGCTTCAGCCGCTTCCAGCTGCGCGAGAACGAGAAGATCGTGCGGTCACGATCGTCGATCGGGATCAGCAGGTCGTTGCCGGTGGCCGTCCGGCGGTTGCCGGCCCGGTCGATCGCGGTAACCCGGAACTCGTACTGGCGCCCGGACCGCCCACGGAAGCGCGTGCTGACCCGGGTGGTGCCGCTCAGCAGCGTGTTCCAGCCGCTCGGACGCTTGGGGGTGACGCCACCGGAGTCGCGCCACTCGACGTCGTAGGTGGAGACGCCGCTCCCGACGGCGTCGTCGCCCTGCCACGAGATCGTCACGTTGCGCGAGGTGGACCGGTCGCTGGCGTAGCCGCCCGCAGCGGCCGACGACAGCAGTTGGAGCGAGGGCGGGCTCTTGTCTCCGCTGGTGCACGAGGGCGCACCCACCGGATCGACGCACACGGTCAGCAGGGGCGAGCGCACCGAGTCGGCCCGGGTGGCCTTCAGGCGATAGATGCCCGCCCTGGCGAAGCTGAGCGTGGCGCGGCCGTCGGCGCCGGTGACCCGGCCGCCCACCGAGGCTCCGGCCAGCGGAGCGCCGGTGGCCCCGTTGGTGGTCTGGACCGAGAAGCTCTGGCCCGTCCGGGCCGAGGTCGGACCGGTCAGGTTGAGCGCCTGAGCCTTGGAGAAGGCGTCGTACACCCACAGGACCTCGTCGCCGGTGCCGACCCGCTGCTGGCAGCCGCCGACCATCGAGGACTCGAAGTTGTTGAAGTGACCCCAGAACTCCGACGAGGTGCTCGAGTCGGGCCCGATTCGGTTGATCAGGAAGTCCTCGAAGCCGTCGTTCCAGGTGGCGTCGAAGCTGAACCCGCCCTGCTTGGCGCCGTCGTCGAGCGTGGCGGTCGAGGTGGCGCCGGGTGACGGGTTGGCCCCGCCGTTCGTGCCGTCGCACTTGTGGGTCCCGCCGGAGGCGGTGGTCACGTTGTGGCCGTCGGTGGTGACGGGCTTCTCGTACAGCGTGCCGGCCTTCCCCTCCACCCGCAGCTTCACGGACACGGGATCGGCTTGGGCGGCAGGCGCGAGGACTGCCAGGGCGGCCGAGGGCACCCAGGATCGTGCGGCTATGGGACATGGTCTTCCCTTCTTCCGAGGGATCGGATGACGTTGGCCGGAGAGAGGTCTCCTGGCTTCCGGGCTAGTGCGCCGCGCCTTCCCGGAGGCCGGTGGCCCCCAGTGGCTGACCGCAGTCGTGCGGCGCCTTCAACACCCGGTCACAGTGGCGGGACCGCGCCGGACTCTCACCGGACTTCCCTGGCCCACCGGCCGTATGAACGCGGCCAGTCTACCCCCGTTCAGCTGGGCGGGCTAGCGCTTGCGGCTGAGGAGCGCCACCCCGGAGAGCAGTCCGACGGCGGCCAGCGCCACCGAGGGGGCGACCACGACCAGGCCGGTGTGGCGCTCGGCCAGGCCCATGAGGCCGCCCGGCTGAGCGATCGCGAGCAGGGCCGCCAGCAGCAGGACGAGCCCGCCCGCCACCGCGAGGGTCACCAGCCCCACCGCGGTCATCCGCTCGGCGGCCGCCCGGATCGAGGCCTGCGCCTTGGTACGGCCCGCCCGGGCGGGGTAGTGCTCGTCGAGGTAGGCGAGCCCGGCCATCAACACCACCGCCCAGCCTGAGGCGAGCAGGAAGCCGCCGACCACGTCGCTGGGGAAGTGCCAGCCGAGCGCGATCACGCTGAAGGCGACACCGAGCGCAAAGCCGGCGCCCACCAGCGCCGCGAGCGGCCGCAACCGGGCCGGCGCGGCGAGCACCAGGCACAGGGCGATCGCCATGGCCGCGGTGGAGTGACCGCTGGGGAAGGCCTCGGGCGCGACGTGGGCGCCGCCGATCATGCCTTCGTAGCGCGGGTAGGCGAGCACGGCCTTGAGCGCCTGGCTGGAGACGCTCGTGAGGCCGATGAGCAGCACGATCGCGGCGGCCACGCGCGGCCGCCCGCGCAGCGCAGCGATGCCCGCGAGCAGCGCGCCGATGAAGACGACCGCGCCCGGATCGCCGAAGTGCGCGAGCCGGTCGGGCAGCGAGCCGCCGTTGGGCTCGACCGCCACGAAGCCGAGCAGCGACGTCGCGTCGGCCTGCCGCGCAGCGTCTGAGCCGTAGGCGGCCACGAGCAGCATGAGGAACAGCGCTGCGCAGCCGCCGGCCGCGGCCAGCAGGAGAGGGGGCCGTCTGGTCACCCCAGGAGCGTCGCACGACCGCTGAAATCCCAGCTAAGAGCCCGGGCTCGGCCGCTATCATCGCGACCCCTCAGGCCGCCATCGTCTAGGGGACTAGGACGCCGCCCTCTCACGGCGGAAACCGGGGTTCGAATCCCCGTGGCGGTACCTTGTGAAGCCCTGGGCCTACGCGGCGCCAGGATCGGGTGTACGTTGGAAACGCGCTGTCCGGAGAATTCCCACCGAAACCCCTGAGAAGGGCTCTCGCCGCGCTGTTACCTCTTGCTGCTGCGCTCGCCGTCTGCCCAGGGACGGCTTGGGGGCAGCCAGCGCTCACGAGCATCGGCACGTTCCAATCGCCGGTCTACGTCACTGCGCCGCCGGGCGACTCCCACCGGCTGATGGTGGTCGAGCGGGCGGGCCGCGTGCGTTTGATTAAGGACGGGAAGATTTCCTCGGCTCCCTTCCTCGACATCTCGAGCAGCGTCGATGCAAGGGGGGAAGGTGGCCTCCTGTCGATCGCCTTCCCACCGAACTACGCGAAAAGTGGTCGCTTCTACGCCTTCTACACGGACAGCACGGGCGTACGCGTGGCCGAGTTCCGAGCCTCCAATAGGGATCGGGCGAAGGCGTCCACCCGCCGCATCCTGCTGACGCTGCCGCAGAGCGTCCCCGGGGGCCACTACGCAGGCCAGCTCCAATTCGGCCCCGACGGTCGGCTCTACATCTCCATCGGCGACGGCGGGCCTTCGGGCGACCCGAACGGCAGGGCGCAAGACCTTGGCACCTGGTGGGGCAAGATCCTGCGCATCAACCCGCTCCCGAGCAAGACCTCAGCGTATGGTGTGCCGCCCGACAACCCGTTCCTGGCCACCACGGGGGCAAAGCCGGAGATCTGGTCCTACGGGCTGCGAAATCCCTGGCGCTTCTCCCTCGATCGCCAGACCGGTGATCTGGTTATCGGCGACGTCGGTCACTCCACCGTCGACGAAGTCCACTTCGCCACGGCACCGAACGGGCGTGGCCGCGGTGCCAATTTCGGCTGGAACTGCTTCGAGGGCTCACGGCCGTACGCAGGGGCGCCGGCGACCTGCACAACCCCTCCTCCATCTGACCCCGTGTGGCCGGTGTTGGAGACGGCACACCCGGCGACTGCCATCGGAGGCTTCTGCCAGTACAGCATCACCGGCGGCTATATCGTGCGAAATGCTCCGTCTTCACTCAACGGACGCTATGTCTACGGGGATTACTGCAGCGGAGAAGTCCGCTCCGTTCGGCTTACCACGACAGGCGCGAGCGAAGACCGCGCAACCGGGATCGACCTTCCCGATCTCACCCTCGTCTCCTTCGGCGAGGATGCCTCAGGCCGGATCTACGCCGCCTCGCTGAAAGGCCCCGTGTACCGCATCGGCGACTCCACGGGGTACGCCAGCACTATCCAGGGCACTTCGGGGCTGGTGTCGTATTGGCGGTTGGATGAGTCGAGCGGTACAACGGCGACTGATTCCACAGGGGCCGCGAGCGGCACCTACGCCGGTGGCTTCAGTCTCGGTCAGCCGGGAGCGATCGCGCGCGACTCGAACACCGCGGTGTCGTTCGACGGCTCGAGCGGCCAGATGTCTGCCCCGGCGAACGCAGGCGGGGCACAGGGAACGATCGAGTTTTGGGGCTACGCGAGCGATCTTGGCTCGCGCAACGGCGTCGTCTACACCGCAGACAACGGGCAAACGACCTACAGCCACCAGATCGGCGTCCGCTCGGACGGGAGTGTCCGTCTCTACCTCTGGGACGGCTCGCGGCGAACGGTGACGAGCGCTGCGGGCCTGGTCGGCGCCAACCAATGGCATCACTACGCGCTCACCTGGGTCGATAGCGATTCCGCGATCCTCTACGTGGACGGCGTCAACCGCGGCAGCGTGCCGATCGGCAGCTCCTGGAAGCGCGGCAGCAAGCTGATTTTCGGGGCTGCGGCGGGAGCGCCCTCGGAGCTGACCAACCCCTGGCAGGGCCGCATTGACGAACCCGCCACATACAACACCGCCCTCTCCGCCGCCACCGTCCAGCAGCACTACACCGCTGGACACGGGCCTTAGGCAAACGCGACTCGAGCGCCACTGGTTTGAGCAGGCTGCCGCGGTCGGCCGCGCTGGGCGGGCTATGTTTCGCCTGAGCCCCCTCAGCTGGGCCGTCGACCTGAGATAGTCCCGCCGGTGGACACGGCCAAGGCAAGGCGGGCGGCTATCGACTCTGTCTTGGCCGATCCTCCGATGGTCCATCGGATGCACCCGTCGGGTGAGGTGTACGCGGGTAGGTTCACGGATCGCGACTGCTATGCGCTGTTGGCCGAGCACTGCCCGCCCCGGGCGCGAACGCTGGAGACAGGGCTCGGCATCTCGACCGTGCTGTTCGCGATGTGGGGCACCGAACACATCTGCATCGTTCCCGACGAAGACCAGGTCCGGCGGTGTCTGGAGCACTGTCGCGCGAGGGGAATTGGGACGGATGGGGTGCGGTTCGAGATCGCTCCGTCCGACGAGGCTCTTCCCCGCTTGGCAGCGAGCCAGCTCGACGTGGTCTTCGTGGACGGGAGCCACGGCTTCCCAGCCCCGATCATCGACTGGTACTACGCGGGGGGCCGACTCCGGCGCGACGGCATCATCATCCTCGACGACGTACAGCTTCCTCACGTCCGCCTCGGCCTTCTCCCCTTCCTTGACAGGGACCCGCGCTGGGGCCGCTTGGCGGCGACCAACAAATGGGTCGCCTACCGGAAGTTCGTGGATGAGGGGTCCTTGGGCGAGAACTGGACGAATCAGCGTTTCCTGTTCTCCGCCGGCGAACGCTGGGACACGCAAAGGGTTCGAGCTCGCCGCATCGCTCGCGAGGGTGTGATTCGCGTCGCGAGTCGCAAGCTCGGTCGGACCCTTCAACGCCTCTCGGTGTGACGTACCCCGATGTGAAGCGCGACTCCACGGGCGAGAGGAGGGTCAAGTAGACCACGAGGCGGTCACCGCGGGTCTCAACCGAGCCGTCTATGCCGACCACCTGAGGAACCTCCTCCGCGCCTACGACATCGAGCGTGTCATCGACGTCGGGGCCTGGAAGGGCGGCTTCGCGGCGATGCTCCGCGGGAACGGCTTCGAGGGCGAGATCGTCTCCTTCGAGCCGGTCGTGGAGTCGTTCGACGAACTCCACGCGGCGGCCGTTGCCGACCCACACTGGAGCATTCAGCGGCTGGCGCTGGCGGACCACGACGGCAGGAGCGAGATCGGCGTTGCGGCGTCCCGTAACTTCTCGTCACTGCTTCCGGTTTCCGACTTCGGCAGTCGCCTCGTCGGCTCGCCGGTCGCCGTCGAACGACGCGAGCCGGTGGAGCTCCGCCGGCTCGACGGGCTGTGGGAGGAACTCGTGCCGGCGGGCGGCGGGCTGATGCTAAAAATCGATACGCAGGGCTACGACTGGCAGGTGATCGAGGGTGCGGGTGCGCGACTCAGCGAGGTGGCTGCTCTGCATATCGAGGCGCCAGTCCAGGAGATCTACCAGGGAACGGTCGGCTGGCTCGATCTCCTGACCTGTTGAAGGAGGGGGCTTCGCACCGACCGCTGTACTTCCCGTGACCCGCGACGCCAGGCTTCGCCTTGTGGAGGTCGATCTGATGCTCGTCCGAGACACGATCCGTGGTCGTGGGCTAGGCTCTCGCGCTTCGCATGGCTTCCGCAAGCTGGTATGGCGTCGATTCGCGCAAGGTCGCCCACGAGACGATTGACGGCGAGGTGATCATGATCCACCTCGTACAGGGGAACTACTTCTCGCTCGAGGGCCTAGGGGCCGATCTCTGGGAACTCCTCGTGACGGGGAGGGGCCGCGACGAGACCTTGACGGTGATCGCCAGCGCTACGAGGGCGAACCTGCGCTGATCGCGGAGGTCGTCGATGAGCTGGTCGCGGAGCTTGCCAAGGAGGCGCTCGTCGAGCCCTGCCCTGCCGGCGGCGCCCCTGCGGCACTCAACGGCCCCTCTCCTCCCGTCGAAAGGAAGCCTTTCAGCGCTCCGAAGCTCCAGAAGTACACCGACATGCAGGACTTCCTCCTCGTGGACCCGATCCACGAGGTCGATGAGACCGGCTGGCCACCGCAGCAGCGGGTAGCGTAAGGGGCAGGCCCTGAGCGAGGGGGGCTTGGCCAGCGCCGTGCCGGCGGCGCCGTCCGTCGCCGAGGGCTTTTGGGCCAAGCTCGTGGAGGGATTCCACGCCGCTTGCGCCAGCACCGGCCTCATCGAGCATGACCTTCGGATCGCCGGCGTTGGCCTGCGGCTACGTTTCGCCGGGCCGGCGCTCGAGGAGGCGTTGTTCCCGGCGCTCGCCCACCTGGCGGACCACCACACCGTGGATAGACCGGAGCGGACCATTCTCCTGTTCGACTCCGGCTCCAGCGGAGTCGAGCGTCCGTCCGACGCATGGGGCCCCCGCGACGTCGGCCCGCTCGGTGAGCTGACAGGCCTGGACGGCAGCCCACTCCGCGGTCTGGTCGACGGCGGGTACGGCGGCCTTCAGCTGTTCGACCGGCGCTCGCTGACGCTGGCGTATCACGCTCCGACGGAGGCCGGCGGTGCCATGGTACGAGCGGGCCGCACCGCTACGCGCCGGGCTGCACTGGCTGCTTAGGGCCCCGCGAAGACATCTGGTGCATGCGGCCGCTGTGGGCTCCGGGGGTCGCGGGGTCCTGCTGGCCGGCGCGGGCGGCGCGGGAAAGTCCACGCTGGCGACGGCCTGCCTCGAAGCCGGTTTCGACTTCGCGGGTGACGACTATGTCGTGGTGACCAGCGAAGGCCCCCCGCGGGCGCACTCGATCTATGGCACGGCGAAGCTCGACGCGGGCAGTCTCGGCCGCCTCTCGCCTGAGCTGCGGGCGTCGGTGAACCGCGACTTCGCGGACGAAGAAAAGGCCGTAGTACGTCTCGAATCAGGGCGCATGACGCCTAGCGTGCCGATCTCAGCGGTGCTGCTTCCCAGCGTGTCGGGCGCCGTGCCGCCTCGGCTCGAGCGCGTGAGCGGGGGCGAAGCGCTGCTCGCGCTCGGCCCCAGCTCCACATTTCAGCTGCCGAGCCGGAGCGGCGAGGTCCTCAGCACAGTCGCGGAGATCGCACGCCGAATGCCGGCGTGGCGAATCGAGCTCGGCGACGATCTCGAGGCCAACGTGGCATGCGTCCGCCGCTGCCTCTCGGAGGCAACGCAGTCGTGACGCGTCTCGACCCGCTGCGGGTGCTCGTCGTCGACGAGAAGGCGCCCTCCGAGCGGCGTGACGGAGGCTCGCTGCGGATGTTCGGGCTGGTCGAGGCGCTCGAAGAGCTGGGCTGCGAGCTCACTGTCGGCCACTCAGATCCGAGCTGGGAGGGTGCGCCGCCCGCGATCCGGCTGCTCACCGGTGAGGAGGAGATCCGCAAGTTCGTGGAACGCGGCGCATTCGACGCCGCGCTGCTCAGCCGTCCAGCGGTCGCCGCGCGCTGGCTGGGACCGATCCGCCGGCACGCTCCGGGCGCGTTGGTTGCATATGACACCGTGGACCTGCACTTCCTGCGGGAGTTCCGCGGCGCGAAGCTTCGGAGGAGCGCGCCTCGGCTGCGCAAGGCGATCAGGCTGCGCGAGCAGGAGCTCGGACTGGTCCGCGCGGCGGATGTGACGCTGGTCGTGAGCGAGTATGAGCGGCGCGTGCTCGCGGACGAATGCCCGGGCGCCCGCGTCTGTCTCGTCTCGAATGTCCACCGCGTCGAGCCGCTGACGCCGTCCTTCGCCGAGCGGGCAGGCTTCCTGTTCGTTGGCGGGTTCGTGCACGTCCCGAACGTTGACGCCGTCGACTTCCTGCTGTCCGAGGTGTGGCCACTGGTGCGCGAGCGTGAGCCCGCGGCGACGCTCACCGTGGCCGGCTCGGACCTCCCGCCGACGCTCCAGGACAGGGCCGGCTTCGGGGTCACGGTCGCCGGGCACGTGCCGGACCTCCGACCGGCGCTTGCGGCATCCAGCGCCATGGTCGCCCCTCTGCGATTCGGCGCAGGGGTGAAGGGCAAGGTGCTGCTGGCCATGGCGCATGGGCTCCCTGTCGTGGGCACCGATGTCGCCCTCGAGGGCGTCGGTGGGGGATCGGTCGCGCTGGTTGCCGAGGATGCGCGCGGACTGGCCGAGGCGATGCTCAGGCTGAGCCGCGACGAGCGTCTCTGGGCCGACCTGCGCGAGAAGGGGTTAGAGCTGGTCGAGCGAGATTTCTCCCCCGCGACCGCGCGCCGGGCGCTCGCCGACGCGCTATCGCCTGCGCTGGAGCGAGCCTATGCCTGAGCCGCTGATCAGCGTGGTGATCCCGGTGCACAACGGGGAGGCATTCCTCGACCAGGCCATCGAGAGCGTGCTGGCGCAGACCTGGCCGCGGACCGAGGCCGTGGTGGTGGACGACGGCTCGAGCGACGGCAGCGCTGCGATCGCGGCCTCGTATCCGGTCACGCTCGTGCGCCAGCGCAACCGGGGCGTGGCCGCCGCGCGCAACTGTGGCGCGGAGAGGGCCAAAGGCGCGCTTCTCACTTTCCTCGACCAAGACGACGTGTTCTTGCCCGAGAAGTTGGAGCGCCAGCTGGAGGCGTTGAACGGGAAGCCCGAGGCGGGGATCTCCGCATGCAAGATGACGCCGTTCCTCGAGCCTGGCCAACCGCTGCCCCGCTGGATCGAACCGGCCCTGCTCGAGACCGACCATCACTCGGTCCAGACCGGCACGATGCTGACGTGGCGCAGCGCGTTCGAACATGTGGGTCCGTTCGCAGAGGCCTATCAGATGGGCAACGACACCGACTGGTTCCTGCGAGCGCTCGAACTCGACGTGTCTATCGTGAGGCTCGACGACGCGCTCCTTCGCTACCGGATCCACGAGCGCAACGAGTCGCGGCGGAAGCAGGCACTAGTCAGCGAGTCGCTCAAGGTCTTCCGGGCCGCGGTCCATCGGAAGCGTGAGAGGTCGCAAAATCTCTGAGCGGCCCACGATCAGCGCCTTGATCTGTGCCCGCGACAGGGAGGCGTACCTGGGCGAGGCGATCGAGAGCGCACTCGCCCAGACGGTGCCGCCGGCCGAGGTGATCGTGGTGGATGACGGCTCGGAGGACCGTAGTGGCGAGATCGCCCGCTCGTACGCCCCGCGGGTACGGGTGGTCGAGCAGGGACGCATCGGCATCGGGGCCGCCCGCAACAGATGCGTCAGCGCATCCCGCGGAGAACTGATCGCCTTCCTCGATTCCGACGACATCTGGGAGCCGCGGAAGCTCGAGCTCCAGCTCGAGGCGTTCGCGCGCCAGCCCGAGCTCGACTTCTGCTTCACGCACCTGGTCGAATTCGGCGAGGATGGTGTGGCGGTCCGCCCTGGGCCGTTGCCCGGCGCGGTCACGGGCACAATGTGCGCCCGCCGCGGCGCGATCGAGCGGGCCGGGGGCTTCGACGGCGGTGTGCGTGTCGGAGAAGTGATGGGGTGGCTGCTGCGCGCGCGTGAGCAAGGTATGCGCGAAGCGATGCTGCCTCAGGTACTAACCCGCCGCCGGGTGCACCGGGAAAATATGACCCGTACCAGGCGGGGCGATTTCGGCGAGTACGCGCGCCTCCTCAAGGCCTCGCTCGACCGCAGAAGGGCCGTGGGATGAGCGGCATGAGGCTGGCCGCATGGCGGGAATACGCGCGGCTGCTCGGCAGCAACCGGCGCCTGTCGATCCTCAGCCTCACCGCCGCCGTGGGGCAGTCACTGGCGCTGGTCCCAGTCGCCCTGCTCGTTCGATATGCCTTCGACGACGCGATAGCCAATTCTCGGACCGACGAGCTGATCCTCGTCGGGGTCGCCCTCCTTGCCCTGTATGCCGCGAGTGCGGCGCTGGGGCTGTGGTCGCGCTACTCAGTGCTTCGGGTTACCAAGGCGGCCATCGCTCGCCTTCGCGAAGGCCTGGTCTCCAAGCTGCTTTCACTACCGCGCGCTTGGTTCGACACGCGACCGGCGGGCGTCGTCCACTCGATCGTGGTTCAGGATTCGGAGCGGCTCGACGTAATGGGGAACGCCGTGGCCGCCCAGCTCCTGCCGGGTCTGGTAGTCAGCTCGGTGCTTGGGATCACCCTGCTCGTGCTCAACCCCTTGCTGTTCGGGCTGTTGCTGACGACGGTGCCGATCACATTGGTCCTCAACAGGACGATCGGCCGGGCCGTCCGGCGCCGGACGCGCGCATGGCAGCGCGCCTTCGACCGCTTCTCCTCGGACACCCACGTGGCGCTCCGGAGCGTCGCGCTCACAAAAGTGCACGCGGTCGAGGAGAACGAGCTCCAGCGCCGGCGCGCACCCATCGCGACGCTGAGCGAGGCAGGGAGGCAGATGGCCTGGCTTGCATCGGCCTACACGGTCCTTCACGGATCGGTGGCCGCGATCTCGGGGATCGTCGTGCTAGTGGTGGGTGGGGTCGCGGTCGCGCATGGGAGCATGTCGCTCGGCGATCTTCTCTCCTTCTACGCGGTCGCCGCATTGATGCGTGGGCAGGGGACTGCGGTGATTTCGGCCTTCGTGCAGGTGCTCACGGGCTACGAGTCGCTCCAGCGACTGCGGGAGTTCCTGGGCGAGGAAGCCAAGGAGCCTTACGAGGGTGGCCGCGAGATCGACCTCCAGGGGTCCGTGGCGCTCGATCGGGTGAGCTTCGGCTACGGAAGCGAGTCCGTGCTCCGGGGGGTGAGCCTGCAGCTCGATCCTGGCGAATGGGTTGCGCTCGTAGGTCCGAACGGCGCCGGTAAGAGCACGATCATGAACTTGATCCTGGGCCTCTACCGACCCAGCGAGGGAACGGTCCTGGCAGACGGGGTGCCGCTCGACGAGGTCGATATCCGGACCCTGCGGCGCCGGATCGGGGTGGTGCTCCAGGACCCGCCGATCCTGCCGGGCACGGTGCGCGAGAACATCGCGTTCGGTGAACCCGACGTGAGCGACCTGGATGTCCGGAGGGCAGCTGTCGCAGCCACCGCCGCGGAGTTCATCGACAGGTTGCCACTGGGCTATGAGACCCCGGTAGGGGACGAGGGCGAGCTTCTGTCGGGCGGTCAGCGCCAGCGGATCGCGATCGCACGCGCGTTGCTCCGCGAGCCGCGTCTCGTGATCTTGGACGAGCCAAGCACCAGCCTGGACCGGCACGCGACCGAGGCGCTGCTGCGAAACCTGGGAGCGCTACCGGACAGTCCCACCGTCTTGCTCCTGACGCACGACGACGTGGTGGCCCGCACCGCCGAACGGATGGTCAGGGTCGCCGACGGCAGGATCGTCGGCGCCCGAGCACAGCGGGGCGCTGCTGTGAGGGACCGCTCCGACTGAACGGTGCGGGCTGGCGCCCGAACGAGTCTCAGCGACTTCTCCTGAAAGCGGCGCTCCTGGATCGCGGGCCGGCGCTCGAGGCCTGGCGCGAGTGGGACCGGCGCGAGACGGTCGAGGCGACGGACCATCCGTCCAGCGCATTGGTCGGCCTCGTTTGGCGCAACCTCCACGCTCACGGCGTCGACCACCACACGATGCCCAAGCTCAAGGGGGCCTACCGACACCGGTGGTTCAAGAATCAGACCCTGCTGAAACAGGCCGCCGTGCCCTTGCGCGCGCTTCGGGAGGCCGGCATCCGTACGCTCGTCCTCAAGGGGGCGAGCCTCTGCCCGCTCTACTACCGCGACTGGGGCGTGCGCGGGATGGAGGACCTCGACATCTTGGTGCCGCCCGAGCGCGTACTCGATGCGATTTCGGTGCTCCGGGAAATCGGAGCTGAGCCGGTATCGAAGGACGTCGAGGAGAGGATCTGCATCCAGCACTCCGCCGCGTTTAAGCACGCGGACGGGTGGGAGGTCGACCTGCACTGGTTCTCCTTGTGGCGCAGCGCATCCGACGCCGGCATGTGGGCGTACGCCGTGCCGCTCGAGCTCGGTGGCGAGCAGACGCGCGCACCGGGTCCCACGCACCAGCTCATCCAGGTGTGCACGCACGGCGCGGACTACAACGAGACGAGCCCCATCCGCTGGGTGGCGGACGCCTGGACGGTGCTCCAGACGGGCGAGGTCGACTGGGAGATGTTCGAGCGCGAGGCACGCGAGCGGCTGCTGACGGTGGTGCTCGCCGCCGCGCTCAACTACCTGCGCGAGCTGCTCGACGCGCCGATACCCGAGGACGTCGTGCGGCGTCTGGAAGCGGTGCCGAGCCGGCGGTTCGAGCGCATCGGCTTCCGCGCAGCAGCCAAGCCCCCGAGCCCTACACAATTCGTGTTGACCCGATGGGAGCGCTACCGGCGCATGTCCATCCTACGGCCGCACGGCCCAGGCTGGGCCCCTTCCGAAGCCTGTACAGACTGCTCAGGCACTACGCGAGGCAGGGGGTGGGTCGCTTCGCTGCCTCGCGATCCGGCGCCTGACGCCTGGAACATGGCAGCGCGGACGTCCGGGAGCTCGCACCGTGCGTAGGCCCTCTATCCAGGCTGTCCCTCCCCGCGACGGACACTTTGGCCGCAAGGCAGCTAGAGCATTGCTGGCCAACCGGACTCAGCGGGCGGCCACACAGGTCGCTTTTCGTATCCCTGCGGCCCTGTCGATCTGGTACGACACCGACAAGGGTGAGGGTGGCTACATCCCCTACTACCGGAGGTTTTTCGGGCCCCTACGTTCGCGGGCGGCGACGCTCCTGGAGATCGGGATCCATAAGGGTGCATCGCTGCAAATGTGGCGGCACTACCTACCGAAGGCAACAATCGTCGGGGTCGATCTCAAACTCCCCGATCTCCCATTGCCAGGGATAGCGATGCATGCGGGGGACCAGTCCGATGAGACTTTTCTCGCCTCGCTGGTTTCCCGGTACGGCGGGTTCGACATCGTGATCGATGACGGCAGCCACATCGGCAGGCACATCAATGCCTCGTTCGGCGTGCTGTTCCCCGCCATCCGTCCCGGGGGCTGGTACGTGATCGAGGACCTCGGGACGGCGTACTGGGAAAGTCATGAGGGGGGTCCTGTCGGAACCCCGGGCACCGGAGTCGACCTAGTCAAGAGCCTCGTTGACCGCACTAACAGGCACTCTGGAATGCGCGATATAGCTGAGTTACACGTATATAGCTCCATTGCCTTCATTCGCAAGGCTCCGGTGCCACGACCTCGCTGGTCGCCGTCGATCCGCCGCATCGTTGCTCCCGCTGGTCGCCGCCTCATCCGCGCTGTACGGGCTCGCCGCCAGCGTCTTGGGTCCTAGGTGGGCTCGGCCGGATCGATACGGACAGCCCGTCCGCGACGCCCCGCTCCGAACAGGCCCGCGGCGTCGAGTGCGCAGACGCGGCTCCTGACCGCGCGAGTGGGTCGCGGCCGATGGCGGCTGGCGCTCGGTCGCCGGGTGCCCGTGGGCACGTACCGCCTGCTCGGCACGGCTCGCGACCGCCGTGGCAACCTCACCCGCCGCTTCACGGGCGCGGGAGCGTCGAAGAGGCTCGCCTTCCCCACCCGGCGGCGGTGATCATCGATTAGCGTTGCGGTATGAAGCTGGAGGCCGAACGCCCGGGGGTGTTCATGGTCACGCTCACCTCGCACGAGCTCTCCGCGCTGCTCGCCGGGGCGCGCATGTCGCTCTCGCTGATGGAGACCGACCCCGCCGGCACGACCGAGCAGGCCAGGTCCGCGCTGCGTGGAGTACTGGCCGACTTCGACCACGAACTCTCGAAGGTCCAGCGCAGCGGAGGGGAGCCGACCTAGCTCGCAGCCGGCTCCCCGGCGCCGTCACACAGCGGCAGGCTCCGCCATCTGGGCCCGCACGTGGTCCGCGATGCGGTCGAACTCCTCGACGAACTCGTCGTAGTCGAACTGCATCGAGTTGAGGTACGTGCTCCAGCCCATCGTGTGCTTCGCCATCAACGAGGCCTCGATGATCTCCTCGTCGGTCGCTCCGAACAGGCGGGCCGCCTCCGTGTGGAAGTACGCGCAGTACCGGCAGCGCGTCGCACCCGAGACGGCGAGCCCGATCAACTCCTTGTACTTATTCGGGATTGCGGTTTGGTCGGAGAGTTCCAGGCTCTTGAAGCTCAGCCACTCCGACTCGATCAGGTAGTCGGGCACCTCCTCGAAGAACTTCGGCACCAGGCCGAGTGTCTCCTCGATGTCCCGATTCACATCAGCCCTGGACATGTGTCCTCCTTGGGGCTTGGTCGGCGGGATGCGGGGCGAAGCCAGACCCGTCTTCCTCCTTTCCCGAACCCGAACCGCGACGGGCGTGCCCGCACCGCGAACGTCATCCCGACCGTACCCCCGGGGCCGGGCCCGCGCAACCGCAGAACTTTTCGCCCCCGCGCGCGATGTAGTTCGTGGATGGGGCGGGACGCAGAACAGGTGAACAGCATGGCGATCAACGCCGGGGCGAAGGCGGAGGCCTACGAGCGCTCCGCGACCGATGAGCCGTTCTGGCGGTTCCGCCGCCGGGCCCGGTTGGCCCGGCGAGCACGGCAGGCGCGCCGTGCCGAGGCGGAGCTGATCAAGCTGGCCGGGGAAGGGCGCTGCGGGTCCGTGCCCGACCGCGGGTCCGTGCCCGACCGCGAGGCCGTTTCTGACCGCAGATCGGCTCCCGACCGCAGATCGGCTCGCGACCGCCGGTCCGCCTCCGAACGCCGCAGCAGCTAGCGCCGCGCTCGGCAGGCCCGCCGCCACTGGGTTAGTGTCGATCCGTTGACCACTTCCAGAGGGGGACGCCATGGCTGACGACGCGCTGTTCATCGGGTGGGGCGAGGTTGTTCGCGGCAGGGAGACGAAGGCCCTAGAGGTCTTCAACGAGTCGATCCAGTACTACGGGCAGCTCCAGCAGGACGGAAAGATCGAAAGCTTCGACGTGTTCTTCCTCGGTCCGCACGGGGGCGACCTGGGTGGCTTCGTGCTGCTTCGCGGCGCCCGGGAGGCGCTCGACTCGCTCCAGTCGACCCCGGAGTTCGAGCGCCTCCAGACACGCTCGGCGCTGGTCGTCGACCGGACCGGAACCATCCCGGCCGTCACTGGCGAGGCCCTGGCCCGCCAGGTCGCCCATTTCGACGAAGCCTCCAACGACATCGGCGGCTAGCGGCCCGCTGTGTACGTATCGATGTCTCGCCTGCGGGTTCCCCCTGCCCGAGCCGCGGACCTCGTCGCCGCGTTCAGGAATCGGCTCGGCGCCGTGGACGCCCACGACGGCTTCGTGGACCTGCAGGTGTGGCAGTCCGACCGCGACGAGGGCGAGCTGATCATGGTCAACCGCTGGCACGACCGGGAGGCCTTCAAGGCCTACATGAAGAGCCACGACCACCAGGTCTCACACGGGCGGGTGCCCGACGACCTTCAGGAGGCCATCAAGCTCGAGGCCCTGGAGCACCTGCATACCTACGAGGTCGTCGCCGAGTGACGACCGGCGGAACGAAGGGGGTCCGGCCTCCGAGCGGTTACCCGCCGCCGACGCGAGCGACGCTTCCCGACGGCACCGAGCTGGACCTCGTCGCACTCGCGCGCGACGTCTGCACCCGCTACCGCGCCGAGTACCCCGACGAGCAGGGCCGCTACGGCGACGCCGGAATGGCCTGGTGCGTCCACGACAACCAGCACATCCTCAACTGGGCGGTCCTGACGCTGGACGACCCCCCGGGTTTCGAGAAGGAGATCGGCTGGCTGGCCGGAGTGCTGGCGGCCAGGGACTTCCCGCTCGACCGCCTGGCGCGCGACCTCGAGATCGCCGCGGACGTGATGGCCGGCCACGAGGACGTGGCCGGCCGCCTGCGGTCGGGGGTGGCAGTCGCCGGGGGCTAGGCCGGGTCGGCCACCGGCACCGTGTCGTCGCCGCGCGACTCGGTGGAGACGAGGATCGCGCCCTCGCCCGTCACGTAGGCCTCCTCGCCGTGCTGGGTCACGTCCATGCCCACCGCCTCGGCGTTCTCTGTGACGCGCAGCGGCATGACCAGCCCGATCAGCTTCAGCAGCACGAACGTCATCCCGAACGCATAGACCGGCGTCACCACCGCGGCCAGCACCTGGTCCAGCAGCTGGTCGGCGTTGCCGTAGAGCAGGCCGTCGGACAGGTCGTTCCACGACTTCTGAGCGAAGAACCCGATGAACAGGATCCCGGTAAAGCCGGCGAGGCCGTGCGCGGCCAGCACGTCCAGCGTCTCGTCCACGCGCGTGCGCGGGCGGAAGGCGATCAAGGCGTGACAGGGCAGCGCCCCCGCGGCCCCAAGCGCCAGCGCCCATCCGGGGCTGACGAATCCGCCGGCGGGCGTGATCAGCACGCAGCCGACGATGATCGCCGTTGCCGCCCCGATCGCCGTGACCGTGCGGCCGCGGATGAGGTCGAGCGTGAACCAGGTGACCAGCGCGGCGGCGGGGCACAGGAGCGTGTTCACGAAGGCCAGGATGCTGTTCTGGCCGGTCCCGAAGCCGCTCCCGCCGTTGAAGCCGAACCAGCCGAACCACAGCAGGCCGGCGCCTAAGAGCACGTACACGGCGTTGTGGGGCAGCAGGGCCTGGCGCCCGTAGTCCTTGCGCGCGCCCACCACCAGCGCAGCCGCCAGCGCGGAGAAGCCCGAGGCCATCTCCACCGCGACGCCTCCGGCGAAGTCCAGCGTCCCGCCGTTGAACAGCCAGCCGGGGCCGAACGCCCAGTGGGCCAGCACGGCGTACACCACCACCGACCACAGCGCGGCGAAGACCATGAACGCGCCGAAGCGCATCCGCTCGACCACCGCGCCGGAGACCAGCGCGACGGTGATGATGCAGAAGGTCCCCTGGAACGCGAAGAACAGCAGGTGGGGAATGGTCGAGTCCTCCCGCGGCGCGAACGTCACGTCGTGAAGAAACGCGTAGTCGAAGCCGCCGATGATCTCGTTGGCGTCGCCGAAGGCGAACGAGTAGCCGATCGCCGTCCAGGTGACGGCCGCGATGGCGATCGCCGCGATGCACATCATGAACGTGTTCAGCGTGTTCTTCCCGCGCACGAGGCCTGCGTAGAACAGACCCAGCGCCGGGGTCATGAGAAGCACCAGCGCCGTGGCCACCAGCATCCACGCGGTGTCGCCGGTGTCGATGCCCGACATCAGGAGCCCACCGGCGTCACGGCGCCTTCCTCGGTGTCCCCGGTGCGGATGCGGATCGCCCGCTCCAGCGGAACGACGAAGATCTTCCCGTCACCCACCTCTCCGGTTCGAGCGCCCTCCGTGACCGCCTCGATGGTCGGCTCCACGAACGGCTCGGAGACCGCGATCTCGAAGCGGACCTTCTCCGCCAGACCCATCTTCACCGTGGTGCCGCGGTAGGTCTCGACACGGTCGAGCTCACCTCCGTGGCCCTGGACCCGGCTCATCGACACTCCACGCACCTCGGCGCGGTACAGAGCTTCGAGGACGTCGTTGGCCTTTTCGGGCCGGACTATCCCAATCACGAGCTTCACCTTGCGCACTCCCTCCCTAGGCTTCGCGAGCCGCGCGAGGCTACCCGACCCGGGGGCGAAACGGTGGCTGCGATCTTTGGACACGCGGACAACCGCGTCCGAGCCGTTTCGACACTAGGCTGGGAGCCGTTCTCTAGATCCACTGTCACTCAGCGCGCCCGTCAGAGGGCGCGCGCTACGTAAAGGCTCGGCACACATGGCACGAATCCGCCAGCAGAACGTCGCGGCCGCCCAGTGGAGCCCCAATGGGGGCGCCCTCGGCACGGTCGACCTCACCCAGACCAAGAACTACCCGTTCGGCGAGGACGTCTTCTCGCCCGCAGTCCAGCGCCAGCGGCTGCCGAAGGACGTCTACAAGCGCCTGCGGCGCACCCTCGCCCAGGGCGAGGCGCTCGACGCCTCCCTTGCCGACGCGGTAGCCCTGGCAATGAAGGAGTGGGCCCTCGAGCGAGGCGCCACCCATTACACGCACATGTTCCAGCCGCTTACCGGCTCGACGGCCGAGAAGCACGACTCGTTCTTCGGCCCCGACGACGACGGCACTTCGCTGGCCGAGTTCTCGGGCAAGGAGCTGATCCAGGGCGAGCCGGACGCGTCCTCGTTCCCCACCGGCGGCGTGCGCGCCACCTTCGAGGCCCGCGGCTACACCGCCTGGGATCCCACCAGCCCGGCGTTCATCCTCGAGAACCCCAACGGCGCACTGCTGTGTATCCCCACCGCGTTCGCGTCGTGGACCGGCGAGGCGCTGGACTACAAGATCCCGCTGCTGCGCTCGATGGAGGCCCTGTCGAAGTCGGCCATGCGGGCCCTGCGGCTCCTCGGCGACACCGAGGCCACCCGTGTGTTCACGACGGTCGGGCCCGAGCAGGAGTACTTCCTGATCGACGAGCAGTTCTTCTTCGAGCGTGCCGACCTGGTGACCACCGGGCGGACCCTGTTCGGCGCCCAGCCGGCCAAGGGCCACGAGCTCGACGACCACTACTTCGGGTCGATCCCCGAGCGGATCCTCGCGTTCATGATGGACTCCGAGCTCGAGCTCGCCCGTCTGGGCGTGCCGGTCAAGACCCGGCACAACGAGGTCGCTCCGAACCAGTACGAGCTGGCCCCGGTGTTCGAGAACTCGAACGTCGGGTCCGACCACCAGCAGCTGACGATGCAGGTCATGAAGCGCGTGGCCCGCAAGTACGGCCTGGTGTGCCTGCTGCACGAGAAGCCCTTCGCGGGCGTCAACGGCTCGGGCAAGCACAACAACTGGTCGATGAGCACCGACACCGGCGACAACCTGCTCGAGCCCGGCGCCACCCCCGCGGACAACGTGAACTTCCTGTTCTTCTGCGCCGCGGTCATCAAGGCCGTCAACAAGCACCAGGGCCTCCTGCGGGCGTCGGTGGCCAACATCGGCCAGGACCACCGCCTCGGGGCCAACGAGGCGCCGCCGGCGATCATCTCGATCTTCCTCGGCGGCGAGCTGGAGAAGGTGTTCGAAGCGATCGAGTCGGGCGAGGGCGATCCGCACACGCCGGCCTCGTACCTCGGGCTCGGGGCGTCGGTGCTGCCGCCGCTCCCGATGCACGGCGGCGACCGCAACCGCACGTCGCCGTTCGCCTTCACCGGAAACAAGTTCGAGTTCCGCGCGCTGGGATCGAGCATGTCGCTCGCCTTCCCGAACACCGTGCTGAACACGACCGTGGCCGAGGCCATCGACGAGATGTGCGACGCGCTGGAGGCCAAGACCAACGGCGCCGACGTCGCCGAGGCCGTGACCGCCGTCGTCAAGGACGTCTACGCGGAGAACAAGCAGATCCTGTTCAGCGGGGACAACTACGACGAGGCGTGGCACGACGAGGCCGAGCAGCGTGGGCTGAAGAACCTGCGCACCACGCCGGAGGCGCTGCCGGAGGTCCTGTCCGACTCCAGCGTCGCGGCGATGGAGAAGTACGAAGTGCTCAGCCGCCGAGAGCTGGAGTCACGGTTCGAGGTGTGGGCCGAGCAGTACGCGATGAGCGCGAACATCGAGGCCGAGGTCACGGCGTCGATGGCGCGCACGATGCTGCTGCCGGCCGCGCTGCGGCACCTCGCGATGATCGAAGCGGTCGGCATCGACAACCTCCACGCTGAGGCCCGCGGCCTGATCGACGAGTTCACCGCGGCGATCACCGAGCTCGAGGCGGCCAACCACTACCCCGACGACACCGAGGGCATCGATCTCGCCATCTACGCGCGGGACAACCAGATCACCGCGATGGAGAAGGTCCGGGTGGCGGGCGACAAGCTGGAGAAGATCGTCGCCGACGACCTCTGGCCGCTGCCCAAGTACTCGGAGATGCTCTTCATCAAGTAGCTCCTCCGTTCAACCGATCAGTTGTGAGAAGCCCCGCTACGGCGGGGCTTCTTGCGTCCTCAGCGGAGCGCCGTCAGGGGTCGACGTAAAACGAGAACATCATGCCGCTCTCGTGGTGCTCGGCGATGTGGCAGTGAGCCATCCACAGGCCCGGGTTGGTCACCTCCAGGAGGATGTCCACGGTCTCCCCGGTCCGTGTCAGCACGGTGTCCTTCCAAACCAGGTTCGGCTCGACAACTCCGTCGCGGCTTAGGACCAAGAACCGCCCCGCGCCGTGAATGTGGAACGGGTGGTGCATCGGGTGGTCGCCGGCCATCTCGTTGAGCAGGCGGATCTTCACCCGGTCGCCGACACGAAAGCGCCAGTCGATCGCGGTGTTCTCCGCGCCCGCTTCACGGTCAATCAGCTTCCAGCGCATGTTCGCCGGAGTCGTCAGCTTGTTGACCTCGACCATGTCGTCTTCCCACTCGATGCCGCCGCCGTGGTCGTGGCCTCCGTGCTCGTGGTCCTCGTGGTCCTGGTCGTGGCCGTTGTGCTCGTGACCAGCGCCGGCGTCGGCGACCAGCTGCGCCGGCAGCAACTTCATTCCGCACTCGGGACAGTGGCCGGGCTCCTCGCTGACCACCTCAGGGTGCATTGGGCAGGTGTACGTGGTCGCCGGCGCTTCTACGGCGATCAGCTTCATCCCGCACTGCGGACAGTGGCCCGGCTCCTCGCTGACAACCTCGGGGTGCATGGGGCACGCGTAGACGACTGGCCCGTCGCCTTCTGGGGCGCCCATGTCCATCTCCGCTATGAAGGCAAGTGTCTTGTCGGGCTCGGCGTCTAGATGCGGCGCGATGCGCTCCCGCTCGGCCGCCATGTCAGGGTTGGTTCGCAGGAATCCGAATTGCTCTGCGAGGCCCGGCTCGGCGCGATCCTCGCTGACGTTGATCGAGGCCAGCGGGTAGACCTGGTCTGGAGTGTGGTGCTCCAGCCGCAGCTCACCGGGCTGGTCGAACAGCGCATCGATGACAACGCGCTCTGAAGGTGCGAGCACCACGTCGTCGATGAAGTCTTCGTGCTCGACATGACCGCTGTCGCCGCCGACCAGCTTCAGCCGTGCCCCCGGTAGCGCGACCTTGAACACCCGAGTGTTGGCGGTGTTGGTCAGGTAGAAGCGAACGACCTCGCCGTGCTGCGCGGTCAGCCTGAGGTCGGGCTCGCCTGCGATCAGCATCAGCTCGCCGAAGCGGCCCATCGCCGCGTGCGTGGTCTCGGAACGGCTGAACGGTGCGACCCTGCCGTCCTCCAGAAGGATGTCGTCGAGCGTCACTGCGAGCTCGCGGTGCGCCGGCGGCCAGTACTCGGGGTCAACCGGCTCGACCAGCACGTTGCCGTACAGGCCCATCTCCTGGCCGTAGTCCTCGCGGATGTGCGGGTGGTACCAGTAGGCGCCCGGGTCGGGGAAAGCCACGCGACAGGAGTAGCTGCCGCCCCTTTGGATCGGCTCTTGCGTCTGATGGGTGCCGTCGGAGGCGTTGTCCAGGCGCAGGCCGTGCCAATGGACCGTCGCTTCCATGTCGCCCTGGTTCTCGACGTTGACGACGATCTCCGCCCCCTCCGGCACCTTCAGCGTCGGCCCTGGGATCGAGCCGTTGTAGGCCAGCATCCGCACGGTGGACTCGCGGAGTTGTTTGGTGACCGGGACTATCTGCAGGTCGAACTCATCACCATCGGAGAGCTCGACCAGCTCGGAGGCGCGCGCCTGGGGAAGACCCGCAACGTCTGTTGGAAAGCGGTCGGTGGCTTCAGTCATCTCATTCTCCTCCGCTCCGAGTCGGCTTCGCTCTAGACAGCGACAGCCGTTGGCTTTTCCTTGCTGAACGCGGCGATCTGCCGCGCGAGATATTCGGCGTCATCCTTGACCCAGCCCAGCAGGGCCGAGCCCCTGGTGTATTGCCACGGCAGGCCAACGAAGTACAGGCCAGGCGACTCGGTCACGCCGCGCTGATGGACTGCCCGACCGTCATGGTCGAAGACCGGCGCATCGACCCAAGAGTGGTCGAGGCGGAAGCCGGTGGCCCAGATCACGGAGCCGACTTCGAGTTGCGAGCCGTCGCCGAAGACCACGGTCGCGCCCACCGCCTCGGTGGCCCTGGGGTGCACCACCACGCCCTGACGACGCAGCGCCCGCGGACTGGAGCCGATCAGGGTCTCTCGATACTGCATCCGCTTGCCGATCCGCGAGGTCACCGGCGTCTTCATCAGGCCCAGCGCTTCGAGATAGCGGAACAGGTCACGTCCGAGGAGGCGCTGCGGCAAAGGCGTCTGACGTGAGCCCACCGCCAGGTGAACCTCACGCGAGCCGGCGAGTTCCGCGGCGATCTGGAAGCCGGTGTTGCCGCCTCCGATGACAAGGACCGGGTCGCCCGGGACATCCTGTGGCGAGCGATAGGCCGCGCTGTGCAGCTGAACTACGCCAGGGTCGAGCTCCTTGCTCCACGCCGGCATCGCCGGGATCTGGAAGGGGCCGGTGGCAATCACCACCTGCTCCGCGTGCAGGCTGCGCTCGTCGAGCTCGACGACGTACCCGCCGTTCTCCTTCCTGACTGAGCGCACGCGGCTGTTGAGCTCAACCGGCAGGTCGAAGCGATCGACGTATTCGGTCAGGTAGTCAGCGACCTGGTCGCGGCCCGGGTAGCTGTCCGGGTCGCCGGGAAACGGCAGGCCCGGCAGGCTGTCGTAGCGCACTGGAGTGAACAGCTGTAGCGAATCCCAGCGGTCGCGCCACGTCGCCGCCGGCTCCGCGGCTGCCTCCAAGATCGTGAACCTCCGTTCCTGCCGGGCGAGGAAGTAGCCGATGGCGAGGCCCGCTTGGCCCCCTCCGACGACGATCACTTCGTAACGGTCGGACACCGTTTCGCCCATCCCTCGCTCCATGCTCCGTTGCACTCACTGAGGCCTCAGACCAGCCTCAGCTCGACGCTACCGGCCCAGCCAGGTGAAGCTCAACCCCCCGATGGGGATCTGGCGGCTCTCCTGGCAGCGAACAAACCGCTGCATCGCAACAGCTCGCCGCACGTCGTTGGTCCGGCCCGATCCCCAAGGGCAGAACGCTGGACCGGGCCCTAGCGAGCGCCCGGTCTCCGCGCTAGATTGGGCTCAGTGAATCAGCGTCGCACCGACATGCTGAAGGCCTCGCCGCGGATGTTCGAGCGTGATTGGCTGGATCGCCTCTCACGGGTGCATCCGGTCGTCCCGCTGGTCATCTTCATCCCGGCGATCGCCGTGCTGTTCGCGCTGGGCCAGGAGGGCGTCCCGCCGCTCGAGGTGGGCGCCTGGGTCCTCGGGGGCTACCTGTTCTGGACGCTCACGGAGTACTGGATGCACCGCGTGGTGTTCCACTTCGAGCCCGAGGAGGGCATCGGCGCCAAGCTCCACTGGATCATCCACGGCGTCCACCACGACCACCCGAACGACCCGCTGCGGCTGGTCATGCCGCCCTCGGTCAGCGTGCCGCTGGCCACCCTCTTCTGCGCGGCCTTCGTGCTGATCCTCGGCTCGACCGGCTGGCTGCTCGGGGTCGGGTTCCTGATGGGCTACCTGATCTACGACATGACGCACTTCTACGTGCATCACCACAAGCCGAAGACCCGGGCCGGGAAGCTTCTCCGCGAGCTGCACATGCGTCACCACTTCCAGGACCACACGCGCGGCTTCGGCGTCAGTGCCCCGTTCTGGGATTACGTCTTCCGCACGCCGCTGAACCGCCGCTAGCGGCCGCGGCGCCGGCCTGCGCCGGGATCAGGCCTTCGGGCCGACGAACTCGTCGATCCGCTCGACGTCGCCCTTGCGAGAGACGTACAGCGTCTTGGGCGGTGCCCATGTCCAATGCACGCCGAGGCGGTCGCACGCTTCGCAGAACAGATCGCGGATGTCGGGTGACACATTGGTGAACGAATAGCGAGGGTTGGTCCACCTCCTGCCGGTATTCATGAAGCGGCACCCGTCGGATTCGATGAGGCCTCTCAACAAGCACTCGGGGTGGCTCTCCACCAGCCGCTGCTGCCACTCGACCAGCGCGATCCTGCGTTCGTGCTTCCTGCCCTGGCCGTGCTGAGGGAAGAGCCGCGGCCAGGCCTTCGAGTAGCAGTACACCTCGTGGCAGCCGTCCCGCCTGCAGGTGCGGACGCTGTTCTCCGGCAGGACGGCGTGTATGGCCCCGACTGCGCTGGCGATGATGCCCGGATACCTCGAGTCCAGCGCCAGCCTCAGCTTGTAGACCCACGCGGGTGGCCGGATATCCAGCCGTCACCGAGATAGAGGCCGAGCAGGTGGACGTAGTCCGGCGGCAGCTGCTCGACCAGGACCGCCCGATCCCTCGCGCGGGCAGGAATGTTCCCCGCCAGCCAATCGCGAACGGTGCCTCGAGCCACGCCAGTGCGCTCGGCGACGGCCGACGCCGGCAGCCCGGCGCGTCCGAGCGCCACCGCCCGGTCGACGGTGTGATCAGGGTGGGTCATCTGGGACGCGATGTCCCCCCGTCCGCCGGACTGTGGAGCGCTCGCGCGGCGCTAGAGTCGCCCCCACGCGGCTGTGGTGAAATTGGCAAACACGCGGCGTTCAGGTCGCCGTGGGGGAAACCCCTTGGAGGTTCGAGTCCTCTCAGCCGCATCGATGCTCTGACGCCTAGGGCTGTCGTCCCGGGCCACGGTGGCTCGGCCTACCCTTGACTCGTGGGCCACGGCCACACCCACGCGCCGGGTAGCGGCGCCGACCGCCGGCCGATCGCGCTGGCGCTCGGCCTGGTGCTCGCGTTCTTGGCCGTCGAGGTCGTGGCCGGCGTGCTGGCCTCCTCGCTCGCGCTGCTCTCCGACGCAGCGCACATGCTCACCGACGCGGGTGCGCTCGCCTTGGCGCTGGTGGCGGCTCGGCTCGCCGCCCGCCCCGCGGGCGGGCGTTACACCTTCGGCACCGGCCGGGCCGAGGTCCTGTCCGCCCAGGTCAACGGCGCGCTGCTGCTGGCCCTCGGCGTTCTGATCGGCGTCGACGCGGTCCGGCGCCTGAGCGACCCCGACGCAGTCGACGGCGGGGTGGTCCTCGCCGTGGGCGCCGCGGGGGCCGTGGTCAACGTGGCCTGCGCCTGGCTGCTGGCCCGGTCGGAACGCAAGAGCCTCAACCTCGAGGGCGCCCGCCAGCACGTGCTGGCCGACCTGTACGGCTCGGTCGGAGCGATGGCGGCCGGCGGCGCCGTGCTCGCCTTCGGCTTCGACCGCGCCGACCCGATCGCCGCGCTGGTGGTCTGCCTGCTGATGCTGCGCAGCTCGTGGATGCTGTTGCGCGACTCCGGGCGGGTGCTGCTCGAGGCCGCCCCCAGCGGCCTCGACCCCGACGAGGTCGGCCAGGCCATCGCCGGGCAGCCGGGCGTGGTCGAGGTCCACGACCTGCACCTTTGGGAGGTCACCTCGGGCTTTCCGGCGTTGTCGGCTCACCTGCTCGTCCCCTCCGGCGACGACTGCCACGCCCGCCGCCGTCAGGTGCGCGACATGCTGGCCGAGCGCTTCGGCGTCGAGCACGTGACGCTCCAGGTCGAGCACGAGCCCGAGCGGCGCCTGCTGGAGATCGAGGGCGGCCCGTGACCGCCGACTGGGCCTCCCACACCCGCGCCCGCCTGGCGGCGGACGGCTACCGCTCCAGTGCCCCGCGGGCCGAGATCATCGACGCCCTAGCCGGACTTGGATGCAGCGTCAGCGCCGCGGACATCACCTCCGAGCTGCAGCGCCGGGGCAGCTCGACGGGGCCGGCAAGCGTCTACCGCACGCTCGACCTGCTCGAGCGGCTTAAGCTCGTCCAGCGCGTGGACGTCGGTGAGGGCCTGGCCCGCTACGAGCCCGCGCTGCCCGGCGGCGACCACCACCATCACCTCGTCTGCGACCGGTGCGGGAAGGTCTCTGCATTCGAGGACGAGGGCCTGGAAGCGGCCATCCATCGCCTCTCTCGGCGGGTGGACTACTCAATCGACGCACACGACGTGACCCTGCGCGGCGAATGCCCCGCGTGCCGGCTCGCGGGCTGAGCCTGCGCAAGTTCTGCACCGGCATATCGTCCTTGGAAGGGGTACTTCGTGCAGGGACGCGCAACTTTTCATCTCGCAGGCGGAGTGGAAGCTCCTGCCCGCGCGCGAGAGATCGTCACCGTGACGATCGGCGTCGTGCTGCCCGATGAGCGGGCCTACCAGGCCAGCCTGCTTACCAGCGAGATCGTGAGCAACAGCGTCGTCCACGGTCACGCCGGTGAGGAAGACCAGATCGAGCTCGCCCTGTCCTGGGACGTCGACCGGGTGAGGTTGGAGATCACCGACCAGGGGCCGGGCTTCGAGGTGACCGGGCCCGACCCCGAACGCCCCGGCGGCTGGGGTCTCTCGCTGGTGGAGACGATCAGCGACCGGTGGGGCATCGAGCGCGACGACCGCACCCGCGTGTGGTTCGAGCTCGGCCGCGAGGCGGCGGCCTAGCCGCTCACGCGGTTGGCCGGCAGCGCACCCGGCCGCCCGACATGCCGTCCACCAGCGTGGCCGTGTTGGAGGCCAGCGAGCCGAGGTAGGTGCCGGCGGGCGAGCCCGGCGGCCCCAGCGTGTCGGCCCACAGCCTGGGCGCCGCGCGCACACCGGCCTCGCGCGACACGGCCCGCTCGAGGCGGGGATTGAGGGCGGTCTCGGGGAAGATCGCCTTCACTCGCTCGGCGCGGATCTGGTCCACCAGGCGCTGGATGTCGCGCCCGGAGGGCTGGGCCTGGGTCGAGAGCGAGGGAATCAGGGCGCCCACCACCTCGATGTCGTAGCGGCGGGCGTAGTAGCCGAACGCGTCGTGGGTGGTGACCAGCTTGCGCTGTGCGGGAGGCACCTTGGCCACGCACGCTGCGATCGAGCGGTCCATACGGCGCAGCCGCTCGACGTAGGAGCGCGCGTTTCGCTCGTAGATCGCGCGGCCCTTCGGATCGGTGGCGATCAGGACGCGCTCGATCTCCCCCACCGCGCGGACGGCGTTGCGGGGGTCCTGCCACCAGTGCGGGTCGTCCTCGCTCGCCGGTTCGATCTCGTCGAACACCGTGAGGCGCTTGCCGTCAAACCCGGCGGTGGAGGAGATCTCGTCGACCCAGTCGTCGAGCTCGCCCCCCGAGGCCACCAAGACGTCGCCCTCGGCCACCGCTCGGGCGTCGCTGGGGCGCGGCTCGAAGTCGTGTGCGTCCACCCCCGGGCGAAGGATCTGCTTGACGTCGGCGCGCCGGCCGGCGACCGCGCGGGCCATGTCGGCCACCTGCGGCGTCGTGGCCACGACCTGCACCGCGGGCGTCGAGCCGTCGTCGCCGCCACCACAACCGGCGAGCACCGCCAGTGCCAGCGCGCAGCCCATCGTCGCCTTGATGAGAACCATTCGCATTAGCGAAGCTCCACTCTAGGGTGCCCGTCCGATGAGCGAGGCCTTCTTCTCCGAGGACGGCGACCTCCTGGTTCCGTCGGAGCTGACCCGCGGGCCGTGGGACCCGGGATCCCAGCACGCCGGGCCGCCGGCCGCCGCGATAGGGCGAGCGCTCGAGCGTCACGAAGGCGGTGAGGGCAAGCAGGTCGGGCGGGTCACGTTCGAGATCCTGCGCCCGGTCCCGATCGCTTCACTGCGCGTCGAGGTGCGCACCGTGCGCCCCGGCCGCAGCGTCGAACTGCTCGAGGCCGTGCTGAGCGACGCCGACGGCCTAGAGCTGGTGCGCGCGTCGGCCTGGCGCCTGGTCACCGGTGAGGTGGACCTGGCCGAAGCAACGCCGCAGGCCGACCCGCCACCCGGCCCCGAGCAGGCGGAGGACAAGCCCTTCTTCCCCACCGGCCAGGAGGTCGGCTACCACACGGCGATGGACTACCGCTTCCTCTCGGGCGGCTTCCTGGAGATGGGCCCGGCCAAGGTGTGGATGAGGATGCGCTGCCCGCTGCTGTCCGGCGAGGAGCCGACCCCGCTCCAGCGCGTGCTGGTGGCCGCCGACTCGGGCAACGGGGTGAGCGCCGCGCTGGACTGGCGCAGGTACCTGTTCATCAACACCGACCTGAGCGTGCACCTGCACCGGATGCCCGCCGGCGAGTGGGTGTGCCTGGACGCAATCACCAGGCCCGAGGCCAACGGAGTCGGGCTGTCGGACACGCAATTGCTCGACGAGCGGGGGCCGATCGGGCGCGCCGCGCAGACCTTGTTCGTGCGCGCCCGGGTGACTTAGGGTGGGCCGCGGACCCGCAACCGAGAGAAAGAGACCTAGTTGGGCCTGTTCAAAAACATGAAGGACATGCAGCAGCAGGCGCAGGACGCCATGGCCGGCCAGCAGGGGATGGGCCAGCAGCCGGGCATGGGCGGCGACATGGCGGCGCAGGCCGCCTACGCGCAGACCGCCCAGAAGCTCTACGCCTCGGGTGTCGAGGCGCCGGCGGTCGTTCACAGCGTGCGGCCCACCGGCCAGACCGACGTGGGCGGGGGCCAGCAGACCGAGTTCGACGTATCCATCCGGCCCGCCGGCGGCGAGCCGTACCAGACCACGATCTCGCAGTCCATGCTTCCGGCGCAGCTGGAGGAGATCGCGGAGGGCGCCTCGATCACGGTGCGCTACGACCCGGACTCCCCCACCACCGCGCTCATCTACGGCTGGTAGCCCGATGGGACTCTTCAAGGGAATCCGGGACGTCAAGCGGATGTCGGACCACCACGGCGGCATGCCGTCGGTGCGGCAGTCGTTCAAGGACATCGGCGCACTGGCCGACGACCGCGGCGAGCACGAGGTACTGAAGAACGGCTACCCGGCCAAGGGCGTGGCGAAGGGTTTCGCCGAGCCGGTGCCCGGCGACCGCTTCGCGATGCAGATCCCGATCGAGGTGCACCCGCCCAACGGCGCGCCCTACACCGTGAACTACGTGTTCCCCACCACCCGCATGAAGGCCGCGGTTACGGTGGGCATGGAGATCCCGGTGAAGGTCCACCCCGACGACCCGAGCCGGATCGCCGTGCAGTGGGACGCCCAGCAGGCCTCGATCGCCGCTGCCGGCGGCGACCAGGCCGCGGTGATGCAGGGCATGCAGGCCACCTACGGCAACGCGGCCGACCAGGCCTACCGCCAGGCGCGTGAGAACCAGAAGTCCGAGGACCCGGCGGAGAAGATCAAGAAGCTCGGCCAGATGAAGGACAGCGGGCTGATCACCCAGGAGGAGTTCGACGCCAAGAAGGCGGAGATCCTCGCCGAGATGTAGCGAGAGCTACGCGCCGACGCGCAGGCCGTGGGTACCACCCTGCGCGTCGGCCATCTCGCCCAGCGCCGTCCGGGTACCGGGGTCGACCTTGCCGATCACCGTCACGCGCGTGTGTCCCGTGCCGGAGTCGTCGAAGCGCACCGACAGCTTGTAGATGCTCTGAGAGAACTTGCGTAGCGCGAAGCCGACTACCGACAGGAAGTTCAGGTACGCCGGCCAGTCGTAGTAGCGCTTCTCGTATGAGAGGCCGTTGAACGACTCGTCGACGAGCTCGTAGCCCTTCAGCGCGTCCGGCGGCTGGGAGCGCCAGCGGAAGAGGGCTTGGTCCGGTGGCCCGTGGGTAAGGAAATGGAGCTCCAGCTCATCGGCCATGCCCTTCGACCCTAACCCGACATCTAAGCTCGCGCGGGTGCGGGGCGATCGGAGGGTTGTGCTCGGTCTGGTGGCGATTCTCGTCGCCGGCGCGCTGCTGCGGCTGCTGCTCGTCCTGGCCTGGAAGCCGGCCTTCTTCGGGTGGCCCGACGCCGCGAGCTACATCGGGGTCTCCCAGAGCGGGGACTTCTTCCGCAACGAGCTGAGGCCCGCCGGGTACCCGATCGTCCTGCGGGGGATGAACGAGATCTCCCCCACCCTGCTGTTCGTGGTGATCGTGCACCACCTGCTCGGGCTGGCCTCGGCGGCGATCATGTTCTTCACGGTCGCCCGCACCGGTATCTCGCGCTGGCTGGCGCTGGTACCGGCCGCGGTGATGGCGCTTGCGGCGCCGGTGTTCTTCATGGAGCACTCGGCCAACAGCGAGGCCGTCTTCATCCTCCTCATGACGGTCGCGCTGTACTGCGGCGTGCGTACCGCCGAGGGCACCAGCCTGTGGTGGCCGGGGCTCGGAGGGCTGGCGCTGGCGACCGCGGCCAGCGTGCGCGTCGTGGCGCTGCCGATCCTGATCCTGGGCGCCGCTTGGCTGCTGTTCGCGGTACCCGGCGCGCCGTGGCGCCGGCGCGCGGCCGTGACGGCAGTCGGCGTCCTCGGCGCGCTCGTCCTGCTGGTGCCCTACTACGCGATCGAGTACGCCGCCGAGGGCCGCACCGGGCTCAGTCGCAACGGGGCGTGGAACATCTACGGCCGGGTGGCGCCGTTCGCGGACTGCTCGAGGTTCACCCCTCCGCGCGGCACCCAGATCCTGTGCGAGAACGTGCCGCGCGCCAAGCGCCCCTACACCAACCAGTACACGTTCAACTGGTACTACTCGCCCGCGATTCGCTACTACGGCGATCCCCACACCGCGGGCTCCAAGCAGACCGCCGCGGTCGAGGCCTTCACCTGGGAGGTGGTGACCCACCAGCCGCTCGACTACCTCGGGGAGGTCGGCGGGGCGACGCTGCGCTACATCGCGCCCGAGAGCTTCCGCGGCTACGGCGGCGGCTACAGCTGGCACGACCTGGTCCACCACCAGGTGCTCTTCAACTCGACCTACAACCCTCTTGGCCTCCGCGACGCCCGGCCCCACTACACCGACGCGAAGCGGTTCAGCGTGAACCGCAACCTGATCTCGGTGCTGCGCACCTACGAGTCGGGCACCCGGATACAGGGGCCGTTCTTCGTGCTGCTGGCCTTGCTGACCTTCGCCGCGCCGTTCCTGACAACCGGCCGCGCTCGCTCGGCGGCCATCCTGTTCGGCATGTCGGCGTGGGTGATGCTGATCGTCCCCGTCGCCACGGTCGAGTTCAGCGCGCGGACCGCGGCCCCGGCGCTGGGGCCGTTCGTGGCCGCTGCGGCGATCGGCGCTCAGGGCGCGGCGACGGCATTCGCGCGCCGCCGGCGACGCGGCCTTGCGCGCACGTCGCCGGCCCGGCCGGCCGAGGCCTAGGCCCTCAGCACTCCGCGGCCACCACCAGCTTCGAGCCGCCCTCGGACTGGAGCACCGCGTCCTCGCCCTTGGTGACCTTCCCGCAGGGCGGTACGACGATCGTGGTGCCGTCGCTGCCCTGTTGGAGGACGAGCTGGGACTTGGCGATCACCCCATCCGACTCGAAAGCGCCGTCGGTCTCGTTGGCCGCTGGGGCGTTGTCCACGATGAAAGCCGACGAGGGGATGTTGCCGGCGGCGTTGACCGCGCCCGTGCCCGGCTGGCAGTGGGGCACCATCACGGTGCGCACGTCCTCGCCGGCGTTGAGCTCGAACGTGGTCGCGCCCGGGGTGGGCTTGGCCTTCTCGGCGTCAGTGGTGGTCTGCTCGACCGGCGTGTTGCAGGGCGGGATCACCACCTTGTGCTTCTCGTTGGCCGGGACAACCAGGGCGCGGGCGCTCTCGGGCAGCTCGCCCACGCTCTTCGGCTCCTCCGGCCCCTGGCCGAGGAAAATGGCGCCGATGCCCAGCGCCACGATCAGGACGCCGCCGACGATCCACGGGATCTTGTTCTTCACTGAGCGCTAGCCGCCGCTGGAGCTGCTCGACGCAGACACCCGGCACGGCGGGGCCACCACGGAGGTCTTGTCGCGCTCGGCCGGCAGGGCCGTGTTGGTCCCACCACCCGTGGCCGCGGTGCCGCTGCTGCCACCGGAGCCGGTCTGCACCACGCAGGGCGGCACGATGATCTTCGTAATGTTGCTGCTCTTGGGGAGCAGCAGCGCGTTCTGCGGCTGGCCGCCGCTCTGCTGGGCCGCACCCTGAGGCGACTCGGTGCCGCCCGGGCTGAGCAGGACGGTGCTGGCCCGGCCGGCGGTCTTGGCGCCTTGGATGCAGGGCTGAACCGCGACCGTCTGGTCGAGCGCGCTCTTGGGGACTACGACTTGGTTGGAACCGGGAGGAGCGTCGGTGGTGTCCTGGTCGATCTCGGCTGCGCTGCAGGGCGGCACGATCACGGTGAGGTTCTGGCCCTGCTTGGGCACTACGACGGTGCGCACGCCGGGGGCCATGAGCGCCATGGCGGTCGGGTCGGGCGGGGGCTGCTGCGTCGACTCGGAGCCTCCACCACACGCGCTGAGTCCCAGCGCCACCAGGCCGCATCCGGCCAGGGCCAGTCTTTTGTCCACCTTCAAGTGCTTCCTCCCATTGAGTGCTTCGATCTCTAGAGACCCTTTATCGGGGCGACTGGATTTGAACCAGCGACCGCTCGGCCCCCAGCCGAGTGCGCTACCAGACTGCGCCACGCCCCGTGTTTTGCTGCAGAGCGGGCGACGGGAGTCGAACCCGTACTAAGAGCTTGGAAGGCTCTTGTGCAGCCGTTACACCACGCCCGCGGTGCGGCCGTCATGTTAGCCCGGGGCCTCTTCTGGTCGTTGCTCGGGGGCGATCCGCTGCCCGAGGAAGATCCCCAGCAGGGTGACCGCGAGCGCGACGACCAGGCGGATCAGGATCGAGGCAGAGAGCCCATCCGTGATCAAGGCCGCCAGGGCCATGATCAGCGGGAACGCGAGCGGGATCCACATCAACGGAGGACCGAACGCGTACCCGAATGCGAGCCCCGCAAGGAAGAAGAGCGTCACCGAGATGACTACCGCTACTGCCGACATGGGCGCATCCTATGAAGGTTGAGGGTCGTTGGGCACCGCGGGTCTCTGCGCTCTGGGTGGCGCATGAGCACCATTCCCCACATTCCGGCTATCCACGCTTCCTCGACCTAAGATCGAAGCGAAGCGGGCGTGCTGGAATTGGCAGACAGGCCGGGTTTAGGTCCCGGTGCTCGAGAGAGCGTGTGGGTTCGAGTCCCTCCGCCCGCATCGGTGGTCCGGCCGGACCACCCACTTAGACTTCCTCCCCCGAGGGGCAGTGGCCAAATTGGATAAGGCTCCGGTCTCCAAAACCGGTGATTCCAGGTTCGAGCCCTGGCTGCCCCGCTGACGCGCGCGTGAGAACCGCAGCGCCGTCCTGCACGGAGGCGTACACTGGCGCCGATGGCGGAGACCAGGCTCGAGCATCCCAACCGGGATAAGGCTGAGTCGAAGGCCACGCGGGCCGCTTGCGTGCTACTGCTCGTGACCAGCGCGGTCCTCGTAACAATCGTGCTCCTCGGCGGCCTCGCCGAGCTCCAGGGCATGGTCCCGCTGGCCGCCTTCTACGTGATCGTCTACCTGGTCGTGGCGTTCTTCGTCTTGCGCTGGAACCGCGGGGTGCTGCCGGTCGCCGCGGCCCTGGCGATCCTGCTGGCGGTCTTCGCCGCGATCGCCGCGCCGGCCTGGTTCGCCCGCGACAAGACGGGCTTCGACTCGCCGGCTCTCGAGCCGAGCATCCTCGGACTGCTCACCGTGATTCTCATCCCCGTCTCTGTCCTGTTGATCGCCTTCGCGCTGCGGGGCTTCCAGCAGGCGTGGAACGTCGAGGTCGAGGTGACCGACGACGAGCAGGACTACGGCGGCTACGAAGGCCAGCCGAACCCGGCCTAGCCACCGCAGCCGGATCTAGACTCGCGTCGCTCGCCCGGGTGGCGGAACGGCAGACGCTGTCGACTCAAAATCGATTGCCCGAGAGGGCGTGTGGGTTCGAATCCCACCCCGGGCACCTGATGCGACTAGTGTGCCCGCCTCTTGGAGGTCCGAGCGGGGATAGAGGGGCTGGTCGAGGGAGGCAGCCGCAGGGCCGGCAGTGATGCCGAGCGGCGTGCCGCCGGTCAGGTCGAGGGACGGCTCGCGGAGATGGGGCGCGAAGTCGAGGTCGAGTCGATCCACATCTATCCGCGCTGGGCCGTCGTCCACCTGATCCACGCGTTCGTGGCGGTGATCGGCAGCCTCATCTCGGTGGCGATTCCCGCCGTCGGCTTCGGCCTGGTCCTTCTCGCCACCCTGTCCGCCTTCGGCGACGCGAGCGGCCTGTTTCGCCCGCTGCGCCGCCTCACCGGCCGCCGCGCCTCCCAGAACGTCTTCTCGCCCGAGAGCGATGACCACGACGGCACGATCGTCCTCGTCGCCCACCTCGACACCGCGCGCGGGGGCATGGTCTTCTCGCGCGGCGTGCAGGAGCGGCTGGCCACGCTCGGCAGCCGGATCAAGCGGCCGATCGGCCCGTTCGTCCCGTTCATGGCAACCCTGCTCTTGCTGCTGGTCTGCACCTTCATCCGCGTGCTGGGCCAGAAGGGCAACGTGCTCACCGCCGTCCAGCTGCTGCCCACCGTCGCGCTGATCGTGGCCATCGTCGCGCTGCTCGACGCGGCGGCCTCCGCCCCCGTGCCGGGCGCCAACGACAACGCCTCTGGCGTCGCCACCGTTCTCGGCCTGGCCGAGCGCTTCGGCGGCCAGCTCGATCACTTCGCCGTCTGGGTGCTCATCACCGGCGGCCAGGAGTCCTTCGGGCTGGGCATGAAGGCCTTCCTCAAGAGGCACAAGGCCGACCTCGACAAGGAGCGCACCGTGTTCATCAACGTGGACGAGGTGGGCGCAGGCACAGTTCGCTACGGGCAGCGGGAGGGCCTCATCCTGCCCGGCAAGTCGCACCCGCAGCTGTTCCAGATCGCCGAGCAGATCGCCGAGGACGACGGCGAGGACGGTTCCTTCGGAGCCAAGCCACTCATCCTGCGCACGCCCACCGACGCGTCCATCGCCCGGGCCGCCGGCTTTCCCGCCATCACGGTCGCGTGCCGCAACGCCGTCGGCTACGTCCCCCATCACCACCAGGCCAGCGACACGCTCGACAACATCGACGACGAGTCGCTGGAGCGCGCCTCCGGCTTTACGGCGGAGCTGATCCAGCGGCTCGACGCGGAGGTCGGGCCCGACCTGGACGCCAAGCAGACCCTCCTCGCCGAAGACGACGCCGACGCCTGACCGGCCCGTGCTCCAGCACGTCGCCCTCGAGCTGGACCGGAAGGATCGCGAGGCGGCGGAGAGGTTCTGGACGATCCTGGGCTTCGAGACCGTCGATCCGCCGCCCTCGCTGCGCGAGCGGGCCTCGTGGCTGCAGCGCGGCCCGACGCAGATCCACCTGTACTTCACCGACGACCCGATCGCCCCGCCCCGGGGCCACGCCGCGGTGGTGGCCGAGGACTACGAGGCCACGCTGGCGGCGCTGAGAGAGGCCGGCTACGAGCCCGATCCCCGCGCCGAGCACTGGGGCGCCCCGCGCGCCTTCGTGCAGGCGCCCGGCGGGCACCGGGTCGAGGTGATGGCCGCCCCGCCCGGCTAGCCGAGCCCGGGGTTCGCGACCGGGGCGTCGCCCGAGTAGTCGTAGAAGCCCATGCCGGACTTCTTGCCGTACCAGCCCGCCGCGAGCATCTTGCGAAGGGTCGGCGGCTGGGCGAAGCGGCGCTCGGCGAACTCCTGGTACATCACGCCGCAGATCGCGCCCATGGTGTCCAGCCCCACGAAGTCGGCCAGCGTAAGCGGCCCCATCGGGTGCCCGGCCCCGGCCTTCATCGCCTCGTCGATCTCCGACACCGAGCCCACGCCCTCCTCGAAGGCGCGAATGGCGTCGAGCATGTAGGGCACCAGCAGGCGGTTGACAATGAAGCCGGCCTTGTCCTTGGTGGGGGTGCCGAGCTTGCCGTTGGCCTTCGCGAACTCGACGCCGGCCTCGAAGGTCTCGTCGGAGGTGGTGACGGCTCGCACGACCTCGACCAGCTTCATCACCTGCGCCGGGTTGAAGTAGTGCAGCCCCAGGAACTTCTCGGGCCGTGAGGTGGAGGCAGCCTGGTCGATGACGGGCAGCGACGAGGTGTTGGTGGCGAAGATGGCCTCGGCCTTGACGATGCCGTCCACCTCGCGCCACATCTCGAGCTTGAGCGCCAGGTCCTCGGTGATCGCCTCGATCACCAGGTCGCAATCGGCCAGGTCGCCGTAGTCGGTGGTGCCCTGGATGCGCTCCTTGAGGGCATCGGCATCCGACTGCTCGGCGCGGCCCTTCTCCACCGCGCGCGCGAGCTGCTTGTCGATGCGCCCGATGCCCTTCTCGAGCTTTGCGTCGTCCACTTCCCGCAGGACGACCTCGTAGCCCGACTGTGCCGCCACCTGTGCGATTCCGTGGCCCATGAGCCCGGCGCCCACGACGCCCACCTTCTGTATCTGCACTAGCGTTGCCTCCACTTTCTGATCGACGAGCGCGGGGAGCCTATCCACATGTCCGTAGTCACAACCGAGGACCGCGGAGCGGTGCGCCACGTGGTCCTGAACCGCCCCGAGAAGCGCAACGCGATGAACGGCGAACTGGTCCTCGCGCTGGGCTCGGCACTCGAGGAGGCGGCAGCCGACGAGTCGGTCCGCTGCGTCGTGGTCCGCGGCGAGGGGGCCATGTTCTCCTCGGGGATGGACCTGGGGGACCTCAAGACCCTCAGCGACGCGCCCGAGAAGCTGCGCAGCTTCCGCCGGCCCATCCTCAACTACTGGAACCTGCTGGAGGAAATGCCCAAGCCGACGATCGTGCAGATCCACGGCGCGTGCCTGGGCGGGGCGTTCGAGCTCGCGCTCGCCGCGGACTTCCGCGTCATGGCCGAGGAGGCCTTCGCCGGGATCATGGAGGTGCGCGTGGGGCTGCTCCCCGACGTCGGCGGCTGCTCGCGGCTGCCCGCTGTGGTGGGCCTGGGCCGCGCGAAGGAGCTGATCATGACCGGCAAGGTGATCGACGGCCACGAGGCCCACCGGATCGGGTTTGCCAACCGCATCGGCCCCGCCGAGGAGCTGGACGCTGTCACCGAGGGCTTCGCCAACGAGCTGCTGGCCTGCGCCCCGCAGGCCGTGGGGCTGGCCAAGCGCGTGATGGACGCCGCGGCCAAGCCAGCCCTGGCCGCCACGCTCGAACAGGAGGTCGCCGCGCAGCAGCTGCTCGCGGCCAGCGACGACTTCGCCGAGGGCACGCGGGCCTTCCTCGAGAAGCGCGACCCGGAGTTCGCCGGGCACTAGGACGATGGGGGCGGCCCCGCAACCGCCGGAGACGAAATACGCGCGCAGCGGCGACGCGCACATCGCCTACCAGGTCCACGGCGACGGCGAGCGCGACATCGTGGCCATCCCCGGGTTCGCCAGCCACCTGGAGCTGTTCTGGGAGAGCCCGGCCTGGCGAAAGTCCTTCCAGCGCCTCGCCTCATTCGGCCGGCTGGTGGTCTTCGACCGGCGGGGGACCGGCATGTCGGACCCGGTGACCGAGCCCCCGACGCTCGAGCAGCGCATGGACGACGTGCGCGCCGTGATGGATGCCGCGGGCTCCGAGCGCGCCGCCCTGATCGGGCTGTCGGAGGGGGTGCCCATGAGCATCCTCTTCGCCGCGACCTATCCGGAGCGCTGCGAGGCGCTCGTCCTCTACGGGGGGATGGCTCGGGCCACCCAGGCCGAGGACTACCCGTACGGATCGACTGAGCAGGCCCTGGCGGAGTCGGGCCAGGAGCTCCTGCTCCCGCACTGGGGCGAGGGCGCGACCATCGAGGTCAGCGCGCCGAGCCAGGCGGACAACCCCGAGGTCCGAGCGTTCACGGCCCGCCTGGAGCGCATGAGCATCAGCCCCGGCATGCTCGCGAGGGTCGCTCAGATGTTCGTGGAGACCGACGTCCGCGACGTGGTCCCGAGCGTTCATGTCCCGGCGCTGGTCCTCCATCGTCGCCACGACCGGCTCGTCAACGTGCGCCACAGCCGCTGGCTGGCCGAACACCTTCCCGACGCCAAGCTCGTCGAGATCGCCGGCGACGACCACATTCCCTGGTACCAGGACCCTGAGCTGACGCTGGGAGAGATCGAGGAGTTCCTCACCGGCAGCCGCGCCGAGCCCGATCCCGACCGGATGCTCGCCACTGTCCTGTTCACCGACATCGTCGACTCCACCCGCACCGCGGCCGAGGTCGGGGACCGGCGCTGGCACCAGGTGCTCGACCGCCACGACGAGACCGTGAGAAAGGCGATCGAGCGCTTCGGCGGCCGCGCGGTGAAGTCGACCGGGGACGGCTTCTTGGCCACCTTCGACGGCCCGGCGCGCGCCATCCGCTGCGCCCGAGCGATCATCGACGCCTCGGAGCAGCAGGGCGTCCGCGTACGTGCCGGCCTGCACACAGGCGAGATCGAGGTCATCGGCGACGACATCGGCGGCATCGGAGTCCACATCGCTGCTCGGGTGAGCGCGCAGTCCGGGCCGGGCGAGGTGCTCGTGTCGCGGACGGTGAAGGACCTCGTCGCCGGATCGGGGCTCGGGTTCTCCGAGCGCGGAACCCACCAGCTCAAGGGCGTTCCCGACGAGTGGGAGCTGTACGAGGCGGTCTAGGCCTTGAGCAGGTAGAAGGCGCCGGCCAGGGTCGAGGACGCGGCCACGCCCAGCACGACGTTGCGCATGGGCGCGCTTGGGCCGGACAGGGTGGCCGCGAAGTCCACGGAGTCGGCCGCGATGCCCGCCAGGAGCCAGGGCCGGAGCGCCTTGGGGTCGCCGGCCGTGGCGGTGATGCCCGCGCCGATGACCAGGTCGCGGATCCCGAGCGCCTTCACCAGCACCTGGGCGCCGCGGCCGTCGGCCTCGCCGCCCACCCAGCCGTAGGCGCTGTCGGGCTTGGCCAGTAGGAGAGCGCCGACTCCGACGCGCCCCAGGCCCGCCTGCCTGATGGCCGTGCTCAGCTCCATGCGAGCGCGAGCCTAACCACCAAGCGCACACACGCGTCGACTGACGCGTGGTCGACGTGCTCGGGCACGTCGCTGGGAAGGTGGTAGTGCGGGAAGCCGCCGTCCTTCACCGACAGGACGGATGCTGTGGGCAGCCCGCGCAGCCGAGCGAGCACCGGGTCGGTCCAGGCTCCGAGCCGCCAGCGCTTGAGCTGGACGCCGGCATCGTGGGCGGCGCGCTCGACCAGCGCCACGTCGGGCTCGCGGTAACGCACCGGCCACAACCCGCCTTCGGCTTCGAGCACCACCGGTTCGCCGGAGCCGACCGTGTCGAGGCCCAGCACGAACGAGGTGTCGGGGTCGAGCTCGTGGGCGCCCAGCCAGGCGTCCATGCCGTCCATGCCGGCCTCCTCCCCGCCGGGGAAGACGGCCATCACCTCCAGCCCCTCGGGGCGATCGCCGGCCAGCTGCGCCAGCGCGGCCATCACTGCCGCCACGCCGCTGGCGTTGTCGTTGGCCCCCGGGACCACGTCCGCCCGCGAGCCGTGGAGCACGATCGCGGCGGCGAGGGTGAGGACGGCGCGGGCCGGGCGGAGCCCTAGCGCCACTGCCGCGAGGGCCACCTCTGGCAGCAGGGCAAGCGAGGGCCGCCGGCCGGTGCGCTGGGCGCGGCGGTCGCCCGCAGCCAGCAGGCGCGGGTGGAACGCGATCCCGGTCCGGGCCGCGTCGTGGTGGGCCACCAGGACCAGCGTGCGCTCGCGCTCCCCGCGCGCGGGGAGCCGGCCGGTCACGTTCGCGCCCTCGCGGCCGGGCAGCCGGCGGCGCAGAAGCCGCCGGCGGCCGGAGTATTCGAGCTCGAAAAGGGCGAGGGCAACAGCCGCCGGCAGGCGCCGGCCGAGCGCGCCCAGCGCGAAGAGGATCGCGTGCGAGGGCCCGTAATGAGGCGCCCCGCGGTAGGGCTCGACCGCCACGTCCTCCGCGCCCAGCTCGCGCAGCCTGCCCGCCACCCACTCCGCCGAGCGCCTCTCCCCCTCGCTCGCGGACGGGCGCTCCATGGCCGCCAATGCGGCGATGTCCTCCGCTATCGGTGCCAGTCGACCGGCCCCGCGGTGAGCACGTGGCTGCCCAGCGGCCGGCCCAGCACCTTCTGCGCCTCGCGGGCGCATTCCACCAGCCGCTCGAGATCGACGCCCGTTGGGTGCCCCATCTCGTGGAGCATCGAGACGAGGTCCTCGGTGGCGATGTTGCCCGTGGCCCCCTTCGGCACCGGACAGCCGCCCAGCTCGCCGAACGAGCTCTCGAAGGACCGCACGCCCGCCTCCAGCGCGGCTAGCACGTTGGCCAGGCCCTGGCCGCGGGTGTTGTGGAAGTGCGCGGTCAGCTCGGCGCCGAGCGACGCCTCGTCGAAGAACCGGCGCACCTGCGCGGGGTTGGCCATCCCGGTGGTGTCGCCGAACCCCACCTCCTCGCAGCCGGCGTCGACCAGTCGGCGGGCGATGCCCATGACGCGCTCGACCGGCACGTCGCCCTCGTACGGGCACCCGAACGACACCGAGATCACGCCCTCGCAGCGCAGACCCTCCTCGCGGGCCCGGGCGACCGTGCGCTCGATCCCCTGCAGCGACTCCTCCACCGAGCGATTCACGTTCTTCTGGTTGTGGGTCTCGCTCGCCGAGAGGAACAGGCTGACCTCGGAGAAGCGGTCGCGCTGCTCCAGCGCCCGCTCCAGGCCCCTCTCGTTGGGGATCAGCACCGAGACGGCCACATCCTCGGGGATGTCGGCGGCGGCCAGCACTTCACCGCCGTCGGCGAGCTGGGGAATCACGTCGGCCCGCACGAAGCTCGTGACCTCCAGGCGGCGCAACCCGGTGCGGGCGAGCATCTCCACCAGCCGCACCTTCTCGGGCGTGGGGATGATCTCCGGCTCGTTCTGGAAGCCATCCCGGGGGCCGACCTCGCGGACCTTGACCTGATCCATCCCCTAGATCATGCCCAGGCCGCCGCTCACCCCGAGCGTCTCGCCGGTGATGAACGAGGCGTCGTCGGAGGCGAGGAAGACGATCGCGGCGGCTACCTCGTCGGGCTCGCCCGGCCGGCCCATCGCCGTAGCGGCCACCATCCCCTTCGCGAAGCGGGCGCTGAGGGCGTCGCCCTCGCCGAGCCGCTCGAACATCGACGTGCGGATCGGCCCCGGCGCCACGGCGTTGCAGGTGACCCCGTAGCGCGACGACTCGCGCGCGATGGTCTTCGTGAAGCCGATCACGCCCGCCTTCGCCGCGCTGTAGGCGCCGGCCACCTGGGAGCCCACGCGGCCCGCCTCGGAGGCGACGTTCACGATGCGCCCGTAGCCGCGCTCCTGCATGCCGCTGATTAGCCCGTGGGTGACCAGCATCACGCCCCGGAGGTCGATCTCCAGTACCGGGTCCCACTGCTCGGGGGTGGTGTTGGCAAAGAAGCCACCCTCCCCCTCGATGCCGGCGTTGTTGACCAGCACGTCCACCGGTCCCAGCTCGGCCTCGGCGGCCTCGACGGCCGCTCCCACCGACTCGGCGCTGCGCACGTCGAGCTCGAGCGGAAGGCCGTCGATCTCGCCGGCCACTCCGGCTGCCGCCTCGCGAGTCACGTCGGTCACCGCCACGCGGGCGCCTTCGGCGGCCAGTCGGCGACAGGTGGCCGATCCGATGCCGCCCGAGCCCCCGGTGACCAGCGCGGTCTTGCCTTCGAGCCTCACGGAGCCGGACCCTACCCGCGTATGGTCGGCCGCATGGACTTCAAGCTGCAGGTGGTTCTCATCCCGGTGTCCGACGTCGACCGAGCACGCGACTTCTACTCCGAGCAGGTGGGCTTCAACCTCGACCACGACGTCTCGCCGACCGAGGAGATGCGGGTCGTGCAACTGACGCCGCGCGGCTCCGACTGCTCCATCGTTCTCGGGGAGGGCCTGCCCCAGGGCGAGCCGGGCTCGCTGAAGGGAGTGCAGCTCACGGTCGACGACGTCGACGCCGCACGCGCGCAGCTCTCCGAGGGCGGCGTACAGGTCTCCGACGTCGTGCAGATGGGTCCCGAGGGCACACCCGGCTCGCGCTACGTGTTCTTCGAGGACCCCGACGGCAACAGCTGGGCGGTCCAGGAGTACAAGGCCGAGTAGTGGAGCCCGTCCCGGTCATCGGCGGCACGGGAGCGCTCGGCTTCGGCCTGGCCGCCCGCTGGGCCCGCGCCGGGGTGCCCGTGGTCATCGGCTCGCGCGACGCGGGCCGCGCCGAGGAAGCGGCCGGCCGCATCAGCGAGGGCGACGCCCGCGGCATGGAGAACGCCGAGGCCGCCAAGCAGGGCCCGATCGTGTTCCTCACCGTCCCCTTCCGCAACCAGTCGGAGAACCTGACCAACCTCAAGGAGGTGCTCGAGCCCGGCCAGCTGCTGGTGGACGCCACCGTGCCGCTGGCCGCCGCGGTCTCGGGCAAGGCCACGCGGATGCTCGGCGTGCCCCAGGGATCGGCCGCGCAGCAAGCGCAGGAGATGGCCCCCGACGGCGTGACCGTCGTCAGCGCGCTGCACACCGTGAGCGCGCCGGTGCTGAACGACCTCGACGCCGAGCTGGACGAGGACGTGCTCATCTGCGGGGACAAGCGCGACGACAAGCGCCGAGTCGCCGAGGTGATCGCAATGATCGACGGCCTGCGGCCGGTGAACGCCGGACTGCTGGAGACCGCGCGGCTGGTCGAGGGCCTGACCCCCTTGCTGATCTCGGTCAACACGCGCCACAAGGTGCACGCGGGGATCAAGCTCACGGGCCTGCCGGAGCAGCTCTGGTAGCGCTGCTCTCGGGCGGCACGGGCGGCGCCAAGCTGGCCCGGGGGCTGGCCGAGCTGGACGAGTTGACCGTGGTCGCCAACACCGGCGACGACGCCGAGGTGTACGGGGTGCACGTGGCGCCGGACCCCGACCTCATCACCTACTGGCTCGCGGACGAGATCGACGAGCGCGGCTACGGCCTGCGCGACGACACCTGGGAGGTGATGGGCGCGCTCGAGCGCGCCGGGCGGCCCACGTGGTTCCGGCTGGGCGATCGCGACCTGTCCATGTGCCTCATCCGCACCGAGGAGCTGCGCCGCGGGGCGCGGCTGACCGACGCGCACGCCCGCGTAGTCGAGGCGATGGGCGTGACCGCCCGCGTGCTGCCGATGACCGACGAGGCCGCGCCTACGCGGGTACAGGCCGCCGGGCGCTGGTGGGACCTGCAGGAGTTCCTGATCGTCAACCGCGCGGAGGGGCCGGTCGAGGACGTGGACCTGGCCGCCGTGTCCTCGTCGGGCCCCACGCCGGAGGTGCTGGACGCGATCGCCTCGGCCAATGCGGTGGTGATCGGGCCCTCGAACCCGGTCATCTCCATCGGGCCGATCCTGGCGCTGCCGGGGATGCACGAGGCGCTGGTCGCCACCTCCGCGCCGGTGGTCGCCGTCAGCCCCTTCGTGGGGGGGGAGGTGCTCAAGGGCCCGACCGCGGCGTTCTGCGAACACGCCGGCATCGCGCCGAGCGCGGAGGGGATCGCCGACGTGCTCTCCGAGGTCATCGACGGGGTGGTGGCCGACGAGCCCGTGAGCGGGCTGCCCTCTCTCCAGGCCGACACGCGGATGGACGACCTCCCGTCGCGGATCGAGGTCGCGCGAAAGACCCTCGACTTTGCGGCGTCTCTGCGCCGCTGAGCAGGCCCACCCGCGCTACAGTCGCCCGCAAGGTCCCTCGGCCGATGCGCACCATCGCCATCCTCCCCGTCAAGAGCTTCTACGCCGCGAAGCAGCGTCTGGGCGAGCTGCTGGCCGGAGGCGCCCGGCGCGCCCTCGCGCAGGCGATGTTCTCCGACGTGCTCGCTGCGCTGCGCCACGTTCCCGAGCTGGACGGCGTGGCTGTAGTCACCGGCAGCCGCGCAGCCGAGTGGGCGGCACGCTCCGAGCGGGTGCTGGTGCTTCCCGACCCCGCGGAGGACGGTCAGTCGGCCGCCGCGCAGATCGGCGTGCGCCATGCGCTGGCCCAGGGCTTCGAGCGGGCTCTGCTCGTGCCGGGCGACGCCCCGCTGCTCGACCCCGCCGAGCTGTCCGCCCTGCTCGAGCGCGAGGACGGACAGGCGGCGATCGTCCCCGACCGCCACGGCACCGGTACCAACGCCCTTCTGCTCTCTCCCCCCGACGCGTTCGAGCCCAGCTTCGGCCCGGACAGCCTCGCGCGCCACATCGCCGGCGCCGAGGCGGCCGGCGTCGACTTCTCCGTGGACGAGCTGCCCTCGCTGACGCTCGACGTGGACACCCCGGGCGATCTGGCCGAGGTGGCCCGCCGCCTGGAGAGCCGGCGGGGCCTGGCGCCGCAGACTCGCGGTGCCCTCGCCCAGCTCGGGCGCATGGGCGCGCTCCCGGCGCCGGTGCCCGCGAGCGCCTGAGCGACTTCAGCGTCCATGTCGTGCGCGGCCTGCCCGAGGTCGGCGCCGGCGACGACCTGGCCGCGCTGCTGGCCGGCGCCGCGTCCTTCGAGCGCGGCGACGTGCTGGTCGTGGCCCACAAGGCGGTATCGAAGGCCGAGGGGCGGGTGCGAGAGCTCGCTTCGGTGGTGCCCGGCGAGCGCGCCCGGGAGCTGGCCGCCGAGCACGACAAGGACCCCCGGCTGGTGCAGGTGGTGCTCGACGAGACCGCCACGCTCTTGCGGGCCGACCACGGCGTGCTGATCTGCGAGACCCACCACGGGCTGATCTGCGCCAACGCGGGCGTGGACCAGTCCAACGCCCCCCAGGGCCACGCGATCCTGCTGCCGGCCGACCCCGACGGCTCGGCCCGAGAGCTGCGCGCTCGCCTACCGGGGCGCCCCGCCGTGGTGATCAGCGACTCGTTCGGCAGGGCTTGGCGGCTGGGCCAGGTGGACGTGGCGATCGGCGCGGCCGGGCTGACGCCCCTGGACGACTGGCGCGGGCGAGCCGACGCCCACGGGCGCGAGCTGCGCGCGACGGCGCTGGCCACCGCCGACGCCGTGGCGGCCGCCGCCGACCTGGCGCGGCGAAAGGACGCGGCCGAGCCCGCCGTGGTGGTACGAGGGCTCGGCCATCTGGTCACCGACGAGAACGGCCCCGGGGCGGCGTCGCTGCGGCGCCCGGCAGAGGACGACCTCTTCCGCTGAGGCCCGGGTACGCTCGCCGCATGAGCGACCGACTCGACTTCATCGGAGTTCCCTCGACCGACGCCGACCGCACGCGCGAGTTCTACGTGGAGACCCTGGGCCTACGCCCCGACGACAACAGCGACTACGAGTTCTGGATCGGGGAGACCTGCTTCGGGATCTGGGAGCCGGCGAAGATGGGCTTCGAGTTCCAGCCCCAGAAGAACGCCCATCCCGCCATCCACGTCGAGGACGTGGCGGCTACGCGCAAGGAGCTGGAGGCCAAGGGGGTGGAGTTCCGGGGCGACACGTTCGACACCGGCGTCTGCCATATGGCCCTGTTCACCGACCCTGACGGCAACGACCTCATGCTGCACCACCGCTACGCCCCGCGGGGGTGAGTCAGGCCGCCACCGGCGCCTCGTGGCGGGCGCGGATGTCGTAGAGCGTCCCGCGCTCGGCCGCCGGCCGGCCCGCGGCGTGGGCCGCGCCGATCAGGTCCGACGGCTCCAGTCGCACACCGTGGTAGGAGCCCGCGAGCCGCGAGATGTTCTCCTCCATCAGCGTCCCGCCGAGGTCGTTGACCCCCCAGCGCAGCGACTCGGTGGCGGCGTCGAGGCCCATCTTCACCCAGCTCGCCTGCAGGTTGGTGATCGACCGGCCCAGCGCCAGGCGAAAGGCCGCCGTGTGCTTGAGGTTCTCCTCCCGTGAGATCTCCTCGATGCCGTGCGTGCGGCCGAGCATGGTGTGGAAGGGGATGAAGGACAGCGGCACGAACTCGGTGATGCCACCGGTCCGCTCCTGCAGCGCGCGCACCACCCGCATGTGCTCGGCCAGCTCGTGTGGCTCCTCGATGTGCCCGAACATGACCGTCGAGGTCGAGCGCAGGCCGGCGCGGTGCGAGGCCTCGATCACCTCCACCCAGCGCGCGACGGGCAGCTTGTTCGGCGAGATGCGCTCTCGCACCCCGTCGTGCAGCACCTCGGCGGCGGTGCCCGGCGTGGAGCCCAAGCCCGCCTCGCGCAGCACGGCGAAGACCTCGTCGAGCGAGCGGTCGCGCGCCATGTGGTCGATCTCCATGGGCGAGAACGCGTGCAGGTGCAGCTCGGGCGCGGTCTCCTTGGCCAGTCGCAGCCAGCCCGCGTAATCCTCCAGCCCCCAGTCGGGGTGGATGCCCGACTGCATACAGATCTCCGTGGCGCCGAAGGCCACCGCCTCGTGCACCCGGCGCACGAACTCCTCCTGGCCGTGCTCGTATGCGTCGGGTGAGCGCCGGCCCTGGCCGAAGCCGCAGAAGGCACAGCCCACCACGCACACGTTCGACACGTTGATGTTGCGGTTGACCACGAAGGTGACCGTGTCGCCGGCCAGCTCGGCGCGCAGCTCGTCGGCCGCCTGGCGCATGTCCTCGATCGCCTCCGGACGGGTCTCGGCGAACAGGGCGGCGAGCTCTTCCGCGCCCAGCGCCTCCCCCGCGCGGCCGCGCTCGATCGCGCGCGGCACGAGGTCGAGCTGAACCGGCGTGGAGTCGCGCCGTCCCGAGCCCCGGCGGGGGATGAAGCTCCAGTAGCGCGCCTTGACCACGTCCAGCACGCCCTGCTCGAGCCAGTCGGAGCCCATGTACTGCGGGTACACGCACAGCCGCTCGGTGAGCGCGTAGCCGCGCGGCTTGAGCTCCTTGCGCATCCGGTGTGGCGAGGGGAAGGGGTGCTCGGGCGAGATGTGGTCGCCGTTGGCCGACAGGCCGCCGAGGTCCGTCGCTCCCTCCTCGACCAGCGGCAGCCACCAGTCGGACAGGTTGGGCGGGATCTGCACGCCCACGTCGGGCATCAGCCGCTTGGACTCGCGCACCAACCGCCGCATCTCGTCCAGGGACACGTCGCTGCCCCACGCGGGCATCGCCGCGGCCTCGCCCGCCGTCCCCTCGCGCTGGGCGGAGTCGGCGATCTCCGCCGGCTCGGCCCCGTAGTAGCGCGGGTGGGGCACGAAGTTCTGGAGGATCACCTCCTGCAGGTGGCCGTGCTCGGCGTGGACCTCAGCCAAGGCCTCCAGAGCGGCTACCCGCTCGTCCGGGGTCTCGCCGATCCCCACCAGGATCCCGCTGGTGAAGGGGATCTTCAGCTCGCCGGCTGCGCGGATGGTCTCCAGCCGCCGGGCCGGGTGCTTGGTCGGCGAGCCCTGGTGGACCACCAGGTCGGGGTTGACCGACTCGAGCATCAGCCCCTGCGACGCGGTCACCTCGCGCAGCCGCGCGAGGTCGTCACGGCCGAGGACGCCGAGGTTCGTGTGCGGCAACATCCCGCGCTCCAGAGCCCGCTCGCAGGCCCAGGCCACGTACGAGGTGAAGTCGGCGTGGCCGAGCTCGCTCAGCCGGTGTGCCACCTCCGGGTTGACCTCCGGCGACTCGCCGGTGAGCACGAGCAGTTCCTTGGCGCCGCGGCGCGATGCGTCGTCGAGCAGCTGCTCGACTTCATCCGGGGTGTAGAGGTGCGCCTGGTGGGTCGCGAAGGCGCAGTACTTGCAGTAGCAGCGGCACGTCCTCGACAGCGAGAGCGTGAAGTTGCGCGAGAAGGTGACCCGCCGCATCCGCTGGCCAGGCTATCTAGCCGACAGGCTCCGCTCCACCTTCCTTCTTGCCTGGCGCGATGAACATCGTCACGTAGATGAACGCCGCCGCCAGGCCCCCCAGGATCGGCGCCAGCACATAGGCGAGAAGGAAGTCGGCGCCGCCGCCGAAGGCATCGGCCACAAGCGCGGGCCCGAAGGCGCGGGCGGGGTTCAGCCCCGCGCCCGTGAGCGGCGCGAACACCAGCGCCCCGAGGCCCAGCGTGAAGCCGATCGTGAGCGCCGCCCAATCCTTGTTGGAGCGGGGATTCACCGCCGCGCCGGCGACCGCCCAGACCAGGAAGAAGGTGCCGATGAACTCGGCCAGCATGCCGAGGCCCACCTTCTCCCCGAGGCGATCTGAGATGGCGGGGGCGCCGTAGTTCTGCGCCTCGGCGTTGGGGAACTCGGTGAACAGCGCACGCACCAGCAGGGCGGCCGCGACCCCGCCGGCCAGCTGGGCGACCACGTAGATGACGGCGTCCGGGGGCCGGATCTGCTTGGTGGCGGCCAGCGCAATGGTGATCGCGGGGTTGAAGTTGGCACCGGACACGGTGGCCATCGTCTGGATCAGGAAGAACAGCGCAAAGGCATGCACCAGGCCGATCAGCACGAAATCCGAGATGCGCTCGCTCACGAAGACGCACACCGCCGAGCAGATGAAGAAGGTCAGCGCGAAGGTGCCGATGAACTCGGCGACGTAGGCGGCGGGTCCCCGCTCGGGCGGGGCGGCGGCGTCTGGCTCGGCCACGCGGGCAGTCTAGACGCGCCCCCGGCGTAGAGTCAGCGGCGTGAGGCGGCTGGTCCTTCTTGGTGCAGTCGCGGCTGCGCTCGTCGGCGGATGCGGGGAAAAAGAGGACGCGCTCGGCCCGCGCCAGGTCGACCTCGCGCTGGACTTCCAGCCCAACGCCAACCACGCCGGCGTCTACGCGGCAGCCCGCACTGGGGCCGACCGCCGGCAGGGGCTGAAGCTGCGGGTCCGGGCGCCGTCGGCCTCGACGGACTCGATCAAGCTCCTCACCGCCCGGCGGGTCGACCTCGCCCTGGTGGACATCCACGACCTCGCGCTGGCCCGCCAGCGCGGCCAGGACCTCGTCGGGGTCGCCCCCGTGGTCAAGGAGCCGCTGGCCGCGGTCATCGCCCGGCGGGGCGTCGCCCGCCCGCGCTCCCTTGAGGGCCGCAGGGTGGGTCTGAGCGGCCTCCCCTCGGACACCGCCGTGCTGCGCTCGGTGATCTCTGACGACGGCGGCAACCCCCGCCGCGCGCGTCAGGTGACGATCGGGTTCTCCGCGGTCCGCAGCTTGATCTCGAAGCGCGTGGACGCGGTGGTCGCCTTCTGGAACGCCGAAGGCGTTGCGCTGCGTCGCGTGGGGGTCCCCACGCGCGAGTTCCGCGTCTCCGACCACGGTGCTCCCCGCTACCCCGAGCTCGTCCTGACCGCCCGCCGCGAGACCGTGGATCGGGACCCTCAGCTGATCACCAAGACCGTGGCCGCGCTGGAGCAGGGCGCCCGGGCGGCCCTGGCCGACCGGCCGGCGGCGGTCAAGCAGATCGCGGAGCGCTCGGGCCAGGAGCCGAAGCTGACCGCCCAGCAGCTCGACGCCACGGCGCCCGCCCTCAAGCCGCCGCTGCGGTTCGACCGCCGCGCGCTGCAGGACTTCGCCGCATTCGACCTGCGCTTTGGCGTGATCGACCGCCCGCTCGACGTCCAGCGGGCCTTCGACCTACGCTGACCTGCCCCGCGCGAAGCGCCACACCAGCTTCTCCCGCTCGCGGGCCTCACCGTCGAACACGAACGCCGCCTTCTCCAGCACCCGGTTCGACGCGTTGCGCTCGGCCAGCGTGTGGGCGATGACCCTGGTCACCTCCTCGGAGGCGAACGCCTCCTCGAGCATCCGCTCCACCGACGCCGTGGCCAACCCGCGTCCGCGCCGGCTCTCGGCGATCTCGTAGCCCAGCTCGACCGTGCCCTCGCTGGGAGGGCCCTTGAACCCACCCCAGCCCACCAGCTCGGCCGGCTCGACGGCAACGAACAACCGTGTCCCCCAGGCCGACGCCGAAGGCTCTCGCTCGAGTCGTGTGCGAGTGGCCTCGAGCGCACCGGCGAAGGTGGCCCATCCCTCCACCACCGGAACCCCGAGTGCCCGCGACAGCTCGGCGTCTCCCGCCAGCGCAGCCTCGATCAGCGGGAGGTCGGGCCGGACGAGCCTGACCGCGGTCAACCGGTACTGGCCAGCGCCTCCACCAGCGCAGGGCCCTCCCGGGCCATGCGCGAGCGCGGCACCACGCGGTCGAAGCCGGCCGCCTCGGCCCGCTTCTTGGTCTCCACGTCCACGTGGGAGTAGAAGCCCAGCGTCCACACGCCGTCCAGGGCCCCCTGGTCGCGCAGGCGCTCGATGGCGGAGGAGCCGTCGAGGTCGGGGTCGGTCAGGTCGACCACCAGCACGTCGCCCTTCTCGGCCGTGGCCCGCACCGCCTCCGGGTCGTCCCAGCGCTGGACGTCGTGACCTGCCGCCCGCAGCGCGCCCTCGATCTTCGATCCGAACAGCAGCTCGGGGCACAGCAGCGCGACCCTCATGGCGCTACTGGGCGCGGCGGCGGTAGAAGTCCCGGCGGATGGACTCGGGGCGGCCCCACAGCGGGACGACCTCCATGCGCCCGCTGCGTGCCTCGCGCAGCACCAGCTCGCCGTGAACGTGCTGCTCGTCGAGCAGGGCCAGGGTTCCCTTCACCGTCTCCGCAGCCGCAGCGTGGCCGAACTTGTTGGCCACCCGCAGGCGCCAGTGCCAGTCGTGCTTGGAGTACGGCATGGCGTTGATCTGCACGATCAGCGAGGACACCTCGATGTAGCGGCCCTCGTCGAAGATCCTCATGTCGAGCTCGAGCGAGGTCCAGTCCGGCGGAAGCGTGTCCAGGATCTCCTGGAAGTCCTCGGCGAGCGCCATAGGCGAGAGGCTACATGCGGTAGACAGGCCGGCGGATCGGCCCCAGCGGGGCGTTGGCGCACGCCGACAGCGCGAGGCCCACGACATCGCGGGTGGCCCCCGGCTCGATCACGCCGTCGTCCCACAGCCGCGCGGTGGAGTGGTAGGGGTGGCCCTCGCTCTCGTACTTCTCGCGCGTGCGCTCCTTGAGCGCCTCCAGCTCGTCGGGGTCGCGGTCGGAGGCCACCGTGCTCAGCACCGTGGCGGCCTGCTCGCCGCCCATCACCGAGATGCGGGCGTTGGGCCACATCCACAGGAAGCGCGGCCCGTAGGCGCGCCCGCACATGCCGTAGTTGCCCGCTCCGTAGGAGCCCCCCACGATCACCGTCAGCTTCGGGACCCGCGCGCAGGAGACGGCGGCCACCATCTTCGCCCCGTCGCGGGCGATGCCGCCCGCCTCGTAGTCGCGGCCCACCATGAAGCCGCTGATGTTCTGCAGGAACAGCAGCGGCACCGATCGCTGGTCGCACAGCTCGATGAAGTGGGCGGCCTTGAGCGCGCTCTCGGAGAACAGCACGCCGTTGTTGGCCACCACGCCGACCGGGTGCCCGTGCACGCCTGCGAAGCCGCACACCAGCGTCTCGCCGTACAGCTTCTTGAACTCGTGGAACCGCGAGCCGTCGACCACCCGCGCGATCAGCTCGCGCGGGTCGTAGGGCGCGCGCGTGTCGGTCGGCACTGCGCCGGTCAGCTCGGCGGGGTCCACCGCCGGCTCCTCGGTGGCCGCGCGCTCCCACGGCGCAGGCACCCGCGGGCCGAGGGTGGCGACGATCGAGCGCACGGTCTCGAGCGCCTCGAGGTCATCCCCGGCCAGGTGGTCCGTGACGCCGCTGCGCCGGCTGTGCAGCTCGCCGCCGCCCAGCTCCTCGGCGGTCACCTCCTCGCCCGTAGCCGCCTTCACCAGCGGCGGCCCGCCGAGGAAGATCGTGCCCTGCTCGCGCACGATCACCGTCTCGTCGCTCATGGCGGGCACGTACGCGCCTCCCGCGGTGCAGGAGCCCATCACCACCGCGATTTGGGGAATGCCCTCGGCCGACATCGTGGCCTGGTTGAAGAAGATCCGGCCGAAGTGGGTCTTGTCGGGGAAGACCTCGTCCTGCATGGGCAGGAAGGCCCCGCCCGAGTCCACCAGATACACGCAGGGCAGCCGGTTCTCGAGCGCTATCTCCTGCGCGCGCAGGTGCTTCTTGACCGTCATCGGGAAGTAGGTGCCGCCCTTGACGGTGGCGTCGTTGGCCACGATCACCACCTCCCGGCCCGACACGCGGCCGATGCCGGTGATGATCCCGGCGCCGGGCGCCTGGTCTTCGTAGAGGCCATGGGCGGCCAGCGGCGACAGCTCCAGGAAGGGCGCGCCCGCGTCGAGCAGGCGCTCCACCCGCTCACGGGGCAGCAGCTTGCCGCGCGACACGTGGCGCTCCGCCGCCTTCTCGCCGCCCCCGGCGCGCGAGCGCTCGAGCTCGGTCCCGAGGTCGGCGGCCAGCTCGGCGTGCGCGGCCTGGTTGGCGGCGAACTCCTCGCTGCCCGGGCGGGCGCGGCTGGAGAGGACGACGCTCATTCGGAGGCCGGGCCCACCGCGACCAGCGCCTCGCCGCGGCTGACCTGGTCGCCCTCGCTCACCGCCAGGTCGCCCACCACCCCGTCGGCGGGCGCCACGACCTGCAACTCCATCTTCATCGACTCGAGCACCACCAGCACGTCGCCCTCGCTGACGGAGTCACCCTCGCCCACCTTCACCGCGAGCACGTTGCCCGGCATCGGCGCCTCCAGCGAGGCCGCGCCCGAACCCGTGCCGCCACGCAGCTCGATCCGCTCCTCGCGAAAGCCCCACGCGCGCCCGCCCACCCCCACGCGCGTGACCTCGCCGTCGCGAGCGTAGGCCCAGGTGCGCCGCTCGCCGTCGTGCGTCACCGCCAGCCGGCCGGCGCCGGCGGGCTCCGCCGTGGCCGTCCGCTCGGCGCCGACGACCTCGACCACCTCGCCGCCGCCCTCGGGCTCCAGGCGCCAGCGCAGCGGCGCCGGGCCGTCGATGCGCCACGCGGTCAGGTAGTCCCACGGGTCGCCCTCCCCCGCGCCGAGCTCGAGCCCACGGGCCAGCGCCGCCACCGTGGCGGCCTCGGCGTCGGCCTCGGGATCGGGATCGGTGGCCGGGAGCCGCTCGACCAGCCCGGTGTCCATGTCCCCCGCCCGCACGTCGCCGTCGGCGAGCAGCCGCCGCAGGAACGCGGTGTTCACCGGGGGCCCCAACAGGGCCATGTGCGCGAGCGCCGCGTCCAGACGGTCGAGCGCCAGCTCGCGCGAGGGAGCGTGCGCGACCACCTTGGCCAGCAGCGAGTCGTAGTGCGTGGTCACCTCGCTGCCCAGCTCGACGCCACTGTCCACCCGCACGCCGGGGCCAGCGGGCTCGTCGTAGGCCACGATCCGCCCGGCACCCGGAAGGAAGCCCTGCTCGGGATCCTCGGCGCAGACCCGCGCCTCGATCGCGTGACCGTCCATCGTCACGTCGTCCTGGCCCAGCCACAGCGCCTCCCCGGCCGCCACCCGCAGCTGGGCCTCCACGAGGTCGAGCCCGCAGACCATCTCGGTGACCGGGTGCTCGACCTGCAGCCGGGCGTTGAGCTCCAGGAAGAAGAAGTCGTCTCCGGAGACCAGGAACTCGCACGTGCCCGCGTTCTGGTAGCCGGCCGCGCGGGCCAGAGCCACCGCGGCCTCCCCCATCCGCTCGCGCAGCTCCGGCGACACCGCCGGCGACGGGCACTCCTCGATCAGCTTCTGGTGGCGGCGCTGGAGGCTGCACTCGCGCTCGCCCAGGTGCACTGCCCCGCCGTGGGAGTCGGCCAGCAGCTGCACCTCGACGTGGCGCGCGTGCTCCACGTAGCGCTCGGCCAGCAGCGAGTCGTCGCCGAAGCCTGCCTTGGCCTCCCGCCGCGCCGCCGCCAGCGCCTCGGGCAGCTCGTCCGCCGTGCGCACGATCCGCATGCCGCGCCCACCGCCGCCCGCCGCCGCCTTGACCATGAGCGGGAAGCGGTCGTCCTCCTCGGCCGCCCACGAGACGATGTCCTCGTCGGTCAGGCCGGGGCGCTCGATGCCGGGCACCGTCGGCACCCCGGCGTCGGCGGCGAGCAGCTTCGCCGCCACCTTGTCGCCCAGCTTCTCGGTCGCCTCCGGCGGAGGGCCGACGAACACCAGGCCCGCCTCGGCGCACGTGCGGGCGAACGACGCGCGCTCACTGAGGAAGCCGTAGCCGGGGTGGATCGCCTCGGCGCCCGCCCGCTGGGCCGCCTCGACGATCGCCTCGGCGCTCAGGTAGGACTCGGCCGCCGGCGCCGGCCCGATGGTCAGCGCGGTATCGGCCATGCGCACGTGCGGTGCCCGGGCGTCGGCCTCCGAGCACACGGCGACCGACCGGATGCCCAGCCGCGTCAGCGTGCGCATCACCCGCACGGCGATCTCACCGCGGTTGGCGACGAGAATGGCGGAGAACATCTACGCGCCGAGCGCCCGGGCGATCACCATCTGCTGCACCTCGTCGGTGCCCTCGCCGATGGTGAGGATCTTTGCGTCGCGGTACATGCGGCACACCGGGTACTCCTCGATGTAGCCGTAGCCGCCGTGGATCTGAACCGCCTCTTCGGCGCAGCGCACCGCCAGGCGGCCGGTCTTCAGCTTGGCCTGGGCGGCGATCAGGTCGAACGGCTTCCCCTGGTCCTTGAGCACGGCGGCCTTGTAGACGAGGAACCGGGCGGCCTCGATCTCGGTGGCCATGTCGGCCAGCTTGATCTGGATGGCCTGAAAGCTGGAGATGGACTTCCCGAACGCCTTGCGCTCCTTGGCGTAGGCCAGGGCCTCGGACAGGGCGCCCTCGGCAAGCCCGAGCCCCATGGCGGCCACGCCGATGCGCCCGATGGCCAGCACCTGCAGGAACTGCTTGAAGCCCTGCCCGCGGGGGCCCACCAGGTTCTCCTCCGGGACACGCGCGCCCTCGAAGGTGAGTGGCCGGGTGTCCGAGGCGTTCCAGCCCATCTTGCGGTAGGGCTCGCCGACCTCGTAGCCCGGCGTGCCGTTGGGCACCAGCAGGTTGGAGATCTCGTTCTCGCCGGTGAGGGCAGTGATGACGACCATCCCCGAGATGTCGGTGCCCGCGTTGGTGATGAACTGCTTGGCGCCGTCGATCACCCACTCGCCGTCCTCGAGCTTGGCGCGCGTCTTGGTGTTGCCGGCGTCGGAGCCGGCCTCGGGCTCGGTCAGCCCGAACGCGCCCAGCTTCTTGCCGGCGCACAGCTGCGGCATCCACTCCTGCTTCTGCTCCTCGGAGCCGAACAGGTAGATCGGCTGGGTGCCGAGTGAGGTGTGGGCGCACAGCGTGATCGCCACCGAGGAGTCCACCCGCGTGAGCTCCTCGACCGCCAGCGCGTAGGCCAGCGAGTCGCCGCCCGCGCCGCCGTACTCCTCGGGGAACGGGATGCCCATCAGGTTGAGCTCGCCCAGCTGGCGGATGAGGTCGTAGGGAACCGACTTCGTGCGATCCAGCTCCTCGGCCACCGGCGCCACCTCGCCCTCGGCGAAGTCGCGGACGGTGCGGCGGATCAGCTCGTGGTCGTCGGAGAGGTCGAAGTCCATGGCCGTCAGTATGAACGATCGTTCAGCAAAGTTGCAAGTCCAGCTTGGACAAGCGGTATGGTGCGGGTCGTGGCGGTGAACGTTCGCTCAGAAGACACGCGCGAGCGCATCCACGAGGCGGGCCTGGAGCTGTTCGACGAGCGCGGCTACACGGGCACCAGCGTGCGGGACCTGGCGGAGCGCTGCGGCCTGACCCCCGGCGCCCTCTACAACCACTACGCCTCGAAGGACGACCTGCTGTTCGCGATCGTCGACCGCGTCCACGACCTGGCCGACGACGTGCTGGCCGGCGCCCTGCGCGAGGCGGACGGCGGCGCGGAGGCAAAGCTCGAGGCGATGGCCTCGGCGTTCACGCTGTTCCACATCGAGCGGCCCGCGGCCACGCGGGTGGCCAACCGCGACTACGTCTACCTCCCCGCCGGGGAGCGGGAGAGCGTGGTCCGCCGCCGGCGGCGGGTGCGAGCACTGTTCGCCGACACGCTGCGCCAGGGCGAGCGCGAGGGCAGCTTCTCCTTCGCCGAGCTGGGCTCCGAGGACGCCGTCGAGGCCGCGTCCATGGCGATCCTCAACATGGCGGTCTGGGTGGCCGACTGGTTCGACCCGTCGGGGCCCCGCTCAGCGGAGGACACCGCCGCCCTGCACGGCCGGCTGGCCCTGCGGATCGCGCGCAGCTCTGGGTGAGCCGCCCGAGCGGCCGGCCACGGCGGCGAGGTTCTCGCTCATCGCCCGGGCCTGCAGGCGGAAGTCCTCCACCGCCGCGAGCTTGATCTCCTCGTAGCCGCGCACCACCTCCGGCAGCTCGGCGATCGCCTCCACCTGGCCGGCGGTCGCGGGGTCGAGGTGCTCGAGCGCGCCGCTCACGACCGAGCGGTACTCCTCGATCAGGGCGCGCTCGGTGCGGCGAACCTTCGACCGGCCGAACGGGTCCAGGCCTCGGCCGCGCAGCCGCCGTGCCCGGTAGAGCGCCCGCAGCAGCGGGAGGACCCACGGCCCAAAGCCGAGCTTGCGCTTCAGCCCCAGCGCCCGCATCAGTGGCGGGTGGAGCAGGAGCCGCACCTTGGCTCCGTGCCCGAACTCGGCCTGGCGGCGCGCACGCTCCACCGAGTCCAGGTGAAGGCGGGCGACCTCGTACTCGTCCTTGTAGGCCATGAGCTTGAACAGCCCGCGGGCGTAGGCCTCGGCCACGGCGGTGCCGCCGCCGGTCTGCTCGTGCTCGACCCGGGCCACGCGCAGCACGTCGGACAGGTAGCGCTCGGCGTAGGCGAGGTCCCCGTAGGCGATCAGCTCGCTCACTCGCAGCTCGAGCAGCCGGCGCAGCTCGCCCTCGACCTTCGCGCCCTCGAGGAGCTCCAGCGCGCGCGGATCCGGCTCCGGCTCGGGGGGCTCGCCGGTGGCCAGCGCCGCATCCACCGCGACGGGGTCGGCCACGGCCGCCCGGCCCCAGCGGAAAGCGTCGCGGTTGGTCTCGACAGCGGTGCCGTTGAGCTCGATCGCCTGCTCGATCGCATCCGCCGCGACCGGCAGGCAGCCCCGCTGGTAGGTGGCGCCGAGCATGAGCATGTTCGCGGGCATGTGGTCGCCGAAGAGTCGCTGGGCGAGGGCCCCGGCGTCGATCGACACCGCGTCCTCGCCCCGGGTGGCGTCCAGGACGCGGCGCAGGGCCAGCGAGGTGTCGGTGAGTCCGGCGCGCGGGTCGGTGACCATTGCCGCGGTCGGCGTCTCGGAGGTGTTCAGAACGGCCACGGTGCGCTCCGCAGCGAGCGTCTTGAGCGTCTCGGGGGCGGCAGCGCCGAGCAGGTCCAGCCCCAGCAGCACGTCAACCGTGCCCTCGCCCGCCCGCAGCTGGCCCTCCACGGGGCGCGAGGCGATGCGAACGTCGGAGAGGACGGGCCCGCCCTTCTGCGCGAGGCCTGTCTGGTCGAGGCCGGCGGCGTGCCGCCCGTCCAGGTGGGCGGCCATCTGAAGGATCGCCGACACGGTCACGACGCCCGTGCCCCCCACTCCCGGCATGCGCACCAGGACGTCCTCGGGCACTCGCAGCGCCGGCTCGGGGAGCTCGACGGGAAGCGGCGGCCGCGCGGTCGCGTCCGCCTCGCGCTTCGGCGTGACCATCACGAACGAGGGGCAGTCGCCCATCAGGCACGAGAGGTCGCTGTTGCACGAGGCCTGGTGGATCCGGGTCTTGCGGCCGAACTCGGTCTGCACCGGCTGCACCGACAGGCAGGACGACTTCTCGCCACAGTCGCCGCAGCCCTCGCACACGCGCTCGTTGATCCACACGCGCTCGGCCGGCTGGGGCAGCTTGCCCCGCTTGCGCAAGCGACGCTTCTCGGTCGCGCACTGGTCGTCGTGGATCAGGACCGTCACGCCCGGCGTGGCGGCCAGCTCGGCGGCGGCCTCCTCGAAACCGTCGCGGTGGCGCACCTCCGCACCAGGTGAGAGCTCGACGCCGCGGTAGCGCTCGGGCTCGGGGGTGGTGACGATCACGCGGGCGACGCCCTCCAGCTCGAGCACGCGGGTGAGCGCGGGGACGGCCAGCTTGCCCTCGGGCTGCTGGCCGCCGGTCATGGCGACGGCGTCGTTGTAGAGCAGGCGGTAGGTGATGTCCACCCCGGCCGCCACGGCCGCGCGGATCGCGAGCGACCCCGAGTGGTGGAAGGTGCCGTCGCCGAGGTTCTGGGTGAAGTGGGCGTCGTCGGTGAACGGCGCCAGGCCGATCCACTGCGCCCCCTCCCCACCCATCTGCGGCATGCCCACCAGCCGGCCGCGGCGCCCACCGCCGTCGAGGGCGACCATCGTGTGACAGCCGATGCCCACGCCGACGAGGTCGTCCGCCCCCGCGCGGGTCGAGGTGTTGTGGGGGCAGCCCGAGCAGAAGTAGGGAGTGCGCTTAGGGAGCGGCGCGAGCGGTAGCTCGAGCAGGCGGCCGGTCGGCTCCTGTGCCGCCAGCCGGGCCCGTACGTGCTCGGGCAGGTCGGCGTCGTCCAGCACCCGGCCCAGTGCGCGGGCTACGTCGTCGGCACTCGCCGAGCCGCGCACCGGCACGAGCGGCCGGCCCTCCGCGTCGTGCTCGCCCAGCACCAGCGGCGCGGCGGGGGTGCGGTAGAGCGCCTCCTTCACTCGGCTCTCTAGGAAGGCCAGCTTGTCCTCCACCACGAGCACCGTCTCCACCCCGGCCGTCAGGCGACGGACCTCGGCGTCCTCGAGCGGCCACGGCATCCCGATCTGCACCAGCCGCAGGCCCAGCGCCTCGCGCTCGGGCTCGCCGAGGCCGAGGTCGTCGAGGGCCCGCAGCACGGCGGCCCAGGCGAGACCCCCGGCGACTATCGCCATGCGAGGGGCGCGGGGCTCGAAGGCGAGGCGGTTGAGCCCGGCTATCCGGGCGTACTCGCGGGCGCGCTCCAGGCGCCCGGCCATCAGGTCGTGCTCGGCCTCGAGGTTGTAGGGCGGCAGGAGCACGGGCGGCCCGGACTCCGCGCGCGGTGGCAGGTCGGGGATCAGCGTGCGGGGGATCCCGACGTCGACGGTGCCCGCGGCGTCGGCGATGTCGGCGACGACCTTCAGGCCCGCCCACAGCCCCGCGTGGCGGGAGAGCGCCACGGCGTGCAGGCCGTGGCTCAGCAGCTCCGGCACCGAGGACGGCGCGAGAACCGGGACCAGCAGGCTGCGGCACATGGGCTCGCAGGAGCTGGGCACCGTGGAGGACTTCGCCGAGGGGTCGTCGCCGATCAGGGCCACGGCGCCACCCAGCGGGGCGGTGCCGCTGAGGTTTCCGTGCCGCACCGCGTCGGCCGCCCGGTCGAAGCCGGGGTTCTTGCCGTACCAGACGCCGGTCACGCCGTCGTGGCGGCGGCCACCCAGCTCGCCGAGCAGCTGCGTGCCCGCGACCGCCGTCGCGGCGAGCTCCTCGTTGAGGCCCGGCTGGAACACCACGCCCGCGGCGTGGGTGTGCTCGGCCGCGCGGCGCAGCTCGTTGTCCAGGCCGCCAAGGGGCGAGCCCTGGTAGCCGCTCACGAACAGCCCCGTGTCGAGGCCGCGAGCGGTGTCGAGCCGGCGCTGGTCGAGCATCAGGCGCACCAGCGCCTGGATTCCGGACATGACGACCGGCCCGTCCTCCGCGGTGTAGCGATCCGACAGCGAGACGTCGGGGCGATCGACGGTGGCGCTCACGAGGCGACGGCCTCCATCGGCGCGGAGCCCGCGGGGGCCAGCCTGCGCTCGGCGATCCTCTCCGCCACCGCCAGCGGGGTGACGCCGTCGCGGTCGGCCTGCTCGAGCACGGAGCGCGCCCGCTCGCCGATGCGCAGGACCTCCCGCCGCAGCCGCGCGCGGCTCCAGCCGCTGCGCAGTGCGTGGATGTGCACCACGCCGCCGGCGTTGGCCACGAAGTCGGGCACGTAGGCGATGCCGCGCTCGGCCAGCGCGTGCGCGTCGGAGCGGTCGCCCAGCGTGTCGTTGGCCGCGCCCGCCACCGCGCGGCAGTCCAGCCGCTCGACCGCTCGCTCGTCCAGCACTCCGGCCACCGCGCACGGGGCAAAGACGTCGCACGGGGTGCCGATCACCGCGTCCGGGTCCACGGTCGCGGCCCCGGTGCGCGCGGCGACCGCCCGCGCGCGCGTGATGTCCACATCGGCCAGCAGCACCGAGGCGCCATCGCCGGCCAGCGCCGCCGCGAGCGCGGCGCCGACGTGGCCGGCACCCTGGATCAGAACGCGTACGCCGTGCAGGTCGTCGCCCCCGCCGACGTGGGCCACCGCGGCCCGCACTGCGGACTCGACCCCCAGCGCCGTCCAGGGCGAGGGGTCCTCGGTGGAGCAAGACACCACGGCGCCGGACTCGCTCATCAGCGCGAGGTCGCCGACGGTCGTGCCCATGTCGACACCGGGCAGGTAGTCGCCCCCGCAGCCGGCCACAAAGGCGCCGAAGCGCCGCATCAGCGCGGCGCGGTCCGGAATCTCTCCGCCCGAGAGGATCACCGCCTTGGCGCCCCCGAAGGGCAGCTCGGCGAAGGAGTTCTTGAGCGTCATCGCCGCGGCGAGGCGGCGGCACTCGCGCTCGCCGTCGGCGAGCGTCGGGTAGGGCTTGAAGCGGACTCCGCCGAGGCCCGGGCCCAGCGTGACGTCGTCGATCACGATCACGCCCTCGAGGCCGACCGACTCGTCGCGACACGTCACTGCGGTAGCCATCCGCTCCTCTCGCTCGCCTCCACCGAGGTCTAGCGCCTTTAGGCACAAGGACAAGCAGAACGCCGGAAACCTGCCCTTGTGCGCAAGATTCCGTAAGCTTTCGGGCCGTGGCGAGCCGAGAAGTCGTAGATGAAGTCGATCAGGCGATCATCGACCTGCTGCGCGAGGACGCGCGCCGGCCGGTGAGCGAGATCGCCGAGCGCGTGAGCCTCTCCCCCGCGCCCGTCAAGCGGCGCATCGACCGGCTGGAGCGCCTGGGCGTCATCGCCGGCTACACCGTGGTCCTCGACCACGGGAAGGTCGGCCCCTCGATCGAGGCCTACACGGAGCTGCGCTTCTCCGGCGACACCGACGTCGACGAGATCCTGCATTCCGCCGCCGGACTGCCCGAGGTGCTGGAGGTGCTGGCTATCGCCGGAGACCCCGATGCCCTGGTCCGGATGAGGGTCGAGGACGTCGACCATCTGCAGAGCGTGGTGAACAAGCTGAGGCGGTCGGGCCCGGTGACCGGCACCAAGACCCTGATCGTGCTCGGGCGCTGGCAGCGGCCGGAGTAGGGTGCCGCACATGAACGTCGGGGCGGGCATCACCCCCTTTCACACCGACGAGGAGGGCACCGTCCGACTGGCCGCCCGGGCCGAGGAGCTGGGCTACTCGGATTTTGGGATCGCCGAGGGCTGGACTCACGACGCGGTGGTGTTGCTGGCTCGGATCGCCGGGGTCACCTCCCAGATCGGCTTGGCCACCACGGTGCTCTCGGTCTGGAGCCGGACGCCGGCCTCGATCGCGATGTCGTCGGCGAGCCTCCAGGCGGCCTCGGGCGGACGGTTCGCCCTTGGCCTCGGGGCGAGCAGCCCACCGCTGGTCGAGGGCCTGCACGGCCTGACCTGGTCCTCTCCGGTCGCGCGCATGCGCGAGACGATCGTCGCCGTCCGGGCGCTGCTCGACGGCGGCCGTACCCCGCTCGAGCGAGAAGAAGTCCGGCCGCTGCGACTCGGCACCCCTCCCGAGGCGCCGATCCCGATCCTGCTCGCCGCCCTGGCGCCGCGCTCGGTGCGGCTCGCGGGGGAGCTCGCCGACACCTGGCTCCCGTTCTTGTGGGCCAAGTCGCGAATTGGGGCTGGGCGCGAGCTGCTCGCCGAGGGCGAGGCCGCCGCAGCGGCGCCAAGTCCCACCGCGATGACGGCCAGCGTGCCGCTCGCGGTAGGAGAGGACGAGGAGGCCGCGCGAGCGACGGCGGCGGCCTGGCTGGTGGCCTACTGCACGCGGATGGGCCCGATCTACCCGCGCTTGCTGCGGGAAACGTTCGGGTTCGCCGCCGAGGTGGACGCTCTGCTGGAGGCGAACGCCGACGGCGGGCGGCCGCGACTACCCGCGGAGTCCGAGGCGCTGGCCCGCGAGGTGACCGTGATGGGGACCTACGACGAGGCCCCCACCCTGGTCGGGGAATGGCTCGAGGCCGGCGCGGACGCCATCAGCCTCGTGCTGCCGCTCGGCCTACCGGAAGAGCGCCTGCGCGAGATGCTGGCGGCGGCCGCGCCCGGCCGCTAGCCGCCTACTCCCCGCTCTCGAACTTGAACGAGATCGCCAGGCGGACTCGGAAGTTCGCCACGCCGCCTTCGCCGACCGTCACGTCCTGACGGACGACCTCTGCGATGCGTAGGTCGCGGACCGACTTGGCCGCGGTCTCCACGGCGCTGCGGGCCGCCGACTCCCAGGACTCCGTGCTGACCCCGATTACCTCGGTGACCCGGTACACGCTCTCTGCCATCTGGAGCTCCTCTCCTCGCTTGCCTCTCCTGCGCAACCTACCCCTAGCGGGCGGTGCATAGGCTGCCGCCCGTGAGCGCGATCGTCTCAGGAGGGGCCTCCGGGCTCGGCGAGGCGGTGACCCGGCGTCTCCACGCGGACGGGATGGCGGTCACGATCGCCGACCTCAACGAGGAGAAGGGCACCGCCCTGGCCGACGAGCTCGGCGAGGCTGTGCAGTTCGTCTCAACCGACGTGACCGACGAGGAGCGGGTCGCGGCGGCGGTCGCGAAGGCAGCCGAGGACGACGACGGCCTGCGCGTCAGCGTGGCCTGCGCCGGCATCGGCTGGGCCCAGAAGACGGCGGGCAAGGACGGCCCCCACGACCTGGGCGCCTTCCAGCAGGTGGTGGGGGTGAACCTGATCGGGTCGTTCAACCTGCTTCGGCTGGCCGCCGACGCGATGCGCTCGAACGAGCCCCGTGGGTCGGGCCAGCGGGGCGTGTGCGTGAGCACCGCCTCCATCGCCGCCTACGACGGGCAGATCGGTCAGATCGCCTACGCCGCCTCGAAGGGCGGCATCGTCTCGATGACCCTGCCCGCGGCGCGCGACCTCTCCCGCGACGGGATCCGGGTGCTGACCATCGCCCCCGGCCTGTTCGACACCCCGCTGCTGGCCGCCCTGCCCGAGGCCGCCCGCGAGGCGCTGGGCGCAGGCGTGCCCAACCCGCAGCGCCTGGGCCTGCCCGAGGAGTTCGCCGCGCTGACCGCGCACATCGTCGAGAACGAGATGCTCAACGGCGAGGTCATCCGCCTCGACGGCGCCCTGCGGATGCCCCCGCGCTAGCGGGGGAGCCCAGGAGCACGCGCCGACCGGGCGTCAGGCCGCGGTCGTGCGGATGGCGCGGGTGACGAAGCCCCCGAGCACCTGCTCGTGGCCGGCGAAGTCGACGGTGATCGGCCCGCCGAACGGCTCCTTGGAGATCACCTCCAGCGCGTCCCCGGGAGCGATGCCGCGCTCGCTGAGATAGCGGAGCAGCTCGGGGTCGGAGTCCGACACCCGTGCGAACACGCCGGCCTCACCGGGCTCGAGGTCGGCCAGCGCGCGGGTCGGCTCCTCGATGACCTCGCCCGCCGAGGACGGGATGGGGTCGCCGTGGGGATCGACGGTGGGGTTGCCCAGCTTCGCGGCGATCAGCTCCGACAGCTCGGGGGAGATCGCGTGCTCGAGGCGCTCCGCCTCGTCGTGGACACGGTCCCACGACATCCCCAGCGCCTCGGCCAGATAGAGCTCCAGCAGCCGGTGGTGGCGGACCACCTCCAGCGCCACCCGCTCGCCGGCGGGGCTGAGCTCCACCCCGTGGTAGGGCTCGCGGCGCACCAGCCCGAGCTCCTCGAGCCGCTTGAGCATCGCGCTGGCCGAGGCGGGCGACACGTCGAGGCGCTCGGCCAGCGCGGAGGTCGAGACCGGCGCTTCCTCGCGCCGCTGCAGCGACCAGATCGCCTTGGCGTAGTCCTGGACGGCGTGGGAGACGGAGGCGTCCATGCTCATACCGACACCAGCAGTCCGGTCACGTACATCAGCGCAAGGCCGGTCAGGAGGCCGCCCACCGCGAGCGGGTGCAGAAGCTGGCCCGCCTTGTCGCGCAGGCTGGGCGCGATCTGCACGATCACCTGGGCGATCGCCCCCGCGCCGAGGCCGAACATGAACGCGGCCAGGCTCGCGTCGTAGGCCGAGGCACCGATGAAGGCGCCGAGGATCGCGGGCGCGCCGGCGAGCGCGCCCAAGCCCACCAGGCGCTTGAGCCGCGTGGCGCCGTCGATCTCCTCGCCCTTGGCGACGGGCGCGACGATGGCCAGCCCCTCGGTCGTGTTGTGCAGGGCGAAGCCGACCACCAGCGCCGCGCCCAGCGCCAGCGAGCCGACCGCGTAGGCCGATCCGATCGCCAGCCCCTCCCCAAGGTTGTGCAGCCCGATTCCGAGCGCGACGAGGAAGGCGAGTCGCCACGGGCCCGCCCCCGCCTGCTTCTCCTGCGCGTGGCGGCCAGACATCCACGAGCCGACGCCCGCCAGCGCCAAGTAGGCCACCACGGCGCCCACGAACACCAACGCGGCGCCGCCGAAGACCTGTGCGCCCTCGCCCGCCAGCTCGGTGCCCTCGAGCAGGGCGTCGATGCCCAGGAAAGCCAGCAGCCCGACCGTCAGCGCCATGAGGAACTGGATCCAGCGCGGGTCGATCGTCCTGAGCCACGGGAGCCACACCATCCCGATGGCCACTGGGATCACGCCCACGTAGAGCCCAATCAGCGCCATCAGGCCCAGGAAGCCGGCTCCGCCGTCGGGGCTCTCGGCCGCGGCGTCGATGGTGTGGTCGACGGTCGCGCCCGTGGCAGTGAGCAGCTTCAGCTCGTAGGCCTCCCCTTCGACCCACGGGTACTGCACGCGGATGGTGTCGCCGCCTAGCCGGCCCAGGTCGTCGCTGCTCTGGGAGAAGCTGGAGAAGCCGTCGTTGACGATCACCTGGCGGACGGCCACCGGGTCGGGGCCGTCGTTGCGCACGTGGAGCTCGATCTCCCCCGGGCGCAGCACGGTGCGCTCCACCGCGAGCTCCTCGACCGGGACGCCGGGGCGATCTCCCAGGCCGGGCGCGTCGAGTGCGACGAACAGCCCGATGGCCGCGCCGAGCAGGAGCAGCGGCAGCAAGCCGGCGAGCCATCCCGGAAGCCGGGCGCCCCTGGGAGCCGATGCGCTCTGGGCCTCCATCAGTCGACCACGTCGAAGAAGCCCATCCAGCCCAATTCCGCGAACTCGCTCACGTGGGCGTGGAACATGTACTTCCCCGTGTACGGGAAGCGGAGCTCCAGCACGGCGCGCTGCCCCTGGCCCTGGATGACCGTGTCGGTCAGCTCGGTGGGCTTCAGCGACGTCCCGGTGGGATAGACGTCGAAGAAGTTCGCGTGGATGTGGAACGAGTTCAGTAGGTCGAACTCGAGGATGTTCAGGAGGTAGATCCGCACCAGCTCGCCGCGCTTGACCCGGATCGGCTTGCGCTCGTACTCGAACGCGACGGTGTTGACCGCATAGACCTCGTTCTCACGGTCGAAGTTCGTGTCGAACCCGTTCATGACCATCACGAGCTCGTCGGCCTTCGGCCGACCCTCCTTGGGGTCGACGATGAACATCCCGTACAGCCCCTTGGCGATGTGGTCGGCCAGCGGGGTCGAGTGGCAGTGGTAGTGGTGCACCCCGAAGGGCGCGGCGTCGAACTCGTACGTCGTGCTCTTGCCCGACGCGATGTTCCCGGCGCCGATCCCCGGGATCCCGTCGTGCACGTCGCGGTGGATGCCGTGGAAGTGCATCGTGTGCGGGTGCGTGGAGGCGTTGACGAAGTTGACGCGCAGCCTCTCCCCCTCGCGGGCGCGCAGTGTCGGCCCCGGCACGCGGCCGTTGTAGGTCCAGGCGGCGTACTTGACGCCGGGGGCGACCTCGATCTCCTTGTCCTCGGCCACGATCTCCCACTCGCGCACTCCGTTGCGCACGCGGCCCTCGTCGAAGTCGCGCAGCAGCTCGGTGGGGTCGAACCCGTTGGCGGCGTGGTCGACCTTGCCGACCGCGCCGCGATGCCCGGAGCCCTTATGCGCGCCGTTGGTGCCGCCGTGGTCGCCGTGCCCGGCCTCGCCGGCCGAGGCGAGGCTGTCGTGGATCCCCTGGTGCGGAACCGTCTCGTGCAGCACCGGCAGCGCAGCCGTGCCCAGCGCCGCGCTGCCGAGGAGTCGGCGCCGAGAAAGCTTCTTCGACCACAACTTCGACATCAGCCCTGTATTGAAGCAGAAGTTAGGCGAGGCTAAACTCGGCTGGGTCTATGTACTTTGCAAACCCAGGCTCCTCTGCGGGCGAGTTCGATGACTTCCGGGTCGAGATCGAGCGCCTTATCGAGGCTCAGGACAGCGTGATAGCGCTCGTTAACCAGCGGGGCCGCGGCAGGCAGAGCGGCGTGCCGGTCGAGATTCAAGTCGCGAACCTGTTTCGATTCGAGGACGGAAAAATCGCCAAGTGGCAGATGCACGTGACGCTTGAGGAAGCCCTCGAAGCCGCCGGGCTGTCGGAGTAGGCGAAGCTAGGACTTCGCGGGCTTCTTGCGCGGAGCCTTCTCAGGCTCTGTCGCGCCCCTCCTACACTCACGAAAAGTGATCGCCGTGGACCAGTACGAGCTCCTGACGCAGTCCGTCGGCCTGCTCGACCGCTCCGAGCGGGGCAAGCTGCTGCTCACCGGCGGCGAGGCCGCCGAGTTCCTCCAGGGCCAGGTGACCAACGACGTCGAGGCACTCGAGCCCGGGCAAGGCGTGTACGCCGCGCTGCTCAACCACAAGGGCAAGCTGCGCGCCGACATGCGCGTCCTGCGCGGCGAGGACTGGCTGTGGATCGACACCGAGCCGACGGGCCTGGCGCCGGTGCGCCACACGTGCGAGGTCTACAGCCTCGGCCGGGACGTCAAGCACGAGGACGTGACCGAGTCACGCTCGATCGTCTCGCTGATCGGACCGGACGCGCGCGCCAACCTCGGGGTCGCCCTGCCCGAGAGCGAGCACTCCTTCGTGGAGGGCGAGCACGGCCTTTACGTGATCACCGACCTCGGCGTCGACGTCATCGGCGAGCCGGGCGTGGCCGAGGCGCTGAGCGTCGAGCCGGTGTCAGAGGCAGCCGCTGAGTGCCTGCGCGTCGAGTCGGGCCGGCCGCGGCTCGGGCTCGACATGGGCTCGGACACCATTCCCCAGGAGGCAGGCCTCAACGAACGCGCCGTGGACTTCGAGAAGGGCTGCTACGTGGGTCAGGAGACGGTGGCGCGGCTGCACTGGCGCGGCAAGCCCAACCGCCACCTGCGCGGCCTGAAGCTGTCGGCTCCGGCCGAGCACGGCGAACCGCTCACGCTCGGCGAGCGCCAGGTCGGCGAGGTCGGCACGGCGTGCGAGTCGCCCTCGCTCGGCCCCGTGGCGCTCGCCATCGTGAGGCGCGAAGCCGAGCCCGGGGACACGGTCGCCGTGGGCTCGAACGGCACCACCGCGCAGGTCGTCGACCTGCCCTTCGAACGCAGCTGAGCGTTTGTCCCGCCGCCGCGGGCGGGGATAAGCTGCGTCGGTGAAGACGGGGGAGCGCATCCGACGCGAGCCGCGACGGCCGACCAGCCGCCGCGGGCTCAGCGACGACAGCCCGCTGTTGGGCGGTCCCTCGCACGCCAACGCGGACGGCTACGACCCGCGCTCAGGCGAGCTCGACCTGCCGGTCAAGCACGAGCCGCGCCCGGAGCTCCAGACCGACGAGCGCCAGCTGCGCGAGCTGATCCCGCCCGCCGAGACGGGTCGCCAGCTCGACGACTGGGGCCGGTCCCAGCGCGTGTTCGACCTCGTCGAGCCGTTGCTCGACTTCTACTACCGCGTCTGGTTTCGGGTCGACGTCGACGGGGTCGAGAACGTCCCGTCAGAAGGGGGCGCACTGCTGACATCGAATCACTCCGGGGCGCTCCCTCCGGACGCGCCGATGATCATGCAGGCCATCCGTCGCGAGCACTCCAATCCCCGCCCGCTCTACATGCTGGGTGAGCACTGGTTCAAGGGCTACCCCGGCGTGAGCGCCCTCACCACCAAGATCGGGCTGGTCGCCGCCCATCCCGCCAACGCCCAGCGCCTGCTGGCTGACGAACAGCGGCTGGCGCTCGTCTTTCCCGAAGGAGTGAAGGCCACCAGCAAGCTGTACTGGCAGCGCTACAAGCTGCGCCGCTTCGGCCGGGGCGGGTTCGTGCGGACCGCCATCCGCGCGCAGGTGCCGATCGTTCCGGTGGCCGTGGTGGGCGCGGAGGAGGCGATGCCGATCTTCGCCCACGTGCCCCTGCTCAAGCAGCTGACCGGGCTGCCGTACTTCCCGATCGGCCACGCGTTCCCGCACTTCGGCCTCGCCGCGGCGCTCATGTATTTGCCGGCGAAGTTTCGGATCGAGTTCCTGGAACCGATCGACGTCTCACATCTCGGCCCCGACGATGCGGAGGACCCGGCGCTCGTGCAGTCGCTCGCCGATGAGGTCCGAGGCCGCATCCAAGCGCGCTTGCAGGACATGCTGCAGCGGCGTTCATCCGTGTGGTTCGGTTAGGGTTGCGGCGCGAGGGATGGGGTCAGTTGCGATCAGGACGATGCGCGTGAGACGAGCTGCGAGCTTGGTCGCCGGGACGCTGTGCGTCGTCGCACTCGTCGGCTGCGGCGACGACGACTTCAAGAACAGGCCCCGGCCTGCCGCCGCGCTGGAGCTCACGGGCGTCATCCAGAAGGACAAGGTCACCGTCTCGCCCAGCTCATTCGGCGCCGGCCCGGTCCTCCTCACGATCTCCAACCAGACCAAGGAAGCGCACACGGTCACGCTCGAGGGCGAGAGCCTGCGCGAGCGCGTCGGGCCGATCAACCCGCTCGACACCGCGACCATCCAGGCCAACGTCGAGTCGGGCACCTACGAAGTCCGCGCGGGCTCGTCCCAGGCTGTGGTCGAGGAGATCCAGCCGGCGGAGCTCGACGTCGGTGAGTCGCGCGGCGACAGCAACGACCAACTGCTCCTGCCCTAGGACAGGAGCGTCGTCTGCGGCGGCTCGGGTTTCGGCTCGGCCGGGGGCGCGTCCGCTGACACCAGGTACTCCACCTCGTCGAGGTGGGCCTTCACGCGGTCGGCCAGCGTCTCCACCAGCTCGCGCGCGTTGTTGATGTTCGTGGTCGCGCCGGTGAGCTGGCTCTTCACCTTGCGCACGTCCTCGATCGCTTGGCGGGCGCGCTCGACGGTGCCGCGCACCGCACCGGCGTCCACGCCGTCCGCGCTGGCCCGGTCCATCAGCACCCGAGCCCGTGCCAGGCGGTAGCCGAGCTCCAGAGCCAGTCGCTCGTCGTCCTCGGGGTCGAGGGTCACGATGAGCTTGTCGCCGTTGTACTCACGCAGGGTCTCCATGCGCGCGGGCACCTCGTCGTCGCCGGGCACGACCAGCACCGCGAAGTCCGCGTCGCGCTCGGCCAGCGCCTTGTCGAGCTCCTGGATCGCCGCGGGCCGCGACAGCTTGCGGTCCTTGGCCTCGAGCACGATCCGGCCGAGGCCGGGACCGGCGCCGGCGGCGATGTCGACCACCACGTCGCCGGTCTTGCCCGTCGGGCCCTTGAGGTCGCCGACCGCCTCCGCGCAATCGCCCTGGGCGACCGCAATGAGGTCGACCGCCTCGGCCACCAGCTCCTCGAACGTGCGGCCCTTGGCGGTGCCGCGCTCACGCTCGGCATCGAGCTCCTCGCCGGCATCGCGCTCCATGCGCAGGGCCTGCAGCTGCTTCTCCATGTCGCCCATGCGCTCGGCCATCGTCTGCTGCACGGCGTGCGCCTTCTGGAGCTCGCGCACTGTGCCCGCCTTGAAGTCGGCCAGCGGGTTGCTCCCGTCCGAGGACGAGAACTGGCGCACCAGGTCCTCGCGTGACTTGCTCAGTGTCTCTGACACCAGCTCGCGCACGCGGTTCTGCACCGACGCCGAGCTGCCGTCGGAGAACAGCTTCTCCAGCTCCTTGGCCAAATGGCCGTTCTCCTCGCCGAAGACCTCGTCGACCTTCTCGTCGAGGCGCTCGGCGACCTTGCGCGCGCGGTCGGTGAACTGCTCCTCCACCTGGCGCGAGGCGCGCTCGAACTCGGCCTTCACGAAGTCGGCCTGAGCACCAACGCTCTCGCGATCCAGCACCCGGGCGCCGATCTCCACGGCGTCGACGACGGTGCGGGCCGGGTCCTCCCCCGCCTCGGCCCGCTCGCGCACCACGCGCGCGGCCGTCTCGTCCTCGACCACGAGGTCGTGGACGTGCAGGCTGCGCTCGTCGGCGGTGACGTGGCTACGGCGAAGTGGCGTTGCGGCTTCCATGGGGTAGCTGTCGGAAGCTACGCCCGGGATCTGACGGAACGAATGTTCGTCAGCGCAGGGGAGCGAGCAGGGCGTCCGGCAGAACCGGCGCGACCTTGCCGGGGAAGCGCGGCACCACCCTCACCGCGTGCTCGCCCGCGGGCCGGGCCTCGAGGCCCGGGCGCAGGTCGTCGAAGGCCATCAGCATCCGCACGCTGGTGGCGATCTGGAAGTCGGCGGCGTTGGGCTCATCGCCTCCGATGACCCCCGACGAGATCAGCTCGTCCACGTGGTCGAGCAGGCCGGGCAGCGCATTCAGGTCGCGCTCGATGGCCTCGTCGGTGGCGTGGTTGAGGTGTTTGGCCAGCATCACCACCGGTCCCGTCAGCGGCGACGTCATCGACGGCGGGATGCCCATCTTGGCGTCGACCAGGAAGGTGTCGACCGCCTCGTGGCGGCGGCGCAGGCCCCACCAGGCGATCCGGCGCGGTACCTCCTGGAGCACGATGTCGCCCCAGTGCTCGGCCTGTTCCACCGCCTCCCGCCCCTCGGCCGGGAACAGGGGATTCCTCGGGTAGAGCACGTCCAGCGCGCGGGACACCGAGCGCGAGCCCTGGATCCGCACGCCGTCGTCCAGCTTCAGCGCGGGAACGGTGATCCCGGAGAAGCCGAACAGGCGCAGCATCGGCCGGTGCACACCGGCCACCAGGTCGAACCGCCGGTAGTCGACCCCCTTGCGCCGGAGCATCAGCTCCGCCGCCAGCGCCGGGTGCGAGGCGGGAACTCCGATCAGCGCGACCCCCACGCCGGCGATCCTAACCCAATCGCTATTATTTGCGTGCGTGCAAGCATCTACTGTCGACAAGCACGACGCCGACCTCACGGAGCTGACCTCCACCCTGGGCGCGGTGATGCGCCACCTGATCGGCAACCCCGGGCGTGACTTCTTCGCCGCCGTCGAGGAGCGCGGCCTTACCTTCACGCAGGTCAAGCTGCTCAGCGCCCTGGACGAGCTGGCCGAGCCCCACTCCATCGGCGCGCTGAGCGAGCGGATCGGGCTCTCCCCCGCCGCCGTGAGCCGCGCGATCGACGGGCTGGTCAACCACGGGGAGGTCGCCCGCCAGGAGGACCCGCGCGACCGCCGCAGCAAGCTGGTGGCGCTCACCGCGCAGGGCCGTCGCACCTTCCGCCAGCTCCACGCGATGCGCCTGGCCGGGCTGCGCGATGTGCTCGCCGACCTCGACCCCGACGAGCGCAAGACCCTGATGCGGGGCCTCGAGCCGCTGGCCCGCCGCGTATGAGCCGCGTCCGCCTCAACGAGGGCAACCGCCGCTGGTGGACGCTCGGCGCGATGTGCTTCGCGCTGTTCATGATCATGCTCGACAACACGGTCGTGAACGTCGCGCTGCCGTCGATCCAGCGCGACCTCGACGCCTCGATCTCGTCGCTGGAGTGGACGGTCAACGCCTACACGCTGACCTTCGCCGTCCTCCTGGTGACCGGCGGCCGGCTCGGAGACATCTTCGGCCGGCGGCGCATGTTCCTGTTCGGCGTTGTGGTGTTCGCCGTCTCCAGCGCCGCGATCGGCGTCTCCCCCGACCAGGCCTGGCTGGTGGGCGGCCGGGCGATTCAGGGCATCGGCGCCGCGTTCATGATGCCGGCGACCCTGTCGATCATCTCCAACGCCTTCCCGCCCGAGGAGCGCGGCAGGGCGATCGGCACCTGGGCGGGCGTCTCTGCCCTGGCGCTCGCCATCGGGCCGGTGGTGGGCGGTGCGCTGACCGAGCACGTCTCCTGGCGGGCGATCTTCTTCATCAACCTCCCCGTTGCCGTCCTGGCGGTGGTGGTGACGCTGTTCGCCACGCGCGAGTCGCGCGACGAGACGGTGGCCCGCACCGTCGACTTCCCCGGCATTGCTGCGCTGTCCACCGGCCTGACCGCGCTCGTGCTGGCGCTGGTCGAGGGCAATTCCTGGGGCTGGGGGTCGCCCGCGATCATCGGGCTGCTCGCCGCCAGCGTGGTCGGCCTCGTGGGCTTCTTCGTGATCGAGCGGCGCGTGCGCGCGCCGATGATCGACCTCGACCAGCTGCGCTCGGCGACCTTCCTGGGGGCGAACCTCGTCGGCTTCGTGATCTCGTTCGCGATGCTCGCGGTCTTCTTCTTCGTCGCGCTGTACATGCAGAACCTCCTGCACTACAGCCCGCTCGAGGCCGGCGTACGCTTCCTGCCCGCGACGCTGATCATCATCGTCACCGCGCCGATCTCCGGGCGGCTGGCGGACCGCTTCGGCCCCCGTCCGCTGATCGTCGCCGGCATGGTGCTGCTGTCCGTTTCGCTCTTCATCCAGACCCACATCTCGGCCACCTCGGGCTATGGCCTGCTGCTGCCCGCCTTCATAGTCATGGGCCTCGGAATCGGGCTGACGATGTCGCCCATGTCCACCGCGGCGATGAACGCAGTGTCGGCCGAGAAGGCCGGCGCGGCGTCCGGCGTGCTCTCCATGAGCCGCATGGTGGGCGGCACATTCGGCATCGCGGTGCTCGGCGCGCTGTTCCAGAGCCTCGCCTCCTCGCGACTGCAGGACACGCTCTCGGGGCTCCCCGTCGGCGCCGCCCAGCGCGAGTCGATGGTCGAGAACCTCGCCTCGGGCGGAGGCGCGGCCGTGAAGAACCTCGACCCTGCCCTGGCCCAGCGGGTCGCGGCTGCCGGGCGCGACGCCTTCCTGTACGCGCTTTCCAAGGGCATGCTGCTCTCGGTGGGCGTGGCGATCGCCGGGATCGCGATCGCCGCGGTGCTCATCCGCCCCGCCGGCTCACGGGTGCGCGAGGGCAGCGAGCGCCACGCCGGCGAGGCGGCCGCCGAACTGCCCGCCTGAGGCTCTCTACCGGCCGTAGGTACGATTCCGCCGCCCGGAATCGACTCGCGGAGGACCGTCTGCCCCATGGCCGTTGACCTAAAGAACGTGAACGAGCTCGACGTGGAGCCCGGCACGCTGCCGAAGACGATGGCCGCCTGGGTCATCCGCCAAGAGCGCGAGGGCGAGCCCCGCGACGCCTTCCAGATCGAGGAGATCGAGGTCCCCGAGCCGGGCCCGTTCGAGGTCGTGGTGCGGGTGATGGCGGCGGGCGTGAACTACAACAACGTGTGGGCCGCGCTCGGTGAGCCCGTGTCGGTGTTCCGCTACCACCCCGAGGAGGACCACCACATCGGCGGCTCCGACGCCTCGGGGGTCGTCTGGAAGGTCGGCACCGGAGTCACCCGCTGGCAGCCCGGCGACGAGGTGACCATCCACTGCAACCAGGCCTCCTACGAGGATCCCGAAGTGCACGGCTTGGACCCCATGGCCGCCCCCAGCCAGAGGATCTGGGGCTACGAGACCTCGTGGGGCTCGTTCGCGCAGTTCACCAAGGTGCAGGCCCAGCAGCTGCTGCCCAAGGCCAAGAACCTCACCTGGGAGGAGGCGGCCTCCTACGGGCTCGTCTACTTCACCGCCTACCGCATGCTGATCAACCGCTGCGAGCTGCAAGCCGGCCAGCGCGTCCTGATCTGGGGCGCCGCCGGCGGGCTCGGCGTGTTCGCCACCCAGCTGTGCAAGGCGGCCGGAGCCGAGGCGGTCGGCGTGGTGTCCTCGCCCGAGAAGGCGGACCTGGTGACCAAGCTCGGCGCCGTCGACGTGATCGACCGGGCCGACTTCAAGGGAATGATGCGCACCGGCAACGAGACTCCCGAGGAGGAGAAGGAGCGCTTCGGCGTCTCGCGCCAGTTCGGCAAGCGCGTGAAGGAGATCCTGGGCGGCTCGCCCGACATCGTCTTCGAGCACGTCGGCCAGGCGACCTTCCCCACCAGCGTGTTCGTGGTCAAGCCGTTCGGCAAGGTCGTGATCTGCGCCGGCACCACGGGCTACAACCTGGACTTCGACGTCCGCTACCTGTGGATGCGCCAGAAGGAGATCCTGGGGTCGCACTTCGCCAACGCCTACGAGTGCACGAAGGCCAACGAGCTGATCGAGTCGGGCCTGATCCAGCCGGTGCTGTGGCGCACGATGGGCTTCGACGGGGTCGGCGAGGCCCACCAGCTCATGCGCGAGAACAAGCACCTGGGCAAGATCTCGATCCTCGTGGGAGCCGAGAAGGAGGGCGAGGGCAAGACCGAGGACGGGCCCGGCGCCGTTTACGCTGAGGCTGGCTGATGCCCGCGCGCCCTGGCCCCTACCTCGTCGAGATCCGCTGGGTGGCCAACCCGCTCAGGGGCGACAAGTTCGAGGCGGCCTGGAGGCCTGCCGCCGAGGCGGTGCTGGACTACGGCGCCACCTATTGGGCCTTCTACCGGGCGGCCGACGGGCTCCTGGACTTCACCCAGCACGCCGTGGTCCCCGACAAGGAGGCGTGGGAGCGCTACTGGTACTCGGACGAGATCGGCCAGGCCCGTGCCGAGGCCAGCGGCCTCTACCAGGTCCCGCTGTTGCCCACCTTCCACTACATGGTGGGGACGGGCGAGTCGTCGGGCGTCAGCGCCTGAGGGTTTCGCGCCGCATCGAAACGCCTTCCACGGGGTTGAGCAAATCGTGACCTCTGCACGTCGATTCCTGCTGCTGGCCCTCGCAACCGTGGCCTGCGCTCTGATGCTCGCCCCGGCGGCGTCGGCGGCCCGCCGGTCGGTCCCGTTCGGCTGGATGGGCACCTCGGCGGACACCCGGCTGATCTCCACCAAGTCCTCACTGACCAGCGAGGGTCGGCGCATGACTCGAAGCGGCGTGGAGTCGATCCGGCCTGTGTTCAGCTGGCCAAGCCTCCAACCCTACGAGCGCCTGTCCGACGTGCCCGCCGCGCAGCGCTCGCGCTTCAAGGTGGTCGACGGGATCCCGACCGACTTCACTCACACCGACGAAGTGGTGCGCCGCGCCGCGCTCCAGAACCTGTCCGTGCTCCCGGTCGTGACCCACACGCCACGTTGGGCTGCCTACGCCCCCCAGCGAGGCGAGTCCAGCCCTCCACGGGATACGTTCGAGTACGCCCGGTATCTGCGCGCCTTGGTGTCACGATACGGAGCCAGCGGAGACTTCTGGGCCGCCAATCCCACCATCCCGCGGCGTCCGCTACGTCACTGGCAGATCTGGAACGAGCCGCACATCGGCAACCAGTGGGCCAAGCAGCCGTACGTGACGGAGTACGTCCAGATGCTGCGGCAGTCCCGGGCCGCAGCGCGCTCGGTGGACGGCGGTGCGCGCATAGTCCTGGCCGGGCTCGCCAACCGCAACTGGATCGAACTGGCCCGGATCATCCGCGCTGGCGGCGGACGCTCGTTCGATATCGCGGCCGCGCACATCTACACCCGTAAGCCTTCGAACCTCCTGATCGTGCTGCGCCGGTTTCGGCGGGTGTTGGTACGCGCGGGCTATCGCCGCAAACCGGTCTGGCTCACGGAGTTCGGCTGGGCTTCGCGTCGAGGCCGACGGGGTGCGGTTCCGTGGGAAGTCAGCGACCGAACTGCGGCGAAGTACACCGGAGAGGCCTTCCGCCTTCTCGCTCGCAAGCGGCGCGCCTTGCGGCTCGGACGCGCATATTGGTACACCTGGCTGAGCGAGGACAGTTCGCCGTCGATGTGGGAGAAGCGCACCGGTCTCCGCCGGGTTCGCGGAGGCGGTCGAATCGAGAACAAGCGGCCCTTGGGCGCCTATGTACGCATGGCCCGCAAACTCGAGGGCTGTCGGAAGCGCTGGTCGAGCACGCGCTGCCGCTAGTGCCCGTCGAGGATCCGGTCGAGTAGGCGGTCCACCTTCTCGGCGGTCTGCTGCCAGGAGAACGCGCGGGCGCGGCTGAGGCCTCGCCGGCGCCGATCTGACCGCACGGTCTGGTTGGTCGCCGCATCGAGAACCGCCTCGGCAAACCCATCACGATCATCCGGGTCGACGAGCGATGCTGCATCGCCGCAGGTCTCGGGGAGGGCGGTCGCATCGGCCGCTACCAGTGGCACACCACTGGCCATCGCTTCTAGGCAGGGGAGGCCAAAACCTTCGTAGCGAGAGGGCAGAACGACGGTCCGCGCGCCCGCGTAAAGGCCCGGCAGCAGCGCCTCCTCCACGTACCCCAGGGGTCTGCCGGGGGGCGTCGGCCCGGCACGCATGTAGTCGCGCCCCGTCCCGGCAATGACGAGCTCGAGGCCTTCAGACCGCAGCCTGCGCTCCGCGATGTCGAGTGCCCCGAGGTTTTTCCGGGCTAAGAAGCTGCCCACCACGAGGACGTATGGACGGGCCAGCCCGAGGGCCGCCGCGGCTCGTTTCGAGTCTGCATCGGGCCGGAACCGCTCGTCCACCCCAAGGGGAACCACCGCGATCCGCTCGGGGTCCGCTCCCAGAATCTCGACCAGCTCTTCACGGCCGAACTCGGACGCGGTCAGGATCAGTCGCGCGCTCTGTGCGAGTCGGGGAAGGGAGAACTTCTGCCAGCTGGTGAAGGTCCGGCCGTACCACTCCGGGTGACGGACGGCGGCGGCGTCGAATATCCCGATCACGTTGTGGCGCGATGCCAACGGCGCCGCGTTTGCCGGCGAGATCAGGGCCCCGAAGCGCCGGGCGGCCAGGGGCAACAGGGCCTGCTCCCACGCGTGACCAGCTCGATGTGCCAGCGCCGTGGGCGGGCGCATCACCCGATAGCGCTCGGGCCGCAACAGCGGGAGGCGGACAGCCAGCTCTCGCGTTACCCGCTCGACCCCGCCAATCCGAGCGCGGATCGCTGCGCGCGAGTTTAGGGCGACCCTTCGTTCGTCGCCTCGCCTTACAGCCGAACGGCTCAGCCGGCGGGTGGACCTCCGCGGCGGGCGGCCCGCTTCACGGGCGAACTGGGCGGAACGTTCGGAGCCCGTCCGGCGTATGGGTCGGGGGCGGGGTCGCGGCTCACCACCCTCAAGAAGCGCCCACCGAGTGTCAGCAGCAGCCCCGTGAAGGCGAGGGGAGCCAGCGGCAACCCGGTGCTCGGCAACGACCCCCCCGAGGAGCGCTTGCCATTCCCGCCCGACGACGTGGAATCCGACGACGTGGAATCCGAGCTCGTGTCCGCCGTGTCGTTGGTCGACCCTCCGGCCGACCCCGAACCGTCCGAGCCGCTCGAGGCCGAACCCGACCCGCCTCCGGAATTGCCCCCGGAGGATCCCGATCCCGACTGAGGAGTACTCGGCACCGGGTCGGTGTACTGCTGGTCACCTGCGCTTTGTGCGAACGCCGCAGCGGGGAACGCGACGAGGGCCAACGCGCAAATTAGGGCCAGGCGACGGATCTGCATAGCGGGAATTTCTAGCAGTCGGGGCAGGTGTCCTCCCCACCTCCCCCAAACCACGCCGCGAGGGTTCGTATGCTTCGACCCTCATGGAGGGAGTTACTTCTGGGCGGGTAGCCCTTGTTCACGACTTCCTTCTTGACATGCGCGGAGCCGAGCGGGTCTTCCGCGCGATCTGCGATCTCTACCCCGACGCGGACGTTTTCACGGCGGTCTACGACGAGGCCGGCACCGAGGGCCGCTTCGCCGACCGCAACGTCCACACCAGCTTCCTCCAGAAGACGCGCCCCAGCGCGAGGACCTTCCGCGCGCTGCTGCCCTTCTACCCGGCGGCGATCGAGTCGTTCGACCTGGCGGGCTACGACCTCGTCCTGTCCAGCTCGAGCGCCTGGGCGCACGCGGTGCTCCCGCCGGAGGGAGCCGTCCACGTCTCCTATTGCTACAACCCGTTTCGCTACGCCTGGAACGACCGCGACCGGACGCTGGCCTCCCGTCGCGAGCCCATCAGCCGCGCGATCCTCGCGGGGCTGTTCCGGCGGTGGCGCCAGTGGGACTGGATCGCCGCCCAGCGCGTCGACCGCTACCTGGCGATCTCGAGGACCACCAAGGCCCGCATCGGGTCCTACTTCGGCCGCGACGCCACCGTGGTCCACCCGCCGGTGCAGACCACCCGCTTCGAACCCGGACCGGTGCGCGACTACTACCTCGTGCTCTCCGAGCTGATGCCGCACAAGCACATCGAGGACGCCGTGCGCGCCTTCAACCGGCTGCGCAAGCCGCTGGTAGTGGTTGGGGACGGTCCCGATGGCCGGCACCTGAGGCGGCTCGCCGGGCCGACGATCACCTTTACCGGACGCATCGGAGACCCCCAGGCGGCACGCCTGCTTCAGGGCTGTCGAGCCCTGGTGGTGACGGCGGCCGAGGAGTTCGGCATCGCCGCCGTCGAGGCCCAGGCCGCCGGGCGCCCGGTGATCTCGGTCCGGCGTGGCGGTGCGCTCGAGACCGTGAAGGAGGGCGTGACCGGTGCTTTCTGGGAGGGCGGCCCCGACGACCTGGCCGCGACGGTCGCCGCCTTCGACCACGGAGCTGTCGACCCACAGGAGTGCGTGGCGAACGCGCAGCGCTTCAGCGAGGACGTCTTTGCCCGTGCGCTGCCGCGTGAGGTCGCCGCCGCGCGCTCGGGCACCCGCGAGCAGCGCGAGGCAGTGCGAATCGCGCGGCGAGAGCACCAGCGCACTCCGCGCCGCGGCTTGACCGGCCCGCTCGGCTAGACCCCCGGGTACTCTCTCCTACGGGATGAGGGGTCTGCTGGTGTGTGCCTTGGTTGCGGTCGCGCTGGCGAGCTCGGCGACGCCTGCCTCCGCGAGCCTCTCGACGCTGCTGACCAACACCACCTGCGTCCAGAAGGACGCGCGGGACAACGACACGGGGAACGGCACGACGCTGCCGTTCAAGCTGTGCGACGACGGCGTGCCCTCCGCCGCAGGCGGCACCACGCCCAACCTGACCGCGCAGAGCGCGGTGGAGGTGCCGAGCGCCTACAACGGGATCACCGGGCTGCCGGCCGCCAACACCGGCGAGACGGTCCCGGGCGAGAACCCGGCCAACAACACAGTCGCGCTCGACGTCGACGTGTCGCTGCCCACCCCGGGGGCCTCTCCCCCGACCGGCGACAAGTACCCGGTCGTGGTGATGATGCACGGCTGCTGCTCGGGCAGCAAGGCGAGCTGGGAGGGCACCACCATCGATCCCGGCGGAGCCGAGAACTGGCACTACAACAACGCCTGGTTCGCGTCCCGCGGCTACATCGTCGTGAACTACACCGCCCGCGGCTTCGTGGACGGGAGCAACCACGGCTCGACCGGCCAGACCCAGCTCGACTCGGCGAAGTACGAGATCAACGACTACCAGCACCTGGCGGGCCAGCTGGCCGACACGGGCGACCTCGACCCCGGCGCCGGGGTGGTGAAGGCCGACCCGCAGAGGGTCGTGCCCACCGGCGGCTCCTACGGCGGCGGCTTCACCTGGCTGGCGCTCACCGACCCGACCTGGAACAGCCCGGGCGCCTCGACCCCGATGAAGGTCGTGGCCGCCGCGACCAAGTACGGCTGGACGAACCTGGTCGAGTCGCTGGTGCCGCGCGGCGACGACCGCCGCGACGCGCTGCCCGAGACGAATCCCAACACGGTCAAGAGCCAGCTGGCCACTACGCCGGGCTTTCCCAAGCAGAGCATCAACGCCGCTCTCTACGCCTCAGGCAAGACGGGGGTTCCCCCGGGCACCTCGCATACGACCTTCGCGGCGGACATCGACGAGGCCCAGGCCTGCCTGACCGCCCCGCCGGACCCGGGCCCGCCCAACCCGCTGTGCGCGAACACCCTCGCCACCACGCTGCCGCGGTTCATCGACGAGCGCTCGGCCTACTTCCAGCAGAGCTTCTTCACCGGGCTGGCGAACAACACCATCGCCGACGTGCCGGTGTTCAGCGCGGGCACCTTCACCGACAAGCTGTTCCCCGCCGCCGAGCACCGGCGCATGGTCGAGCGGCTCAAGTCCACCAACGCGAACTATCCGGTCCAGGAGTACTACGGCGACTACAACCACTTCGTCCAGACCAAGCGCAAGGAGTTCGCCGACGTCTGCGGCACCGACCACCACGTCTGCACCTTCGGCGACTACCCCAGCGGGAACCTCAACGCCAACCCGCCCACTCGGAGCCTCGAGCCCGGTGTCACCTCACGGCTGAACCGGTTCATCGATCACTACGCGAAGCCGCCCGCGAACCCGAGCCAGGTGGCGCCGTCGTTCGACGTCACCGGAGCGCTCCAGGTGTGCCCAGATAATGCAGCGTCGCTGCGACGCCAGGGCGACGAGCCTGGGCCGCGGTTCACGGCCCCCTCCTTCGCCCGGCTCGCCCCAAACCACCTGAGGGTGTCCGCGACCGGCACGCAAACGACCACCAACCCAGCGGGCGATCCGCACGCTGTGACCTCCGACCCGGTCGGCAACCTCGCCAGCAACAACGGGGCGTGCCCCACCGAGAGCAGCCCGGCCGGTGCGGGCGTCGCCACCTACGACTCGCGGGCCCTGCCTCGGGACTACACGATGCTCGGCCAAACGCGTTTGACAGTCGCGCACACGGGCACCGGCTCGCCCAAGCAGCTGAACGCGCGGCTCTACGACGTGTTCCCCGACGGCAAGCAGGTGATGGTCGACAGGGGTGTCAGGCGCATCACCAGCGCGACCGGCCCCACTACGTTCGACCTACACGGAGCAGGATGGCGCTTCGCGGCCGGGCACAGACTTCGCATCGAGGTGGCCCAGGACGACGCCCCCTACATCAAGCGCTCGTCGGTCGCTTCGTCGCTCACACTCTCCGGGGTCACGCTCGACGTGCCCGTGCGCGAGGGCTCGACCCAAACGGCGGGCTCGCCCTCGGGCGGCGGCGGCTCAGGCGCCGGCGGCGGGTCCGGGTTGGGCTCCTCGGGCAGCCTGCCTCCCTGCGCCTCCTCCCTGAGCGCCACGCGCCGCCTCGACCTGTCCCGCCGCAAGCGGATGCGGGTGCGTGTCGGCCTGCGACGGCGCTCGCGCATCGCCGCCGTGGTGCGCCGCCGAGGGCGCCGGCGCTGGGCGCGGACCTCGCTGCGCAAGAACGCCGGGCGCCCGCTGATCACGCTCCGCGTGAGCCGCCGCGCCCGGCCCGGCCGGTACCGCCTGAAGGTCCGCATCTCCTGCGCCGGGCACAGTCCCCAGACGGTCTTCCGCCGCGTCAAGTTCGTTCGGTGACGCGCACGCTCGTCGTCACCCTGGGCGTCGCCCTGCTCGGCCTCACGGGGGCCGCACCAGCGTTCGGAGCCTTCGCCGACGAGGAGGCGCGGAACTTCTCGAAGACCGAGGAGCGCGATCGTCTCCTGACCAAGACGCCGGCCTTCCAGTCGCGCCTCACCCAGGCCAACGCAGCCTCGCCCGGCGAGGTGGCGGCCATCCTGGCCGCCGATCCCGATCGGATCAGCCTCCAACAGAACCTGTGCGCGCAGCACATCGATGGCTGCGCGGGCGACGTGCGCTTCTACGACTGGGACAACATCCCCGGCAACGTCCGCACGCCAGTGCTCTGGACCGCGCGCAGCGGCGCCACGATCTCGGGCCACGTGTGGGAGGTGACCGGGGCCGGCGGCGCGCCCAAGCCCGGCGTCGTGATCACCAACGGATCGGTGCAAGCACCGGAGGAGCTCTACTGGCTGCAGGCCGCCGAGCTGGCCAAGGCCGGCTACGTGGTGCTGACCTGGGACCCCCAGACCCAGGGCCGCTCCGACCGTTCAGGGGAGCCTCCGACCGAGAACGAGAACGCGACGCCCCAGAGCATCGGAGCGTTCACCGACGGCACCCAGGATGCGCTGGACTTCTTCGAGTCGACCCCGTCGGCGCCCTTCGCCCCGCGCGACAGTCGCACCAACGCCGCCGTCAACCACAGCGCGAAGCAGGACAGCCGCGTCGCCGCGGGCAAGAACGCCGCCTTCAATCCCCTCCACGCCCGCTTGGACACGGCGCGCATCGGCCTGGCGGGCAACTCCCTGGGGGCACGCGCGGTGTCGGAGATCGGCTCCGTCGACAACCGCGTGGACGCGGTGGTGGCCTGGGACGCCCTGAGCGGCTCGTTCACCCCGCGGGTGCCCGGGCTTGGGCTCTCTGGCGACTACGGCATCGGCGGGGGCTGTGCGGCCGGCGTCACGCCCACCCCGTGCACATCGCCACTGGACCCCCAAGCCGCAAACGCGGCCTCGCGCGGCTTCAGCGACGCCGACGTCCCCACCGGCCAGATCAACACCCGCGCGGGAACCCACTTCGAGTCCGCGTTGATCCCGAACACGGCCTTCCCGGCCACCCTGCGCGGGATTAACCAGTACGCGTGGTACACCGTGGCCTGGATGGACCGCTGGGTGAAGGGCGACAGCTCGGCGGACGCCCGGCTACTCACCTCGCGCTGGCACCGCGACCTCACCGACTTCCAGGTTGACCCCGCCGGGCGCGGAAACCTGTTCTCGGCCAACCTCCGCTCGCGCTTCGACTTCCCGCGCGCCGACGGCTCGGGCCAGGTCCTGTGCGAGGACCTGCGGCAGGGCTGTGGGCTGCTGGTCAACGACACCCCTCCGCTGCCGAACCCGTCCTCGGCCGGCGGGTCGGGCTCGGGGTCAGGCTCCTCGGCGGCCCTGCCGCCGTGCGCCTCCAGCCTGCGCGCCACGCGCCGGCTCGACCTCTCACAGCGCAAGCGCATGCGCGTGCGCATCAAGCTCCGCCGCCGGTCTCGTATCGCGGCCGTGGTGCGCCGGCGCGGCCCCCGCCGGTGGGCGGTGACCTCGCGGCGCAAGGGCGCCGGCAGCGCGCTGATCACGCTCGGGGTGAGCAGGAAGGCCAAGCCGGGCCGCCACCGCCTGAAGGTGCGGATCGCCTGTGCGGGGTCGCGGTCACAAGTCGTGACCCGACGCGTGCGCTTTATTCGGTGAGGACGGTGTCCTCGTGCGAATAGGCCGGTGAGCAGGAGCAGAGCAGCACCAGCGGCCGGCTCTCGCTCCGATTCCACAGCTTGTGCTCGACCCCGGGCGGGATCGTCACGCAGTCGCCCGCGACCACGTCGAAGCGCTCCTCGCCAAGGCTCATCAGGCCTTCGCCGGCGGTGAACAGGTAGAGCTCCTCCGAGGTCCGGTGGAAGTGAGCGGCGGTGGCTCCGCTGGGCGGGACCGTCGCCTCGGCCAGGCTCTGCACGTCGGTGTGGGCGTACTCGCGGATCTCCGAGCCGTCCAGCGTGGTGAACGCATCCAGCTCCCCGTAGCGAGCGAGGCGCATCAGGCCCGCTCCAGGGGAGCCATGGTCAGGCCCGCTTCGTTGAGCTGCTCCCAGTAGAGCTCGGCCGGCTCCTTGGGGCCCGACCAGACGATGGCCTGGCCCGAGTTGTGGATCTTGTCCGCGATGGCGTACCCCTGGTCGAGAGAGATTCCCGGGATCACGCGGGCGAGCGCCGCCGCCACCCCGTCGAAGGTGTTGTGGTCGTCGTTCAGCACGATCACGCGCCATTCCCCGCCCGTGCCCCCGCCCGGGTCCTCGACCCGCGGGACCTCGATCACCTCGGTGCTCATGCGGCCGACTCGCGCTCCGCCCGCTTTCGCCAGTAGCGCTCCAGCCCCATGTAGAGCTGGTCGGTGGGTGCCGCCTGGCGCAGCCGCTCGGCGGCCACCTCGTCGGTGGCGGCTGCCGAGGCCGCGTCGACGTCGCGGATGAACGCCTCCTCGCCCTCCTGGCGGGCCAGGTCGGCGTTGTCGAGCAGCGAGGTGCGCACGCGGTGCATCTGGTCCTCCACGTCGGTAACCCTGCCGAAGTGGGTCAGGCACAGGGCGGCCGGGTCCCAGGCCGTCACGGTATGGAGGGAGTCGAGCCAGGCCTCCACGTCGATCTCGGGCGGTGGGGTGGGCGCGAGCGTGTGCTGGTGGGGCGGCACGCGCACCCCGGCGACGTCGCCCACGAAGGCGTCGCCCTCGTCGGACAGGTAGGCGACGTGGTGGTAGGCGTGGCCCGGGGTGGGTGCCACCAGCAGCCCCTCCACGCTCTCGCCGCCCTTGAGGATGTGGATCCGGTCCTCGGGCACGGGCTCGATGGCGCCCCACAGGGCCTCCATGGCGTCGCCGTACAGGCGGGAGGCGCTGGTGACGAGCTTGGAGGGGTCGACCAGGTGCGGGGCCCCGATCTCGTGCACGAACACCTTCAGGTCGGGATAGCGGGCGGTCAGCGTCCCGGCGGCGCCGGCGTGGTCGAGGTGGATGTGGGTGAGCATCAGCGCGCGCGGCTCGACGTCCCCCAGCCCCTCCAGCAGGGCGTCGAGGCAGCTCGTGGGGCCCGGATCCACGATCAGCCCGTCGTTGAGCTCGTAGGCGCAGATGACCCGGTCGTTGCCCTGGTGCATGAGGTCTATCACTCTGGTCGGCACATCCGTAACGTTCCCAAGTGCCGCCCGGGGTAAGCTCCGCGCGAGGTAGCTTTCGTGCCCGCGCAGAAGCAGGGAGCAGGCTCACGTGCGCACCCCGGGCGCGCTGTGAAGACCCTGCTCTTCACCGACATCGTCGGCTCCACCGAGCACATCGCGCGGCTCGAGGACAGTGGCTGGCGCGACCTGCTGGAGCGCCACTACGAAGTGGTGGCCGAAGCGGCCTCCAGGCACGGCGGCGAGCTGATCACCAAGGCGGGCGACGGCCTGTTCTTCGCGTTCCCCTCCCCGGGCGCCGGGGTGCGCTGCGCCGAGCAGGCGATCGCCTCGGTGCGGCCGCTGGGGATCGAGCTGCGCGCCGGGGTGCACCTGGGCGAGGTCGAGCGCTCCGAGACCACCCTCACGGGGATGGCGGTCCACGTCGCGGCACGGGTCAGCGGCCTCGCGGAGGCGGGCGAAGTGCTGGTCTCGGCCCCGGTGCGCGACCTGCTGCCCGGCGAGGACTTCGACCTCGCCGAGCACGGCACCCACACGCTGAAGGGCGTTCCCGGCCGCTGGCCGCTGTACTCGCTGCGCTCCGAGCGCCTCGGTCGCCCGGTGGCCGCTGCCGTCCCGACCCCGCGGGCGTCGTCGGACCTGGTGGGGCGAGAGCACGAGCTGGGTGAGCTGGCGCAGGCGATCAGCAGGACCGCCGCCGGCCGCGGCTCTCTGTGGATGCTCTCGGGCGAGCCCGGGGTGGGCAAGACTCGGCTCGCGGACGCGGCCGAGGGCGTGGCCGGGGAGGCCGGGCTGGACACCTTCTGGGGCCGGTGCTGGGAGGGCGGCGGGGCGCCGGCCTACTGGGCATGGACGCAGGTGGTCCGCGCGATGCAGCGCGCGGAGCCCGGCGGCGCCGAGGGCCTGGGGCCGCTGGGGCCCGACCCGCAGACCGGCGAGGGCGAGGACACCGAGGACGCGCGCTTCGCGCTGTTCGACTCGTTCACCTCTTTCGTGGAGGAGCGCGCCGCCGGGCGACCGATGGTGATCGTGCTCGACGACCTGCACGCGGCGGACGTTCCCTCCGTGCTGCTGCTCGAGTTCCTGGCCCGCGACCTGCGCCGCCTGCCCGTCATGGTGGTGGTGACCCTGAGGCCGGAGGAGCTCGAGCCGGACACCAGGGACGTGGTGGCGCGCGTGGCCCGGGAGGCGACGCCGCTGTGGATCGCCGGGCTCGACCCCAGCGAGGTGGGGACCCTGATCCACCACCGCACCGGCGCCGCCCAGGACCCGCGGGTGGCCGCGGAGCTGCACGAGGTGACCGAGGGCAACCCGTTCTTCCTGGGCGAGGTGGTGCGGCTGCTTCACGCCGAGGGACGGCTCGACCGCCCCGAGACCCTGCGCGGCGGCGAGCTGCCCCTCCCGGCCGGCGTCCGCGAGGCGGTCCGGCGCCGCCTGGCGCCGCTGAGCGACGACGCGCTGGGTGTTCTGGCCACCGCGGCGGCGCTGGGCAAGGAGTTCACCCTGCCCGCGCTGGAGGGCGCCGTCGAGGAGCCCGAGGCCTTTGAGGTGCTCGACGAGGCGTTCGACCGACGAGTAGTCGCGGGCGCCGGCGCACCGGGCCGGATCCGCTTCTCCCATGCGCTCTTCCGCGAGGTACTGCTCGAGGGCCTGAGCGCCCGGGAGCGCGCTCAGACCCACCGCCGCTGCGCCGAGGCGCTCGAGCGCCTGTACGCGGAGGACCCCGAGCCCCGGCTGGCCGAGCTCGCCCACCACTGGCTCGAGGCCGTGCCCGCCGTGGCGCCCGATCGCGGCATCGAGCTGGCGGCGCTCGCCGGCGACCGGGCGATGGGCCTACTTGCCTACGAGGAGGCTGCGCGGCTGTACCGCCGCGCGCTCGCGGCGCTGGAGCTGCGTCCCGAGGGCGGGGACCCCTCCCGCCGGCGCGACCTGCTGCTCGAGCTCGGGGCGGCGCTGCGCAAGGCCGGCGACCCTGTCGCCGCGCGGGCGGGCTTCCTGGAGGCGGCAGAGCTGTCCGCGCGGCTGGGCCACGCCGAGCGCCAGGCTCAGGCGGCGCTGGGGTACGCCGGGCGCTACTGGACCAGCGGGTTGGTGGACGAAGCGGTGGTGGCCGTGCTCGAGGACGCACTCACCGCGCTCGGTCCGGGCGACACGCTGCTGCGCGCGGCCGTGCTGGCACGGCTCTCGACCGAGCTCTACTACGCGCCCTCCGACGAGCGGGCGGACGCACTCAGCGCGGAGGCGGTCGGCATCGCCGAGCGGATCGGCGACCCCGGCGCGCTGGCCTCGGTGCTCGACGCCCGCCTGGCCGCCACCTGGGCGCCCGACAACCTCGACGAGCGGCTGGCCGCTTCGCGGCGGGCCCAGGAGCTGGCCGAGCAGGCGGGCGATCGCGAGACGGCGCTGCGCGACGGCGCGTTCTTGGTCACGTGCCTGCTGGAGAAGGGCGAGGTCGCGGAGGCCGACGCCCAGCTCGAATCCCTGCGCTCGCGCGCCCGCTACCTCCACCAGCCCCGCTTCTCGTGGCACGTGGACACCCTGCGCTCGCTGCGCGCCCTGATGGCCGGCCGACTGGACGAGGCCGAGCGGCTGGCCGAGGAGGCGCTCGCCGTCGGCCTGCACGCCGACGAGCGCAACGCCCGCCACATCCACGCGATCCAGATCAGCACCCAGCGCTATCTGCAGGGGCGCCTGGAGGAGATCGAGGTGCCGCTGAGGGCCTTCGTCGAGCGGTACCCCACGCTGGCCGGGTGGCGCTGCACGCTCGCGCTGCTGCTGGCCGAGCAGGGCCGCTCGTCCGAGGCCGCCCAGGAGCTGGAGGTGGCCGCCGCGGCCGGCTTCGCGGGGGCGCGACGCGACAGCCACTGGCTGCTCGCCGCCTGCCGCGCGGCGGACTGCGCGGCGAAGATCGGCCACACCGAAGCCGCCACCGCGTTGCGCGACCAGCTGGTGCCCTACTCCGGCCGCCAGGTGGTGCTGGGCCGCGTGGCCACCATCTCGATCGGGTCGGCTTCGCGCTACCTCGGGCTGGCGGAGGGGATGCTCGGGGGCACCGACGCCGCGGTGGAGCACCTGGAGGCCGCTGTGGCCGACAACCGGCGCTGGGGAGCGCGGCCGTGGGCCGCGCACGCCGAGGGCGACCTCGCGCGGGTGCTGTTGGACCGGGCCGGGCCCGGGGACAGCGAGCGGGCCGCCGAGCTGGCCGGCCGGGCGCTGGCGACCGCCACGGAGCTCGGCCTGGGGTTCATCGCCGGACGAGCCGGGCCGCTGCGCGAGCGCGCCCTGGGCGGGCCTTGAGCCCGACCGGCAACGAGCGCGGCCGGGCGACGGCGCTCACGATCCTCACCCCCATCCGCCGCGGCTGGCCGCTGTGGCTGTGGGCCTGGTTCGGGCTGGCCCGGGTGCTCCCGCTTCAGCGCTGGACCCTGCTCAAGCTCCAGCGCATCTACTTCGCGCGCTTCGCCGTGGTCTCCGGATCGACGGCCGCCGGCTGAACTCGCGCCACCTGCTGTTCGAGAGCAACTTCAACGGCAACTGGCACTCCTACCTCGAGGCCTTCTGTCACGTCTTCCCGAAGGGGATGTGGGCCCTGTGGGGCAGCGCCCACGGCTGGCCCCGCCTCGCGCCGACCTCCCGCTTCAAGGACTGGGTGAGCCGAAACGAGTTCGTCGCCTCCCATTACTGGAGCGCCTATCCGGAGGCCACCACCCGCGACATCCTGGCGGCGCTGGCCCGGCCGGCTCGCTGGGCCGCAACGCCTCCTACATGGTGCTGCGCAAGCTCCACCAGGACGTCGCCGGCTTCAGGCGCTTCCTCTCCGAGCACGCCGGCGATGGCGACCCCGAGCAGGCGGCCCTGGCCGCCCGGATCATCGGCCGGCACCACGACGGCAGCCCGCTGGCGCTGGCGCGCGACGCGGCCGAGCAGAACGACTTCCGCTTCTCCGACGACCCCGAGGGCCTGCGCTGCCCGGTCGGCGCCCACGTTCGCCGCACCAACCCCCGCGACGCGCTGGGCTTCGGCGCCCGGCTCTCCCGCCGTCACCGCATCATCCGCCGCGGCATGCCCTACGGCGAGCGGCTGCCGGACGGCGTGACCGATGACGACTGCGCCAAGCGGGGGCTGATCTTCGTCTGCTTCTGCGCCTCGATCGAGCGCCAGTTCGAGGTCATTCAGACCCAGTGGTGCAACGACGGGGACGCGTTCGGGCTCGGCCGCGAGCCCGATCTGATGCTCGGCGGCGACGGCGAGGCGCGCATGACGCTCCCCGGAAACCCGCCCCGTTTCGTGCGCCGCCGGCGCCCGTTCGTGCTCACCCGCGGGGGCGAGTACCTGTACGTGCCGTCGCTTTCCGGGCTCCAAGAGCTGGCCGGGACGTAGAATGGGCGGCCGTGTCTGAGCACCGTCTGCCCGAGCCCGACCGCCCGTGGGTGATGCGCACCTACGCCGGCCACTCGACGGCCAAGGACTCCAACGAGCTGTACCGCAAGAACCTGGCCAAGGGCCAGACCGGCCTGTCGGTGGCCTTCGACCTGCCCACTCAGACCGGCTACGACCCCGACCACGAGCTGTCGCGGGGCGAGGTCGGCAAGGTCGGCGTCTCCATCGCCCACAAGGGCGACATGCACACGCTGCTCGACGGCATCCCGCTCGACGAGATGAACACGTCGATGACGATCAACGCCACCGCGGCCTGGCTGCTCGCGCTGTACATGGCCACCGCGGAGGAGAACGGCGTCGCCCGCGACGCCCTGTCGGGCACCACCCAGAACGACATCATCAAGGAGTTCCTCTCCCGCGGGACCTACGCGTTCCCGCCCGAGCCCTCGATGCGCCTGATCGCGGACATGATCGCGTTCACCGTCGAGGAGGTGCCGAAGTGGAACCCGATCAACATCTGCTCCTACCACCTCCAGGAGGCCGGCGCGACGCCGGTGCAGGAGATCGCCTTCGCGCTCTCCACCGCCCAGGCGGTGCTCGACGAGGTGCGCCCGCGCGTGTCCGACGAGGTGTTCCCGAAGGTGTTCGGCCGCATCTCCTTCTTCGTCAACGCAGGCATCCGCTTCGTCGAGGAGCACGCCAAGCTGCGGGCGATGGGCCGGCTGTGGGAGCAGCTCGGCCGTGAGCGCTACGGCGTGGAGGACCCGAAGTTCCTGCGCATGCGCTACGGCGTGCAGGTCAACTCACTGGGCCTGACCGAGGCACAGCCCGAGAACAACATCATCCGGATCGTGCTCGAGGCCCTCGGGGTGACCATCGGGCGCAACGCTCGCGCCCGTGCGCTGCAGCTGCCGGCCTGGAACGAGGCGCTTGGCTTGCCGCGGCCGTGGGACCAGCAGTGGTCGCTGCGCATCCAGCAGATCCTGGCCTACGAGACCGACCTGCTCGACTACCCCGACATCTTCGAGGGCTCGCACGTGATGGAGGGCCTGGTCGACGAGCTGGTCGAGGGCGCCCGGGCCGAGATGGCGGTAGTGGCCGAGCACGGCGGCGCCGTGGACGCGGTGCCGTACATGAAGACGCAGCTGGTGGAGTCCCACCGCGCCCGCGTGGGCGCCATCGAGCGGGGCGAGCACAAGGTGGTGGGCCAGAACGTCTACACCGAGCACGAGGCGTCGCCACTGCAGGAGGGCGAGGACGGCGGCATTCTGCGGGTGGACCCGGCCGTGGAGCGCAACTCCATCGAGGCCGTCCGCGAGTGGCGCTCACAGCGTGACGAGGCCGAAGTGGAGCGCGCGATGTCCGAGCTGCGCGCCGCCGCGGCGGACGAGTCGGTGAACGTCATGCCGGCCACGCTGGCCTGCGCGGCCGCCGGCGTCACCACCGGCGAGTGGGCCGGCGCCCTGCGCGAGAGCTTCGGCGACTACCGCGCCCCCACCGGCGTTGGCGAGGCCGCTGCCGCGCCCGAGGACTCGGCTCTGACCGAGCTGCGCGACCGCGTCGAGCGCGTGTCCGAGGCACTGGGCCGGCGGGTGAAGATCCTGGTCGGCAAGCCCGGCCTCGACGGGCACTCCAACGGCGCCGAGCAGATCGCGGTCCGCGCCCGCGACGCGGGCATGGACGTGGTCTACGAGGGAATCCGGCTGACGCCCTCACGCATCGCCGCCACCGCGGTCCAGGAAGGCGTGCACGTCGTCGGCCTCTCGATCCTCTCCGGCTCCCACGCCGAGCTGATCCCCGACGTCCTGCGGGAGCTCGACGAGGCCGGCGTGAACGTGCCCGTGGTGGTGGGCGGCATCATCCCGCCGGCCGATGGGCGCGGCCCTGCTGGACGCCGGTGTCGCCCGCGTCTACACCCCGAAGGACTTCGAGGTCTCCCGGATCATGGGAGACATCGTGGAGCTAGTGGCCGAGCATCACTCGGCCACGCAGATCGCGTAGGCGCGCACCTCTCCGGGGCCGTTGCGTGACGCACGCCATCCGGACGACGTGGCCGCTCCACTGGACTCCGGGTCGGGCTTGCTCGCGAAGAGGCTCCCGCTGCCGATCACCGATGCGCCGCCGCTAAGGACGCGGTAGCTGCCCGGGCATTCCGCCCTGACGCTCCCGACGCCGGTCGCAATGACGGTGATCGTGCCGTTCACCGTCCGCGCCGCGTTCACCGTCCCCAGCGAGCTCTCCTTGACTGCCCGAGCGCCCAAGCCGCCGCGCTTGATGTCCCGGTCCTGGAGGCTGCCGTTACGTACGTCCACGCTGCGGATGCTGTTGTTCCTGATCGAGCCCGAGCCCACTGTCAGGGCGTAGGAGCTGCCTCCCAGCGCCAGGAACAGCGCGAGGGTGGCGACGACGTTGGCGTAGGTGAGGCGTCTGCGGATCATTTGCCCACCATAACCCCGATAGCGTCACGCCGCCATGGGGCCCGAAGAGCTCGGCAGGCGGCTACGGCAGGGCGATCGGTCCGCGGCGCCCGCCGCCCTCAACCTGATCGAGGACCGGTCGCCGGGAGCCCGCGAGCGCACAGCTCAGCTTCTGGCCGAGGTCTCCCCCGCCGCGCTGGGCGGTGAGGCGCCCGCCCACCTCATCGGCGTCACGGGGCCCCCGGGCGCCGGCAAGTCCTCGCTGCTGTCCGCGCTGGTGGCCCACTGGCGCGCAGAAGGGCGCACCGTGGCCGTGCTGGCCGTGGACCCCTCGAGCAAGCGCTCCGGCGGGTCGCTGCTGGGCGACCGCGCCCGCATCGATCACGACCCCCGCGACGACGGCGTGCTCATCCGCTCGACCGCCGCAGGCGGCAGGCTGGGCGGCCTGGCAGCGCCGACCCGTGAGGCGGCCGAGGCACTCGCCGCCGCATACGACGTGGTGGTCGTGGAGACCGTCGGCGTCGGGCAGTCGGAGACCGACGTGGAGGAGGTCGCCGACACGGTCGCCGTGGTGGTCCAGCCCGGATCGGGCGACACCCTCCAGTTCCTCAAGGCGGGAATCATGGAGGTGCCGCACGTCCTGGTCGTGACCAAGTCCGACCTCGGCGACGTCGCGCTGACCGCGCGCCGCGACCTCTCGCAGGCGCTCATCGCTCTGGGCGCTCGCCGAACCCCGGTGGTGGCCGTCTCCTCGCTGCCGCCGCCCGAGGGCATCGAGAAACTGGCCGCGGCGCTCGACGAGCACCGGGCCGGCCTCGACCTCTCGGCCGCCCGGCTTCACACGCGCCGGCTCGCGGCCCTGCGGGAGCTGGTCGTCGAGCACGGCGAGGCGGCGCTGCGCGCTCTCGGGGGCCGGCGCGAGGCGGAGCGGCTCCTCGAAGGCGAGGACCCGGCCGCCGACGTCGCCTCTCTCGTTGTTTCGTTGGAGCGCCGCCTCCGGTGAGGTTCTTCGCCCAGGCCGCCGTTCTCATCGGGGTAACGGCGCTGGCTACGGGGGTGGCCCTCCTGGTGGGGGCGGCCGACCTCGGCACCGCACTGGGCGTCGGTCAGATCGCTTTCGTTCTCACGCTCGTCGGCCTGCTGCTCCGCGGCTGACCGGCCTAGACGTTGCGGTCTACCTGTGAGCCGCCCACCACGACGTCCTCGCCGGACTCGAACCGCACCCAGGCCTTGTTGGTCCCGTCGTAGTCGGGGGCCCAGAGGACCAGGGTCGCGTCCTCCTCCCCCACCCGGCAGCGGTCGGAGCCCTCCTCGTCCAGGCCGCGCCAGATGCGGATGAACGGGTTGTTCTCCCACTCCTCGGCAACGGTGGTGGGCTCCTTGTGGCCCGGGTGCAGGCGGGTCTCGCCCGGGAGGGTCATCAGCCGGTCCATGATCGAGCTCCGCAGGTCCTCGAAGGTCGTATGGCCCGGGGCGCGGGTGCCGCCCACGGTGCCCTTGAACAGCACGTCGGCGGTGATGCAGTCGGTGCCGTTGATCAGCAGCGCCAGGTGGTCGGCGCAGTGTCCGGGGGTGGGGATGGCCTCGATCTGCAGTGAGCCCGAGGTCACGCGGTCCAGGTCGGGGTGGCGCAGGACCGGGACGCCGAAGCGCTCGGCGGTCTCCTCCACGTCGACCACGTGGTCTGCGTGGTGGTGGGTCACCAGCACGTGGGTGATCTCCGTGCCCTCGCGATCGACGCGCTCCAGCAGCGGCTCGATCACGCCGTTGCCGTCCACCAAGACCCCGTGGCCTCCGGGCTCGTCGATCACCGAGTAGGCGTTCGAGAGCCAGTCCGGGTGTTCGACCCTTTGCAGAATCACGAGAACTCGATCACGCTCCTTATCCCATCGTGGGCCTCCATCAGCTCGAAGGCTTGGTTGACGTCGCCCAGCTTCATCCGGTGGGACACGAACGGGTCGACGTCGAGGTCACCGTCCAGGTACCGGCGCACCAGCTCGGGCACCTGGTCGCGGCCCTTGACCCCCCCGAACGACGAACCCGCGATGCGCCGGCCGGTGATCAGGAAGCGCGGGACGACGTCGAGCGTTTCTCCCTTGCCCGCTACACCGGCCACTGTGCACAACCCCCACCCCATGCGCGCGGCCTCCACGGCCTGGCGCATGACGGCGACGTTGCCGGTGGCCTCGAAGGTGTAGTCGGCGCCGAAGCCGTCGGTCATCTCCAGGATCTCGGCGACCGCGTCGGGCCCGCCGATCATGAGGTCGGTGGCCCCCTGGCCGCGAGCCAGCTCGAGGCGGTCCTGCGACAGGTCCACGCACACGATCCGCTCCGCTCCCTGCAGCCGGCACCCGGCCACGGCGCCCAGGCCGACCATCCCGGCGCCGAATACCACGCAGAAGGAGCCCGGCTCGACCCCTGCCGTGTACATCGCCGCGCCCAGGCCCGTGGAGAGCCCGCAGGCGAACAGGGCCGCCCGGTCGGGTGAGGCCTCGGGATCGACCTTCGCCAGGGCGATCTCCGGCATCACGGTGTACTCGGCGAACGTGGACGTGCCCATGAAGTGGCGGATGGGCTCTCCGTTACGGGAGAGGCGTACCGTGCCGTCGGGCAGATGGCCCTGGTTCTGCTCGTCGCGGATGGCCAGGCACAGGTTGGTGCGCGGGCTGAGGCAGTGGATGCACTCCCGGCACTGGGGCGAGAACAGCGTCACCACGCGGTCGCCGGCGGCGACATCGCGGACGCCCTCCCCCACCTGCTCGACGATTCCGCACCCCTCGTGGCCCAGCACGGCCGGGGCGTAGCCGGAAGGGTCGGCGCCGGAGGCGGTGTAGAGGTCGGTGTGACAGACGCCGCAGGCCTCCAGCCGCACCAAGACCTCACCGGCTCGCGGCTCCGCCAGCTCCACCTCCTGCACCTCTAGCGGCTGCCCGAACTCCTCGAGCACCGCGGCCCTCATCTTCACGGCGCGGACTCTAGGAGAGCCAGATCCTCCGGCGTGTTCACGCTGCGCACCAGCGGCGGCGGCAACGCCACCCGCACCGGGTCCAGCGACTCCACGGTGGCCGTGAGCGCGGCGTCGGAGTCCGCCGCTCGGAAGGTGTCCAGCGCCACCGGCGAGTACACGCCGAACACGGGCTGCAGCACTCCGCCTGCCACCGCCACCGCGGGCGCTCCTCCCCCGGCTCCCGCGGCGTCCACCAGCGACCGGCAGGCGTCGGCGGTCACCCAGGCCATGTCGGCCGCGCACACCAGCACGGGCTCCCCCGCCCGCTCCAGCGCGTGCGCGATGCCGACGAGCGGGTGCTGGGGGTAGTCGGGCTCGTCCCAGCGCTCGGCGGGCGCGTCGAGCTCGGGCAAGTCGGTCCCCGGCTTGCACACCACCGCCACCCTGTCGCACACTGAGCCGAGCGCCGCCAGCGGCCAGCTGATGAGCGGCCGGCCTCGGACCTCGACCGCGGCCTTCGAGCCCCGTCCCAGGCGCCGGCCGGCCCCGCCCGCCAGGACGGCGCCGATCAACTCAGCGCCTCGATCCGGTACACGCCGCCTTCGCGTCGCATGACGAGCTGGTCGACGATCGGCGCCTGGCCGGCTGCCCGTGTTCGCACGCGGGCCAGCGCCTGCTTCGGGGTGACCCGTATCGACACCAGCTCGATGCTCGGATTCCGCAGCCCACGGGCCGTCGAGCGCAGGAGCGACGGACAGTCCTTGCCGCCGGCCCGACGGCGGGCCGAGGAGGTGAAGAGCTGCTCGCAGATGCGGCGGTATTCGCCCTTGCGCGTGGCGGTGTTCAGGTCGCCCACCAGCCGCGCCACGTCGCGGGGCGCGCCCGTGACCGGCTTAGGGTCGTCGCTCCCGCCCAGCGAACAGCCAGCCAGGGCGAGGGCTACGAGCGGAGCGGCCCGCAGCGTCCGCACTAGGCGGCGGCAGAGGGCGCGACTTTTTGAGCCCAATCGAGCAGCCGCTCCACCTGAGCGTCGGTCAGGCCCTCGTCCGACGCCGTCTCCACCAGCAGCGTCGGCTCCCGCCGGCCCGCGGCCCAGTGTCGGCAGGTGTCATCCAGGCTGTCGTCGATCCAGGCGGCGGGGCGCCCCCGCGCGTACTCCTCGATGGCCTCCAGCTTCCAGTGCGCGGTGCCGAACACCGCCCGGCCGTCGAAGGTCAGCCAGGGCAACTCGGGCTCGTCGAGCGAGAGGATGTGGGGCAGGTACTCGTTGGCCTTCTCTTCCCAACCGGTGGCCCAGACCAGCTCGTAGCGCTGGGCCAGGCGCCTCAGCCGGTCTCCGCCGCCGGTCGGGATGCAGTGAGCTACGCCGTCGATCCAGTGGAAGGGACCGGGCATCTCCGTGATGCCTGGATCGAAGCCGAAGAGGCTGATCACTCCGTCCACGTCCACGAACAGGACCGGCGCACCGCTGTTCGCGTTCACCCCTGCGAGGATAATGAAGGCGATGGAGGGTTCCGCACAGGATTCCGTGGGCACACGGTCGAGCTGGCTGCGCTGCTACCGCTGCTGGTCTCAGAACCTGGAAGTCCAGCTGCACTACGAGGGGATCCTCAAGGTGGATCCCGAGACGGGCGAGGCCGTGGACCCCGTCGAGGAGGTGCAGGAGGCCGTCGTGCAGTGCCTTGACTGCCTGCACGACCAGCCCCACCTCAACCTCGTCTCCTACGACGAGGACGGGCGCCGCATCAGCCGGATCGAGGCCGTGGAGGACCGCTGGGAGCGGATGGTCACCGGGACCCCGTGGGTGGCCTCGTGCACGGTGGGCGTGGAGGCCGACCAGGTCGAGTCCTGCTCGGGCCCCGAGGCCGCCGACCACCTGGCCTTCGCCGCCTTCGGCGAACACGGCACGCGCGAGTTCTTCACCCACGTGCGCTTCCACAAGCACGAAGACGACGGGACGATCGTCATCCACATGCTGGTCGAGCTCTACTCGCGCTCGGCCGAGGAGGCCACCGACGTGCTGGAGAGCGCCTCCCGCGGCGACCTCACCATCACGTCGCTCGCCGAGGAGTCCCGCCCGCCGGCCAGCGGCGCCTCAGAGCCTCACTAGAGCTGGTTGTCGAGCGCTTCGACCTGCACGCGCAGCTCGTCGGGCAGCTTGTCGCCGAACTGGGCGAAGTGCTCGCGGACCTGCGACAGCTGGGCCTTCCATTCCTCGGGCTCGACGCGCAGCAGCTCGTCCATCGCCACGTCAGAGATGTCCAGGCCCTCCAGGTCGAGCGACTCGACCTTGGGCACCAGCCCGATCGGCGTCTCGACCGCCTCGGCGTCGTCGTCACAGCGGCGGAAGATGTACGCCAGCACGCGCGAGTTCTCGCCGAACCCGGGCCACAGGAACTTGCCGTCCTCGTCCTTGCGGAACCAGTTGACCATGAAGATCTTCGGCAGAACCGCGCCCTCGTGCTTGCCGATCGCCAGCCAGTGCGAGAAGTAGTCCGCCATGTGGTAGCCGCAGAAGGGCAGCATCGCCATCGGGTCGAAGCGCAGGGCGCCGACCTCTCCCGCCGCCGCCGCGGTCTTCTCGGAGCCCATGATCGAGCCCAGGAAGACGCCGTGCTCCCACGAGGTGGCCTCGTGGACCAGCGGCACCACGGTGGCGCGGCGGCCGCCGAACAGGAAGGCGTCGATCGGCACGCCGTCGGGGTCCTCCCAATTGTCGGCGATCGATGGGCACTGGCCGGCCGGCGTGGTGAAGCGCGCGTTGGGATGCGCAGCCGGCTTGTCGGCGTCCGGCGTCCAGTCGTTGCCGTGCCAGTCGATCAGGTGGCTCGGGGGGTCCTCGGTCATCCCCTCCCACCACACGTCGTCGCCGTCGGTCTTCGCGCAGTTGGTGAAGATCGAGTTCTCGCGCACGGTGGCCATCGCGTTGGGGTTGGTCTTCTCGCCGGTGCCCGGCGCCACGCCGAAGAACCCGTACTCGGGGTTGATCGCGCGAAGACGGCCGTCGTCGTCGAACTTCATCCAGGCGATGTCGTCGCCGACGGTCTCGACCTCCCAGCCCTCGAGCGTCGGGATGAGCATGGCCAGGTTGGTCTTGCCACAGGCCGACGGGAAGGCGCCCGCGACGTGCTTGACCTCGCCCTCGGGTGAGGTCAGCTTGAGGATCAGCATGTGCTCGGCCAGCCAGCCCTCGTCACGGGCCATGATCGAGGCGATCCGCAGCGCGAAGCACTTCTTGCCCAACAGCGCGTTGCCGCCGTAGCCCGACCCGAACGACCAGATCTCGCGGGTCTCCGGGAAGTGGACGATGTACTTGTTGTCCGCGTTGCAGGGCCACGACGACGTGTCGTTGGGGGCGCCGACCGAGTGCAGGCAGGGGACGAATTCGCCGTCCTCGCCCAGCACGTCCAGTGCGCCCTTGCCCATGCGGGTCATGATCCGCATCGACGTCGCCACGTAGGCCGAGTCGGTCAGCTGCACGCCCACGTGAGCGATCGGCGACCCGAGCGGGCCCATGGAGAACGGCACCACGTACAGGGTCCGGCCCTGCATGGAGCCGGCGAAGAGCTCGCGGAGCGTGCCGCGCATCTCGTCGGGGTCGCGCCAGTTGTTGGTCGGGCCGGCGTCGGCCTCGTCCGCGGAGCAGATGAAGGTGCGGTCCTCGACCCGGGCCACGTCACCGGGGTCCGAGCGGGCCAGGTAGGAGTTGGGACGCTTGGCGTCGGAGAGCTTCTCGAAGGTCCCGGCCTCGACCAGCTGGGCGCAGAGCTTGTCGTACTCCTCCGCCGAGCCGTCGCACCAGTGGACGGCATCCGGCTGCGCCAGCTCCGTCACCTCGTCAACCCAGGCCCGCAGCTTGGCGTGGGAGGTCGGCGGGGCGGCGGTGGTGTTGCTCTCCATGGGCTCCTCAGTCGTGATCAGGGGCGGCGTAAGGCTACCTACCGTGCGCCTACACTCCGACATCGATGCGGCCCTTCCTGCGCTTCGTGGCGTCTGTCCTGACGGTGAGCGGAGTCCTGCTCATCGCCGATGCCGGGGCCACGCTGACCTGGCAGGAGCCGATCTCCTACGTGACGTCGCTGGTGCGCCAAAACGCCCTGGAATCGGCGCTGGCGGACGCTCCCGAGCGCGTCAAAAATGGCAAGCCCCTGCCCGGGGACGCCATCGGGAAGATCACCCTGCCGACGATCGACAAGTCGTACCTCGTGGTGGAGGGGACCGACACCGATGACCTGCGCAAGGGGCCGGGCCACTACGACGACACGCCGCTGCCCGGCAAGGGGGGGACAGTGGGCATCGCCGGCCACCGAACCACCCACGGCGCGCCGTTCCGCCAGATCGACAAGCTCAAGCCCGGGGACGAGGTGGTGGTGGACACCACCGATGGCAGCTTCGTGTACGAGGTCGAGAAGACGCGCATCGTCGACCCGACGAACCTCTCGGTCAAGGACAAGGTGGGATACGAGCGCCTGATCCTGAGCGCGTGCCACCCCCTCTACAGCGCGGCGCAGCGAATAGTGGTCTTCGCGAAGTTCGTGCGCCGGGAGGCGCCGCGGGTGACTTAGAGTCGTTCGATGGTGGCGCCACCGTCGTCGATCTGGGACTGGTCGCGCGACTCGAAGAACAGCACGAGCCCTACCACGAGGGCGAGGGAGACCACCAGCACGGCGAGCCAGTACACGACCTTCCCGAACACGCGGCGAGCCTAACGCGGGAGGCTGTCGGCGCGCCGGCCGAGGCTGAAACGCCTCAGTTCGCGGGGCGCGCGACTCGCCGCAGGCACACCCCCACGCCCAGCACCCCGATGCCGACAGCGAGCAGCAGGCCGGGATCCGGCCCGGTGAAGGGGAGTGTCGTGGGGCCGTCCGTGGGCTTGGTCGGGACCGGCGCGGTGCCGGTCTGACCGCCGCCCGGGGTGGAACTCCGGCCGAGCGCCGGAGCCACCGAGGCCATTACGAGGACCACGGCGATCAAGGCCGCGAGCAGGCCGCGTCGCGCCTGCGGGACGTTCTTCGAGAGCATGAGGCCGAACGCAACGCCGGGCCCGGACGGCGCCCTACTCGACGGCGCCCTCCGCCGGGGGGGCCTCCCCGTTGCCCGGCTGCTTGCGGGGCACCAGCACCGCCCGCTTGAACTCCGCGACCAGCGTGCCGTCCTGGTTGAGGACGCGGGTATGGACCTTCACCACGCCGCGATCCTGCTTGGAGCGCGACGGCGTCACCTCCAGCACCTCGGACTCGCAGAACAGCGTGTCGCCGTGGAACACCGGGGCCGGGTGCTTGAGGTCCTCGGTCGCCAGGTTGGCGATCGCCTTACCCGACACGTCGCCGACCGACATGCCCAGGGCCAGCGAGTAGACCAGCGGCCCTACCACCACGTTGCGCCCCTGCTGGGATTGCGCCGCGTACACGTCGTTGATGTGCAGCGGGTGGTGGTTCATGGTGATGAGGCAGAACAGGTGGTCGTCGGATTCGGTGACCGTCTTGGCGGGCCAGTGCTTGTATACGGCGCCTACCTCGAACTCCTCGAGATAGCGGCCGTACTGGCGGGCCCCCGTGGCCTCGCGCGTTGCTTGATCGGTATCCATGAACGCGACGAATCTAGCGATAGCCTCAGGCGCGATGCGCAACCCCAGAGATTTCTTCAAGCCGCTCTGCCAGGGCGCCCCCACTCCCCAGGGAGAGATCCCGTTCACGCCGTCGAGGATGATCCACTTCCTCGACTTCTCCAACGAAAAGATGGTCGCCAAGGCCGGCGACATCGCCCAGAAGACCGACATCCTGCTGGGCAACCTCGAGGACGCCATCCCGGTCGACCGCAAGGAGGCCGCGCGCGCCGGCCTGGTCAAGGCGGGCAAGGAGACCGACCTGGGCCAGACCGCCCTCTGGACCCGCGTCAACGCCCTCGACTCCCCCTGGGTCCTCGACGACCTCACCACGCTGGTGGGCGAGATCGGCGACAAGCTCGACGTGATCATGGTTCCCAAGGTCGAGGGGCCGTGGGACATCCATTATGTGGACCGCTTGCTGGCCCAGCTGGAGTCCCGCAACGGGATCCAGAAGCCGCTGCTGATCCACGCGATCCTCGAGACCGCGCTGGGCGTGGCCAACCTGGAGGAGATCGCCACCGCCTCACCGCGCATGCAGGGCATGAGCTTCGGGCCGGCCGACCTGGCCGCCTCACGGCGGATGAAGACCACCCGCGTGGGCGGCGGCCACCCCGGCTACCGCGTGATCGAGGACCCCGAGACCGGCGGCGAGGACTCGCCGCGCCAGTCCTTCCAGCAGGACCCCTGGCACTACTCGATCGCCCGCATGGTCGACGCGTGCACCGCGGCCGGGATCCTGCCCTTCTACGGCCCCTACGGCGACATCAAGGACACCGAGGGCTGCGAGACGCAGTTCCGGTCGGCGTTCCTGCTCGGCTGCGTAGGCGCCTGGTCGCTGCACCCCGCTCAGATCGACATCGCCAAGAAGGTCTTCTCGCCCGACCCCGAGGAGGTCAAGTTCGCCAAGAAGGTGATCGAGGCCATCCCCGACGGGGCCGGCGTGCACATGATCGACGGCAAGATGCAGGACGACGCCACCTGGAAGCAGTGCAAGGTGATGGTCACTCTGGCCGAGCTGCTGGCCGAGAAGGACCCCGAGCTGGCCGAGGCCTACGACATGAACGGCAGCGGCGGCCACGCCGGCACGCTGCCGACCGAGTCGCCCACCGAGCCGTCCTCCCTGCCGAGCAGCGCCTGAGACCAGCACTCCTCAGCCTCGGCATCGCCGCGGCGCTGCTGGGCGCCCCGGCCCAAGCGGCCGCCCGGCCGCTACCCGACCTCGTGCCCACCTCGGTGCGGGCGCTGAGCTCGCAGGTGGCGCCCGGCGCGACCTTCCGGGTGCGCGACCGGGTGCGCAACGCCGGCCGCGCGCGCAGCGGCCGCTTCTCGGTGAGGTACCTGCTCTCGCGCGATCGCCGGCGCGGCCGCGACGTGGCGCTGCGCGGCGGGCGCCGCGTGGGGCGCCTGCGCGCCGGGCGCAGCTCGTCGCGCACCACCCGGCTGAGAGTCCCCTCCAGCACGGCCGCCGGCCGCTGGTACATCCTCGCCTGCGCGGACTCGCGGCGTCGCGTGCGCGAGCGCCGCGAGCGCAACAACTGCCGGGCGAGCTCAGGCCGGGTCCTGGTCGTCTCGCCGGCCGCCCCGCCGGCTCCGAGTCCGCCGTCCTCTCCGGCGCCCACCACGCCGTCCAAGCCCGCTGCACCGACGGGCACGCTCGTGGCGGCCGTCGGCGACATCGCCTGCGACGCCTCGAAGGCCGAGACCGCGTTGACGTGCCGCCACGCGCGCGTTGCGCCACTGGTGGCTGGTGCCTCTGGCTTCTTCGCCTTGGGCGACCTGCAGTACGAGCAGGGCACTGCCGAGCAGTTCGCCGGCTCGTACGACCGCTTCTTCGGCTTCTATAAGGCGATCACCCGCCCGGTTCCCGGCAATCACGAGTATCTGGACCCCGCAGGCGGGGCGGCCGGCTACTTCGGGTACTTCGGAAGCCGGGCCGGCGACCCGGCCAAGGGCTACTACTCCTTCGACGTCGGCGGCTGGCACGTGGTCGCGCTCAACTCCAACTGCGGCGTCGTCCCCTGCGAGGCCGGCTCGCCTCAGGAGAAATGGCTGCGGGCCGACCTCGCCGCGCACCCCAACCGCTGCGTGGCGGCGATGTGGCACCACCCGCTGTTCTCCAGCGTCACCGACCCAGACCGCAAGAAGCTCGGCGAAGAGCCGCGCGTGGCGCCGCTGTGGAAGGCCCTGCGCGAGGCCGGCGCCGAGCTGGTGCTGACCGGCCACTCGCACACCTACGAGCGCTTCGCCCCCATGACCGAGACCGGTGCCGCAAGCGCAAGCGCCCCGCGCGAGCTCGTGGTGGGTACGGGCGGGGAGGAGCATCATCCGATCCTGTTCGGCGACGTCTACCCGACCAGCCAGAAGCGCGACGCCTTCAACTTCGGCCTGCTGCGCCTCCGCCTCACCCCCACCTCGTACAGCTGGGCCTTCGTGGGCGAGTCCGGGGCCGCGCTGGACCAGGGCAGCGCCGCCTGCCGCTGAGCGCTCGGAGGTCGCAAGCCGCGGGAGGCGCTCTCCCTCTCGAAAACTCCAAGGCCGCTGACGAGTTCTACGGACCCCTGGCCCGGTCTGCGCCCGGGCAGCTGCAAGGCGGACCCGTCGATAGGGTCTCGCCCCCCTATGAGGTTCTTCGAGTACGAGGCCCGCGAGATCGTCAAGCGGGCGGGCATTCCGACCACCGACTTCGGCTTCGCCACGTCGGCCGAGCAGGCGCGTGAGGTCGCCGAGCGCATCGCCGGTCCGACGGTCATCAAGTCCCAGGTGCTCACCGGCGGGCGCATGAAGGCCGGCGGCGTCCAGTTCGCCGACACCGCGGACGAGGCTGCCGAGCACGCCGAGCACGTGCTGAACCTCGAGATCAACGGCCACGAGCCGCGCGGCGTGCTCGTGGACACCCGCGCGGAGGTCAAGCAGGAGTACTACGCGGGCGTGGTCTGGGACGGGATCCGCAAGCAGCCGGTGCTGCTGTTCAGCGACATGGGCGGGATCGACATCGAGGAGGTCGCGGAGCAGCACCCCGACCACGTGGGCCGCGCCCACTTCTCCACCCTGCGCCCGTTCAGCGACTTCCAGGCCAAGGAGGTGATCGCCTCCGTCGGCGTCACCGGGCGGCCGCTGCAGCGCCTCACGCCCATCCTCACCCGCCTCGCGCAGCTCTTCCTCGAGCGCGACATGACGCTGGCCGAGATCAACCCCCTGGGCGAGCTCGCCGATGGGTCCTTCAAGGCCCTCGACGCCCACATGGACATGGAGAACGAGGCCCGCCCGCGCCAGCAGAAGCTGCTGGAGGACCTCGGCGTGGGCGACGAGGAGACCCGCCAGGCCCGCGAGCCCACCGAGTTCGAGCTGGCCGGGGAGGAGGTCGACGGCATGGACCACCGCGGCGTGGCCGGCAACGTGACCGAGTTCGACGGCAACCTCGGCCTGGTGATCGGCGCAGGCGGCGGCTCGCTCACCCTGTTCGACGCGGTCCGCGCCCACGGGGGCGACCCGGCCAACTACTGCGAGATCGGCGGCAACCCGTCGGTGCGCAAGGCAGCGGGCCTGGCCAGGCTCGTGCTGGAGAAGCCCGGCGTGGACAAGATCGCCGTGATGATGTCGATCGTCTCCAACACCCGGGTGGACATCGTGGCCCGCGGCGTGGTGAAGGCCTGCCTGGACCTCGGCTACGACCCGGCGGAGAAGATCGCCATCTTCCGCATCCCGGGCGCCTGGGAGGACGAGGGCGCCAAGATCCTCGACAAGTACGGCGTCGAGTACGCAGACCGCTCCGTGTCGATGCACGAGGCGGCGCGCCGCGCGGTGGAGAAGATCCAGGGGTCGGGCACCGCCGACCCCGGCGAGATGCGCCAGACCACCGCCGAGGTGGGCGCGGAGACCGAGACGGCATGACAAGGGGGCTGCGCCCCCTTACAGCCGGCTTCGCCGGCACATCCCCCAGTTACAGGAACTGAACAGTGTCAATCCTTCTCACCGAAAACACGACCTTCATCGTCCAGGGCATCACCGGCCGCGAGGCCGTGAACCTCACACGCGAGTGCCTCGACTACGGCACCGGCGCGAAGGTGGTCGGCGGTGTGACGCCGGGCCGGCTGGGCCGCGAGGTGCACGGCGTGCCCGTGTTCGACACCGTAGCTCAGGCCGTCGAGCACCACGGCGGGCCGATCGACGGCTCGGTCGTCACCGTCCCCCCCGCCTTCACCAAGGACGCCGTGCTCGAGGCGATCGAGCACGGCGTGAAGCTGATCGTGATCGTGACCGAGCGGATCCCGCGCTCGGACGTGGCCCAGATGGTCGAGCGCGCGAACGAGAAGGGCGCGCGCATCATCGGCCCGAACTGCCTTGGCGTGATCGTCCCCGACGTGATCAAGATGGGCGGCATCGGCGGCCCGGCCAAGGACGCGGCCAAGGCCTACACCTTCGGCCCCGTCGGCGTGATCTCGCGCAGCGGCGGCATGACCACCGAGATGTCCTCGACGCTCACGGCGGCCGGCCTGGGCCAGTCCACCGCGGTCTCCATCGGCGGCGACGCGATCATCGGCCAGAGCTACGCCGAGCTGATGCCGCTCTTCGAGGCCGACGAGCAGACCCAGGCGATCGTCATCTACACCGAGCCCGGAGGCCGCATGGAGGCCGAGCTGGCCGAGTGGGTCAAGGAGAACGACTCGCGCCTGCCGATCGTGGCCTTCATGGCCGGGCGCTTCATGGACGAGATGCCCGGCATGAGCTTCGGGCACGCCGGCACGATCGTGGAGGGCAAGGAGGACACCGCCGCCGAGAAGATCGCGCGCCTCGCGGAGGCCGGCATCCAGGTGGCCGAGGAGATCTCCGAGATCCCGGACCTGGTCAAGAGCAAGATCGGGGTGACTGCCTGATGGCGGGGACCTTCATCGACGTTGAGCTGTCGCCCGACGCACGCGACGACGCCGAGCTGGCCCAGAAGCTCGAGGACGCCTGCCCGGTCGACATCTTCGCCAACCGTGACGGCCAGACCGAGATCGTGGAGAACAACCTGGACGAATGCGTGCTCTGCGAGCTCTGCGTGAATGCGGCCCCGGCTGGCGCGGTACGCGTGCTCAAGCTGTACGACGGCACGGCGCTAGAGCGGTAGAGGCCCGGTGAAGGTCTACCTCGCTCGCCATGGCGAGACGGAGTGGAGCCTCTCCAAGCAGCACACTGGCCGCACCGACATCCCGCTGACCGACAACGGACGCAGGCAGGCCGAGTCGCTGCGCGCCGCGTTCGCCGACCGGCCGGTGGAGCGCGTGTACACGAGCCCGCTGCCCCGGGCGGTCGAGACCGCCGCGCTCGCCGGCTTCGAGCACGCCGAGACCACCGACGAGCTCCTGGAATTCGACTACGGCGACTACGAGGGCGTGACCACCGCCCAGATCCGCCAGAAGCACGCCGACTGGTACCTGTGGCGCGACGGCTGCCCCGGCGGCGAGACGCCCTCCGAGGTCGCCGAGCGCGTGGGCCGGCTGATCGACCGCGTCCGTAGCGAGGGAGTGGACACCGCGTTGTTCGCCCACGGCCACGTCCTGCGCGCCCTGACGGCCCGCTGGCTGGGACTGGGCCCGGAGGCCGGCGGCCTGTTCGCGCTGGAGACGGGCACGCTCAGCACGCTGGGCTACGAGCGCGAGGTGCCGGTCATGTGGGGCTGGAACCTGCGTGCCTGAGCTGCCCGAGGTCGAGCGCGCGAGGGCGGTGATCGAACAGCACGCGCTGGGCCGTGAGATCGCGCGCGTGGACGACAGCGACACCTACGTCTGCCGGCCGCACTCGCCCGGCGAGCTCGACGAGGCGCTGCGCGGGACCAGGCTCACCGATGCCCACCGCCAGGGCAAGGCGATGTGGGTGGAGACCGACCGCGGCCCCACCCTCGGCCTGCACCTGGGCATGACCGGCCGCATCGTCGTGGACGAGCCCCCGCCGGACAGGGCCTGGTGGGACCGGTTCACGGTCGAGTTCGCCGACGGCGGCCGCATGGCGCTGCGCGACCGGCGCCGGCTGGGCCGCGCCGTGCTCGAGCCCGACCTGTCGACGCTCGGCCCAGACGCGGCGGAGGTGAGCCGCAGGGCGTTCCGCGAGCGGGTGGGGCGCGGCGCCAGCCCTCTGAAGGCGCGGGTCATGGACCAGTCGGTGATCGCCGGCGTGGGCAACCTGCTGGCCGACGAGACCCTGTGGCGGGCGCACCTCTCCCCCCTGCGCCCGTCCGGCGAGCTGAGCGAGGACGAGCTCGACCGGCTGCGCCGGGAGCTGCGTGCGGCCACCCGGCGGGCGATCCGCCGGGGAGGCGTTCACACCGGCGACCTCATCCCCGCGCGCGAGCGCGGGGGCGACTGTCCCCGCTGCGGAGCTGCGCTGGCGCGCGAGACGGTGGGCGGGCGCACCACCTACTGGTGCCCGGAGGAGCAGGTGTAGGGTCGGCCGCATGGCTGATCCTGTGGCGGATTTCAAGCAAGGCGCACGGGCCAGCTGGGCCGCCGGCGACTGGGACGCGGTGTCCCGGGTCGTCGCGCCGGTGGGGCCGCGGCTGATCGAGCGCGTGGGCGTCGAAGAGGGCATGGACCTCCTGGACGTGGGCACCGGGAGCGGCGGCACCGTGGCCATTCCCGCCGCGCAGCGCGGAGCGCGCGTGACGGGTTCCGACCTCACCCCCGAGCTCTTCGAGGACGCGCGACGACGCGCGGGCGAAGCGGGAGTCGAGGTCGAGTGGGTCGAGGCCGACGCCGAGGATCTGCCCTTCGAGGACGCGAGCTTCGACCGGGTGCTGTCCACCTTCGGCCACATGTTCGCTCCGCGCCACGAGCGCGCGGGCGCCGAGCTGGCGCGGGTGTGTCGCCCGGGCGGCGTGGTGGGCACCATCACATGGACTCCGGAGGGGTTCAGCGGGGCGATGTTCCAGACCATCGGCGGCTACGTGCCCGCCGCCGCCCGACTTCGCCCAGCCCCCGCTGCTGTGGGGCGTCCGAGGAGCACGTCCGGGAGATGCTCGAGCCCCATGGCCTCGAACTCGATTTCGAGCGGCAGACCGTTGCGATCGAGGACGACAGCGTCGAGGACGTGGTGTCCATGTACGAGGACAAGTTCGGCCCGATCGTCATGGCCAGGGCAGCGGTGGGCGATCGCTGGCCCGACCTGCGCCGGGACCTCGGCCGGCTGTTCGAGGAGCGCAACTCGGCCGACGACGGCTCGGTGAGGGTCGAGGCCGAGTACCTGATCACCGTGGGGCCGCAAGGACTAGCCGCGCGTGGACCCCGCACCGGCGGGCACCGTGGCCGACGAGGGCATCACGCCCGCCGAGCTCCGCCTGGCCGCTCGCAACCACGGTCTCCCGCTCGAGGCGCTGCGGCACGACCTGACCCCGGTCGGCCTGCACTACCTGCTGATCCACTACGACATCCCGGGGGTCGATCCTGACGCCTTCCGGCTCGAGGTGGACGGGGCGGTGGAGCAGCCGCTCAGCCTCACGCTCTCCGATCTACAGGCAAGAGACCGGGTGGGCCTGCCGGTCACATTCGAATGTGCGGGCAACGGACGCGCGCTGCTCGAGCCGCGGCCGCTGAGCCAGCCGTGGCTGACAGAGGCCGTGGGGACCGCCGAGTGGACGGGCACGCCGCTCGCATCGCTGCTCTCGGAGGCGGCCGTCCGGCGTGGCGCCGTCGAGGTGCTCTTCACCGGCCTCGACCACGGCGTGGAGGGCGGCGTGGCGCAGGCGTACCAGCGCGCGATGCCACTCGAGGACGTCGGTGACGCACTGCTCGCCTTCGAGATGAACGGCGCCCCGCTACCGCCTCAGCACGGCTTCCCGCTGCGCCTGGTGGTGCCCGGCTGGTACGGGATGCAGAACGTCAAGTGGCTCACCCGCATCACGCTGCTCGAAGAGCCCCACGAGGGCTACCAGAACGCCGTCGCCTACCGGATGTACGGGGAGGACGGCGAGCCGGGCGATCCTCTGAGCCGGATGCTGCCCCGTTCGCTGATGGTTCCGCCCGGAGTGCCCGACTTCATGACGCGCGAGCGGCGGGTCGAGCCGGGGTCGGTCTCCCTCACCGGTCGCGCGTGGTCGGGCCACGGCGCGATCGAGCGCGTGGAGGTCTCGACCGACGGCGGGACCACCTTCGCCACCGCCGCCGTCCATGAGCCGCTGGGGCCGGCGGCCTGGCACCGGTGGACCGTCGACTGGGAGGCATCCGAGGGTGAGCACGTGCTCTGCTCACGGGCCGCCGACGCCGCCGGCCACATCCAGCCGCTCGATCCGCCCTGGAACCTCAAGGGCTACGCGAACAACGCGGTGGAGCGGATCCCCGTCAAGGTCGAGCGCGGGGCGTCCGGCAACCGCTAGGCGCTGCCGCGGGCGCGCTGGCGCTCGATCACGCTGCCGAGGAGCTTGACCACTCCCGGGTCGCCCGTGACCCTGACGTAGCCGCGCTCGTAGGCGCGCACCCACTGGGTGAGCCGGCCGTCCTCGGCCAGCTCGTTGAACTTCGGGCGATGGACCTCGATCTGGAGGCGGGAGTCGGCCGCGGGGTCACGGTCGATCTTGGGGCCGGGCACCTCCACCCGCCATATCGGGGCGTCACCACCGTGGGTCGGCAGCTCCACCTTCATGACCAGCTTCAACTGCGCGAAGGCTGGCACCTCGTTGGCGAGGTTCTCGAGAACGTTGGCGATCAGAGCCTTGGTGTCGCTTGCGGCCACGGGGCCGCCGAACTCTAGCTGCGCTCGTCCCCGTCTTCGAGCATTTGCTCCATCCTGGCGCGACGCGCGCTGCGATCCAACTGAAGCTGGCGCTATTCCGCGGCGCTGGGGAGCGTCACGAGGCCGAACCAGTACGAGCCGAGGTGCCGCACGGCTTCGACGAGCTGGTCGAAGGTCACCGGCTTGCGAACGTAGGAGTTGACGTGCGAGCAGTAGGCCTCACGGATGTCCTCCTGCGCCGCAGAGGTGGTCAGAACGACCACCGGGATGTCGCTGAGGTCCGGGTCGCCCTTGATCTCCTTCAGGACCTCCCGGCCGTCCTTGCGCGGAAGGTTGAGGTCGAGCAGCACGAGGTCGGGGCTGGATTGCCCAGAGCGCAGCCACCGCATCGCCTTCTCGCCGTCCTCGACGACCTGGAGCTTGGCGTCGAAGTCCTGAGCCTCAAAGGCCTCCTGGGTCAACAGGACGTCCTCGGCGGAGTCCTCGACCAGCAATACGGTCGGGCGTAGGTCAGACACGGGCAGTCAGATTACCTACGGGCAGGGTGAAGCTGAACACCGTCCCGCCGCCCTCCCTGGGCTCGACCGAGACCGAGCCGCCGTGGCGGTGCACGGAGCGCTGCACCAGCGACAGGCCGATCCCGGTCCCCTCGTATTCGTCGCGCGTGTGCAGGCGCTGGAACATGCGGAAGATCCGCTCGGCGTGCTCGGGCTCGATGCCGATGCCGTTGTCGGCCACGTTGAAGCGCCACTCCTCGCCCACGCGGTCGGCCGAGACCTCGATGACCGGCGGTGCCTCGCCCCGGAACTTCAGCGCGTTGGAGACCAGGTTCTGGAACACGACGCGCAGGCTGGCGGCGTCGGCCCTGATGACCGGGAGGTCAGCCCACCGGACCTCCGCCCCCGCGTCCTCGATCGCGGCCCTGAGGTCCTCGGTCACCCAGGCCATGAGGGCATGGGTGTCGACCTCCTCCAGCTCCAGCTCGAGCCGGCCGACCCGGGAGTAGGCGAGCAGGTCGTCGATCAGGGCGCGCATCCGCTGCGACGCATCCACGATCCCGGCAAGGAACCGCTCCCCGCGCTCGTCGAACTGCCCCTCGTAGCGGCGCTGAAGCAGCTCCGCGAAGCCGGCCATGACCCGGAGGGGCTCGGCAAGGTCGTGCGAGGCCACGTAGGCGAACTGCTCCAGCTCGGCGTTGGAGCGCCTGAGGTCCTCCAAGCCGCCTTCCAGCTCGTCGGCCATGGCGTCGAAGTCCCGGCCTAGCTGGGCGATCTCGTCGTCGCCGCCGGCTCTCGACCGCGCCTTGAGATCGCCGCCCCGTACCCGGTTCATCGTCTCGCCCAGCTGGGCGACAGGCTCGAGCACGCGCCGGCGCAGAAGCAGTTGCTGCCCCACCAGCGCCAGCAGCACCACGATCACGCCCACGCCCATCGTTGCGATCGCCACCTTGCCGCGACGGTCGGCGCGGGCCCGGGTCGCCGCCTGGTCCGCCGCCTCCGTCCTCAGGTACTTGTCGAACAGCCTTCGCAGGCGGTCCACGCGGGTCTTGCTGTCGTCGGCGAAGCCGGCCTGGCGCTCGCGCGGGATCCTCCCCCCGCCGACACGAACGGAACGAGCACCTCGCGCTCGAGGGCCTCCACCTCCCCGGTGATCACCGCGGCTCGGCGGCGCTGGGCGGGCTCGCCCGCCGAGCGATCGGCCAGCGCGCGGAGGTCGTCCGGCAGATCCTTGCGCGCGCGGACGTAGGGCTGGAGGAAGCGGCGCTCCCCGCCGAGGCCGAACCCGCGCGCCCCGGTCTCCGAGTCCAGGACGTCCAACCTGACCGCGCGTAGCGCCACCTCGGCGGCCCTGGAGCGGTTCTCGTCCCGCCGCCCGTCCTGCGCCGAGATGATCGCCAGCGTGACCACCGTGGCCACGAGGAGGAATACGAGGCCCACGAACACGTTCGAGGCCAGGACCAGGGTCCTGAGGCTCCGTCGCCGGTTGGGTTCGAACTCAGCCACTTGGGTTACGTTGTCGTATGCACCCGATGGATGTCGCGACCGCCGCCCCGACCTCGGTCCTGCTCGTCGAGGACGATCCGGACTTCGCCCTCTTGGTCGGAGAGGGTCTTCGCGACGCGTGGCGGGGTGAGCTGGAGGTCAACGAGGTGACCCGCCTCGGGGACGCGCTCGACCATCTGGCCGAGCACGGCACCGACTGCATGGTCCTCGACCTCTCGCTGCCCGACGCCGTCGGCCTCGACGCCGTCGCCCGAGTGGTCGAAGCCGCGCCCACGCTCCCCGTGGTGGTCCTCACCGGGCGCGAGGGCGAGGAGGGGCTGGGCGCCCGCGCGGTGCGCCTGGGCGCCCAGGACTACCTGGTCAAGGGCCGCGGAGGCGACGACCTGCTGGCTCGCACCATCCGATACGCCATCGAGCGAAAGCGGGGCGAGCTCGAGCGCTCCGCCCTGGAGGCGCGGTACGCGCAGCAGTCGTTCGTGGCTGAGACCCTCCAGGCCGACCTCGTCCCCGAGCTGCCGGCCGTCTCGGGCTTCTCCCTGGGCGCCCGCTACGAGCCCAGCGGCTGGCTGGGGCAGGTCGGCGGTGACTGGTACGACGTGCTCGCGCTGGAGGACGGCCGGGTGGCGGCGGTGGTCGGCGACGTGGTGGGCCACGGCGTCGAGGCGGCGGCGATGATGGGGCAGGTGGCGACGGCCACCCGGGCGTACGCGCTCGAGGATCCCGACCCCGCCCAGGTGCTGAACAAGCTCAACCGGCTGGTCGTGCACTTCGCCCCCGACCGAATGACCACCCTCGTGTACGCCCTCCTGGACCCCGAGGCCGGGACAGTGGTGATGGCCAGCGCAGGCCACCCACCGGCGCTGATGATCCGCGCCGGCGGCTCCCCGGAGCTGATCCCGAACGGCCGCTCGACGCCGCTGGGCGTAAGGGACATGACTGTCGAGCCCGCCCACCTGGACTTCAACTCCGGCGACCACCTGGTGCTCTACACCGACGGCCTGATCGAACGCCGAGACGAGGACCTCCAGGACGGGCTGGGCCGCCTGACTGCGGCCGGGCAGGCGGCGTCCCACGAAGGGCCAGAGGCCCTGACGGACTCCTTGGTGGACGGGCTCAGCCCGGAATCCACCCGCGAGGACGACGTAGCCGTCCTGGCCGTGCGCGCCGACTGACCGACGCCGCCTAGATCTTGTTGCGCTGAAGAAGCTTCTTGCCGATGACCATGCGCTGGATCTCCGAGGTTCCCTCGCCGATCAGCAGCAGCGGCGCGTCCCGGTAGAGGCGCTCGATCTCGTACTCCTTGGAGTAGCCGTAGCCGCCGTGGATGCGGAAGGCCTCCTCGACGACCTCCTTGCCGGTCTCCGACGCGAACAGCTTGGCCATGCCGGCCTCGATGTCCGAGCGCTCGCCCGAGTCCTTCATCCGAGCGGCCTTGAGGGTCAGCAGGCGGGCAGCCTCGACCTTGGTGCCCATGTCGGCCAGCTTGAACTGAATCGCCTGGTGGGCTGAGATCGGCTTGCCGAACGTCTTGCGCTCCTGCGAGTAGCGCAGCGCCAGCTCCAGAGCGCGCTGGGCGATGCCCACGCCACGGGCGGCCACGTTGACGCGGCCGACCTCGAGCGCGTCCATCATCTGGACGAAGCCCTGGCCCACGCCCTCCTCGCCGCCCAGAACGCGGTCGTTGGGGCACTTGTAACCGTCGTAGACCAGCTCGGTGGACTCGACGCCCTTGTAGCCCATCTTCTTGATCTGGGGCGGGACGGTCAGCCCGGCGAAGTCACCGGAGTTCTCCGCGGCGCCGGGCTCCTTCTCAGTGATGAAGCACGTCATGCCCTTGTAGGGCGGATCGGCTTGCGGGTCGGTCTTCATCAGCACGAAGACCAGGCCCGAGCGCAGGCCGTTGGTGACCCACATCTTCTGGCCGTTGAGCTCCCAGGCGCCGTCGACCTGCTTGGCGCTGCCCTTGATGCCCTGGACGTCGGAGCCGACCTCAGGCTCGGAGAGCGAAAACGCCGCCCGGATCTCGCCGGTGGCCATGCGGGGAAGGAACTCCTGCTTCTGCTCGTCGGTCCCGAACTTCATGAGCAGGTAGGAGCCGATGAAGTGGGTGTTGACGATGCCCGACACCGAGATCCACCCGCGGGAGAGCTCCTCGACGATCATCGCGTAGGTCGTCAGGTCCAGGCCCATCCCGCCGTGCTCCTCGGGAATGGTGACTCCGAACAGGCCGAGCTCCTTCATCTGCTCGACCACGGCGTCCGGGAACGAGTCCTCGTGGTCGTGCTCCTCGGCAATGGGGATGACCTGCTCGTCGACGAACTGGCGAACCATGTCGGTGATCGCCTTCTGCTCGTCGGTCTTGTCGGTGTACTGCGCCTGGGCTACGGCCATTTGACTCCCGAATCGATTACGGGCCGATGTTATCCGCGGGATCGAGGATGATTGCGCCATGCCCGAGCGGGGAGTGATGCGCTGGCGATTGCGACGCGGCTACCGGGAGGCCCCGCGCGAGGCCCCCGCTCCCGACGAGACGTACGTTGAGATCGATGCCTCGCAGCTCAGCGGGGTGTTCGCGGCTCCCGGCTGGCTACGCGACGTGGGCTTCACGGCGTGGCTGCTGTTGGGGATGGCGCTGTTCCTCGCCGGCGCCGTCTGGTTCCTCTCGCTGGTGCAGAACATCGTGATTCCGGTGATCACAGCCGGGGTTATCGCCGCCGTCGCCACTCCGCTCGTCCGCTGGCTCGCGCAGCGGATGCCCCGCGGCGTGGCGGCGATCGTGGTACTGCTCGGGTTGGTGCTGATCGGGGTGCTGGTGGCCCTGGCCGTGGTCGGCGGCATCACCAGCGAGCTGAGCTCCCTGGGCAACCACCTGGACGCGGCCAAGAACACCATCGAGGGCTGGCTCAGGGACGCCGGGGTCAGCCCGGACACCGCCGCCCAGGCCAAGAAGGAGGCCTCCTCATCGAGCCACGATGCGGTGAAGGGCCTGCTCGACGGCTTGGGCGCTGGGTTGAGCGCTCTGTCCTCGCTCGTGTTCTTCCTGGCCATGACCACGCTCAGCCTGATCTTCCTGCTCAGCGACGGGCCCAAGATCAGAGCGTGGACCGAGCGCCACATGGGGGTGCCGCAGTCGGTCGCCCGGACCGTCACCCGCCGCACCCTCGGGGCGCTGCGGGGTTACTTCGTCGGCTTGACGATCCTCGCCGTCTTCAACGCCGTGGTGGTGCTGGTCGGGGCGCTGATCCTCGGGGTGCCGCTGCCCGCCACGCTGGCCTTCATCACGTTCGTGGGCGCATACGTCCCCTACCTCGGCGCGTGGATCGCAGCGGGCTTCTCGGTGCTGATCGCCCTCGGCGGGGCGGGCACCGACGCAGCGGCCGGCATGATCGTCGTCCAGCTGCTCGCCAACACGCTGCTGCAGCAGCTCGTCCAGCCCTTCGCCATGGGTGCCGCGCTGGGCATCCACCCGCTGGCGGTGCTGATCGTGACCATCGGCGGTGGAGCGCTATTCGGCTCTGTCGGCCTGATCCTCGCGGCGCCGCTGACCTCCGCGGCGGTGCGCATCTCCGCCGACCTCGCCCGCTCGCGCGAGCCGGAGGAGGAGGGGCCACCCGCCGAGCAGGGGCCCCCCGGCGAGCCGGCCCCGGCGCCGACCTAGCTGCGCACGAAGAGAGCCCGCACCCACCCGAGTAGGCCGACCCCCTCACCCTCGTCCTCCAGCGCGCGATCGAGGGCGGCACCGTCCGGGAGCAGAGCCGCCTGAGCGACCACGTGGGCCCCGAAAACGACGGCGATGGCGTCCAGGTAGGCCGAGAAGACCACCGCCAGCAGGACCCCCAGGGTGCCGTAGACCGCGCTGCGGTCGCCGAAGCCCGCGAAATAGACCTCGGCCCCCAGCTGGACCAGAACCACTCCCACCACCGCGACCAGGGCCCCCAGCAGCGCGGCTCGCAGGGGTGGCCGGCGCTCGGGCAGGACGCGGTACAGACCGGCCAGAACGGCGAACAAGAGGGCGAGCGGCACGAGCTTGGTGACCGCGAATTGGGCGACCGCCACCAGGAAGGGCCGGTCGCCGATCGCGTTGGCCAGTGAGCCCGACAGGGTCAGGCCGAGCGCCGCGATCAGCACCGGCGCCACGGCCAGCGTTAGTCCGGCATCGATGGCCTTGCCCGGCGCCCACGGGCGCGTGAACCGGTCGCCGCGCGCGTGGTTCACGGCGTACCGCAGGCCGCCGATCGCCGCGCTGGCCGAATACAGCAGCGCGATGGCGCCGATCCACCCCACGCCGCCGGCGCCCGCCGCGACGTCGTCCAGCAGCACCTCCACCTCGTGGCGGTCGCCGGGGTCGGCCAGGGGCAGGGACGCCACGATCCAGTCGACGATCGAGCTGCGCACGCTGTCGTCGCCCAGCAAGTTGGAGAACGCCCACACGAGCAGCAGCAGAATCGCCGGGAACGCCATCACCAGGAAGAAGGCGACCTGAGCGGCGTCCTGGGTGCCGCCCTCCCCAATCAGCGACTCTGCGCTGCGGCGCAGGAGCAACCCGAGCCGCGCTGCGAGCCGGCGTGCGGCGGTGACCATGCGATCAGTGTCGCTCAGCAGCCCCCGAGGGAGTACGGCGAGCGAGAGCTGGGAGTGAGTGAGGCGCCTGCCCGGCGCCCCCGTGGCCTAGAGGCCGCGGGGGTGCCGCGCGCGGAAGCTGCTGCTCCTGCGCAGCCGCTTGGACCACTGGGGCCCGGTCCGCGACGGGTTGTCGCGCATGCTGGTGTCCAGCCTCAGGCCGGCCACCACCATGTAGGCGTGGCCGCCGTGGGCGTACACGGTGACCCACTTGCCGGGGCCGCGACGGGCCCAGCGTGTGAACGCGCCGGAGGCCATCGGCGACCGAATCAGCCGCGCGCCCCGCAGGGCGTAGGAGACGCTGCCGGAGCAGTCGTAGCCGCTGTCCAGCCGGCTGGTGGTCGCGTGACCGCCGCCCCACTTGTAGGGCTTGCCGATGATCCGGTTGCCCGCCTTGATGATCTGCCGCACGCGTCGGGGCGCGTTACGGGGCGCGATGGCCTTGCCGCGCACGATCTTCGCCTTCTTGGGCGGAGGCGGCGGCGGCTGGAAGGAGGCGCCGCCGGTGGTCGAGGCGCCGGCCACCGAAGGGGCGACGAGAAGCGCCACCAGGACGCAGACATAGACGGAGAGTGAGAAGAGCTTTTTCATCATGGATGTTGGGTCGGGGGCTAGAGCCCGCGCGGATGACGCGCGACGAACGCGTCATTGCGGCGCAGGCGCTTGGACCAGCCCGGGCCGGTCCGCGACGGGTCGTCACGCATGCTGGTGTCGAGCCTGAGGCCGGCGACGACCATGTAGGTGTGGCCGCCGTGGGCGTACACGGTGACCCAGCGGCCGGGGCCGCGACGGCCCCAGCTCATCAGGCCACCCGAGGTCATCGGCGACCTGAGCAGGCGCCCGCCACGCAGGGCGTAGGAGACGCTGCCCGAGCAGTCGTAGCCGCTGTCGAGGCGGCTGAACGCGGCGTGCCCGCCGCCCCACTTGTAGGGCTTGCCGATGATGCGGTTGCCCGCGCGGATGATGCGCCGGACGCGCCACGGCGCGTTGACCGGAGCGATGGCCTTTCCGTTCACGATCTTCGCCCGTTTGGGCGGGGGCGGAGGCGCCACGAACGAGGCGCCGCCGGTCGTCGACGCGCTCGCGCTGCCGGCGCCGACCACGAGCAGGGCGGCGAGCACGGCGAGCGCACAGATCGCGCACATGAGCTTGTTGGGGGCCAGTTGCTTCATCTCTTTCGTACGCCTACGGGGTTAGCTGACGGGCTCGCGCTGAAAGAGCTTGCGCGCCCTCCGAATTGGAGAGTTCGCCCCAGCGGCCACATGTGCCGCCTTGGGTCCCCCGTTCCCACCAGGTGGGATTCGGCGTGGCGGGCAAGGTAGCAGCTCATTCGGCGTCTGTCTTCCTCTCCCCGCAAATCCCCCTGCAGGTGAGTTCTGCGCCACAAACGTTGCGTGCCAGGATCACCGCCGTGAATTTCCACGCCGATGTGGTCGAAACCGCCATTCCAGAGCGGATTGCGCTGGTGGCGCTGGGTGCGGACGGATCCCGCGAGGAGCTTTCTTTCGGCGAAATTGCCCGCCGGTCGGCGCAATTCGCCGGGAACCTGCTCCGGCGCGGAGTAGGCCGGGGGGATGTGGTGATGACCGTCGTGGGCAACCGGCCGGAGTGGGTCCTGGCGATGGTGGGCTGCTTCCGGATCGGCGCGGTGGCGCTGCCCTCCACCGTGCAATTGCGGGCCTCGGACCTCCGGGCCCGGATGGACGCCGTCGAGCCGAAGGCGGTGGTCGCCGACGAGCGAAACGCGGCGACCGTGGAGAAGGCCGGCTTCGGGGGCGAGCTGCTGCGGGTGCCCGACGTGCGGCTGTTCGAGGGGGATCCCGCCCCCGCCGCGGCGCTCGGACCCAGCGATCCTGCCCTGATCGTGTTCACCTCGGGTACCTCGGGCGAGGCGAAGCCGATCCGCCACGGCCAGCGCTATCTGGCCGGCCAGGCCACCCAGGCCGAGCACTGGTTCGGCGGCCGCGAAGGCGACCTGTGCTGGTGCTCGGCGGCCAGCGGCTGGTCGAAGTCCGCCCGCAACTCGTTCATAGCGCCCTGGATCCGCGGGGCCACCGCCCTGATACACGACGCGCGGTTCGACCCCGCCGAGCGCCTCGAGGTAGTCGAACGCGAGGGAGTAGACGTGCTGTGCATGACGCCGACCGAGTACCGGGCTATCGCCAAGCGCACCACCCTGCGCCGACTGCCGCTGCGCCACGCGGTGGCCGCCGGCGAGCCGCTGAACCCCGAGATCGTCGGCGAGTGGCAGGAGGCCGCCGGCGTCGCGGTTCACGACGGCTACGGGCAGACCGAGACCGGAGCCCTCACCGGCATGCCGATCGGGCCGCCGGTGCGCCCGGGCTCGATGGGCAGGCCGCTCCCGGGCTTTCGCCTGTGGGTAGACGACGGAGAGCTGGTGGCCGACCCCGCGACCGTCCCGACGTTCTTCCTCGACGGCCCACGGGACCGGCCCTGGCGCACCGGGGACCGGGTCTCGGAGGACGAGGACGGCTACCTCTGGTTCGAGGGCCGCACCGACGACGTGATCATCTCGGCCGGCTACCGGATCGGGCCGTTCGAGGTCGAGTCGGCCCTGGTCTCCCACCCGGCGGTGGCCGAGGCTGCCGCGGTGGCCGCTCCCGACGAGGTGCGCGGGCAGGTGGTGCGAGCGGTGGTGGTGCTCCGCGACGGCTCACGGGCGGGCGACGCGCTCGCGACCGAGCTGCAGGAGCACGTCAAGCAGCAGACCGCGCCCTACAAGTACCCCCGCCTGGTCGAGTTCGCCGACTCGTTGCCCAAGACGCCCAGCGGCAAGATCAAGCGGGCGGAGCTACGCGGCGGTAGCTGAGGTCGAAGTCCTTCAGCCACTCGCCGTCGTCGCCGGTGCGCTCCCAGGTCCCCTCGATCAGGTCCTCGCTCACCTCGGCGGTCCAGCGCTGCGAGAAGGGCAGCGGCGAGAAGTCGGCTTCCGTGCGCGACATCGTCCAGGTGCGGCCGTCGAAGCTCATCGTGTAGACCCGGCACACCCCGCGCGAGTCGAAATAGTGCTGCAGCAGGGTGCCTCGCCCCTCGTCCCAGCCCATCACGGCCAGGCCGTCGGGCGCCTCGGGCATCGGCACCTCCCATCGGAGGGCCAGGAACCGGTTGCCGGGCAGCCACTCGAAGGTCGCCCGCCCGGGGTCCACGCCCGGAAAATCGGCCTCCAGGCGCCACTCTCCGACCAGGACATCGAGTTGCTCGACCACGGGTAGCGTCGGACTATGCCGAACCGCCTCGCCGAGGAGACGTCGCCCTACCTCCTCCAGCACAAGGACAACCCGGTGGACTGGTACCCGTGGGGTGAAGAGGCCCTCGCGCGGGCGCGCGAGGAGGACAGGCCCCTGCTGCTCTCAATCGGCTACTCGGCCTGCCATTGGTGCCACGTGATGGAGCGGGAGTCCTTCGAGGACGAGGCCACGGCGCAATTGATGAACGAGCGCTTCGTCTGCATCAAGCTCGATCGCGAGGAGCGGCCGGACCTCGACTCGATCTACATGGAGGCCTGCCAGGCCATGACCGGCCACGGCGGCTGGCCGCTGAACGTGTTCCTCACCCCGGAGCAGGTGCCCTTCTACGCCGGCACCTACTTCCCGTCCCAGCCCCGCCCGGGCATGCCCACCTGGAGCCAGGTGATCCAGGCCGTGTACGCGGCCTGGGAGGAGCGGCGCGACGAGATCCGCGCCGGCGGGGCGCGCATCGCGGAGCGCCTGCGCGGCGGCGCGGCGCTGCAGCCCTCGCCCGAGCCCTTCGACGAGCGGCGCCTGGACGACGCGGTGCGCGCGCTGCGGGACGCCCACGACCCCGTCCACGGCGGATTCGGCGGCGCGCCCAAGTTCCCGCCCGCGTCGGCGCTCGAGTTCCTCATGTGCCGCGGCGAGGTGGAGGTGCCGCGCCACACCCTGCGCGAGATGGCGAGCGGCGGCATGTACGACCAGGTCGGCGGGGGGTTTGCCCGCTACTCGGTGGACGAGCGCTGGCTGCTGCCCCACTTCGAGAAGATGCTGTACGACAACGCGCTGCTGGCCCGGACCTACCTGCACGGCTGGCAGGTGACCCGCGAGCCGCTGTTCCGGCGGGTGTGCGAGGAGACGCTGGACTGGGCGCTGCGCGAGATGCGCGGCCCCGAGGGCGGGTTCATGTCCGCGCTGGACGCCGACTCCGAGGGCGTGGAGGGCAGGTTCTACGTCTGGTCGCTCGAGGAGCTGCGCGCAGTCGCGGGCGACGGGGCCGCCGAGTGGTTCGGGGCCTCGGAGGCGGGCAACTTCGAGGGATCGAACATCCTCGTGCGCGGCCCGGGCGAGCCCGCCGAGCTGGACGAGTGGCGCCGGAAGCTCTACGAGGTCCGCTCTCAGCGCGTCTGGCCTGGGCTCGACGACAAGCGCCTCGCGGCCTGGAACGGCCTCATGATCTCGGCGTTGGCCGAGGCCGGGGCGGTGCTCGAGCGGCCGGACTTCGTCGCGGCCGCGGCGGAGTGCGCGGCCTTCGTCCTCGACGAGATGCGCGTCGGCGGCGTCCTGCGGCGCACCTGGAAGGACGGCCGCCCCCGGCTGAACGCCTACCTGGAGGACCACGCCTTCGTGCTCGAGGGCCTGCTCGCCCTGTACGAAGCGAGCTTCGATCCGCGCTGGTTCGCGGCGGCCGGAAAGATGGCCGACGAGCTGATCGAGCGCTTCTCCGACCCCGATGCCGGGGGCTTCTTCGAGACCTCGTCGGACCACGAGCAGCTGGTGGCCCGGCGCAAGGACCTGGAGGACCACCCGATCCCGTCCGGCAACGCCAGCGCGGCTCTTGGGCTTCTCCGGTTGGCCGCCCTGACCGGGAACTACGCCTATGAGGAGAAGGCGGTGGGCGTCCTGCGTCTGCTTCACGAGGTCGCCGTTCGGCATCCCGTGGCCTTCGGGCACCTGCTGCAGGCGCTGGACTTCCATTTGTCGCCCGTGCGCGAGGTGGCGCTGGTCGGGCCCGAGCGCGAGCCGCTCGAGCGCACGCTTCGGGCCCGCTTCCGGCCCCACGTCGTGGCCGCCGGCGGCGAGCCCGACGGCGTGCCGCTGCTCGAGGGCCGTGAGCCCGTGGACGGTCGCGCCGCCGCCTACGTCTGCGAGCACTTCGCCTGCCGGCGCCCGGTGACCGAGCCGGACGAGCTGGAAGCGCTGCTGGCGTGAAGCCGGCGCTGGCGCCCGCGCTGGCCGGCCTGTGCCTCGCCGGATGCGGCGCCGCCGAGCGGGCGGGTCCAGATCCGGCCGGATTCCGCTCGCTTTCGGACCCACCCACCGCGAGCGCGGCAGCCGCACCCAGTGGCGCCGCGGCACTGCTGGCCGCGCGGCGCGTGGCGGGCTACGGCCGCCGGCACGCTGCAAGCCGGCCGGAGGCCCGCGCCCACACCTACGTCGCGCGCGCCTTCCGCGAAGCGGGCCTGCGGACCTCGACCCAGGGCTTCCGCGTCCCCGGTCGCGGCCGCTCCCGCAACGTGATCGGAGCCGCCGACGGACGCCGCAGCTGCCTGCGGATAGTGATGGCCCACACCGACTCGGCCCGCGGGCCGGGCGCGAACGACAACGCCTCGGGGGTCGGCACCCTCGTGGCGCTGGCGCCGCGCATCGGGCGGCCGGCGTGCGACACCTGGCTGGTGGCCACCGGGTCCGAGGAGCGGATCATCACCGGTACGAGCGACCACCTGGGCGCGCTCGCGCTGGTGCGCAAGGTGCGTGCCCGCGGGCTGCGCCGGCGCTTGGGCTGGGCGCTGTCCCTGGACGAGGTGGGGCGCGACGGCGTGCGAAGCCGTGCGTTCTGGCTGCGCTCGCCGGCGCGGCGCCGCCGCGCGAGCGTGGAGGGAGCCCTGTTAGCGGCGGCCCGCCGGACCGGCGTGCCCACCGCCTTCAGACGCGACGGGCGCGACAGCAACTCCGACCACCGCGAGTTCGCCCGGGCCGGCCTGCCCGCGGCGAAGCTCGGCACCGGCCGGGCCGGAGAGCCCTGTCGGCACAGTGCCTGCGACCGGGCCGGCCGTCTGCGGAAGACGTCGCTGGCGCGCGCCCAGCGACTGGTGGAGAGAGCCTTGGCTCAGGGCTGACCTACTGCTGCTGGAGCTTCCAGCTGATGTTGCCCTGATCATCCTTCTGGGTCACGGCGACCGTGCCCGTCTCCCCGTCCCCCTTGACTGAGCACTGGAAGGTCGACTGGGCCTTGATCTCCACTTCCTCCGGGCAACTGACGTCCACGGTCTGGAGCTTCAGCTGCTGCTTGAGGCCGCTCTCGATCTCGGTCTCGGCCTGGTCGACGTTGAGTTTCGAGGTGCCGCAGCCCGCGACGGGCAGGGCAACCAGGAGGGCGATGGCCAGGGCGGGAAGCAGTCGGCGCGGGTTCACGCGCGGGCACTCTACAGGCGGGAAACGGGGCAGCCGCTCGGCCTAGAGCCGTTCGACCGAGCGGAGGTCGACCTCCCACCGCACGCTGCCCTGGTCGTCCTGCTGGAAGACCTTGATGGTCCCCCTCACGCGGTCGGTCCGGAAGGGGCAGGTGACCGTCGAGCGCGCCTTGCGCTCGATCTTCGCCGGGCACGACACCTCGGCCTCGCGGACCCTGTTCTGCCGCTTGAGCCCGTCCTCGATGTCAGCCGACAGGGCGGCCCCGTTGAGGTCGCTGCTGCCGCCGCAGCCCGGCAGGGCGACGAGGGCGATCAGCGTGAGGAAGGCAGCGCACTTGCCCATGGGCGCCACGAAGTCTGTCAGGGGGCCTATTCGCGGTACTGGTAGCGGACGTTGCCCTTGTCGTCCTGCTGCACGACCCGCACCACGCCCTTGTCCTGCCCGACGGTGGCCGGGCAGCTGAAAGTGGCCATGGCCTGGAGCTTGATCTCCTTGGGGCAGCGCACCTGGACCTCCTGCCCCTTCTGCTTGGAGGAGAGGTCCTGTTCGATCTTGGTCTCGAGCTCAGTGCCGGCCAGCGTGCCGCCGCAGCCGGCCATCGCGAGGAGCCCGAGGAGCGCGGCAACAGCGAACATCCGGCGGGGGCGCGCTCTCACGCGCGGGCACTCTAGCGAGGCTCTTTGGCGAGCTTGGACGGCCACCAGACCTTCGGGCCGATCTGGAGGACCAGGGCCGGGACGAGCACGCTCCTGACCAGGAACGTGTCGAGCAGAACCCCAAACGCGACCACGAATCCGATCTCGGTGAGGAAGACCAGGGGCAGCACCGCGAGCACCGAGAAGGTGCCGGCCAGCACGATGCCTGCGCTGGTGATCACGCCGCCGGTGACCGCCAGCGCGCGCAGCATCCCTTCCCTGGTCCCGTGCTCGAGGCTCTCCTCCCGCGCGCGAGCGACGAGGAAGATGTTGTAGTCGACCCCCAGCGCGACGAGGAAGATGAACGCGAACAGAGGCAGCGACGGATCCGAGCCGGGGAAGTCGAAGATCACGTCGTAGACGAGGTAGCCGACCCCCAGAGCGGCGCCGAAGCTGAGGATCACCGTGCCGATCAGCAGGAGCGGGGCGATGACCGCGCGCAGGAGCACCATCAGGATCAGGAACACGACCACGAGCACGATCGGGGGGATCAGCGCCGAGTCGGACGCCGCGGCCTCGCGCACGTCGAACTCCACCGCGGTGGGGCCGCCCACGAGCGTGCCCGCCGCGGCCCCCCCGGCCGCCTCGCGGATGGGCTCCACCAGGTCGAACGCCTCGGTCGAGTAGGGCTGCGGGACCAGGGTGGCCTGGACCAGCACGCCGTCCTTGCCCTGCGCCACCGGGGGCGACACCGCCTCGACACCCTGGACGCCCTCGAGGGCCTTGGTGACCTTGGCCACCTGGCCGGAATCCGGGACGATGACGTCCGTCGGCACGCTCGCGCCGGCAGGGAAGCTCTTGCTGAGGATCTCCTGCCCCTCCACCGACTCGACCTTGGTGCGGTAGCTGTCGTTGGTCGTGAGGTCGGTCGAGAAGAAGGCCAGTCCCGCGGTCATGATCAGCAGCACGGCCACCGCCCCGGCGGCCACGCGAGCGGGCGAGTCGGCCACCCTCTGACCGACCCGGCTCCAGAAGCCGTGCGTCGCGTCGGTCGGCTTCGCGTTGCGGTAGCGGCGAAGCTCGTATGGCGTGAACACCGCCTTGTCCAGCGGCTGCATCAAGGACGGCAGGCGCCTGCCGGACACCCGTCGCAGCAGCCCGCTCAGCACGAACAGGGGTGCGAACACGAAGACGATCAAGCTCGCGGCGAAGACCCTCAGCAGCGCGGAGACCCGGCTCCCCTCGACGATCGCGCGGCGGGCTCGGTCGCTCACGGCTTCGGAAGGCGCGGTCTCGGGGGTGTGGGGCACGAACGGCCAGAACGCGCGCCGGCCGAAGATCGTAAGCAGGGCCGGCAGCAAGGTCAGCATCGAGAGCGCCGCGCACGCCACGCCCATGGCGGCGATCGGCCCGAGGCCGGCCGTGCCGTTGACCTTGGCGATGGTCAGGCACAGGAGAGCCGCGATCACCGTCGCGGCCGAGGCGAACACCGCCGGGCCGGCCGAGGTCATCGCGGCCCGGATCGCGGTGTAGCGGTCGTTGGTGGTGCGCAGCTCCTCGCGATAGCGCGCCGCTATCAGGAGCGCATAGTCCGTTCCCGCGCCCAGCACCAGCACGGACATGATCGAGCTCGACTGGCCGTTGATCGTCACCCCCAGCTCGGAGAGCCCGTAGCCGACCGAACGGGCGAGCATCTCCGCGAAGACCACCGCGGCCAGGGGAATGAAGAGGAAGATCGGCGAGCGGTAGATCGCGATCAGCAGCACGATCACCAGCAGCACGGCGGCGAACAGCAGCGTGCCGTTGATCGACTCGAAGACCTCGATGGCGTCGGCCCCGTAGCCGGCGCCGCCGGTCACCTTCACCTGGAGCCCCCCACCGGGGTCGGAGGCGATGTCGCGCCAGTACTGGACGGGATCCAGGATCGAGTCCGACTCCCCGTCGCCCTTGATGTAGGCCGTGACGATCGCGGCCTTGCCGTCGGGTGAGCAGATGGGGCCGACGAACGGTGAGTAGCCGTCGGGCTGGCCCGGCACCGGGGTCGTGGGTCCCGCGCAGCCCTGGGGCTGGTCCTCGGCTCCGGGTGGCGGTACGCCCTGCCCGCCCGACCCGCCGCCCCCCTCGGGCGCCGAGGACGCGCCTCCGCCCCCCTGGCTCGGCTCGGAGCTGCCGCCCTGGCCTCCGGACGCGGCGGTCGGGCCATCGGCAATGACCGCCCGGAAGCGCTTCTCGCTCATCTTCTTGACGTCGGCGGCGATCGTCTTGCGGTCGTCGGGCGTCAGTCCCGACTCGCGCCGGTAGACGATCGCGGCGGGCGCCAACTCGCCGCCCTGGAGGTTCTCCGCCTTCTCGAGGACCTTGGTCGACTCGGCGTCCCCGGGCAGGAACGAAGTCGACTCGTTGCTCTCGGCGTCGGTGAACTTGGTCGGCAGCTGCGCCGGCCCGACGGCGATGAAGATGCCGACGATCCAGATCGCGAACACGACCCACTTGGCCCGGCGGGACCCGGCGAAGGCGAAGATCGAGGAGCGGCCGGAGCTCACGAGGGCTTACCTCTATCAGATATCGCTTTGCCGCAAAGAGTCTTTGTGACTAAGATGTTTCGTCGCCCTTGTCCGATCCGGCTGAACTACTCACCGCGCTACGCCGCTTTGGCTTGGAGAACGACCGCTTGGACGCAATCGTGGCCCGCCACATCGACGCCGGGCCGGCGGAGTTCCGGGCGATGGACCACCTCCACGCCACGGGCGAGCTCACGCCGGGCCAGCTGTGCGACCGGCTCGCTCTGACGTCCGGCGCGGTCACCGGCCTGATCGACCGCCTGGTCAGCCACGGGTGGGTCGAGCGCGTCCCCCACGCGACCGACCGCCGGTCCGTGGTCATCCGGCCGGCGAGCCGCTCAGGCGAGGCGCCAAAGCTGTACGCCGCCTACGGCAAACGCCTGATGGAGGCCGCCGAACGCCTGTCGGACGAGGACTCCCGGGGGTGCCGGGCCTTCCTGGACGAGGCGGCCGAGGCGGCACGCGCGACCGCGGATGAGCTCAGGGGATCAACGGAGTCGAGCCTCTAAGCCGAGCGAAAACCGAGCATCGCGGGGGAAGCAGCGGGCGAAGCCTGCTCCGCAGGCGAGACCGCGATGACCCCGCGAGGCGAAGGTTTGCAGCCGGCTAGAGGATCGGCAGGTAGCGGTCGAGCTCCCACTGGGTGACCTGCACCCGGTAGTCCTCCCACTCCTGGCGCTTGATCTCCACGAAGCGGTTGAAGATGTGCTCGCCGAAGGTGCGGAGCATCAGCTCCGACTCGGCGGTCAGCTCGATCGCCTCGCCCAGCGTCTCCGGTAGCTGCTCGATACCGAGCCGCTTCCGGTCGTCGGGAGACAGGTGGTACAGGTTCTTGTCCATCGGCTCGGGGAGCTCGTAGCCCTTCTCGATGCCCTCCAGTCCCGCCTGCAGCAACGCCGCGAAGGTGAGGTAGGGATTGCAGGCGGGGTCCGGGCAGCGAAGCTCCATGCGGGTGGCCTGCTCCTTGCCGGGGTGGTAGAGCGGCACCCGCACCAGGGCGGAGCGGTTGCGCCGTGACCACGCGCAGTACACGGGCGCCTCGTAGCCGGGCACCAGGCGCTTGTAGGAGTTGACCCACTGGGCGAACACCGACGCGATCTCGCGGGCGTGCTTGAGCTGACCGGCGATGAAGGCCTTGCCGACGTCGGAGAGGAAGTACTGGTCGTTGGGGTCGAAGAACGCGTTGCGACCCTCGTTGAACAGCGACTGGTGGGTGTGCATTCCCGAGCCGTTCTCGCCGAACAGCGGCTTGGGCATGAAGGTCGCGTGCCACCCGTACTTCATGGCGTACTCCTTCACGGTGATGCGGTAGGTCATGCAGTCGTCGGCCATCTTCAGCGCGTCGGCGTAGCGCATGTCGATCTCGTGCTGTGAGGGCCCGACCTCGTGGTGGGTGTACTCCACGTGGATGCCGAGCTGCTCGAGGGCGAGGACGGTCTCGCGGCGGACGTCGGAGCCGGCATCGAGCGTGGTGAGGTCGAAGTAGCCGCCCTCGTCCAGGGTCTCGGGTTGGTTGCCGTTCTCGGCCTTTGAGCTACGGAAGTAGAAGTACTCGAGCTCGGGGCCGACGTTGAAGCGGTCGAAGCCCATCGACTCCGCCCGCTCGAGCGCGCGGCGCAGCACGTTGCGCGGGTCGCCCTCGTAGGGCTCGCGACTGGGGGTCATGACGTCGCAGAACATCCGCGCGACGCCCTGCTCCTCGGGCCGCCAGGGCAGCACCTTGAAGGTGGACACGTCGGGCATGGCGATCATGTCCGACTCCTCGATTGCGTTGAAGCCGGTGATCGAGGAGCCGTCGAAGCCCATGCCGCCCTCGAAGGCGTCGTCGAGCTCCGATGAGTTGACCGAGAAGCTCTTGAGCTGACCGAGGATGTCGGTGAACCAGAGCCGGATGAAGCGGATGTCCCGCTCCTCGACCTCGGCCTTGACGCTCTCCCTGGTCGCCTGCTGGTCGGCCACGAAGCGGAAGCTACACGGAGTGGGCTAGAGCCAGTCCTGCGCCCAGTCCTTCAGGGCGCGGACGGCGGGCTCGAGCGCCCGCCCCTTCTCGGTCAGCGCGTACTCGACGCGGGCGGGCAGCTCGTCGTGCACCCGGCGCTCGACGATGTCCTCACCCTCCAGCTCCTTCAGGCGCTCGGACAGCAGCCGGTCGGAGAGGTCGGGCACCAGGGCCTTGATCTCCGAGAAGCGCAGCGGGCCGTCCATCAGCACGCTGAGGATCGCTCCGGTCCAGCGCTTGCCGACGAGCTCGACGGCGTGGTGATACAGAGAGCAGCAGGTCGAGCGCTCCTCCGCACTCTGCTCCGGCGTTGCCTCGGCCCTTACTGAAACGGCCATTCACAGAAGCCTAGCCGCGTGGCCCGGCGGTATCCAGCCCCGCCTACGCGGCGGTGAGCACGCGGCCCTTTTCACCCGATCCGTCCTTGGGCACCTCTCCGGAGCGGACGACCAGGTTGCTGAACTGCGCCAGCGCCACATTGGCCACCGCCTCCAGGATCTGCTCGTCGGTCCAGCCTGCCTCGCGAGCCTCCTCCTGCAGGTGCAACGGGGGCGCGCCGTCGGCATCCACGACGCCGCGGACGAAGGTCAGCAGGGCGTGCTCGCCCTCGTCGCGCGAGTCGAACTCACGGGCCCGGGCGATCTCGTCGAGGCCCAGCCCGGCCTCGCGCGCGCTGCGCTGGAGGTTGGAAAGCTCGTACTCCCCTCCCCCGTGCTCGGCCACGGCGAGTGCGATCCGCTGCTGGGTGGCCGCCGGCAGGCTGCCGTGGCGAAGCTCGGAACGAAGGTGCGTGTAGGCGCGGAGCGCGGCCGGCGAGCCGGCGAGCACGCCCAGGAAGTTCGAGACCTGGCCGCCGCCGGCGAGCGCGGCCTTGAGCAGGGGCGCGCTGCGCTCGGGCGCAGTCAACTCATCGTGTACCTGGAAACGACTCTCCTTGACCTTCATCACGTGTCCTCTACCCGGGAGTACGGGCGAGAACCTGCCTCGGACGCCTAAACGGTGTCTAAGAGCTGGCCGTGACGACGGCCATGAAGATCAGGAACAGGCCCAGCAGCAGCGCGTAGAGCGCCATCCGGTCGGGAGCCGAGGAGAACCGGCTCGAGGGGGCGGGCCGGCGCGTGCGTGCCGGCGTGGGCTGGCCCTTGATCCGAACGGTCCGTCGCTCACCCGGCACCGGGGCCGGCGTGGCGGTCGCCCTCGCGGGAGCCGGGTCCTGCACCAGCTCCAGCCGGGGCTTCGAAACGAACCGCTCTTCGTATTCATCCACCCGCTGTAACGCGCGGGCACCCGCTGCTTCGCTCATGGCTCTCTTTCCTTCGGGCCTGCGGGGTTAGCTGTCGGGCTCGCGCCGAAAGAGTCGCGCTACCACCGGACGGCAAGGCCGCCGGAAGATTCGCCCCTGGCCAGTTGGGCCTCCGGTTCCCCCGCGCCCCGCTCAACGAGCGGAGCCTCGGCCGGATGAGGCGGGGAGGGTACTACTTCCCGGCCACCTTCGTCACGTAGAGCGAAACCGCCTCCGCGTCCTTGCCGGTGTAAATGCCCGCCGGCATCTGCTTCTCGCCCGTCCCGCCCACGCGAATCGCAGTCTGGACGCGCTTCGGCGACATCTTGCCCACCTCGTCGAGGTCGGGCCCCTGCACGCCGCGGGCGTTGGCCGCGTCGAGGTTGTGGCAGCTGGCGCAGCGCTCTGAGAACAGCGACTTGCCCTCGGCCTCCTCCGTGGTCAGCTCCTCGCTGGACGTCACGTCCGTCCCGCCCGCCGCGGCGCCGCGGTTGGCCAGGATCAGAGCGGGGACCAACAGGCCGCCCACCAGGTAGATGACCGGCACCGCGATGCGAAACGCGGTCCCGCCGCGCGTGAGATAGGCCTCGCGCGCCTTGCTCGGGCCACCCGAGAACGCCACGAAGACGACCGCCACTCCGAGGAGCAGGAACGGCAGGACGATGGCCAGGACCTTCATGCGGGCCGGGACTTTATTTCAAGCGGTCGACGGCCGCGCGCTTGGAGGCGCCAGGCGGCCGGCGCCGGCGTACACGTTGAAGGAGTCCTCGCGCACGAAGCCGCACAGGAGCATCTCGCGCTCGCGCGCGAGGTCCACCGCCAGCGAGGTCGGCGCGCCCACCGCCACCACGCCCGCCATGTCGGCCATTGCCGCCTTCTGAACCAGCTCGAACCCGGCCCGCCCGCTGAGGCAGGCGAAGGCGTCGCTCAGGGGGTGGCGGCCCTCGAGCAGCAGCGCGCCGACGGCCTTGTCCATCGCGTTGTGGCGACCGACGTCCTCGCGCAGGCACAGCAGCCGGCCGTCGGCGCCGAAGATGCCGGTGGCGTGCAGGCCGCCCGTGCGGCCGAAGGCCTCCTGACCGGCGCGCAACTCGTCCGGCGCGCTCAACACCAGTGGCTCCGCCACCGGGCCACCCTTCTGCCGCGGTGCGGGTGCCGCCAGGCGCACGTCCTCCAAGGCTCCCTTGCCGCAGATGCCGCAGGACGAGGTCAGGTGAAAGCGCCGCTCCCCGGGGTCACGCCGCAGCCCGCCGGTGGTGCGCACCTCGACCACGTTCGCCGACAGCTCCTCGTCGGGGCCGACCGCTGAGACGTCGCCCGGCCCCGCGATCAGGCCCTCCCCGGCGAGGAAGCCCACCGCCAGCTCCTCGTCCTCGCCCGGGCTGCGCATGGTCACCGCCAGTGCGCTGCCGTCGACCCTGATCTCCAGCGGCTCCTCCACGGCGACCTCGTCCTCGCGGGGCTCGGCGGTCCCGCTCCGGACGTGATGGATCGAGCACGCTGCGATGTGGGGGTCGATCGTGACGGGCAAGGTCTCTCTCACAGGATGCCCGATGCGGGCGGGTGTGAAAACGAAGAGGGCCCCGCTCTCGCGGGGCCCTCCCGGCCGGCCGGTAAGCCGGATCCTGTCGTGGACAGTCATCCATCTGCCGCCGCTCGGTGAGCGGCGACGGGCCCTGCGGCCCTGCGGCCTACCTGGGACTCGGCGGGCAGCGTCGACGTCCCTGCTTGGCCTTGCACCGGGTGGGGTTTGCCTGGCCGGCGTGTCACCACGCCGCCGGTGCGCTCTTACCGCACCTTTTCAACCTTGCCGCCGACGGGCTCTCGAGAGGCCCGCCGGGTAGGCGGTTTGTTTTCTGTGGCACTTTCCCGCGGGTCTCCCCGGGTCGGATTTCCCGACCACCCTGCCCTGCGGTGTCCGGACTTTCCTCGAACGCCGGTTGTCTCTCCGACGCCCGCGACTGCCTGGCCGGCACGGTGAAGCTTAGGTCAGCCGGGAGCCACAGTCCACGCAGTGACCGCCGCCTTGCCGGCTCTGCATCCGCCCGTGGCAGACGGGGCACTTGGCCGCCCCGTCGGCGTGCAGGCCCTCCCATACGCGCGAGATCCGGTCCTCGAGCGTCGGCCTGCCGCCTTGGGGGCTTCTAGCGGGCGTCTCCGGATCGCCCACAAGCTTCTGCTCCCCTGCGAACCAACGCCTGCCGGCGTCCTCGGTCGCTCGCGTGCCAAGCACGCTTCGCTCCCTGCGTCCTTGGCAGTCGGGGTTCTCGGGGGCAGGAAGTTTCAGGTCGCTCGTGCTCACGACACTCGCCTCATCACGCCCACGACCTTGCCGAGGATCTCCACCTCGCGGGAGATGATCGGCTCGAAGTCGGGGTTCTCGGGCTGGAGGCGCACGTGGTCCTCCTCGCGGAAGAAGCGCTTCACGGTGGCCTCGTCGCCGATCTGGGCCACGACGATCTCGTTGTCGGTGGCCGTCTCCTGGCGTTGGACGACCACGTGGTCGCCCTCCAGGATCCCGGCGTCCTTCATCGAGTCACCGCGTACGCGCAGGAGGAACTCGCCCGAGTCTCCGCCCGCGATGGGCGGGATCTCCACGTAGTCCTCGATGTTCTCCTCGGCGAGCACCGGCTGGCCGGCCGCCACCGAGCCGACCAGGGGCAGGCCGGAACCACCGTCACCCACGACCTTCTTGGCTTTGTCGACCAGGATCTCGATCGCACGCGGCCGGGTGGGGTCCCGCCGCAGCAAGCCGAGCTTCTCCAGGTTGGCCAGATGGGCGTGCACGGTCGACGACGAGGCCAGGCCGATCGCCTTGCCGATGTCGCGCACGGTGGGCGGATACCCATGGCTCGACGAGTAGCGCTTGATGAAGTCGAAGATCTCCTGCTGGCGCTTGGTCAGGTCTAGATCCACTGGGCCTCCGAGGGGGCTGAAACGAACATGTGTTCGACAAGGTACATAGGCCCCCGGACGACTGCAAGGGCTCTGGCAGAAACCACCCGAGGGCTATAGTGGGCGCCCCCTCAGGCGCCTGTGGCGGAATTGGTAGACGCGCAAGGTTGAGGGCCTTGTCCCGCTTATGCGGGGTGGGAGTTCGAGTCTCCCTGGGCGCATGCATCCCCCGTCATCGGAACTCGTAGATGACCGTCCCCCCGTCCTCGTAGAGCTTCCGGTGACGCGCCGCCAGCCAGCGCGGCCGGCGCGGGTCGCGCCCCATCCAGTCGGTGGACACCACCAGGTACCGGACGCCGTAGCGGCGCAGAGCGGCGTCGCCACGCTCGTTCGGATAGCCGTACATGACGTTGGCCAGGAACTCGTACGGGTCGGGGAACAGGCCGGAGTAGCCGTTCACCGTGGTCAGGCGGGTGTCGACCGCCTGCACCATCCGCTCGGTCGTCCGCTGGAACTCCGCCACCTGGCCGCTGGGCGGGAACGGAACGAACGCGGTCACCGGCCGGTCGCCGCGAGCGTGCCCGTCCAGCCACTGCGCCCAGCGGGCGGTCGGCTGCGGCTCGAACAGCCGCACCGGGGCGATGCTCACCTCCGCGACCGCCAGCACCGCGAGCACCGCGGCCAGCGCGGGCCCGGCGCGGCGGCCCCGGTGCCAGAGCGCCTCCAGCCCGTACGCGGCCAGGCCGAGCAGGAACAGCTCCCCGAGCACCGCGAACCGCGAGGGGGTGCGCAGCTCGTCGAAGCCCGGCACCAGCGAGCGGACCACGTCGTAGGGGTGGAAGCCGAGGACGCTGAGCTTGAGCCCACCGCTCAGCACCCACGCCAGGCAGGCGCCCGCCAGCAGGAACCACGGCCGCCGCCGCTCGTCCACGGAGGTCGAGCCCCGCGCGCGGCGGACCCCGACGACCAGCCCGGCGGCGGCCAGGATCAGCAGCACGGTGCCGGGGTACAGCCCGTGGCCGCCCGGCGCATCCCGCAGCCACGGCGCGACGCCCGCGCCCAGCGCGTGAGGGTCGAGCCGCAGGTAGTCGCCGGCGCTCGCGCTGAGTTCCCGGATGAGGTCCTCGGAGCGGTGGTACCCGCTCGTGTACTGAGCCTGACCCAGCACGACCGGCAGGGCCAGCACGGCGAACACGCCGCCGGCCACGGCGAGGTCGGCGAGTCGCTTCAGGCTGAACCACTCCCGCCGGGCGAGCACCACCGTGACCAGGCCTATCCCGACCAGGGCGAACAGGCCGTAGTAGCCACAGGTGAGGAATGTCACCCCGGCCCAGATGCCGATGCGGGCGCCGGGCCAGGAACCGCCCTCGGGCGCCCAGCGCACGACGGACTCGAGCAACAGCAGCAGCGGGAACACCACCGTCAGCTGCAGCACCCCCGTCTGGTGGGCGACGAACGGCAGGCCGACGGCCATGGCCCCGACCAGCGCGGCGGGCCCGGTCCCGGCCCCCAGCACCCTGGCCAGACGCGCCCCGGCGTACCCGTTGAGGGCGAGGGTGGCCAGCGCGACCAGGTTGTAGCCCAGCACCGGATTGCCGCTGAGCCAGGAGACCGGCGCGAACGCCAGGCCGGTCAGCGGCTGCGGCTCGGACAGCGCGAAGGTCCCGGCCGTCGGGTGGAAAATCGGCGCGTTCCAATAGCCGGAGTAGAGGTCGCCGATCTGGAGCTGATTCCACTCCAGCGTCCAGAGGTTGAACAGAGGGACCGTCCTGGTCAGCTCGGCGCCATAGGTCATGGCGCTCCCGAGGTGCGCCAGGAGCGGCCACGTCACCGCCATGGCCACCAGCGCGTACAGGGCGACCAGGACCGGCCCCCGCTCCAGCAGGGGCCGGTCCCCCGTCGCCGCCTTCCGGATCAGTCCCGTTCCACCACCCGGAACTTGTTCCCGTAGGGATCGCGGAAGGTGAACATCGGCGGAACGTATTCGCCCATGTCGATGAGCTCCTCGTCGGCGTCCACCCCCTGGGCCCGCAGCCTCGAATGGTCGGCCGCCGCGTCGGACGTGGCGAAGCTGACCTCGGTGCCCCCGCCGGCCTCGTCGGCTGCCGCTACCAGCGCGAGGCTGGTCGCCCCGCCGGGCGGGGCCACTTCGATCCAGCGGCCGCCGTCGCCGAAGGCGCCGTCGATCCGGATCTCGAATCCGAGCCCAGTCCAGAACTCCAACGCCCGGTCTTGGTCAGCGACAGGGACGATGACCGTCCCCACCCCGGTGATCGCGAGCTCGCTCATCGCTCCAGCCCCGCCTTCAGCTCCGACACCCGCTCGCGCCAGAACGCCTTCATCCGTTCCGCTTCCTCGGCGTCCGCGAGCCGCTCGTGCGACAGCGCCAGCCTGCTCTTGCCCGGATCCGAGCCGTCGAACGTGACGTGTACCCGGCTGCCGTTCTCGCCCCAGTCGAAGCGAGCGGACTTCGGGCGGGTCGCGGTGCGCTCGCTCATCATCCCGTCCGCCATCTCCAGCACGGCGTCGTACAGCTGCTCGACCGGAACGGCCACCGTCTTGGAGGCCGTGACGGTGAACCCGTCCTCCTTCTCGCCCACGGCCTTGCCGCCGCGGACGCGCTCGTAGCTCTTGACCACGGCCTGGACGTTCCAGGCCAGCGGGTCGGCGCCCTGCTGCTCGGCGAGCCAGCGAGCGGCCTCGCGGTGGGTGCGATCGGGAGCGCCCCACTCGTCGAGCAGGTCGAACCACTCCTCCCAGCCGCGGCCGGTGCGGCGGCGGATCTCCTCTTCGGAGGTCGCGAAGCCGGCGGCCGTGGCCTGCTCCGGCTTGGAGGCGTTGAGCAGCGAGGCGCGCGCCGCGGTGTAGCTCTCGCCCGTCTTCTCCATTCGCGAGCGGACGACGCGCTTGAAGGAACTGTGCCTGGTCATATGTGCTCCTCTCGTGGCGGCGACACCGCGACTCACGCTCGGGCGCCCCACCGGAAAGGGCAGCTATGACCGGTGTCCCGAGAGCTCGAGCCCCCTTTGCCCCCGCTGGGCCGGTGGCGTGAGCACCGGAACCGAGGGTTGGGCGCGGGACAGCGCCGATCGGCAAGGTACCACGGCCCTGTCCCGCGATCCAAACGTTCAGCCCTCGAGAACCAGCGCCAGCACGATCCCGACCAGCACGACGCTCTGCGCGCTGTGCACCACGATGCCGATCAGCGCGCTGCGGTAGCGCTTCGCGGGGTACGAGATGAGGAACGTGTCGAGCAGCGCCGGCGGAATGGCCCACGGCATGTGCAGGTGGTAGACCGCGAACAGCACGCCGTTCGCCAGCCAGTCCCGCCGCCCGAAGACGCCGTTCATACGCGGGAGCAGGTAGCCGCGGAAGAGCAGTTCCTCTCCCAGCACCGTGTTGAAGACCGCCAGCGTGGCGATGAGGGCGAACCACCCCCAGGAGCCCCCCAGGAGGTCGTGCGCGGCGGCCGAGTCCAGGAAGGTGGGGAAGTCACGAGCGAGGGAGATACCCGGCGTTGGCACGAGCTCCTCGGCCGCGAAGCCGATCAGCAGGGGCACGACGATGAGCCACATCCGGCCTCCGCGCCGCCCGGAGCTCGGGGCGCGCGGGGCACGGAGCCACAGCGCGTCTCGCAGCACGGACCAGCGCAGCGTCCCCTGCTCGCGGCCGACGAGGATGAGCACCAGGGCGAACTGCCAGACCAGCCCGAAGGTCATCGTGATGAGCAGGGAACGAACCAGGGTGCTCCCGCCGGTCATCTGATCCGCAAGCCGGGGTGCGATCACCCAGGCCAGGATTGCCATCGGCAGTGCGGCCGCGGCCCAGACGCCGATGATGCGGCCGAGCCCCAGCTGGGGCACCTCACCGGTCCCTTTCGCCACCCGGGACGAGCGGTGGGTCGGTTTCGTGCGCGGGACGAGTGTGGGGATGCTGGTGGTGGAGTCCATGCCCCGACCCTCCCGGCGGTCCGGCGCGAGCGCCTCGGCGCGAGGCCGGATCCGGGGTCCGACCCGGCGACGATCTCCTCTCCTACTCAGGTCGGAGGCGGGGCTCCAGGGGCCTGGGGTACGTTCGGTCGCGTGGCCCGGGCCAGGCACCTAGCCGGCGCGTACGCGCTCGACGCGCTGATCGTCGCGGGAGCGCTGGCGAGCGCTCTCGAGGTCGCCCTCAGGCGCGACCAGGCGATGGGCCGCAGAGCACGGTGTGGTTCGCGGTTCCCGCGATCGCGCTCCTGGCGCTGCCGCTGCTCGCGCGCCGGCGCTTCAGGTTCGCCGCCCCCGCCTCGGTCTGGGTGCTGGCGGCGGCGCTCTCGTTCATCGACGGCCGGGTGATCCCGTTCACCGCCAGCGTCACGGTCGCAGGGCTCGCCGCCTCGTTCCTGCTGGGCAACCTCCGCGACGCCGCTCAGGCGCGGCTCGGCCTGGCCATCGTGGTCGGCGGCTCGGCGATCGTGGTCTACAACGACCCGACCAGGCCGGCGTCGACCTCATCTTCACGCCTCTCCTGTTCGCGATCCCTGGCTCGCGGGCTACGCCATGCGCGAGCGCACCGAGCAGGCCGAGGCCGCAGAGGCGCGCGCCGCCGAGGCCGAGCGCGAGCGGGAGGCAGCCGCCCGCATAGCGGTGGCCGAGGAACGCGCCCGCATCGCACGCGAGCTGCACGACATCGTCGCGCACGCCGTCAGCGTGATGGTGCTCCAGGCCGGCGCCGTTCGGCACAAGCTCGCCGACACCCGTCCGGATGACTCCGAGGCGCTCGAGGACGTCGAAGCGACCGGCCGCACCGCGCTCGCTGAGATGCGACAACTGCTCGGGGCGATGCGCAGCGAGGGCGACGACGCCGCGCTCGCGCCCCAGCCCGGCCTGGCGAATCTGGACGTCCTGGCCGACCAGATCGGCGGCGCCGGCCTTCCGGTGCGCCTGCGGGTGGACGGCGAGCCCTACCCGCTCCCGCACGCCCTCGATGTCTCCGCCTACCGGATCGTCCAGGAGGGCCTCACCAACGCGCTCAAGCACGCCGGTGCCGGCCACGCCGACGTGACCGTCCGCTACGGAGCCGGCGAGCTGTACGTCGAGGTGGCCGACGACGGCGACGGCGCGGGGCCCGACGACGGCCACGGCCACGGCCTGGTCGGCATCCGCGAGCGAGTCAAGGTCTACGGAGGCGAGATGGACGCCGGCACGACCGGTGAGGGCGGCTTCGTCCTCAGCACGCGGCTTCCGGTCCAGAGCGCATGAGCATCCGCGTCCTCGTCGCCGACGACCAGTCGATGGTGCGCGCCGGCTTCCGCATGCTCCTGGGCGACGAAGCCGACATCGACGTGGTGGCCGAGGCGAGCAACGGCCTCGAGGCGGTGACGAAGGCGGCCCGCTTCGAGCCGGACCTCGTCCTGATGGACATCCGCATGCCCGAGCTGGACGGGCTCGAGGCCACGCGGCGCATCCTCGCCGCCGACCGGACGGCGCGGGTCCTGATCCTCACGACCTTCGCCCTGGACGAGTACATCTACGAGGGGCTGCGATCGGGCGCCAGCGGCTTCGTCCTCAAGGACGACCCGCCCGAGCAGCTGATCGCCGCCATCCGCACGGTCGCGGCGGGAGACGCGCTGCTGTCGCCGGCGATCACCAAGCGCGTGGTCCAGGAGTTCGCCCGGGTCCCGCGCCCGGAGCCGCCGGCGGGGCTCGACGAGCTCACCGCGCGCGAGCGGGAGATCCTCCGCCTGATCGCCGGTGGCCTGTCCAACGCCGAAATCGGCGAGGAGCTCTTCATCGGGGAGACCACGGTCAAGACCCACGTCACCCACATCCTCCAGAAGCTCGACCTCCGCGATCGCGTCCAAGCGGTGGTCCTGGCCTACCAGACGGGGCTCATGGACGCCGACGCGCTGGGGCCGTGAACATGCCTTGACTCGTATATGCCGGAATGGGTATATACAGACCATGACCACGGCTTGGACCGCCCTCGGCGACCCCCGCCGCCGGGCCCTGATCGAGCTGCTGCTCGGCGGGCCGCACTCGGTGGGCGAGCTGGTGGAGCGCCTCGAGCTCAGCCAGCCGAGCACCTCGAAGCACCTCAAGGTGCTCCGCGAGGCCGGCCTGGTGTCGGTGCGCCGCGACGCCCAACGCCGCGTGTACGCGCTCGAGCCGCGCCCGATCGCCGAGATCGACGCATGGCTGGCGCCCTACCGGCGGCTGTGGACCGAGCGCCTCGACGCGCTCGAGCAGCACCTGGACGAGAGCAACCCCAAGGAGGACCAGTGATGGAAGGCACCTACGTGACCCTGGACGGCAAGCCCGCCGTGCGCTTCGAGCGCAGCCTCGCGCACCCGGTCGAGGTGGTCTGGGAGGCGGTGACCGACCCCGCGAAGCTGGCGCAGTGGTTCCCCACCAGCGTCGAGGTGGACCTGCGGGCGGGCGGTGCGATGAGCTTCGCGTTCCCCGACGGGAGCATGGACGACATGACCGGCGAGGTGACCGAGCTCGATCCCCCGCGGCTGTTCGCCTTCCTGTGGGGCGAGGACCTGCTGCGGCTCGAGCTCGAGCCCGAGGGATCCGGCTGCCGCCTTCGCCTCACCCACCACCTGACGAACGCCGACGAGGCCGCGCGCACCGCCGCGGGCTGGCACGTCTGCCTGGACCGCCTGGCCGAGGTCGTGGACACCGGCCGGGCCGACGCCCCCACCAGCGAGCCCACCGACGAGTGGCGTGGCCACTACGAGCGCTACGTCGCCGCGGGCGTGCCCTCGGGGGCCGAGGTGCCCGGCGGCTAGCGCTTGTGGAAGCATCCAACCCATCGAGAGCGACGCCAGCCCAGACATGGTGGCCGTGGTCACCGGTGCCTCCAGCGGCATCGGCGAGGCCACGGCCCGCCGCCTGGCCCGCGAGCCCGGCGCCAAGCTGGTGCTGGTCGCCCGGCGCGAGGAGCGCCTGAGCCAGCTCGCGCAGCAGCTGCCGTGCGAGGCCACCATCGTGGCCGCCGACCTGACCGATGACGACGCTCCCGAGCGCGTGCGCGCGCACGTGGAGGAGACGCACGGCCGGCTGACGCTGCTGGTCAACAACGCCGGGGCTTCCTGGCGGGCCAAGTTCGCCGACGGCGGCTGGGAGAACGTGCGGCGCCACATGGAGGTCAACTTCGACGCCGTCGTGCGGCTGACCGAAGCTCTGCTGCCCCTGCTCCGGGCCTCGGCGCCGAGCGCGGTGGTGAACGTCTCCAGCACCGCCGGGCGGGTATCCCGCGGCGGCAGCGGCGCCTACTCGGCCAGCAAGTTCGCGCTGGCCGGCTGGAGCGACTCGCTCTACGCCGAGGAACGTGGCAACGGCGTCCACGTGGGGCTGGTCCTGCCGGGGTTCATCTCCACCGAGGGCTTCCCCCAGAAGGAGCTGACCGGACGCTGGATGACCCGCTGGGCGGTCTCCACGCCCGAGAAGGGCGCCGAGGCGGTGTACGAGGCCGGCGTCGGGCGCCGGCCCGAGCGCTACGTGCCCAAGCCGTACGGCCTGGCGGCCGCAGCGCGCGTGGTGCTGCCGCGGCTCACCCGCCGCGTGATGTCCGGCGGGGGCGCGCAGGTGATGACCACGCGCACCGCCGCCATGGATGCCGACGAGCGCTGACGCGCCGTAGGGGGCAGACTTTTAGCCCTTCTTTGATTGGGGGCGTAGCTTCCATCGCTTGAACCCAGGCGAGGAGGAACGGATGACGACCACCCGCGAGGGCCTCGAGGCGGCCCTCTACGAGATCAAGCGGGTCGTGGTGGGCCAGGACGCGATGCTCGAACGCGTGCTCGTGGCGCTTCTGACCGGCGGCCACGTGCTGCTGGAGGGCGTCCCCGGGCTGGCCAAGACCCTCACCGTCAAGACCCTGGCGGGAGTGGTGGGCGGCTCGTTTCAGCGGGTCCAGTTCACCCCCGACCTGGTGCCCGCCGACCTCGTCGGCACCCGCGTGCTGCGCCCGGACTCGGGCACCTTCGACGTGGAGCTCGGGCCCGTGGTCTGCAACTTCCTGCTGGCCGACGAGATCAACCGTGCCCCCGCCAAGGTCCAGTCGGCGCTGCTCGAGGTGATGGAGGAGCACCAGGTGACGATCGCCGGGCAGACCTTCCGCGTCCCCGAGCCCTACCTCGTGCTCGCCACCCAGAACCCCATCGAGTCCGAGGGCACCTACCCGTTGCCCGAGGCTCAGACCGACCGCTTCCTGATGAAGATCCTGGTCGACTACCCGACCTCCGCCGAGGAGATGGCCGTGGTGGGCCGCTCGCTGGAGCCCCCCGTCGACGTGATCGAGCGGCTCAGCGGCGAGGACCTGCTGGCCTTCCGCAAGGAGGTGGACGAGGTCTACGTCGACGGCGGCATCGTCGCCCACGCGGTCCAGCTGGCCGACGCCACCCGCAACCCGCGCGGCTACGGCCTGGGCGACGTGGCGAGCTACGTCGACTACGGCGCCAGCCCGCGCGGGCCGATCGGGCTGATCCAGTCGGCGCGCGCCCTGGCACTGCTGCGGGGCCGGCGCCACGTGATCACCACCGACGTCCGGGACCTCGCCCTCGACGTCCTGCGCCACCGCCTGGTGCTCTCCTACGACGCCCTCAGCGAGGGGGTCAGCGCCGACCACGTCCTGAACCGGGTACTGGAGGCGGTCCCCTCCCCCGACGCCGCGCCGGTCCACTCGATGCCGCCTCCCAGCGGGCCGCCGAGCCAGGGCTACGCGCCGCCGCAGTACTCACAGCAGCATCAGCCGCCCGGTGAGTACCCGCCGCCCGTCCAGGGGGGCCACGCCGCGTGAGCGCGCCGGCGGCCATGGGGATCCCGGCGGCCCGCCAGGGCCCCGGAGCGATCGCAGGCCGCCTGGTCGAGGCGCTGGACTTCCAGCTCTCGCGACGAGCCGGCGGGCTGCACCCCGGCGAGCACCGCTCGCCGGGAGTGGGATCGGGGACCGAGCTCGCCCAGCTTCGCCCCTACGCGCCGGGAGACGACGTACGGCGCCTGGACCCCGCCGCCAGCGCCCGCACGGGGATCCCCCACGTGCGCCTGCAGGTGCCCGAGCGCCTGATGACCACCTGGCTGGTGCTCGACGTCTCGCCCTCGATGGCGTTCGGCACCGCCGAGCGGCTGAAGTGGGACGTGGCCGAGGGCGTGATCCGCGTCCTGGGCCGCCTGGCCACCCGCCGCGGCGGACGCGTGGCCATGCTCACCTGCGGCGGCCCGTCCGACCGCCTGCTCGCGCCGCGCAGCGGCCGCGGCGCCGCCGCCGGGCTGGAACGAGTGCTGGCCGAGGGGGTCGCCGACGACGGCCACGGCGACGAACAGGGCGTCACCAGCGCGCTTCGGCGCATGGGCCGCCTGACCAGCGCACCGGGCCTGGTCATCGTCATCTCCGACTTCCGCGGGCCGGTCACCTGGCGCACCCCGCTGCGCGCACTGGGCCAGCGCCACTCGCTGCTCGCCGTTGAGATCGCCGATCCCCGCGAGGCCTCCCTTCCGGACGTCGGCCGGCTGGCCCTGATCGATCCCGAGACGGGCACCCGCGTCGAGGTCGACACCCGCGACTCCCGCCTGCGGGCGCGCTACGAACAGCGCGAGCGCGAGCGCCGCGAGGAGGTGAGGGCGGGCCTGCGCCACGGAACGGCCCGCCACGTGGAGCTCTCGACGGACGCGCCGTGGCTCGACGCATTGGGGCGCGGGCTGGCGTGAACTTCGCCTCCCCCGTGTACCTGCTGGCCCTGCTGGCCATACCGCTGGCGCTGGCCGCCTACGCGCTCGCCCAGCGGCGGCGGCGCAGCTTCGCCGTGCGCCACCCCGGCGTGCCCGCGCTGGCCGAGCTGGTGGGGACGACGCCGTTCTGGCGCCGGCACCTGCCGGCCGCCCTGTTCGCCGCCGCGCTGGCGGTCCTGGCCGTCGCGCTCGCCCGGCCGGAGGCCACGATCGCCGTGGCAGAGGAGCGCGCAGCGGTGGTGCTGGTGACCGACGTGTCGGGCTCGATGCGGGCCACCGACGTCGACCCGAGCCGCCTGGCCGCGACACAGAAAGCAGCACGCACCTTCCTCGAGGGCGTGCCCGAGCAGCTGCGAGTCGGCGCCGTGAGCTTCTCCAGCGCCGTGGTCTCCGTACAGCGCCCCAGCCAGGACCGCGAGGGGATCGAGGCCTTCATCGACGACCTGGTTGCCGACGGCGGCACCGCCACCGGCGAAGGGCTCCAGGACGCGCTCGACCTGTTCGACGATGCGCGGGAGGACGGAAAGAAGCGCCCGCCCGCGGCGATCGTCCTGCTCTCGGACGGGAAGACCACATTGGGCCGCGACCCGGTCGAGGTCGCCCGCGAGGCCAAGCGCCGCAAGATCCCGATCTACACCGCTTCGCTGGGGACCAACGAGGGCGTCGTCACCGTCGGTCCCTACGGCCAGCGTCTCAACGTGCCGCCCGACCCGGCCACCATGCGCCGGATCGCCAAGGCCTCAGGCGGACAGGCATACGCGGTCGATCAGGCCGATGAGCTGAGCGCCGTCTACCAGCGGCTGGGACGAAGCCTCGGCACCAAGCACGAGAAGCGCGAGATCACCCCGTGGTTCGCGGCCGGGGGGATGGTCCTGCTGGTGGGCGCAGCCGGCTCGGGCCTGCGCCGATTCGGGAGGCTCCCGTGAACGATCGCCGCCTCTGGACGGGCTCACGCCCGCAATCCGACCTGGAGGGCTGGGCCGCTCCGCGGCCGCCCGCGCGGGACGAGCCCGAGCCCCCGGCAGGGCCGCCTCCCGAGAAGCCGCCCTCACGGCGGCGGGCGCTGCTCACCGGCGCAGGGCTGGGCGCGGCGCTGGTCGTGCTCGGCGTGACGCTCGGCATCCTGCTCGGGGGCGGGTCGGGCGAGAACCCCGACAGCGGCACCACCCCCCTGGTCAGCGGCGGCTCGGCGCCCACCACCACGGCGGGCAAGGTCTACGCCGCGGTGGCGGACGGCGTGGTCTCGGTGCGCTCGGGCCGCGGCTCGGGTACGGGTTTCGTGCTGGACCGCAACGGGACGCTGATCACCAATGCGCACGTGGTCGGCTCCTCGCGCCGGGTGCGGGTGCGCTTCGGCGACGCCGGCCGCCAGATCAGCGCCCGGGTGCTGGGCACCGACGGCTCCAGCGATCTCGCCGTGCTCAAGGTCGACCCACGGCGCGCCGGGCCGCTGCGCGCCCTGCGGCTGGGCGACTCGGGCAAGGTCTCCGTCGGAGACCAGGTCGTCGCCGTGGGCCATCCGTTCGGCCTCGACCGCACCGCGACGGCGGGCATCGTCTCCGGCCTCGGCCGCGAGATCCAGGCGCCCAACGGCTACCAGATCGACGAGGTGATCCAGACCGACGCCCCGATCAACCCAGGCAACTCGGGCGGGCCGCTCGTGGACGCGCGCGGCCGGGTGATCGGCGTCAACTCCCAGATCGCCACCGCGGGCGCACAGGGCAACCTGGGCATCGGCTTCGCGGTCCCGTCGAGCGCCATCCAACAGGTGGTGCCGCGGCTCTCCCGCGGGCAGACCGTCGAGCGGCCCTACCTCGGGCTGACCACCGCGCCCGCGTCCGAGGGTGCCCAGGTGCGTGAGGCCGAGACCAGCGGCCCCGGGTCCCAGGCCGGCCTGCAACCCGGCGACAAGATCACCTCGGTGGGCGGGCGGCCGGTGCGCGAGCCCGAGGACGTGGCGGGGGCGATCTCCCAGCGGCGCCCCGGCGAGCGCGTGAAGGTCGAGTACGAGCGCGACGGGCGCAAGCGCGAGACCGAGGTCACCCTCGGCCGGAGGCCCGAGCGGCCCTCGCCGTGAGCTTCGCCTCCCCTGCCTGGCTGCTCGCCCTGCTGCTGGTCCCGCTGGCCGTCGCCGCATACCTGATCGGCGACCGCCAGCGCCGCCGTGCGGCCACCGCCTTCGCCAACCCGCGCCTGCTCGACTCGGTCGCGCCCACCCGGCCAGGCTGGCGCCGCCACGCCCCGATAGTCCTGTACGCGATCGCGTTCACCGCGCTCGCCGTCGCCCTGGCTCGGCCCGAGGCCACGGTCTCGGTGCCCGACTCGCGCGCCTCGGTGATGCTCGCCACCGACATCTCGGGGTCCATGGAGGCGCGCGACGTGGACCCCACCCGGCTCGCCGCGGCCCGCAAGGCGGCGCTGGACTTCGTCGACCAGGTGCCCGACGAGCTGCGGGTGGGCACGGTCACCTTCAACCACCGGGTGCGCAGCATCGAGGCTCCCACCACCGAGCGCGAGGGCGTGCTGGAGACGCTGCGCCGGCTGCGCTCGAGCGGGGGCACCGCCACGGGCGACGCCTTCTCCCTGTCCCTCGACCTGCTCGAGCGCGCCCGTACCCGCCGGGGCCAGAAGCCCGCCCCGGCCGCGCTGGTGCTGCTCTCCGACGGCGCGGTTACCCACGGGCAGCGGCCCGGCCCGGTCGCCGAGCGGGCCGCCCGGACCGGCATCCCCGTGTACACCGTCGCCCTCGGCACCCAGAACGGCTCCATTCAGGTGCGCACCCCCAGCGGCGAGACCGTGCGCCGCTCCGTGCCCCCCGACCGCGAGACGATGCGCCAGATCGCCGAGACCACCGGCGGCCGCTACTTCCAGACCGCCGACGACCTCAAGCTCAACGAGATCTACGAGCGGCTCGGCAAGGAGGTCGGGCGCAAGGACGAGAAGCGGGAGATCACCGGCGCCTTCGCCGGCGCGGCCGGCCTGCTCCTGCTGGTCGGAGGCGCGATGTCGCTGCGCTGGTTCGGCCGCCTGCCCTAGCCGCTCGTCTCTCGCACCGCCCCTACCGCGAAGGGGGGCGGGCCGAGGAACACGATGCCGTACTCCCGAGCCGCGGCCATGGTGCGCTCGGGGTCGGGCACCGGGGCGTCGGCCAGGTCCCGGCTGTGCGCCGGCTCGCCGCCGGCTCGGAAGAAGCGATCGTGAGTGCCGGGCGCGTTCATGACCAGGAAGCGGACGGTCTCCGATACCACGAGGAACGCATGCGGCACCCCTTGACGAATCGTCACGGTCGCCCCCGCCTCCGCTCGGTGCTCTTCACCGGCCACGTGGAACAGCAGCTCGCCGTCGAGCACGTAGAAGGTCTCGTTGCTCGGGTCGGTGTGCAGCCCGGTGGCGCGGCCCTCGCGCGAACGCACCTCCACCACCGACAGCGCGTCGTCGCTCCACTCGCCCGGGAGCTTGACCTGTTGGTGCGCGCCGTTGAACCAGATGGCCTCCCCTTCGAGTGGAGGCACGAGGTGATGATCGGTTTCCATACGTCATGAGACTAAAGTATCATCATGAGCATGTCAATCTCATATGAGAAATCAGGCCGGACCGGGCAGAAGGCGCGTACCCGCGCGGCCCTGGTGTCCGCCGCCCGCGACCTCCTGGCGCAGGGCACCACGCCGACCGTCGAGCAGGCGGCAGCCACTGCTGCGATCGCCCGCGCCACCGCGTACCGCTACTTCCCCAACCAGCGGTCGCTGCTGGCCGCGACCGCTCCCGATCTGACCGAGTCGTCGCTGCTCGGGGACGATCCTCCGGCCGACCCCGAGGCGCGCCTGGAGATCGTCGTCGACGCGATCGCGCGACAGTCGATCGAGCACGAGACCGAGCTGCGCAACATGCTGCGCCTGTCCCTCGAGCCCGACCCGGAGCGACGCGAGGAGCTCCCCTTCCGAAAGGGACGGCGCATCCGCTGGGTGGCCGAGGCGCTCGAGCCCGTCCGCGGCCGGCTCGGCGACGCACGCCTCGACCGCCTCGTTAACGCGATCGCCGCGTCGGTGGGGATCGACTCGCTGGTCTGGCTCACCGACATCGCCGGCGTGTCGCGCGCGGAGGCCGCGGAGCTGATGCGCTGGTCGGCGCGCGCGCTGCTGCACGCCGCGCTCGAGGAAGCCGCGCGGGCTTAGCCCGGCCGTTTGGCAAAGTCTCTGGCGGATGTTCGGCTTCCCCAACCCCGTGAACGAGAAAGCGGCCCGCGCGGTCGCCGCGATGGTGCTGGCGGTGTGCGTGCTCGCGCTGGCCACCGGCGCGCTGTGGCTGCTCGTTGCGCTGGCGGTGGGCTTCCTGGCCCGCGTGCTCACGGGCCCGCGCCTGAGCCCGTTCGGCCTGCTGGCCACGAAGGTGATCGCGCCCCGGCTGGGCGAGCCCCGCTACGTGCCCGGCCCGCCGAAGCGCTTCGCCCAGGCGATCGGCCTGACGCTGACCACGGTCGGCGCCGTGCTGGCCGTGGGCCTCGGGATCGACTCAGCGGGCTACGCGGTGCTGGCCGCGATGATCGTGGCCACGGGCCTGGAGTCGATCGCGGGACTGTGCCTGGGCTGCGAGCTGTTCGCCGTGCTGATGCGCATCGGATGGGTGCCCCAGGCGACGTGCGAGGCGTGCGCGAACTTCCGGCCCGACGCGCAGCCGGCGGCCTGACCCGAAGCGCGGCGACCCCGCCTGAAAGGGTGCTGCGCGCGTGACGGACCAAGACGAGCCCCACGACGTCCCCGGGGACGAGCAGCAACCGTCCCCGGAGAGCAAGCACACCCCCGCGAAGGCGGGGCTAGCGGCCCTGACCCTCGGCGCCCTGGGCGTGGTCTTCGGCGACATCGGGACCAGCCCGCTGTACGCGATGAAGGAGACGTTCAGCCCCGAGCACGGCCTGAAGCCGGACCCGACCGCGGTGTTCGGCGTCCTCTCGCTGATCTTCTGGGCGATCACGATCGTCGTGACCTGCAAGTACGTCCTGTTCATCCTGCGCATGGACAACCAGGGCGAGGGCGGCGTCATGGCCCTCATCTCGCTCATCCGCCGGGCCCGGCTCGACACCCCGCGCGCCACCTGGGCGCTGGTGGCGATGGGCGCCTTCGGAGCCGCGCTGTTCTACGGCGACGGGATGATCACGCCGGCCATCTCGGTGCTGTCGGCGGTCGAGGGCCTCGAGGTGGTGACGCCGAGCATGGAGACCATCGTGGTGCCCGCCACGCTGGTGATCCTGTCGACGCTGTTCTTCGTCCAGCGCTTCGGAACCGGCCCGCTGGGGCGTTTCTTCGGGCCGATCATGGGGGCGTGGTTCGGCGCGCTGGCCGTCTTCGGGCTGGGCAAGGTCGTGGGCGACCCGTCCGTGCTGAAGGCGCTGTCGCCGACCTACGGCGTGCAGTTCTTCTTCGACCACGGCGGGGAGGCATTCCTGGCGCTGGGCTCGGTGGTCCTGGCGATCACGGGCGCCGAGGCGCTGTACGCCGACATGGGCCACTTCGGCCGGGGCCCGATCCGCCGGGCCTGGTTCCTGCTCGTCCTGCCCGCCCTGTTCCTGAACTACCTCGGGCAGGGCGCTCTGCTGCTGTCCGAGCCCAAGGCGATCGACAACCCCTTCTTCCGACTGGTGCCGGAGTGGGCGCTGATCCCGATGGTGGTGCTGGCCACCGCGGCGACGGTCATCGCGTCGCAGGCGGTCATCTCCGGGGCGTTCTCGGTCACCCGCCAGGCCGTGCAGCTGGGCTTCCTCCCGCTGCTCACCATCCGCCACACCTCCAAGCAGTCGATCGGGCAGATCTACGTGCCGGCGGTCAACTGGTCTCTGTTCGTGGCGATCGTGGGGCTGGTGGTCGGCTTCGGCTCCTCCACCGCACTGGCCTCCGCCTACGGGATCGCGGTCACCGGCACGCTGGCGATCGACACCGTGCTCGCGTTCGTCGTGGTGCGCGCGCTGTGGCACCGGCCGCTGTGGCTGGCCATCGGCGGGGCCGCCGCCTTCCTCACGGTCGACCTCGCATTCTTCGCCGCCAACGTCCCCAAGATCCCCACCGGCGGCTGGTTCCCGCTGGCGGTCGGGCTGGGGGTCTTCGCGATCCTGATGACGTGGCGGCGAGGGCGCGAGGTCGTGAGCCGGCGGCGGGAGGACGAGGAGGGCCCGCTACTGGACTTCGTCAAGGAGATCGAGGCCTCGGACAACCCGCCCACGCGGGTCCCCGGCACAGCGATCTTCCTCAACGCCAAGGCGGACACCACTCCGCTGGCCATGCGCTACAACGTCGAGCACAACCACGTGCTGCACGAGAACAACGTGGTCGTGTGCATCGAGTCCGTCGGCGTCCCGTACGTCCCCGACGACGAGCGGATCGAGGTGGACGACCTCGCCATCCCCGACGACGGCATCTCGCTCGTGGTGGTGCGGTTCGGCTTCCAGGACGAGCCGAACGTGCCACGCGCCCTGCGCCGGGTCGAGTGCGACGGCAACCCCATCGACATCGACCACGCCACCTACTTCCTCAGCCGCATCACCGTCAGCCCCGGCAAGGAGAAGACGATGGCGCGCTGGCGCAAGCACCTGTTCGCCCTGATGACCCGCAACTCGGCCAGCCGCTGGGCCTACTTCGACCTCCCCGAGGACCGGGTGGTCGCCTTCGGGTCGAACATCGAGGTGTAGCTAAGCGGCGGCGGGCTGCTCGGCGCGGCGGGCCGGCCGCTGGGCGGCGAACTTGCCCGGCTCGAAGCGGCGGGTGCGCTGGCGGAAGCGCCAGGTGAAGTCCGGGTAGATCACGCCGTTGCGGCCGGTGGCGTCGAGGTACCAGCTCGAGCACCCGCCCGAGTTCCAGACGGTGCCCGGCATGCGCCCGTCGAGGTCGCGGTTGTAGGCGTCCTGGACCTCCGGCCGCACCTCGACCGCGGCCAGGCCGCGGCGGTCCATCGTGCGGATCGCGTCCATCACGTACTCGATGTGGGACTCGATCATGAACACCTGCGACTGGTGGCCGGTGCCCGTGTTCGGCCCGCTCAGGAAGAACAGGTTGGGAAAGCCGGCCACGGCCAGGCCGAGATAGGCCCGCGGGCTCTGGCCCCAGAGCTCCTTGAGCGTGGACCCGCTGCGGCCGCGGATGAACTCGGCCGCCTTGATGTCGGTAGCGCGGAAGCCCGTCCCCAGGACGATCGTGTCCACCTCGTGGCGCTCGCCGTCCTCGGTCACGATCGCGTCGGCCTGGATCTCGCGGATGCCGTCGGTGACCAGGTCGACGTTGGTCTCCTGCAGGGCGGGATAGAAGAGGTTGGAGGGCAGGATGCGCTTGCAGCCGAGCCGGTAGTCGGGGGTGAGCCGGCGTCGCAGCTCCGGGTCCGACAACTGCGACTCGCGGTGCCGCTTGGCCGCCTTCTCCAGCAGCTTCAGCCGGGCCGGCTTGTGCACCAGCCCGAACACCATCGCCTCGTGCATCCAGTAGACCATCGAGCGCACGAGCCTCTGGGCGGCGGGAACGCGCCGGTACAGCCATCGCTCCAGCGAGGTGATCGGGCGGTCGCTGTGCGGCACGATCCACGGCGGGGTGCGCATGAACACCTTCAGCCGGCCGACCTGCGCTTGGATGTTGGGCACCACCTGGACCGACGACGCGCCGGTGCCGATCACCGCCACCCGCTCGCCCGTCAGGTCGTGGTCGTCGTGCCACTCGGCGGTGTGGAACGCGGGGCCCTGGAAGCTCTCCAGGCCGGGGATCGACGGGATCGACGGCTCGGACAGGCCACCGGGACCGGCCACGAGAATGTCCGCGGTGAGCTCGCCCTGGCTGGTCTCGATCCGCCAGTGCTGCTGGTCCTCGTCCCACTCCGCCCCGGTCACCTCGTGGTTGAGCCGGATGTAGGGCATCACGCCGTAGTCCTCGGCCACGCGGCGCATGTAGTCCCAGATCTCCTGCTGCTTGGAGTAGGTGCGGCTCCAGTTGGGATTGAGCGCGAACGAGAACGAGTACAGGTGCGACGGGATGTCGCACTGGCAGCCGGGGTAGCGGTTGGCCTGCCAGGTGCCGCCCACGTCGTCGGCGCGCTCGAGCACCACGAAATCGGTGTTGCCCTCCTGGAGGAGGCGGATGGCCATCCCCATGCCGGAAAAGCCGGAACCGATGATCGCTATGTGGTGATCACTCATGCGCGCGCCCCGGCAAGCGTACGGGCCGACGGCGGCTCCCGCTTGCCGGACGGCTGGGAGGCGCCGCGCGCGAGCCGCGAGGTCCCCCAGCCCAGAGCCAGGACGAAGCTGATGGAGATCAGCAGCACGATCAGCGAGGCGGCGCCCCACAGCCAGCCGGGCACATCGTCCTTCAGCTCGCGCTGGAGGATCGTGGTCTCGTCCACCAGCGGCCGGTTGAAGCTCGGCTGTGCGGGGACGGCCGGGGCCGGGATGGCCGGGTCGGCCGGCAGGTACACCGGGATGCCGGCCAGCTCCCGCCCACGGTGCAACCGCACGAGCGTCTTCCACTCGCCGGTCACCGGGATCGGCTCGGTGGTCCGATACACGCCCTCGCGCACCTCCTCCATCTGCTCGACGCGCAGGCCGCCGCCCTGCCAGGCGGTGGTCTGCACCCACTGCGCGTCCTTCGCGGCCGAGGGCGGGTCGAACTTGACCGTCGCCGCCGCTTCGCCGGGACCGGTCTTGCGCAGCTGCACGTCGGCGCGGACGCCATCCGGGTCGGCAGTCACGAGGCCGTTGGCGATCAGCACGCCGATCACCCCCAGCCCCGCCACGAACGCGGCGCGCGCGACAGCGCGGCTCGGCAGCTCGCGATTCAGGCCGGCCCCCAGCAGTCCGCCGACCAGCCCGCCGGCGACGCCTGCCGCGGCGCCGAGCAGGAGCCCCTCCGGCAGCAGCTCGCTCGTCCAGGGGTTCACGAACGCGACCTGCGTCCAGCCGTACTCGGCGAAGAAGCCGACCGTGCCGGCCAGCAGGCCGCCCAGCGCCCCGAAGGCGACCGGGCCGTAGCGCAGCGCCACCAGCGCCACCAGCTCGAAGCCGAGCGCCTCGATCAGGTAGAGCGGCATCGAGGCCAGGGGCTCACCCAGCACCGGGCCGACCAGAAGCGTGACCAGCCCGCGGACCAGGAGGAAGAACAGAGCGGCGCCCACCGCACCGCCGGGACCGACCCAGAGGCGCGCGGCGGCCAGGCCGCAGCCGGCGGCGAAGGCGATCAGGATCGGGTGGAAGATCTGCGCGAACTGCTGAACGCCGAAGTCGTACTCCGCCTGGAAGGTCGAGAGCCCGATGAGCAACCCGCCCATCAACGCCACGCGGCGGAGGTAGACCACCATCGAATCGCTGCCGAAGCCGAGCAGCAGCGCCTTGGCCTTGCCCTCCGGAGCGGAGTCGGCCCGGCGGCGGCTGTGCATGCCCTCGGCTAGCAGCACGGCCTGGCCGATGAGGCACATGCCCGCGCCGCCGATGAGCATCAGGTGCGTCGGGCCCCAGAGGGTCACGTCCTGGCCGAACAGGCGGTGCCACACGTCGTCGAGCGGGAAGCCCAGCAGGGCGAACGAGCCCGCCGCGGCCATCAGCACGCCGCCGATGGGGGCACGCAGACCGAGGACGTTCACCGGCGCGGGCCCGACCTGCTCGTCGTTGCGCGGCAGCGTCACCGACAGGCACCCGGCAGAGAAGACCCCGAACAGCCCGACCAGGATCAGGTAGTGCGCCGGGTTGGCCAGCGGTCCCTGGTCGCGGCCGTCGGCGATGTGCAGCGAGATGTCCCAGTACATCCCGACCACCGCGATGATCAGCGCTCCGCCCGCGACGGCGCTGGGCAGCGCGGCCCAACCGGGAAGCCCGGAGATCCGCTCCATGAAGGCGGCCAGACGCGTCAGCGCGCCGTCGCCTCGGTTTCGGTGGCGGGTGATCAGATAGAGCATCACGGCGGTCGCGATGCCTGCTCCGGCGGTCGCGATGACCACCTGGTCGAGCGCGGCGCCCCCTGCGGGCTTTGCCTGCGCGACGAGCGAAATGAGATCGGCGAAGTCGGTCACCGGTCCTCCCACAGTCGGTTACGAACGGGACCGTAACACCATTTGGTGTCACATTGAACTCCGTACCTTCGATCTGTGACCCACGTCACGCGCGAAGTCGCCTCATAATCGCCCCGCCCGATGCATCGGATCGTCCTCCTCTGCAACCGAATCGCCGGCACGCGCCGGTTCCTGGCCCTGACCTTCGCGGTGATCCTGGCCAACGCGCTGGTGATCGGGCTTCAGACCTACGACAAGGTCGAGGCCGAGGCGGGGGTGGTGCTGGACAAGCTCAACGTGATCTTCCTGGCGTTCTTCTTCGTCGAGCTCACCATCCGCATCACCGCCTACGGGCGGCGGCCGTGGCGCTTCTTCCGCGACGGCTGGAACGTGTTCGACTTCGCAATGACCGTCCCGGTGCTGATCCCCGGAGTGCGCGAGAGCACCACCGCACTGCGGGTGGTGCGGCTGCTCAGGGTCTTCCGCCTGGTCAGCGCCCTGCCCGAGATGCGGGTGCTGGTGGCGGGCCTGGGCCGCAGCGTCGCCCCGCTCCTGAGCATGGGCGTGCTGGTGATCCTTCTCTTCTACGCCTACGGGATGGTGGGCTGGATCCTGTTCAACGAGCACGACCCCGCCAACTGGGGCTCGCTCGGGCAGGCGATGCTGACGCTGTTCTCGATCCTCACGCTGGAGGGCTGGACCACGATCCAGGACACTGCGCTGGAGTTCAGCAGCTGGTCGTGGGTGTACTTCATCAGTTTCATCCTGATTTCGTCGTTCGTGCTGATCAACATGGTGGTCGCCGTCCTGATCAACGGGGTCGACGAGGCCCGCGCGGGGGCGGCCGCCGAGCGCCGGGCCCTGGAGCACAGCGAGGACCTGCCGCTGTTCGAACAGCTGGAGTCCCTCAGGCAGGGGATCGACGACATCGAGCGCCAGCTCGTGGCCCGGGCTGACAAACTGCCGGGCGATGGCTGACGACGAGTGGCGAGTGGAAGTCAACCTCGACGATCCCGAGCACGGCTTCGGGTTGGGCGAGCGCCTGCGCGCTAGGCACCTCGACGACGAGACCCGGGAGCGCCTGGGCAATCGGGTCATGGTCACGCGCGACGGGCCCAGGCTCTTCCTTTACACGACCACCCAGGACGAGGCCCACGCCGCCGAGGACGTGATCCGCGAGCTGATCGAGCAGGACGACCTCAGCGCCGAGGTCCGGACCACCCGCTGGCATCCGGACGAGGAGGCCTGGGAGGACGCCTCCCACCCCCTGCCGACCACGGACAAGGAGCGCGCCGCCGAGCGCCAGAGGCATGCGGGGCACGACTGGGAGGTCCGCATCGAGCTGACCGGGCTGGCGACGGCCGTGGAGATGGAGCGGGACCTGATCGACGAGGGTCTCTCGGTGGAGCGCCGCTTCGCCTACCTCATGGTGGGCGCGGCAACCGAGGAGGCCGCTCGCGAGCTGGCCGACCGCTTCCGGGCAGCGCTGCCCGAGGGCACCCCGGTCGAGGTTGAGCCGAACATGAGCGAAGTGCCCGATCCGCGCTTCGTGATGCTCGGGCTCTGAGCCTGCTCGAGGAGCTCGTCGACGCCGCTGCGGGCCGGGTCGACTACGCCGACGCCCGCCTCGTCCGCACCCGCCACGAGGCGGTGGGCCTGCGCGACGGGGCAGTCGAGACGCTGGAGCGCGGCGAGGACGAGGGGATCGGAGTGCGCGTGCGCGTGGGCGGCGCGTGGGGCTTCGCGGCGTGCGGTGAGGTGACGAAGGCCGCCGCCGAGGCCGCTCTGAAGCGGGCGCTGCAGGTGGCCGAGTCGCAGCCCGCGGCCCGGGGCGCCGAGCTGGCCCCCGAGCCGCCGGCGCGGGGCGAGCACGCCAGCCCGTGTGAGGAGGACCCGTTCGCGGTCTCGCTCGAGGACAAGCTGGAGCTGCTGGCCGCCGCCGACGCGGCCCTCCGCGCCCAGCCCGGCCTGGCGGTCGCCCGGGCCGAGCTGTCGGCCCTGTCGAGCGACGTGGAGTTCGCCTCGACCGACGGCGCGCTGTTTCGCCGCCGGCTCGTCGAGTGCGGGGGCGGGCTGATGGCCACGGCGGTGAGCGACGAAGGCGCCCAGGTGCGCTCCTGGCCCGCCTCGCACGGCGGCAGCGTGGCCCAGGCCGGCTTCGAGCACGTGCGCCGGCTCGACCTGGCCGCCGCCGCGCCGCGGGTGGCCGAGGAGGCGGTGGCCCTGCTGGCGGCACCCGACTGCCCGGCCGGGCCGCAGACCCTGATCCTGGCCGGCGAACAGCTTGGGTTGCAGCTGCACGAGTCGGTGGGGCACGCGGTCGAGCTCGACCGCGTCCTGGGCCGCGAGGCGTCCTACGCCGGGACGAGCTTCGTCGAACCGCACGACATCGGGAGGCTGCAGTACGGGTCGGCGCTGATGAACGTGACCGCGGACGCCACTTCGCGCGGCGGCCTCGGCACCCACCCCTGGGACGACGAGGGCGTAGAGGGCCAGGCCGTGCCGATCGTCCGCCAGGGCGTGCTGCGCGGCTTCCTGTCCTCGCGCGAGACCGCTGCCGAGATCGGCCTCGGCCGCTCGGGCGGCTGCATGCGCGCGGATGGCTTCGCGCGCCAGCCGCTGGTGCGGATGACGAACGTGAACCTCGAGGCAGGCGACGCGGGCACGCTGGAGGAGCTGATCGCCGACACCGGGAGCGGCGTGCTGTTGGACACCAACCGCTCGTGGTCGATCGACTCCCGCCGGTGGCAGTTCCAGTTCGGCGCCGAGGCCGCGTGGGAGATCCGGGACGGGCGGCTGGGGCGGCTGCTGCGCAACCCCTCCTACGCCGGCGTGACGCCCGAGTTCTGGGGCTCGATGGACGCGGTCTGCTCGGCCTCGGAGTGGCGGCTGGCCTCGGTGGTCAACTGCGGCAAGGGCGAGCCCGGCCAGGTGGCGCGGGTCTCCCACGGCTCGGCGCCCGCACGCTTTCGCGGGGTCGAGATGGGCGTGGCGTGAGCACCGCCTCCGAGCTGGCGGAGCGGGCGTTGACGGCGGTGCCCGCGGGCGCCGAGGCGCTGGCCCACGCCGAGAGCGAGCGGTCGCTGATGCTGCGGTTCGCGCGCTCCCAGCCCACCCAGTCCACTGCGGTGGACGACGCCGGGGTGGAGATCGCGGTCGTGCGCGAGGGCCACGTCGGGCGCGCCTTCACCAACGTCTTCGACGAGCAGGCTCTTGCCGCCTGTGCCGAGCGGGCCGTCGCTGCCGCCGACGCGGCCGCCCGGGCCGGCGGCGCGGGCTCGTTCCCGGGGTTCGGCGCAGGGCCGCCGCCGCGAGCCCACGAGGGGCACGACCGCGAGACCGCCCGGCTCGACCCTGCCGTCGGCGGCGCGGCACTGGAGGCGGCCTTCTCCGCCGCGGCCGCGCGCGGCGTGGAGGCCCACGGCACCTGGACGGTCGGCGAGGTCGACAGGGCGGTGGCCTCGACCTCCGGCCCCGTGATCGCCGAGCGGGTGACCGACGCGTTCATGAAGGTGGTCTGCATCGGCCCCACCGGGCGCAGCGGCTATGCCTCGGGCGCGGCGGTGGCGGTCGGCGACATCGACCCGTCTGCCCTGGCCGCGCGCGCCGCCGATCTGGCCGCGGTGGAGGCGGAGGCGGCCGAGCTGGAGCCCGGCCGCTACCCCGTCGTGTTCGAGCCGGCCGCCGTCGGCGAGCTGCTCGAGCTGCTCGGCCGCTGCGCGTTCAACGGGCTGCTTCACACCGAGGGCCAAGGCGCGTTGGTGGGGCGGCTCGGAAGCCGGGTGGCCGCGCCGGCGGTGAACCTGTCCGACTCGCCCCGGTTTGCCTCCACCCTCCCCCGCAGCTTCGACGCCGAGGGCGTGGCGAAGGCCCCGCTCCCCCTGATTCAGGACGGCGTGGCCCACCGCGTGGTCCACGACACCGCCAGCGCCGCAATGGCGGGCACTCGCTCCACCGGCCACGCCTCGGTGCCCGGCGGCAACCCTTCCGGCCCCATGCCCTCGAACCTGGTGATGGTGGGCGGAGGCGCCGCGGACGTCGCCGAGCTGGCGGAGCCGATCGAGCGCGGCCTGTACGTGACGCGGCTGTGGTACGGCAACGTCGTGCGCGCGAACGAGGCGCTGGTCACCGCGGTCACCCGCGACGGCACCTTCCTCATCGAGGACGGCGCGATCACCCGTCCCGCGGCCGACATGCGGCTGACCGACGACGCGCTGTCCGTCCTGGCGGGGGTGCAGGCGCTGGGCGCCCGGCCCGAGCTGGTGAGCGACGGCGAGCTGTACGGCCGCCGGTTCGCCCGCGGGTCGGTGTGCCCGCCAATGCGCAGCGCCGGCGTGCGCTTCAGCGGCCGCGCCGGCTAGCGCGGCGCCACTGGCGCCGCGGCCGAGCCCCCCGCTTGACGACTTGACCGGACTATGTCCGGCAAACGCGTCAAGCCCCCCGGGCCTGATCGCCGCTGCGGTCCGAAGCCGGCTAGATCTTCAGCAGGATCAGCACGTTCAGCACGAACAGCAGTGAGAACACGATGGTCCAGCGGGTGAGGTTGCGCTCCACCAGCGAGCCGCTGCCGACCGCGCCGGAGCCGACGCCGAACGCGCCGGACAGGCCGGCGTCCTTGCCCGAGTGGAGCAGGACGAGCACGATCACCACGACGGCGAAGATGATCTGAAGGCCGCTGAGGATGGCTTCCATCGCCGGTCAGGGTAGCTAGTTGCGGGGGGCCCGGCCCTCGAGCGTGTCGAGCTCGCGCAGGATCTTCATGGCCTCGCTTCGCAGCTCGCGGTCGACCTCCCGGTGGTCCGCGTCGGACAGCTTTCCCATCTGCAGGTCGAGCTCGGCGTCGCGGATCTCGCGGTACTTGGCCTCCTTGGCCGCCTCCAGCTCGGCGCGGCGCTCTTCCTCGCGCGCGACCATCTCGCCGCGGCGCAACAGCGGCGGCACCACGACCAGCGCAACCAGGCCGGCGAGCAGCAGAAGGGCGAGCGCGTACTCCACCCGCGGGGAGGCTAGGACCGCGGCTCGGTGAGCTCTCGGCCCAGGCGCGCCGAGTAGAGCGAGCGCACCCGGCGCAGACGCGCCTCGGGCGACGGCCAGGCGGCCACCAGCGCGCCCAGCACCACCATCAGGCCGCCCAGCCATATCCAGCTCACCAGCGGGGAGACGATCACCCGAAAAGTGGCCGGAGGCGGGTTGTTGCGGTAGTTCTCCAGCAGCGACCCGACGATCAGCGCCAGGCCCTCGGAGCCGATGTTCGCGAAGCGGCGGTCGCCCTCGGCGATCGGCTTCTCCAGTGAGGAGATGTCGGGCCGGATCGCGGTCCACAGGTCGCGGCGCAGACCCCAGCGGACGTCGACCTCGCTGTTGGCCTCGCCCTCGAAGTAGCGAGACACCACGCCCTTCTGTGGGTCGCGGGTCGGGTAGAAGTTGCGCGCCGGCCGCACGACCTGGGTCTCATCGCCCTTGCGCACCAGCATCGTCGCCCCCAGGGAGATCGGCGCGCCGGTGCCCTCGCGGTCGTCGGACAGGGCAGCGGTGGGCTGGCGGTACGTGAGCTCGTAATCGCCCACCTTCACCGACTGCCCGGGCGAGAGGCGCACGTCGCGCTGCTCGAGGAAGGCCGAGGACGCGGCCACCCCGAGGAACAGGATGGCCATCCCCATGTGGACGAGGTAGCCGCCGTAGCGCCGGCGGTTGCGGCCGACCAGGCGGCCCAGCGCCCGGGGCAGCGGCTCGCCGGTCATCGCCCGCCGCGCCACCGCGCCGCGCCAGAACTCCTGCACGATCACCGCCACCACGAAGGCCACGAAGGTGAACATCGCCAGGGAGGTGGGACTGTCGGGGGCGTCGGTGGCCGCCACGAGCACGACCGCGACCAGCGCCGCGAACGCCACCGGGACCACCAGCACCCGGCGTACGCCCGACCAGGTCGCCCGCCGCCAGGCCAACACGGGGCCGATCCCCGTGAGCACCACCAGCACCAGCGCGAGCGGGGTGGTGATCGAGCTGAACCAGGGCGGCCCCACGCTCGCCTCGCGGCCGGTGACCGCCTCGGAGATGAGCGGGAAGAAGGTGCCCCACATGATCACAAGCGCCAGCGCCAGCAGCACCAGGTTGTTGAGCAGGAAGAAGGCCTCGCGCGAGACCAGGGAGTCCAGCCGCGCCTCGGACTTCAGCGAGTCGAGCCGGCTCACGATCAGCCCCACCGAGAACAGGACCACGATGCCGATGAAGGCCAGGAACTGCGGCCCGATGGTCGACGCGCCGAAGGCGTGGATCGACGACAGCACGCCCGACCGCACCAGGAACGTGCCCAGCAGCGCGAGCACGAATGTCGCGACGATCAGCGACGCGTTCCAGACCTTCAGCATCCCCCGCTTCTCCTGCACGATGATCGAGTGCAGGAAGGCCGTGCCCACCAGCCACGGCATCAAAGCCGCGTTCTCGACGGGATCCCAGGCCCAGTAGCCACCCCAGCCCAGCTCGGTGTACGACCACAGCGCACCGAGCAGGATGCCGGTCCCCAGGAAGGTCCAGGCCACCAGCGCGAACCGGCGCGTGGCGCGGATCCAGTCCGCTCCCGTGCGTCGGGTGATCAGCGCCCCCACCGCGAAGGCGAAGGGGATCGTGAAGCCCACGTAGCCCGTGTAGAGCATGGGCGGGTGGATCATCATCGCCGGGTGGCGCAGAAGCGGGTTCAGGCCACGGCCGTCCGGCGGCACCATCGCCGCGCTGACGGTGTCGAACGGGCTCTCCCACCCCACCATCAGGATCAGGAAGAAGGCAGCGACGACGCCGAGCACCGCCGTGGCCCACGGGGTGATCTCGCGCAGTGAGTGGCGGGTCAGGAACAGCACTGCGCTCGAGAAGAGCGACAGCAGCAGCACCCAGAGCAGGAGCGACCCGTCCTGGGTCGACCACATGCCGGTGATCTTGTAGAAGGTCGGCGTGTCGGTGGAGGACGACTCCTCCACCAGCGCAAACGAGAAGTCCGAGCTGAGGTAGGCGCGCTCGAGGATCGCGAAGGCGAGCACCAGCAGCCCGGCGAGGCAGTAGATCGACCGCCGGGCCGACACCGCCAGCTCACGGCGGCCGGTCCGAGCGGCGGCCACCGCCGCGCCGATCGCGAACAGAGCGCACAGCAGTCCTACGAAGAGGCAGGCGGCCCCGACCTGGGCCATCGCCTAGGTCTTCTCTTTGGTGAACTTCGAGGGGCACTTCGTGACGAGCGAGTCGCGCTCGGCCACGAACGTGCCGGCCTGCAGGCTGCCCGAGACGATCACCTCTCGCCCGTCGCGGAACGGATCAGGCACCGCGCCCACGTAGCGAACGGGAACCGAGTCGGATCCGGTCCGGTCGCGGATGCGGAAGCGCAGGGCCTCTCCCTCTCGCGTGACCGATCCGTTCACGACCTTGCCGGTGAGCTCGTAGGACCTCCCCGGCTCGGAGGCCTTGACCACCTGGGAAGGCGTGCTGGCCTCGGTGGAGGAGGAGAAGCTGGTGTAGACCAGCGCACCCGCCAGCGCCAGCGCGGCGGTCAGGGCCACGATCAGCCGGACGCGGCGCTTTCGGGCGGGATCCATTCCCCCCGGAGTCTAGGAGGGGGACCTGCGCATTCGTGCCCCCTTCAGAGCCGGCGGAAGCGGCGCCGCTTGACGAGAACGATGCCTCCGAGCAGCGGGAAGGCGATCCAGGTGCCCGAGCCGCAGCCGCCGCCCTCATCGTCGCTCTCGGTGTCACCGGCATCGCCGCCCTCGTCGTCGCCGTCGGACAACTTCTTCGACGAGCTGGACTTGCCGCCGCTGCTGCCGCTCTTCGCCACGGCCGGTGCGGCGGCGGAGAAGACGAGAGTCAACGAGAGGAGGAGCGCCAGGAGAATTCGCATGCGCCCAATATAAGGCCGTTCAGGCGACTTCGCTCGGGTGGCCCGCCCCCGGCCACGGGGCCAGGATCAGGATCACCAGCGCGTCCTCGGTGGCGCGGATCTCGCGCCGCTCGGCCGGCTCGAAGTGGGCCAGGAACCCGGGTCCGGCGTCGGCCACCTCGCCACCCTGGTCGACCTCCAGTCGGCCCGCCGCCACCATCACGTACGCCCGTTCGTGGGTCTCGTGCTCCTGCATCAGCTCGCCGGCCGGAAGATTGATCGCGATCGCCCGCGTGTTGTTGTCGGAGTGCAGCACCTGCGGGTGATGGGGCTGCACGTCGAGCGAGGCGATGTCCCAGCTCTCCAAGGGTCCCTCCTCATCAATCGTTGGGCGCGTGATCATGCCGCACCAGCGCCGGTCTCGGCCCTTCGGGCCATCCACTCCGCGCCCGGCGTGGTCGGAGAGGCCGTGGACGATGATCGAGGCGAACACCGCCAGCGCGGCCAGGTTGAAGATCTGGCCGGCGTCCTCGATCCCCGATCCCAGCACGATCAGGGCGAAGGTCATCGTGGCCACGCCCTTCGGGCCGAACCAGGACATGAAGGCCTTGGTCGGCGTGTCCGTGCCGGTGCCGGCCAGCGACAGGAACACCGCCACCGGCCGCGCCACCAGGAACAGGAACACGACGATCGCCACCGCCGCCAGGCCGTCGTCGAACAGGCCGCCGAAGGTCAGCAGCGCCCCGAACACCACGAAGATCCCGAGCTTGACGATCTCGATCACGTCCTCCGAGCGGGACTCGAAGCACGCGCGGATGTCCGGGCGCAGGATCCCGAGGGCGATCGCCCCGACGAACACGGCGATGAAGCCGTTGCCGTCGACGAGGACCGCCGCGCCGTAGGCCGCGAACGCCACCCCCAGCCCGTACAGGGCCTTCTGATGGGCGGAGATCTCGTGGCCCAGCGCACGCTCGCGCGGCATCAGGCGCGAGGCCAGCCACCCCACCGCCAGCCCGGTCAGCAGCCCAAGGCCGACGTCCCGTAGGACGAATTCCCACCAGACGAAGTCGTCCTCCGCGCCCAGCGCCGCCAGCAGCGCGAGCACGGCGGGCAGCGCCAGCCCGTCGTTCATCCCCGACTCCAGGTTGAGCGAGTGGCGGATCAGCCGCGGCACCCGCGGGTTGGTCACCACCGAGGAGGACAGCACGGGGTCGGTGGGCGAGAGCAGAGCCCCCAGCAGGAAGGCCTCGGTCCACCCGAGGTCGGTGAGCGCCTTGGTGGCGAGGGCAACCAGGAGCGCGGTCAGCGGCATGGCCAGCACCAGCTTGCGAGCGGGGAGGTGCCAGGCCGTCTGGAGCATCTCCGCTTCGACCTCGAGCCCGTCGCGGAACAGGATGACCACCAGGGCGACCACCGCCAGCGTGGCCACGAAGCCTCCGCGGGGGTCGAACTCGAGGACCTCCAGTCCCCCCTCCCCCAGCACGAATCCCGCCACCACGAACAGCGCGGTGAGCGACACGAAGCTGCGCCTGGCCACCCCCGCCAGCAGGGCGCCGACGATCAGCAGCGCGCCGAATACGGCCAGCACGTCGTCCGGAGCGGTGGCCGCAAGCACCATCGGCGTGCAGGCTTTCAGACCGGGTGGAGCGCAACTCCTGCCCTCCTTCTACGTTTCTGCGCTAGCGATGCGGCCTCTCCAAGGCCATATGCCCGTGCTCGTGCGACTGCTCTGCGCCGTGGCGGTCCTCGCCTGCCTGGTCCCGGTCGCCGCCAGCGCGGCGCCGCGCGGCAAGACGCTGGGCAACGGCTGGCAGATCCGCTCGCAGTCCGCTCAGCCGGGCGAAGCGCAGGACGCGCCGCCCGAGGAGGGCACCGGCGCGCCCAGCACGCCCAACGCTCCGGCCACCCCGGCGCCCCAGGCCGGCAGCTACGTGCCCACGGCGGTCCCGTCGGTGTTCGACCCGATCGCCAAGCGCAGCGCCTACTCGGGCACCGTGCGCCGCTACAAGATCCGTTTCCGCGGGCCCAGGACCCCGAAGGGCTTCCGCTGGCTGCTTCGCTTCGAGGGCGTGCGCCGCAACGCGGGCGTGCTGCTCAACGGCAAGCGCATCGGCCGCAACAAGACGCCGTACATCCCGTTCGAGGTCGAGGCCAAGGGCCTGCGCCCGAACCGGATGAACGAGCTGGTCGTGATCGTCGACAACCGCAAGGATCGCCAGCTCACTGAGGGGTGGTGGAACTGGGGCGGGATCATCCGCCCGGTGCGCCTGGTCCCGGTGGGCCGCGCGTATCTGAAGGACCTCGGGGTGATGTCCAAGGTCCGCTGCCGCGGACCGGCGAGCGCCTGCTCGGCCAAGTTCCTGGTAAACGGCAACATGCAGAAGCTCGGCGGCAAGGGCAAGATCAAGCCCACCGTCGAGGCGTACTTCCGCTCCCCGTCCGGGCGCGTGACCAAGCGCAACGTGCGGCTGCACACACAGGGCAAGCGCAACAAGCCGCTCAGCTTCTCGGTCAAAGTGCCCGCGCCACAGCTGTGGGCGCCGGAGGCGCCGCGGCTCTACCGCGCGATCATCAAGGTCCGCCTGGGCAAGACCGTGGTCCAGCGCAAGTCGATGCTGACCGGCGTGCGCCAGGTGTCCGTGGTCAACGGCCGGCTGGCGCTGAACAACCGGGCGGTGGACATGCGCGGCACCTCGATCCACGAGGACCTGCCGGGCACGGGCACGGCGCTGACGGAGGCCGGTATGAACCGGATCGTCGCTGACCTCAAGGCCGTGGGCGCCAACGTCACCCGCACCCACTACAGCCTCAACGAGCGGCTGCTCCAGAAGCTCGACCGGGCCGGGATCCTGGTCTGGAACGAGGCTCCGGTGTGGCAGCGCGACCGCCTCCTGGGCCGCCAGGCCGACCGCGCGAAGGCCTACCGGCAGCTCGAGGGGACGGTTATCGCCGGACGCAGCCATCCCTCGGTCATCACCCACTCCGTGGCCAACGAGCTCGTGCACTTCCCCGACGAGTCCACCACCACGAGCCTGTACCTGCGCCGGGCCTCGGAGCGGGCCCGAAAGCTCGACCCGACGCTGCCGATCTCGGTAGCCATCAAGACCGGCCCCCGCATCGGGCCCCAGCAGGTGTACTCGAAGTACTTCGACATGATCGGGCTCAACGAGTACTTCGGCTGGTACGGGCGGGCGCCCGACTTCGCGTCGCTGCCCGACTACCTGAACTACATGCGTTCAACGTTCCCACGCCAGGCGCTGGTGGTCACCGAGTTCGGCGCCGAGGCCCGGCCCGAGAACGCCACCGACCCACCCACCAAGAAGGGCAGCTACGCGTTCCAGGCCAAGTTCGTCAAGGACCACTTGGACATCCACGACCGGACGCCGTTCCTGTCCGGCTCGTTGTACTGGACCCTGCGCGAGTTCGAGATCTTCCCCGGCTGGACCGGTGGCGCCGGCGCCCGCGATCCGCAGTACCCCACCACCCGGCACAACAAGGGCCTGTTGACCTACGACGGCCAGATCAAGCCGGCGTGGATCATCGCGCGCGACCGCTTCAAGTCACGCCCGCTGTACCGCCCGTAGTCTGCGGCGCCTGACCTCGGTACGAGGGTGCGGCTAGGTACCGCCCGGCAGTCGATCTGCCAGCCGGCCGAGTGGCCCCACCGCTTCCTGGAGGGAGTCCACCCCTTGGTTCAGCCCCTCCAGGCTCTGGATCAGCCGGTCGAGCAGCTGGGTGAGCTGCTCCATGCTCTCGTTGAGGTTCTCCAGCGTGTCGGGCACGCGGGCGAGGTGCTGCTGGACCTCGACCAGGGTGGGCATGGCCTCCTCGATGTTGGCCATGCGCTGGTCCATCGCCTTGATGCCGGCGGTCTGCTCGGCCACCGCGGACATGTCCTTTTCGAGGCTCTTCAGCGCCTCTGTGTCCTGGCCCACCTTCTGAATCGCCTCCGACATCTCCTGCAGCCGCTGGGTGTTCTCGGCGATCTTCGGGAGCAACAGGCCTTCGAGGGGTAGCCGGGGCGCCATCGGGCTGGCACAGTACGGGCAATGGCAGTCAAGACGCTTCCCGACGGGCCCCGGTGGCCCAGCCCCGTGCAGGCCGTGGCGTGGTTCGCCCGGCCGGTCGCCTTCTTCGAGACGTGCCGGCAGCGCTACGGCAAGCGCTTCACGATCCGGCTCCCGGGCCAGTACCCGTTCGTCCATCTGTCCGACGTGGACGAGTGCAAGCAGGTGCTCACCGCGGACCCGGAGGTGCTGCACCCCGGCGAGGGAGCGCGGCTGCTCGAGCCGATCGTCGGGAGCAACTCGCTCATCCTGCTCGACGAGAAGCCGCATCTGGATCAGCGCAAGCTGCTCACGCCGGCCTTCCACGGGGAGCGGATCGAGCGGCTCTCCGACCTCGTCACCGACGTGGCCGAGCGCGAGGTGGCGGCCTGGCCTCGCGACGAGCCGGTGACCCTCCACCCGCGGCTGCAGAGCCTGACGCTGGAGATCATCCTGCGAGCGGTGTTCGGGCTCGACCCGGGCCCGCGGCTGGACGGCCTGCGGGATCGGCTCAGCACCATCATGGACTGGGCCGCGGGGCCGATCGCCAGCATCCCGCCGCTGCAGCGCCAGCTGGGCGGCTGGGGGCCGTGGGCGCGCTTCACCGCGATCCGCGACGAGGCCGACGCGCTGATCTTCGAGCTGATCGACGAGCGCCGCGCCGAGGGCGCCGGCGACCGCGACGACGTGCTCGCCATGCTCCTGGCCGCCCGTCACGCCGACGGGTCGGAGATGACGGCCCGGGAGCTGCGCGACGAGCTGATGACCATGCTGGTCGCCGGGCACGAGACCACCGCCTCGGAGCTCGCGTGGGCGTTCTCCCGTCTGGCGCGCGAGCCGAGGGTGCTCGCCCGGCTGCGCGAGGAGATCTCCGGCGACGACGGCGACGCGTACCTGACGGCCACTATCAACGAGACGCTGCGGCGCAAGCCCACCCTGCCGATCGCCGAGCCGCGCCTGGTGATGGAGCCCTACGAGCTGGGCGGCGTGACCTACCCGCCCGGCGTCTGCCTGGCGGTTAACGCCTACCTGGTCCACCACGACCCGGATGTCTACGACGAGCCGTACGAGTTCCGTCCCGAGCGCTTCCTCGACCAGAAGCCGGGGACATACACCTGGATCCCGTTCGGCGGGGGCCGGCGCCGCTGCATCGGTGCGAGTTTTGCCGTGCTCGAGATGAAGGCCGTGCTGCGCGCGGCCCTCCGCGCGGATTCGCTGCAGACCGTAACCGCACCCGAGACCGCGCGGCGGCGGGCGATCACGATCAGCCCGGCATCGGCCGGGCGGGTGACGCTAACTCCCGAGCGTGCTCGCCGAAGCGCCCCGGGTCTCGTCGCCGAGCCAGCCGCGAAGTAGCGGGTCACTCTCGCTCGAGAGCACCTCCTGGGTGGCCGCGATGGTGTCGCCGCGCAGCTGGTACTTGATCTGGGCGTAGGCCGCCTGGGGCAGGGCGGCCAGCTCCTCGGCGAGTTCGAGTGCCCGCGGAAGCGGGTCGCCGTCTACGAGCTCGTCGACCAGGCCCAGGCTGTGTGCCTCAGCGGAGTCGACCAGCCGCGCCCGCAGGACGAGGTCGCGGGCCGCCGGCGGCGTCAGCTCGGCACGGACGACGGCCATGGCCACCGCCGGGTACGGGATGCCGGCCTTGAGCTCGGTGAGCCCGAGCCGTCCCGGGCCAGTGGTGCCCACCCGGTAGTCGGCGCACAGGGCGAGAATCAGGCCGCCGGCGATCGCGTGCCCGTTGATGGCAGCCACCACCGGGCGCTCCAGCCCGTACCAGCCGGCGAACAGCCGGTTGATGCCGGTGACCACGTCCCGCTGCTCCTGGGGGCTCAGCGTGGGCACGACCTTGAGGTCCATCCCGGCCGAGAAGAACTGCTCCCGGCCGGTGAGGACCACCGGCCCCGGCGGCCCCGCTCTCAGCTCCTCGAGGCACCGGTGGCCCTCGTCGAGCAGCTGCGCGTCGAGGGCGTTGGCAGGCGGCCGGTCGATCCGAACGACGGTGACGCCATCGCGGTGGTCGATGGTCAGGTGCTCGTACATCACGCCGGAGCGTAGGTCGCCGAACGCGACACGCGTCACCCCTCCAAGAAACTCCTCAGCCGGCTGAGGACTTCGCAGGAGCAGTGACGCCCGTCGCGCTGCCGTCGCAAGCGGACGAGGCTATGGCTTTCGCCGGTCCTTCTTTCGCCGATTCAGAGAGCTGACGGACCGCTCCACCTGATCGGGATCGAAGCGCCGCTGCCCTCCCGGGGTCCGGGAGCTCTCCAGGTAGCCGCTGTCGGCCCAGCGGCGGACCGTGCCGACCGAGACGCCGAGGCTGTTGGCCACGTCGGACACGTTGAGGCCCAGAGGGCGAGGTGAAGAAGACCGGAGGACAGTTACCGAAAGTAAACGCTTTCACGCCGTTTTTCTTGCTTTTTCGTGCCAGCGGCGCTGTCAACGCAAGCGGACGACGGGCCTCGAACCCGCGACCTTCGGCTTGGGAAGGCCTTGGACAACCGCTCTGTAGAGCCGATCGAGGGCCCCGTGTGACCGGAATGAGACCACGACTGAGCGCCACCTCGCGACGCCTTGTTCAAGGAATCTGCAGCGCTATCGAGCCATCCACCTGATTTCCGTAGCAAATGGATGCCGCCTTTTTCCCGAGATTAAGGGCGCGGGCCGGAGATCAGAACGGTCTCGGTATGCGCGTGAAAGTGATCTTCCAGCTATAGCCCTTGTTGCCCGTGATTCTGTCGTTCTCCTCCGGGCCGCATGCTCCCCCGTTGTTGGACCCCGCCGCCGAGCAGAATTGCGTGGCGCTGTTCGAGCGAGATCCGGTCACCACGACAACCGGCTTCGAGGGGTCGTTCAGCTGGTCCATGGGCAGCGCGATCGAGAGGTCCCTTACCGCGATAAAGGGATGAACGTCGTCCTCGATGAGGTTGCCCTGCGCATCGATGCGACTCCCGGGCCAGGTGATCGGGCAGTCGTCGAAGAGCTTGTCGAAGGGGTCGGGCCCGGCGACGAAGACCCTGGCCCGCCCGGCGCCTGCGTCCGATAGCTCGGCCGACCCGTCTACCTGCTTGGTCCCGCATCCGCTCGTGGGGTTGCTGAAGGAGCCCGAACAGGCCGGGCCGGTGCGTGTCCCGTCGAAGTTTCCGCCCTGGTTGAAGGTGCCGGCCACGTCCATGTCGTCGTTGCTGGAGACGGTGTCCCCGGAGACGACGACGACCTGGTCCGAGCCGGGCTTGGCCTTCACCGAGGCGGACCTGCTGCCGCTGCCCGAGGCGGAGGTGCGACACTCGGCCTGGGTGCCAGGGCTCACCAGGCTCTCGTAGGTGTGGTTCCAGCCGAAGTTGTCGCTGGTCTCGAAGGTGACCCGGAAGTACTGGTCGGGCACCTCCTCGACCACGGGCACGGAGGCCACGGCCCGGCCCAGCGGCGAGACGCCCTCCACCTCCACCGCTCCCAGCGTGGTGCGGCCGGCGCGGATTTCGGCGGAGCGCAGCCGGTCGGGGGCGCGCGAGCGGCTTCCGCTCTTGCTCACCTTGCCCTTGACCGGAGCCCCCTTGACCGACTTCGTCTTGGTTGGCGAGACGCCGACTTTGCCCTTGGGGGTGAGTTTCACGTTCCAGTCGTGCTTCTTCTCGGCGCCCGGCTTGGGCAGATTCTTTATCGAGGCCTCGAGCACGTCGAGCGTCGGCAATGACACGGTGCCCGGCTCGATGTCGATCTCGTTGCATTGGGCAGCGAGGTAGAAGTGATCCTCGGCCTGCTTGAGGTACTTCTCGGCGCTGGCCCTCGCGAGCTGGATCGACTCGTAGACCAGCTGGGCGTGTGCGGGTTGGTCGGCCTTCTCGACCCCGCCCTCGAAAGCGGTCGAGAGCGAACTGGAGCTGAGCGGCTTGCCGAACTCGGCATCGGTGGCGCCGTCCGCTCCCGGGTCGCCCTTGCGATCGAGCACGTACTGGATGTGGTAGCCCGGCAGCAGCCTTCCGTTGGAGCCCACGCGCGCCTCCACGCGGAAGCGGACGATCGCCACCTCCTGGCGGATCCTCAGGAACCCCCAAGTCTCCCGGCTGACTGACACAGAGCCCTCACCGCTGACCACGCCCCGGTCGTCGGGGCAGGCCTTGCCCCCGATCTCCCCCTTGACCTCGACCTCGTGACCGCCGCTAGCCGCCGCGCCGGCTCGGGCCGACCGCCGCGTGCCGATACGGGCCCTGATCCGCGTTCGCTCGACCTGCCCCTCGTTCAGCGTGCCGCGTACCCGGCGGCTGACCCGCGCCGTCCGGAGGCGAAAGCCGCGAGGGGCCCGCAGCCTCAAGCGCTTCTGCCCCGTCGAGGGCCGGTCACCGAGCTCGACGAGGGTGTCATCCGCGCGCTGGGCCTTCTTGAGGACCGAGAGCTCGAAGCGGGCAAGCCTGCGCCGAGTCCCGCGCCGGAGGCGCTTGGCCCTCCCACGGCGCCAGAGCCGCGTGTTCGCGGTCGCCTTCAGGAACCTCTGCTCGCCGCGGTCCTCGCTGACCGGCCGACCGATTCGGACGCAGCGGAACGCGTCCCGTCCGCGGCGACGGAAGACCACCTTGATCGCCCGCCGCCCGCAGCGGCGGCGCGCCTGCTCGGCGCCAGTCTCGTCCCGGGCAACGTCGGCGCCCGGGTTCGTGGGCGGTGACGGGGCAGCGGGCGCCGATGCCGCGACGGCGACCGGAGCCATTAGCAGCGTGAGAGCCGGTGCGATGGCGCGCCTCCCCATCGGCGCCATGATGCAACCGATTTGGGTAGCTCGCAAGTCAGGCCGGTCACCCGCCGGTCGCCCGGGTGCCATCACGACACGTCCGTCCGGTGTTGCCCGTGCACCCAAAGCCTGTCCCCGTCAGGCCAGCGAGAAGCCCGCAAGCCCGCTCGGGTACGGCAAGGCCGTGCGAGCGACAGCGGAACCCGAGCAAGCGGACGACGGGCCTCGAACCCGCGACCTTCGGCTTGGGAAGCCGACGCTCTACCAACTGAGCTACGTCCGCGAAGGGACGCCGAGTCTACCCTCAGGAGTGCGGTGAAACGGCTCCTGGCGCCCCTCCCGATCGCCCTCCTGGTGGGGCTGTTCGCGCTCTTCGCGCTGCTGGTCTACGGGCTCGTGGCGGGCGGCGCCGAGCGGCGCGCCGGGGAGTCCTCGCAGCTCTCGAAGGGCAGCTCGACCCCCGCCCTCGAGCTGCCGAAGCTGGCCGGAAGCGGCCGCGGCTCGCTGGCCGACTACAAGGGCAAGGTGGTGGTCCTCAACTTCTGGGCCTCGTGGTGTGAGCCGTGCCGCGACGAGTCGCCGCTGCTCCAGCGCTGGCACGAGCGGATCGAAAGGGGCGGGGGCGCCGTGGTGGGCGTCAACGTTCTGGACGTGAGCGACGACGCCAAGTCCTTCGCCGCCAAGTACGGCCTACGCTACCCCCTCCTCCGTGACGGCGACGGGCGCACGCTCAAGGACTTCGAGGTGGCCGGGCAGCCGTGGACCTTCGTGATCGGCCGCGACGGCCGCATCGCCGCGGTGCGCCGCGGCCCGGTGGACGAGGCGTTCATGCGCAAAGAGGTGCTCCCGTTGGTCCAGCAGACGTGATTCGGCGCTCCCTCGCGGCCGCGCTCGCGGCGATCCTGCTGCTGCCAGCCGCCGCCCTGGCCGCCGACTGCCCCCAGACCAGCGTTGGCGACCTCGAGGACGAGGTGCAGTGCCTGGAGTGCGGCGTCCCGCTGCAGCTGGCGACCGAGTCGCCGCAGGCCAACCGCCAGCGGGCGCTGATCGGCCGCCTGGTGGAGTCGTGCGCGTCGAAGGATCAGATCAAGCAGCGCCTGGTGGCCGAGTTCGGCCCGCGGGTGCTGACCACCCCAGATGACGAGGGCTTCGACCTCGCCGCCTGGGTCGTCCCCGTGGCGGCGCTCCTGCTCGGCGGGCTGGCCATCGGCTTCACAGCGCTCCGCTGGCGGCGGAGCAAGCGGCCCGGTGCCGAGCCCAGGGCCGCCGCCTCCGACAGCCGCCTCGACGCCGACATCGAGCGCTACGACCTCTAGGTGGACGGCGGGGTCGACACCACCGTGATAGCGGCCTTCGCGGTCGGCTTCATCTCGTTCGTCTCGCCCTGCGTGCTGCCGCTGGTGCCCGGCTACCTGTCGACGATCTCGGGCGTCTCGTTCGCCGACCTGCAGGAGGGCAAGGGGCGGATGAAGGTGCTCGGCCCCGCGCTGCTGTTCTGCCTGGCCTTCTCGGTGATGTTCGTGGCGCTGGGCATGACCGCGACCGGCTTCGGCGACCTGCTCCAGGACCACCGCACCCTGCTGCGCAAGATCTCCGGTGTGGTGATCACGCTGCTCGGCCTGCTGTTCATCGGCACGCTGTTCCTGCCCAAGCTGAACCGGGAATGGCGCCCGCAGGCGCTGCTGGGCAGGGCCTCGACCGGCGGCCCGATCGTGGCCGGCCTGGCCTTCGCAGTTGCCTGGCTGCCCTGCACGGGACCCACGCTGGGCGCGATCCTCACCGCCGCGGGCACCGAGCAGACCGTGGGCGAGGGTGGCGTGCTGCTGGCCTTCTACGCCCTGGGCCTGGCCGTGCCCTTCCTTCTCTGCGCCGTGGCCTTCTCGTCGGTCTCGGGCTTCTTCCGCTTCTTCCGCGACCACTACACGGCGATCACGGTGCTCTCCGGCGTGGTGCTGGTGGTGATGGGAGTGATGCTCTTCACCAACGAGCTGACCCGCCTGAACTCCGAGGCGCTGGCCCTGATGGACCGCCTGGGGATCAACTTCTTCGGCGAGATCTAGCGGCCCCGCCGGGCTACATCTCCTCCGGCGCCTCGACCCCCAGCAGGTCCAGGCACCGCGCCAGCACGGCCTTGGTTTGCACGCACAGCGCCAGCCGGGCGCGCTCGTTGGGGTTGTCCAGCACCTTGCAGTCGCGGTAGAAGGCCGAGAAGTCCTGGGCCGTCTCGTGCGCGAAGGCGGTCAGCCGATGCGGTGAGCGGCGGGCCGCCGCCTCGTCGATCTCGGCGGGCAGCTCGAGCAGCCGCTTGGTAACCAGCTTGGTGGACGGGTGCAGCGGGTCGCCGGCCTCCGCCGCCGCCGCCGCGGAGACCTTTTCCTTCCCCGCCCTCCGCAGAATGCTCGCGATCCGCGCGTGGGCGTACTGGACGTAGTACACCGGGTTGTCCTGGGATTGCGACCGGGCCAGGTCGAGGTCCAGGTCGAGCGTGGTCTCGTGGCTTCGCTGCAACAGGAACCAGCGCGCGGCGTCGACCCCGATGTCGTCGAGCAGGTCGTCGAGCGTCACGAACTCGCCCTCGCGCTTGCTCATCTGCACGCGCTCGCCGCCCTCGATCAGGTTGACGAGCTGCATGATCAGGTACTCGAGCCGGCCGGGCTCGCCACCGACGGCCTGCCAGGCGGCAAGCATGCGGTCGACGTATCCGTGGTGGTCGGCCCCGAGCACGTCGATCACCCGGTCGTAGCCGCGCTCGAGCTTGTCCTGGTGGTAGGCGATGTCCGCGGCGTAGTAGGTCAGCTCGCCGCTCGAGCGCATCAGAACCCGGTCCTTGTCGTCGCCCAGAGCGGTGCTGCGCAGCCACACCGCCCCCTCGTGCGAGTAGACGTGCTCGCGCTCCTCGAGCAGGTCGAGCTCTCGCTCGATCGCCCCGCCCTCGTGCAGTGAGCGCTCGGAGAAGAAGCGGTCCATGTGGACGCGGAAGCGCTCGAGCGTCCCCGCGACCTGCTCCATCATCGCTTCGACCCCCGGCCCCGAGAGATCCTCGGCCCCGGTGTCGAGGCGCTCGGCCAGCTCGGTCACGTACGACCCCTGGTAGCCGCCCTCGGGCGGCTCCTCGCCCTGGGCGCGTGCGCGGATCGACTCCCCGAACAGCCGTACCTGGCTGCCGTGGTCGTTGACGTAGTACTCGCGCTCGACCGAGTGGCCGGCGAAATCCAGGATGCGGCACAGCGCATCGCCGTAGGCGGCGTGACGCCCGGCCGCCACCGTGATCGGGCCGGTCGGGTTCGCGCTGACGAACTCCACCAGCTGGCGCTCGGGCTCGGCGGGGCTGCCCGCCCCCCACTCCGCGCCGGCGTCAGGGCGGTGGCGAGCGAGTCGAGGTACCACCGGTCGGCCATGAAGAGGTTCACGAAGCCCGGGCCGGCCGCCTCGGCCTTGTCGAGCGCCTCCCCCAGCTCCTGGCTCAGCTCGTCCGCGACCCGGCCGGCGATGTCACGCGGGGGCTCGCCCAGCATCGGCGCGAGCAGCATCGCCGCGTTGGTGGAGTAGTCGCCCATCTCCGGGCGGGGCGGGCGCTCCAGCGTGGGCGCCTCGGCCAGATCGGAGCCGCGCACGCGGACGGCGGCGGCCTCCACGGCGGCCGAGAGCTCGGAGATCGGGTCGGGCACGACCCCAATCAATAGTGATACGGCTCGCCGGCGAGGATCTTGTGCCCCCGCAGCAGCTGCTCGAGCAGGACCACGCGCGCGAGTTGATGGGGCAGCGTCATGGGGCCGAAGGACAGCCGCTGGTCCACCCGCTCGAGGTCGAGCCCCCGGGGCCCGCCGATCACGAAGCACAGCTCGCGCCCCTCCATCCGCCGCTCCTCGAGGAACCGCGAGAAGGCCACCGAGTCCATCGTCCGCCCGCCGGTGTCGAGCAGGCACACGTACGCGCGCTCGGGCACCCGCTTGACCGCCTGCTCGCCCTCGCGGACCTCGATCACCTCGACGCGCGCCAGCCCCGCCAGGAGGCGCTGATAGTGCTGCACATCGTCCACGTAGGGCGGGCGCAGGCGACCAACGGCGAGCACAACAATTCTCATCGGGTCAATCCGCGATACTAGGTCGATGCCCGAGGAAGACGCCGAGCGCCAGCTCTCCATCCACGCAGATCCCGAGACAATGGCGGGGGTCTACGCGAACTTCGCCAACGTCAGCCACTCCGACTACGAGTTCTCGCTGACCTTCATCCGCCTCGACCATGAGGTGGAGGAGGGCGAGGTCCCAGGGGTGGTGGTCTCCCGCGTGAACCTCGCGCCGCGCTTCATGCGCGAGCTGATCGACGCGATGGAGGACAACTTCTCCAAGTGGAAGACCCGCGAAGGGATCCGCGACCTGCCCGAGCTGGACAGCCAGCGCGACCCGGGTGCGCCCGGGCCGGGCGGCGGCAGCTCCACCGAGACCTAGCCCCTTCTCGCCGGCCCCGCTAGGGCTGGCAGATCGGGACGGTGGCGCGCACGGTCGTTCCCTCGCCGGGCGAGGAGACCACCCGCAGCGTGCCGCCGGCCATGGTGGCCCGCTCCTGCATCCCGATCAGCCCGAACCCGTCCGCGGCGGGGCGCCCCATCTCGAAGCCGCAGCCGTCGTCCTCCACCTCGACGGCGATGTTGTCGGGGCTCCGGCGCACCCGCCCCGGCGAGCAGGTCGAGCCCGCGGTCAGCCCCGAGCCCGAGCTCAAGGCCGATCCTCTCCCCGCGCCCACGCCTCTCCCGCTCCGATCCGGTCCACAGTTGTCGGGTGGGTACCGAACAGCAGCTGTGTAAGCGCCGGCGGGTCCGGTTGGGACACGTTGCTGAGCGCCAAGCGGCGCTCGAGGGCTATGAAGGCGGCCGGCTCATCGGTCAGGCGCAGGGCGAACTCGTCGGCCGACGCCTCCACCTTCCGCGACAGCACGTTTCCGGCCAATCCCACCGCGAACGAGACCAGCGCCAGCGACAGGGCCAGCGCCGGTAGCACCGACGGGCCGCTGTCTCGCTCCGGCGGCCCGGCCATCCGCTCGGTGAGGCGCTGCACCAGCAGCGCTCCCGGCAAGGCCACCACGGCGAGCCACAGCAGGCCCCGGGGCAGGTCGCGGTGGTCGACGTGTCCCATCTCGTGGGCCACCACCGAGCGCACCTGGTCGGGCGGGAAGTTCTCGATCAGGTTGTCGTAGAGCACCACCCGCTTGGTGGCGCCCAGCCCGCCGACGTAGGCGTTGGCTCCGGTGGTGCGCTTGCTGGCGTCCACCCGGAACACCTCGCCCACGTCGATCCCCGCCCGGTCGGCGAGCTGCACCACCTCGGACCGCAGCGGCCCGCGCGGGAGTGGCTCGAACTTGTTGAAGAGCGGCTCCACCAAGAGCGGCACGAGGAACACGCTGGCCACGCCGAAGGCCACGATCAGGCCTGCCGCGGGAACCCACCAGCGCCGGCGAAAGCGGCGCACCAGCACCAGCGCGAGCATTGCGCCGCCCGCCGCCAGCGGCAATTCGACGGCCGTCGACAGGCCGACGTCCCCCAGCCACGCCGGCCAGCTCTGCGTCGACAGGCCGACGTCGACCGAGCGCTGGTGCGCCACCGCCGACAGAGGCAACCCCACCGCCGTCAGAACCAGGGTCAGGCCGACCCCGACGCCCGCCGCACCCAGCCACGGGCGGCTGTCGGCCCGGGCCAGCAGCCGCCGAACGGCGGCCGGAGGGCGCAGGGCCAGCACCGCCAGCGTCGCGCCGCTCAGCCCCATCGACGCCAGCGCGATCAGGCGCTGCGGATCGCGAAAGTCGTTGGCGCGTTGAAGCTCCGCCTGGCTGAAGTAGGCTGTCGGATCCACCGCGGCCGCGTCGACGAGGCCGCCTCGAGGACGCAGGAGGAACGTGGCGACACCGGCCGCTGCCGCGGTCGCCACGAGCGCCAGCGACAGCCGCGAGCGATGCCTGCTCATTCCGACGACACCATAAAAGACGACAGGACAGAGTCCGATCAGTCGGAACCTGCGGCCCCGGCTTCCGCGCCGGCCAAGGTCGCCGTGATCTCCGACGTCCACGGCAACCTGCCGGCCTTCGAGGCCGTGGTGGCCGACGTGCGGGAGGCGGGCGCGGAGGAGGTCTGGTGCCTCGGCGATCTGGTGGGCTACGGGGCCCAGCCCGACGAGTGCGTCGCGCCTCGCGAGAGAGGTGTGCGACCGCGTCCTGGCGGGGAACCACGACCTCGTGGTCACGGGGGACCTCGACATCGGCGACTTCAGCTCGGCCGCGGCCGCCGCCGCCACCTGGACCCAGGAGAACATGGACCCGCAGGCGCTCGAGTGGCTGCGGTCGCTGCGCCCCGAGGACGAGGAGCCCGCGATCGCCCTCTACCACGGGAGCCCGCGCGACCCGGTGTGGGAGTACGTCCTCTCCACCTGGCAGGCCGAGGAGCTGCTGCCACTCATGGGCCGGCGGATCGGCGCGGTGGGGCATTCCCATGTCGCGCTCTGGTTCCGCGAAGAGGAGGGGGGCAAGATCGCCGGCGCCCAAGCGGCGGGCGGCTCCGAGGCGGACCTGTCCGAGGGACGCTGGCTGCTCAACCCCGGCGGGGTGGGCCAGCCCCGCGACGGGGACCCACGAGCGGCCTGGATGCTGCTGGACACGGAGGCGTGGACGGCGTCCTGGCGGCGGGTCGAGTACCCGATCGAGCGTGCAGCGAAGGCCATAGAGGAGGCCGGACTGCCGCCCGTCCTGGGCGAACGTCTCTATACAGGTCAATGACAGTGCGCCTAGCCACCCTCAGTCTCCTCCTGCTGGCCCTGGCCCTGGCCGCCTGCGGCGGAGACGACAAGGGCAAGGGGCTGCCTTCCTCCACCGCCTCAGCGCTCCTCGCCGAGCTCAACGCCGTCGAGAGCCGGCTCGACCAGGGCAGCGTGGGAGCGTGCGAGGACGTGCTCGACGAGTCGGTTCCGGCCATCCAGAAGAAGATCGACGCGCTCCCCGATGACACCGACTCGGAGCTGCGCTCGGCCCTCGACGAGAGCTTCACCACGCTGCGCACGCTCTCCGAGCAGGAGTGCGACACCCGGCGCCAAGAGGCCGAGGACAAGCCGACCACCACCGAGACCACGCCTCCCACCACCACGGAGACCGTGCCTCCGCCCACAACCACCGAGACGACGCCTCCCACGACGACCGAGACACAGCCGAAGCCGAAGCCTAAGCCGAAGCCGAAGCCGCAGCCGAAGCCCAAGAACAACGGGAACGGCAACAACAAGGGAACCGGTGGCACCGGCGGGGCTGGCGGGACCGGCGGCACCGGCGGAGCCCCGAGCGTGGACCCGGACTGATGGCGGCCCCGCAAGAGGTCGCAGGCCGCTACCGCGTCGACCGCCGGCTGGGCGCCGGGGGCATGTCGACCGTGTTCCTGGCCACCGACACCGTGCTCGAGCGCGCGGTGGCGATCAAGCTGCTGGCCGAGCACCTGGCCGAGGACGAGGCGTTCGTGATCCGCTTCCGCAACGAGGCGCTCGCCGCTGCCCGCCTCCAGCACCCCAATGTGGTGCAGGTCTTCGACTCCGGCGAGGACGGCGGCTCGCAGCGCCACTACATCGTCATGGAGTACGTGGAGGGCCCCTCGTGCGCCGACCTCCTGCGCGAACACAAGCTGCTGGACATCGAGGACTCGGTGCGGATCATCGAGGACGCCTGCCACGGACTCGACTACGCCCACCGCGCCGGGGTGGTCCACCGCGACGTGAAGCCGGGAAACCTGCTGGTGGCCAACGAGACCGGCACCACCAAGCTGGCCGACTTCGGCATCGCCAAGGCGGCCGAGCAGACGCGCGTGACCCAGGTGGGCTCGGTGCTGGGCACCGCCGCCTATCTTTCCCCCGAGCAGGCTCGCGGCGACGAGGCGGGCCCGGCGTCCGACATCTACTCGCTCGGCGTGTGCGCCTACCAGTTCCTGGCCGGCCGGCTCCCGCACGAGTACGGCTCGCTGACCGAGCTGGCCCTCAAGCAGCAGGACGAGGACGTCGAGCCGATCACCGTGCATCGCCCCGACGTGCCGCGCGAGCTCGACGCGGCGGTCCGGGCCTGCCTGGCCCGGGACCCGGCGAGCCGCTACGCCTCGGCGCTGGACATGGCCCGTGCCCTGGAGGCCGGCCTGCACGGTGAGGACACCGGCGCCACCGCTCTGCTGGCCTCAGACGACGAGGCCACCAAGGCGCTGACCAGCGTCACGGCCGCCACCCAGGCGATGCGCACACGACGCAACCAGGCGCCGTCCACGGTGGCGCCGCGCGCGGCGACGCCGCCGGCACGTCAGCGCGAAGACCGGCCGGCCAAGCGCAAGCGGGGCCGCGGCAAGATCGCCGCCGTCCTCGCCGTGCTGGCGCTGGCGGCCATCGTGATCATCGCCCTGCTCTCGTCGGGGACGAGCGCAAAGGTCGAGCCGGTGAACACCGACGACGTCCAGCAGCAGATCGACGGCCTGCGCAACCTGATCCAGAAGAACACCGGCAAGGTTCAGTGACGGGGCGCGAGCGGCGCTTCGCCCTGCAGCACCCGAGCTGAGTACGCGTCCAGGTCGCCGGCGGCCACCGCCGCGCGGATGCCGTCCATCAGCTCGCGCATGAACGTCAGGTTGTGCAGCGTCACCAGCCGCGCCGCCGTGAGCTCCTCGGCGCGGATCAGGTAGTGGATGTAACCGCGGGTGTGCTCGCGGCAGGCGGGGCAGGGGCAGCCTTCGGCGATCGGCTCGCGTGAACCGGCGTTGAAAGCCTTGGCCAGGTCGAGGCGGAAGCGGTTGCCGGGGTCCGGAACCAGCGCAGTGCCGTGGCGGCCGAGCCGGGTCGGGGTCGCGCAGTCGAAGGTGTCGATGCCCGGCCGCGACGGCGCTGAGGATGTCGTCCACGTCGCCGATGCCCAGCAGGTGCCGGGGTGTCTCGTCGGGCAGGCCCCGCAGCGACCAGCTGACCACGGTCTGCATCTCCTCCTTGGTCTGGCCGAGCGAGCCGCCTACCGCTACGCCCTCGGGCGAGGCCGCCGCCACGCGCTCGGCCGACTCCGCCCGCAGGTCCTCGTACACCCCGCCCTGGACGACGCCCATGAACAGCTGCTCGGGCTGGGGGTGCTCGCGCCGCCAGCCCGAGCAGCGGTCCAGCCACCGGTGTGTCCGCTGCATCGCGCGGGCGGTGTAGTCGCGGTCGGCGTGCGCGGGCGTGCACTCGTCGAAGGCCAGCGCGATGTCCGAGCCCAGCTGCGCCTGGACCTCCATCGAGGTCTCGGGGCCCATGAAGCGCTCGGACCCGTCGAGGTAGGAGCGAAAGAGCACGCCCTCCTCGGATATGTCGAGCACCTTGCTCTGGTCGTGCGAGCGGCGGCGCTTGATCTCGTCGGCCACCGATCCGTGGCCCAGCGAGAAGACCTGAAAGCCGCCCGAGTCGGTGATGATCGGCCGCCGCCAGCCCATGAACTCATGCAGGCCGCCCATCTCGGCGACGTGCTCTCCGCCGGGGCGGATGAACAGATGGAAGGTGTTGCCGAGGACCATGTCGTAGCCCAGCTCGGCCACCTCCGCGGCGTGCAGGGTCTTGACCGTCCCGGTGGAGGCCAGCGGCACGAAGGCCGGGGTGCGCACCTCACCGTGGGCCAAACGCAGAACGCCCGCGCGGGCGGAGCCGGCGCGGGCGTCGATGCTGAACGAGGGCACCGGCGGGAGCCTAGGCCCCGCCGGCCCTCGCGATTACTTCTCCTCGGCCGTTCCCTCGACCGCGGCGGGCTTGCCGTTGGCCTCGCCCACGCCTATCTGCACGCGGCGCGGCTTGCGCTCCTCGGGCTTGGGGATCCGGACCTCGAGCACGCCCTTGTCGAAGGCCGCGGTGACGGCGTCGGCGTCGACGCCCTCCGGGAGGGTCAGCGAACGCGAGAAGCGCCCAAAGGACCGCTCGACCCGGTACCAGCCCTTCTCGTGGGCCTCGTGCTCGGCCTTGCGCTCGCCCGACAGGGTGAGCGTGTTGTCCTCGATCTCGATCGAGACGTCCTCCTCGGCCAGCCCCGGTAGGTCGGCCTTCAGGACGAACTGGCCCTCGGCCTCCACCAGGTCCATCGACGGGTTCCAACGCTGGCCCTGCGCCTGCGGCGCGTCGAGCAACGTGTTGAACAGGCGGTTGAACTCGGCGGCGAAGGGCTCGGGCTTCATGAGTAGAGCCATGGTGTGGGTTCCTCCTCAGGACGACATTGACTGCCGAGCAGTATAGAAACCTGAGTCTCTTGCTGTCAAGTTTTCTCTAGGCGATGAGAGAGGTCCCCGTCATCTCGGGCGGTTGCTCCTGGCCCAGCATGTCCAGCAGCGTCGGCGCCACGTCGGCCAGGATGCCGCCGCTGCGCAGCTCGCCCAGGTCGGCGGTCACGATCACCGGCACCGGGTTCAGCGAGTGGGCGGTGTCGGGGCTGCCGTCCTCCTCGAGCATCTCGTCGGCGTTGCCGTGGTCGGCGGTGATCAGGCACGCACCGCCCTTCTCGTGCACCGCCGCCACCACCTGGCCGAGGCACTCGTCCACGGTCTCGACCGCCTTGACCGCAGCCGGGATGACGCCGGTGTGGCCCACCATGTCGGGGTTGGCGAAATTGATCACTCCGAAGCCGAAGGAGCCCTCGCGCCAGCCCTCGGTGAACGTCTTGGCCGCCTCGTGGGCGCTCATCTCCGGCTTCTTGTCGTAGGTGGGCACGTCGCGCGGAGAGTCGACCAGCCGGAACTGCTCGCCCTGGTGCTCGTGCTCCTCGCCCCCGTTGAAGAAGTAGGTCACATGGGCGTACTTCTCGGTCTCGGCGACGTGCAGCTGCTCCACGCCCCGCTCGGCCAGCACGCCGGCGAGCGTGACCTCGGGCCGGGAGGGCGGGAAGGCAACCGGGAAGTCCCAGTCCTCGTGGTACTCCGCCAGCGTGGTGATCCGGTCCACCTGCTCGGACAGCTTCTCGGTCAGCTGCCGCGCCCGGTCGGGCCGGAAGTTGAAGAAGATGACCGAGTCCTCGCGGCGGATCTTGGCCTCCTCCCCCACCAGCACCGGCCGGATGAACTCGTCGGTCTCGCCGCGCTCGTAGGCCTCCTTCACCGCCTCCTCTCCTGAGTCGGCGTGGTGCTCGGCCTCGCCGTCGACGAGCGCCTTCAGCGCCAGCTCGGTGCGGTCCCAGCGCTTGTCGCGGTCCATCGCGTAGTAGCGGCCGGTGACGCTGCCCACCCGGCCGCCGGTCTCGGCCAGCCACCCCTCCAGCTCGGCGATGTAGCCGGCACCGGAGTCGGGCGCGGTGTCGCGGCCGTCGGTGAACGCGTGGACGACCACGTCCTGGACGCCCTGCGCCCGGGCCAGCTCCAGCAGGTCGTGTAGGTGGTCCATGCTGGAGTGCACTCCACCGTGGGAGACGAGGCCGAGGAGGTGCAGCCGCTCGGTGTCCCCCATCGCGTCGAGCAGCACCTCGTTCTCGGCGAAGTCCGCGTCGCCGATGCGCGTGAGGTCCTGCTTGACCACCGCTCCGGCCCCCAGATTGAGGTGGCCGACCTCGGAGTTGCCCATCTGCCCCTCGGGCAGGCCGACGGCGGTGCCGCACGCGGTGAGCTGGGCGTGGGGGTGCTTCTCCCACAGCTCGTCGAACACCGGCGTCTCGGCCAGGTCGACCGCATTGCCCGGCCCCGGCTCGGCGATGCCCCAGCCGTCCAGGACGATCAGGCAGACCGAGGGGAGGTCGCTCACTGCGCCGCGGCGGCCACGATCCGAGCGAAGCCCTCGGGATCCAGGCTGGCGCCGCCCACCAGGGCCCCGTCCACGTCGGGCTGGACCATGATCTCCGCCGCGTTGTCGGGCTTGACGCTGCCGCCGTAGAGCACGCGGACCTGCTCGGCTGCCTCCTTGCTGCGGTCGCCCACCAGCGCACGCACGAACGCGATCGCTTCCTGGGCCAGCTCCGGGGTGGCCGTCTTGCCGGTGCCGATGGCCCAGATCGGCTCGTAGGCCAGCGTGAGCTCACCGAGCCGCTCCGGCGGCACGTCGGTCAGCGCCTCGCCGACCTGATGGCGCAGCTTGCGCTCGGTGTCGCCCGCCTCGCGCTCGTCCTCCGTCTCGCCCACGCACAGAATCGGGCTTAGCCCGGCGTGGAGGGCCTTGGGGAGCTTGGCCCGCAGAGCCGCGTCGGTCTCGCCGAACAGCTCGCGGCGCTCGGAGTGCCCAAGCAGCACGGAGTCCACGCCGAGGTCCAGCAGCATGTCGGCGGAGACCTCTCCCGTGTAGGCCCCGGAGTCCTCGGCGGACATGTTCTGGCCGCCGACCCGAATGTCGCTGGCGTGCAGGCAGTCGACCACGGTGGCGAGGGCCGTGAAGGGCGGGCAGACCCCCACCTCGGCCACGCGATCGTCGTCGTCCCCCAGCAGGGCGGGCAGGCGCTCGCAGTAGTCCAGGGCTTCCTCCCGCGTCCCCCACAGCTTCCAGTTGCCGCATACGTAGGGCCTACGCGTCATCGAGAGCCTCCAGTCCGGGCAGCTCGCGGCCCTCGAGCAGCTCCAGCGCAGCGCCGCCGCCGGTGGAGAGGTGATCGACGCGGTCGGCCAGGCCGAACTCGGCGATCGCCGCGGCCGAATCGCCGCCGCCCACCACCGTGATACCGGGGCACTCGGCCACCGCCTCGGCCACTGCGCGAGTGCCGGCGGCGAACGGCTCCAGCTCGAAGGCGCCCATCGGCCCGTTCCAGAACACCGTCCCGGCGTCGGCGATCTCCTCGGCGTATGCCGCCGCGGTCTTCGGCCCGACGTCCAGGCCCATCAGGCCGTCCGGCACCTCCGTGCCGTCGAGCTCGGCCCGTTCGGTATCGGCGCTGAACTCCTTTCCGGCCACCAGGTCCTGCGGCAGCAACAGCTTCGCGCGCCGCCCCTCCGCCGACTCGAGCGCCTTGCGCGCCAGCTCCACGCCCTCCTCCTCGACCAGCGAGGCACCCGTGGGGATCCCCTGAGCGCGGAAGAAGGCGAAGCACATCGCGCCGCCGATGAGCAGCGAGTCGGCCTCGTCGAGGAAGCGGTCGATCAGCGCGATCTTGTCGGTGACCTTGGCCCCGCCGAGGACCACGACCAACGGGCGTTCCGGGGCTTCGACGATCCCCTTGAGCGTGATGACCTCGCGCTCGAGCAGCAACCCGGCCGCCGACGGAAGCAGCTCGGCCACCCCGGCGGTGGAGGCGTGCGCGCGGTGGGCCGCGCCGAAGGCGTCGTCCACGTAGGCGTCGGCCAGCCCGGCCAGCTGCTTGGCCAGGTCGGGGTCGTTCTTCGTCTCGCCGCGCTCCCAGCGCGTGTTCTCGAGCACCAGGATGCCGCCCGGCTCCAGCCGCTGGGCGCCGCGCCGGACCTGCGGGCCGATCACGTCGGGCGCTTGGTGGACCGGAGCGTCGATCAGCTCCGCCAACCGGTCCGAGGCCGGCTTGAGCGAGGTCTCGGGGTCACTGCCCTTGGGCCGTCCCAGGTGGGAGCACAGGATCAGCCGCGCCCCGCGCTCCAGCAGCAGCTCGATCGTGGGCACCGCGGCCCGGATCCGGCTGTCGTCGGTCACCCGGCCGTCGTCCAGCGGCACGTTGAAGTCGACGCGCACGAGCACCCGGTCCCCCTCCGCGACCGGCAGGTCGCGGACACTTCGCTTGCCGAGCTGTCCTTGCCCGGCCTTCACCTCTTGCACGTGCCTAGGCGACCGCCGCGCCGGCGAGCACCCGCTGGGTCAGCTCCACCACGCGGTTGGAGTAGCCCCACTCGTTGTCGTACCACGCCACCACCTTCACCAGCCGCCCGTCGATGACCATCGTCAGGCCGGAATCGAACACCGACGAGTAGGACGAGCCGACGATGTCGGTGGACACCAGTGGGTCATCGCTGTACTTGAGGATGCCCTCGAGCGACCCCTGGTCGGCCTTGGCGGCGAAGGCCTCGTTGATCTCCTCGGCCGTGGTGTCGCGGCCGGCGGTGAAGGTGAGGTCGACGACCGACCCGGTGGCCACGGGTGCGCGGACGGCGATCCCGTTCAGCTTGCCGTCCAGCTCGGGCACGACGAGCCCGATCGCCTTGGCCGCGCCCGTCGAGGTCGGCACCAGGTTGATGGCCGCCGCGCGCGCCCGCCGGAGGTCCTTGTGCGGGCCGTCCTGGAGGTTCTGGTCGGCGGTGTAAGCGTGGATCGTGGTCATGATCCCGTGCTCGATCCCGACCGATTCGTGGAGCACCTTGGCCACGGGCGCCAGGCAGTTGGTGGTGCACGAGGCGTTGGAGATCACGTGGTGGGAGTCGGCGTCGTAGGCGTCGTCGTTGACACCCAGCGCGAGCGTCACGTCGGGACCCTTGGCCGGGGCCGAGATGATGACCTTCTTGGCGCCCGCCTCCAGGTGCTTGGAGGCGTTCTCGCGGTCGGTGAACAGGCCCGTCGACTCGATCACCACGTCCGCGCCCGCGTCCGCCCACGGCAGCGCCGCGGGGTCGCGCTCGGCGAACACCTTGAGCTCCTTGCCGTCGACCAAGAGGCCGGAGTCGGTGGCCTCGACCTCGCCCGGGAAGGGCCCCAGGATCGAGTCGTACTTGAGCAGGTGGGCGAGGGTCTTCGAGTCGGTCAGGTCGTTGACCCCGACCCACTCGATGTCGGCGCCCTGAGCGTGGGCGGCCCGGAAGACATTTCGGCCGATGCGACCAAAGCCGTTGATGCCGGCCCTAAGGGCCATGGAGGGGATCCTTTCGTCGACTGCGGCGAGAGCTGGGGCCGCTGACCCTACCGTGCCTGTTTGTCGATGTCGCGGTGGACCACGTCGACGAGGAACCGGTCGCGGTCGCCGTAAAGCTGAGCCAGCTTTTCGGCCACCACCACCGAGCGATGGCGGCCCCCGGTACAGCCCACGCCGACGGTCAGGTGGGCCTTCCCCTCCTGCTCGTAGGCGGGCAGGAGGTAGTCCAGCAGCGGCATCAGGCGGTCGTAGAAGTCCGACAGCCCCTCGGACTTCCTCACGTACTCCTCCACCGCCGGATCCAGCCCCGTGAGCGGGCGCAGCTCGTCCTCGTAGTAGGGGTTGGGCAGGAAGCGGACGTCGAACAGCAGATCGGCGTCGCGGGGGCCGCCGTGCTTGAAGCCGAAGCTGAGGAAGGTCACCGCCAGCTTCCCGATCGTCCCGCGCGGGAGCATCTTGTCGGCCACCACCTTGCGCAGCCGCGCCGCGGTGAAGTCGCTGGTGTCGATGGACACGTCCGCGCGGGCCTTCACCGGCCCGAGCAGCGCCCTCTCCTCGCGGATCCCGGCCGCCACCTGGCCGCTGCCGGCCAGCGGGTGGCGGCGGCGGGTCTCCTTGTAGCGGTCCAGCAGGACCTCCTCGGCCGCCTCGAGGAACAGCACGCGGATGCTCGTCTCGCGGGCCTTGAGCACGTCCAGCAGGGCCTCGAAATAGCTGCCGCCGCGTACGTCGCACACCACCGCGGCGCGCTCCACCTTGCTGCCCTTGTGCTCGAAGAGGTCGGCCAGCGAGCCGATCATCTCCGGCGGGAGGTTGTCGACGCAGAAGTAGCCGGCGTCCTCGAAGCAGGCCATCGCCTGGGACTTCCCCGCGCCCGAGAAGCCCGTGATCACCACGAAGTCCTCGATCGCGCCCTACCCGGCCTTGTGGAGTTGCCAGTGGATGTCGCGGGCCACCTTACCCGGGAGCCCGGGCACTGCTTCCAGCTCCTCGCGGCGGGCCTCCATCACCCGTTCCGGCGTGCCGAAGTGCGTGATCAGCAGGCGCTTGCGGGCCGGGCCGACGCCGGGCAGCTCGTCCAGGGCCGAGCGTGTCATCTCCTTGTCGCGCCGGCCGCGGTGGAACTCGATCGCGAAGCGGTGGGCCTCGTCGCGCACTCGCTGGAGCAACTGGAGCTCGGGCGTGTCGTGGTCCATCACCAGCGGAGCGTTGCGCCCGGGCAGGAACACCTCCTCGATGCGCTTGGCGAGGCTGATCACCGTCACGCCCAGCTCGCGGAACTCCGTCAGCTCCCGGATGCCCGCGGCCAGCTGGCCCTTGCCGCCGTCGATCACGATCACGGCGGGGATCGCGGCGAAGCTCTCGTCGAAGGCCCGGTCGTGGGGCGAGCGCTCCTTGTGGGCCACGTACTGGGCCATCCGGCGGCTGAGCACCTCGCCCATCGCGGCGAAGTCGTCCTGCGCGGCCTCGCGGATGCCGAAGCGCCGGTAGTCGGACTTCTTCGGGGCGCCGCCCTCGAAGACGACCATGGAGGCGACCGTGTGCGTCTCCCCCAGGTTGGAGATGTCGAAGCACTCGATCCGCATCGGGATGGTCTCCATGCCCAGGGCCCGCTGGAGGCCGTCCAGGGCCTCGACCCGCTGGGTGCGCCGGCGCTCTGAGCGCAGCCGGTCCTGGTCGAGGGCCAGGCGGGCGTTGCGCTCGGCCAGCTCGAAGATGCGCCGCTTGTCTCCCCGCTCGGCGTGGCGGACCTCGACCGCTCCCCCGCGGCGGTCGGCCAGCAGCTGGCCGATCGTCCCCGGGTCGTCGAGGCCGCGCGGCACGATCACCTGGGGCGGAATCGACATCGCGCTCGCGTAGTACTGGAGCAGGAACTCCTCGGCCACCTCCGCCTCGTCGTGGCGGGCCTCGTTCTGCAGGTAGAAGCTCTGGCGGTCGGCGAGGATGCCGTCGCGGACCTGGAAGACCTGGGCGTTGGCGTCGACGTCCTCGACCGCCACCGCGATCGCGTCCACGGTGCCGACGGCCTCGTTGGAGACTCGCTGGCGCTCGAGCAGCGAGCGGACGGCCTTGAGCTGGTTCCTGAACCTGGCCGCCTGCTCGAACTCCTGCGCGGCGGCCGCCTCCTGCATGTCTCGCTCCAGGTCGCGTTCGATCTCGCGGTAGCGCCCGGACAGGAAGCCGACGATCGAGTCGACGTTGCGCCGGTACTCCTCGGCCGAGACGTAGCCGACGCAGGGCGCCTGGCAGCGCTTGATGAAGTAGTCCAGGCAGGGGCTGCCGCTCGCCCGGCCGGGCTCGGGGCCGTCGCAGGTGCGGTACTGGAACACCTTGCCGAGCAGGTCCAGGGTCTCGCGGACTCGCTTCGCGTTCGAGAAGGGGCCGAAGTAGGCGCGGTTGCGCCGGTGGCGCTCACGCGTGAAGTAGATGCGCGGGAACTCCTCGTCCAGGGAGATGGCGATATAGGGGTAGGACTTGTCGTCGCGCAGCCGTACGTTGTAGAGCGGCCGGTACTGCTTGATGAAGTTCTGCTCGGCAAGGAACGCCTCCGCCTCGGTCTCGGTGACCACGAAGTCGATCTGGTCGATCAGGCCGACCATGTCCTCGCCTCCCTTCGTGGAGGGATTGGAGAAGTGCGAGGCCACCCGCTTGCGGATCGACTTGGCCTTGCCGACGTAGATGACCTTCCCGCGCGAGTCGCGGAACAGGTAGCTGCCGGGCGCGTCGGGCAAGGCCCGCCGCTGGGCGGTGAGGTTGCCCTTCAGCTCCTGCTTGGTCGGGGTGGCGGCCACACCCCGAGGATAGGTCCGGCTTGCCGGGCGCTACTCGAGGGCGCGGCCGACGCTGTCGGCCACGCAGGCGGGCTTCTCCGAGCCCTCGACCTCGACCGTCCAGCGCTGGGTGATCTGGTGCCAGCCGTTGCCGACCTCGTCCACCGAGATCACCTCGACGCTGGCCCGGATCTTCGAGTCGACCGGGACCGGCGCGGGGAAGCGCACCTTGTTCCAGCCGTAGTTGACGCCGAGCTTGAAGCCGCCGGTCTCCAGCAGGCCGTCGCGGAACCCGTCGATCATGGAGAGGGTCAGGTTGCCGTGGGCGATGGTCTTCCCGAACGGGCTCTCGTTGGCCGCGCGCTCGACGTCGACGTGGATCCACTGGTGGTCGCCGCTGACCTCGGCGAACGTGTTGATCAGCTCCTGGTCGACCGTGCGCCAGTCGCCCGGCCCGATGGTCTGGCCCACGAGCTCGCGGACCTCGTCGATGCCGTTGACGCTGACGGTGGCCACTAGACCGCCGACGGCGCGGGGGCGGTCCTGTGCTGGGCTCGGCGCTGTCGCGCCTCGCGCCAGGTGACCAGCCGGCCGCGCTCCTCGTCGACGAGCTTCAGCCGCGTCGTCTTCACGCCATCCCAGAAGGTCAGCGTCGGCACGTCGTGGAAGACCGGGTTGTCGTCGTGGGCGCGCTGGAGGTTGTAGTTGGGGATCCGGGCGCTCAGATGGTGGACATGGTGCAGGCCGATGTTCCCGGTGAAGAACTGGAGCCACTTCGGGAGGTTGAGGTAAGAGCTGCCCTGCAGCGCGGCGTCGGCGTAGCTCCAGGAGTCGGTGTTCTCCCAGTAGACGTCCTCAAACTGGTGCTGGACGTAGAACAGCCAGACGCCCATGCCGCCGGCCAGGAACAGGATCGGGGCCTGCACGAGCAGGTACTCGACCGGGCCCATCACGAAGCACAGCACCGCGACCATGACCGCGACCGCCACGTTCGTGTAGATGACGCTGCGCTTGATCCGCGGCCGCATGTCGCTCGACCACAGCCGGGGCTGGACGACCATCGAGAACAGCGGCCCGATCGTGAACATGACGAACGGGCTCCGGAACGTCCGGTACAGCAGGCGCTTGCCCAGCGGGGCGGCGTGGTACTCGGCGACGGTCATCGTCGGGAGGTCGCCGACCCCGCGGCGGTCGAGGTCGCCCGCCGACGCGTGGTGCACGGCGTGGCTGTGGCGCCAGGGATAGAAGGCGTGGAACAGCATCAGCCCGGTGGCCTTGCCCAGCCACGCGTTGGCGCGCTTGGAGGGCAGGAATGACCCGTGCGCGCAGTCGTGGAAGATGATGTAGCTGCGCAGGGCAAAGCCCGAGGCGGGCACCGCGAGCGCGAGGGTCAGCCAGTAGGAGACGTCAAGCGCGAGGTACATGGCCACGAACAGGGCCACGTAGGGGACCACCGAGGTGAGGATCTCGACCACGCTGCGCCCGACGCGCGGCTGTGCGTAGGGCTCGAGCGTCTCGCGCCACCACGGGCGCCCGTTATCAGCGCGTTCGTAACTCTTTCCGCTCGTTGCTCCGGCCTGACTCATGAACCTCCCGTTGCGTATTCCCGGGGCTGGATCCTAGACACCAGTGGATTTACCCGCGTTGCGAATTAGGGAACCCTTACTCCCGGCGCGCCCGTAGGCTGGCTCGCTCGTGAGCACGCAGACCCTGGCCGGCACGCTGCTGATCGTCCTGCCGATCGCCTTCAACGTGGCGTTCGGGCTGCTGGCGGCACGGTTCGATTACCCCGACATCCTGCGCCAGCCGACGGGAGAGGTGCTCGCCCGGTTTCGTGCGGGCGGGACGTCGCTGATGCTCATCTGGTGGGGATTCGCCCTAACGGCCGTGGTGCTCGCGCCGGTGGTCGTGCTGTTCGCCCGCGCCATCGACGACGCCGACGCGACCCTGCTGGCCGTCGGCGCCACCGTCGGCGTCCTCGCCGCGCTGGTTCAGTCTCTCGGGCTGATCCGGTGGCCGTTCCTGGTGCCCTACCTCGCCCGCGCCGACGCCGAGCCGGACGCGACGCCCGCTCGCCGCGAGGCAGTAGACGTCGTCTTCCAGTCGTTCAACCGTTACCTCGGGGTCGCCGTCGGGGAGCACCTGGGCTACGGGCTCACGGGTGCGTGGAGCCTGCTGGCCGGCGTCGCCCTCACCCAGACCGCCGAGGTGCCGGGCTGGGTGGGCGTGCTCGGCATCGTGATCGGCCCGATGCTCATGCTCTGCTCGCTCGAGTTCGTGGGGCGTTCGGGCGACCACGGCTGGTCGGTCGCCGAGAAGCTGACCCCGGTCGCGTACACCGTGTGGTCGCTGTGGCTGGTGATCGCCGGCGTGGCGCTGATCGCCTGAGACGGCTCGGTCAGAGGCGCTCGGCGAGCGCGGCGACGAACAGGGCCAGGGCGGCCCACGTTGCTCCCGCCCGGATCCAGTTGAGCTTGAAGTAGCGGGCCTTGGTCGCCTCCCAGCCTTCCGGCACGGCCTGCGGGTCCCACGACAGGATCACGTCGTAGTTGGGTTCCGAGAGGCGGTTCGAAACCAGCAGCGGGCCGGCCACCGTCAGAGCGAGCCCGATCGCGGTGAGGACGAACACCGTCTCCCCCGCCTGCTCGCCCCCCATCGCGATGAGTGCGGTGGTCGGGGCGGCCACGAGGCCGACCACCATCGCGTAGTTGAACGGCGCCCGGCGGGCGACCGGCAGGAAGGCCCCGAGGAAGCTGGCGAAGCCCTCGCCGTTCATCCGCTTCAGCATCGGATGGAGAACCGTGGTGAGCATCGCGAGCAGACCAGACCACAGCCCCGCGAACACAACGCTGGCCAGCAGCGCCCAGTCTTCGATCGGCACGGCTCCGACCTCGCTTCCTCGAGTCTCGGGCCGACCCTAACCCCGCCTGTCGCGCCACCGCAACGGTCACTCGACCAACCTCACCTCGAACGTGGGCGCCGCCGCGTCGCCGGCTCCGCCGAGCAGGCCGAGGATCTTGGCCACGTAGGCCCGGGTCTCGGGATAGGGCGGGATGCACATGCAGCGGGCCACCGCCGCGGGGCCGGCGTTGTAGGCGGCCAGGGCGAGCGGCACCGAGGCAAACCGGCGCAGGTTGTCCCGCATCAGGCGGGCCTGGGCGCGGATGGCGGCCTCGGCGTCGAAGGGGTTGCTCAGGCCGTAGGAACGGGCGGTGCCGGGCATGAACTGGGCGATCCCCTGGGCGCCGGCCGGGGAGCGGGCGAAGGGGTTGAAGCCCGACTCCGCGTAGATCTGGGCCGCCAGCAGCGCCGCGCCGACGTTGTAGCGCTGCGAGGCGCTCAGGATCGTTGCGCGGTACCGCGCGGGAACGAACGACGGCAGCGAGCCGGCGCGCCGGCCGTCGCCCTTGCCGCCGCGGCCGAAGCCCACGGACGAGCTGCCGGCGTTGCGCGTGTAGCCGAAGTGCCAGGCCTCCCAGGCGTACCTCTTCACGAAGCCGAAGCGGCGCGAGTTGCGGGCCAGCCAGGCGTAGGCCGCGGGCGGCCCGAGGTCGAGCTCGGTGCCCAGCCGGTGCAGGCTCCGGCCCGGCGGCGCCACCCACTTCGGGTCCGGGTGGGCCGCGAAGAGCTTCGCCTGCTCGGCGTCGGAGCGAAAGCCGCTGGTGACGGTCAGCGTCAGGCCAGCCTCCTTGCGCGCAGCCGCGGCCATGCGGTCGAATGCCTTTGCCACGTCCGGGCGCATCGGCTTTCCGTTGCGGTAGGCCAGCGGCCCCTCGTAGCCGCCGCCCTCGGCCATCGCGGGCAGGCCCGCTGGGCCGGTCGGGCTCAGCTCCGCCTCGGCCCGGGCGCGCACGGTCAGGCGCCGGACGGCCTGGCGCCCCGAGCTCTTGATCCGCACCTTCTGGGAGCCCCGCACGGCGACGCTGACCCGGGTCGGGGCAAAGGTGGCGCCGGGGAACCCGACGTCGGCCTCGCGGAGCGCGATGCCGTTGTCCCGGGCCCCACGCACCGCGGCGTTGCGCGCCAGCTCCCGGTACGCGGCCTCGGAGAGGTGGCGGGGGTTGGGAGCACCGTTCTCGAGCAGGGCGGGCTCGAACAGGCGCGGGTAGACCTCGCGCATCGCCCGTGCGGCCGAGACCGCGGCGAGGTCGGCGGCCCGCTGGTGGCGGCCCTTGGCCCCGAGGGCCTGTCCGAAGGAAGCCAGCACGAGGAAGCCGGCCAGCAGCGCCCCGGCGACGCCGAGCATCAGGACCGAGGATTGGCCGCTCTGGCCGCTTTGGCCGGAGGCCAGGCGGCGGGTGCGGGCCCAGGCCGCCAGGAGCTGGCGGCTCACGCGGGCACCTCGCACAGATCTGCGAGCTCGGCCACGCCGCGGCCGAGGGCGCCGCGCGGTTCCCGGCCGCCCATCGCCAGCTGCGCGCCCGTGCGCGAGTCGGGGATGACCAGGTCGGCGGCGTCGGCCCACCCGTCGGTGGTCTCGCCGGAGCGCTTCGGCCGGTTCAGGACGACGAGCGGTCGCGACGCTACGCGGGACACCGTGGCGGCCACCGCGACCGCGAGTGACGGCTCCACGCTCGGCCCGCCCACCAGCACGACCCGATCGGCCACCGAAGCGTGGGCACCGCCAGGCGCCCTCCCCGCGTCGAGCACCAAGGGCGCCAGGCCGCGGGCGAGGTCGGCGAGCTCCAGCGGGTCGTCGGCCTCGAGCAGGCACAGCCGCCCGCTCGCCCGAGGCCGGCCGGGTGCCAGCTCGGCCAGCGCTCGTGCCAGGCGGGCTGCGGCAGGGGTTCCGAGCGGGATCCCGCCCGCCGGACCGGAGCCCGATACGGCGCAGGCGCCCTCCGAGCGGCCGGCCAGCTCCGCGCCGAGGGCCCTCGCCAGCGTGGTGGCTCCGCAGCGCGCCGCCAGGCCGAACACCGTGACCACCGGGCGCGATCCCGTGGCCACCGGCGGCTCGGGCTCCGGGCGCGGCTCGGCCGGCTCGAGTAGCCATGAGCCTGCGGTGGCCAGGGCGGCCGTCAGGAGGCCGCCTCGGCGGGGCGGAACGGGCCGCGCGCGCGGTTGTGCGCCGTGGGGGCCTGGGTCGGACCGCGGGGTCACGGCGCCTTCACCCGGGCGTCGGCGCTGACAGCCAGCTTTCGGCCCACGGCACGCAGCGGGGACGGCGGGTGCAGGCGCACGCGCACCGAGCCGCCGGAGATGGTCACGCGCATCCGGCGCGACGACCACCCGGGGAGCGCTTCGCGCACGGCGGACTTGCCGTCTCCGCCGCCCGCGATCGCCAGCGCTCCGGCTTCGGCGGCCGAGCCGGCCAGGACGCTCGCGTAGCCGACCGCGAGCAGCTGGAAGCAGACGAAGCCGAGCAGCATCACCGCAGGTACCGCGCCGAGCAGCTCCACGCTGGCTTGGCCGCGCTCGCGTCCGACCGGGACTCGCCGCTGGGGGGCGATCACTGCGGCCCTCCCAGGGAGGCCGTGGCGGCCACCGTGAGCGGCGATCGCGACGAGTGCACCACCAGCGGCACCCGTACCGCGACCCTCACGCGGGTGCCTCGGCGTTGCACTCTCATGCCCCGCTCCAGCGTCCGCGGCAGCGCGCTCAGGGCGGCCTTGCGCACGTCGCGGTCTACGACGTCGGCGCGGGCGGCCACGCGGGCGGCGTTCGCGCACATCCACATCGCGTGGCCGGCCAGCGCGGCCTGCCACAGCGCGAGCCCGACGAGCAGCACGATCGGCACGGCCGCGACCAGCTCGACCGAGGCTTGGCCGTCGGCGTCTGCTGCGCAGCGGCGAAGGGTGATGCGGGGGCGGGAGGGCACGCCGAGCACCGTCGCGCGAGGCGTGTGACGGGACAACGCCGGCGCGTTACAAGATCAGCGCAAGGCAGCGACGAGGGAGTGCCCCCGGGGCCGCAGCGAGGGGACGCCGCACGGGATTTGGCACCTGGGCGGTGCCCTAGGCGGAAGGTGGGATCGGTCTGCGGATGGGATCGGTGCCCTAGACCGGAAGGTGGGATCGGTGCCCTAGGCCGAAAGGTGAGATGGGCGCGGCGCGCGGCGGCGCAGCGCGGCGCGGGAGCGGCCCGGGGCGCGTGGCACTGGTCGCGAAAAGTCCTCAGCGCGCTGACGACTTTTTCAGAGGGGATGTGTGCGTCGCGCCGGGGGGCGGGCGGTGCGCCGGGGCCGCGCCCCTAGATCGCGTAGCGCCGGTACTGGGTCCACACCCAGTACAGCCCATACGTGGCCAGCCCCAGCAGCGCCAGCCAGGCCAGCACCCCGAGGCCGCCCTGGTCGAACAGCCGGTTGGTTGCCGTGAAGGTCAGCAGCGCCAGCCCGATCGACGAGTAGAGGACGAAGCGCTGCCGCGGCTCCAGGGACTCGATCGTGGTCCGGTTCTGGCGGAACAGACGCGCGCCCAGCATGGCGATGAGCACGAAGAAGGCGATCGACAGGACGGTGAGGATCGCGTTGACCGTCTCGCGCCCACCCGGGAGCAGGGTCAGCGCCAGCGCCACCAGCGCGATGATCCCGAACTTCCCCCAGAGCGGCATGACTCAGAAATCTAGGAGATCGCGCCGGTGGCGGTAAGCACCAGCACCACGACGCCCAGCACCACCCGGTACACGACGAACACGAGCGTGGAGTGGTTGACCAGGAACCGCAGCAGCCCCGCGATGGCCGCGTACCCGGAGACGAAAGCCAGGATCGTGGCCACGACCAGCGCGCCCAGCCCGGTGTGATCCGACGAGCCGCCGAGGATCGTGCCCAGCTCGAGCAGGCCGCTGAGCACCACGGCGGGGATGGACAGCAGGAAGGAGAAGCGAGCGGCGGCCTCGCGGTTGAAGCCGAGGAACAGGCCGGCGGTGATCGTGCAGCCCGAGCGCGACGAGCCGGGGATCAGGGCCACGGCCTGCGCGAGGCCGATCGCGAGGCCGTCGCGACGGTTGATATCTGAGAGCTCGCGCGTCCGCTTGCCGACCTCCTCGGCGGCCAGCAACAGCAGGCCGAGCGCGATCAGCATGACCCCGATCAGGTACAGGTCGCGCGCGCCGTTCTCGATCTGGTCTTTGAAGGCCAGCCCGAAGATCCCGATCGGGATCGTGCCGAGCAGGATGTACCAGCCCATGCGGGCATCGAGCGAGCTGCGCAGCGAGGGGTCGCGCAGCGAGCGCAGCCAGGTCGTCCCGATCCGGCTCAGGTCCGAGCGGAAGTAGATGACGACCGCCGCCATCGTGCCCAGCTGGGTCACGGCGGTGAAGGCCGCCCCGGGGTCCTCCCAGCCCAGGAAGGCGGGAACGATCCGCAGATGGCCGGTGCTCGAGATCGGCAGGAACTCCGTCAGCCCCTGGACGATGCCGAGGACTATTGCCTCGATCAGCGACACGGCGGCGGAACCCTAGAGAGTCGCCGTGAAGGAGCAGTCCATCCGCTTCACCCCGTGGATGAAGCCGCTGCGCAGCAGCTCAGGCTCCCCGGCCTCGAGGTCGGGTAGCCGCGTGAGCAGCTCGGAGAAGATCGCCCGCAGCTGCGTGCGGGCCAACGAAGCGCCGAGACAGTAGTGCGGCCCGCCGCCGCCAAAGCCGGCGTGGCGGTTGGGATCGCGGGAGACGTCGAGCTCCCACGCGCGCTCGAACGCGTCCTCGTCGCGGTTGGCGGAGAGGTAGAAGAGGACGACCTTCTCCCCCTCCCCTACCTCGACCCCGTGCAGCTCCACCGGCTCGGTGGTCGTGCGGCGGAAGGTCTGCACGGGGGTCGCCCAGCGCACGAACTCCTCGACTGCAACGGGCAGGCGCTCGTCCAGGTCCTCCATCAGCCACTTCCGCTGGTCGGGGAACTCGGTCAGCGCGCGCATGGCGTGGGAAGTGGTGTGCCGCGTGGTGTCGTTGGCCGCCACCGCTAGGAGCACGAAGAAGGCGGCTATCTCGTGGTGGGTCAGCCGGTCGCCGTCGATCTCGGCCTCGACCAGCGCCGTCATCAGGTCGTCCTGCGGCGAGGAGGCCCGTTCGGCGGCCAGCCCGGTCGCGTACTCGTGCAGCGTGGCCAGGCCCTGGCCCAGCAGGGCCAGCGGTTCGTCACGCGCCATGAACTCGGGGTCCGAGGCGTTGATCAGCAGGTCGGCGGCATCCACCACCCGGTCGCGGTCGGCCTCGGCCACGCCGAACATCTCCGACCAGGTGATCAACGGCAGCCGCTTGGCGATGAGCGAGACGAAGTCACCACCGCCGGTGGGGGCGGCCTCGTCCACCACCAGACGGGCGTTCGCCGCGATTCCCTCCTCGATGCGGGCGACCTGGCGCGGCGAGAACGCCTTCTGCACCAGCCCGCGCAGCTTGGTGTGCCGCGGCGCGTCCATCGCGAGGAACGACTGGGAGGCCTCGAGCATCTCCTGCGGCGCGTCGGAGAACTGAACGCCCTCGCCCGAGCAGAAGCGGTCGGGGTCGCGCGAGATCGAGCGCACGTCGTCGTAGCGCACGACCGCCCAGAAGCCCTTCTCCTCGCGGTCGAGCCCCAGCAGGTCCTCGGGCTCGGGGTGGTGTGAGATCGGCTCCTCGCGCCGGAGCACGGCAAAGGACTCGTCCCGCTCGGCCGCCGGCAGCGACCAGAAGTCCAGCGAGCTGAGGTCGACTATCCCGAGTCGCCGTTCTGCTCGAAGCGGTCGCGCGAGGCACTGATCTCCTCCCAGGCCTCCTCACGCGAGTACCAACCGTCGACCTTGACCTTCTTCTGCTCGAGGTCCTTGTAGACCGAGAAGAAGTGGGCGATCTCGTTCTTGAGCTGCTTGGGCAGGTCCTCCAGCGTCTCCATGTAGTTCCAGCCCGGGTCGGTGACCGGCACGGCCACGACCTTGTCGTCGATGCCGGCGTCGTCCTCCATCCGGAACAGCGCGATCGGCTTGACCTTGATCATGCAGCCGGGGAACGTCGGCTCAGAGACGCAGACCATGATGTCCAGCGGATCGTCGTCCTGGCCGAGCGTGTCGGGGATGAACCCGTAGTCGGTCGGATAGACCACCGACGCGAACAGGAAGCGGTCGAGCTTGAGCGCGTTCTTCTCGTGGTCCCACTCGTACTTGTTCCGACTCCCCTGGGGAATCTCGATGATGCAGTCCAGGCTCTCCTCGCTCACGCGCCACAAGATAAACTGCCGCGCGTGCATTCGCTTCTCGTCATCGCCGCCGACAACGGCGAAGGCCTGCTCGGCGAGACCGACGACCGCATCGTCACCTTCTTCTCGCTGGGCGTAGTCGTGTTCTTCGCCCTCGTGGTGATCACCGGCTCGGCGATCCAGTCCAAGCTGGACAAGCGCAAGGAAGAGAAGAAGGCCGCCGCGCTGCGTCGCTCCGTCGGCTGGTAGCACGCCACTTGCCTGAGGTCACCTACGAGCGCGTCGGCGCCTCCGCGGTGGTCACCATCGACCGTCCCGACCGCCGCAACGCCGTCGACGGCCCCACAGCCCAGCAGCTCGGCGAGGCCTACCAGGCCTTCGTGGCCGACGACGATGCCCGCGTCATGGTCCTCACCGGTGCGGGCGGGGTCTCGTTCTGCGCGGGGGCCGACCTCAAGGCGATCGAGAGCTTCGGCGAGCGCCTCGACCTGCCCGAAGGGCCGCTCGGCTTCACCCGCCTGATCTCTCCCAAGCCCACCATCGCCGCCATCGGCGGCTGGTGCCTGGCCGGCGGGCTGGAGCTCGCGCTGTGGTGCGACCTGCGCATCGCCGCCGAGGGCTCGACGCTGGGCTTCCCCGAGCGCCGCTGGGGCGTCCCGCTGATCGACGGGGGCACGCAGCGCCTGCCGCGCATCGTCGGCCTGGGCCGCGCGCTGGACATCATCCTCAGCGGGCGGATGGTGGAGGCGGAGGAGGCGCTCGCCATCGGCCTGCTCACCGAGCTCGTGCCCGCCGGTGAGCACCTGACGCGGTCGCTGGCCTACGCGGAGGCGCTGGCGAGCTTTCCGCAGGACACGATGCTGGCCGACCGCCGGGCCGCCATAGAGGGGATCGGCCTCAGCTTCGAGGAGGGGCTGGCGCTCGAGTCCAAGAGCGGCCAAGCCACCCTGGCCACCGCCTGGGAGGGCGCGGGCCGCTTCGCGGGCGGCGAGGGGCGGGGCGGAGCCGGAGCCGGGGCCTGAGAGCGCCCGCGCGCCCTACTCGCCCTTGACGAAGACGATGCCTTCCATGTTGGGGTGGATGACGCATCGGTAGCCGATCTTCCGCTCCCCGTTGAAGACCTTGCGGTAGGTCTTGCCCGGCTCGATCGGCCCCGAGTTGAACTCGTTGTAGAGCTCGTCGCCGTTGGTGACCGTGTGGGCCACCTTGTCGCGGTTGACCCAGGTCACCTCGCCGCCGGGGGACACCCGGACGGTCTCGGGCGAGTACTTGATGTCGGCCATGTTGACCGTGACCTTGCTCTTGGCCTGGTCGGGCTCCTGGGTGCCCTGCACCTCACCGACCGGGGTCAGCCCGCCCTTCTTCAGGCCGCCGCACCCGGCGACGAGCAGCGCGGCGCAGCACAGCGACAGGAGCGCGAGCCGCCTCATCGCTGCTTGATGTAGGGCTTGACCCTCACCATCACCTCGTCCATGGTCAGCGCCCGATCGAAGGCCAGAGGCGCCGGGGCCAGCCCGACCTGGCGGCGGGCGCGCGCAGCGTGGCGGGCCTCGACCTGGACGATCTGCCCGGCAGTCTGCAGGATCTCGTCGTTCCCGATCAGCGGCCCCGCCCCGTTGTAGGCGGACACTCCCGTGTCCTCTAGGACCCGGGCGGTGTTGACGAAGTCCTCTTCGTTGGTGAGCGCTGGGCCGAAGTCGAACTTCGGAGCGCGACCCGCGCGACCGCTGAGCTGGCGCACAAGCTGCTCCAGGGCGTCCACGTGCTGGGTCTCGCTGTCGGCGAACGTGCTGGCCATGTTGCGCGCCGAGGATGAGCGGAAGGGCACCTCCTTCAGCGCGCGCACGTAGTAGTCGGCCTCCAGGCGCTCGAGCAGCAGCGCGAACTGCGCCACCTCGAGGTCGACGTTGCCGCCCTGCGCCGCCGCCTTCATGGTGGCGGGCCCGAACGCGGCCAGCGTGGCGGTGGCCCCGGCCAGTGCCGCGCCGCGCGTCATGAACTGCCCGCGTGTGAGCTCTGCGCTCATACGATGTACGGCCGTATCCGCGCCATCACCTGCGGCGGCTCCAGCGGCGTGGCGAAGGCGCCGTCGGGCAGGTAGGTGGCCCCGGTCACATCGGCGATCGCGGCGGCGTGGCGCGCTTCGACGGAGTGGACGGACAGGGCGTCGGCCAGGACCGCGTTGGAGCGGACCTTGTTGACCTGGCCGAGGTAGGCCGCGGCGCCCGTGTTCTCGAAGTCCAGCGCGGTGCGGAGCGTGCGGCCCTCGCCGGCGCCGAAGACGTCCTCAAAGCTGGTCTGCGGCGGCGACGCGGCGGTACCGAGCTTGTCGGCCGCCGCCTCGAGCACCGCCACGTGCCTGCGCTCGTGGCGGTGAATCTGCCTGATCAGCCGCCGGTTGGCGCCGGACACGATGTCGTTCTCGAGCACCTGGCGGTAGAAGTCCTCCTCGAAGTACTCGAGCACAAGGGCGAAGTTCAGGATGTCGATGTCGCCGGAGGCCGGTCCGCGCTCGGGGGTCTCGCGATCGGTGTCCCCTCCGCAGGCGGCCAGCGCCAGGGCCGCCACCCCGCTCGCGGCCATGAACCCGCGGCGCGAAGCGCTCATGGGGTGGCCGGTCGCGTGCCGGACGTTCCGGAGGGCGGGCCCGTCACCTGGACCTTTCCACGTTCGAGCTTGGGGAACTGCTGGTTCTGGAACAGCGACGGCGGCTGGACGAAGCAGGGCGGCGATGAGCCGACCTGCACGGGGAAGGCCTCGCCGAGCGGCGCCAGGACCACCCCGGTGACCAGCGGCGCCAAACCGGGGAGGGGAAGGAGGCCGGCGTCCGTGGCGAGGGTGCCGAGCTCCTGGATCTCTCCGTCGTTGGGGTCGCGCTGACCTCCACCGACGTTGTCGCAGTCGCCCGACTCGAGCGTCCCAAGCGGATTCGCGCGCCGATAAGCGTTGGGGGCGACGTATGTGTTGCCGCGGTCGTCGGGGGGTCGACTGGTGAGCTGGCGGAAGCTCTGGGCGTCGATCGTTGCGATCTGGGGCAGCCGGTGCTCGTTGGCCTTGACGTTGTCGGCGTAGCTGTTGCTGCCGTCCGCACCGAGGGCGCCACCGCCCACGGTGAGGAAGCGCGCCACCGAGGGGGCGTTGTAGCTGAGGTCGGCGAGCACCGGGCTCAGCTCGGGGATCAGCGTGTGGGTGGCGTCCACCAGCGGGCTGGCGCCGCGCAGCGTGCGGGTGGCGGCCGGCAGGCCGCGGCGCGACGCGCGGATCAGCGGGTTGAAGTCCTTCAGCGTCTTGGTCAGGTGCGGAGCCAGCCTCCCGAGGTCGCGAAGTGTCGGCGTCAGATCGTCGGCGGGGCCCTTGAGGTCGTTGACCAGCGGCCTGGTGTTGGCGGCGAAGCGGTCCAGGCGCCGCAACGTGGTGCGGGTCTCGCGCAGGAACGTGGGCAGCACCTCGAAGGTCTGAGAGAGCGACTCGTCGCGCGAGGCCAGCGCCTCGAAGGTCTCGTTGCCGTTGGTGATCAGGCCGGAGAGCTGGCCTTCCTCGGCGGCGAGCGCGTTGAACACGCGGCCGGTGTGCTTGATCGTGCTGCGGACCGCGATCTCCTGGTCGTCCAGGATCTGGAGCAGTTTCGAGCCGTCGGTGGCGAAGGGCGCCAGGTTGCCGAGCGCGTCGTTGAAGTCCTGCGGGTAGTCGCCGGCCACCACCGTCGAGCCCTCCTGCACCCACCTGCGGAAGGCGCGCCGGGTGGGGGGGTCGAAGATGCGGAAGATCTCGTCCAGCTCGGTGGTGCTCTCCACGTTCTTGGTGTTCAGCTGGCTGCCGTCCTCGAGCTGCCCGGTCTTCGGATTGCCGGGGGTGAACTCGAGGAAGGCCTCGCCCAGCAGTGTCTTCTGGCGCAGGATCACCTTGGAGTCGCGCGGGATCGGCGCGTACTTGGCCTTGATCTCCACCTCTATGCGCGTGCGCGCGGCGCCCTTGTCCAGCGAGCGCTTCTTGACCTTGCCGATGTTCACCCCGGCCAGGCGGACGTCGGCCTCCTCGACGAGGGTCGTGGCCTCGGGCACCACCACGGTCACCCGGTAGCTCTCAGGCTTCAGCGGCACCGAGCCGCCGAAGGCCAACCACAGGAAGAGCAGGATGCCCACGCACGAGGCGGTGAAGGCGATCATCGCGAACATGCGGCCGGCGCTGGGGGCTTGCTTGATCACTAGTTGTCGGCCCCCTGGAAGGTGCAGGTGCCGAACTCGGCCTCCAGCAGCGACTCGAGGACGTGGTCGAGCTCATCGGGAGCGACGGTGTCCAGGCCCAGAGCGTTGGCCAGGCCCGGCCCGAGCTGCGCGAGTGCCGCGGTGGTATCCAGGCCGCACAGGGTCAGGCGGCGGCGCACGCCTTGTCCGTCGCCCGTGCTGTGCAGCGACACACCGTTCTGGGCCGTCCAGGCCAGCCAGTACAGGAAGCCCTCGCGCGGGTTGTTGCCCTGCGAGCGGCGGGTGCGGCCGAGCGGGTTGAAGGCGCCGATGTTCACGAACCGGTTCAGCTCGCCGAGCGAGGTGGTCAGCTGGGGCGTCGCAGTCGTCAGGTCGCGCGCCGCGTGGCCGAGGTTGCGCACGTAGGGCTGCGCGATGCGCGTGAAGGGCCGGATCTGCTTGCGCACGATCGGCTCGGCCTCGCGCACGAAGGGCAGCACCGCGCGGTTGGTCTCGTCCAGGCGGCGGATGGCAGGGCGCAGCGACTCGAGGGTCGGGCCCAGCTCCTGGCCCAGGACGTTGACCCGGGCGAGCGTCCGCTGGCTCTCGCGCAGAGCGCCAGGCAGCCGGCGCACGGCCAGCGACAGGTTGCCCTCCTCGGCGGCGAGCGCCGAGAAGGTGTCGTTGCCCGCGCTGACCAGGCGGGTGAGGTCCTCGTCCTTGGTAGAGAGCTCCTCCATGAGCGAGCCGTAGTCGGTGATGAGCCGCTTGAGGTCGGCGCGGCGCTTGGCGACCGAGGTGTTGACTGCGGCCAGGTCGCGGTGCAGCGGTTCGAGGCGCTTGAACGTCTGGCGCAGGTCCTCGCCCCGACCGGCCAGGCCCTTGCCGGCGCCCCCGATCAGCAGCTTGAGGTAGTCGCGAGTGTCGCCGTCGAGCACCGAGAGGATCTCGTCGGGATCGACGTCGGGCGCGGTGTTGGCCAGCTCGATCCGCCCTTCCTCCTCCACCGGCTGCCCGTCGCCGGGATCGACCTCGAGGAACATGTCCTTCAGCCCGGTCTTGGGCCGCAGCAGCACGGTGGCGTCCTTGCGGACCAGGCCCTTGTACTCGGGCCGGATCTGCATCTCGACCACGGCGCGGCCGTCCTCGAGCTCGACCTTGCCGATGTCGCCCACCTGCACGCCCGCGACGCGCACCGTCTGGCCCTGGCCCGGCGTGACCGCCTGAGCGTTCTCGAGCTCGACCTTGACGATCTGCGGCTTCTCGGAGATCAGCGGGAAGCGGAAGCGCTGGTTGGACAGGATGTAGCCCCCCACCAGCAGCGACATGATGATCATCCCCACGATGGCCAGGACCGAGCCGCTGTACTTGCGGAGCGCCTGCTTCATCGACCGCCCTCCTGCTGCTTGCCCTGGGCGTTCTCCTTGGCCTTCTCGACCAGCTTCTTGAAGTCGTCCGACTCGCGGTAGCGCTCGAACGCGCGCCGGACCTCGGCCTTGTTCTTCCGCGACCGCGACCGGTTGAACGGGTCCAAGGTGCTGCCGGCCTCGCTCGGGGCGTCGAGGTCAGGCGGCTGCTGGGTCTCACAGGGCACGTCGGGCCGGTGCTTCGGCGCCTCGTTGGCGTCGGCGGGCGGGAGCGGCTCGATGACCGATCCCGGCGCGGTGAGCACGTTGGGCGAGACGGCTCCGATCCGGAACCAGGGCGTGTTGCCGTCGTTGGTACGGCTCTCGCCGGCGAGGCCGACAAAGCTGCGGTTCAGCTGGCGGCGGACCTCCTGGCCGGTGTTGCCGGACTCGGTGGACGGGATGGTCGATTCCGCCCAGGGCAGCAGCACCCCGTTGGCGCACGAGGAGAGCTCGCGGGCCTCCCTGAGCAGCGGCTGCAGGGTGGAGTTCAGGCGGACCAGCCGCGGGATCTGCGCGCGGGTCTGCCGCGTGAGGCCGCGCAGCTCGGGCTTGGTGAACAGCTTGCGGGTCTGACGCAGGAAGGGCATCGAGGCGTCGATGGTGCGCGGTGTGGACCGCACGCCGGGCAGAGCCTCGACAGCGAAGCGGCGCAGCGACGGCAGCGCCCCGTTGAGCGAGGCGAGGGCCGGCGAGCCGGTCTTGAGCAGGTCGCGCAGTGCCGGGATCGAGGCGGCGAGGGAGACGTCCTCCCGCGCGAGCGCGCCGGCGGTGGTGTTGACGTTTGTGACCAGCCCCTGGAGCGCGTCGGGGTTCACCGTGAGCGCGGCGGCCACCCGCTGCTGGCCCTTGAGCACGCGCTGGAGATCGCGCTTGGGGTTCTCGCCGAGCAGCGCGTCGTTGACGACCGCGGTGCTCTTGTATGCGGGCTCCATGTAGTCGATCGTGTCGTTGAAGGCCTCGGCCCCGCCCCCGCCCAGGCCCTTCAGCGAGAACTCGGTGAGCAGGGTGCGCAGGTCGGCGCGGGTGTCGGACTTCAGCACCCGCAGCACGTCCCCGAGCTGCACCGACGAGTAGGTCTGGTTCTTGGGGATGGGCTCGCCCTCGGGCAGGATCGGGGCGGACGGCGTGCCGGGCTTGATGTCCACGAAGAAGTTGCCCTCGAGGAAGATGCGCGTGCGGACCTTGGCCTCGGCGTTGGTGTGCAGCGGCAGGGCGGTCTTCTTGACCTCCATGGTCACCTCGGCGGTGCCGGTCCCCCCGGGGAGGCCCTTCACCTCCTTGACCTTGCCCATCTCCACGCCCGCGATGCGGACCGGCGACTTGGGCTTGAGTCCGTTGGCGTTCTCGAAGATGGCAGTGACCGTCGGAGGCGAGGAGAACGGGTTCGACTTGGTGAAGCCGAAGTAGGCGCACAGCCCGATCACGACGACCGCGATCAGGCCGGCCCGGAAGTTGCTCATCGGGCGGCGGCGCTGCGTCTTGGATCGTCTGAAGATCGCCATGGCCTAGGGCACGTCGCTCAGGTTGTCGATGCCGAGCTGGCGGGACTTGTAGGTGCCGCCGCGCAGGCCGGGGAGGTCGGAGCCAAGGGCGACCTTGCGACCGCCCAGCTCGTTCGGGCCGTAGCGACCGTTGGGGAAGAAGCGGTCCACGTAGCCGGTCTGGCCGGCCTCACAATCGGCGTTGCCGCCGGCGTCGACCGCGGGGGCGTCCGGGTTGCCGTGCAGCGTCGCCGGCGGGTTGGGGCCGGGCTGCTTGTTGTCCTGCCCCTCGGTGACGTCGACCGGCCGCGCGGCGCCGCGCACGTTGAGCGCGTTCTGCTGGGTCGGGTTGGCCAGCTTCAGCTGCACGCGCTGGATCGTGCCGCCGCCGACCGTGTCGGAGATGTGCGTGCCGAGCGGGTTGAGGAAGTAGATCGCGTAGTTGCAGACGGTCTGGTAGGGCGCGACGAAGTCCAGGCCGGGCTTGCCGGCGCGCACGAGCAGGTCGAGGTCGTTGACGGCCAGCAGCGTGTTGGGGTTCTCGCCGAGGTCGTCGAGCGCGTTGAACGTCGAACGCAGCCGGTTCGACAGCTCCACGGTGCGCGGCAGCACGTCACGACCGACCAGCAGCGCGCGGTTGATCGGCGGCAGCGAGCGCGGCAGCTGGCGCGCGGCCGGGCGCAGGCGGCGGGAGAGGTCGGCGAAGTCGCGCAGGAAGGGCTGCTGGAAGCGGAACGAGCGGATGGACTGGATCTGGGTGGGCACGCCCTCGGAGATGGAGTCCTGGAGGGCGGCGGGCGTCCGCGTGATCGCCGCGAAGGTGTCGGCCATGTTCCCGAACAGGGCGGCCTGGGTGGACGCCACCGGCGCGGTCTCCCCCGCGGCGCGGCCGAGGCCCCGGAAGAAGCCGGCCAGCTCCGTGTCGGGGTCGCTCAGGTTGCGCATCACCGGGTCGAGCGAGCGCAGCAGCGGGTTGAGCTCGCGGATGGCCTCGTTGATGGACTGGCCCCGGCCGGCCAGGCCGGAGCCGAAGCCCTGGAGGCCGGCCTTGGAGGCCTCGCGCGTCTGGGAGTCGAAGGTCGAGAGCACGTCCTCGAGCTCGATCGGTGGCTCGGAGTCCACGCCGCCGTTGCCGAGTCTTACTGTCGACCCCGCCGCGAAATTCTGCTTGGACTTGCCCGGGACCACCTCGACGTACTTGAGGCCGAGGGCCGAGCGCGGGCGAACCGTGAAGGAGGTGTCCTTGGGGAGCGGCTCGACGGTCTTGTCGAGCTTGAGGTCGATCATCGCGACGGTCTCCTCGTCCTCGCCGGTGGTTCCGGTGGGGCGGCGGGTGGCGCCGATCGTCTCGACGACCCCGACCCGGAAGCCGCCCACGCGGACCTCGTTGCCCTTGACCAGCTTGGCGCCGCTGGGCAGCTCGACCTTGAGGTCGTAGGTGGGCACGAACGGAAGCCCCGAGTTTGCGCCGTAGGCGATGAACACCGCGACGATGGCCACGAGCACGGTGACCGCTCCGACCAGCACCGGGCTGGCCACGATCGCGCCGGCTGCTTGGCGGCGGCGGCTCATGGCTTGAGGAGGTAGTCGAGGAGCATTTCTTCGTTCGCGCCGGACGGCCGCTTGGTCTCGGTGCGGCTGGTGTCGGGCTTGGCGGGGGTGGTATCGCGGCGCTCGCCGCCGCCCAGCACACCGCCGAGGAGCTGGTCGAGCACGTCGGCCGAGCGCTTCTGGACACCCTCGGGGGTGGTCGGGGCCGTCGCGGGCTTGCCACCGTCCTTGGCCAGCTCCTTGCGCTTGGCGTCACGCGCGTCGCCGGCGTCGGGCTTCTTTGCGTCGGCGCGCTTGCTGCTGGCCCTGGCGCGCGACGCGCCCGAGTTCCCGATGGTCGGGTCGGGCTGGCCGCCGATGCCCGGCTGGCTCGGGCCGAGGTTCTGCTTGCACTCCTGGAAGACCGCTCCGGCGGCCGCGTCGGTGGCGCGGTAGTCGGCGCACGCGCCGGGGTAGGCGTTGATGCGCAGGATGTGGCTCTTGGAGTCGCGCCCGTTGATCGCCAGCGCCTGCCAGAAGGCGTAATCCCAGAAGGCCTCGAAGCCCGTGAAGCCGTCGCGGCCGGCGGTGGTGCGGTCGGCAGTCTTGTCCGGCGCGGGCGGCGCGCTGCGGGCGGCGCGCGGGTCGCGCTCCACCGAACGCCGGGCGTCGTCCATCGTCTGCAGGAACTGCCGCAACGGCTTGGCGAAGCCGGGCACGTCCTTGCCGAGCTTCTGCAGAGCGGCCACCTCCTGGCGGGTCTCGCGCAGGGCGGCGATGCCCGACACCGAGGTCCGCCCGAGCGCCCGGAAGGCCGGCCGCGCGGCCTCGGAGAACGGACCCAGGCGAGCCAGCAGGCGGTTCAGGTCGGGTGCGGCGGTGCGGAGGTCGCGCAGCGTGGGGATCTGTTCGTTGGCCAGCCTGCGCAGCTGGACCATGTACGGCCGCAGCTCTTTGAGCGTGGTCGGGAGCAGCTGGAAGTCGCGGCGCAGGTCCTCGCGGCGGCTGCTGGCGATCTCGGCGGCGTCCTTGGCTTCGGTGACCCAGCGGCTCACGTCGGACTTGCGGGCGTTGAGCTCGCCCACCGTGACCCGGGCGTCGGCCACGAACTTGTTGATCACCTGGCGCTGGCCGGCCAGGATGTTCAGCGTCCTGGAGGTCTCGCGCAGGCCCGGATGGGCGCGGCGCAGTACTTCGGCCAGATCCTCCGGGCGCCCGGCCAGGCCGGTGCCCAGCTCGCCGATGATCAGGCGCAGGCGCTCGCGATAGGGCAGGCGAAGGACGTTGTTGACGAGGTCGATCGGGATCGTCGAGCTGGTGCGGCTGACCGGGAGGGTCGCCCCTTCCGAGAGCGGCTTGCCCTTGCCCTCGCGACAGTCCACGAAGTACTCGCCGATGAGCGACTGCGGCTTGATGTCGCAGAGCGAGTCGTCGCGCAGCTTGCCGACTCCCTTCTGGGACAGCTTGACCTCGACGACCGCCTTGCGCGGCCGCTCCTTGGAGACCGAGAACCGGCTGGTCTCCCCGGCGCGCACGCCGGCGATCTTGAAGTCGCCGCCCTGGGTCAGGCCGAAGGCGTTGTCGAACACGAGCTTGTAGGTCTTCGTGCCCGAGCCGCCCGACGCCCCGGTGAGCACGAAGGCACCGGTCGCGACCAGGGCTAGCACCACCACGCTGGCGACGATGCGCCTCATTCGCCGCCTCCCGCGAAGGGCCGGTCGGCTTCCGAGCACTGGAGGAATGACTGCTCCTCGGCCGTCGGCACGTTGGTGCGGTCGGGCAGCTTGACCTCACCCGCGCCGGGGCACTTCTTGAAGGAGTTCTGGACCGGCGGCCCGTCGGGGTTCGGGAAGATGCCGCCGGCGGTGGCCAGGATCTCGTCGAAGTAGATGCCCGCGCGCGAGAAGCCGCCGAGCGCGTCGTAGGCGCCGGTGGCCGAGAAGTCGTCGAACCAGCCGACAAGGTCGTTGGTGTACGGGCGCCCGATTGCCGCGGTGGGCTGGAACCGGCGCATCGCCGCCGAGGTCTCGGGGAACGCGCCGCGGCGGCGAGCGCCGTTGATCGTCTTGGTGTCGAGCGCGGTGCTGGCCAGCGGCGGGAAGCTGTTGACCAGCTCGATCAGGTCGTTCGACTTGCCGGGGCTCTTGATGGTGCGGGAGAGGTCGCGCAGGGTCGGCACGGCCTCGTGGGCGAGGCCGCGGGCCTCGCGGAAGAAGGGCTGGAGGCGCTTGGCCACCGGCTTCGACGCATCGACCAGCGGGTCGACATCGTCGAGCGCGGCGCGCAGGTTCACGAAGGTCGTGTTGGCGCGGCGCATGAACGGCGGCAGCCGGTCGATCGACTCGGCCAGCGCACCCTTCTGGCTGGCCAGCGCGGTGAAGGTGCCGTTGAGGTTGCGGACCAGGCCGGTGAGCTCGGTGCGGCGGTCAGACAGCGTCTGGGTCAGTCGGCCCGAGTCGATCAGGAAGCGGGCGAGCAGCCGCTCGTCTTTGGTCAGCTCCTTGAACAGCCGGCGCGAAGTCGAGAGCGTCGGGTTGAGGTAGTGGATGCCCCGCTGGAGCTCCTGCCCCTTGCCCTGGATCATCTTGTCCGAGCCCTCGAAGAAGTCCTGGACCGCGACACGGGCGACCGGGTCGAACAGGTCGAACACCTGGTCGAGCTCCACCGCGGTCTCGGTGGACTCGGGCCCGATCCTCCCCCCGGACTCGATCGCCTGGTTGGTGCCGCCGCCTACCTCGATGTCGACGTAACGGTTGGCGATGCCCGACAGCGAGGTCTGCTTGATGATCGCGCGGGTGCCCTGGCGCAGCGGCGCGTACTTGTCGAACACCTCGACCTGGACGTCGGCCTGGCCGTTCTGGGTGATCTTGATGTCCTTGACCGAGCCGGCCGGGACGCCGCCGACGTACACCTCGTTGCCGGGCACGAGCTGGGCGGCGTTCTGGAAGCGAGCGGTGAGCTGGTAGCCGCCGTCTCCGCTGAACAGGATGAAGGCGACGATCACGACAGCCGCGATGATCGCCCCCAGTGCGAGGACTCTTCCGACCGTTCCGATCCCCGAGCGCTCCCCCTCAGCCAAGCGGGGCACTCCCCTCCATTAGCGCCATGCGGCCCGGGACAGTACGGGAGCGAGCGGAAAACCCACACACTTCCCCCAGCCCCTTAGCACGGACTTAACTCTCGTTAACGCCGCCGAAGCGGCGCTCGGCGCCCCTGCCAGACTCGACAGATGGCCGCGATCGAGGTCGAGGACCTCAAAAAGAGCTATGGCCCGGTGGACGCCGTCCGGGGCCTGTCCTTCGCCGTGGAGCCCGGCGAGGTCTACGGATTGCTGGGTCCCAACGGGGCAGGGAAGACCACCACGGTCGAGATCCTGGAGGGCTATCGCAAGCGCAGCGCCGGCGAGGTCTGGGTGCTGGGCCACGACCCCGAGCGCCGGGACCGTCGCCTGCAGGAACGGGTCGGGATCGTGCTGCAGAGCTCGGGGCTCTACCCGCGAGTCACGGTGCGCGAGGCGATCGCGCACTTCGCCAAGGCCTACCCCTCCCCCCGCGACGCCGAGGAGACGATCGCGCTCGTCGGCCTCGAGGACCAGGGCGACGCCAAGACACGCGAGCTGTCCGGGGGCCAGCGCCGACGGCTCGACCTGGCGCTCGCGCTGGTGGGCGACCCCGAGCTGATCTTCCTGGACGAGCCCACCACCGGCTTCGACCCCGCCGCGCGGCGGACCGCATGGAACGTGGTCCGCAGGCTGCGCGACCTGGGCAAGACGGTGCTGCTGACCACGCACTACCTGGACGAAGCTCAGGCGCTGGCGGACCGCGTCGCGATCGTCCGCGACGGCGCCATCGTGGCCGAGGGCCCCCCGGGCGAGCTCGGCTCGGCCAGCTCGGGCTACCGGGTGTCCTACCTCTCCGAGGGCCGGCGGGTGGAGTTGCAGACCGACGACCCGACCGAGCTGCTGCATCGCCTCACCCGCGACGCGCTCGCCCGCGGCGAGCGGCTGGAGGGACTCCAGGTCGCGCGGCCGACACTCGAGGAGGTATACCTCGAGTTGACGGATAGAGTTGAGGAAGGTTGAGGGTATGAGCGCGCTCGCCCTGGCCTGGGAGCAGTTCCGCCTCGAGCGCAAGCTCTTCTGGCGCAATCCCAGCGCGGCGTTCTTCAACTTCCTGCTGCCGCTGCTCCTGTTCGTGCTCACCGCGACCGTCTACGGGGGTGACCAGGACCTGCTCGACACCCTGGTCCCGGGCATCGCGGGGATGAGCATCATGGCCACCACCTTCAACGCGCTGACCTTCAATCTGACCTTCCTGCGCGAGCAGGGGATCCTCAAGCGCGTCCTGGGCACCCCGATACCCAAGGCGTCCTACCTCGCCGGCGTGTTGGCCTCGGCGGTGGCCAACGCCTTCGTGCAGGTCGCGATCGTGGTGCTGATAGCGAGCGTCGCCTACGGAGTGGACCTGCCACCCGAGCCGCTGCGGCTGGTCGGCGTCACGGCGTTGGGGGTGGCGTGCTTCGGGGCACTCGGGATCGCGTTCTCGCACGCCATCCCGAACTTCGACAGCGCCCCGGCCTGGGTGAACGCGGTGTTCCTGCCCGCGATCCTCATCTCGGGCGTCTTCTACTCCTCCTCGGAACTGCCCACGGCCGTCGAGGGCCTCGCCGAGGTGCTGCCGCTCAAGCACGCGATCGACTTGCTCAGCACCACGATGATCAGCGGCGGGCCGCTCTCGGGCGGCAGCCTCGCGGTGCTCGCGGCCTGGACGGCCGGGGGCGCCTATCTGGCCGTCCGCTTCTTTCGCTGGGAGTAGGCGTCAGAGGCGCAGCGTGTGCCCGTGGTCGCGCAGCCAGCGCTCGTGGGTGCGGTAGTCCGGGCAGCGGCTGCCCAGCAGCCGCCAGAAGCGCTGGGAGTGGTCGTGGACGGTGAGGTGGGCCACCTCGTGCTCGATCACGTAGTCGAGGATCTCCGGCCGGGCCAGCAGCAGCCGCCAGTTGAAGCTCATCGCCCCCGACGAGGAGCAGCTGGCCCACCGGGTGCGCTGGCCGCGGATCTGCAAGCCGCGATAGCGCACGCCGGCCCGCCGCGTGGCCGCCTTCAGGCGCGGCTCGACCTCGGCCCGGGCCCGGCGCCGCAGCCAGGCCTCCAGCTCCTCGCGCAGGTCGTGGACGGGACCGAGCGCAACCCTCAGCTCGTCGCCCCGGCGAGCGACGTGCGCTCGCCGGCGTCCCGGCTCCACGCGCACGCGCAGGTCCAGCCGCTCCCCGAGGAAGGGCAGCTGGCCGCCGTCCTCCAGCCGGGCCGGCGGATGCACCTCGGCCGAGCGGCGATAGCGGCGCAGGGTCCGCTCGATCCAGGGGCGCTTCTCGGCCACGAACGGCTCCACCCGCGAGAGCGGGAAGCGCTCGGGAACCACGACCTCGACGCCGTCGGGGCCAACGTTGATCCGGGCGTGACGGGCCCGGCGCGAGCGCCTGACGCTGTACTCGGTCACGCCGCCACCCCGTCGTACACCGCAGCCACGTCGCGGGCCAGGGCCGGCCACGAGTAGCGGGCACGGGCGTCGGCGTAGGCCGCCTCGCCGCGGCGCCGGCGCTCGTCGTCGTCGTTGACCGCCTCCACCAGGGCCTCGGCCAGTGCCTCCTCTTCGTCGGGCGGGACGAGCCAGCCCGTCTCGCCGTCGCGGACGATCTCCGCCGGCCCGTGCGCGTCCACGGCCACTACCGGCAGACCGCACGCCATCGCCTCCACCAGGACCTGCCCGAACTGCTCGCGCACGGAGGGAAGCACCAGCAGATCGGCCGCGTTGAGGCCGTCGGGAAGGTCGGAGTGACCCCGCCAGCCGGCCAGGAACACCTGATCGTCGCCGGTCTCCTCCACCACCTCGAGGGGGTGCTCGCCCTCCCACTCGCCGGGGAACCCGCCCAGGAGGACGAGCGGAGCGGGGTGCGCGAAGCGCTCTCTCGCGCGCGCGTGCGCGCGAATGAGCAGCGGGATGCGCTTCACCTCGGTGTAGCGCCCGACGTAGAGCAGGACCCGTCCCTCCGCGAAGGCCTGCAGGTCTTCCTCGGCGTAGGAGACGCTGCCCGGCTCGCCCGAGCTGTCCCAGCCGCGCGGCTCGTCCACCAGCCAGCGGCGCCAGTGCTCGACGCGAGCCTGAGCAGTAGCCGGGGTGCGCTCGAAACCCACCGGGTCGAAGCCGTTCGGCGCCCACACCACACGCTCGGGCTCGACCCCGAGCAGGTCCGGCACCCGGCGCACGGCGTCGGGCGAGAGCACGAACAGCCGCTCGCAGGAGCGCGCCCAGTCGCGCATCCGCTCGGCCCAGGCCTCGGCGTGGTCCCAACCCGCGGGCGGGCCCTCGTCGATCTCGCGAAGCATCAGCAGCTCGGTTCCGTGCAGGTGCCCGACCCTCGGCACGCCGGGGAAGGAGCGGCGGGCGGCCTCGTTGATCGGCGTCAGGTGGTGGAGGTGAAGGACGTCGGCCTCGGCCGCCCCGGAGCGGGCCAGGTGCTCGGTCCAGGCGTCCACCAGCCGCTCGTAGTCCTCGTCCCCCACCGTGGCGTAGACCTGGTCGGGCGCGTCCTCGCGGTCCTCGTAGGAGGGCTGAAAGGGAGGGTCAGCCCGCAACGGGTCCGCGGTGCTCGCCGATGGGGTGTAGTCGAGCGGCCGCACGTCGATCCCCTGGTAGAAGGTGACCGCGTTGGACTCCTCCCCCACCGGCCCCAGGGACCCGGTGGCCACGGTCGCCTCCCAGCCGGCCGCGGGCAGGGCGCCGGCCAGGTATCGCGCCACCTGGGCGGAGCCCCCGCGGGGGAAGAAGATCAGCGCCAGCAGCGCGCGACGGGACACAGCGCCTGAATCTAGGGCGGCGAGCGGTCGTGCTAGAGGATCACCGGCACCGCGCCGCCGTCCACCGACCAGGCCGCGCCGGTCACGTTGGACGCCCGCTCGGAGCACAGGAAGACGATCACCGCGGCGATCTCCTCCTCGGTGCCGAAGCGTCCCAGCGGGATCTTGCTCGCCTGGGAGGCGAGTGCCTCGTCGCGGTCGATCCCCTTCTGGTCTGCGACCTGGTCGGCCAGCCCGCCCTCGTCCATCCACAGCGAGCTGGACACCGCGCCGGGGGTGACCGCGTTCACCAGCACCCCCTCCCCGGCCCACGCGTCGGCGAAGGTGCGCGACAGCGACAGCTGAGCCGCCTTGGTGACCGAGTAGGCGGCGTTGGTGAGCGAGGGCCGCTTGCCGGCCGAGGAGCAGACGTTGACGATCCGCCCGCCGCCCGCCCTGGCCATGTGCGGAGCGCAGGCCTTCATCAGCCTCATCGGGCCCATCACGTGGAGCTCCCACTGCTCCTGCCAGTCGTCGTCGGTCAGCTCGTCCAGCGGCACGGACTGGCTGGTTCCGGCGTTATTCACCAGCACGTCGAGGCGGCCGTAGCGCTCGAGGCACTCGGCGGCCAGCCGCTCGGCGGCCTCGGGGTCGGTCACGTCGTGGCCGCTACCCCGGCTGGCGGCGAGCACGCTCGCCCCCTCGGCCTCGAGCATGTCGGCCGCCGAGCGCCCGATCCCTCGGCTCGCTCCGGTAACGATGCACGCCTTGTCCGTCAATCCCAAGTCCACGAGGAGCTAATGAAATCGCACACCGCGTACCGAACCTTCGAGACCGACGAGCGCCGTGAGTTCGTGCGCATCACCGACGACGTCCAGCACGAGGTCGACGAGTCGGGTGTGGCCGACGGCATGGTGCTCGTGTCGGCCATGCACATTACCGCCGGCGTGTGGGTCAACGACGACGAACCGGGCATCCAGCAGGACGCGCTGGAGTGGCTGGACAAGCTGGCGCCGCCGAGCTGGAAGGCGCCGTCGAACGACACCGCGGCCTCGCTGCTCCCCGACCCCGGCGACTACCGCCACCACCGCGGAGGCGAGGACAATGGCGACGCCCACCTGAAGAACCTGCTCGTGCACCAGCAGGTGGTGCTGCCGGTCACCGACGGACAGCTCGACCTGGGGCCCTGGCAGGCCGTCTTCTACACCGAGTTCGACGGCCGGCGCCCCAAACGGCTGGTGATCAAGGTGATCGGGGAGTAGCCGACGAGCGCGCCGGGTCAGACCTGGTTGGCCTGGTTGGGCATCGGCTCGCCTCGCAGCGCGGCCGCGAGGTTGTCGACGGCGAGGTCGGCCATGGCCTCGCGCGTGGCGTGCGTGGCCGACCCGACGTGAGGCACCACGATCAGGTTCGGCGCCCGTAGGAGCGGGTGGTCGGCCGGCAGCGGCTCGGGGTCGGTCACGTCCAGCGCCGCGGCGGCGATCTCGCCCTCGTGCAGGGCCTCGGTCAGCGCGTCGGTGTCCACGATCGGCCCGCGGGCGGTGTTGACCAGGATGGCGTCGCTCTTCATGCGCCCCAGAGCGGCCGCGTCGATCAGGCCCCGGGTGTCGTCGGTCAGCGGGCAGTGCAGCGTGACGAAGTCCGACTCTGCCAGCAGGCGGTCGAGGCCGTCGCCGCGGGCGTCGAGAAGGGTCACGGCGAAGCCCTCGAGGCGCCTGGCCACCGCCTGGCCGATGCGCCCCGACCCGACGATGCCCACCGTCGCCCCGTGCAGGTCTCGCCCCAGCAGCCACTGCGGGTCCCAGGGGCCCCACTCCCCGGCCCGCACGGCCGCCTCGCCCTCGGGCAGCCGCCGCGCGGCGGCCAGCATCAGCGCCACGGCCAGGTCGGCGGTGGTGTCGGTGAGCACGTCGGGCGTGTGGCCCACCGGGATGCCGCGCCGCGTGGCCTCGTCCAGGTCGATGTTGTCGGTGCCCACGGCCATGGTCGACACCGCCCGCAGGCTCGGGGCGGCGTCGAACAGCTCGCCATCGACGCGGTCGGTGAGCATGCACAGCAGCCCCTCGGCGCGAGCGGCGTGCTCGCACAGGTCGGCAAACGGCGGCGCCTCGCGCTGGGGCCAGACGTCGAGTACGTACTCCTCGCCCAAGCGCTCCAGCGCCCCGCCGGGCAGATCGAGGGTGACGAAGACACGGGCGCGCACCGAAGCCGCGAAGCTATCCGAGTGAGGGCTGCACTGATAGTCAACGCGGCGTCCGGCTCAGGCCGCCACACCGCCGCGGTGGAGAGCGCCCTGCGCCAGGCGGGCGCGGCCGTGACCGTCTTCGCGCTCGGAGACGAGCGCGCCGCCGCCGCCTCGGACGCCGACCGCCTGGTGGTGGCCGGCGGCGACGGCACCGTGGCCGCGGTGGCCGTGGCCGCCTCGGCGTCGGGCAAGCCGCTCGCGGTGATCGCCGCGGGGACGGCCAACGACTTCGCCCGGGCGCACGGGCTGCCCCGCAGCCTGCGGGGTGCCTGCCTGCTCGCCGGTTCAGGGCTGCGTACCCGGAAACTGGAGCTGGCATGGATGGACGACCGTCCCTTTCTCAACGTGGCCAGTGCCGGGCTGGCCGCGCCGGCCGCGCGGCGCGCGGGCCGGTGGAAGCGCGCGCTGGGCGTGGCCGCCTACGGCCTCGGGGCGATGGGCGCCGCGGTGATGGACTCGCCCGTGCCCTCCAGCGTGCACGTCGACGGCGAGCTGGTCTACGAGGGCGAGGCCTGGCAGGTGACGGTGGCCAGCTCCGGCGCGTTCGGCGGCGGCTCCCATCTCAACGTGGCCGACGCCAGCGACGGCTTCCTGGAGACGGTGGTGCTGCAGGACAGCCCGCGTGCGCTGCTCGCCCTGCGCGCCGTGGGCATGCGCACCGGGCGGGTGACCGAGCAGACGGGCGTCAGCCACCGCCGCGGGCATGAGGTGCGGCTGGGCGTCCCCCACGGGACCGAGTACAACGTCGACGGCGAGGTCGTGCGCTACGGGCCGGCGCGGTTCCGCGTCGACCCGGCGGCCTTTGACCTGGTCGTAGGCTGAAGGTCATGGCACGCGACACGGGCTTTCCGGGTACGGACGCCCAGTTCGACTTCGGTCGAACGCGGCGCCGGCGAGCGCTGGCGCGGCTCTCGAGCCGGCTGCGGCGCGAGCCGGGCGACGTGTTCGTGATCCTCCCGTTCGAAGAGGTCGTGGAGGCGCTGGGGAGGGTGGGCGAGCGCAGCCTCGGGATGCAGTCGATCGAGCTGGACTCGATCGTCGGGACGGTCGACCGGGGGCGCGAGTTCGACCGCGCCTTCCGCCCCGTATCGGGGCGGGTGCGCCCGCGATGGGAGCGAATCGCCGCGGCCCAGCGCCGGGGCGAGTCGATGCCGCCGATCGACGTCTACCGCATCGGCGAGGTCCACTTCGTGCGCGACGGGCACCACCGCGTGTCGGTGGCGCGGGCGCTCGGCGTCGACACCATCGACGCGTACGTGACCGAGGTCCAGACACGGGTCGGAGCCGATCGCGGCATCCGCCTGAGCGACCTCCCACTCAAGTCTCACGAGCGGCTGTTCTTCGAGCGCGTACCGCTGCCGCACGAAGCCCGCTCGAAGATCCGGGTGAGCGAGCCCGAGCGCCAGTACGGCGACCTGGCCGAAGGCGTCGAGGCGTGGGGGTTCCGGCTCATGCGCGACCGCGGTGAGCTGATGAACCGCAAGGAGATTGCCCTGGAGTGGCTCGGTCATGAGTACGAGCCGGTGGTAGAGATGCTCCGAGAGGCGGACCTGATCGGCAACCAGACCGAAACCGAGGCCTACATGCGCGTGGCGGCCGAGCGCTACCGGCTGCTGCGCACCCACGAGTGGAACGAGGAAGTCATCGAGAGGCTGAAGCGATAGTGCGGGCCGCGGTGGTCCCCGAGTACGGCGCGCCACCCGAGGGGCGCGACTTCGACGTGCCCAGCCCCGGCGACGGCGAGGTGGTGGTCGAGGTGGCAGTCGCGGGCCTGAACCCGGTGGACCTGACGCGCGCGGCCGGCACGTTTCACGGGGGCTCGCCCGACCCGCCGTACGTCGCGGGCAGCGAGGGAGTGGGTCGGGTCGACGGCGGCGGGCTGGCCTATTTCAACTCCTCCAGCGGGTCGATGGCCGAGCGCGCGGCGGTTCGCAGCGAGGAGCTGGTGGATCTGCCCGAGGGCCTGGACCCCGCGCTGGCCGTGTGCTTCGGCATCGCCGGGCTTGCGGGCTGGCTGTCGCTCGAGTACCGCGCACACCTGGCCGAGGGCGAGACCGCGCTGATCCTGGGAGCGACCGGGCCGGTCGGCCTGATCGCCGTCCAGGCGGCACGCCTGCTGGGCGCCGGCCGGGTGGTGGCCGCCGCCCGCAACGCGGACCGCCTGCGCCGCGCCGAGGAGCTCGGCGCGGACGCCACCGTGGTGCTGGGCTCCTCCGGCGACGACGCCGGTGCGATGGCGAAGGCGTGCGGCGGTGAGGGTCCCGACGTGGTGGTCGATCCCCTCTGGGGCGAGCCCGGCGTGGCCGCGCTTCAGGCCGCGGCGCGACACGCGCGGATAGTGCAGATGGGACAGTCGGCGGCGGCAGAGGCGACCGTCGCCTCGGCCACCATCCGCGGCAAGGGCCTGTCCATCCTCGGCTTCACCAACTTCCAGGTGGACGTCGAGACCCGCGCCGCTGCCTACCGGCGGATGGCCGAGCATGCCGCCGCCGGCGAGCTGACCTGCGACGTGGAGAAGATCCCGCTCGACGAGATCGCCCGGGCCTGGGAGCTCCAGGCCTCGGGGCCTCACAGCAAGCTCGCGATCACCCCCTGACGCGGGTCACGCGCGTGACGACCCGCACCGTGCCCCACGGAGACCGTGTGCGTGCCACGGCCCGCACCCGCAGGCGCGCCCGCCGCCGCCGCAGGGCGGCGCGGTTCCTCGGCCCCAGCCGCAGCCGGTAGACCTTCGAGGTGCCCCGGGCCAGCGCCAGCTTTCGCCCGCGGGCGACCGCCCTGCCGCGGCGGCCCGTCAGGCGCAGGAAGCCCGCACAGTCGCGGATGCCCGGCTCGCAGCGCACGCGGACTCGCACCACGCCGCGCCTCGACGCCCGCAAGCCACGGCCGGCCACGGGAGCGGCCTTGCCGCCGCGCTCGCGGTGGGTGCGGCGGTACTCGGCGCACTGCGCGTCGCGGGCGGCGCTCGAGCGGATGGTGGTGTTGGCCCGGATCAGCCGCGCCTGCCCGAGGGCGTACTGCTCGATGACGTCCGAGACCGCCTTGCGCTGGGCCGGCGTGCGCGCGCTGCGCAGCAGCTCGGCGTTGCGCCACACACCCTCGCGCCAGCCCTGGAGGATCTGGAACAGGGCCACGTCGTCGGCGAACAGCCCCGGCACGTCGTAGTCGGAGATCGAGCGGTCGAAGCGCGCAGACAGCTCGCGCAGCACATCGTCGTAGAGCGGGTGCAACACCCGGTTGCCGCGGTCGTGGTCGACCTTGCGGGTCGAGCCGTCGGGCTTCGTCATCCCCAGCGCCTCCACCAGGTAGGGGAAGTCCCGGTTGATGTGCGCGTTCATGCTCATGAGCAGGTTCCCGATGCCGGACACCGATCGGTCGCGGCCAGCGTCGAAGGCCTCGCGCCAGGCCAGCGGGACGACCTCGCGGCGCCCGCTGCGCCACGCGTCGTAGGCGCGGAAGTACATGCGCGCGAACACCTTGTCCACGTGCTGGAGGAAGCGCGGCTCCTGGTAGAAGGGCGGCCGCTGGAGCATCTTGGTGCGGATCGCCTCGGTCACCCGGATGTAGGTGATCCCGAACGCCGCGTTGTGGTCGCAGCTCGAGTACAGCCGGTCGAAGCGGCGGTACATCTCGTCGAGGGTGGACTCCACGCACGCCGGGTTGCCGCTCACGCAATCGCGGGCGCGGCTGGGCTGGAAGTCGCCTCGCGCTCCGGGGAGGACCGAGGTCCAGTCGACGAAGGGCGCCTCCGCGGCCTGGGCTGCGCCGGGCAGGACGAACAGCGCGACCAACGCGATGGCGACCGCACCCCTCATCCCGCGGGTCAGTGTCCCACACGCTCGCCCGTGAGGGCCGTCGGGAATCACGGTCGAGCGTGCATGTCCTCCAGCACGGCGCGTGCGGCCAGATAGCCGGGCGCGCCGGTGACCGCTCCCCCGGGGTGGGCCCCCGACCCCGCCAGGTAGGGCTCGCCGCCGAACGAGCGCGGCCCGAGGCGCTCCTCCAGTAGCTGGCCGGGCAGCATGTCGCCGTGGAAGATGTGGCCGCCCGCGATGCCGAAGCGCTCCTCCAGCTGCTTGGGCCCAAGGGCGATGCGGCCCTCGATCCGGTCGGGCAGCGCCGGGCACACCTCGGCGAACCGCGCCACCGCGGCGTCGGCGGCCGCCTCGGCGTCGACGTCCGGCGGAAAGCACTGGCAGAACAGCGACAGCACGTGCTTGCCGGGCGGCGCCAGCGTGGGGTCGGTCGCGGTCTGGCACGCGGCCTCGATCCACGGCCGTGCGGCGGGCCGGCCCTCGCGCGCGTCGCGTGCGGCCGCGCTCAGGTCCTCGAGCGAGTAGCCGATGTCGATCGAGCCGCGCCACGGCTCCTCGCCCGGCCACGCCGGGAAGTCGGGCAGCCCGTCGAGCAGGCACATGACCTTCACCACCGGGCCCGCCTGCCGCCAGCCCTCCGGCGGGTCGGCGCCGGCCAGCCGGGCCGTGGTGAGGGGGTCGGCGGCGGAGACGACCACGCGCGCGTCGAGCTCGTCGATCGACTCCACCGGTGACTCGGTTCGGATGGTCGCCCCCGCTGCCTCGGCCGCGCTGCGCAGCGCCTTGGTGACGGCACCCATTCCGCCTCGGGCGAACCCCCAGGCGCCGGGCACACCGGCGGCCTCGCCCAGGTCGTGGAACAGCGCGATGAAGGAGGTGCCGGGGTCCTCGGGGCCCACCAGGCAGCCGATCAGCCCCTGGAGCGCGAACGGCACCCGCACCTCCTCGGACGGGATGCCGCTCAGCTCGTCGGCGATCGACCCCTCCAGCAGCTGGGAGCCGACCGCCTCCAGCCAGCGCTCGCGGTTGGCGGGCTCGAGCATGAGGGGCCGGGCCCGAGCGGCGGCGTGCTCTCGCTTCTCGGACCACTCGAGGTAGGCGCGCGCGTCCTCTGCCGACCAGTCCTGCTCCAGTTGCTTGGCCGTCCTGTCCGCGTCCGACCAGGTCACGACCGCCCGCCCGTCCGGGAACGGCGCGAACAGGTAGGGCTCGTGGACCTCGACGTGCAGCCCGTGGCCCTCGAGGTCGAGCTCCTCGATGATCTCCTTTCGCAGCAGCGACAGCGTGTACGCCCCGGGCGAGCCCCACACCCCCGGCCACAGCTCCTCGGTCACGCAGGCGCCGCCCACGATGTCGCGGCGCTCCCTGACCTCCACGGAGAGCCCGGCCCGTGCCAGGTACGCCGCGGCGACCAAGCCGTTGTGCCCGGCCCCGATGACCGCCACATCGTTCACGTCACTGAAGGATTGTGGGGGTCAGAGCCCCCACGATGCTTCAGCCGCTTGCTGGGGCGGGCTCGGCCCTGGTCCGCAGGCTGTGGCCGTCGCCGGCATCGAACAGGTGCAGCTTGGCGGTGTCCACCCACAGCTCGGACTCCTGGCCCTCCTGGACCTTCGAGGCCGGGTCGAGACGGGCCACGATCCTGCCCTCCTCACCGCTGGAGGGGACGTCGCCGGCGCCGGCGTCGGCGGCCAGCTCGCGCAGCTCCTCGGACTCCAAGGCAACGTCGGAGCTGACCGAGAAGTGCGCGTAGAGCTCGGAGCCCATCGCCTCGAGCACCTCGATATTCGCGCGGAAGGTGGTGCCGCCGCGGGCGGCGCCGCCCATCACGGCGGCGTCCTCGAAGTCCTCCGGCCGAATGCCGGCCACCAGCGTGCCCGAGCTCTCGCCGGACACGCCGTCGGGCAGCGGCACCTCGCCGATCGGCAGCTCCAGCTTGCCGCCCTCCATCGTGGCGGGCATGAAGTTCATCGCCGGCGAGCCGATGAAGCCGGCCACGAACAGGTTCACCGGATCGTTGTAGAGGTCCATCGGCGATCCGACCTGCTGGAGCACCCCGGAGCGCATGACGGCAACGCGATCGCCGAGCGTCATGGCCTCGGTCTGGTCGTGGGTCACGTAGATCGTGGTGGTGCCCAGCCGCTGTTGGATGCGCGAGACCTCGGTGCGCATCTGCACGCGCAGCTTGGCGTCGAGGTTCGACAGCGGCTCGTCCATCAGGAACGCCCGCGGGTCGCGCACGATGGCGCGCCCCATGGCCACGCGCTGGCGCTGGCCGCCGGAGAGGTTGGCCGGCTTGCGGTCCAGGTGCTGCTCGAGGTCGAGCACCTTGGCCGCCTCCGAGACCTTGCGGTCTATCTCTCCCTGGTCCACTTTCGCGAGCTTGAGCGCGAAGCCCATGTTGTCGCGCACGCTCATGTGCGGGTAGAGCGCGTAGTTCTGGAACACCATCGCGATGTCGCGGTCCTTGGGCGCCTTGTCGTTGACCACGTCCTCGCCGATGCGCAGCTCGCCGTCGGAGATGTCCTCCAGCCCGGCCACCATGCGCAGCGCCGTCGACTTCCCGCAGCCCGAAGGGCCGACCAGGATCATGAACTCGCCGTCCTTGACGTCGAGGCTCATGTCCTTGACGGCCTCGTAGCCGTCCGGGTAGCGCTTCGTGACGTTCTCGAGCTTTATCTCAGACATTGGGACTCACCCCTTTACTGCGCCGGCGGTGAGGCCCGCCACGATGCGGCGCTGGAAGATCAGGACCATGATGACGATGGGAATCGTCACGACGACAGCAGCCGCGGAGATCGCTCCGATCGGCTGCGTGAACTGCGACGCACCGGTGAAGAAGGCCAGCGTTGCCGGCACGGTGCGCGCCGCGCTGGTTGAGGTCAGCGTGTTGGCGAAAAGGAAGTCGTTCCAGGCGAAGATGAACACGAGGATCGCCGCCGTGAAGACGCCCGGAGCGGCGAGCGGGACGATCACCTTCCGGAAGGCCTGGAACGGCGTGGCGCCGTCCACCTGGGCCGCCTGCTCGAGCTCCCAGGGGATCTCCCGGAAGAACGCGCTGAGCGTGTAGATCGCGAGCGGCAGCGCGAAGGTCATGTAGGGGATGATCAGCCCGGCCCAGGTGTCGAACAGGCCGATCGAGCGCCAGATGTCGAACAGCGAGCCGGCGATCGAGATGGGCGGGAACATCGCGATCGCGAGCGCGCCCGAGAGGATGACCGCTTTGCCCGCGAAGTCCAGCCGCGCCAGCGCGTAGGCCGCCATCGCGGCGAGCGCGATCGAGATGGTGGTCGCGATGGCCGCGATGCCCAGCGAGTTGAGCAGCGCGTAGCGGAAGTCGGGCGGCCCCTCGAACAGCAGCTTGTAGTTGTCCATGGTGAAGTCGGTGGGGAAGAATCCGCCGGCCCCGAGCTTCTCGGGGTTCTCGAACGAAAGCGACAGAATCCACGCGACCGGCCCGAGCGCGTACAGCAGCACCAGCAGGATCGCGATCAGCCAGTACACGCGCTGCTTCGTCATGTCTCTCCCGTCTGCTCCGCAGTGGACGCGCCGAGGCCCTTGACGAACAGCGCGGCGATCGCGATCACGGCGAGGAAGATCAGCACCGAGATGGCCGAGCCCACGCCGAGGTTCAGCCGCGTGATGAGCACCTTGTAGCCGAGGATGGACACCGTCTCGGTGTTGTTGCCTCCGCCCTGAGTGAGGATGAAGACGCTGTCGAAGACCCGGAAGGCGTCGAGCGTGCGGAACAGCAGCGCGACGAGGATCGCCGGCTTCATCAGCGGGATCGTGATGCGGAAGAAGCGCTGGACCGCGTTGGCGCCGTCCACCTTCGCCGCCTCGTGCAGCTCGTCGGGCACCAGGGCCAGGCCCGCCAGGAGCAGCAGCGCCATGAACGGCGTCGTCTTCCAGACCTCGGTCAGGACGATGATCACCATCGAGCCCCAGCGATCGCCGAGCAGGTCCTGCTGGGTGAGCACGAAGCCCGAGTCGGGCGAGAACGCGTACCGCCACGCGAAGGCGGCGACCACGGTGACGATCCCGTACGGGATCAGCACCGCGGCGCGCACCGGCCCGCGGCCGAAGATGGCCCGGTGCATCACCAGCGCGATCGCCATCCCCAGCACCAGCTCGATGGCGACCGAGGAGATCGTGATGACGAGCGTGTTGAACACGTCGGTCCACCACGAGCTCGAGGTGAGCACTTCGATGTAGTTGTCGAGCCCGACGAACTCCGACTGGCCGGGGAAGCGCAGGTCCACCTTCTGCAGCGAGAGGTAGACGGCGTAGCCGATCGGATAGCCGGTGACCAGCAGCATCACGATCACCGCCGGCGCGCACAGCATCCACGCCAGCCGTCGCTCCTCGCGCGAGCGGGCGCTCTTCTTGGCAGGAGCCGTAGTAGTTCCAGCCGCCATCAGAAGATCCCGCCCTCGTCGACTGTCTTGAGCTTGTCGCGCAGGTCAGGCGGGACCTGCTCGGGCACGATGCTCCCGATCGGGTGCAGCGTCGCTTGTACCGCCAGCGAGACGTCGTTGTACGCCGGGGTGGCCGGGCGCGGCTTGCCGTCCTTGAGCGACTCACGCATCAGCTTCGCGAAGCCCGGATAGGCCTTCTGGACCTCCTTCGAGGTGAACAGGGCCTCCGTGGTCGGAGGCAGCCCGCCCTTGGCGTTGGCGATCAGCTGGCTGTCGCTGGAGGCCAGGCACTGGCCCGCCTCGAAGGCGAGGTCCGGGTTGTTCGAGTACTTGGAGACGCCGATGTTGAAGCCGCCGATGGGCGGTGCGCTCTTGCGCCCCTTCTCAACCGCCGGGTAGCGCGCGAAGCCGATCTTCTTCTGGAAGTCGGGGGCCTCCTCGCCCGCGCTCGCGTAGATGAACGGGTAGTTGATCTGGAAGGCCGAGTTGCCGGACTGGAACTCGAGCCGGCCCTGGTCCTCCTTCATGTTGTTCAGGCCCTCGGGCGCTGAGTTGCCGGTGCCCAGGCGCTTCATGATCGCCCCCGCCCGCGCGGCGGTCTGGTTGACCTTGACCTTGCCGGTCTCGTCGACGATCTGGCCGCCCTGCGAGGCCACCAGCGCGTTGAACCAGACCGTCAGGCCCTCGTAACGCGCGGCCTGGACCTCGATCGTGCCCTTGTCGCCCAGCTTCTGCGACTGGGCGAACATCTCGTCCCACGTCTCGGGCGGCTTGCCCTTGACGATGTCCTTGTTGAACCACAGCAGCTGGGTGTTGGTGGTGAACGGCGCCGCCCAGAGCTTGTTCTTGTACTCGGCGGTGCGCACGAGCGAGGGGATGCGGCCCTTGCGCGCTTCCTCGGCGTCGGCGCCCTTCCACTCGCGCACCCATCCGGCCTGGGCGAACTCGCCCGTCCAGATCACGTCCATCGTCATCAGATCGATGTCCGAGTCCTCGGCTGCGAGGCGCCGGACGAGCAGCTCGCGCTGCTGGTCGGCGTCCTGCGGCAGCTTGACGACGTTGATCTTGTACTTGCCGTCCGACTGGTCCGAGCACTTCTTGGCGATCTCGTCGAACGAGCCGCCCGGCTCGTTGTACGCGTACCAGTTGAGGGTGTTTGAACCCTCGCCGCCCTCAGATCCATATCCGCAGCCGGCCAAAGCGACCAGGACCAGCGCGCAGATCACCTTCCATTGGTGCACTCGTAGCTCCCTCCGCGGCGTTTGTACCCCCGCGCCAAGGGGAGGAAACCGACGGCGGGTTGTGATCCGCAATCACGAGCGTCGCGCATGCCGCCCCAGAAGCATTCAGAACCGAGAGGAGCCCATGTCCGACGAACACAATGCGATGGAGGAACTGGCTCGCGACGACTCGTCGCGCAAGCGTTTCTTCAAGACGATGGGAGGCACCGGCGCCGCCGCTGCCTTCGCGATCTTCCTGGCCGCCTGCGGCGAGGACGACAAGCCCGCGAAGAGCAGCAGCAGCTCGAGCTCGAGCGGCGGCAGCATGAAGGGCGACCTGGAGATCGTTCAGTACGCCCTCACGCTGGAGCACCTCGAGACCGACTTCTACGACGCCGTCATCAAGTCCGGGGTCGTCAAGAACATGGCGCTCGCCGAGGCGGCGACGATGATCCGCGACAACGAGCAGGAGCACGTCGACGCCCTGACCGCGACGGTCAAGCAAGCTGGGCGGCAAGCCGCAGAAGCCGAAGACCAGCTTCGACGCCGTGATCAAGGGCGGCGAGAAGAAGGTGCTGGAGACGGCGGCGACGGTCGAGAACCTGGGCGCCGCGGCGTACCTGGGTCAGGCCGGGCGCATCAAGTCCAAGGAGATCTTGGCCGCTGCGCTCTCGATCCACTCGGTCGAGGCCCGGCACGCAGCTGCGCTGAACAGCGCGGTGGGCAAGACGATCGTGCCCGACGGCGCGTTCGCCAAGCCCGCCTCGATGGAAGAGGTCCTGCCCCAGGTCAAGCCGTTCCTGCAGTCCTAGCTGCGCGAGCGAAAGGAGAACCAGCATGAGCAACAACGACAAGCTGGCGGCGCCCGAGCTCGCCGTCATCGACGTTCAGGGTCTGACCCGTCAGTCATTCATGGTCAAGGGGGCGCTTGCCGCCGGGACCGTGTACGGCCTGTCGACCGTCGCCCCATTCGTGTCCCAGGCGATCGCTCAGGAGGGCGGCGGCGACGTCGACATCCTGAACTTCGCCCTGACCCTCGAGTACCTCGAGAACGCCTTCTACCAGCAGGCACTCAAGAACGTGAGCGGTCTCGGCGGGGACGCGAAGGAGCTCGCGACCACGATCCAAGAGAACGAGGCCGAGCACGTCGACGCCCTGACCGAGGCGGTCAAGGGCCTGGGCGGCACCCCGGTGAAGGCGCCGGGCGTGGACTTCGGCATGGCGTTCGCCAGCCAGAAGGCGTTCCTGAAGACGGCCCAGACGTTCGAGGACCTCGGCGTGAGCGCCTACAACGGCGCCGCTCCGCAGATCAAGAGCAAGGAAGTGCTCGGGTCGGCAGGTTCCATCGTGCAGGTCGAGGCGCGTCACGCCGCCGCGATCCGCGAGCTGAACGGCCAGCCGATCACGGCGTCGGCCTTCGACAAGCCGGCTGACCAGCAAGAGGTCCTGGCCGCGGTCAAGCCGTACGTCAAGAGCTAACGCAGCACCGCTCCGCCGTGGGCGGCCAGTCGGCCGCCCGCGGCGGCTCCGGGCTCTGATTCGAGCACCGGGTCGCCCCCGCCGGGAAGCGGACGCGGCCGGTCGCCGGTGTTGACCGCGACCAGGTACTCGCCGCGCCGCAGCAGCAGGAGCTCGTCGTCGGCCTCGACCACCTCGAGCTCCCCACCCAGCCGGGGCCGCAACGCAATCGCCTCGCGCACGAGACTCGACCCGGTGTCGGCGACGTTGCGCGACCCGGGATCGACGAGCGGCAGCCACGGCTCTCCGGTCGTGAAGCCACCCGACGGGGACCGGTCCCACTGCATGGGATGGCGGAAGCGGTCGCGGCCGTAGCGGTCGTGAGGGCCGCCCGGTCCCTCCCCCAGGCCGATCTCGTCTCCTTGGTACAGGAACGACAGTCCCGGGAGCGCGAGCAGGAGCAGCGCCGCTGCGTCAGCGTTCTCGGCGCCGTAGCGCGTGGCCAGGCGGCCGAAGTCGTGGTTGGACATCACCCAGGCGGCCCGGCCCTCGGGCATGCCGGCGATCGCCGCTCCCAGGTCGCCCGCGTCCCAGCGCGCGTGCAGCAACTCGAAGCTGAATACGGCGTCGAGGTGCTCGAGGTACGGCGTCAGCAGGGGTGACGGCAGGTAGACCTCCCCCACCAGCAGCGCGTCGCCGGCGGCCTCGCGGATCGCGGCGAGCGCCGTGCCGATGTCCGGCGCGTTGCGCGAGTTGGTCAGCGCCAGCGCGGCGTTGTCCTCGGGCACGGGCAGGCCGAAGGGCCGCTCGGCGGGCGGGTCGTCGCGCAGCTCGGGGTCCTTGAGCAGCCGGTCGATGGCGTCCACCCGATAGCCGTCGACGCCGCGGTCGAGCCAGAAGCGCACCACCTCCTGCATCGCCGCGACGACGTCCGGGTTGCGCCAGTCCAGGTCGGCCTGCTCGGGGTAGAAGGAGTGCAGGTACCAGCGCTCGCCGAGCCGGCTCCACGCCGGGCCACCGAAGGCCGAGCGCCAGTTGTTGGGCTCGTCGGCCCAGACGTAGAAGTCCGGGCGCTCGCGAAACCAGGGGTGGGCGGTCGACGTGTGGCAGGGGACGAGGTCCATCAACACCCTGATCCCGCGGGCGTGCGCGGCCTCGATCAGCGCGTCCAGGTCGCCGAGCCTTCCGAAGACCGGGTCGACGGCCAGGTAATCGGCGATGTCGTAGCCGAGGTCGAACTGCGGCGAGGGGTGGATCGGCGACAGCCACAGCGCCCCGACCCCCAGGCCGGCGAGGTGGTCCAGGCGCGCGCGGACGCCCGGGAGGTCCCCCACCCCGTCGCCGTCGGAGTCCTGAAAGGACCGTACGTAGATCTGGTACGCGACCACCTGAGCTGGGTAAGCATCGCGCCATGGCGGCCACAGCGCGTCCGGGCCTCTTCGCCCTCAAGTCCGCCGACTCGGTCCGGGAGGAGGCCGAGGGCTCAGGCCTGCGCGACTACGCGGCGCTTAGCACCTCGCGCGCGGCGTCCTCGCCCGACCGCACCGCGCCGTCCATGTAGCCGTTCCACACCTTCGCGGTCTCGGCGCCGGCCCAGTGGAGGGGGCCGATCGACTCGCGCAGTGCGCGGCCGTAGCCCGTCCAGGTGCCCGGCGGCAGGTGGGCGCCGTAGCAGCCGCGGGTCCACTCCTCCTCCGCCCACAGGCGCTCGACATAGCGATCGGGCGTGCGAGCACGCTCGCCGAACAGGCGGGCGAAGCAGCCGAGCACAGCGCTCCGCCGCTCGGCGGCGGGCATATCGCCGGCCTCCCGGGCCTGCATCCCCTCCAGGAAGCCGAGCAGCACCCCCGGGCGACCGTCGGGCGGCGAGTTGTCGTAGGTGAGCTTGACCGGCCCGCGGGTGCTGGTGGCCTGGCCCGAGAGCCCCTCCTGGCGCCAGAAGGGCTCGTCGTAGATCGCCATGCACTTGGCCACCGTGCCCAGCGGCGTGCGCTGGGTCAGCTGGTCGCGCAGGCCCGGCAGCGGCGGGTCGTACTCGATCCGGCCGGCCAAAGAAGGTGCCACCGCCACCACCGCCCGGCGGGCGCTGACGGTGTGGCCGCCCGCCTCCACGCGCACGCCCGTGCCGCCGTGTGAGATGCGTCGCACTGGGGCCTCGAGCAGCAGTCGGTGCGGGCCGAGCTCCTCCGCGACGCGCTCGGCGACCCGCTGCGAGCCGCCCACAAAACGGTCCTGCTGGGCCCCGCCCTCGGTGTCGAAGAGAAGCTCCAGGCTGCCCGCCGACCGGATGTAGAAGAGGAGGTGCAGGAGCGAGATGTCCTCGGGCTGCGCGGCCCACACCGCCTCGATGCCCAGCTGCAGCAGGTCGCGGCCGCCTGAGGTGCGCACGTGGCGGCGGATCCAGGTCCCCGCGGTCTGGCCGTCGAGCTCCTCGGCGTCGGGCGATTCCCAGGGCGACTCGAGCGACACCTTCCTGGCCATGCGGTTCAGGCGCCGCTGGGCGCGCTCGACGTCGAGCAGGATGAGCGGGCTCAGCTTGGGGATGGTGCCGCGGTAGCGGCGCAGGCGCCCGTTGTGCTCGATCAGGTTCTCGCCCTCGCTGTGGGTCGGGAACGTCTCGACGCCCAGGTCCTCGGCGAGCGCGGCCAGGTGATCCTGGCCGGGGCCGATCCACTGGCCCCCCACCTCGACGACCTTGCCGTCTCCGATCGGCTCGTTGAGCGTCCGCCCGCCCACCCGGTCGCGGGCCTCCACAACCAGGACCTCCCGCCCCCCCGCGACCAGCTCGCGGGCGGCCACCAGCCCGGCCAGCCCGGCGCCGACCACCACGACTTCCGTTTCGTAAGCGGGCATCGCAACAGACGCTACTGACGCTCTCGCCAACCTTCGCTACGGTGGGCTGAATGGCCTCGCAAACGCGCCAAGCGCGCGAGGCGGATCGCAAGCTGTCGGTTCAGACGCTCGCCATCGCGAGCATCTCGTCGGCCGCGGCGGCGATCATCGTCTCGCAATTCTGGAAGAGCGGCACAGCACCGGCCGCGGCAATTACCCCTGTCGTGATCACGGTGCTCTCGGAGCTGCTGCACAAGCCCACGCAAGCGATCACCAGCCGGGTCACCGGCGAGCGCACGGCCCTCCTCGCGGAGGGTGCCGGCGCCGGCGCACCCGCCCAGAAGACCGAGGTGGCGGTGGGCGCACCCGCCGCCGACCACGAGGCGGCAAAGCCGGTGTCGGAGGAGCGACCTCCGCCCCTACGGGACGAGGACGGCGACGCCGTCCCCAGCGACGAGCGGGCTTCCCGCGAAGCGCCCATCAGCTACCACAAGGCCGGCTCCAACGGCGGCCCTCCGTCGACCTTCGAGAGCCTCCGCAAGCGGGTGTCGATGAAGATCGTGGCCGCCACGGCGGCGCTCGCGTTCGTCATCGGCGCAGCGATCCTGACCGTGCCCGAGCTGATCGCGGGCGGCTCGGTGGGCAAGACCAGCGGCGGCACGACGCTGTTCGGCGGCGACCGCAGCTCGAACACGACCGACGAGGGCACGGAGACCGACCAGCAGTCGCCAGACGAGCAGGACCAGCAGAACCAGCCCGAGCAGGACCAGAACTCGAGCGACCCCGAGTCCAAGAGCAAGAAGCCCAGCACCACCACCGAGCAGAAGACGACGCCCAAGACCGAGACCCAGCAGCAGCCCCAGCAGCGCCAGGCCCCGGCGCCCAGCAAGACGCCGGCGCAGCCCTGAACCGGGGGAATGACCCCGGTCGCGCCGGGTAGGCGCCGACCCAGGCGGATTCGCCGGCGGGACCCAATCGCACGGCGACCGGGGACCTCCGGCGGAGACGCCCCCTTGCCTCGTTTGACGGGGACCGGCGTGGGTAGCGGACGGGCGATGCCGGCCTACTGCCCGCACTGCCAATTGCTGGTGGAAGAGGACGGGGGCGAGAGTTGGCCGGCCCGGCCCCAGCGCTGCCCCCACTGCCGTCTGCTCATCGGCGCCGGGCGCGCTCTGGCCGCACCGGCCGGCGGCCCCGGCGCCCGCGGCTCGGCCGCGGGAGTGTTCGCCCGAGACGCCAAACGCGCCGACGATGACCGCCCCGAGGCCACCGACGCCGAGGTCCGCGGCGCGATCCGCGAGGTGGCGGCCCACCTGGGCACCCAGCCCGAGCGACTGCTGATGGTCGACTACCAGCAGCAGGTCGTCTCCCAGAACGGGCTTCCGTCGCTACAGGCGGTCTTCGCCGCCTACGGAAGCTGGAAGCACGCTCGGCGTGAGGCCGCCAAGACGGCATAGACTCGCGCTGTCATGGAGGGAATCCGGTACGGCCACACCGGGGACAAGCTCGCAGCGGTGTCCAACGCAGTCGTTGGGGTGCTGAGGGAGACCTACGGGCGAGGGCCGACGAAGGCCAAGTCGTACCTCAACGACAACATCGTGCTGGTGGTCCTCGAGGACATCCTCACGACCGTCGAGAAGACCCTGGTCGCGAGCGGCCACGACGGACTGGTCCGCGAGGTGCGGCTCGTCTACCAAGCGGCCGAAACCGAGCGCTTCACGTCCGCGGTGGAGAGCGCCATGGGCCGGCGCGTGATCACCTACCACAGCCAGGTGGTGTTCGACCCGGACATGGCCTTCGAGATCTTCGTGCTGGAGCCGGAGGCTCAGGCGTCCTGAGGCTCCTCCTCGTCGGCCTCGCCGCCGACGAAGGTGGACTCGTCTGACTCCGCCTCCGGCGTGAACGCGGCCTGGGCGGGATCCGGTTGAGGATCGCCGTGGGAGGCGCCCTCGATCAGCTCCTCCTCGGCCTGTTCGAAGCCCTCGGACTCGCCGCCACCGCCCTCCTCCACGGCCTCGAAGGCCGGGTCATCGGACTGGGGCGGGACGTCACCGCCGATGTGCGCGGCCTCGTTGGCGGCCGCCTCGGCTTCGTCCCTTGCCGACGGGTCGTCGCCGTATTCGGCCAGGTCGTCGAAGCTCTCCTCACGCTCTTCGTCCATGGTCTGCTCGCTACCCCCGGGGTCGGTTGGTCAATCAGTGACCGTACCTCTCCCCAGGAGTCGAATCGAAGGGGGCGGGGTACGCGAACAGGAAAGGAGGCACTGCATGGAAAAGGGACGTGATCTGCCACCGGACCCCGAGGAGCGCGACCAGGACCCTCATCGCTCGCTGAACAACCCCGTGGGAGAGCCCGACCCGACCGAGTGGCCGGACCCCTACGACCAGCGCGAGGATCCGCGCGACCCGCCGGATCCGGACGGGGAGCCGTTCGGCGAGGAGCCGCACGCGCCGACCGGGAGCCGCTCCACCAGCGAGCCCCATCCCAGCAAGGACATCGAGGCCGGTGAGGTGGAGCCGCCCGAGCGAGACCGGATGGACGAGTGAGCGGGCTGGCGACGGTCATGCTCACCCAGGAGACACCCGGCCCTCCGCCGGGACCAGCGCCCTCGCCCCCCAGCCCCAGTCCGGGGCCCGGCCCGCCGCTGCCCGGGCCTGAGCAGCCGCCGCAGCCGCCGCAGCCGCCTCCGGGGCCCGAGCAGCCGCCCTCTATCTAGGCCCCGCGCAGGTGGAGCGTCTCGGCGACGCCGGTCAACTCCAACACCCGGCGGGCGGCGCCCGCGGGCGCCACCACCGCGAAGCGAGACCCAGCGCGGGTCAGGCGCCGCTGGGCGTTCAGCAGGACGGCGATCCCGGAGGAGTCCAGGTGAGTGGTCTCGGTGAGGTCCACCACCACCTCCTCGGGCTGCTCGGCCACCTCTTCGCGCAGGACGTCGCCCAGCTCCCGCGCGGTCAGCAAGTCGATGTCGCCCTTGGGCTCGACGACGCGCACGCCGTCGTCCTCGGAGCGCGTGATCTCAAGTTCTGTACCTGCCATGAAACCTCCTAGAGCGGACTTCTCCCTCGGAGGTCCGGCGCCTTCCCCTGCCGAGAAGGACCGTCCCTGCGGCTCCCAATTCTAGCTACGGGCGCCGGTTGGAAAGCAGATGGAGGCCGACCGAGGCCTTGTCGGGAGCGGGATGGCTGTGGACCTGCCAGCGCTCGCGAGCGCCCTCCAGGAACTCCGAAGCGGGCGGGCGGCCGGGGTCGGCGATCAGCACCTCCGAGCCCCCGTCGGTCAGCCGCGGCAGCAGATCCAGCAGTAGGCCCACGTTCGCGCGGTCGTACAGCACGTCGGAGGCCAGCACCAGCGGCCACGGGCCGCGCGCGACCAGCGGCTCAGCGCCCTGCCACGAGCACTGCAGCGCCTCGACCGCGACCTCGTTGAGCGCCGCGTTGCCGGCGGTCAGCTCGATCGCGGGAGCCGACCAGTCGGTCGCGGTCACCCGTCCTCCAGACCGGGCTGCGGCAATGGCCACCAGCCCCAGGCCGCACCCGAGCTCGAGCGTCGGTACCGCCCTCAAGGGGCGCACCGCGATCGCGCGGGCCAACGCGACCGAGCTCGACCACACCTCCGCCCAGTAGGGCAGCAGCTCCTCCCTGTCGAAGGCCTCCTCGGTGAGCAGCGCCTCCGAATCGGAGGGCCGCAGGAGCCTGACGTCGCCCCCGGGGAGCGCGACTATCTCCTCCTCGAGCACCTCTGCGCCAACCGAGGTTCCGATCTTTGGCGAAGAGGGCATACTTGAGCCCAGACCGTAACGGCGCGGCTTGGCTTCGACGGCGCGGTTTCATCAGACGGGACGGACCTAGACCGACTCCGGTCTCCGGACGGACCTCCACCCACTGGAAGTCCAGGAGGCCACGTGTCCGTAACCCTTGCCAGTCCCGCTGCACCCTCACTTCGCTCTCAGCCCGCCCGCGACCCCCGAGAGGTCCGTGACAACGAGCTGCTGATTCGTTACCACCGCCACGGCGACCTCGACGCCCGCGAGGCGCTCGCCGCGCGGTTCGTGCCCGTGGCCCGCGACCTCGCCTCGCGCTACCGCTACACCAACGAGCCGCTCGAGGACCTCGTCCAGGTGGCCTGCCTGGGCCTCATGAAGGCCATCGATCGCTTCGAGCCGGGGCGTGGATCGCGCTTCATGAGCTACGCCGTGCCCACCATGGTCGGCGAGCTCAAGCGCCACTTCCGCGACAAGGGCTGGGCACTGCACGTGCCGCGCGAGCTCCAGGAGCGGGTGCTGAACGTCAACCGAGCCAGCGAGACGCTCTCCAAGCGCCTGCGACGGTCGCCGACCCCCCGTGAGATCGGAGCCGCGCTCCACATGCCCGCCGAGGCGGTCCTGGAGGCCCTGGAGGCGGGCACGGCGTACGACACCTCGTCGCTCGACTCGCCCCTGTCGGTCACCGAGGACGAGAGCGGCACGCTGATCGACACCCTCGGGTCAGAGGACGGCCGCTACGACTTCGTGGAGATGTCGGTGGCCGTGGCGCCCACCGTCAGGGCCCTGCCTCCGCGCGAGCGGGAGATCCTGCGCCTGCGCTTCGTGGACGATCTCACCCAGCGCGAGATCGGCGAGCGCGTCGGCGTCTCGCAGATGCACGTCTCCCGGCTGCTGCGCCGGGCCCTGGACAAGGTCAACGCGGCGGCAGCGACCGACTAGTTTGGCCCGTTCGGGGCAAGGGGATGCCCGTTAGAGACAACGACCGAGGGAGAACGGTGGCGACCAACCGCAAGGAGAACCCGACGCTTGCAGCGCACGTGGCCGAGGCCAGCGGGGCAGAGCGCGAGATCGAGTCCAACCTGGCGGCCCACCTGCTCTTGGTGACCCGCTCCAAGCACCAGGCACTTCTCGAGCGCCAGCTCGAGAGCGCCAAGGCTCGCGTCGAGAGCCTGGACAGCCGCCTGAAGGAACTGGGCGGAAGCGTGCGCAGCATCCCCAAGCCGTCCAAGCCGGCGAAGCAGGTGAAGGGCGCGGCCAAGTCGGCCGAGCGCCGCGCCACCAAGATCGCGACCGGCGCCGCCTCGAAGGTCCGCGACGCGGGCGAGTTGCGCCGCGTGCTCGAGGCCGCCCGCGACGAGCAGGAGGAGGCGCTCAAGCAGACCGCCGCCTACAACTCGCTGCGCGCGCTGGCGAAGGCGTCCGGCGACAAGGACACCGCCAAGCTGGCCAAGCGACTGCGCGACGAGCACAAGGAATGGGCCAAGTTCCTCACCGACGAGCTCAAGTCGCTGTCGAAGAAGCTGGTCAAGGCGGAGTCCGAGGACCGAGACAAGGCGACCAGCAGGCGCCGCTCGGCCACAGCCAAGAAGGCGGCCTCGTCACGATCGTCCAACGGGCGCAAGTCATCCGGCCGCAGGTCGTCGGCGTCGAGCTCACGCAGGTCGTCGGCCTCAAGCGGGCGCAAGTCGTCGGCTTCCGGCGGGCGCAAGTCCTCGGCCTCGGGCGGGCGCAAGTCGACGGCCTCGGCTTCGCGCAGGTCGTCGGGCGCCAGCGCACGCAAGTCGTCGGGCTCGGCTTGCGCGCAGGTCGTCCGGCTCCACCGCGCGCAAGTCCTCCGGCTCCACCGCGCGCAAGTCGTCCGGCCTCGGCTTCGCGGAAGTCGTCGGGCTCCAGCGCGCGCAAGTCGTCCGCAAGCAAGCGGACCGGCGGATCGACCGCGTCGAAGGCCCGCTCGACCGCGGCCAAGTCGCGCTCGACCGCCAGGTCGGGCTCGGGCGGCGCCCGGAAGTCGGGCTCCACCCGCTCGCGCAGCACCGCCAAGCGCAGCACCGCGAAGAGCAGCTGACCGCCAAGCCGGGTATCAACCCGGCGTGGCCGCAGTACCCGAGCATCCGACGGACCTCTCGGGACGCCGCTGGTGGCTGACCGTCAAGCGGACGTTCTCCGAGTTCCAGGAGGACAACCTCACCGACTGGGCGGCCGCCCTGACCTACTACGGGCTGCTCGCCCTGTTCCCGGCCCTGATCGCGCTGGTCTCGATCGTCGGGCTGGTGATGGACCCCGAGACCCTCACCGACGCGCTGACCGACGTGATCAGCGACCTCGGCCCCACCTCCGCGGTGGACACGTTCAAGGGGCCGATCGAGAGCATCGCGGGGTCGGACCGCACGGGTGTCGCGCTGCTGGTCCTCGGAGTGGTCGGGGCCCTGTTCTCGGCCTCCGCCTACGTGGGCGCCTTCGCCCGCGCGTCCAACGAGATCTACGAGACCCGCGAGGGCCGGCCCGTGTACAAGCTGCGCCCGGTCCAGATGCTGATCACGCTGGGCATGGTCCTGCTGCTGGCGGTGGTCCTGATGGCGCTGGTCATCAGCGGCCCGATCGCGGACGCGCTGAGCGAGGCGATCGGCCTGGGCGACACCGGCCTGACGGTGTGGAACTACGCCAAGTGGCCCGGGCTGCTGCTCGTGGTCCTGCTGATGATCGCCGTCCTCTACTACACCGCCCCGAACGCCAAGCTGCCGAAGTTCCAGTGGATCTCGCCGGGCAGCGTGGTCGCGGTCGCGGTGTGGATCCTCGCCTCCGCCCTGTTCGCGGCCTACGTGTCGAACTTCGGCTCCTACAACAAGACCTACGGCACCCTCGGCGGCATCGTGACCCTGCTGGTCTGGATGTGGATCACCAACCTCGCCGTGCTCTTCGGCGCGGAGCTCAACTCCGAGCTCGAGCGCAGCCGCCAGCTCGAGGCCGGCACGCCCGGCGCCGAGCAGGAGCTGCAGCTCCCACCGCGCGACCCGCCGGACGAGGAGTCAGCGCCGGCGGACTAACCCTCGTTGGCGTGCTCGGCAGCCCTCGTCCTCAGAGCCCTCGTCCCCGGAGCCCTCGTCGGTCTCCTCGTCGGGTTCATCGGGCACGAACAGCTTCGCGTCGGTGTTGCCCTGCTCGGCCAGCTTGCGGTCCTCGGGGACCTCTTCCTCGCGTTCGGTTGACATGGGCTGACGCTGCCCCGGAAGCGGGTCACTAAACGCCTCGGCGTAGGGTCGCCCCATGCGCGGTCCCGATCGACAGGAGGCGGTCTACCTCGACGGCGTCGGCAACCGCCGCCCCCGCATCCCCACCGACGCAACCCTGCTGGAGGAACGCGCCCGGTCGGCCATGCCCCCGGAGGCGTTCGCCTACATCGCCGGCGGGGCCGGCAGCGGGCGCACGATGGAGTCCAACCGCGACGACTTCGGCCGCTGGCGAATCGTGCCGCGGATGCTGCGAGACGTCGGCGAGCGCGACACGGGCCGCGAGCTGTTCGGGCGCCGCCTGGCCTCGCCGTTCGTCCTGTCGCCCATCGGCGTGCTCGAGATGGTCGACCGCAAGGCCGATCTGGCGGTCGCGCGCGCCGCGCGTGAGTGCGGCGTGCCGATGACGTTCTCCAACCAGGCGTCGCACCCCATGGAGGCGTGCGCCCGCGAGCTCGGCGACGGCATGAGGCTGTTCCAGCTCTACTGGAGCACCTCGAACGACCTGGTCGAGAGCCTGGTGAAGCGGGCCGAGGCCTGCGGCTGCGAGGCAATCGTGGTCACGCTCGACACCACCCTGCTCGGCTGGCGCACGCGGGACCTCGACCTGGCCTACCTGCCCTTCCTGCGGGGAAAGGGCATCGCGCAGTACACGAGCGACCCCGTGTTCACCCGCCTCCTCGACGAGGAAACGCGACGACGAGTCACCCCAGCCGCGACCGAGCCTCGGGGCGCTCCGGACCCTGCTCCAGCTTGTGCGCGCGTACCCCGAGCGGTTCGACCGCGCGCTGCTGTCGGGCCGCGCCCGAGCCGCGGTGCAGACGTTCATCCACATCTACTCGCGACCCTCGCTGACCTGGGACGACCTCCCGTTCCTGCGCGAGCGAACGGACCTGCCGATCGTGCTGAAGGGCATCCTCCACCCCGACGACGCCCGGCGCGCGATCGACGCGGGCATGAACGGCGTCTGGGTGTCCAACCACGGGGGCCGGCAGGTGGACGGCGCCACTTCGACGATCGCGGCCCTGCCGGGAATCGCCGCGGCGGTGGACGGCCGCGTGCCGATCGTGATGGACAGCGGGGTGCGGACCGGCGCGGATGCGTTCAAGGCACTCGCGTTAGGGGCGACCGCCGTGGGTATAGGGCGACCTCACTGCTACGCGCTGGCCATCGCCGGCGAGCGCGGTGTCCGCGAGGTGCTCGAGAACTTCCAGGCCGACTTCGACCTGACCATGGGCCTCGCGGGATGCCGCTCGCTCGGCGAGATCGGCGCCGAGACGCTGGAGGCCGTCTGACCTTGCGCTACTGGACCCAACTCGCAACCGAGCAGTTCCCGCCGGCCGACCTCGTGAAGCAGGCCGTGGAGACCGAGCGGTGGGGATTCGACGGGACTTGCCTGTCCGATCACTTCCAGCCCTGGTGGGAGCCGGGTGAGAGCGCACAGGCCTGGACGGTCCTGGGCGCGGTCGGACAGGCCACCGACCGGCTGCCACTGGGCACGGGCGTCACCGCGCCGGTGCACCGCTACCACCCCGCGGTGGTGGCGCAGGCCTTCGCCTCGCTGGAGTCGATGTTCCCCGGGCGAGTCTTCCTGGGCATCGGCTCGGGGGAGTCCCTGAACGAGACGCCTTGCGGCATGGACTGGCCCCCCGTGCGCGAGCAGGTGGACCGCATGGAGGAGGCGCTCGAGATCATCGACCGCCTGTTCGACGGCGAGCGACTCGACCACGACGGCCCCCACTTCCGCACCAAGCAGGCCTTCCTTCACACCCGTGGCGACCGCCGGCCGCCGGTCTACGTCTCGGCCTTCGGCCCGCGCGCGGCGAAGATCGCCGCCCGGTGGGCGGACGGGCTGTGGACCCTGGGCGACCCCGAGCAGGTCACCGACCTGATCGACGTCTACCGGGGCGCCTGCGAGGACGAGGGCAAGGAGCCGGGCGAGATCATCCTCCAGGCCGGGTTCTCCTGGGCCGAGGACGACGATGCCGCGCTGGCCGGCGCGACGGTGTGGAAGGCCACGCAGCCGCCCGAGTACTACCGCGAGGACCACAGTGACCCCGCGGAGATGCAGCGCAAGGCCCAGGAGGAGATCTCCGACGAGGAGTTCAAGGAGGGCTACATCGTGTCCTCCGACCCCTCGGTCCACATCGAGCGAATCCGCGAGCTCGAGCAGCTCGGGGCCACGGTCGTGTGCCTGCAGAACGGGTCGGGCGCCGATCCGCACGGCGCCCTGCGCGTGTACGGGGAGCAGGTGCTGCCCGTGCTCCGGGGTGGCTGAAGCCACGGCGTAGGCTGCCCCCATGGCCTCGCTCGGCGTCTTCCTCACTCCTGAGGCGGCACGTGCGGAGGAGCTGGTGGCCGTCGCACGGGCCGCGGACGAGGAGGGGCTCTCCTACGTCGCGGTGCAGGACCACCCCTACCAGCGCCGCTTCCTCGACACCTGGACGCTGCTGAGCTACCTGGCGGCCGCCACCCAGCGCGTCGGCCTGCTGCCCGACGTGGCCAATCTGCCCCTGCGCCCGCCGGCGGTACTGGCGAAGTCGGCGGCCAGCCTCGACGTCCTGAGCGGCGGTCGGGTGGAGCTGGGTCTGGGCGCCGGCGCGTTCTGGGAAGGGATCGAGGCGCTGGGCGGCCCGGTGCGTTCGCCCGGCGAGTCGGTCGAGGCGCTGGACCAGGCGATCGAGGTGATCCGCGCCATGTGGGCCGCCGACGGGCCGGTGGACGCCGGCGGGGAGACCTACTCGCTGAGCGGGGCCAAGCCGGGCCCCGCGCCCGCTCATCCGATCGGCATCTGGCTTGGCGCCTACGGCCCGCGCATGCTGCGGCTGACCGGCCGCGCCGCCGACGGCTGGCTGCCCAGCCTCCCCCGCCTGCCGCTGGACGAGGTGCCGGCGCGCCAGCAGGCCATCGACGAGGCGGCGCGCAAGGCCGGGCGCGATCCCTCCGACGTGCGCCGGGTGGCGAACGTGTCGAGCCGTGAGGGCTTCCTCGAGGGCCCAGCCGGCGGCTGGGGCGACGAGTTGGCGGGTGTGGCCGAACGGCTGGGCTTCGACACCTTCCTGGCCCCGGCCGCGACCGTCGACGAGGTCCGCGAGCTGGGCGAAGCCGGCCGGCGCCTGGCGGAGCTCAGCGGCTGAGCCGCTTCTGCAGCTCGCGCCCGCGCCAGTGGCTACCGGGGGCTGTCCTCGCCCTCGGGCAGGCGGCCGTCGCGGCCCACGTAGCCGTCCTTGCCGCCGGTGATCAGCACGAGCACCGGCTCGTCGCCGGGGTTTCCCATCTGACGCACGGTCGCCGCGTCCACGCGGGCCAGGCCGCCGGGGCCGAGCCTCTGCGTGGTTCCGTCGCCGAAGGTGATCTCGAGCTCGCCCCGGTGGACGAAGTACAGCTCCTCCTGCTCGTCGTGGAAGTGGCGACCGGCCGTGTAGTGCGGCGGCAGCTCGATCCCGTTGACGCCGAAAGCGGTGACGCCGAGCTCCCTGCGGACCTTGCGAAAGCCCGGTCCGTCACCCAGCTCGTCGATGTTCGCGACGGCCCATCCGTCGCCCTCGGTGGCCACGGCGGCAGCCTACCCGCCGGCTGCCTCGGCCGCCCGCAGCCCGCGCAGGGCCCAGGTGAAGAACAACGCACCGAGGCCCAGTGCGGCCAGGAACGCCGCGCCGGTGTGGAAGGCCTCGCCGGAGACCAGCCCGCGCAGCGACTCGACGATGAGCGTGTTGGGGTTCAGCGAGGCCACGGTGTGGACCCATCCCTCCAGCAGGTCGAGCGGCACGAACACCGGTGTGAGGAAGAGAGCGAGGAACACGGGGGTCTGCATCAGCGGGCCTGCCTGGATCGAGCGGAAGCGCAGCGCGATTCCGGCCGCCCACATGACCGCCGCGAAGTTGACGAGCAGGCCGAGCGCCGACATGCCCAGCAGCTGGGGCACGCCGCCGTCGATCTGCATGCCGGCGAGCAGGGCGATGACGAACAGGATCAGCTGGATGAACAGCGCGCGGACGAGCGCGGACATGGCGTACCCGGCCAGCAGCGCGGTCCGGTGCGGGGCGGCCAGCATCATCCGCCGCCCGAAGCCGGACTCGAAGTCGCGCGCCATGCCGAATCCCGTGAAGACGCCTCCGAATGCGGAGGCCTGCATGAGCACGAACGAGAACTGGAACGCCGTGTAGCCCGAGCGGAAGTCGAAGTTCGGCAGGTCGGCCACCCGCGAGAGACCGCCTGCGAACGCGACGAAGAAGAACAGCGGGAACAGGATCGACGGCACCAGCAGGGCCGGATTGCGGAAGAAGTTGTGGAGGTTGCGCCAGGCCACGGCCAGGGCGACGGAGCTGTACCGGGAGAGCCTCATGTGCGCGTGAGCCTCGTCCGCAGGCTGGCGACGGACGCCGCCAGGAAGGCGAGGCCGATCACGATCGAGAAGCCGAAGCCCAGCGCGAGCGCCTCGCCGTCGAAGCCGGTGATGAACAGGCTGCGGATCCCTTCGATCAGGTACGAGACCGGGTTGTAGGTGGCGATGGTCTGGAACCACTCCTGCTCGATCAGGTTCCGGGGCAGGTTCATCGACGACAGGAACAGGAATACGAACAGCACCGGGAACAGGCCCTGCACCGCCTCGCCGGTGCCCATGCGCAGCGCGGCGAAGATGCCGATGCAGCCGAAGGCGAACGAGATGCACAGGGCCAGCGCCAGCAGGACGGGCACGCCCGCCAGGCCCGCTTCGAAGTGGGCACCGGCGGCGAGCCCGACGACCAGGTAGATCGCGCCCTGGAAGACGCCGAGTGTGAGCACGCCGGCCAGCTGGCCGGTCACGAGGCTCACGCCGCTCATCGGCGTCAGCGCCAAGCGGTCGAGGAAGCCGGTTTCGATGTCACGCGCGAGGTCGCTGCCCCCGTTGGCCACCGAGAAGATCCCCGCCTGGATGAAGGGAATGGCCAGCGCGAAGGTCAGGAAGGAGTCGGTCGGAAAGCCCGGGATCTCGGTGACGCTCTGCAGCCCCGCCGAGTTGATCGAGATCAGGATCAGCGGGAAGATCACCGAGGGGACGACCTGCGCCGGCTGGCGCAGGGTGCGGAACACCGAGCGGCGCGCCAGCGCGCCGACCTGAACGGCGAAGGAGGCGTTCACGCCGGCTGCGGCGCGGGCTCGGGGGCCTCGCCCTCGCCTTCGAGCGAGTGGCCGGTCTTGGCCAGGAACACGTCGTCGAGCGACGGCGCGTGCAGCTGCAGGTGCTCGACTGCCAGGCCCTCGGAGTCCAGCGCCCGGACCACGTCGGCCAGGTTGCTCTCGCCGCCGGCCAGCCGCACGGCCACCGCGTCGGGCGTGCTCTGGGGACAGTCGCCGTCGTCACCGAAGCGAGCCAGGACTCCCGCGAGGCGGTCGCGCTCGTTCGGGTCGGCAGCCACGGCCTCGACGCTGGGCTTGCCGATCTCGCCCTTCAGCGCGGCGGGCGTGCCCTCGGCCACGATCCGGCCGTCGTCGATGATCCCCACCCGGCCGGCCAGGCGGTCGGCCTCCTCGAGGTACTGGGTGGTCAGGAAGACGGTTACGCCCTCCCCCCTGGCCAGTCGCTCCACCTCGTCCCACAGCGCGCTGCGGCTCTGGGGGTCGAGGCCGGTCGTGGGCTCGTCGAGGAAGAGGATGCGCGGTTGGTGGACCAGCGCCAGCGCGAGGTCCAAGCGGCGCTTCATGCCCCCGGAGTAGCCACCCACCTTGCGGTCGGCGGCGTCGGCCAGACCCACGCGCTCCAGCAGCTCGTCGCCGCGGGTGCGGCGCTCGTCACGCGGGAGTCCCTGGAGCGCTGTCTGCAGGCGCATGTGCTCGCGCCCGGTGAGGAACGGGTCCAGCGCCGCCTCCTGCAGCGCGGCCCCGATGTGCTCGCGCACCTCGGCCCCCTGCTCCGCCACGTCGTAGCCCGCCACCCGCGCCCGGCCCGACGTGGGCGGGATCAGCGTGGTGAGCACGTGCACCGTGGTGGACTTGCCCGCGCCGTTGGGGCCGAGGAAGCCGTAGATCTCCCCCTCCTCCACGCGCAGGTCGATCCCGTCGACCGCCCGCGGGCCCTTCTTGAACACCTTGACCAGGTCGTTGACCTCTATCGCTGCCGGCATGACTCGGCACCGTAGCAAAGTGCTTGAGGTTTGTAACTATCTAGGTTTACGGGTATCTTCTGGCCATGAGCGCCGAACCCGACCGCGAGGCCTGGGAGATGGTGCTCGAGCTGTTCTTCAGCCACCACAAGCCGCGCGTGTGGAGCACAGCGTCGGAGTTCGACCTGGCGCCGATGCAGATGTTCGCCCTGAAGAACCTGGAGCCCGGCGTCGAGCTGCCCATGAGCGCGCTGGCCGAGTCGCTGCACTGCGACGCCTCCAACGTGACCGGCATCGTGGACCGCCTCGAGGCCCGCGGCCTGATCGAGCGGCGCCCCTCGACCGAGGACCGGCGCGTGAAGATGATCGCGGTGACCGAGGAGGGCCAGCAGCTGCGCGAGCAGATCGGCCAACGCATGAACGCCCCGCCCGCCCCCATCGCCGGGCTCTCACCCGAGGACCAGCGCAGCCTGCGCGACCTGCTGGCCCGGGCGCTGGGGCACTAGCCGGCGGCCACCGCCGCGGCGGTCGCGGCCAGGTCGGCCCCTCGCCAGTCCACCTCGACGCCCGGCATCAGCACCTTCTCCTTGCGGGCGACCCAGGCGGTGCGCAGGCCCGCGCGCGACGCGCCCAGCAGGTCCCACCAGTGCGCGGCGACCATGACCACCTCGGCGGGGTCGGCGCCGGTCGCCTCGACCCCCGCCGCATACACCCGAGGGTCGGGCTTGAACACCTCCACGGCGTCCGATCCCACCACCAGCTCCACCTCCAGGCCGGCCGAGCCCAGAGCCGACTCGGCGGCGCTCTTGGCGCTGTTGCTCAGCACCCCGACGCGCACCCCGGCCCCGCGAAGGGTGTCCAGGGCGGTCGATGCGTCGGGGTAGGCGGGCATCGCGGCGAAGCGCTCGAGAGCTTCGTCGAGGTCCTCCACCCCATCGCGCTCCAACACGCCGCGGAGCAGCTCGGGCAGAGGGCGGTACGCGCCGCTCAAGCTGTCGACCATCGAGGCGTGCACCGCGGCCGCCAGGGCATCCGCGCCGACCGCTGACGGGTCCAGCAGGGTGCCGTTGAGGTCGAACAGAGCCCAGCGCGGGAGCACAGGCACAAGCTGCCCGTGCCCCCGCTCTGGAAACGGTCGCGTTAGGCGGCCTGAGGGTGGGCGGACCCGCCGCGGCGGCCGAGCACCTTGCCGCTGGCGACCACGCCGGCTCCGCCGGCCACGCCGACCGCGAGGGCGCCCAGGCCCCAGCCGAATCCGGCCAGGTCGATGCCCAGCGCGGCGTCGAGCGAGACGTCGCCCGGCCCGATCGCGCTCAGCGCGAACAGGACCGCTATCAGCAGGACGTTGAACTCGACCCCGCCGTCCTGGTTGAAGAACCCGTTGGCCAGGTGGACGGTGAGGATCGCCGTGACCATCACAGCGATCAGCCCGGCGGCGGCCACCGGAGTCACCAGCCCGAGCGCGATCAAGAGCCCGCCGGCGAACTCGATCACGCCGGACGCGACACCGTGAAAGCGAGCCGGCTCGAGGCCCAGCGAGCCCATGAAGCCGGTCACGCCCTGGATCCCGGGCCCGCCGAAAGCGCCGAACAGCTTCTGAGCGCCATGGGCGGCGAACAGGAGGCCGACGAATACGTGAAGCACGAGCAGTCCTTCGGTCATCACTACTCCTTGAATTCGAAGTTGGGTACTTACGTTATGTAAGCATACCCATTGTACGCGCAACCAAACCGCCCCTCGAGGGGGCTCTAGGTTCGGGCTGTGGAGTCCCACACCGAGCTCGTCCTCTTCGGGCTGCTCCTGGCGGTCGCGGTGCTGGCGGTGGTCGCCCGCTGGATCCGGGTCCCCTATCCGATCCTCCTGGTGCTCGGCGGCTCGGCGCTCGGCTTCGCGCCCGGCATGCCCGACGTCAAGCTGGACCCCGACCTCGTCCTGCTCATCTTCCTCCCGCCGCTCCTCTACTCGGCGGCGTTCTTCGCCAACCTCCACGAGCTGCGGCGCAACGCCGGCTCGATCGGGTTGCTGGCCTTCGGCTTGGTCCTGGCCACGATGGGCGCGGTCGCCGTGGTCGCCCACCACGCGATCGGACTGAGCTGGGCCGTGGCCTTCACCCTCGGCGCCGTCGTCGCACCCACCGACGCGGTCGCGCCGATCACCATCGTGCGGCGACTGGGCGTCCCCCGCCGGGTCATCACGGTGATCGAGGGCGAGAGCCTGACCAACGACTGGGCGGCGCTCGTCTTCTACCGCTTCGCCGTGGCGGCGGTGGTGACCGGCAGCTTCTCGCTGGCCGAAGCCGGCCCCAAGTTCCTCCTCACCGGCCTGGGTGGCTTGGCCATCGGGCTCGGCGTGGGGTGGGTCATCGCCTTCATCCGCGAGCGCCTGGACGACCCGCCTACCGAGATCACCATCGCCCTGCTGACCGGCTACGCGGCCTACCTCCCCGCGGAAGAGCTCGGGGTCTCCGGCGTGATCGCCGCGGTGACGGTGGGCGTCTACATGGGCTCCCAGACCTCGCGGCTGACCACCCCGACGGTTCGGATGCAGGGCTTCGCCGTGTGGGAGATCCTCCAGTTTCTCCTCAACGCGTTCCTGTTCGTGCTGATCGGGCTACAGCTCCCGACCATCGTCGACGGCCTGCACGGCCACTCGGCCGGCGAGCTGGTGGGCTACTCGGCCCTGGTCGGGGCCGTGGTGATCGTGGTCCGCATCGTCTGGGAATTCGGCTTCACCGCCGCGCAGCGCAGTTCCAAGCCGCCCTGGCGCCAGGTCGCCGCGATTTCGTGGTCGGGCATGCGCGGGGGCGTGTCGCTCGCAGCCGCCCTGGCGATCCCCCTCACCGTGGACGGCGGGGGGCCGTTCCCGGATCGCAACCTGGTGATCTTCCTCACGTTCGCGGTGATCGTCGCGACCCTGGTGATCCAGGGCCTGACGCTGCCGGCGGTGGTGCGCGCGCTCGGGCTGGAGGAGGACGGGCTGGACACCGAGGAGGAGCTGCACGCCCGGGTCCAGACCGCCAGGCGGGCTCGCGAGCGGGTGGAGGAGCTCTCGGGCGAGGAGTGGGTGAACGCCGACACGGCCGTGCGGCTTCGCGGCCTCTACGAATGGCGGCACCGGCGCTTCAGCGCCCAGGCCGAAGGCGACGGCGCCGAGTACGACGAGCGCTCGGCCGCCTACCAGCGCCTGCAGCGCGAGATCCTCGCCGCCGAGCGCCAGACACTGCTCGAGCTGCGCAACCAGGGGCGCATCACGAACGAGGTCATGCGCCGGGTCGAGCGGGACCTCGACCTGGAGGAATCCCGTCTCGAGACGTAGAAAATTACGCCGCTACAGTTTCGATGGAGGTCGAACGAGGTGAGGACCGTCGCCCATCCCCCGCTGGGAGATGTGGAGCTGCCAGAGGCGCTCCACGCCCTCAGCGACCCCGTCAGGCTGCAGATAATCCGGTGCCTGGCCCGCGACGGAGAGTGCGCCTGCGGGTCGTTCGGGGTGGCCGTCTCGAAGTCGACCCTCTCCCACCACTTGAAGGTTTTACGGCAAGCGGGCTTGACCGAAACGCGTCCAGATGGCACCCTTAGGTTGATCTCGCTGCGGCGCGAGGAATTTGACGAGCGCTTTCCGGAGTTGCTCGACTCCGTTCTCAGCTGCCGCTGACCCTTCAATGGGTCGCGCGTCGTATCCCGGGTAGAGGCTGATGGCAAAGCCTCGCCCCCACTATCCCCGTCTGCTAATATTTCGATAAGTGTCGAACGATCGCAATCTAGTTCCAGAAGTCACCACAGACTCGCTTCAGCTCTTCTTCAACGAAGCGCGGCGTCACCCCCTGCTCACGGCAGAGGAGGAGATCGAGCTCGCCAAGCGCATCGAGAAGGGCGACCTGGCGGCCAAGGACCGCATGATCAACGCCAACCTGCGTCTGGTCATCTCCGTGGCGCGCAAGTACCAGGGCCAGGGCCTCGCCCTCGGCGACCTGATCCAGGAGGGCATGCTGGGCCTCATCCGCGCGGTCGAGAAGTTCGACTGGCGAAAGGGCTTCAAGTTCTCCACCTACGGGACCCTGTGGATCCGTCAGGCGATCGGCCGCGGCCTGGCCAACTCCGGCCGCACCGTGCGCCTGCCCGTCCACATCGTGGCCCGTGCTCGCAAGATCGCGGACGCCGAGCGCAAGCTGGCCGTCGAGCTGGGCCGCGAGCCCACCGACGCCGAGATCTCCGAGCGCGTTGAGCTGCCCATCGACGAGGTCATGGACATCCGCCGTGCCGACCAGACCCCCTCTTCGCTCGACCAGAAGGTCGGCGAGTCCGAGGAGACCGCCCTCGGCGACCTGATCGCCGGGTCGGAGCCCGGTCCCGCTGAAGAGGTCGGCGAGAACCTGGCCGGCGAGGCCGTGCACCAGGCCGTGGAGCAGCTGCCCGACGCCGAGCGCGATGTGCTGCGCCTGCGCTTCGGGCTCACCGGCTCCGAGCCGGCCGCGCTGCGCGAGACCGGCAAGCAGCTCGGCCTCTCGACCGAGCGGGTGCGCCAGCTCGAAGACCGGGCCCTCAAGCGCCTCTCGCGCGACGAGGACCTGGCGGCTCTGCGCCAGGCCGCCTAGCTCCCAGGACTGACGCCTGGCCCTTCGGGGCAGGACTGTCGGTATGCCCGAAACGCTTACCGACTCTTCCACCGGGACCTTCGAGCTCGCCGGCAAGACGATCCGCCGCCTCGGCTTCGGGGCGATGCGGATCACCGGCGAGGGGATCTGGGGTGAGCCCGATGACCGCGACGAGGCGATCGCGGTGCTACGCCGCGCCGTGGACCTCGGGATCAACTTCATCGACACCGCCGACTCCTACGGCCCCGAGGTCTCCGAGAACCTCATCGCCGAGGCGCTCCACCCCTACCCCGACGATCTCCTGATCGCCACCAAGGCCGGCTTCCTGCGCGACGGCCCCGGCAAGTGGCGCGTCTGCGGCGACGCCGAGCACCTGCGCTCGGCGGTGGAGGGCAGCCTGCAGCGGCTCAAGCTGGACCGGATCGACCTGCTTCAGCTCCACCGGATCGACTCCAACTTCCCGATGGAGGACCAGATCGGGGCGCTCACCGACCTCCGTGACGAGGGCAAGATCGCCCACATCGGGCTGTCGGAGATCTCCGTGGACCAGCTGGACCAGGTCCAGGAGATCACCGAGGTGGTCTCGGTGCAGAACCACTACAACCTGGAGAACCGCGACGCCGCGGACGTGCTCGAGGCCTGCGAGGAGCGCGGCATCGGGTTCATTCCCTGGTTCCCGCTCGCCTCGGGCAACCTGTTGCGCGACGGCAGCCCGCTCGAGGAGATCGCCGAGCGCCACGAGGCCACCGCGGCGCAGATCGCGCTGGCCTGGCTCCTGGCGCGGTCGGAGGTCGTGCTGCCGATCCCGGGCACCTCATCGGTCGAGCACCTCGAGGACAACCTGGCGGCCGCGGGCATCGAACTGTCCGCCGAAGAGGTCTCCGAGCTGGAAGAAGCCGCGTGAGCGAGCGGTTCGACGTGGTCGTCCTGGGCGCCGGCCCGGGCGGCCGCGGCGCAGCCTCCAAGCTGGTCGGCGCCGGCAAGAGCGTCGCGATGCTCGAGGGCGAGCTCGTCGGGGGCGAGTGCCCGTTCTGGGCCTGCATCCCCACCAAGGGCCTGCTGCGTCCGGTCGAGGCGAGCGTCGAAGCTCGCCGGGTGCCGGGGCTGGAGGCGCCCGATCCCCGCTGGGCCGAGGTGCGCGAGTGGCGCGACTACCTCAACAGCGGGCTCGACGACTCCTCGAAGGCCGAGTCCTACGCGGACATGGGCATGGAGGTGATCAAGGACTTCGGGCGCATCTCCGCACCCGGCCGGGTGCAGGCCGGAGACCGCGAGCTCGAGGCCGGCGACATCGTCATCGCCACCGGCACGCGCGCGGCCATCCCTCCCATCGACGGCCTGGACGGGGTGGACTACTGGACCAACCGCGAGGCCAGCGCCATGAAGGAGGTCCCGGCGAGCACGGTGGTGCTCGGCGGAGGCCCGGTGGGCATCGAGTTCGCACAGATGCTGTCTCGCTACGGCTCGAAGGTGACCCTCGTGGAGGGCGCGGACCGGTTGCTCGCGCGCGAGGAGACCGAGGTGTCGGACTTCATCGCCGAGCTACTCGGCGAGGAGGGCATCGACGTACGCCTCGGCGTCGAGGCCGAGGCGGTCAGCCCGGGCGATGACGGCGGGGTGAAGGTCACCGTGGGCTCGGACGAGGTGGCCGCGGAGCGCCTGCTGGTGGCCGTGGGGCGGGCCCCACGGGTGGAGGACATCGGGCTGGACACGGTGGGCATCGAGCCCGGCGAGAAGGGCATCGAGGTCGACAGGTACTGCCAGGCCGCCGACCGGGTGTACGCGGTCGGCGACGTGACCGGCGTCTCCCCCTTCACCCACGTGGCGGCCTATCAGGGCTGGGTGGCCTCCGAGTGCATCCTCGGGCGTGGCCACGCCACCGACTACAAGGCCATCCCCCGCGTCGTGTTCTCCGACCCCGAGATAGCCGCCGTCGGACTGAGTGCCGACGCGGCGCGCGAGCAGGGCATCGACGTCGCCACCGCCGAGGTCGACATCTCCAAGGCCGACCGCGCCGAGACCTTCGGCAAGGGCCTGAGGGGCAAGGCGGGCGTGGTGGCCGACCGCGACCGCGGAGTGCTCGTGGGCGCCTGGGCGGTCACGCCACTGGCCAGCGAGTGGATCCACACGGCGGTTGTGGCGGTGAAGGCCGAGGTGCCGCTGGACACCCTGCGCGACTCGATGATGCAGTTCCCCACGTTCAGCGAGATGTTTCTGGCGGCCGTGCGGGCCGTGGACGCCTAGGCGGGCTGGCCGGCGGGCTCGCGCTCGGCCAGCACCCGCAGGTTGCGCCGGGCCCGGACGCCGAGCGCGCCGAGCGCCAGGGCGGACAGGCCCAGGCCGATCACGTCGAGCGGGGTCATCCCGACCCCGAAGAGATCGAACGAGAGGCCGGCGCCGAGTGCCATCACGGTGTTGAGCGCGATCAGCGCGAGCCGCGCCTCGGTCGGGCCGACCCGGCCGTAGCCCAGGCTGAAGACGCCGAACGCGTAGGTCTCCAGGTAGGTGTTGATCGAGAGCACCAGGTAGACCACCACGATCACCAGGCCGGTGGCCAGCAGCATGTGGGGCGAGAGACCCAGGCCGATGCCGATGACCGCGGTGGCGATCGCGTCGACCAGGTGGTCGAGGTAGTAGCCGTACTTGGGACGCTGCGTCCCGCGCACGCGGGCGAGGGTGCCGTCCAGCGAATCGCCGAGCCAATGAACGACCAGCAGCGCGCTGGCCGCCCACAGCCACAGGGGGCTCTGGTTGGAGAGCACGTAGGCGACGGCGATGCCGACCGCGGCCACGACGCCCAGGGCTGTCAGGTGGTCAGGCATCACGCGCCGGGGCAGTCGCCTCGCGACCCACTCGAGAGTGCGGGCCTCGGCGCGGGCCAGGAGGAAGTGCTTCTCGCGCGGGGCGTCGTCGACCTCGTCCATGAGCTCGTCCTCTTTGTTGACCATCGGTCAGCAACTACGCCGGGCCGGGAAGCTGGTTACACGTCTAGGATCGCCGGCGTGTCGCTCGACCAGGTCGAAGCCGTGCTCGTCGCCGCCCGCGACCGGCCCACGTTCGCCCACCAGCTGGCCCAGGCGCCGGCGATCCTGACCGGCTACGACCTGACCGAAGCCGAGCGCCACGCGCTGGTCGAGTACGACGTGGCCGCGCTGGAGGAGATGGGCGTAGCCGCCGATCTCGTCGGGGCGGCGTCGGTCATCGGGCGCGTCCGCTAGAGACAGGCGCAACTTTCGGCCGAGGGGCCGTGTTCCTGGGGCCATGCGACGCACCGCGCTGGCAGCCACGGTCCTGGTCCCGGGGCTGGCGCTTGCCGTCGTGCTCCTGACCGCGTCGGAGGAGCCCGCCCCCGCCCAGGCCGGCGCCAAGCCCAACGTGGTCGTCGTCATGACCGACGACCAGACCGAGCAGCAGATGGGCGCGCTGGCCAGCGTGCGGCGCCTGATCGGCCGCCAGGGAACCACCTTCACGCGAAACTTCTCCACCTTCCCGCTGTGCTGCCCGTCGCGCAGCACCTATCTCACCGGCCAGTACCCGCAGAACCACGGCGTGCGGGGCAACTCCCCGCCCCAGGGTGGGTTCTACAAGCTCGACTCGTCCAACACCCTGCCTGTGTGGCTGCGCGACGCCGGCTATGCGACGTCGCACATCGGCAAGTACCCCAACGGCTACGGCACGCGCAACCCGCGGGAGGTGCCGCCGGGCTGGCAGGAGTGGCGCGGCTCGGTGGACCCCACCACCTACAACTTCCGCAACTTCTGCCTGAACGAGAACGGGATCCTGCGCACCTACGGGACCGCGACTCGGGCAGTGCAGCGCGCCTGTCCCGGGGCCCTGCAGGGCCCACAGGCCTACCAGGGTGACCTGTACACGGGCAAGGCGATCGACTACATCAACCGCCGGGCGCCCTCGGCCCAGCCGTTCTTTCTCTCCGTGGCCTACCTGGCGCCGCACGGCGGCGGGCCGAACCCGCGCGGCGCGCGCTGTCGCGGCTCGGCCAAGCCCGCCGACCGCCACCGTGGGCGCTACGCCAACGCCCGCCTGCCGCGGCCGCCTGGCTTCAACGAGCGCCTCGTGCGTGACAAGCCCGCGTACATCCGCCGCCTGCATCGCTTCACGCAGGCCGACCTCGCTCGCATCCGCACCAACTACCAATGCCGGCGCGAGTCGCTGCTGGCCGTCGACGAGGGGGTCGCCCTGATGGTCGAGGCCCTGCGGCGCAGCGGTGAGCTGGACAACACCGTGTTCGTGTTCACGTCCGACAACGGCTTCTTCCAGGGAGAGCACCGGGTGCCCGGCGGAAAGATCAAGCCGTACGAGCCCTCCGTCCGGGTGCCGGCGCTGATTCGCGGCCCGGGCTTCCCCCGCGACAAGCGAACCGGTCAGCTGACCGGCAACATCGACCTGGCCAGCACGATCGTCGACGTGGCGGGGGCGACGCCGCGCCGGCGGCTCGACGGCGTTTCGCTGCGCCCTCTCGCCCGCCGTCCGTCGCGGTTCGGCCGGCGGGACATCCTGCTCCAGAACGGCCCCACCACCGGGCCGGTCAACCCCCAGTACACCGCCATTCGCACCCGGCGCTACAAGTACGTGCAGTACGTCAACGGGGAGCGCGAACTGTACGACCTGCGCTTCGACCGCTTCGAGCAGCGCAGCGTGGACGGCACCCGCCGCTACCGCCGGGTGCAGCGCCGGCTGGCCCGGAGGCTGAGGCGGCTGCGCAATTGCTCCGGCGGCGGCTGCCGCCGCTAGCCCAGCTGCTCGGCCACCACGCGCAGGTCCTCGGTGAACGCATGGCGCTCGGCCAGGCGGTCCTCGTCGGTCTGCTGGCGCAGGATCGACGAGGGGTGCACCGTCGCGGTGACCAGCGGCGCGAGGTCGGACTCGATCGGCCGGCCGCGTTGCTGGGTGACCCGGAACTTGGTGCCGAACAGCGCCTTGCCCGCGGTGGCGCCCAGAGTGACCAGGACCTCGGGTCCCACCACCCGCAGCTCTTCCTCCAGCCACGGCCGGCACGCCTCGACCTCGAACCGCTTGGGCGTCTGGTGGATCCGGCGCCGGCCGCGCTCGATGAAGGAGAAGTGCTTGACCACGTTGGTCACGTAGGCCTCCTTGCGGTCGATTCCCACCGCCTCGAGCGCCGCTGACAGCTCTCGTCCGGCCGGCCCGACGAAGGGCCGCCCCTCGCGGTCCTCGCGGTCTCCCGTCATCTCCCCCACGAACATGATCCGCGCGCCGGCCCGGCCCTCGCCGAAGACCGTCTGGGTGGCGTTGCGGTGCAGGTGGCAGCCGCGGCAGTGCGCCGCGGCCTCGCGCAGCGCCTTCAGCGAGGGTCGCTCGGGCAGGAACGGGGTGGCGTCGTCGGGCTCGTCAGGCACGGTCGTCGAGGCGGCGGCGAAAGGCCCCTGCTCCTTCTACCGCAGCGCCCTTGGCGGAAACTCGGGCCGCGAGCTCTGCGTCGGAGGTCACCACGCGGTCGCCCGGGCCGGCCAGGCGGGTGATCTCGTCGTCGGCCACCGGCGCGAAGTGGACCTCCACCTCCCCCGCGTCGATGTCATGGGGCCTGCCGTCGAACACGACGGCGACGGGCTCGGCGAGGGCCTGGAGCTCGGAGGCGAGGCGCCGCTGCGCCCCCTGGCGGTCGCGCCACCAGCCGTCGGGGCGCGACCCGATCACGTTCATCCCGTCCACGAGCCACCGGCGCACCGCCCATAGACTCGCCGATCGTGCGCGAGGCAAGCCCAGAGGAGCTGAGGGTGCTCGGCTGCCTGATCGAGAAGCAGCGGACCACACCCGACGCCTACCCGCTCAGCGTCAACGCGCTGCGCAGCGCCGCCAACCAGTCCACCAACCGCGACCCGGTGCTCGACCTGGACGAGCACACCGTCAAGGAGGCCGCCCAGGCGCTGGGCAAGCGCGGTTGGGCGCGGTTCACCAGCGGGCAGGGCAGCCGCGCCGCCAAGTACCGCCAGACCTTCGACGAGGCCCTGGGGCTGGGGCGCGGCGAGACGGCCGTGCTGGGGGTGCTGATGCTCCGCGGCGCGCAGACGCCGGGCGAGCTCAAGGGGCGCACCGAGCGGATCCACGCCTTCGGGAGCCTGGCCGAGGTACAGGAGACGCTCGACCACCTGGCCGAGCGCGAGCTGGTGGCCGCCCTGGAGCGCCGGCCCGGGCAAAAGGAGCAGCGCTACCGGCACCTGCTGGGCGCCGACGAGGACGAGGCACCGGCCGAGCCTGCCCCCCAGGCTGTCCCTCGCGCCGCGCACGGCTCGCCGCCCGACCTCGGCTCACCCGAGCTGGACGACCGGGTGCAGGAGATCGAGCGCCAGGTTGCCGACCTGCGCCGGGCAGTCGACGCGCTGCGGTCGGAGCTGGGAGGCTGACGCGCAGATGAGGGCGATACAGATCACCGACCTGTCGGGCCCCGAGTCGGCGCTCCAGGTTTCCGAGGACGTGGCCGAGCCGGGGACCTCCCACTTCATGACGCCCGACAGCGGCGTGGTGGTCGAGGTCGAGGCCGCGGGGGTGTCGTTCCCGGAGGTGCTGCAGACGCGGGGCGAGTACCAGGTCAAGCCCGACCTGCCCTTCGTCCCGGGCTCCGAGGTGGCCGGCACGGTGCGCGAGGCCAGCGACGACGCGGAGTTCCAGCCCGGCGACCGAGTGGCGGCGTTCTGCATGCTCGGGGGCTTCGCCGAGCTGGCCGTGGCGCCGCCCCACTTCACCTTCGCCCTGCCCGAGGGCCTCGACGCTGCCCAGGGCGCGGGGCTGATCCTCAACTACCACACCGCGCTGTTCGCGCTGAAGCTGCGCGGCCGCCTCGCCGAGGGCGAGACCGTGCTGGTGCACGGTGGCGCCGGCGGGGTAGGGACGGCCTCCATCCAGGTGGCCAACGGCCTGGGCGCCAAGACCATCGCCGTCGTGTCCAACGACGAGAAGGAGCAGGTGGCCCGCGACGCAGGCGCGGACGAGGTGGTGCGCAGCGACGGCGCCTGGAAGGACGAGGCCAAGGAGCTCTCCGGCGGCGGCGTGGACGTGGTGATCGACCCCGTGGGCGGCGACCGCTTCACCGACAGCCTGCGCTCGCTCGGGGAGGGCGGGCGGCTCGTGGTGGTCGGCTTCACCGGCGGCTCGATCCCCGAGGTCAAGGTCAACCGGCTGTTGCTCAACAACACCGAGGTGGTCGGGGCGGGCTGGGGCGCCTACGTGATGGCCAAGCCCGCCGTGACCCGGGAGCTGGGCGCCGAGCTCGACAGGCTGGCGCGCGAAGGCCACATTGCCCCTATCGTGGGCGCTCGCTTTGCATTGGAGGACGCCTCGGAGGCGCTGCAGCTGATCGACGGCCGCGGCGCAACCGGCAAGATCGTCCTCGAGCTCTAGAGGAGGGATCCCATGAAGAAGGTCGTGTTGTCCGCCCTGGTGGGCGGGTTGGCCGTGGTCGCGTTGTCGCCGCTGGCCGAGAGCGCTCGCCGCACCCCGCAGGTGAAGACCATCGACCGGCTCGGCGCGGAGGTGACCGTGGCCGCGAACCAGGTCGAGATCGCCAAGGCGGGATGCCCGCGTGGCTACGCGCCCGTGGCCGGCCAGGAGCTGCTGGGAGCCACCGAGCTCGTGTACTCGATCCGGACCACCTCCAGGCGCGGCTGGGAGGTCGCCGTAGGCAACCCCACCACCGTGCCCCAGGACTTCAGCGCCGGGGTGATGTGCCAGAAGGGCGGCAGCGGCGTGAAGGTGCGCTCAGCGAGCACCTCCGAGCGGAGCCGGATGATCGCCGCCGCGAAGGAGAAGCTCCGCGACGGCGACTGACCGGCAGAGCGCCGCTCGCCGCTACTCGCTCACCACCTGCTCGAAGCCGCCAAAGAACATCCTCTGGCCGTCGAAGGGCATCTCCGTCTGCTCGGGAGGCTCCGACCTCATCTTCTCGTAGGCGGCGTCGCGGGTCGCCTTGTCGGGGAACTCGAGCCAGCTGAATATGACCGTCTCGTCGTCCTTGGCCTGGGTGGCCCGGTAGAAGTCGGTCACCTCGCCGCGCGGAACGTCGTCACCCCAGCATTCGACCATCCGCGTCGCGCCCAGGCTCTTGAAGTACCCGGCCGCCTGTTGGGCCATGTCGATGTAGGCGTCGCGGTTGGCGGTCGGCACGGCCGCGACAAAGCCTTCGACGTAGGTCATGGAGCCCTCCTCGAAAGGTGTTGAAGGAAAGGCGCCAGCCTAGCTGCAGAGTGGAGGCGGCCGGTTCTGCCCCGGCGTCCGCGGAACTGCACCCCGATGCTTGCTACGAGCGTTCCCGTTGGAGTCTGATCTCGGCACTCCGGCTAGGTCGATCCTCGGGGCACGTTGCCGGCGCCATACCCTCCTTTTGTTGTCCCCCCGGACCAAGGGTCATGCCCGGAGGTAAGCCCGCTAGTTGAAGCCGCTGACCGGGCCGCGGGCTGTCCCGGCGCGACTCCCTCACACGCTGTTAAGCGGCGAGGGCGAACTCGTGATTGGAGTCCGCACTTGATTTTGTTCCGGGGCTCTTTAACGAGGCCAACCCGGAGTCCTCGGCTCGCTACATCGGGACGACGATTCCACGTCGAATCTGGATCGCCCCCTTATTTGCACCTAATTCTAGCTTCTTAGAATCACTGTCAGTGAGTGTCGAGCCCCAGACCTATCCGGCTACGCCTGCTGCGTTCGAGCCGGCACAAGCGCCCGATCCCCAGCCTCGCTGGAAGCGGATCCTGGCCCCCGTCGGCGCGGGCCTGCTGTTCCTGGTCACCAAGGGCAAGGCGCTGCTCCTGCTGCTGCCGAAGCTCAAGCTGCTCACCACCTCGGCCTCGATGCTGGTGTCGGTCGCGGCCTACGCGCTGATCTGGGGCTGGCGGTTCGCGGTGGGCTTCGTGGTGCTGCTCTTCGTGCACGAGCTCGGCCACGTCCTGCAGCTGCGCCGCGAGGGCATCAAGGCCAGCGCGCCGCTGTTCATCCCCTTCCTGGGCGCCGTGGTCGGCATGAAGGAGCTGCCCAAGGACGCCGCCGCCGAGGCGCGCGTGGGCCTGGCCGGCCCGGTGCTGGGCACGATCGGCTGCCTGGTGCCGGTGGCGCTGTGGCTGGCCACCGGCAACGAGCTGTTCCAGGCGCTCGCCTTCACCGGCTTCTTCCTCAACCTGTTCAACCTGCTGCCGGTCCTGCCCCTCGACGGCGGCCGGGCGGTGGCTGCGCTGTCGAGCTGGATGTGGCTGGTCGGGTTCGCAGGCCTGGTGGCGCTCACCTTCGTGTTCCCCAACCCGATCATGATCCTGATCCTGCTGCTGGGCGGGTTCGAGACCTACCGGCGCTTCAAGCAGCGCAAGACCCCCGAGGCGCGCGAGTACCACCGCGTGAAGCCGCGTACGCGCGCGCTGATCGCGGCCGTCTACCTCGCGCTCGCGGCGCTGCTGGTGGTGGGCATGGACGCCACCTTCCTCGAGCGCAGCCTGTCCTCGGTCTAGCCCACCTTCGCGCAGATCACGGTTACGCGCAGGAACCACTTTCCGTTGCTCCCTCCGCGCCTGACCCCGACGGCGGTCCAGCGGGCGGCCTTGATCCCGCCACCACTCTCTCATGGGCACTCCCTCGGGACGCTTGGTCCAACCCTACGCCGCCGCCGCGCGCGCGACCGTTGAGCGAACCCTCACGCCGTTGCGCGGCACGAAGGTGATGCCGCGGCGCACGCCCACGTCGGGCTTTCCGACCGGCTCCAGTGAGGTCCGCTGCAGCACACGGGTCACCACGGTCTTCATCTCGAACAGCGCGAAGCTGGCCCCCAGGCAGCGGCGGGTGCCGCCGCCGAACGGGATCCAGGTGAAGCCATCCGGAGCGTCATCGCCCAGGAAGCGGTCGGGGCGAAAGCTCTCCGGTGCGGGGTAGCGATCGGCGCGCCGGTGCACCCCGGCGATCGACGGGTTGATCTCGATCCCCGGCGGCACCGTCCAGGGGCCGAGAGCGAAGGACTCACCGCGCACCTTCCGCCCGATGCCCGAGATGACCGGTCGCGCGCGCAGCGCCTCCTTGATCACGGCGTCGAGGTACTCGCCGTCGGGATCCTCCGCCAGCCTCAGCCGCACGTCGGGGTTGCGCAGCACCAGCTCGAAGGTCCAGGCCAGGCCCGCGGAGGTGGTCTCGTGGCCGGCCACCAGCAGCGTGACCAGCTCGTCGCGCAGCTCGACGTCGCTCATCGGCTGCCCGTCCTCGTCGCGGGCGGTCAGGAGCATGGACAGGATGTCCTCGCGCTCGTCGAGGTCCGGCGCGTCGCGCCGGCGGGCGATCTCGGCGTATATCGCCTCGTCGACCAGCGCCCGCTTCTCCGCCAGCCGGCGCTGCGCGCGCGTCATGCCGCGACGGCCGCCTGACAGCGCCATCACGAGGATCCCCAGTCGGTTGGCCACCGGCTGGAGCATGTCGCGCAGCCGGCGAGCGAGCTCCTCGCGGCGGTCCTTCTCCTCGACGCCGAAGACCGCTCGCATGATCACCTCGAGCGTGAGCGACTGCATCGAGGGCAGGAGCTCGAAGGGCTGGCCGCTCGGCCAGGAGTCGATCACGCGATCGGTGGCCTCCTCGATCACCTGCTCATAGGCACGCATGCGCTGCCCGTGGAAGGGCGGCAGCATCAGCTTGCGCTGGCGCAGGTGCTCCTTCCCGTCCGCGAGCAGCACCGAGTTCTCGCCCAGGACCGGCCCGAGCACCGCGTTGGCCTCACCCGCGCGCAGCTGGTCGGGCGGGCCGCGGAACAGCTGCTTGATCAGGTCGGGCTCGAAGACGATCACGAACCGGGGGTCGAACAGCGTCGAGAAGGTCACGGCGTCGTCGCCGTACCGGCGCCGGCAGGACTCGATCCAACGGACGGGATCGATCAGGAAGGCGGCGGTCTGCACCAGGCGCGGCAGCCTGGGACCCGGCGGCAGCATCGCCTCGCTCATCGCTCACGCTCCGCCAGCGCCCGGTCGATCTCGCGGCGCTGGTCGCGCGCCTTGAGGTCGCGGCGCTTGTCGCGCATGTCCTTGCCCTGGGCCAGCGCGATCTCGACCTTGGCCTTCGGGCCGTTGAAGTACAGGCGGGTGGGAACCACGGTGAGGCCGCGCTCAGCGGTCTTGCCGATCAGCCGCTCGATCTCACGGCGGTGCAGCAGGAGCTTGCGCGGCCGCTCCGGCTCGTGGTTGTTGTGCGAAGCGGGCTTGTAGGGGGCGATGTACATGTTCTGCAGCCAGACCTCGCCGTCCCGGACCTCGGCGTAGGAGTCCTTGAGCTGGACGCCGCCGTCGCGCAGCGACTTGACCTCGGAGCCCTGGAGCTCGATGCCCGCCTCCCAGGTTTCGAGGAGGTTGTAGCGAAAGCGCGCCTGCCGGTTGGTCGCGATGTCCCCCGGGGCGGCCTTCCGCTTTCCGCCCTTCTTGGCCACCGGGCCTAGCGGGCGTAGCCGAACTGGCGCAGCTTGCGCTGCAGCGAGCGCAGGTACCTCGTGCTGACGATGCCGCGCCGGCGCAGCCCCCGGAGGACGCGCCAGCCACGAGCCGCGGTGCGGCGGCTCAGCAGGTAGTTGTCGGCCTGGTAGGCGGCCAGCGCCCCGCGCACGTCGCCCTTGGCCTGGCGTACGGTGCGGTAGAAGCGCAGCGCGGCGTCGCGGTCCCGCCGCACGGTGTTGCGGAACTTGCGCGTCACGGTCTTCAGCCGGCCACCGCGGTAGTTCCAGATCTGGATCGGCAGGCGCGACTCGACGTACGAGGTGTAGAGGAACACGAAGCGCTTGTCGCCCGTGCGGAACTCGGGCCGGTCGCGGCGGTCGATGTTCGTGAGCACGTAACCCGGGTCCGCCCAGTTGCGGCCGGTGCGGTTGTAGCTGGTGCCGTTGTAGTCGTAGATGAAGCCGATCAGGCAGCAGTGGGCGCCGCCGGTGTAGAGGTCCACCAGGATCTCCGGCTCGGCGTCGGAGTCGAGGTTGGCGAAGCGGACCGAGTTGCCGTTGGGGTTGCCGGGGCCGAACGGCTGGTTGCCGGAGAGCGTGATCTGCTGGTCGAGCACGTCGTTGTTGCCGGGTCCACGGCGGACGCGGAAGCGCATCGCCTGGCAGGTGTAGGTCCCCGCGCCGCAGTTGTAGTCGAGCCTCGCGCGCACGTCTCCCGAGCGCGCCGTGTCGGTGGCAGCCGAGGCCGAAGCGGGCACAGCGAGCAGGGACACCAGGACGAGAAGTGGAGTGATCTTCTTCATGTGGAGGTCAAATCTACGCGTCCGCGCGGCGCTTCGACGCGGTCGACCTCCACTTCGATGCCGTCGCCGAGGCGAAGCCGGCCGTTCTCGGCCTCCAGCGCCGTCCCGAGCTCGTTGATCTCCCACCAGCCGCGCAGGCGGCGCACGGGTAGGAATCCCTCGAAGGCCTCCTCGCCGAAGCGCACGAAGGCGCCCTTGGCGATCAGGCCGACCACCTCTCCCTCGAAGCGCGTCCCGGGCTCCAGCTCGGAGAGCGCGCGCTCGAGCAGGAACGCGCGGCAGACGTCGTCGGCGTCGCGCTCGACGATCATCGCCTCGCGCTCGCGGGCCGAGCTCTCGACCCCCTCCTCCTCGAGCTCGTGCGCGCGCGGCCCGGCGTCGTCGAGGCCGAGCTCGGCAAGCAGAGCGCGGTGCACCGCGATGTCGGGAAAGCGCCGGATCGGTGAGGTGAAGTGGCAGTAGCGCGGGCTGGCCAGCCCGGCGTGGCCCAGGTTGCGCGGGGTGTAGTAGGCCTGCTTCAGAGAGCGCAGCACGAGCGAGCCGAAAGCCGCCCGGCCGCGACCGGTGCGCTCCACGTGGTCGGCCACCAGGTGCGAGGCCTCCGCCGCCAGGTCGGCGGCCTGCTGAGGGCTCATGCGCTCGGGCACCGGCGGGGTGGGCACGTCGAGGGAGGCGAGCTGCTCGACCATGAACTCCACCGACTGCGGGTCGGGCTTCTCGTGCACCCGGTAGAGGGTCGGCGTGCGCGAGTCGGCCAGGTGCCCCGCCACGCGCTCGTTGGCGAGCACCATCAGCTCCTCGATCACCCGGTGCGACTCGGTCTGCGGCTCATGACGCACGGCCGTCACGTGGCCCCCCGAGTCGAACTCGAAGACCGGCTCCGAGGAGTTCACGGCCAGGGAGCCGCGCGCGTCGCGCCGAGCGCGCAGCGCACCGGCCACCTCGCGCGCGGCCGCGAGCGGCTCGGCCCACGGCTCCTCGGCCCGGTCGCGGCCTTCGAACACGGCGTCGGCCTGGGGGTAGGTCAGCCGTGCGTCGCTGCGGATCAGGGCTCGCACGAAGCGCTGGGAGAGCACGTCGGTGCCCCGGATCTCCAGCTCGACGGTCACGGCGAGGCGATCCTCACCGGCGCGCAGCGAGCACTCCTGGTTGGACAGCGTCTCGGGCAGCATCGGCTCCACGGCCCCCGGCACGTACACGCTGGTGCCCCGGCGAACGGCCTCGGAGTCGGTGGCGGTGCCGGGTCGCACGTAGGCGGTGACGTCGGCGATGTGCACCCACAGCCGGACGCGGTCGCCCTCCCGCCGCGCGGAGATGGCGTCGTCGAAGTCCCGCGCATCAGGGGGGTCGATGGTGAAGGTGGGCAGGTCGCGCAGATCCACGCGCCCATCGGTCTCCTTGGGCGGGTCGGCGGCCTCGGCCTCGACCCGGCGCGGAAACGAACGGCGCAGGCCGCGATCAAGCATCAACCCCTCGAGAACGTCACGGGCCACGTCCGGGCGCCCGATGGTTCGCGCCACCCGCGCGCCGCGCTTCCCGTAGCCGAGCAGGACCAGCTCGCCCTCCTTGGCCCGGCGACCGTCGAGCTGCACGGGCGTGGCCCGCTCGAACAGAGGCTCGGCCACCTGGAAGCGCCCTCGGCGGCCCACCGTGGCCACCAATGGCTGGCGCCTCACTTGCCCAGTCGGTCCAGAAGCTCGTCCAGGGCGACGGGCAGTGCCTCGTCGCGACCGGTACGCGGGTTGTCACGTGCCTCGACCTGCGGCCGCAGGCCCTTGCGCAGCGGGATGGTTTTGCCGCTCGGCAGGTAGTAGTTGGCCACGGTGAGGTCGAGCACTCCGCCGTTGGACAGCGGCTCGACCTCCTGCACGAGGCCTTTGCCGAAGGTGCGCTGGCCCACCAGCGAGCCGCGGCCGCGGTCGCGAAGGGCGCCGGCGGTGATCTCCGATGCGCTCGCGCTGCCGCCGTCCACGAGCACCACCACGCCGATGTTCTCGTCGATGGCGTCGCCCTCGGCGGTCTCGGTGCGGTTGGCCCGGCTGCGCCCGCGCACCGACACGACCTTGCCGTCCTCGATGAACACGCTGGAGACCAGCACGGCCTCGCGCAGCAGTCCCCCGCCGTTGCCGCGCAGGTCGAGGACGATGCCGTCGGCGCCCTGCTTGCGCAGGCGGTCGATGGCGGCGCGCACCTCGCCGTGGGCGCCTGTCGAGAAGCTGGCGAGCTTGACCACACCGAGCTTCTTGCCCTTGCGCTCGACCAGCTTGCTCTCAACGAGCGGAACGTCGATCCGCTCCCGCTTGACCCTCACCGTGCGCGGCTTGCCGCGCCCATTGGTGACCTGGAGGGAGACGCTGCTGCCGGCCGGGCCCTTGATCCGCCCGGTGGCCACCCGGCTGTCGACCCCGGCCAGCGAGCGGCCGTTGACCGCGATGATCAGGTCGCCCTTGGTGATGCCGGCCTTGCGCGCGGGGGACTTGGGGAAGCTGTTCAGGACGCGCAGGCCACGGCGGTCCTCGTCGACGGTCATCCCCACGCCCTCGAACTCACCTTCGACCGCCTGGGCGAACTGCTGGGCCTCGTCGGGCGGGAGGTACTGGGAGAAGGGGTCGTCCAGGGCCTCGACCGTTCCCTTCAGGGAGCGCTCGCGGAGCTTCTCCGCGTCCACGGGCTTGTAGAAGTCCTCCTGGATCCGGTCGGTGATCTCCGCCTGGAGCGCGCGATCGTCCTCCACGAAGAGGTTCTGCGCGAACGTGGGCAGCTTGTCGGGGTGCCCACCCAAGTAGAGGCCGCCGGCCAGAGCCGCGAGCCCGCAGACCACGGCGATAGTGACCGTGCGTACGTAGTGCACGGCGGTGAGGCTAGAGGCGCGTACTAAACGCGGAGGAAACGGCGCAGCGTGAGCCCGCTGCCCGCCGCCGACACCGCGACGCCCGCGAGCACCAGCAGCACAACCAGCAGCGGGAAGGAGATCGTGTCCGGCGCGGCGAGGAACTCCCAGCGGTGGGACATGGGCTCCAGCACCGATTCCTTGGCCAGCGTGAGAAGCACCACGGCCAGCGTGACGCCGGTAAAGCCGACGATCACGCCCTCGATCATGAACGGCCAACGGATGAACCAGTTGGTGGCGCCCACCAGGCGCATGACCTCGACCTCGCGGCGGCGGGCGAAGATCGACAGCCGGATCGTGTTCGCGATCAGGGCGATGGAGGCGATCACCAGCAGCAGCGCCAAGCCGCCGGTCACCACGGTGACCAGGCCGGTGACCGAGAGGATCTGCTTCGTGTCCTCCTCGCGGTAGCGAACCTCGTCGATCGCCGTCAGCTGGGGCTCGCGCGCTCCGTCGGGGCCCTTGGGGGCCAGCCGGTCGACGATCTGTTCCACGTCGTTGGGATCGTCGGGCACGATCCGGAACGAGGCGGGAAGCGGGTTGGAGCCCAGCAGCTCGGACCCCTCGCGGAATGCGCGGGGGTTCTTCTCACGGGCGCGCGCCAGTGCCTCCTGCTTGGAGACGAAGTCCACCGACTTCACGTTCGTGGTCTGCTCGATGGCTCGCTTGGCGGTGTCGCGCTCGCTGGGCGAGGCGCCTTCGGCCACGTAGACGTCGACGACCACGCGGTCGCGGACGTCGCTGGCCGCGCCCATGGTGGCCTGGACGATGGGAATGAACACGCCGAGCACCAGCGCGGTGATCAGCACCGTGAGCATCGCTGCGAGCGCTGTGGCCGAGCTGCGCCGCAGGCCGCGCAGGGCCTCCTTGAAGAAGAAAGTCACGAGCTCAGCGAGTCACGACATGCCCGCGGCGGGTGACTGGTTGTGACGAGATGGCCGAGCATGGATGCGAGGACAGATCGTCAGTTGGGGTGGCCCTCGGCCCCGATGCCGAGCTCTCCGCGCAGGCGGATGGCGAACTCGGTCGTGGACTCGTCGGGCCGGTAGAGGCCCATCTGCTGGTCGCGGACCACCCGGCCCTCGCGCAGCTCCACGACCCGCCGGCGCATCTTGTCCACCATCTCGTTGTCGTGGGTGGCCACGACCACCGTGGTGCCGGTGCGGTTGATCCGGTAGATCAGCTGCATGATCCCGATGGAGGTCTCGGGGTCGAGGTTGCCGGTGGGCTCGTCGGCCAGCAGCAGCGGCGGGTGGTTGACGAACGCCCGGGCGATCGACACGCGCTGCTGCTCGCCGCCCGACAGCTGGTAGGGGTAGGAGTGGAGCTTGGTGGAGAGGCCGACCAGGCGCAGGATGTCCGGCACCTTGCGGCGGATCTCGTCACGTCCCTCGCCGATCACCTCGAGCGAGTAGGCGACGTTGTCGTAGACCGTCCGGTTGGGCAGCAGCTTGTAGTCCTGGAACACCGTGCCCACGTTGCGCCGCAGCATGGGCACGCGCTTGCGCGGGATCTTGGAGAGCGGCTTGCCCGCGATCAGCACCTCGCCCTCGCTGGGCTCGAGCTCCTTGAGCAGCAGGCGGATGCAGGTGGACTTGCCGCAGCCGGTGGGACCGACGAGGAAGACGAACTCCCCCCGGCCGATGCTCAGCGACGCGCGCTGGAGTCCGACCACGCCGCCGTCGTAGGCCTTGGTGACGCCGTCGAGCTCCACCACGGGTACGGCCTTGGTGACCGACGGAGCGGCTTCTGGCGCGCGTACGCGCATGCGTGTCGGGGCGGCGGCCACGGCGAGCGCCCATGTAAGCGGACCCATCGCGGTTTGGGGAGGTTTGCAGCGTTTCTTTCAGAGCCGCCAGCGCGACAACAGGTCTCCCCCGCCCTCGGCGAGCGAGACCAGCTTTGCTGGGACAGGCGGATCGAGCTCCGGGCCGCGGACCATGGTGAGGGGGTTCTCGCCCCCGAGGAGCTGGGGGCTGACCGTCAGGAACAGCTCGTCCACCAGCCCTCGGGCCAGGAGCGCGGAGTTCAGCGTCGGGCCGCCCTCGCACAGGATCGAAGCGACGCCGTAGTCGCCGCGCAGGCGGTCGATCAGCTCGGCCGGGTCGGGGCCGACCACGGCGGTCGTCAGGGGCACGTTGCCGCTGCGGCTCACCACCGCCATGACCGGCTCGGGCTCCAGCCCCCGGCTCTCCCGCCGGGCGCGGGCCTCCTCGCTCTTGATGACGCGGCCGTAACCCTCCGCCCGCACCGTGCCGGCGCCGGCCATGACGCAGTCCACCCGCTCGCGAAGGCCGTGGAACAGCTCGTGGTCGGCCTCTCCGCCCAGGTTCTTCGTCCGTCCCTTCAGCGTGGCCCGGCCGTCCACGCTCGCGACCATGTTGAGTGCGAGATAGGGGCCCTCGGGCGGGAAGCCCTCGAGGAGGTCAGCCACCTCCAGCTCTCCGGGGTCGGGGAACAGCCGGCGCACGACCGCCAAGCTATCGCCGCTCGGTGGATTTCCGTGAGCTTTGCCCCTTTCTCGTGTTCAAGGGACGAGCGCCCATGGACGCTCGCCGTCGCCATGCCGATACTTAGAGCGCACCGATGACCCCGAAGAGCCTCCTAGCCCCTGCTCGGCTCGCCGGCCTTCCCCTGCTTCGCTCGCAGAGCGACGAACGGCTGGTGGACCTGGTCCGGGCGGGCAACGACGCCGCCTTCGAGGCCATCGTCGCCCGCTACCGGCGCCCGCTGCTGCGCCACTGCACCCGCATCCTCACCGAGGAACGGGCGGAGGACGTCGTGCAGCAGGCATTCGTCCGCGCGCTGGCGGCAATGCGCCGCGACGAGCGCCCGCTCGACCTCAAGCCCTGGCTCTACACCATCGCCCACAACGCGGCGCTCAACGCCCTGCGGGAGCGTGCCGTGCCCAGCGACACGCTCGAGGAGGAGATCGACGGCGTCGAGCGCCCCGAGCAGGCCTTCGAGCGCCGCGAGGGCCTGCGCACGGTGATGGCCGCGGTGGGCGCCCTGCCCCAGCGCCAGCGCGACGCGATCGTGCTCCGCGAGCTCGAGGGCCGCAGCTACGACGAGATCGCGCGCCAGCTCGGCGTGACCGACGGCGCGGTGCGCCAGCTGCTCAACCGCGCTCGCACCACCCTCCGCGCCGGGGTCACGGCGATCACGCCGGTTGGCCTGCTGCTGCGGATCCCCCTCGCCGCCGACGAGCCACTCGCCACGCGTATCGCCGAGCTGACCGCGGTGGGCGGCGTGGGCACGATGGCGGCCAAGGCGGCCGCGGGTGCCGTGGTCGCGGGCGTGGTGGTCGGAGGCATCGCCGGCGTCCCCGGGACCGCCGGCAGCGACCTGGCGCGTCCCGCGGTGCGCGGTGCCGTGGCCGACGCGCGCCAGGAGGTCGCCGAGGCGGGCGTGCCCGGCCAGGGCGAGAGGGCGTCGCCGCGCTCCGGACGGGAGGACGGCTTCAGCCGCGGCGGCGACTTGCGCGAGAGCGGCGACGACAGTGGAGGCGAGCGCTCCGGCGACAGCTCCCGCAGCGGCAGCGACGACTCCGGTGGCGGCGACTCCAGCGGGCCCGGCTCGGGCGGCGACGACAGCTCGGACTCCAGCGGGCACGGCTCCGGGAGCGGTGGCGACTCCTCGGGCCCGGGCTCTGGCAGCTTGGACTCCTCCGGCCCCGGTTCGGGCGGCAGTGGTTCAGGTGACAGCGGCTCTTCGGGCTCGGGCCTCGGGCTCGGGCTCCTCGGGCTCCGACAGCAGCGGCTCCGGCTCCTCGGGCTCGTCCGGCTCGGGCAGCAGTGGGCCGGGCGGGGGCGACCTCGTGCAGCCGCTCGACGACTGAGCGGCGGCGGCCCTAGGAGCCGATCGCGACCATGCGCTCGATCGGCACCCGCGCCCGCTCGGCGAGCTCGGGGTCGACGCGCACCTCGGGCGAGAGATCCCGCAGGCAGTCGCGGAGCTTGGGCAGCGTGATCATCTTCATGAACTGACACACGGCGGCCCGGTTGGCGGGGACGAAGCTCTTCTCCGGGTTCTCGGCCTCCAGCGGGTGGAGCATGCCCGTCTCGGTGGCCACGATGAAGGTGTCCGCCTCGGAGTCACGGGCGTGCTTGAGCATCCCTCCGGTGGAGAGCATGTGGGTGCTCTCGGCGTCGACATCGCCGGCGGCTACGTACTCCATCACCGAGGTCGAGCAGCCGCACTCCGGGTGGATGAGGAAGTCGGCCCCGGGGTGCTCGGAGCGCACCTGGGCGATGTCGCTCGGGCGTATGCCCGCGTGGACGTGGCACTCGCCGGTCCACACGTGCATCCTGCGCCCGGTGACCTTCTCCACGTAGGCCCCGAGGAACATGTCGGGGCCGAACAGGATCTCCACGTCGTCGCCGTGCTCGCGCCGGATGTGGTCGACCACCTGGACGGCGTTGGAGGACGTGCAGCAGTAGTCGGTCTCGGCCTTGACCTCGGCGGTGGTGTTCACGTACATGACCACCACGGCGCCGGGGTGCTGGGCCTTCCAGGCCCGCAGCTCGTCGGCGGTGATGGAGTCCGCGAGGGAGCAGCCGGCGTCGAGATCGGGCAACAGGACCTTCTTCTGCGGCGCGAGGACCGAGGCCGTCTCGGCCATGAAGTGGACGCCGCAGAAGGCGATCACCTCGGCGTCGGCCTGGGCGGCCTGGCGCGACAGCCCCAGGGAATCGCCCACGAAGTCGGCCACGTCCTGCACCTCGGGCACCTGGTAGTTGTGCGCCAGGATCACCGCGTCGCGCTCCTCCGCGAGCGCGCGAACCTCTCTCTTGAGCGCAGGAGTGTTCTCGAGCGTCAGCAGGTCCGGCATGTTTCGCACCTCACCCGGTGTCGAAATGGCGCGCGTGGGACACGCGCTGCGCGTAATTCTAGCGCGGCTCGAGCACCAGGCTCAGATCGAGGGCGGGCGCCGAGTGCGTGAGCGCGCCCACGCTGATGAAGTCGACCCCGGTCTCGGCGATCGGGCGCACGGTGTCGAGGGTCACCCCGCCGGAAGCCTCCAGCTCGGCCCGGCCGGCGACGAGCGCCACTGCCTCGCGCAGCGCCTCCGGCGCCATGTTGTCGAGGAGGATCCGCGCCACGCCGGCGTCGAGGGCCTCGCGGACCTCGTCGAGGTCGCGGCACTCGACCTCCACCACCATCCCCTCCGGGGCGCCGGCGAGGGCCGCGCGGGTGGCGGCCGCCACGCCCGCCGGCCAGCGCGGCGTGGTTCTCCTTGATGAGCACGGCGTCGTACAGGCCCATGCGGTGGCTCACCCCTCCGCCGGTCACCACGGCGCGCTTCTCCAGCTCCCGGAGGCCGGGGGTGGTCTTGCGGGTGTCGAGGATGCGGGCGCCCGTTCCCTCCACCGCCTTCACGTAGCGAGCGGTCAGCGTGGCCACGCCGGAGAGCCGCCCGAGTAGGTTCAGAGCGGTGCGCTCCCCGGCCAGCAAGGACGCGGCTGGACCTTCGACCGTGGCGACCTCGCCGCCGTCGCGCCACTCGCCCTCCTGGGCGGAGGCCTGCCAGCGCAGGGCGGGATCCAGGCGTGCGAACACCGCCCGGGCCACATCCAGCCCGGCGAGGACGCCGGGCGCCTTCTGCGTGATCCGGGCGCTCCCCTCGGCCCCCTGGGGCACCACGAGGGCGGTGGTCACATCACCGCTCCCCAGGTCCTCGGCCAGTGTTCGATCGATGAGCTCCTCCACGGGGCCGACAGTAGTGGCGTAGCCATGACTCAAAGCAGTGACAGAAAGACGGTCTTCGGCGGCCTGCTCTCCCGCCGCGCGGACCCTTACGCCGGCGCCGACCAGCCCTCCGCTCAGCGCGTGGTCGCCGTCCTGCTCGCCTTCGCCTCTCTCCTCGCCCTCGCCCTCTTCGCCCTCGACCCGCCGAACGCGCGGATCGGGTGGCCCGGCTGGGTCATCGGCGGGCTCCTGGTGGCGGCAGGGCTCGGCGTGGCCACGCGCCTCAACCACGTCGAGCGACTGTGGTCGTTCGACACGCTCCTGTTGGTGGGGTACGTGGGCGTGGCCGGGATCACCACGCTGGAGTGGCTGTCCGGCAGCGACACGGCGGCCTACGACGTGCTCTTCATCGCCTGGCTCGGCGCCGCCGTGGTTCACCCGCCGCGGCGGGCGTTCGTGTTGCTCGCCACCCTGCTGCTGGGCCTCGGGCTGCCGGTGGTCTACGAGCCCTACAGCTCGGCGCTGGCCACCCGACTGGCCGCCGATGCCCTGCTGATCATGGCCGCCGGGGCACTGCTGACGGTCTACCTCGACATCGAGCGCGCCCGCCGGGTGCGCATGATGAGCGCCGGCCGGCTGGCGAAGGTCGACGGGCTGACCTCACTACCCAACCGCAGAGCGTTCGAGGAGTCGCTGAGCACCGAGGTGGCGCGCGCCGGTCGCAGCGGCAGCGAGCTGAGCGTGGCCCTGATCGACCTCGACGACTTCAAGACGGTCAACGACGGCTACGGCCACCTCGAGGGCGACCGCTGCCTCCAGGAGCTGGCCCAGGCGCTCGAGCGCTCGGTCCGGGCAGGCGACCGCTGCTTTCGCTGGGCCGGCGACGAGTTCGCCGCCCTGCTGCCCGACACCGATCACGAGGGAGCGCTCCAGCTGCTCGAGCGCGTAGCCGAGCACGTGAGCGCCACCTGTGAGCGGCCCGACGGCCGCCCCCTGGAGATCACCTACGGCGTGGGCCAGCTGACAGAAGAGGTGCGCTCCGACGATCTGGTGGGGATCGCCGACGTGGACCTGATGGGCCGCAAGTCGGCAAAGCGCGCCTGAGACGGCGCAGTCCTTACGCTTGCCCAGGAAGGCACCGCACCCGAACCGGGATGGATCAGATGGACTGGAAGAGCCTCGCGAAGAAGGGCTTCGCGGCCTACAAAGCAGCAGCAGCACAAGTCCCACAGCCACGGCCACGGCCACGGCCACGACGGCGAGGACGAGTACCAGGAGGGCGATTACCAGGAGGCCTCGGCCGAGGAGAACTACGACGACGGGGGCGGCGACGACGGAGGCGGAGGCGACGAGTAGCCGCCGAGCCCGGGTAGGCGGCGCACACCGCCCCAGTCCCGGAGGCGCGAACCGCGCACTCCCTCCGAAAAACTCCTCAGCCGGCTGAGGAGTTTGCGGGAACGTGTGCGCCATGCCCGCGGCCTGGCGGCTGGGCCCTAGTCAGCAAAGGCCAAGCGCTAGTCCGTAGAGGCGCCTGAGCGCCGGAGCAACTCGGCCCGAACGAACTCGTCCAGATCGCCGTCGAGGACGCCCTGGGCGTTCCCGACCTCCACGTTCGTGCGGTGGTCCTTGACCATCGTGTACGGGTGCAGCACGTAGGAGCGGATCTGGGAGCCCCACGCCACGTCCTGGGCCTCCCCCTTCTCGCGGGCCATCTCCTCGCGGCGGCGCTGCTCCTCCAGCTCGACCAGCTTGGCCTTGAGCATGGCCATGGCGGTGTTCTTGTTGGCCGACTGCGAGCGCTCGTTCTGACACTGGACCACCGTGCCGGTGGGCTTGTGGGTGATGCGCACCGCCGAGTCGGTCTTGTTCACGTGCTGGCCACCGGCGCCCGAGGCGCGGTAGGTGTCGATCTGGAGGTCCTCGTCGTCGATCTCGACGTCAACGTCGCCTTCGACGAGCGGCGCTACTTCCAGGCCGGCGAAGGCGGTGTGGCGGCGTGAGGCCGCGTCGTAGGGGGAGATGCGCACCAACCGGTGCACGCCCTTCTCGGCGGAGAACAGGCCGTAGGCGTTCTCGCCCCGAGCCAGGAAGGTGGCCGACTTGATGCCCGCCTCCTCCCCCTCGCTGGCCTCCTTCATCTCGGTCTTCATCCCCCGCCGCTCGGCCCAGCGCAGCTCGGTGCGCAGCAGCATCTCGGCCCAGTCCTGCGAGTCGGTGCCGCCGGCGCCGGCGTTGACGGTGACCATCGCGTCGCCGGCGTCGTAGCGGCCCCCGAACAGCCGCGCCTCCTCCAGCTCGGCCAAGCGGGCGGCGATCGAGCTGCGTGTCTCCTCCAGCTCGGAGGCGATCGAGTCGTCCTCGGCCGCCATCTCCTCGAGCGCCTCGAGGTCGTCGAGGTCCCTGGTCAGCGTGTCGAAGATCTCGAGGCGGCGGCTCACCGAAGCGTGCTCCGAGGTCACCCTCGTTGCCTTCGCCTGGTCGTCCCAGAAATCGGGACGGCCCATCTCCTCCTCGAGCGCCTGCCGGCGGTCCCTCAGCGTGGACGGGTCAAAGAGAGTCCGCGAGCAGCTTCAGCTGGTCGCGGAGGGCGGCGGCGTCAGCCACCTACGCCCCGTGGCACTTCTTGTACTTCTTGCCCGATCCGCACCAGCACGGGTCGTTGCGGCCGATGCGCTCCTCGTCGTCCAACCGCACGGTCTCGACCGGCGCGGCAATGATCTCCTCCGGCTCATCGGCCGACTGCCCGGCGCCGCCCGCTGCGGCCGCGGCCGCCAGCGCGCTGGGCTGGTCGTCAGCCGTGCCGCCGGCGTAGCGGAAGGAGCCGGTGGAGCTGGTGTTCCCGGCGGTCCCCCACTGCGGGGCGGGCGCCTGCTCGGGACCGGCGCCGTTGCCGCCCTCGACCTCGACGTCGACGTTGAAGATGTATCGCGCGAACTCGTCCCAGATGTTGTTCATGAGCTCGGTGAACATCGTGAAGCCCTCGTTCTTGTAGGCCACGAGGGGGTCGATCTGCGCGAACCCGCGGAGGTGGATGCCCTCCCGCAGGTAGTCCATGTCGTGCAGGTGCTCGCGCCAGCGCTCGTCGATGATCTGGAGGAGCATGAAGCGCTCCAGCGCCCGCATGAGCTCGGGCCCGAGCTCCTCCTCGCGGTCGTCGTAGGCGGTGACGATGTCCTGGCGCAGGTTCTCGACCAGCTGGTCGCGCTCCATTCCCTGAAGCTCGGAGAACTCGTACGACGGGTCGTATATCTCCTCGAGCTGGGTGAACAGCGCGCCGAGGTCCCACTCCTCCTGGAAGTCGCCGACCACGTACTCGTCGACCAGCCGCTCGATCACGTCGCCGATCTGCGTGTGGGCGATGTCCGACATGTCCTCGCCCTCGAGGATCCGGTCGCGGTACTCGTAGACGATCTCGCGCTGCTGGTTCATCACGTCGTCGTACTCGAGCACGCGCTTGCGGATGAGGAAGTTCTGCTCCTCCACGCGCTTCTGAGCGCTCTCGATCTGCTTGGAGAGCATCTTGGCCTCGATCGGCTCCTCCTCGCCCTCCTTGTTCACCGGCCCGAGCCGTTCGAGGATCTTCTTGATCCGGTCGCCCGCGAACAGGCGCACCAGGTCGTCCTCGGAGGACAGGTAGAAGCGCGACGCGCCGGGGTCGCCCTGGCGGCCTGAGCGGCCGCGGAGCTGGTTGTCGATCCGGCGCGACTCGTGGCGCTCGGTGCCGAGGATGAACAGGCCGCCGGCCTCCTTGACCTCCTCCCCGGCTTCGACCACTTGGGCCTCGATCTTGGGGAAGACCTCGTCCCAGGTCTCGTCCCAGTCCTTCGACTCGGGGTCGAGGCCGAGCTCGCGCAGGCGCTGCTCGGTCTGGTGCTCAGGGTTGCCGCCGAGCTTGATGTCGACGCCGCGGCCCGCCATGTTCGTGGCGATGGTGACCGCGCCGGGCCGGCCGGCCTCGGCGATGGTCGACCCCTCGCGCTCGGCGTGCTCGGGCTTGGCGTTGAGGACCGCGTGCTTGATGCCCCGCTCGTCGAGCAGCCTCGACAGCAGCTCGGAGACCTCGACCGAGATCGTGCCCACCAGCACCGGCTGGCCACGGTCGTTGCGCTCGGCGATCTCGCGCGCGACGGCCGCCCACTTGCCGTCCTTGGTCTTGTAGATCTGATCGTTGTTGTCCGCGCGGATCATCGGCTGGTTGGTGGGGATCTCCACCACCTGGAGCTCGTAGATCTTCATGAACTCGGTGGCCTCGGTGAGCGCCGTGCCGGTCATGCCCGCGAGCTTGTCGTAGCGGCGGAAGTAGTTCTGGTACGTGATCGTCGCGACCGTCTGGTTCTCCTCCTGGATCGCGACGCCCTCCTTGGCCTCGACGGCCTGGTGCAGGCCCTCGGACCAGCGCCGCCCCTCGAGGATGCGGCCGGTGAACTCGTCGATGATCTTGACCTCGCCGTCGATCACCGCGTAGTCGACGTCGCGCTTGTAGAGCGACTCGGCCTTCAGGGCCTGCTGGAGGTGGTTGACCAGGTTCCCGTGCTCGGCCTTGTACATGTTGTCGATGCCGAGGAACTTCTCCGCCTTCTCCACCCCGCGCTCGGTGATGGCGACGGTCTTGTGCTTCTCGTCGGGCTCGAAGTCGAAGTCGGCGACGTAGTCCTTGGACTTCGCCTCGATTCCCTCCGGCTTCTTGCCCGGCTCCATGCGCGGGGCGAGCTTGGCGAAACGGTAGTAGAGGTCGGCCGCCTGCTCGGGTGCCCCCGAGATGATCAGCGGCGTGCGCGCCTCGTCGATGAGGATGTTGTCGACCTCGTCGACGATCGCGAAGCCGTGCCCGCGCTGTGACTTCTCGGCCGCCTCGACGGCCAGGTTGTCGCGCAGGTAGTCGAAGCCCAGCTCGGAGTTGGTGCCGTAGGTGACGTCGCAGCGGTAGGCGTCGACCTTGTCCTCGGCGCTGCGGTCCGAGCCCTGGAGCGCACCCACGGTGACGCCCAGGAGGTCGTAGACCGGCTTCATCCACATCGCGTCACGGCGGGCCAGGTAGTCGTTCACCGTGACGAGGTGCACGCCCTTGCCCTGAACGGGGTTGCCGTCCTCGTCGCGCGCGGTCAGCGCGTTGAGCACCACCGGCAGGGTGGCGGTCAGCGTCTTGCCCTCGCCGGTCTTCATCTCGGCGATGGAGCCGTCGTGGAGGACCATGCCGCCGATCAGCTGGACGTCGAAGTGGCGCTGCTCGAGCGTGCGCTTGGCCGCCTCGCGGGTGAGCGCGAAGCTCTCGAACAGCAGGTCGTCCAGGGACTCGCCGGCCAGCGCGCGCTCGCGCAGGCTGTCGTAGCGGGCCCGGATCTCCTCGTCTGTCTCGAGTTCGAGCTCAGGCTCGAAGTCGTTGATTCGAGCGACGTTGCGCTCGAAGACCTTGAACTTCTTGCCCTCGCCCATTCGGAGGGCGCGGTCGAGAATCGTCATGTGTTCTTACGGTAGCGGCGGAGCTTCCTGCGCTGGACGCATCCCGTCACGCCGCTTGCGGCGCTTCTCGCGGTGGCGCTTCACCTGGCGGGCCAGGTCGTCGGCCATGAGGTTGATCGAGTGGACCATATCCTCCGAGCGCTCGGAGGCACGCAGCGTGATCCGCTTGAGATGCAGGGTGGCCTCGGCCACCTGCGACTCGCGAATCGAGGGGTTGCGCTCCTCCCACAGCTCGATCTCGCATTCTGCGAGAGCGGACACCTGGCGGGACACCTTGTCGAGCTTTCGCTCCAGCCGCTCGCGGTACTCATCCTTCACGGCCACGTTGCGCCCCTTCACCTCGATGCGCATCCAGTCCTCCTGTGAGTTGGTCGCGTTCGGCGATGGTACGCCCCTCTCACCGCCCGGGCGTGCGAGCGTAAGAAACCGCCACGACTTCGTGCGCGCCTGCAGCGCGCAGTGTCTGCGCGCAGGCGGCCAGCGTGGCCCCGGTGGTGATCACGTCGTCGACCAGGACCGCCCGCGGCGGGGCCAGCTGCACGGCGCGAAAGCGCGGAGCACCGGCCAGCCGCGCGCCGCGGCTGCGCCCGGTCTGTCGCGCCGAGCCGCCCCGGCGCTCCAGCGCGTCGTGCACCGGCAGGCCCGTCCGCTGCGACAGCTCGCGGGCGAGCTCGGCGGCCTGGTTGTAGCCGCGCCTGCGCCTGCGGCCGCTCGCCAGCGGCACGGGCACCAGCGCGCCCGCCAGCAGGCCGTCGGGCGCGCCCGCCGCGATCGCCGCCGCCAGTTCCCCGGCGAGCCCGCGGGCGCCCCGGAACTTCAGCCCGCCCACCAGCGCGCGTGCTGGCCCGTCATAGGCCACTGGCGCCCAGGCCGGCACCCCGCACGCCGGCGCGGCCACCCGCTCGGCCCAGCGCAGGAGCCCGCGACAGGAACGGCACAGTGCATGCCCCCGCGAGGCCGCCCCACAGCCCCAGCACAGCGACGGAGCGAGGATCGAGAGGGGCACGCTCCGAGGTTGCCGCGACCCCAGTTACAGAACAACGCGCGGTTGCGACAATCCAGTGCGCGTGGCGTCCGCCCATCCGCAGCTGCACTGGTTCGCCGACCCGTTCGTGCTGGTGCCCATCCTCACGCTCGGCGTGGTCTACGCGATGCGCTTCCGCACCGCCCGGCGCGAGGCCGGCGGCCGAGGCACGAGCCCGCTGCGCGCGGTCGCGTTCGCCGCCGGGCTGCTCGTGCTCACGGTGGCGGTGGCCACGCCCCTGGACGGGCTGGGCGAGACGTATCTGTTCTCGGCGCACATGCTCCAGCACGTCCTGCTGGGCGACGTGGCGCCGCTGCTGCTCCTGCTCGGACTGACCCGCGTGATCATGCGCCCGGCCACCCGCCGCCTGCAGCGGGTAGAGCGCGCGCTGGGGCCGTTCGCGCATCCGCTGACGGGGCTGCTGCTCTGGCTCGGGGTGATGTACCTGTGGCACATCCCGGCGATGTACGAGGCGGCGCTGTCGAGCCCGCTGGTGCACCTGGTGGAGCACACGTCCTTCTTCCTTGCCGGGCTGGCCGTCTGGTGGCCGCTGATCCAGCCGGTGCCCATGCGCACGCGCCTCACGGGGATGTGGCCGGTGGCCTACATCGGCGCGGCCAAGTTCGGGTTGGCGGCGCTCGGCCTGTACCTGACCTGGTCCTCGGTGGTGCTCTACGACACCTACGCCGGCGCGCCGCGGATCTGGGGCATCAGCGCCCAGACCGACCAGAACGCGGGCGGCGCGATCATGATGGTCGAGCAGTCGCTGACCTTCGTCCTGGCCCTCGTGGTGCTGTTCAGCCTCGCTCTCACGCAGTCGGAGACCGAGCAGCGACGACGCGAGCGCCTCGAGGACGCTGCGGCCGCCTAGCGGTCCCGGGCTACGCGATGGCGGTCAACCCCGGCATCACCCCCGCCGACTTCGCATGAGCGGCGTCGGCTAGGCCCAGGAAGTGAGGTAACGCCGCTGGCCCTCGGTGAGCTCGTCGATCGAGACACCGAGGGCCGCGAGCTTCAGCCGGGCCACCTCGTCGTCCAGCTCGGGGGGCACGGCCAGCACCTTGGGCTCCAGCTTCCCGGCGTTCTTGACCAGGTGCTCCACGGCGAGCGCCTGGAGGGCGAAGCTGACGTCCATCACCGAGGCCGGGTGGCCATCCGCGGCAGCCAGGTTCACCACGCGGCCGTTGGCCAGCAGGTGGACCCTCTTACCCCCCAGGTCGAACTCCTCCACCAGCGGCAGCACCTGGCGGGAGGGGCGTTCAGCCAGCCCGCTCAGCCCGGCGATGTCGATCTCCACGTCGAAGTGGCCGGCGTTGGCCAGCAGGGCGCCGTCCTTCATGCGCTCGAAGTGCTCGGCGCGCAGGACCGACTTGGACCCCGTGACGGTCACGAAGATGTCGCCGCGCTCGGCGGCCTCGAGGATCGGCATCACCTCGAAGCCGTCCATGCGGGCCTCCAGGGCGCGGAAGGCGTCGACCTCGCAGACCACCACCGCGGCGCCCGCGCCGCGGGCGCGCTCGGCCACCCCCTTGCCGGCGAAGCCGTAGCCCAACAGGACCAGGGTGTGGCCGGCAAGCAGGATGTTGGTGGCGCGCAGGATGCCGTCGAGCGCCGACTGGCCGGTGCCGTGGCGGTCATTGAACGTGCGCTCGGTGCGCGCCTCGTTGACAGCGAGGATCGGGTAGCGCAGGCCGCCCTCCTCGGCCAGGTGGCGCAGGCGGACGATTCCCGTGGTGGTCTCCTCGGTACCGCCCACCGCGGTGTGCCCGGCGGCATTGACGGCGGTGACGAGGTCGGCGCCGTCGTCGAGGGTGATGTCCGGCTTTGCGCCGGCGAGCGCCTTGACGTGGGCGACGTACTGCTCGGGCCCCTCGCCGCGCTCGGAGGAGACCGCGACGCCGGTGCCGTCCAGCGCCTGCACGACGTCGTCTTGCGTCGACAGCGGGTTGGCCGCGGCCATGCGGACGTCGGCCCCGCCGCGCTCCAGGGTCCGCGCCAACACGCCGGTCTCGGCGGTGACGTGGAGGCAGGCCGCCACGCAGATTCCGTCGAGCGGGCCCTCCCTCTCGAAGCGCTCAGCGATGGAGCGGAGGACCGGCATCCGGCCCTCCGCCCACGCTATGCGCTCGGCGCCCGAGCGGGCGCCCTGCGCGCTAGTACCGGTAGTGATCCGACTTGTACGGCCCCTCCACCGGAACGCCGATGTAGGCCGCCTGGTCGGGGGTCAGCTCGGTCAGCTCGACGCCCAGGGCGTCGAGGTGCAGTCGGGCCACGCTCTCGTCGAGGTGCTTGGGCAGCACGTGGACGCCGAGCTCGTACTCGTCGGCCTTGCTGTAGAGCTCGATCTGCGCCAGCACCTGGTTGGTGAACGAGTTCGACATCACGAAGCTCGGGTGACCCGTGGCGTTGCCCAGGTTGAGCAGCCGGCCCTCCGAGAGCAGGATGATCGAGTGGCCGTCCGGGAACTGCCACTCGTCGACCTGCGGCTTGATGTTGACCTTCTCGATGCCGTCGGTGTTGGTGAGCCCGATTACGTCGATCTCGTTGTCGAAGTGGCCGATGTTGCCCACGATGGCCTGGTGCTTCATCCGGCTCATGTGGTCGGCCGTGATGATGTCCTTGTTGCCGGTGGTGGTGATGAAGATGTCCGCCGTCTCCACCACGGACTCCAGGGTCTGGACCTCGTAGCCCTGCATCGCCGCCTGCAGCGCGCAGATGGGATCGATCTCGGTGATGATCACCCGAGCGCCCTGCCCACGCAGCGACTCCGCGCAGCCCTTGCCGACGTCGCCGAAGCCGCAGATGACCGCGGCCTTGCCGGCGATCATCACGTCGACGCCACGGTTGATGCCGTCTACCAGCGAGTGGCGGCAGCCGTAGAGGTTGTCGAACTTCGACTTGGTGACCGAGTCGTTCACGTTGATGGCCGTGAACAGCAGCGTGCCGTCGCGGTGCATCTCGTTCAGGCGCAGGACGCCTGTGGTGGTCTCCTCGGTCACGCCCTGAACGCTCTCGCCGATCTTGGTGAAGCGCTCGTTGTCCTCCTCGAGCGAAGCCTGCAGGTAGCGCAGGATGACCTGGAACTCCTCGTTGTCGGCACCCTCGGGATCGGGCACCGCGCCGGCACGCTCGAACTCGGCGCCCTTGTGGACGTAGAGCGTGGCGTCGCCGCCGTCGTCGAGGATCATGTTCGGCTGCTCGCCGTTGGGCCAGCGGAAGGTCTGGTCGATACACCACCAGTACTCCTCCAGCGTCTCGCCCTTCCAGGCGAAGACGGGGACGCCGGCAGCGGCGATGGCCGCGGCCGCGTGGTCCTGGGTCGAGAAGATGTTGCACGACGCCCAGCGCACCTCGGCGCCGAGGGCGATCAGGGTCTCGATGAGCACGGCGGTCTGCACCGTCATGTGAAGAGAGCCGACGATGCGGGCGCCGGCCAGCGGCTTGCTGTCGGCGTACTCGCGGCGGGTGGCCATCAGGCCGGGCATCTCGTGCTCGGCGAGGCGGATCTCGTTGCGGCCGTAGTCCGCAAGCTCGATGTCGGCGACCTTGTAGTCGGTCTGGGTGACGGTGCTCATTGTTCTCCTGTGATCGTGGTCAAGAGGCGGCCAGGAGCGCTTCGTGCTTGCGCTGCTCCCAGTCCAGCCAGTCCTCGGAAGCGACGCCCTGGGGGCGTTCGGGCTCGGACTCGAGCCAGCTGTCCAACTCGCTGCGCAGATCGTTCTCCTTGCGCAGGCGCGCCGCGAAGGCGACATCCGACAATCCGCAGCCGAAGCGTTCCAGCAGCGCGCGCAGGGTGCGCAGGCGCTGGAGCTCCCCGGGGCCGAACAGCCGGTATCCGGCGGGCGTTCGCTCCGGATCGACGAGACCACCGCGCTCTAGATAGCGCAGCATCCTGGGCGACCAGCCGGTGAGCTCGGCCGCCTGATGAATGGTCAGGCCGTCCATTCGAAGGCCAACCTTACCAAGGTTGTGTCAAGGTTTGTGTGCCTTGTGCGCCAAGGCACTTGGCACCCGGCCGGTGCCGGTGCCGCTCAGCCGAGCTCGGCCTTGAACCGCTCGATCGGTGCTACCGGGGTGGGGTCGATGCCTTCCAGCACGGCGAGGTAGAAGCTCACCAGGTCCCCGAGCAGCACCAGCGACATCACCCGCTCGAACGGTGTGTCCCCCTGGGCGTCGACCAGCACGCAGTCCGCACCGGCCTCGCTGGCGAGCTTGGCCGTCAGCTCGACGCGCCGGCGCACCCGCGGGTGCTGGTCGGCGTTCTCCAGGAACACCGCCGAGAGAGGCGCCAGGCCACGCCCGCGCTCCCAGCCACAGATCTCGTTGTGGTTGGCCTCGGGCAGCGGTGAGACGAACGCCGCGGTCTCGGCGTTCTCGTTGATCTGGGTCTTCCACCGCTTGGCCGGGGCCAGCGTGGGGCCGGACCCGTGGACCACGGGCACGGTGCCGTTCAGGCGGCGGGCCACCTCGGCGGCGAGCGAGCCGTCCGCGCCGGGGCCCCAGTCGTCCGCGAGCTGTCGCAGTAGCGGCTCGGCCTGCTCGACCTCCCCGCGTAGCGACGGCGCCACGTCGCAGGCGGCGGCCGCGGCCATCGCACCCACGACCATGTAGATGACGGCCGCGCGTGGCTGCATGCCGGACGGGATGCCGATCACCGGCACGCCGTCCTCGCGGGCCATCTCGGCCAGGCTGCCGCCGGTGGTGAGCACGGCGCGCGGCGCGTCGGCCACCCGGGCGGCCTCGTAACAGGCGAGCGTCTCCTCGGTCTCGCCCGAGTAGCTGGAGCACAGCACGAAGTAGTCGGAGGTCAGCCAGCCGGGAGGCGAGTAGCCGCGCAGCACCTGGAGCGGCCGCGTGGCCCGGTCGCCCAGCACCGCGTTGGCCAGGTCGGCGCCGATGGCCGAGCCCCCCATACCGCACACCAGGAGGCCGCCGGGCGTCTCGGCGGGAGGCACCGCCGCGGACTCGGCGCGCCACAGCGCGTCCTCGAGCTGGAGCGGCTGGGCGATCACGTCGGCCAGCATCCCGGCCTGGTCGAAGCGCTCGATGGAGCTCAGGTCGATGGCGGTCACTCGACCGTCTCCCCCGGCTCGACCCGCGCGCCGGCCTCGACCCGCGCGCCGGCTTCGACCCGCGCGCCCGCGCCCACCAGGGCTCCCGGCTCCACCAGGGCGCCCTGGCCCACGTGCACGGCCTCGGCCAGCACGCTCTCCCGGATGACGCAGTCGGGGCCCACGAGCACGCCATCGTGAAGCACCGAGCGCTCGACCGCAGTGTCGCTGCCCACCGAGCAGTGGGCGCCGAGCACCGTTTGGGGGCCGATGTGCGCCCCGGCGGTCAGGCAGCCCTCGCCGATCAGCGAGCTGGTCTCGTCGCGCGGCGGCAGGCCGCTGGCGGGATGGCCGCCGAGCAGGTCGTAGGTCGCTTCCAGGTAGCGGTCGGGGGTCCCGATGTCGACCCAGTAGCCGTCGGCCGCCCAGCCGAGCAGACCGCGGCCCACCAGGGTCGGGAACACCTCGCGCTCGAAGGACACCGGGCGGCCGGCGGGGATCTCCTCCACCACCGAGCGCTCCAGCACGTAGGCGCCGGCGTTGATGCGGTCGGTGGGGGCCGGGCCGTCGGACTTCTCGAGGAACTCAGTCACCCAGCCGTCGTCGTCGGTGGGGACCACGCCGTAGCTGGAGGTGTCCTCGACGGCGATCAGAGCCAGCGTGGCGAGCGCCTCCTTCTCGGAGTGCAGCGCCAGCTCGGTGGTCAGGTCCATGTCGGTCAGCACGTCGCCGTTGAGGACCAGCAGGCGGTCCTCCAGAAGCCCCTCGTCGAGCGCGAGGCGGACCGGCCCCGCGGTGCCCAGCGGCTCGGGCTCGATCACGTAGCGCAGGCGCATCCCTTCGTAGATGTCGCCCAGCACCGCCTGCACGCCGTCGGACAAGAAGCCGCACGAGAGGATCACCTCGGTGACGCCGTGCGAGCGCACCCAGTCGAGCATGAAGGTGAGGAACGGGCGCCCGGCGAGCGGCATCACCGGCTTGGGCACCGTGCGGGTGAGCGGCCGCAGGCGCGTGCCCTCGCCGCCCGCGAGCACCAGGGCCTGCAAGGCCTACCTGCCGATGCCCTCGTAGCTGAACCCGGCAGCTACGAGCGACTCGCCGTCGAGGAAGTTGCGGCCGTCGACAACCAGCGGCACGCGCATCTTGTCGCGCAGGGCGGGCCAGTCGAGCGTGCCGAACTCGCTCCACTCGGTCACGAGAACGGCGCCGTCGGCACCCTCCAGCGCCTCCTCGGCCGAGGCAGCGATGGTGGCGCCGCCCAGCATCTCGCGCGCGCCGTCGGCGGCCACCGGGTCGTACACCCGCACCAGGGCGCCCTCGCCCTGCAGTCGCGCCGAGAGCACGAGGCTGGTGGCCTCGCGCACGTCGTCGGTGTTGGGCTTGAAGGCCACCCCCAACAGCGCGATGTGCTTGCCGACCAGCGAGCCCAGGTGCTTCTGAAGCTTGCCGACGGTCCGCCGCTTCTGCAGCTCGTTGACCTCGATGACCGCGGTGAGCAGCTGGAAGTGGTAGCCGCTGTTGCCGGCTAGCTGCTTCAGCGCGCTCACGTCCTTGGGAAAGCAGCTGCCGCCGTAGCCGATGCCCGCCTCCAGGAACTTCGGGCCGATGCGCTCGTCGAGCCCCATCCCGCGGGCCACCTCTTTGACGTCCGCGCCCAGCTCCTCGGAGACGTTGGCGATCTCGTTGATGAACGAGATCTTGGTGGCCAGGAAGGCGTTGGAGGCCAGCTTGACCATCTCGGCGCTGGCCACGTCGGTCCGCACCCGGTCGCCCCCGAGAGTCGCGTACAGCGCGTCGACCCGGCGCGCGAAGCCCTTTGAGCCCTCGTCGGCGCCGATCACCACGCGGTCGGGATTCATGAAGTCCTTGATCGCCGAGCCCTCCTTGAGGAACTCGGGATTCGCCACGTAGCCGACGTTGGGGAAGCGACGGGTGATGGAGCGGCCCGTGCCCACCGGCACCGTGCTCTTCATGACGATCGCGTGGCCCTCCGACTCGCCCAGCTCGGCGATGACCGCCTCCACGCGCGAGAGGTCGGCGTCGCCGGAGTAGGTCGGCGGGGTGTCGACGCAGCAGAACAGCAGCGAGGCGTTCTCGAGCACCTGGCTCATGTCGGTGGTGAAGTGCAGGCGCTCGGAGTTCTTCTGCACCAGCTCCGTGAGGCCCGGCTCGTGCATCGGCACCTCGCCGCGGCGCAGCGACTCCACCTTCTCTTCCACGATGTCCCGCGCGTAGACATCGTGTCCGAGGTCGGCGAAGCAGGCGGCCGTGCACAGGCCGACCCAACCGACACCGATGACTCCTATGGGCTCCTTCTCTGGCATGAGCGAGCGGGCCAGGCTAGTGATGCCAGGCCTAGAGACCGCGCGCGGATTTGGCGATCCCGAGCATCTCGCGCTCGGACAGCGACTGGAGCAGGGTGTTCGAGATCCAGTAGACGGCCTTCTTGGTCCGCCACGCCACCAGGCGCAGGCGATCGCCGTCGTAGTGCAGCTCGTAGGTGCGCTTGCCGATCCTGCGCTTCTCGGAGGGGTTTTCGAGGATGGGTGCGTCGCGCCACTTGGTGCCCTGCAGGCCGTAGTACTCGCCCACCCGGCCCCGCTTGATGACCATCCGGTAGCTGGCGTAGCTGCGCCCGCTGCGGGTCTTCAGCTTGTAGACGCGGGGCGGGCCGGCGAACAGCGAGCCGCTCAGGCGCTTGGTCGGGTAGAGCACCGGCAGGTTCTTGCCGAGGCCCTGCTGCACGGCCTGCAGGCCCTGGTCGCGGCCCTCCGCCGGGATGTTCTCGAGGTTGTTGGAGCCGCCACCCTTGCGCTTCTTGCGCGGCCCCTTTGGCTTGAGCTTGCCGCGCGGGCCGGGCGTCTCCTCCACCCCGAGGAACTGGGCCGCGAGCTTGCGCACGCTGCGCGAGCTGGCGGTCACGTAGCTCTCGCCGATCTGGCCCTCGAAGTGGACCTCGCGAACCGGCTGGTCGATCGAGCCGACCGCGAGCTTGACGATCCGCAGCACCTCGGCGCGGTCGCGGATGTCCGACGAGGTGTACTTGCCGAAGATCTTCACGAGCTTCGAGCGGTCCTCGATCAGCCGGCCGGCGCCCACCTGCTGCTTGGCCTGCCGCAGGAAGTCCTGCTGGCGCGCGGAGCGCACGAGGTCGTTGTCCTCGTAGCGGAAGCGCACGTACTGGAGCGCCTCGCGGCCGCACAGGCGCTGGTAGCCGGCGGGCACGTTGATGTAGGCGAACTGGGCGCTGTTGTTGAAGTAGCGCCGGTCGACGTCGGTGTAGATGCAGCCGAGGGCGTTGACCCCGGCGTAGAAGCTGCGGAAGTCGATGTTGATGACGTGGTTGATGCGCAGGCCGGTGAGCTGCTTGACGGTCTTCAGCGTGAGCCGGGGGCCGCCCTGCTCGTAGGCCGCGTTGATCTTGTCCGTGCCGTGGCCCGGGATCTTCACCTTGAGGTCGCGGGGCAGCGACATCAGGGCCGTCGCCTTCTTCTTGGGGTCGAGCCGGACGAGGATGATCGTGTCCGAGCGGGCGTCGGACGCGGCGCCCTCGAGGTTGCGCTTGGGCCGGCGGTCGGAGCCGATGAGCATGATCGTCTGCGGCTTGCCGGGCTCGGTCTTAGCGATGTCGGCGCCGAGCTTGAGCTCGGGCTGAAGCTTCAGCGCGTTGACCACTCGGTCCACCTCGCGGAAGGCGGCGACGGCCGTCGCCGAGGCGGAGGCGAAGATCACCAGCACGGCGCCGAGCAGCAGGCGCTTCCACATGCTCGGGCCGCGGTCTGAGTCGTCGTACAGCGGCATCAGTGGTCGCTCCGTGAAGCCAGTGCCCGATCTGGCGAGCGAAAGCCAAGCAGGGAAAGGACGCAGGGAGCCGGGATAGCGGCGCTATCTCGGCGACCGAGGACGCCGCCATGCGACGGCTTGCAGCCGCCAGGCGGGCGCTGGCTGAGCGGAGCGGCCACGACTAGGCGATCCTAAGTTTCGGGGGGGCCGGACCCTGACGCGCTCACGCGCTCGGGCACGAGGCTGACGAACTCGACCAGCGCGCGGCGGTAGCGGTCGAGCGAGGAGATCGATACCCACTCGTCGGGGCCGTGGTGGCCGCCCCCCACCGGGCCGAACTCGATGGCGGGGACGCCTGCTTGGAGGAAGGAGACGGCGTCGGAGGAGCCGTCGCGGCCCACCGAGATGCTCTCCCCCACCTCGGGCGCGACGCGGGCCACGGCCTCGGCCAGCGTGGCCACGAAGGGGTCCTCGCGCGAGACGATCGCCGGGGCGCGGCGGAAGGTCTTCACCACCTCGCAGTCGGGCAGCTCGGACACCGCGGCCAGGATGGCCTCCGGGTTCTGCTCGGGGAGGTAGCGCACGTCCACGTCAATCGTGCAGCGGTCGGGCACCTTGTTGAGGGCGTCGCCGCCGATGATGCGGCCCAGGTTGATCGAGGGGCGGTCGAAGAGGTCGGAGGACTCGCGGGCGAAGGGCAGCGCCTCGATCAGGCGGAAGGTGTCGAGCGCCTTGAGCACGGCGTTGTCTCCCTCCCACGGCGTGGAGCCGTGGGCCGCCTTGCCGGCGATCTCGAGGCGCATGGCCAGCACGCCCTTGGCCTGCACGCCGATGCGGAGGTCGGTGGGCTCTCCGGTGATCGCGAAGTCACCCACGTAGCCCTGTTCGACGAGGTGGTCGGAGCCCCTGTTGTCCTCCTCCTCGGACTCCTCGTCGGAGACGCACACGAAGTGGACCCGGACGGCGTCCTGGGCGGCCAGGTCGCGGGTGGCGCACATCATCGCCGCGAGGCCGCCCTTCATGTCGTAGGCGCCGCGCCCGATCAGCCGGTCGCCCTCTACCCGGGGCTCGAACTGATCGGGGTGGCCGGGCACCACGTCCAGGTGGCCGTGCAGGACCACGGTCGGCCCGCTTTGGGCACCGACGGTCGCGGCCAGCACGGGGCGGCCGTTGTGGTGTGTGCCGGTCACCTCCACGTCGCGGGCCTCGAGCCAGCCCTTGACGAACCCCGCGGCCGAGCCAATGCCCTCCAGGGTCGACGTGTCGTAGGTGACGAGGCGCTCGCAGGTTGAGCGCTCGTCCATCGAATCCCGAGACTAGAGAATGAATCGACCGGCGGTGCTCGGCCGACCAATGCTCGGCCTGCGCTCCGCGCTATGTCATTCCCGCTCTTCGAGCCGGGCCTGTTCGAGGTCGAGGTCGCGCTCCATGGAGCGGAAGGTGTCGCCGGTCACCTCGCGTCGCTCGGCCAGCTCGGTCAGGCACTCCCGCTCGGCCTCGAGCAGCTGGCGCCGGATGTCGGTCGCGGCGGCGTGCAGCTCGGCGTCGGGCGCGTCCCCTTCGTCGGAGGCCACCTCGTCGCGCAGCTGGGCCGCGCGCATCTCGAAGTCCTCCCGGGCACGCGCCAGCGCCTGCTCGGGCACGCCGTCCTCCTCGGCCAGCTCGTCGGCCCGCTGGAGCGCCGCATCCAGCACCTTCAGGCGGGCCTCGACGTCGTGCTGGTCGGGGCCCTCGCCGGTCTCCAGGCCCAGGCGGCGGATCAGCGGCGCCATGCCCAGCGCCGGCAGGACCAGCGTGATCACCACCACGCCGAAGCCCACGAACAGAAGCGTGTCGCGCTCGGGGAACGGCTTCCCGTCCACCACCATCGGGATCGAGAGAACGGCGGCCGCGGAGACCGCGCCGCGCATCCCGCCGCCGGCCAGCAGTGCCAGCTCGCGGGCCGGGAGCAGCGCCCGCGGCTTCCACGTGCGCGAGCGCAGCGCCTCGCGGAACCCAGCCATGTACGGGACGCTCAGAACCCAGGCCACCCGGACGCCGATGGTGACCGCGGCCACGGCGAGCGTGGTCACGATAAGCGTGCCCAACTCGGCGCTGGTCTCGGTGTCCAGCACCCGCGCGAACTGGAGCCCGATCAGCAGAAACAGCATCGACTCCGCGAAGAACTGGATCGGCTCCCAGAACGCGAGCGCGCGCATGCGGGTGGCGGGGGCGATCTCGCGCGGGGAGCGGCGGCCCATGATCAGCCCGGCGACGACCGCGGCGAGGATGCCGGACACGTGCAGCCGGTCGGCCGCGAGGAAGGCCCCGTAGGCCGTCAGCACCGAGATGGCGATCTCGACCTCGGGTTGGTCGAGGCGCCGCCGCACCTGGGAGGCGACCCACCCCACCACCGCGCCCATGGCTATACCTCCGAGCACGACGCCCCCGAACTCCAGGGTCGCCGACCCCAGGGCGAAGCTGGCTACTCCCACCGTCCCGAGCGCCACCTGCAGCGCGCTGAGCCCGGTGCCGTCGTTGACCAGGCTCTCGCCCTCGAGGATCGCGCTGACGCGCTCCGGCGCCCCGAGCCCGCGGATGATCGAGGTCGCCGCGACGGGGTCGGTGGGTCCCAGCGCCGCACCGAGCACGAAGGCGATCTCCCACGGAAGGCCGGCCACGAGGTGGGCGGCGACGGCCACGGCGAGCGTGGTGGCCAGCACCAGCCCCACGGCCAGCAGGACCACGGGGCGGGCCACGAACCGGATGTCCTCGGAGGCGAAGCGAAACGCGGACGGGTAGAGGATCACCGGCAGGAAGACCAGGAAAATCAGCTCGGGCGAGATCTCGACGTCGGGCGCGAAGGGGACGAGCCCGATGACCAGCCCGCCGAGTACCAACGCGACCGCGTGCGGCACGCGGCGCTTCTCCGCCGCCATGGCCAGGAGCACCACCGCCGTGAGCAGCAGGATGAACAGGTCGACCTCACGCATCGGACGCCTGTTCTAGTGGGTCCGGTTCGTACATCCGTCTGACCCCCCTCTTGCCCGAGACGCCGGAGTCGATAGGGAGGGCATGCGAGCCCTCCTGGCGGCCGTGGTGCTCGCGCTGCTGGCCCTCCCCGCCGGCGCCTCCGCCGACGAGCCCCCCTTCATCGACTGGTCCTCCTGGCTGCCCCCGTCGGCGGGCACCTACCAACCGTCCGCCGAGGACGACTGCCGATCAGGGTGCCCCTCCTGCGTCGACAAGGTAATCCGCTCGATGACCCAGCGATTCGACCGCCTGGCCGAGACCTGTGACCACAACGCGATGTTCTCGCTCACCTACCTGCGCACCACCGAGGAGTACCAGCGGGCCTCGCTGACGCCGGGCTTCTTCTCCGACCCCTACTTCGTCAACCACGAGGACGCGGTGTTCGCGCGGTACTACTTCGACGCGTACGACGGCTACGTGCTCGCCGGCATCGGGCTGGTCAAGCCCGACGGCTCCAGCCGCAAGCCCGACCACGACAAGGTCAACCAGTTCCTGGACGACGTGACGCCGACCTTCCCGGCTGGCTCGACGACATGGCCACCTTCCAGGCCTTCCCGGCCATGCGCGAAGCCGCCTGGCGCAACGCCGAGCGGCTGGTGAACGCCCAGACGCCGCTGCAGCGCAGGCTGGTCGAGGACTCGATCGAGCGCACGGCGGCCCTCACCGCCCAGTCGATCCGAGTGGCCACCGCCTACGCCCCGCTCTCCGGCGGCTCGGCCGCGCGGGACGCCTACTGCTCCCAGCACCACGACCATCGTTAGGCCAATAGGCCTAGCTGGGGGACACCGCCGCGCCGGGGCTCCCTCCGCCCCGGCGCGGCCCTACTTCCGGGCCGCGCCCGACAGGCGGCAGCGCAGGAGGGTCGCGATGACCCGAAGGCCGTCCACCGAGGTGAGCTTCTTGCCCTCCTCGGTGCTGCGCGCCTTGTAGTGCACCGGGACCTCGAAGATCCGCTCGCCCTCCTGGAGCAGGCGGGCGGTGATCTCGGGCTCGATGTCGAAGCCGCGCGCCTGCAGCGGCAGCCGGCGGAAGACCTCGGTGCGAATGGCCTTGTGGCACGTCATGAGGTCGCGCAGGTAGACGTTGAAGAGGATGTTGGCCGCCAGGGTCACGCCCTTGTTGCCCAGCACGTAGAGGAACGAGTGGCTGGTGTAGCCGTCGAACGCCCGCACCCCGAACACCGCGTTGGTGCGGCCCTGGGTGAGCGGCGGGAGCAGGGCGGCGAGGTCCTCGGGGTCGTACTCGAGGTCGGCGTCGAAGATCGCCGAGAACTCGCCCTTGGCGTGGCCCAGCGCGGTTCGCACCGCGGCCCCCTTGCCCTGGTTGACGTCGTGGCTGAGCACGATGACCTTGTCCGACCAGTCGGCCTTGGCGATCAGCTCCGAGGTGCCGTCGGTCGAGCCGTCGTCGACCAGAATCACCTCCGTGTCGACGCCGAGGTCGGCGTCGAGCAGCTCGGCCACGGCCCGTTCGACGGTGGCGAGCTCGTTGTAGACGGGCATGAGGACCGAGAGCACGGCGGAGGAGGCTAATTGCACGAAGCCCTGAACCGTGGTTCACTTCTTCCTGATGCCTTACCGCCAGACCAAGAGGACTCTCCGTCGCCAGGAGGAGACGCGTGCTGCCATCGTGGCGGCTGCGCTCGCGCAGGTCGCCGAGGGCGGGTATGCCTCCGCCGGGGTGCAGACGGTCGCGGCCCGAGCCGGCGTGGCCACTGGGACCGTCTACCGGCACTTCGGGTCCAAGGCCGAGCTGTTCGCCGAGGTCTTCCGCCAGGCCGCGGGCCGCGAGCTGGAGGTGGTCGAGCGCACGGTGACCGAGACCGGCGGCAGCACGCTGGAGCGCATCGCCGCCGCGGCTGAGGCCTTCGCCCGCCGCGCGCTCGCCGGCAAACGCCTGGCCTGGTCGCAGCTGGCCGAGCCGGTCGACCCCGCGGTCGAGGCCGAGCGGCTCCGTCTGCGCCGCGGCTATCGCGACGCCTTCGCCCGCACCCTGGACGAGGGGGTGGGCGCCGGCGAGTTACCGCCCCACGACACCGCCACGGTGGCCGCCGCGCTGGTCGGCGCCCTGGGCGAGGCCCTGGTCGGCCCGCTGGCCGACCCCTCCCCGGGCGACCACGACCGGCTCGTGGCCACCCTGGTCAAGCTCTGCACCGATGCCGTCCCTCGAGAGGAGATCGCCCATGGCCGTCGCCTGGCGCCAGTCGCCTGACACCCACCAAGTGCTCAACCAGCCGCCCCCGCTGGCGCCGTACAACGTCTTTGACGCCGACCTGGCACTCGGCGAGGCGGTGGCACGCGAGGGCGGCGCCTGGGGCGAGGACCGCCTACGCGACACCGGCGCACTGGCCGGCACCCCCGAGACGATCGAGCACTCCGAGCGCGCCGAGCGCAACGAGCCCCGCCTGCGAACGCACGACCGCTACGGCAACCGCGTGGGCGAGGTCGAGCTCGACCCCTCCTGGGACTGGCTGCTGCGCCAGGCGATCGAGCGCGAAATCCACTCGCTGCCGTGGCGCGATCCCCGCGAGGGCGCCCACGTGGTGCGAGCCGGGCTGATGTACCTCTGGAGCCAGGCCAACGCGGGCGTGATGTGCCCCGTGTCCATGACCTACTCGGTGATCCCGGCGCTGCGCCTCGACGAGGAGCTGGCCGCCCAGTGGGAGCCGCGCCTCACCCTCCCGTCGTTCGACCAGGGCGCGCTGGCCGGCATGGCCATGACCGAGAAGCAGGGCGGCTCCGACGTGCGCGCCAACACCACCTCGGCCGAGGCCGCGGGCGACGGGCTGTACGAGATCACAGGCCACAAGTGGTTCTGCTCCTATCCGCCCTGCGACGTCTTCCTCACGCTCGCCCAGGCGCCGGAGGGACTGTCGTGCTTCCTGATCGAGGGCGACGACCCCGGCTTCCGCGTCCAGCGGCTGAAGGACAAGCTCGGCACCCGCTCGCTGCCCTCGTCCGAGGTGGAGTTCCACGGCGTGAAGGGGCGCCTGGTGGGTGAGGAGGGCCGCGGCGTGGCCGCGATCACCCGCATGGTCAACCACACCCGTCTGGACTGCCTGATCGGCTCGGCGGCCGGGATCCGCTGGGGCACCGCGCAGGCCGTGCACCACGCCCGCCACCGGTCGGCCTTCGGCGCGCCGCTGGTCGAGCAGCCGCTGATGCGCAACGTGCTCGCCGACCTGGCGATCGAGTCCGAGGCCGCCACGGCCACCGCCATGCGGGTGGCGCGGGCCTACGACGAGTCCGACGCGCCCTTCCGCCGCATCGCCACCGCGGTCAGCAAGTACTGGGTGTGCAAGCGCGCGCCCGTGCACGCGGCCGAGGCCCTCGAGTGCCTGGGTGGCAACGGCTACGTGGAGGAGTCGGGGATGCCGCGGCTGCTGCGCGACTCGCCGCTGAACTCCATCTGGGAGGGATCGGGCAACGTGGCGGCGCTGGACGTGCTGCGTGTGATTGCCAAGGAGCCCGAGGCGCTCCCCGCGTTCATGGCCGAGCTGGAGCAGGCCCGCGGAGCGAACGTGCGCTTCGACGCCCACCTGGACAAGCTCAGCGTCCCCTCGGTGACCGATCCCCAGTGGGAGGCTCGGCAGCTCGTCGAAGACCTCGCTCTCGGCCTCCAGGCCAGTCTGCTCATCCGCCACACGCCCGAGGCGGTCTCGCAGGGCTTCTGTGCCTCACGGCTGAACGGGAACGGCGGCGGCGTCTTCGGCACCCTCCCCAAGGAGGTCGACGCGGAGGCGATCACGGAGCGCGCGCTGGCCGTCTGATGGAGACCCTCTCCTACGAGGTCGACGGCCGCGTCGCGCGCATCGTGCTCGACAGGCCCGAGCGCGGCAACGGAATCACGCTCGACATGCCGCGCGAGCTGGCCGAGTGCGTCGAGCGGGCCAACCTCGATCCCGCCGTCCACGTGATCACGCTGAGCGGGGCCGGCAAGGGCTTCTGTGGTGGCTACGACCTGAAGGAGTTCGCCGAGCACCAGATCGCCAACCACGACCCCTCACAGACCTGGGACCCGGTCATCGACTGGCAGTTCATGAGCCGCAATCTGCGCGGGTTCATGTCGCTGTTCCACTCCGACAAGCCCACGTTGTGCAAGGTGCACGGGTTCTGCGTGGCCGGCGGCACCGACATGGCGCTGTGCTCGGACCTGCTGGTGATCGCCGACGACGCGCGCATCGGCTACCCACCCGCGCGGGTGTGGGGCGTGCCCACGTCAATGCTGTGGGCGCACCGGATCGGCCCCGAGCGCGCCAAGCGGCTGCTGTTCACCGGCGACCTGCTGGAGGGGGCCCAGGCCGCCGACTGGGGCCTGGCGCTCGAGTCCCACCCCGCCGCCGAGCTGGACGACCGCTTCGAGGAGCTGGTCCAGCGCGTCGCGCATACACCGGTCAACCAGCTGGTGATGCACAAGCTGGCGGTCAACCAGACGATCAAGGCCCAGGGACTCGACGCCACACAGACGCTGAGCGTGTTCTTCGACGGCATCGCCCGCCACACGCCCGAGGGTTATGCGTTCCAGCAGGCCGCGATGGAGAAGGGGTTCAAGGAGGCCGTGAGGGGGCGCGACGCCCCTTACGGCGACGCGAAGGCCTAGCCCGGCCGCAGCCCGGTCAGCAGCTTCGCGTCAGCCTCCGACATGCCGTCGATCGGCTCGCCGTCCCAGTTCATGTCGCCCGCCATGGCCTCGAACAGGGCCTTGTGCTCGCGCAGGCTCTGGCCGGCGAAGTGGGCCACCGCCAGCGCCGAGTACAGCGTCGGCATCGGGTCGCGCCAGCCCTTTCCGGCGTCCTCGACCTGAGCGAGGTCGTGGATGGTGTCGGGCAGGCGGTGCAGGTGGTCGGCGAAGCCGTCGGCCAGCACAGCCAGGTCGAGCTGCACCTGGGCGCCGGGGTCGAGCACGTAGGTCTCGCCGCCCGGCTCGAGGATCCCCTTCGACAGCTCGTCGCGCGGCATGAGCAGCACGCCGTCGGTCGGCCGCGGGTTGCACTCCACGTAGCTGAGCCCGTCGTCGGTGATGATGAAGTCGAACGAGACCTGGCCCGTGTAGCCCAGCTCCGCGATCACCGGCTCGATCAGCCGCAGCGCCTCGGTGGCGTCGATCGACTCGAACCCGATGCCGGTGGCGTGCTTCCACTGGCGCGGGATCCGGTACAGCAGGTGCGAGGTGACCTTGCCTTCGTGCGCCGTGCTGTAGGAGCAGACGGTCTCGCCCTCCACGAACGGCTGCACCAGCCACGGCGACTCCGGGGTCGGGTGGATGTCCTCGATCTTCAGCGCGCCGGCCAGCGGGCCCGTGTTGGTCAGGCAGCTGACCCCGCCGCGTGAGAAGGCAGCGCGCGCGAAGTACTTGCCCATGCTCTCGGTGGCGTCCTTGAGCTCCTCGTCGCTGGAGGCGATCACGGTCTGGGGAATGGGCAGGCCGAGCTTGGTGACCAGCTGCTCGAAGGCCCCCTTGTCGTGCAGCCGTACGAGCGTCGAGAACGGCGAGGCGAACACGTTGCAGAACTGCCTCACCCGGTCGATCTGCGTGGAGAGGTAGAAGACCTCCTCGAACGCCGGGACGATCACGTCGATCGCGTTGTCCTGGGCCAGCCCCTCCAGCGCGCCGATGAAGCCCGCCGTGTCGCTGCGGGGCGAGGGGTAGACGAAGTGGCCGCTCAGGTACTTGGAGTGGCTGCCGGGCGACAGCGCGTAGTCGTCGGCCGCGAACACCTCGTGGCCATCAGAGGCCAGCTTGCGGACCATGCCCAGCGCGAAGGGCATGCGAGACGAGGTGACGAGGATTCTCAAGGGTCCAGTTCTCCTTCGAAGAGGGCGAAGTACGCGCCTTGGGGGTCCCGCGCGACAAGAAAGCGCCCCGCCGGGATCGAGGTGGGCGACACGAGCACCTGTCCGCCGCTGTCGGCGATGAGGCCCTGTGCGGCGTCGAGGTCGTCCACGGCGAAGTAGGCCAGCCAGTGCGAGGGAAGCGGGGCGCCCTCGGGCAGGGGCATCATCCCGGCGTTCAGCGTGTCGCCGTTGTAGACGCTCCAGAACGGCGGCCGGTCGCCGGTGTCCAGGGCATCGAAGCGCCATCCGAACAGCTCCTCGTAGAAGCGCTGCGCGCCCTCGGGGTCGGAGCTGTTGAGCTGGTTCATGGTCAGCGAGCCGTGCTCGTTCACGAGCGTGGCGCCGATGCTCCGGTTGGGCTGCCACATGGCGAGCACCGCGCCCTGGGGGTCGGACATCACGACCAGGCGACCGGCCTCCATCACGTCGAAGGGCCCCTGCATGATGCTCGCGCCCAAGCTCTTCGCCTGTTCGGCCGCGGCGTCGACGTCGTCCGTGGTGACGTACGACGTCCAGGACGGTGGGATCCCCTCCACGTTCATCTCGAAGAGGCCCGCCACCTCCTTGCCTCGCCGGCGCAGCATCGTGTACGTGCGGCCCTCGCCGGCGGGGGCATCCTCGGATTCCCAGCCGAACAGGGTCTCGTAGAACCCCTTGGCGCCCTCGGCATCCGGGGTGTTCAGATCCACCCAGGAGAAAGTCCCGGGCGCGTGCTCCGTTCGCTCACCCATGGCGCGCGACCATACAGTCCGCACGGGCTCTAGGCGGCTTCGTCGAGCCAGGCCCTGATCGTCTGCTGGTGCGGCGCCCAGGCCGCCCACACGTTCAGCCCCCAGTCCCTGATCCGCGCTCCGTACTCCTCGTGGCAGGAGGCGTCGAGCACGTCGGCCACCGTGACCGTGCCCAGCTGCGGCGGCGGCTCCAGCCACCCGAACGGGCGCTGCTTCTCGGTCAGCGTCGGGAACAGCCGGTGCACGTAGTCCGGGTCGGCCTCGCGCTCGAGCACGAGGCAGAGGCCGGCCAGGTGCACGGCCACCGACTGCTCGGCCTGTCGCCCGGGCCGGCCGGGGTGCTGGGCGGCGTAGGCGTCGACCGTGAGCCGGTGGAAGTCCGGCATGTCCAGCTGCCCGTAGTCCAGCGACAGCAGCTCGCCGTACTGGGCCCAGCATTCCGGCGAGGCGCCGATGTATGGATGCGTCGGCCCATCGGTGCGGGGCAGCTCGAGGCCGCACCCGGGGCAGATCGACGCCGGGGCCGCTACGAGCCGCTCTGCCCGATCTCGAGGAAGGCGTTCAGGCGCCTGACCTCGCGCACGCACCGCTGGTACCCCTCGGTGCCCTTCTCGGACTCGTCGCGCGACTTCTCGGCCTCCTTGAGCTGCGACTCCAGCTCGGAGCGATCGAGGTCCTCGGGCGCATGGGCGTCCTCCAGGATCAGCAGGGCCGAGTTGTCGATCACCTGCATGTAGCCCTCGCCCTGGGCGAACGTCACCACGTCGGAGTCCGACTTGTACAGGCGCAGCTCGGTGGGCTCCAGCATCGCCATCAGCGGCGCGTGGTTGGCCAGGATCCCCAGCCCGCCCGTCTGCGAGCGGGTGGAGACCATCTCCACCTCGTCGTCGAAGATCTTGCCCTCTGGCGTGAGGACCTCGCAGGGGAAGGGGCTACGAGCCATTCTCCTCCGAGCTGTCCTCGCCGTTGTCGCCGGAATCGGAGTCGGAGTCGTCGGACTCCTCGTCCTCGTCCTCGTCGGAGCCGGCCTCCTGCGCGACGTCGTCGATCGAGCCCTTCATGTAGAAGGCGCGCTCGGGCAGGTCGTCGTGCTTGCCCTCGACGATCTCCTTGAACGAGCGCACGGTGTCCTCGATCGGCACGTAGATGCCGGGTGAACCCGTGAACGCCTCGGCCACGAAGAACGGCTGCGACAGGAAGCGCTCGATCTTGCGGGCGCGCTGCACCAGCTGGCGGTCGTCGTCGGAGAGCTCGTCGATGCCGAGGATGGCGATGATGTCCTGCAGCTCCTTGTAGCGCTGCAGCGTCTCCTTGACCTGCGTGGCCACCTGGTAGTGCTCCTCGCCCACTATGTCCGGCTTGAGGATCGTGGAGGTCGAGTCGAGCGGGTCGACAGCCGGGTAGATCCCCTTCTCGGAGATCGACCGCGACAGCGTCGTGGTCGCGTTGAGGTGGGCGAACACCGACGCCGGGGCCGGGTCGGTGAGGTCGTCGGCCGGCACGTAGATGGCCTGCACCGACGTGACCGAGCCCTCCTGGGTTGAGGTGATCCGCTCCTGCAGCTGGCCCATCTCGGTCTCAAGCGTGGGCTGGTAGCCGACCTGGGAGGGCATGCGACCCAGGAGCGCGGAGACCTCCTGGCCCGCCTGCACGAACCGGAAGATGTTGTCGATGAACAGCAGTACGTCCTGGCCACCCTGCTCGCGGAAGTACTCCGCCATGGTCAGGCCTGACAGGGCCACGCGCATGCGGGCTCCCGGCGGCTCGTTCATCTGGCCGAAGACGAGCATCGTCTTCTCGAGGACGCCCGACTCCTTCATCTCGAGCCAGAGGTCGTTGCCCTCGCGCGAGCGCTCCCCCACTCCCACGAAGGCAGACAGGCCCTCGTGCTCCTCGGCGATGTTGCGGATCAGCTCCTGGATCAGGACCGTCTTGCCCACGCCGGCGCCGCCGAACAGGCCGACCTTGCCGCCCTTGGCGTAGGGCGCGAGCAGGTCGATGACCTTGATCCCGGTCTCCAGCACCTCGCGGGTCGGCGTCAGGTTCTCGACGCTCGGCGCGCTGCGGTGGATCGGCCAGCGCTCCTCGACCTCGACCTCCTCGCCGCCGTCGATCACCTCGCCGAGCAGGTTGAAGATGCGTCCCAGGGTGACGTCGCCCACCGGCACGGTGATGGGGCCGCCGGTGTCGCGGATCTCGGCGCCGCGCTGGAGGCCGTCGGTGGCGTCCATGGCGACCGCGCGCACGCGGTCGTCGCCCAGGTGCTGCTGGACCTCGAAGATCACCGTGTGCTGGCCGTCCGCGCCGCCGGGCTGCGCCTCGGTACCGGCCAGCTGCTTGTCCTCGTCGTCGTCGGACTCGCCGGTCTGCGGGTCAAGGTCGGCCTCGAGAGCGGTGTTGATCTCGGGCAGGTCGTCAGGGAAGACGGCCTCGATCACCACGCCGGCGATCTCCTCGACGCGGCCGACGTTCTGGCCGCCGCCGTTCTGCTCTGACTTCTCGCTCTGGGTAGCTGCTTCCACGGTTCTCCTTGCTGTCTTAGGTAAGGCCCTCGGCGCCGGCGACCACTTCCATGATCTCCTGCGTGATCTCGGCCTGGCGCTGACGGTTCATCTGGAGCTCGAGGTCGTCGATCATCTCGGTTGCGTTCTCCTGGGCGTTGCGCATGGCGGTCATGCGTGCGCCGTGCTCTGACGCGGTCGACTCGAGCAGGGCCCTGTAGATCGAGATCTCGATGTAGTCGGGCACGAGGCGCTTGAGCATCTCCTCGGGGTCGGGCTCGTAGATCCACAGCCCCTGGCGCTTCTTCTCCTCGGGGTCCTCGCGGACGTCCCCTTCCTCCTCGTCGACCACCAGGGCCTCGATCTGCTGCAGGGGCAGCAGGACGTCCTTCTGGACCTCCTGGCTCATGGCCGACTCGTAGTGGTTGAAGATGATCTCGACCCGGTCGACGTTGCCCGACTCGTACTCGCTCTCGATGTCGTTTGCCAGGGCGCGGGCGTTGGAGTAGGCGGGGCGGTCGGTGTAGCCCTGGCGGGCGACCACCACGTCCTTGCCGCGGAACGAGAGCGAGGAGATCCCGCGCTTGCCCGAGGCGAACCAGACGGCCTCCTTGCCCTCGTCGCGCAGCTCGCGCTCGCGCTGGTTGGCCGCGCGCATGATCTGGGAGTTGAAGGGGCCGGCCAGGCCGCGGTCGCCGGTGATGAGCAGCAGCCCGACGCGCTTGATGTCGTCGTGCTCCTCGAGCAGGGGCATATCGGGGATGCGCTCCACCGCCTCGACCACGCGGCCGGTCATGCGCCGGATGGCGTCGGCGTAGGGGCGCATGGCCTCGATGCGCTGCTCGGCGCGGCGCAGGCGAGCCGCGGCGACCATCTCCATCGCGCGCGTGATCTTCTGGATGTTCTTCACAGAAGAGATGCGGCTCTTGGTGTCCTTCTGGGAGGCCATGGGCGGCTAGCTGTCGTCCTTGTCCTTGTCGTCCTTCTCGTCCTTGTCGTCCTTCGTCGTCCTTGTCGTCCTCGTCGGAGTCGTCGGAGTCGTCGTCGTCCTCGCCCGAGCCCGCGGTGCGGCCCTCCTTCTCGCGCTCCTCCCCGGACTTCACGCGGTCGGACTCGCCCTCTTCGAGCTCGTTGCCCTCCTCGTCGAAGTCGGGTCCGAAGTCGTCGATGGCATCGCGGATGGCCTCGCCGAGCTTCTCCTCGGTGTCGTCGTCCCAGGTCCCGTCGGCGATGCTCTCCATCAGGTCCGACTCCTCGGAGTCGAGCCGCTGGAGCAGCTGCTCGTGGAACTCCGGCACCCGGTCGACCTTGATCCGGTCCAGGAAACCGCCGGTGCCCGAGTAGATCGCCGCCACCTGGTGCTGGATCTTCCAGGGCTTCAGCTCATCCTGGTTGAGCGTCTCGACCAGGCGCTCGCCGCGGGCCAGCGTGGCCTGCGTGTCGGCGTCCAGCTCGGAGCCGAACTGCGCGAAGGACTCCAGCTCGCGGTACTGCGAGAGGTCCAGGCGCAGCTTGCCGGCCACCTTCTTCATCGGCTTGGGCTGCGCGTTGCCGCCCACCCTGGACACCGAGATGCCCACGTTGATCGCCGGCCGCACGCCCGAGCGGAACAGGTCGCCCTCCAGGAAGATCTGGCCGTCGGTGATCGAGATGACGTTGGTCGGCACGTAGGCCGACACGTCGCCCGCCTGGGTCTCGATGATCGGCAGCGCGGTGAGCGACCCGCCACCAAGGTCGTCGTTGAGCTTCACCGCTCGCTCCAGCAGGCGCGAGTGCAGGTAGAAGACGTCGCCCGGGTAGGCCTCACGGCCCGGCGGGCGGCGCAGCAGCAGCGACATCTGCCTGTACGCGTAGGCGTGCTTGGTCAGGTCGTCGTAGATGCACAGCGCGTGCTTGCCGTTGTAGAGGAAGTGCTCGCCCATGGCGCAGCCCGCGTAGGGGGCCATGAACTTGATCGGCGCGGCCTCGTCGGCCGGCGCGGCGACGATGATCGTCGAGTCCAGCGCCCCGTTCTCCTCGAGCGTCTGGGCCACGCCCACGACCGTCGACATGCGCTGCCCGATGGCCACGTAGATCGAGATCAGGTCGGACTCGGCGTTGTTGATGATGGTGTCGATCGCGACCTGCGACTTGCCGGTCTGGCGGTCGCCGATGATCAGCTCGCGCTGACCGCGCCCGATGGCGGTCATGGAGTCGACGGCCTTCAGTCCGGTGAGCATCGGCTCCTCGACGGGCTGGCGCTGCACCACGCCGGGCGCCTTGAACTCGGCGGGGCGGGTGCCCTCGAACTCGATGTCTCCCTTGCCGTCCAGCGGCTCGCCGAGCGGGTTGACGATGCGGCCGAGCAGCCCCTCGCCCACCGGGATCTCGAGCAGGCGCCCGGTCCGCTTGACCGTGTCGCCCTCCTCGATCTTGTCCCAGTCGCCGAACAGCACGGCGCCGACGTTGTCGGACTCGAGGTTGAGCGCGAGCCCCGTCACGTCGTGGGGGAACTCGAGCATCTCGAGCGACATGCAGTTGTCCAGGCCGTGCACGCGCGAGATGCCGTCGGCGATGGACAGCACGGTGCCGACCTCGGAGAGGTCGCCTCCGTCGCCGTCGTCGAGTCCCTCGATGCGGCTCTTGAGGATGCTGGTGATCTCGTCTGGCTTGATCTGCACGGTCTGGGGTTCTCCTTCTGAGGCCTAGGCGCCTCGGGCTACTTGCTTTCTCAGCCGCTCGAGGCGGGCCTTGAGGCTTGCGTCCATGATCATGTTGCCGACCTGGAGCACCAGGCCGCCGACGATGCCGGGGTCGATCGTGCTCGACAGCTCGATCCGCTTGCCGGTCTGCTCCTCGATCCGCCTGCCGATGTCGTTCACTACCTGCTCGTCGAGCTTGACCGCCGTGGTCACCGACACGGGCAGGAGCTTGTTCTCCTCGGCCCACATCCGGTCGTACTCGCGGCGGATGCGGAAGATCGCCGGGAGCCGGTGGCGCTCGGCGAGCATCTCGAGGAAGTGGAGGAACCGCTCGTCTGCGTCGGTGACGGCCTGATCGATCCCCTCCTTCTTCTCCTTGGCGGAGAAGTAGGGCGAGAAGAAGAAGACCTGCAGGTCGCGGTTCTCGTCAAGGGCGTCGACGAACTCGCCGAGCTCGTCATGCACTCGGTCGAGCACGTCGTGCTCCTGGGCGACCTCGAACAGCGATCGCGAGTAGACCTCGGCGATCTCCTCCATCTAGTGCCTGCCGTTCCCCTCGTCGCCGGCCAACTGTGAGAAGTCGACCTCTCCCAGAGCCTCTTCGATCAGGCGCCGGTGGTCGTCGTCGTCGAGCGTCTTGCGGGTCACCTTCTCGGTGGCCAGCACGGTCAGGTTGGCGACCTCCTTGCGGATGTCGTCCAGCGCCCGCCGCGTCTCCTGCTCGATGTCCTTCCGCGTGGACTCCATCAGCTCGTCGCGGAGCTTCTTGGCGTCGATCTTCGACTGCTCCTCGTGGTGGTTCGCAGCCCTCTGGGCACGCGCGGTGATGTCGTCGGCCTGCTCGCGGGCCTCGCGCAGCCGTGCGCGGTACTCCTCGAGCAGCTCGTCGGCCTCGCGCTTGGTCTGCTCGGCGTGGTCGATCGACTCCTCGATCGCCCGCCGGCGCTTGTCCAGGGCATCGGCGATCCGCGGGAAGGCGACCTTGCGCAGGATCAGGAAGCTGATCCCGAACGCGAGCAGCGTCCAGATCATCAACCCCACGCTGGGGGTGACGAGGAAGTTGCCCGAGCCGCCTTCCGCGGCCAGCGGGAGCGCCACCCCCGACATCAGCCGGAGCCGCCGAGGAAGAACGCGATCAGGCCGAAGATGAACGCGTAGAAGACGATCGCCTCGGTCAGCGCGAAGCCCAGCCACTGAATGGAGGTGATCTCCTCGCGCATCTCGGGCTGCCGGGTGACCGACTCGATCACCTTGCCGAAGATGTAGCCGACACCGATGCCCGGGCCGATGGTCCCGAGGCCCGCGCCCACGCCAAGCGCGATCGACGCCGTCGCCTTGGGACTGCCCTGGGCGATAACGAGTGTTAGTAGGTCTTCCATTAGTCCTCCTTAGTGGCCCTCGGTGGCCTCACCGAGGTAGATAGCGGTCAAGGTCGAAAAGATGAAGGCCTGGAGCCCGGCGATCAGGATGACCTCGAAGATGAAGAAGACGATCGCCACGATCAGGGTGAGGGGGCCCAGCGCCGCGATGCCGAGGATGACCACGAGACCGCCGCCCATGAACAGGATCAGCAGGTGGCCGGCCAAGAGGTTGGCGAACAATCGCACCGACAGGGAGATGATCCGGACGAACTGCGAGATGACCTCGATCGGGAAGACGAGGATCGCCAGCCCACCGCCGATTCCCGCCGGCAGCCAGCCCTTGAAGTAGCCCTTGAAGCCCTTCGCCCTGATGCCTTCGATGTGGTACGAGAACCACACGACCAGGGTCAGGACCAGCGGAACCGACACGTTCGCCGTGGCCGCGTAGATCGCGAACGACGGGATCTCCAGGCTGCCGATGTGAATCGGGTGCTCGGTGTTGGTCGGCAGCGGGATGTACCCGATCAGGTTCGAGATCAGGATGAAGAAGAAGATCGCCGCGATGAACGGGAACCACTTGCGGGCCAGCTCGGCCTGCATGTTCGCCCGCGTGATCTGGTTGAAGGTCAGGTCGTAGGTCATCTCGACCGCCGTCTGCACGTTGTTGGGGCGGTCCTGCATCCGGTTGGCGATGTAGACCATCGCGACGCACGTGAGAACGCAGGCCACGACGACGTAGAAGACGGCCTTGGTGATGCTCAGGTCCAGCCCGCCAATGTGGATCTCGATCCAGGGGGTGAGCTGGAACTCGTTCTGAGGCTGGAACTCGTTGTTCTGCCCGGCGGAGCCGAAGATCCCGAACAGGGCGATCATGAGGGCCAGGATGAGACCGGCCACGATCAGGATGATCTGCCGCGTGGAGAGCCGCGAGAACACCGCGGTCATGGCTTCGGCCTCTCAAACGGTCGGGTGATCATCGTGGCACTTAGGTACGCGGTGAACAGTGAGATGACCAACACTGCCGCGGCCAAGCCGTCCTCCCGGTCCCCGGCCATGCCGACGCCAAACACGATCAGCGCGGTGAGCCAGCCCCGGACGAGCATGCTGCCGGCCAGCACGCCGGCCACCTGGCGCGGGTCGTCGGACTCGCGCGCCTTGCGATCGCTCAGGTACTGGATGCCACGCTGTACGAGCCACGCCACAGCAGCGGCGGCGTAGCCGAGCATCGGCAGTCCGGTGAGCAGGAAGACGGGCAGGGCGACGGCCAGCAACACCAGATCCAGGTAACGCAGGACGTTCATGCCCGCACTGCTCTCTGAGCTCCCTAGAGCGTGCGTCGTCAAGGCGGGGTGACTTTACCTACACCACCCGGAGCAGGGCCTCCACCACCCGCTCGTCGAATTGCCTCCCGGCGCCGATACGCAACTCCTCGGCCGCCTCGTCGGCTCCGAGGGCCGCGCGGTAGGGCCGATCGCTGGTCATGGCCTCGTAGGCGTCGGCCACCGCGATGATCCGTGCCTCGAGCGGCACCTCGTCGCCGTTCAGGCCCTCGGGGTAGCCGGTGCCGTCCGGGCGCTCGTGGTGCAGGCGGATCCAGTCCCTCACCTCGTGGAAGTCCGTGCTCTCCAGCAACCGCGCCCCCGTGGAGGGGTGAGCGCGGACCCAGCCCCACTCCTCGTCGCTGAGCGGGCCGGCCTTCTCCACCACGCCTTCGGGGACAGCCACCCGGCCGACGTCGTGGAGGATCCCCGCCAGGCGCAGCCGCTCGACCTCGTCGGGCGACAGGCCCAGCTCGCGGGCGATCAGCTCGGAGTAGCGACCCACGCGGTGGCAGTGGGCGGGGTTGCCGGAGTCGCGCACGTCCAGCGACTCGGCCAGGCTCACCAGCGCCCCGACCTCCACGAAGCCGTGGTCGCGGCCCGCCGAGGCCCCGCGCGCCAGGATTCCCGGCACCTCGGCGCTCGAGATGACCGACCGGTTGCGGCCCAGGCGCTTGGCGGCGTACAGGGCGTGGTCGGCCGCCTGCAGCACCGCGTCGGACGTCGTCCCGCCGGCAGCGCTCGAGCTCGAGGTCGAAGACCTCCTCGAAGCCGCGGCGGTTCAGCAGGTCGGTCAGCGGGTCCCGCCGCACCGCGTCGGTGAGGTTCGTGAGCAGGTAGGCAACCCGCTCACGCGCGCGCGAGACGAGGTACGCGGCGGCCGCAAGCGTGGCGACAGCCGACGCGTAGCCGCCGAGGACCTCGCTGTCCTGCCCCTCGACGAGCAGGACGATCGCGAAGCAGAGCGCCACGAAGGTCACGTGCAGAGCCGCGGCCGCGGCGGCGCCGGCACGCGCCATCGAAGCAGCACTAGCCGGAACGTCGACTCCTGTGCTCATCGATGTCCGCCAGCTGATGCGCTCGCGGAGGGGCGGATCCATGCTCCTCCTCGTTCGCGGGTTCCCCGTCCTTGCCAGCATAGGGTCGAATCGTGTGGGTACAGCACGAAATCGCCTTAGCGGCCCGCTCTCGTGGCTTCCATCTGATCACCCATGAGGTCGAGGAGGGAATCCCTGAGCTCGGCTCTGTCCGGATCGGGCTCGCCCACCTGATGCTCCAGCACACGTCGGCCTCGTTGACGGTGAACGAGAACGCCTCGCCGGCGGTGCGGGACGACTTCCGCTCCTGGGTCGACGACGCCGTTCCCGAGGACGCGCCCTACTGGACCCACACCCTCGAGGGCGCCGACGACATGCCGGCCCACATCAAGGCCTCCCTGACGGGCCTGGACCTGACGCTCCCGGTCCGCGACGGCGCCTTCGCCTTGGGCACCTGGCAGGGGATCTACCTGTGCGAGCACCGCGATCGCGGGGGCTCGCGGCGGCTGGTGGTGACGCTGAACGGGGAGTAGCGCCCCGGCCCGGCTCGCGCGGTGCGCGCTCGCCCTGGAAGACGCCCGCCCTCCTGAAACTCCTCAGTCGCCTGAGGAGTTTTTTTTGGACGGGTGCGCAACTCACCGCCCTCGTTGCGTCCTCCGCCTATGCGAACATACGTTTGTGCGGTGGGACGAGCTGAAAGTCGAGCAACAGGGCCAGTCACTCCCCGGATACCGCGACCCGGCGCGGGTCCGCACCTTCGACGCACCCGAGGCGATGGACATCCGCTTCTACGAGGTCCAAGCCAAGTCGGTGCTCAACCGCGTGCCGAAGCAGTCGCAGATGCCGTTCCGCTGGACGATCAACCCGTACAGGGGTTGCACGCACGCCTGTACCTACTGCCTCTCGGGCGACACACCCGTGCTGATGGGGGACGGGCTGAGCCGCCGGATCGCTGATGTCTCCCCCGGGGACGTCGTGTACGGCACGACCCGCCGCGGGAACTACCGCCGCTACGAAAGGACCCGAGTCCTCGACCACTGGTCCACGATCAAGCCGGCATATCGGGTGACCCTCGGCGACGGGACCGAGTTGGTCACGAGCGCCGACCACCGCTTCCTGAGCCGACGCGGGTGGAAGCACGTCGTGGGAGCCGAGTGCGGGCCCGCCAGGCGACCCCACCTGACCCTCAACGACAGCCTCCTCGGCACCGGTCGGTTTGCGATGGCGCCGGAGGCGTGGCCCGACTACCGGCGCGGGTACCTCTGCGGCCTCATCAACGGTGATGGCCACGTCGGGTCGTACTCGTACGACCGTCCCGGGCGGGGACCCAGCACGGTGTATCGCTTCCGCCTCGCGTTGACCGACCTGGAGCCACTGCAGCGGGCCAAGCAGTACCTCGCCGACGAGGTCGGGGTGATCACCGAGGAGTTCGCGTTCGGCGAACCGGCGCACCCGGGACAGCGGCCCGCCCGGGCTATACGAACCCAGAGCCGCGACAACGTCGCGGCGATCTCGGACCTCATTCGATGGCCACGGGGTAGGCGGCCCGAATGGTGCAGGGGCTTCCTCGCCGGGATATTCGATGCCGAGGGAAGCAGCAACGAGGTGATCCGGATCTCGAACACCGACCCGGAGATCATCGATTGGATCTCGTACTCGCTCCGCGAGCTCGGCTTCTCCTTTGTCACCGAGGACCTCCGAAAGGAGAACGGCCTGAGGTGCATCCGGCTGCGAGGCGGCCTGAAGGAGAGGCTCAGATTCCTCCACACGACCGATCCGGCCATAACGCGCAAACGGGACATCGAGGGGATAGCGCTCAAGAGCGACGCGAACACGAGGGTCGAGTCGATCGATCCCCTCGGCAAGGGGTTTCGCCTCTACGACATCACCACCGAGACCGGTGACTTCATCGCCAACGGGGTCGTCAGCCACAACTGCTTCGCTCGCCCCACCCACACCTATCTCGACTTCAATGCGGGGCGCGATTTCGAGCGCGAGATCGTGGTCAAGGTCAACACGCCCGAAGTGGCCCGGGCCGAGCTGTCGAAGCCGCGGTGGGGGCGTGAGCACGTCGCGATGGGCACGAACACCGACCCCTACCAGTGGGTCGAGGGTCGCTACAAGCTGATGCCCGGCATCTGGGAGGCGATGCGGGACACCGGGACGCCGGCATCGATCCTGAGCAAGTCGCCCCTGATGTTGCGCGACCTCGACCTGATGAAGCAGGCCGGAGCCACGGCCAATCTCTCGATCCCCACGCTGGAGGAGAAGGCCTGGCGCGCCACCGAGCCGCACACCCCCCACCCCCGCGCCCGGATCGAGGCGGTCGCCGAGCTCAACCGCGCAGGCATCCCCTGCGGCGTCCTGATCGCCCCGCTGATACCCGGCGTCAACGACGATCCCAGGCAGGTCGAGGAGCTTCTCGACCTGTGCGCCGAAGCGGGCGCCGTCCACGTCGGCGGCATCGCGCTACACCTGCGCGGCGAGGTCAAGGAGCTGTGGTTCGAGTGGCTCGCCGAGCACCGGCCCGACCTGGTGCCGCGCTATCGCAAGCTCTACCGCTCCGGCGCCTACGCGACCAAGGAGGAGCGGGCCCGGTTGGCGAGGCTGGCGCGCGGTCGCGGCCGCCGGACCTGGCCGCGCGACTACGGCGACGTCGGTGAGGCCCCGACGGCGCGGCCGGCGGCTCCGCGCCAGGGGGTGCAGGCGAGCCTGTTCTAGACCGCCTCAAACTCGCCCGTCTCGACCTCGCGCTCGATCTCGGCGCGGATCTCGGGCTCGCTGAGAGCCGGCATCTCGCCGGTCTCCGAGGCGCGGCGCAGCTGGCGCTCGCGAAAGCGGCGGAACTTCAGGATCTCCAGCACCAGCACGAGGTAGAGGCTCGCCGCGATGGCCACGATCGCGAAGGCCAGGATCACGGCACTCCAGCCGAGGTTGAGATGGCCGGCGTCGTTCGAGTAGGGCACGAAGCGCAGCGCCAGGGCGAGCGCGGCGAGCGACAGCGTCCAGGCGTAGAGGTAGAGCACCGTCTTGCGCTGTGAGAAGCCGATGTTCGCGAAGCGGTGGTGGAAGTGCCACCGGTCGGCCGAGTACACCGGCCTGCGGTACTTGATCCGTTTGGCCACCACGAACGTGGCGTCGAGCGCGGGCACGGCCAGGATCACCAGCGGGAAGAACAGGGCGACGACGGCCGCGGTCTTCAGCACGCCCTGGATCGCCACCGCCGCGAGCAGGAGGCCGAGCAGGTTCGACCCCGAGTCGCCCATGAATACCGAGGCCGGATGGAAGTTGTGCCATAGGAATCCGGCTGCGGCCCCGGCGGTGGTGGCGGCGAGGATGCCCGCGGCGTCGCGATCCAGCGACAACGCGATAACCGCGAACGTGACCGCCGCGATCGTGCACACGCCCGCGGCCAGGCCGTCGGCGCCGTCGGTGAAGTTGACGACGTTCATCACCGCGACGATTCCGATCAGGGTCAGCGGGGGCCCGAGGTCGCCGAGGTCGAGCGGGTCGACGAAGGGGAGCGTCACGTTCTGGACGTAGACGTCCGAGGCCACAGGGATCAGCGCCGCGATGAACTGCCCCGCCAGCTTGACGGCGGGCGGCAGGTCGAACCTGTCGTCGACCGCGCCGAACAGGGCCGCCGCAGCGGCGCCCAGGAGGATGCCGCGCGTCTCCCGGCCGCCGGGCAGGAATAAGGCACCGGCCAACAGGACACCGGCGAGGATGGCGAGCCCGCCCATCCGCGGCGTGGGCGAGTCGTGGAGGTCGCGATCGCGGGGGGTGGCCACCGCACCGACCCGCTGGGCGAACCGCGCGGCAACCGGCGTGAGCACGAGCGCCGCCGCTCCTGCGACGAGGAGCGCCCAGAGGGCGTCGAGCTCGTTCATCGCTCTGTGAGCCTAACCGGCGGCTAGGCGGCACCAGGGCCGTCCGGCCGCTAGAGCAGGAAGCCGACGCCGCCCCAGACGACGGCGAACGCGAGCGACACGCCGGCGGCGATCAGCGCGATCTGCCCGCTGCGGGCGGCGCCCATGAGGCCGGCGAGGGCCAGCAGCGCCGCGGCGATGGCGGTCAGGCCCAGCGCGTAGGTGGCGCGGTTGCCGCGGTTGCCCCAGGTGTTGGCGTCGTCGACCGCCTGGTTCTGGACCGCGAGCAGCCGGCGCAGCTTCTTCTCGTCGGCGCTGATCACCTGCGCGGTGAACTTGTCGACTGGGGTGTCGCGGCCGTTGGCGTTGTCCATCTCCTTGGCGACCTCCACCAGCCGCTTCTGCGACCGCGTGTCGGCCCCCGAGCGGCCGGTGGCGAGCTTGAAGGCCTCGCCCTTGGTCTTGATCACCCGGGCCAGTCCCTCGGTGCCCACGAGCAGCGCGCGGCGCGCGTTGTCGGCCGTGAACTGGCCGCGCGCCTGGCTGCCTGCGATGTCCACGAAGATCGCCAGCGAGCCGCGGGTGGCGTCTTGGAGCGCCTGCTGTTCGCGGCGGCCGGCGTCGCGCTCGGCGTAGGTGAACACGCCGGCCAGGATCGCCGCGATGCCCACCAGCACGGCGAGCCAGCGGCGGCGGCCGAGGGGCAGCTCAGAGGACTTGGCCGCGGCCTCGATGTCGGTCACACCGCCACCTCCACCACGATCGCGAACAGCAGCCCGATCCCCAGGCATATCCAGCCGGCGATCAGCAGCGGACGCCGCCGCCGAGGGAAGCCCTCGGTCAGCGAGCCGAACAGGAAGGCGAAGCCGACGGGGATGGTCGCGGCGGTGAGCAGGGTCGACGCCTTGGTGCTGTCGCTGCCCGTCTTCTCGGTGGCGTCGGGGTTCAAGCGCAGCAGGTCGGGGTGCTCCTTGCGCTTGTCAGCCAGGCGACGGAAGAGGTCGTAGGAGTCGCCGCGGCCGTCGTACTTGTCGCTCGAGGTCAGCTCCACCGTGGGCTCGAGGGTCGTGATGAGCTGGTCCTGGGCACCGGCCTCCCCCTTGAGGTACGAGGCCTCCAGGCCCGACTTGCCCCGCGCCGCGCGGCGCAGCTCATCGGCGCGGATGCGGGCCTCGGCAACGCGGAAGGCCGTCGGGCCCTCCTCGGAGTAGATGAAGCGCAGGTCCTCGACCACCCCGGCCCCGCGCTTGACGTCCTGCCGAACGGCGCTGTCGTAACTGCCCGAGCCGTTGGAGTCCACGATCTGGGAGCGGACGCCGATGGCAGCCGCCAGCACCGCCGAGGCCACCAGCAGCCAAACGACAGCGTTTCGCGTTGTCCCCTTTTCCTCTTCCACGAGCGCGACGAGGTTACTTACGGTCCTGGCGTTCGGCCACGCGGGCCAGGTTCCGGACCAGGAGCGCCACCACCGGGCCGTACGAGGCCCGCAGCGCCACCTCCAGCGGAGCCGAGGCGCGCATCTCCACCGCGATCTCGCAGCCGCCGGGCGCCGCGCGGACGATGTGGTCCATGGTCACCGGCCCCACTCGCCACGCCCACGAGCGGCTGGGCTTCTTGTCGGTGATCTTGGCGGGCACGGGCAGGACGCCCAGCAGCCGGGCCGCACCGCTTCGCCCCTGTTCCACCTCGGGTCGGCCCAGCCCCCACGCCCCGCGAAGATGGGGAGCCCATTCCGACCAGCGCTCGGGCTCTGAGACCAGCGCCCAGGCCTGGGCCGGGGTGGCGTGGGAGAAGGCCGAGTAGGTGAGGGTCAACCGTTGGGAAGGGCGAAGAACGCGACCGCGGCGTACTGCAGCGCCGCCGCGGCGATCACCAGCGCGTGGAAGACCTCGTGGTAGCCGAAGACCGTCGGGGCGGGGTCGGGACGCCGGCGGGCGTAGACCACCGCCCCCACCGTGTACAGCAGGCCGCCCGCCAGCACCAGCGCGGTGCCGCCCAGGCCCATCCCGTCGAGCAGCTGCGGGAAGGTGGCCACCGCCACCCAGCCGAGCGCCACGTACACCGCCGCGATCAGCGCCTTGGGCGCGTCGATCCACACCAGCTTGAGGATCACCCCGGCCACCGCGCCGCCCCACACCACGAGGAGGATCACCGTGGCCAGCGTGCCGTGCAGCACCAGCAGCGCGAACGGCGTGTAGGTACCGGCGATCAGCACGAAGATCATGGAGTGGTCCAGCCGGCGCATCCAGCGCCGCGCTCCGAGCGACGGCCAGTCGACGCGGTGGTACAGAGCGCTGGCGCCGAACAGGCCCGCCACGCTCACCGCGTAGACGAGCGCCGCGACGGTCGCCTCCCCGGCGGGGGCGAAGACCACGAGCAGGGCCCCGATCACCACCGAGACGAAGAAGGCCCACTGGTGGGACACGCCGCGCAGGCGTGGCTTCGGGAGGAGAGGAGGCTGTGCGGCCCCGGTCATGGTCCCCATGAGGCTAGGGGGCCTCGCGCAACTGGTGCGCTGCCGTGAAGAAGCCCTTCACTCCCAGGGAGGTGGCGATCAGGGAGGCCAGCGCGACGGCCCCGAGGAGGATCCACAGGATCACCAGCTGCAGCCGGACCGCGTCGAGCGGCTCGGCCCCGGCGAGCAGCATCCCGACCATGATCCCGGGGAAGGTGATCAGGCCGGTGGTCTTGGTCTGGTCGATCAGCGGGATCATCGCCGAGCGCAGGCTGCGGGTCACCAGCCCCGCGCTCGCCTGCCGCGAGGTGGCGCCCAGCGCGAGCGTCGCCTCGACCTGCCCGCGGCGCGAGCCCACCTCGTCGCCCAGCCGGTTCAGCGCCACCGCGGCGGCGGTCATCGCGTTGCCGATCACCATCCCGCCCACCGGGACCAGGTAGCGCGGTTTGGGCTCGAACACGCCGAGCAGCAGCACCAGCCCGAGCGTCACGGCGGCAGCCGTGCCGAGCGCAATCCCGAGCGGAACGAGGGCGCCCGGCACCGCCCGGGCCCGCGCCCGAGCGGTGAAGGTGGCCAGCACCACCATCGCGGTCAGCAGAGCCACCACCACCCACAAGCTGTCCGACTCGAACACCGCCTGGATCACGTAGCCCACGGCCGTCAGCTGGAGGAAGGAGCGCAGCACCGCCAGTCCGAGGTCGGCCTCCAGGTCGGCCCCCCGCCAGCGCGACACGGCCACCGCCAGCGCCACCAGGACCAGCGACAGGGCGACCTCGCCCAGCGAGACATGGATCGCGTTCATCCGGTCACCCGCCCGTCCACGATGTTCACGACCCTGTCCGCGAGGCGCTCGGCCTGCGCACGCTCGTGGGTAACCAGGACCATCGAGACGCGCCCGCCGCGGGCCAGCTCGGCCAGCGTGCGCTCCACCCCGCCGCGCGAACCCTCGTCCAGGGCCGCGGTCGGCTCGTCCAGCAGGAGCACCTCGGGGTCCAGCGCCAGCGCCCGCGCGAGCATCATCCGCTGCTGCTCTCCCACCGACAGCCGCTCGGGCAGGCGGTCGGCGAAGGAGCCGTCCAGCCCGGCCTGCTCCAGCGCGCGGCCCACGTCGGCCTCTCGGCCGGCCAGCTGCGGCCCCAGCGACACGTTGTCGGCCACGCTGCCCTCCACCGGGGCCGGCAGCTGCGGCACCAGGCAGGCCCGGCGGCGCAGCGCGAGCGGCTCCAGCTCGCGTACGTCGTCTCCGCGGAAGCGCACCTCCCCCTGGTCCGCGTCGGCCAGGCGACAGAGCAGGCGCAGCAACGACGACTTCCCCGCGCCCGACGGCCCGAGGACCGCGGTCACCCCCTCACCGAGGGTCAGGTCGACGCCCGACAGCACGGGCCGGTCGCCGCGCCGCACCGCGACGTGGTCGAGCTGGAAGAGAGGGAACTCGCTCAGGCGGGGGCGGGCGCGAGCTGCGGGTAGAGCGGGTAGCGCTCGGCCAGCGCGCGGTTGCGCTCGGTCAGCTCGCCGCGCACCGAGTCGAAGTCCTCGGTGGTGAGGGCCTCGCCGATGGTGCGGCCGACCTCGCGGAAGTCCTCGACCTGGAGGCCGCGGGTGGCGAGCGCCGGCGTGCCGACCCGGATGCCGCTCGACACCGCCGGCGGGCGCGGGTCGAAGGGGACGGCGTTGCGGTTCACGGTGATGCCGATGTCGGCGAGGCGGTCCTCGGCCTGCTGGCCGTCGAGCTGCGAGTCGCGCAGATCGACCAGCGCCAGGTGGACATCCGTGCCGCCGGTGAGCACGTCCACGCCCGCGCCGACCAGCTCGTCGGCCAGGGCCGCGGCGCCCTCGCGGGTCCGCCGCTGGCGCTCGCGGAAGAGATCGGTCTGGGCGATCTTGAGCGCCACGGCCTTGCCGGCGATCACGTGCATCAGCGGGCCGCCCTGCTGGCCGGGGAACATCGCCGAGTCGACCTTCTTGGCCCATTCCTCGCGGCACAGGATCATGCCGCCCCGCGCGCCTCCGATCGTCTTGTGGATGGTGGTGGTCACCACATCGGCGTAGGGCACCGGCGAGGGGTGCTCGCCCGCGGCCACCAGCCCGGCGAAGTGCGCCATGTCGACCATGAGCAGGGCGCCCACCGAGTCGGCGATCTCGCGGAAGCGGGCGAAGTCCAGCTCGCGCGGATAGGCCGACCAGCCGGCGAGGACCAGCTTGGGCTTGGACTCCTCGGCGAGCTGCGCGAGCTCGTCCATGTCGATGCGCGAGTCCGACTCGCGGACGCCGTAGGCGACGATGTCGTAGAGGCGGCCGGAAAAGTTGATCTTCATCCCGTGGGTGAGGTGGCCGCCGTGGTCGAGCTTCATGCCCAGGATCCGGTCGCCCGGCTGCAGGAGCGCCTGGTAGGCGGCGGCGTTGGCCTGGGCGCCGGAGTGCGCCTGCACGTTGGCGTGGTCGGCCCCGAAGACCTCACCGGCGCGGGCGATCGCGAGCTCCTCGGCGACGTCCACGTTCTCGCAGCCCGCAGTAGTAGCGCTTGCCCGGGTACCCCTCGGCGTACTTGTTGGTGAGCACCGACCCCTGGCACTCGAGGATCGCCTGGGGGACGAAGTTCTCGGAGGCGATCATCTCCAGCGTCGTCTCCTGCCGCCTGGCCTCGTCCTCGAGGACCTCGGCGATCTCCGGATCGACCTCGGAGACGGGCCGCGTGAAGTAGTCGGAGGGAAGCTCGCTCATCTCAGGTGACGGTACCGAACGCGGCCGCCAGCTCCCCGGCGGACACGGCGCCCTCCCGGAGCACCCGGTACTCGCCGGTGGTCTCGTAGTCCCCGAGGTCGACCACGGTCGAGGGCGTCCCGGGCAGCTCGCCGCCGTCCAGCTGGAGGTCGACGCTCTCCCGGATGCCGGGGTCGACGTCCTCCAGCCGACGTGGATCCGGTCCGCCGGCGGGATTCGCGCTCGACTGCAGCACCGGCCACTTCACGGTGGCCAGCGCGGGCACGTCGGGCACGCGCAGGCCCAGGCGGTCGGGCCGGGGCCCGCACGCGAGCGGGTACCGGCCGGCCGGGTTGGGGAGCACCAGCGTGAGCCGGCCAGGGAGCAGCGCTTGGACTGCCCGGCGGGTTCTCGGGCCGAGCTCCTGCAGCGCCTCGAGCGCCAGCTCGACCGAGAAGAACATCACCGCCGAGGGCTTGTCGGGCACCCGGCCCTTCATCGCGTTCAGGCGCCGGAAGCCCTCCTTGGACTCGGGCTCGGTGGCAAGCCCGTAGACGGTGTCGGCCGGGAACAGCGCCACGCCGCCGACGGCGATGCAGCGCTCGAAGGTGGCGACTTCCTCGGCGCTCAGCTCCACTCGGGGACCTTAGGTCAGGACGGTGCCATCGGTGACGCGCTCCCGGCCGGCCAGATCGCAGTGGGTGACGGCGTCGGCGAGCAGCGAGCGCACCGCGGGAGCCTGCGCGGGCGCGTGCTCCAACGCCAATCGCGTGCCGGAGGGCGCCTCCCTGACCAGCGCGGTGATGGCGTCGAGCCCCTCGGGACCCGACACGAGGGCTGACCGCGGCTCGTACAACCGGATGTCGGGCGAGAGCGAGCCCCACTCGTCCTCACGCACGTAGGGAAGGTTGGCGACCACGAGGTCGTACTCCCCGGGCGGAAGGCCCGCCGGCCACCAGCGCGTCGACGCCGTTGGCCCGCGCCACTTCAACCGCCGCCTCCGACGCGTCGGAGGCCGACACCACCAGGTCTGGTCGCTCGTCGCGTAGCGCCAGCGCCACCGCCCCCGAGCCCGTCCCCACGTCGTGCACGCGCGCGCCGTGCGGCAGCTCGAGCGCGATCTCGACCAGCAGCTCGGTCTCCGGACGGGGGATCAGCACCCGGGGGTCGACCGCCACCTCGATCCGCCGAAAACCCCTGCGTCCGAGGATGTAGGCCACCGGCTCCCGGACCCTCCGCCGCCGGATCCGCTCCCCGATCAGCCGCGCCGCGCCGCGCGGCAGCTCGCGCTCGGGGGAGGCGATCAGCGCGGCGCGGTCGACCCCCAGGGCGTCGGCCACCAGCACCTCCGCGTCGAGCTTCGCGGTGTCGCACCCCGCCGCCTCGAGCGCGGGCACGGCGCCGCCCAGGGCGTCGCGGACGTTCAGGACGCTGCGGTGGCCTCGAGCGCGCGGCGCTTCTCGTCGGCCTCGAGGCTGGCGGTGAAGTCGTCGAGCTCGCCGGCGAGCACTCGCTCGACGTCACCCTTTGTGAGCTTCACGCGGTGGTCGGTGACGCGGTCCTGGGGGAAGTTGTAGGTGCGGATCTTCTCCGAGCGCTCGCCGGTCCCGACCTGCGCCCGCCGCTCGGCCGCCTCCGAGGCCTGCTGCGCGGCCCGCTCGGCCTCCAGGAGCCGCGCGCGCAGCACCCGCATCGCCTTCTCACGGTTCTGGAGCTGGGACTTCTCGTCCTGCATCGACACCACCAGCCCCGTGGGCTTGTGCGTGATGCGCACCGCCGAGTCGGTGGTGTTCACCGACTGGCCGCCGGGGCCCGAGGAGCGGTAGACGTCGATCTGCAGGTCGTTGGGGTCGATCGCGACCTCGACCTCTTCGGCCTCGGGCAGCACCGCCACCGTGGCGGTGGAGGTGTGGATGCGGCCCTGCGACTCGGTCTCGGGCACCCGCTGCACGCGGTGGGTGCCGCCCTCGTGCTTGAACACCGAGTACGCGCCCTGGCCCTTGACCTCGAACGTGTAGTCGCCGTCGGAGGCCGACAGCACCTCGGGCTTGAAGCCGCGACGCTCGGCGTAGCGGCTGAGCATCCGGTACAGGTCGCCGGCGAAGATCCCGGCCTCCTCTCCCCCGGCGCCGCCGCGCACCTCGATGATCACGTTCTTGTCGTCGTTGGGATCGGCCTCGACCATCGCGAGGCGGATCTCCTCCTCGAGCTCCCCCAGCCGGGCCTCGGCGCGCTCGAGCTCGCCGCGCATCTCGGGGTCGTCGCCGTCCTCGTCCAGCAGCTCACGGGCGCCCTCGGCGTTGGAGGTGGCCTTGCGCCACTCCTGCGCCAGGACGTGCGCGGCGCGCAGCGAGTTGTAGGCGCGCCCGACCTCGGCCAGGCGACGCTGGTCGCCGATCACCTCGGGGTCGGACATCTGCTCCGAGAGCTCGGCGAAACGGCCCTCGATCTGCTGTACGAGCTCCTCGATCATGCCCGGCCAAGGTTAGGCCGGGGGCGGCTGAGCGTGGCCTACGCCACGACCTCCATGCCGACCTTCTCCTCCTCGGGCGCCTGTCTGGGGTCCTCGACCGCGAGCACGGCCTGCAGCGCGGCGATCGCCACGGCAAGCTGCGAGAGGTCCGGGTCCCGCGTGGTCAGGCGCTGGAGCTGGATGCCCGGCCACATCAGCACCCGCGCCCAGGTCTTGGTGCGGTGGCGGCCGAACAGCTTGATCACCTCGAACGCCAGCCCGGCCACCAGCGGGATCCCCACCACGCGCGAGATGAACAGCCAGTGCCAGTCCAGCTTGCCCAGCGGGGCGAACACGAAGATGGCCACGATCATCACGATGAGCAGGAAGCTCGTGCCACAGCGGGGGTGGAAGCGGGAGTACTCGCGCGCGTTCTCAGGGGTGAGCGGCTTACCGGCCTCGTAGCACGAGATCGTCTTGTGCTCGGCGCCGTGGTACTCGAACACGCGCTGCAGATCGGGCAGCCGCGAGATCAGGAACAGATAGCCCAGGAAGATCGTGATCCGCACCAGCTTCTCGATCACGACGAAGGCGACCGAGTTGGGGATCGAGTCCTGGAAGATGTTGGTCAGCCCGGCGGGCAGCAGGAAGAACAGGCCGATCGCGAACAGCAGCGCGAAGACCACGGTCCCCGCCCAGGTGCCGCCGCCGATCTCCTGCTTGGCGCCCTCGTCGTCAGGCGGAACCTGCGCGTTGGCGGAGATCCCGAGCGCCTTGAAGCCGATCTTCAGCGACTCGCCCAGGGCCACCACCCCGCGGATGATCGGCAGCCGCAGAAGCTTGGACCGCTTCGACCACGCCACCAGCGGCTCGGAGACCACCTCGATCTCGCCCTTCGCCCCCTCCTTGGAGTCCGGCCCGCCGTCGGCGAGCTGCTCCTCGGTGGGCTTGCGAACCGCGACGGCCCAGGTGGAGACGCCGCGCATCATCACTCCCTCGAGCACGGCCTGGCCGCCGATGGGGGCGTCCTTGGAGGCCTCGCGCGTGCCTTCGGGCGCGGGCGGCTCGGGCGCGGGCGGCGCGCCGTTGGGCGAAGTCTCAGCGGACGCGCTCACCTGCTTCATCGTATCGGCGCCGCGATGCCGGCGCTGTAGGTCAGGGACAGCCGTGGGCGAGCACGTTGTCGCCCTCGTTGGACTCGCGGACGCTCAGCGCCGGGTCCACGACCGCGCGCACGCGCAGGACGCAGCGCTGCCCGCTCACGGTCACCGCCGCCGACTCGCCCGGCATGAGTGGGGGCACCGTCGCGAAGCCCTGGTAGTTGCCGTCCACGCCGAGCCGCACGGAGGTCGTAGGCGAGTCGGCCTCGCCGGCGTTCTCCACGCCGATCGCATAGCGGGAGCCGGCACCCTCGGGTGTGCTCTCGATGCCGCTCACCTTGAGGTTGGGCAACACGGCGAGCGAACAGGTGCGGGAGTTCAGGCGCCGCCTGCGGATGACGCCCCCGTCCCCGTCGAGCCACCGGTAGTCCACGCGAACGCGGTAGTCCGAGCCGTTGCTCAGCCCGCGCACCCGCTGCCGGTGGGCGAAGCGGCGAACGCCCACTCGGGATTTCTTCCAGCGCGTGAGCCCCGGGGCGCGGATGCGGCGGAAGCGATCGCCGGGGTCGCGCTCGAGCAGGGTGAAGCGGATCGCCATGCGGCGGGTGCCGGGCATGCGGCGCATCGCCGCCCGGAACAGGGCCTTCTGGCCCGCCCGGTCGCAGTCGAGCACCCGCACCGAGGCACGCTTGGTGCCGGCGGTCGACAAGGGCTGCGATGCGGTCGCGGCGCCCACGCAGCTGGCGCAGAGCACCGCGGCGATGAAGATGATGTGAAAGCGCATCGTCCTGCCAGAACAGAACAGGGACGCGCTAGTTGCGCCGGGTTATGTAGCCCGGCTAACCGCGGCTGCGAGCGGCGCGGCGGCGGAAGCGCTCGACGCGCCCGCCGGTGTCCACCAGCTTCTGCTTGCCCGTGTAGAACGGGTGGCAGTTCGAGCAGATCTCCACGTGCATCTCGCCTTGCGTGGAACGAGTCCAGAACTCGTTGCCGCAGGTGCATCGCACGTGGCTGGGGACGTACTCGGGGTGAATCTCCGTCTTCACCACTCCAATTCTAGCTGCGCGTGTCTTGGTCTCTGCGGCTGGCGTGGCGGGCCTCGCGGCGCCGCCGGAACCACGCTCGCATGCGCGCCCAAGCGGTGGCGGGGCCAAACCGGGCGGGCGCCGGCTGCTTGGCCCGGACCAGCTCCATCCAGCGCTCCAGCGGCAGCTCTCCGTCGATGAGCTGCGCCAACGCGGAGGTGACCGGAGCCTCCAGCCCGCCCCGTTCGATCGCGCGCGCGAGCAGCTGGACGGTCTCCAGCGCCTCCACCGCCTGACCAAGGCGGTCGGGGATCTCTGCCGCCGGCACGCCCTCGGCCAACAGCTCGCCGGCGCTGCGGTTGCGCGACTTCGGCGCCAGCGCGGTGGCCACCAGGTCGCCGGTTCCCGCCCGGCCCACGAAGGTGCGCGGCCTCCCTCCCCCGGCCTCGGCCAGCGACAGCACCTCCATGAAGATGTCCGCCGCCGCCATCCCGGCGGCGTTGAGTCCCTGGGACTGAGTGGCGCCGACGGCCACCGCGGCCGCGTTCTTGGCCACGCCGGCGAGCTCGGCCCCCACGGGGTCGTCGGAGACCTCGCACACCACGCCGGAGCGCTGGAAGGTTTCGGCCACGCGGTGGGCGAGCACCTCGGAGTGCGAGGCGCACACCAGGCCGGCCCCCGACTCGACCATCTCCTTGGCGTGGGCCGGGCCGCCCACGCAGGCCACCCGCTCGGGGCCGAAGGCGCGCTCGAGCTCCACGGTGGGCACGTTGCCGTCGGGCGCCACCAGGCCCTTCGCCAGGGAGACCAGGCCGGCCTGGTCGCTCACCCCCAGCGCGCCGATCTCCACGATCGCCTCGGCGAGCCCCTTGGAGGGGACAGCCAGGAAGATCAGGTCGGGGCGGCTGAACTGGTCCTCGCGCTTGCCCAGCGTCCTGACCTTCAGCTCACGCGGGAGCTCGACCCCGTCGAGGTAGTGCTTGTTCTCGTGCGCGTCGCAGAGCTCCTGCATCTGCTCCTCCGTGCGGCACAGGAGGGTGGTGCGCACGCCGGCACGGACCAGCAGCACCGCGACGGCCGTGCCGAAGGAGCCTGCCCCTACGACGGTCGCCCGACGGACCCCATCGGAGTTCGGGCGGTATCGACTCGGCAGTCGGATGGCGGCAGGCTATCCGCGGCAGCCGCCGACTAGCGACGGGCCTCGGGCCGGCCAAGCACGGTGAGCGCCACCAGGCGCGAGACCACCATCGCGACGTAACCCAGGCCCGCGAGCTGTTCGATCATCACGAAGCTCCGGGCGGAGGCCTTGACCGGGACGACGTCGCTCAGCCCCGTGCTCGTGAGGGTGGTGAAGCTCAGGAACAGCAGCTCCATCCACGAACGCTGGCCCGACGGGTCGATCGCCGCGGTGAAGCTGCCGGGCTCGATGGCCTGGATGACGGTGTACAGGTACGCGAAGGCCCACGCCGCGAGGGTGAACGTGGCGCCGACCGCGAAGAGCTCGTCGCGGGTGATCTCGTGGTCGGCGAGCATGTACGCGATTAGCGCTCCCGCGGCGTAGAAGTAGAGGAGCGCTTCGAAGGCCGACGAGTACGGGAGAAGGTCGTCCTCCCCGGTGACCGCCTGGATTAGGAGCAGCAGCGTGGCTGGAATCGCAAGGACAACTCCCGGCCAGATCTTCGCCGGGGTGTCGCGCACCGCGCGCATCACGAGCCCCAGCACGGCGATGCCGAACAGGCTGAACAGGGCTCGACCCACCCCGCGGTCCTCCATGAAGGGATACAGGACCACCGCGCCGAGCTGGGCGGCGAGCAGGACGGCCGAAGGCTCTCGGCGAGCCAGGCGGAGCACGGCGGCAAGGTAGCCCGTGGGGCGGTCGCCCCCGTTCCGGGTACGCGGGACCCCATGACTTCGAACGGACACTCCCGGATCAAGCTCGGCGGGCGTGAGGTTCGCCGCATCGGCCTGGGCACCAACCGACTGACCGACACGGACGAGAACCGCGCCTTCCTCGAAGGGGCCATCGACGCCGGCATCGAGATGATCGACACCGCCCACCTGTACACCGACGGCGCGAGCGAGACGACAATCGGCAACACCCTGGCGCCGTTCGCCGACTCCGTGCTCGTGGCGACCAAGGGCGGCTTCGGCTCAGGCTCGGGCACCACCACCGAGGAACTCCGCACGGAGCTGGAGCTGAGCTTCGACCGCCTCCAGACCGACAGCATCGACCTCTACTACGTCCACCGCCTCCACCCCGAGGTCCCGATCGGCGAGACGATGGAGCTGCTTGCCGAGTACGTCGACGCCGGCCGCATCGAGCACGTCGGGCTGTCCGAGGCCAGCGTTGACCAGATCGAGGAGGCGCGCCAGACGCTCCCGATCGCCGGCGTCCAGAACGAGTTCAGCCTCTCGGAGCGAAAGCACGACGAGGTCGTGGACCACTGCGCGACCGAGGGAATCGCCTTCGTCCCCTTCTTCCCGCTGCGAGCCGGGGACAGCGACGCGGTCGAGGAGGTGGCCCGAAGCACCGGCGCCACCCCGAACCAGGTGATCATCGCCTGGCTGCTGAGCCGCTCACCGGCGATGCTGCCGATCCCAGGCACGCTCTCACTGGAACATGCAAGGGAGAACCTGAGCGCACTGGAGCTCGACCTCTCGGACGAGCAACTCGAGCGGCTG
>CAWHLA010000009.1:0-289443 GCA_963830065.1 uncultured Thermoleophilaceae bacterium
GACCGCACAGCGACTCCGCATCGCTCTCCTGCTCGACTTCCTCATCGGTCGGGCAGTAGCCGTCGGCGAAGAGCGGCGCGTTGCAGTTGCGCTCGCGCTCCTTGCGGTTGGAGTCGATTTGCTGCTGGCGCTGTTGCTCGACGTCTTCCGCTTGCTGCTGACGCCGTTGGCCGGCGGCAGTATATCCGGCAGCTGGTCCGCACCCGAGCTCCCGCACTCCGCCCGGCAGTTCGACCTTCACGCTTGCCCTTCCCGATACCACGCGCTACTCCGATGCGACGGCCTTGATCCTTGCCGCTTGGAGGACGCAGTCTTGAAGGCGCGGCGCTGGGCCTCGCTCGCTTCGGCCTTGCTTGCGGTGTTGGCTCGGCCGAGCGCATAGCCGGCGACGCCGATCCCGGCCAGGGCCACCAGGACCGCTAGTCCGATGAGTGATTCGTCGCATCGCGTTCACGGCTTGGCGCACGCCCCCGTGGTCCCGACCGGGACCTGTCCTGGTGGGCAGTTCGGCTTGGCCTCTGTCTCGCCTGGCTTGAGCGGCGGGACACAGCCCTTCCCGGGGACAAAGTCTTGGTAGGCAGCGCACTTTGCTTCGGACTCCGGCACACACCCGTTGCTCGCAGACACAAGCCCCGGCCCGCAATCCGCGGGCTGCCCGGCTCGGTGGTGGTGCCTCAGTCGCGCCGCCCCCCGATCCGCGCTTGTACGCGGCTTGGTAGGCCGGCTTGTAGCTCGCGCTAAAGCCCTCTCGCCTCCCTCGCCGTTCCCCAGCCTTCTCTCCGGCGGCGCGGCCCCGTTCCAGCCCTTCTCGCTTGCCGGCCGTCGCGCCTGCCGCGCGAGCGTATCATCGAGGTCCTCGCCGCCTGACTGTCCGAGCGCGAAGTGGCCGCCGGCGGCGGCAATGGCAGCGACCAGAAGAAGCACGACGGCGAGAACTCGGGGCGCTTGGCGGGCCACCTGTGGATCTCACCGTAATCCCAGTGTCCCTCTCGCGCCAGCAGTGCCTGTGGGGGTTAATCGAGAGCCTCGGGCTCAACCGGAGCCGGTTTTCAGTGACTCCCTTGGCGGCTGGCCCCCTCGACCCGCAGGTTCGGCAGACCCTCAAGCGTGACAGTCACGCTTTGGCAGGGGCGCGGCTCAGCGAGTCAGGCGCACCAGGCGGCTGCGCACCGTCAGGTTGCCCGTTCGGTCACGCACCCGCGCGAGCACGCGGGCCCGCACACGGGTGCCCCGCCGCAAGGCCCGGCGCAGCGAGCGTGCCGAGGGATTCGACAGGAGCAGTCGCTGGCGCGCTGTGCGGTTGGCGGGCAGTTGTCCGAGTCGCTGTCTGAGCATGATCCTGCGTCCGGCTCGTCGCAGGTCCAGGAACCCATAGACCCTGGAGGTGCACGGCTCGTCGCAGCGAACCCGCACGATCACTCCACGGGTGCGTAGCGGGCGCTGGCGCTGCCCGGTGCGCAGGCCCAGCAGCGGCGAGCGCAGGTGAGCGCGAGTCCGATCGGGGACACGGCCAGCGGACGGTTGGCGTCCCGGTCGGCGTCCCGGTCGGCGGCTGCGACACGTGGGGGTCGAGCCAGCTCGGCGGCGTCATCCGGACGCACTTCAAGGAAGTCCCTTGGTGGCCTTCACAAAGGCCTGGATGTATTCGAGTGGATCTTCGCGTCGCGGGTCCTTCTCCTGCCATGGCGCCAGGAGCGCTGCCGTGCTCGCCGCTTGGGCGTCGAGGTCCAGTTCGTCGATCGCCGATCGGACCTCGCGGACGGCATCGCGGTACATGCTGGAGCAGCTGGCGTCCGTCAGGCACTTGTCGAACATGACACCCGCCTCCCCGCCGAACGCGAGGCGCACACCCCAGGTCTGATCTGTACCCCAGGGCAGCATCCGGAAAATGCCGGAGGAGTCGCTGTGGAGGAAGTAGTTGTTCGGTTGGTTGATAGCCCGGCGCCCCGTGTCGCCGTCCCAGTGCCCGATGTACTTCTCGACGGCCCACATTCGAGTCATCTGCTGTAGGTCGGCGACTGCCGCCATTCGGTCTGACCAGTCGCCGCCATCGCCGTTGGCCGCCGCGATGAGGGCGCTCAGATCGCTCAGATCCGCCTCATCGCCCTCATCCACACCGAAGCGGCCGGCGTTACCGGGTAACACGTCTACCCCGCCCTGCGTGTCGGCCTCTCCCTCGTAGAGGTGCTGGGTCGAATCAAACCAGCGCGGCAACATCACGGCGATCAAGCGTCTCGACGTTGACGTAAACGCCGTAGTCCTGGACCCGTTCAAGCGCACATACGCGTAGCCGGTGCGTGGAGCGGCAATGCCGGCTGACCGGAACGCCTCGTAGGCCAGGACCTCGTGGATCATCGAGCCATCCTGGACCATGTTGTTGAGCGTCAGCGTCCTGAGGCACCAGGAACGTCGGATCCGGGGCGCGAGGGGAGCTTGACCTTGAACGCCGCCTTGCCGCTCAGCGGCCGAAACGAGGCCTTTCCTTTCAGGCGTATGCCGACGTTGAAGGGTCCATATTTTGCGCTCCCGGCAGTGAGCGTGAACGTCCCGTTCTGGTACTCGTCGGGGGCAGCGTTCAGCGCATCGATCGGCCGTCTGCGGGAGGGTCATGTCGATCTCCACAACGTGACCCGGGTCGTACAACCACGCTGCGGGATCGGTCTCGGGATTGTGCGCCGGCCGGGGGGACTGCCAGTGCACCCCCGACCAGGCACAGCGATACGGTGATGAGCAGGCGGATGGGACCTCATGTGACGGAGGATTGGTATGCCCTGACCGAGGGCTGGCTGTAGTTCTTTTTCTGGTACCCCGGAGAGGGAGCCATCCTCAGTATGCCTCCGATTTCGCTCGTGCGTGATTCCCGAGACGAGCACGAAATTTCGAGCTCGGCCGCAGCTCCGCACGGCCCCAAACGCCACCCGCCCCTATTGCCCCGAGCGCTACAACCTGCGGAACCCTTCTACGAGGCGGTCGGCGACTCGCGCGACGTCACCGTTGGCCTCCAGCCGCACGAGGGCGGCGCTGGTCACGGCCTCCCACAGCGCCACGCGGAGCTTGTCCCGCCGAAGTTCGGGCTCAGCGCGGCTTTCTGTTCGCGGTCGGTACCGATCCGCTCCCTCGCCTCGGCTGCTCGGCGCTCAAGTATCTCCAGCTCAAGATCGGTCAGGTGGCCGTGACGAGCCATCCAGCCGATGCTCTCGACCTGACGCTCATGGTCCAGCCGGGTAGCAGTGGGTAAGTCGTCCTCTCCAGACCCGTTCTCGGTCAGGTACTGAGGACGGCCTGCCTCAAACTCCCACCAGGCGCTGGGACGCCGGCCGGGGAGCAGCGGCGGCGCCAGGAACTCGGCCATCAGCCTGTCCCGGTGGGTCTCCCAAGCCTCACGGCGCTCGCGCCCGGTAGGGAACATCGAGCCAGTCCCCTGCGGCGACCGCCACGCCGGCACGCATCCGTAGCGGAGCTCGTCCTCGACCCCCGCCTCCCAGCCGGCCTTCGCCTGCGCCTCCGGGTCGCGACCGCTCGTCTCCCGGTAGCGAGCCGCATCGAAATGAGGTCGGCAAAGGCCCGGCCGTGGGCCTTCGAATGACAGCCCGCGACCGTGCAAGGAGGAGCCAGGGCCGTCGAAGTCAAGGCCTTGCTGCCCTTCGTGGTGGGGCATGTTCCTCGCCCCGACTCACAACGGCGGTCCAGAAGGAACTCTTGGGGGTAGGCCCCCCTGCGCTACGGTGGCGGGCAGGGAGAAGCCGACGCGTTTGTTCGAGAACCTGAATCGACGGGTGAGGTATAGGCTCGCGTCGCGCTCCCTTGCCGCACCGAGGAAGGCAGACCCGGCCTACCTCAGCCGCTTCGGGGGCCTCTGGACGGATCGTCGGGACGCGGGCGAGGAAATCGATCTGCGCTTGGCGTCGGGAGCTATCACCGAGGACGATGCCGGTCGGCTTCGTCACTGGATCGAGCACGGGTACGTGATCCTCGAGGACGCGGTGCCGCGGGAGACATGTGACCGGCTCCGGGCGGACCTGGACCAGGCGTTCTCGCAGGGCGACGAGCGTCTGCTCTTTCACTCCCCTGGGCAGGAGGACTATCAACCGTTGCGGGGGGGCGTTGAGACAGAGCGCGGACGAGTGGTTGACGTCTACGCGTTCTATGAGTCGGCGCGCGCGGCGCTCTTCGCCGAGCCGATAGTCCGCTTTCTGCACACCGTGTTCGATGATGCCCCGTTGCTGTTCCAGAGCCTCACGTTCGAGAAGGGGTCTCAACAGCAGATGCACCAGGACACGGCGTTCGTGGTCACAACCTCGCCTCTTGAGTTCGCCGCCTCATGGATCGCCCTAGAGGACGTTCGCCCGGGTTCCGGTGAGCTGATGTACATCGACGGCAGCCACCGCCTGCCCGAATATCTGTTCAGCGGGCGGTACAAGCAGTGGAACGCCAAGCGCGATGGGGCGGAGCAACAGGCTGCCTGGCACAGCGCCCTATACGAAAACGCCGAGAGGATGGGACTCGAGGAAAAAACGTTCCTCCCGAGCAAGGGCGATGTCCTCATTTGGTCAGCGGACCTCGCGCACGGCGGCTCGCGGGTTTCCGATCCCTCGCTTACGCGTAAGAGTGTCGTGGGCCACTACTGCCCCAATCGCGTGGAGCCCTTCTACTTCAGACTCCAGCCCGAGCGGCGTGCGATCCGAGGCTTCAACGGCAGCTCCTACGCCAGCCACCACTACGCCCTCCCGCCTTGACAGCGCGCCCTACCGAATCGCTCCGACAGGACGAGACAACAGCCCTCGAAGCCCCCGGGCTGTCGGAGTGGGCGATCCCGTCGCAGCAATCGGCCGACACTCACCACGCCTCCCCGCCGTAGGTGCGCAGGTGGCGCAGGTACTCGAGCACCAGTTGGGCATGGTCAGCCCCAGGGTCTGAGGGCAGCGCCGGCGTCTCGCGCACCCCACCGTCGAAGTCGGGCGTCTCGGGGTCAAGGGACGCCGGAGCGTCCGAGCCGTGCAGGGACGCGACGAAGGCGGCCTGTTGCGCGGCCTTGGCTTCCGGCACTCCAGCCGCCGCGATGGCATCACCGAGGCGCTGGGCAGAGGTCCGATTCACCCCGGCCTCGATGCGCCTCTGCTCTTCGCGTTGCTCGCGCGCTTCCCGCCTGGCCTTCTCCCGCATGGTCCGCTCGAAGGACCGATGCTGAGCCTCGCTCTCTTTCGATGTCCACTCGCTGATCGGCTTGTCCTTTGACGGCAGTCCATCGATCGGAGGCTCGGGCTGCTCCTCCAACTCCTCGGTGAGATCCAGTGGAGCAGGCACGAGCGCTCGGATCAGCTCCTCCGGCGTGGGCTCACGCTCCTCAGCCAAGGTCGATCACCCGCTGCGCGCCGGCCTGGCTGAGGCCCGGCCTGGCGATGTCGGCCTCGAGCATCTCCGTCGCCACGCGAGCCCATCTGGTCGATGCGCGCGTCCTCGGTGAACATCCCCGGCTTCCGGGCCAGGATCGGCGTCGAGGTGACGACTGATCGAACGCCGTTCACCGCGCCGCGGTACTGGTTGCAGGCGTCAAGCAACTGCTCGCCCGCAGCCCTGATGGTGTCGATGGCATGGTCGGCTTCGGGGTCGCCCTCGGAGATGAGGCCGTGGACGTGCGCGTTGCGGAAGGCAGCAGTGGCAGAGTCGGCCTCGTGGAACTCGGCCAGGGCTTCCTCGTAGTCAGCGTGGTGCGGGTTGTCCTCGCTCATCCGCCGACGGATCTCGGCTTGTAGCTCGGCTGCCCCGGTATCGGGCTTCACGCGCTTCTCGGCGCCCTCGAACTCCTCGGGATGGGAGGACTGCCGCGCGCCCAGCTCGGCGCGCAGCTGCTGGGCCTCGGCCTCGTGGGCGTCGCGGGCGCGCTTGACCTTCAGAACCGCGGCGTGGGTCTTCTCGCGCTCCTGCTCGAGGCGGGCCAGTTCGCTGCTCGGGGTGGTCTTGGTTGGGGTGGGGCTCATGTGCTCCAAGGCTCCTGTCGTTGAGGGGGATGGGAAACGGCGAACGTCCCCCGAGCACCTGGCTCGGGGGACGCCCACCCGGCGCGCTTGGTCGTCGCCTGCGCGTCCGGCCCGCCGGTGAAAGGAGGAAAGCCGGCGGGGCCTCCAGCCGGTCGGCCGAAGTTCATGCCGCAGCCCCGGGTCGCGACTCGAGAAGGCGGTCGAGGTCGTCGCGACGGATGCGCACGGCGTGGCGGGGCCCGCCGATCTGGACGACGGGCAGGATGCCCTGGCCGATCAGGCGCCGCACCGTGGGTCCCGAGCGGCCGAGCGCCAAGGCTGCCTCGGGAACCGTCAGAAGTTCTTTGTCATCGGTCACTACAAAGCCACCCTCCCGGGTCGATCGGTTCTACTGCGGTCGCCCCTGAGGTCAGGGGGGTGGCTGACCTATGTCTGTTTCAGCCCATGCCTATTTCGAACATGGTCAAACTTCAGTCTAGGGAATCGGCAGGACGTTCAAGCGGTAGTCAGGAGCGCCCTGCGGGTCCGGGGTGCACCGCGACGATGGGTGCGCTGCTGCTGATCCGTCGATGCCGCCACTCGTCCGGTCAGGCCACGCTTTCCTGAGCGTCAGTCAAGGATGCGGACCATGGAGAAACGAGACATCCCCCGCAGCACCATCTACGGGCATGGCAACTTCTATATGAGATGCGCAGCGAGATGGGACTCAATCCAGTACCCGGCTGGCGTAAGTACCCGCCGGAGTCCCTGTAGGGGAAAGGTACGCGCTGCTGTCGAGGGGTAACCCCGCCGAGTAAGTTGCGAGAACTGTCCCCGTTCTGTCCCCCAGCGCCGCGTGGCGGCAATGGCCGAGAGGGCGCAACGGGCGCATTAGCGGGGACTTCTTGAGGGGTGAGCGACGGGACTTGAACCCGCGACCGCCTGGACCACAACCAGGAGCTCTACCAACTGAGCTACGCCCACCAGGCGGGGCCGAATCTAGCACCGGGACTCCTCGCAGGCTAAGCGCAGCGGAGCGCTGATAAGCCTCCCTGCCTCCGCGTAAGCCGACCGGGTCGAGAAGGGAAAGCGCCTCGACATCCGCCCGCGGCTCGACCGCGTCGGCGGCGACCCGAGCACGGCCGCCCGGGCCGGGTTCCACCACTGACACCCGTCAAATCGGGTAGAACGGACGAGTGAGGCAGCTCACCAGCGCCGACGCGCAGTTCCTCGCTCTGGAGACTTCGCGCCAGGCCGGCCACGTCGGCGGCCTGGCCATCCTCGATCCCTCGACCACGCCGCGCGGCGCGCTGGACGCGGAGGACATCTGCGCGCTGCTCACCGAGCGCCTGCCGCTGCTGCCGCCGTTTCGCTGGCGCCTGAACGAGGTGCCGCTCGGCCTCGACTACCCGTACTGGGTCGACGACTCCCATTTCGACCTCGACTACCACGTGCGCGAACTCGCGCTGCCGGGCCCCTACAGCGACCACAAGCTCTCCGAGCAGGTGGCGCGCATCTTCAGCCGCCCCCTGGACCGCGAGCGGCCGCTGTGGGAGCTGTACCTGATCCACGGCCTCGACAACGGCAACGTGGCGATGCTGACCAAGATTCACCACGCCCTGATCGACGGGCTCTCGGGAGCGGAGATCATGGGCGTGCTGCTGGACCTCAGCCCCGAGGGCCGCGAGCCACCGCCCGAGACGGGCGACGACGGCTCGGCTGAGAAACCCGGCGACCTGGAGATGATCGCCCGCGGCCTGCTCGGCGTGCCGCGCTATCCCGTGCGGCTGCTGCGCTCGCTGCCGGGCGCGCTACCCAACCTCGACCACACCGCGTTCGGCGCGATCCCGGGGGCGAGCACGGTGGCCAAGGTCACCGACCGCCTGCGCCGTACGGTCAGCTCCGACGAGGGACAGGAGCTCGAGCGCTCGAACCTGCGCGCGCCCCGGACGTCGTTCAACGGGCGCGTGTCTCCGCACCGCCGCTTCGTGTTCGGCCAGATCCCGCTCGAGGACGTCAAGGCCGTCAAGGACCAGCACGGGGTGACGGTGAACGACGTCGTCGTCTCGATCTGCGCCGGTGCGGTCCGGCGGTGGCTGATCGAGCACGACGAGCTCCCCGAGGAGCCGCTGGTGGTGCAGGTGCCGGTGTCGGTGCGCAGCGAGGAGGAGATGGGCACCTACGGCAACCGCATCATGCTGATGCGCGCCCCGCTGTTCACCGACATCGAGGATCCGCTTGACCGGCTGATGGCTCAGCACGAGGCGCTGCGCGCGATGAAGGAGCGCCACCGGGCCATGCCGGCGCACGTGCTCCAGGACACCAACCACTTCGTCCCGCCGGCGGTGTTCTCTCGCGCTGCGCGGGCCACCTTCGCCCTGAGCAGCTCGCAGGCGGGGCGGCCCACCTGGAACCTCGTGATCTCCAATGTGCCCGGGCCGCAGTTCCCGCTCTACTGCGCCGGCGCACGGCTGGAGGCCAACTACCCGGTGTCGGTGGTCACCGACGGCATGGGGCTGAACATCACGGTGATGAGCTACTGCGGCACGATGGACTTCGGCCTGGTGGCCGACCGCGACCAGATGCCCGACCTGGAGCTGCTGATGGGGTGGCTCGACGACGCGCTGGAGGAGCTTCAGGACATACCCGATGGGGTATAGTCACCGGTCATGGATGCCGGTAATGCGCTGCAAAGCGCCCGGATTCGCGCAGGCCTGACCCAAGGGGCGCTCGCCGCCCGCACAGGGACCTCGCAGGCCGCGATCTCCGCCTACGAGAGCGGTGCCAAGCAGCCCACGGTGGCCACCTTCAGCCGTTTGCTCGCTGCCACTGGCGCGCGGCTGGAGGTCGACGACAGCGGCCGCCCCGAGGTGCGCGAGCCCTCTCAGGCACAGCTGGCTCGGGCGGGCCGCACCCTGATGCGGGTACTCGAGCTCGCTGAGGCGCTGCCGGTGCATCACGAGCGCGAGCTGCGCTTCCCGCGGCTGCCCGTGAGGGCCTGAGCGGATGACCCTCGCCGAGCGCGTGGTGGCCCTGCACCGCGCGCTCGCGCGGCGCGGCATTCCGCACGCCTTCGGCGGAGCGGTGGCGCTGGCCTACTGCACGCTGGACCCGCGGGGGACCAGCGACATCGACCTGAACCTGTTCGTGCCGGCCGAGGATGCGGCCACGGGCCTGGCCGCGCTGCCCGAGGAGGTGGTCCAGCCGCCGGGAACCGAGGAGGTCATCGCCCGCGACGGCCAGGTGCGGCTGTGGTGGGACGACACCCCGCTCGACCTCTTCTTCAACTACGCCCCCGTGCACGAGGACGCGGCCCGCCACCGCCGCACCGTGCCGTTTGCCGACACCCGCATCCCGGTGCTGGGCCCGACGGAGCTGGCCGTGTTCAAGGCGATGTTCGACCGCACGCGCGACTGGGCAGACATCGAGGCCATGGTCGCCGCCCGTAGCGTTGACACGGAAGCCGTGCGCACCGCCCTGGCGGACATGCTGGCCGCCGACGACGCGCGCTTCGCCCGCCTCGACGAGGCAGAGGCCAGGGCGGCGGCGTGAGCACCACCAACAAGGCGCTGGTCGACCACTTCGTGGCCGGCCTGGAGCGGCGCAACCCCCACGAGCCGGAGTTCCTGCAGGCCGTGCGGGAGTTCGCGACCCACGTGATGCCGCTGGTGCGCGACCGCGAGGACCTTCGCCGCGCCGAGATCCTGGAGCGGATGACCGAGCCCGACCGGATCGTGATCTTCCGCGTGACCTGGCAGGACGACGACGGGGGCATCCGCGCCGACCGCGCCTGGCGGGTGCAGTTCAACAACTCGCTGGGCCCCTACAAGGGCGGCCTGCGTTTCGGCACCGAGACCAACCTCTCTGTGCTGAAGTTCCTCGGCTTCGAGCAGACCTTCAAGAACGCGCTCACCGGCCTGCCGATGGGGGGCGCCAAGGGCGGCTCGAACTTCAACCCCAAGGGCAAGTCCGACGCCGAGGTCATGCGGTTCTGCCAGTCGCTGATGATCGAGCTGCACCGCCACATCGGCGAGGACGTGGACATCCCGGCGGGCGACATCGGGGTGGGCGAGCGCGAGATCGCGTGGCTGTTCGGCCAGTACAAGCGCATCCGCAACCGGTTCGGCGGCGTGCTCACGGGCAAGGGCCTGACCTTCGGCGGCAGCGCCGTGCGCACCGAGGCGACCGGCTACGGCGCGGTGTACTTCGCCCAGCGGATGCTCGAGCACGCCGGCGACGACCTGCAGGGCAAGACCTGCACGGTGTCGGGCTCGGGGAACGTGTCGATCTATTGCGCCGAGAAGCTCATCGAGCTGGGCGCCCGGGTGGTGACCATGTCGGACTCGGGTGGCACCGTGCACGACCCCGACGGGGTGGACGAGGAGAAGCTGCGCTTCGTCAAGGAGCTGAAGCTCGAACGCCGCGGGCGCATCAGCGAGTACGCCGACGAGTTCGGCTGCGAGTACCTGGAGGGCGACCGCCCGTGGGGCGTGGAGTGCGACCTGGCCTTTCCCTGCGCCACCCAGAACGAGCTCGAGGAGCGGGACGCTCGCAAGCTGGTGAAGAACGGCTGCCGGGCGGTGGTCGAGGGGGCGAACATGCCGGCCACCTCGGAGGCGGCGGCGGTGTTGCGTGAGGCGAAGGTGCTCTTCGCTCCCGGCAAGGCCGCCAACGCCGGCGGCGTGGCCGTCTCCGGCCTCGAGCAGAGCCAGAACGCGGTCCGCATCGCGTGGAGCCGCGAGGAGGTCGACGAGCGGCTGCGCGAGATCATGGACGAGATACACCGCCAGTGCGTCGACCACGGCGGCGACGGCGAGTACGTGGACTACCCGCGCGGCGCCGACCGGGCGTCGTTCGAGCGGGTGGCCGAGGCGATGCTCGCCTACGGCGCCGTGTAGGAACTTCCTTACCGACCTGACGCAGAGGCCGCTCCGGGCGTTTGTGGTGCAGAGACCCAAACCGAAGGAGCAGCTATGCGCCGGATCTCTGCAGTGGCCGTGATGGGAGTGGTCGCCAGCCTCGCGCTGGTCGGGCCCGCCTCGGCGAAGACCGTCAGCGGCACCAACGGCGGTGACCGCCTCGGCGGCACCTCCAAGGCCGACACCATCAACGCCGGCGGCAACGACCGGTCAAGCCCGCTCAGGCCGTGACCGCGCTCGTGCCGGCCGGGGCCGCGACCGCGTCAACGGCGGCGCGGGCAACGACCGGCTGGCTGGCCAGGCCGGCTCCGACGTCATCAAGCTCGACGAGGACGACGTGATAGCCGACGTCGACCGAGGAGAGTGACCGCCAACGGCTCCTGTGAGACCGTCATCCGCGGGGGTACCCGCGACAGACGGCCAGGTGGCGCGACTGCCCTGAGGGCGGGCGTCACGAGGACGCCCGCCGCCCACAGCCAGGACAGCTAGCCCCTGGGAGGGGGCTCCTACCGGCGGCGGCGGGCGCTAACTTGCCCGCCGCGCCGTATGTCCCGCACCGACTACCCCCATTTCCTGGCCATCCCGACGCGGTGGCAGGACAACGACGTGTACGGGCACGTCAACAACGTCGAGTACTACGCGTTCTTCGACACCGTGATCAATCATTGGCTGATCACCGAGGGCGCGCTCGACATCCACGCCGGCCAGACCATCGGGCTGTGCGCCGAGTCGCACTGCCGCTTCGACGCCCCGATCGTCTTCCCCGACGCCGTCGACGCCGGGCTGCGGGTCGGACGGCTGGGGCGCACCAGCGTCACCTACGAGATCGGCCTCTTCCTCCAGGGCGCCGAGGCGCCGGTGGCCGAGGGGTGGTTCGTGCACGTGTTCGTGGACCGCGACACGCGCCGGCCGGCCGAGATCCCTCCGTCCATCCGCGCCTGCCTCGAGCGCTTGGAGCCGAAGGCGTGAAGACCCGCGGTGCCGTGCTCACCGAGATGGGCCTTCCGGCGCCCTACGCGCAGTCGCGCCCGCTGGAGGTGGCCGAGCTCGAGCTGGCGCCGCCGGGACCGGGGGAGATGCTGGTCAAGGTGGGGGCGGCCGGCCTGTGCCACTCCGACCTGTCCGTGATCGACGGCTCGCGCCCGCGCGTGATGCCCATGGTGCTGGGGCACGAGGCGGCCGGTGAGGTGGTTGAGCTGGGGCCCGAGGCCCACGGCTTCGAGCCGGGGGATCACGTCGGCCCTCTCGTTCGTGCCCACCTGCGGGGAGTGCCCCGAGTGCCGCGGCGGGCGTGCGGCGTTGTGCGTGCCGGGCGGCAAGGCGAACGCCGCCGGGACGCTGCTGTCGGGCGACCACCGCTGGGGCGAGCGCGGCGGTGGGCCGCTGCACCATCACCTGGGCGTGTCGGCCTTCGCCGAGCACATCGTGGTCAGCACCCACTCGGCGGTGAAGGTGCCCGACGCCCTGCCTTTCGAGGTGGCCGCACTGTTCGGCTGCGCGGTGCTGACCGGCGTGGGCGCAGTCGTCAACTCCGCCGACGTGCACACCGGCCAGAGCGTGGCGGTGTTCGGGCTGGGCGGCGTCGGCCTCGCTGCGCTGTTGGGGGCCCGGCTGGCCGGGGCGGGCACGCTGGTGGCCATCGATCGCATCCCCGAGAAGCTCGAACTGGCCCGCGAGCTGGGCGCCACCCACACGGTGCTCGCCGGCGACGACGTGGTCGAGCAGGTCCGGGAGGCCACCCACGGCCTCGGGCCCGACCACGCGCTGGAGACCGTGGGCAGCGAGAAGGTGCTGGCCGACGCCTACGCCGCCACGCGCCGCGGCGGGACCACCGTCACCGTCGGCCTCCCACACCCCGACAAGCAGCTATCGATCCCCGCCGTCTCCCTGGTCACCGAGGAGCGCACCCTGAAGGGCTCGTACCTGGGCTCGTGCAACCCGCCGGTGGATGTGCCGCGCTTCGTGGACCTGCACCTGGAGGGCCGGCTGCCCGTGGAGCGCCTGCTCACCCACCGCCTGTCCCTCGACGAACTGAACGAGGGCTTCGACCGCCTGGCCGCGGGCGAGTGCGTGCGCCAGGCCGTGGTGTTCGATTAGGAGAGCAGGGCCAGCTTCGCCGAGCGGGGGAGCCGCTTGATCCGCGCCTCCTCGCGCATGGCCGCCGAACGGTCGGCCACCTCGAACACCCGCGCGAGCTCCACCGGCAGGCGGCTGCGGGTGTAGCGGCTCGCCTTGCCCGCGCGGTGGGCGGCCAGGCGCCGCTCCACGTCGTCGGTCCAGCCGCAGTACAGGCTGCCGTCGGCGCAGCGCAGCAGGTACACGAACGCCACCGGGGCGCTAGCCGACGGCGAGGCCGCTCAAGTAGCAGTCGTACCCGAACACGTCCTCGGCCAGCGACCACTGAACCCGCACGGTCCTGCCCGAGGACTGCACCACGAACCCGGCCTGCCCCGAGTGGGCGGTGTCGTCGGCCGGGGTGTCGCCCACGTTGACCGACTGGTTGGGGTTCAGTTGGTTGTTCGTGTTTTCGTGCGTCAGCAGCGCCGCGCTGCCCGAGCGGTTGATCAGCACGAGGTCGACATCGCCGCCGGCGCAGCCGGCCCTGACCTCGAGCCCGGCGACGCTCGCCCGCACGGGCTGGGCGCCGGTGCTGTCGGAGCGGAAGCCGAAGGGGACCACTCGCACCCCGCCCAGGCTGCCGGCCGAAGCCGCGAACCCGGCGGCCTGCGCGGCGGGCACCGGGCCGAGCGTGCGCTCATTGACGTCCATGCCGGTGAGCGAGTCGTCCTCGATGTCGTTGCCGAGCAGGCGGCCGTTCTTGATGTCCGAGCCCGACAGCGATGCGTTGGCGATGTCACGCGCCCGACAGAGATGAGTTGGCGATGTCACGCCCCGACAGCCCGTTGTTGCGCACGTCCCTGCCGCGGATGGAGTTGTTGCGGATCTCCCGGCTGTCGATCGAGCCCGTCGCGGCGGCGTACCCCACCCCGCCGAGCGAGACGAACAGCGCCAGGCAGGCGACGGCCATGGCCGGGGAGGGCCTGGGGACCCTCACGTCTTGGCGTCGGCCTTCTTGGCCCCCGGCTTGCCGCCGTTCGGGGAGCGCGGGCGCTTCTTGCGCCCGACGTAGACGCGCTCCAGCTCGTCCAGCGAGTCACGCGTGCCGTCCAGCAGGCCCCACGTGTCGTCCACCTGGTCCCGGTCGGCGATGATGCCGAAGTCCATGTGGTCGCGGTAGCTCATCACCGTCATGTTGAGCCCCACCCCGTCGAGGATCGCCGACACCGGATAGAGCGCCTCGAGCTGGGCCCCGGCGCAGAACAGCGGCTCGCGCGGCCCAGGCACGTTCGAGATGACCAGGTTCAGCGGCGGCCGGGTCCGGCTCAGCAGCTCGATCGTGCTGCGCGCGGCCAGCGCCGCCACCGCCGGCGGGATGAACGCCGTGCCGTCGGTCAGCAGGCTCGCGGGGACCGCCTGATGGCGGGCCTTGGCGCTCATCAGCGAGGCGTGGGTCTTCTCCAGCCGCTTTCGCGGGTCCTTCTCGTTGGTGGGGATCTCGACGATCATCGTCCCCACCCGGTTCCCGAACTCGCCCTGCTCGGCCTCCGTGCGCACCGACACCGGGATCATCGCCAGCAGCGGGTCGGAGGGAAGGTCGTCGCGCTCGATCAGGTAGTCGCGCACCGCGCTGGTGCACAGCGCCACCACGACGTCGTTGACGGTGGTGCCGGCAGCGTCCTTGACCGCCTTGACGGTGTCCAGCGAGACCTGCCCGCACGACAGCCGCCGGTGCGGGGATATGCGCCCGTTGAAGTGGGTCCGCGGCGCGTGGGAGGTGCTCGACTCGAGCGCCTCGGCCGGCACGTCGCCGGCGATGCGCCGCCGCAGCCCGCTGAGGCCCTTGGACAGGGTCGTGACGCCCGGGATGGCGGTCGCCCCTGGGAAGTCGGTCATGTTGGGCAGAACTCCGGGCACCGCCCGGAGCGCACGCACGGGTTGGCCGGGTAGGCCCATCACGCCACGTCCCAGCATCTCGAGATCGCTGGGCACGCGCTCGCCGTGGTACTCGTCTTCGGGCGGCTCGATTTCGCGCCCCTCGGGGCTGGGGTCGAGGATCGCGGAGAGGATCTCGTTGCCCGACACGCCGTCCACCGCGGCGTGGTGCACCTTGTTGAAGAGGGCCACGCGCCCGTCCTCGAGGCCCTGGATCACGTACAGCTCCCACAGCGGCCGCGTGCGGTCCAGCGGCCGGGCGTGCAGGCGCGCGACGGTCTCGCACAGTTGGGCCATGGTGCCCGGGGGCGGAATGGCCGACTCGCGAATGTGGAAATCGAGGTTGAAGTCGGGGTCCTCGACCCAGTAGGGCTGGTCGAGCCCGAAGGGGACGTTGGCCAGCTTCCAGCGGAACGGGGGAAGCAGGTGCAGCCGCTCGGAGAGCATGCGGCAGATGTCCTCCGAGCGCAGGTCGCCATTTGGCGCAGTGGACGGGTCGTAGATGGCCAGGCTGGCCACGTGGCCGTACGTCCTCGGGTTCTCTATGGCCAGGAACTGCGCGTCAAGGCTCGACAGCTGCTTCATCCTGCTCCTCTCCTCTTAGGAGTCACCTTCCCACACCGCCGTCGTCCTCAACACTGCGATGGCCGCGCAGCGAGCCCGCGTGGGCCTTCGCCTCCGGGTCCTTCCGCACCTTGAGCAGGCTCGCGACGGTGGTGACCGTCAGCACGATCGCGATCACGACCAGCGAGAAGCCGGTCGAGATCTCGGGCACCGACTTGTCGATGTCGGTGTGGCCGAAGTGCAGGATCAGCTTGACCCCGATGAAGGCCAGGATCAGCGCGAGCCCGGTGGACAGGTACACCAGCCGGTCGAGCAGGCCCGAGACCAGGAAGAACAGGGCGCGCAGGCCGAGCAACGCGAAGGCGTTGGCGGTGAAGACGATGAACGCCTCCTCGGTGACGCCGAAGACGGCGGGGATCGAGTCCAGCGCGAACAGCAGGTCGGTGCTGCCGATCGACAACAGGACCAGGAACAGCGGCGTGGCCACGCGCGCCCCCCGCACCTTGGTGAACAGCTTGCCGGCGTCGTACTGGTCGGTGAAGGCGAAGCGCTTGCGGGCGAAGCTCACCAGCGCGTTGTCCTCGACCGACGGGTCCTCCTCGCGATGGCGGAAGAGCTGGACCGCGGTGAAGATCAGCAGCAGCCCGAACAGCAGGAACATGAACGAGAAGGTCGAGATCAGCGCGGCGCCCAGGGCGATGAAGATCGCGCGCAGGATCAGCGCGGCCAGGATCCCGAAGGTGAGCACCCGCTGCTGGTGCTCGGGGGGCACCGCGAACGTGGTCATGATGATCACGAACACGAAGAGGTTGTCCACGGACAGGCTCTTCTCGACGATGTAGCCGGCGAAGTACTGGCTGCCGAAGTCCCAGCCCGCGATCACCCCGAAGACGACGCCGAAGCTGAGCGCGATGCTGATGTAGAAGACCGACCACAGCGTCGCCTCGCGGAACTCGACCGCATGCGGACGCCGGCCCGACACGAACAGGTCGAGGAAGAACAACGCGCCTATGAGGCCGAGCGTCGCCGCCCATCCCGCCGCAGTCACCTCGAGCATTCGGGTCACCGTAGTGTGTGTGCCCGTGGGCATTCGTGACATCGGCGACCGCTCGTGGCCGCTGCTGAAGCGGCTGGCCGGGTTCCACACCGGCGCCTACCGGGTCACCGGTGGGCTGGTCGGGCACCGCGTCCCCGGCCTGCCGCAGATGCTGCTGCTCGACCACGTCGGGGCCAAGAGCGGGGTGAAGCGCACCATGCCGCTGGCCTACGCGCGCGACGGCGAGGACTTGGTGTTGGTGGCCTCCAAGGGCGGGCACCCGAAGAACCCCGCCTGGTTCTACAACCTGAAGGCCAACCCCGACACCACGGTGCAGGTGGGACGCGAGAAGCGCCGGGTCCACGCCCGGCTGGCGGCGCCCGAGGAGCGCGATCGGCTGTGGGCCAAGGCGGACGCCGAGTGGCCGGACTTCAAGACCTACCGCGCGCGGACCGACCGCGAGATCCCACTGGTCGTATTGGAGCCGCGAGGCTAGACTTACTATTTGTGAGTACAACTACCGCCGCACCAACCCTCCCGCAGACCCTCCGCTTGGGGCCCGTCCACCTGGTGGTCACCGATCTCCCGCGCTCGATGGACTTCTACAAGCGCTCGATCGGCCTCCGCGAGCAGGGCCCGGGCAGACTCGGCGCCGGAGGCGAGGACCTTCTCGTCCTCTCCGAGGCGCCGGATGCGCGCCCGGCCGGGCGCCACGCCGGCCTGTACCACTTCGCTCTGCTGCACCCCTCTCGGCTGGAGCTGGCCCGGGCGGCCCGGCGGCTGCTCGAGACCGGCACGCCGATCAGCGGGGCCTCCGACCACGGCATCTCGGAGGCGATCTACCTCCCCGACCCCGACGGCAACGGCATCGAGCTGGCCGCGGACCGGGGCCGCGAGCGCTGGGGCGACCTGACCGACCCCAAGACCATCGGCCCCGCGCCGCTCGACATGGCCGACCTCCTCTCCCTGACCGACGCCGAGGAGCTGAAGCCCGAGGCGGACGCCGGTCTGGTGGTGGGCCACCTGCACCTGCACGTGGGCGACATCGACCGCGCCCTGGCCTTCTACCGCGACCTGGTGGGCTTCGAGGTGATGACGCAGTTCCCCAGCGCGGCCTTCATCGCCGCAGGGGGCTACCACCACCACCTGGGCCTGAACACCTGGCGCGGTGAGGGCGTCCCGGGCGCGCCACCCGACGTCGTTGGGCTGCGGCGGTGGACGATCGTGCTCGACGGGCCCGAGTCGCTCGCCGAGCTGCGCGGGCGCCTGGAAGCGGGCGGCGTCGGGGTGGCCGACGCCGACGGCGGCCTGCTGGCCGCGGACCCGTGGGGCAACCGCGTGCGGTTCGAAGGCCTCGCTTCCTCCGGGGAGAGAGGAAGCGAGGCCATCTAGGTGTCAGTCGTCGCCGCGGGAGCTGCCTGAGCCTCTGAGGGCGATTCGGGCGCCGCTGTGAGGCGGTGCCGAGGGCGGCGTGGTGGGCGACGTGCTGTTCTCTGTGGCAACAGCATCGCCCGGAAGGCGGGCCCGCGGAAGGGACCCTAGGGGTGGACCTTCCCCACCCTCTTCTTCATTCGCCGCTGCTTGAGGCGGCCCACGGCCAGCGCGGGGCCGATGAGCCGCTCGCCTATTCGGGGCCACAGGTCGATGGCCCTGATCCCCGGTCCCCGGCGGCGGGGCAGGATGGTCACCGGCCGCGGCTTGTCCACCAGCTTGCCGACCGCCCGGGCCACGGTGTCGGGCTGCAGCAATACCCCCGAGAACGAGGCGGCCGCGTCGGGGTCCTCGAGCTTGTCGAACAACATCGGGGTCCAGATGCCGTCCGGGCACACGCACGAGATGTCGATCCCCTTCACGCCCGCCTGGCGCAGGTCGTACAGGGTGCCGAGGCTGAAGGCCATCGCGGCGTGCTTGGACGCCGCGTACACCGCTTCGCCGGGCGCCGCGACGATCCCGGCCAGCGACACGATGTTGACCACGTGCCCGCGGCCGGCAGCGCGCATCGGCTCCAGCGCGGCGAGCGTGCCGTTCACCGTGCCCAGGGCGTTCACCTCGACCATCAACCGGCGTGTGTCCTCGCTCTGCTCCCAGGCCGGACCGGTCACCAGCACGCCGGCGTTGTTGACCCACACGGCCAGCCCGCCGGTCTGGGAGGCCGTGACGGTGGCCGCCGCACGGCAGGCCTCGGCGTCGCGCACGTCCAGCTCCGAGGCGAAGGCCCCGCCGCCGAGATCGGATGCAGCCCGGTCGGCCGCCTCCGGGTCCACGTCGGTCACGTGCACGACCATCCCGCGCGCGGCCAGCACCCGCGCGATCTCCAGGCCGAGGCCCCGCGCGGCCCCGGTGATCAGCGCGCCCTGACTCAAACCGTGGACGCGCGGCCGAAGGTGGGGTGGACCAGGGTCAGCTCCTCGGAGACCTCCCACAGACGGCGGGCGGCCTCGGTGTCCTGGGCGGCGCCGCTGGTGCCCACCAGCTGCGGATGCCCGCGCTGCTCGCCCAGGCCGTCCGGGCCGGCGTACGTGCCGCCGGCCAGGTCGGGCTCGGTGGCGGCGTAGAGGGTGGGCAGCGCGCCCATCTCCTCGCTCTGGGCGAACAGGGTGTTGGACACCCACATCACCGCGTCCTCGGCGCGGGTGAGCAGGCCGTTCCCGCCGCCCCCGCGGGTCTGGAGGTTGGTGGCGGCGTAGCCGGGGTGCGCGGCCATGGAGCGAAGCGGGGAACCGGCGGCCTGGGCACGGCGCTCCAACTCGAAGGCGAACAGCAGGTTGGCCAGCTTGGACTGGCTATACGCCGTCCAGCGGAAGTAGCGCTTGGTGCTCTGGAGGTCGTCGAAGTTGATCCCCCTCGCCATGTGGTGTGCGCCGCTGGACACGGTCACCACGCGCGGCTCGGGCGTCCGCTCCAGGCGGTCGACCAGCAGGCCGGTGAGCGCGAAGTGGCCGAGGTGGTTGGTGCCGAGCTGCATCTCGAACCCGTCCTTGGTCTCGCGCCGGGGGATGGCCATGAGCCCGGCGTTGTTGACCAGGAGGTCGAGGCCCTCGTGGCCGAGCCCTTCGGCGAACGAGTGCACGGAGGTCAGGTCGGCCAGGTCGAGCTCGGCCACCTCCACGGTCGAGCCCGGGGCCTGGCGGCGGATGTCCGCGGCCACGGCGTCGCCCTTGGAGGTGTTGCGGCAGGCCATGACCACGTCGGCACCGGCCTTGGCGAGCTCGCGCGCGGTGATCGCCCCCAGCCCGCTGTTCGCCCCGGTGACGACCGCGATGCGCCCGGTCTGATCGGGTATGTCCTCCTTGGTCCAGGTCATTGGGGCATAGGCATACCCGAACGAGATCCCTACCGCACGGACGCAGGGCTGTCATCCCGCCCATGGGAGCAGCTCCCGCCTGAGCTGGGCGCCGTCCTGCGCCCCGACCTCGCGGGCATGGTGGAGGCGATCATCGACGCGATCCGGGCCACCGTCCCGGCCTACGCCCGTCCCCTGGAGGGGAACTTCGGCGCGAACATCCGCATGGGGGTGGAGCGGGCCCTGGGCGACTTCCTCGACGAGATCGAGGGTGGCCCGCCCCCGGAGTCCACCACCACCTACGAGGATCTCGGGCGCCTCGAGGCCCGCGAGGGCCGCACCATGGAAGCGCTGCTGACCGCCTATCGGATCGGCGCGCGGGTCTCGTGGCGGAGGGCCTACGCACTGGCGGGCGACGCCGGCTTCCCGCCGGAGACGCTGGCCCTGGTGGCCGAATCCTTCTTCGCGTACATCGAGGAGCTCGCCGCGCGCTCGGCGCAGGGCTTCGCCGAGGAGCAATCGCGGCTGGAGGGAGAGACCGCGCGCCGGCGCCGGGCGCTGCTGAGGCTCCTGATCCGCGAGCCCGCGCCCGACCCTGCCGCGCTTGAGGCCGCGGCCCGCGAGGCGGGGTGGGGACTGCCCGCCAGCCTGGCGGCGCTGGTGTGGAGCGACGTCTCCGAGCAGCCCGTGGGCCGTCGGCTCCCCCTCGGGTCCCTGGTGGCGCCGCTGGACGACGAGCTGGTGTGCGCGCTCGTGCCCGACGCCGAGGCCCCGGGCCGGCGGGCGGAGATCGGGAAGGCGCTGGGGCGCCGCCGCGGCGCGCTGGGGCCGGTCGTCGACCCCGCGGACGCCGGGCGGAGCGCTCGCCGGGCGCGGGCGCTGGCGCTGCTGCTGGCGGAGGAAGAGGAGCCCGCCCTGCGCGGCGTGGTGTCAGCGGAGGATCGGCTGGCGGACCTGGTCGTGCACGCGGACAGCGACCTGGGCGCCGAGCTGGCCGACGCTCTGCTCGAGCCCCTCGCCGACCTGTCGCCCCAGGCTCGAGAGCGGATGCTGGAGACGCTGGCGGCGTGGCTGGATCACCAGGGCAACGCCCCCCGAGTGGCCGAGGCCCTGCACGTGCACCCGCAGACCGTGCGCTACCGGGTGGGCCAGCTGCGCGAGCTGTTCGGGGACCGCCTCGACGATCCCCGCGCTCGCTTCGAGCTCTCGCTGGCGGTCCGCTACGCGGGCGCCGGCGCCTGACGGTCGCGCTGGCGCTCGGGGGTGATCTGGACCACGTTCCAGGCCAGGCCGAGGCGACGCATGCCCCGGATCACCCAGCCCGACGGGTCGAGCTCCCAGCTCCGCAGGCCGTGGGTGGCCGCCCGGGGGAAGGCGTGGTGGTTGTGGTGCCAGGCTTCGCCCAGCGAGGGGAGCGCGAGCCAGGCCACGTTGGTGGAGTGGTCGTCGAGGTCGAAGCGGCGGCGGCCGAAGAAGTGGCACACGGAGTTGATCGACCAGGTGATGTGGTGCAGCAGGAAGACGCGCACCAGACCGCCCCAGATCAGTCCCCGGAGAGCGCCTTCGATGTTGCCGTGCAGCACCCAGCCGAGGGCAGCCGGGACCAGCAGGGTCGCGGCGGTGATGGGGAGGAACAGCTTGTTGATCCGGCGCATGCCCGCGTCCTCGTAGAGGTCGGGCGCGTACTTGCGCCAGTCGGCCTGACCCTGGGTCTCGAACAGCCAGCCCACGTGGGCGTGCACCAGACCACGGAGCCCCTTGCCGTGACCGGTGTGAGGGCTGTGCGGGTCACCCTCCTCGTCGGTGTGGGCGTGGTGCTTGCGGTGGTCGGCGACCCAGTCCAGCACGGGTCCCTGCACGGAGGCCGACCCCAGTGCGGCGAACGTGTACTCGAGGCTCTTGTGAGTCGCGAACGAGCGGTGGGTGAGCAGTCGGTGGTAGCCGATCGTCACGCCGAAGCCCACCAGCAGATAGGTCCCGGCGAGGAGCGCGAGGTCGATGCCGTCCACCGCTCGGTTCCAGAGGAGGACGATGGCTGTGATCAGCCCCAGGAAGGGGAGAAAGACGCCTATGAGGTTGCCGATTTGCTGGGCGCGGGTCATGCCACCGCACGCTAGGTCGCCGAGACGCCCGGGTCTTGTCGGGTGGCGCTAGCGCTCGGGGCGTTTTTGTAGCTGCGTGCTAACGACGGCGGCGAAAGAGCGCCAAGCCGCCGAGTCCGAGCGCCGTGACTACGCCGGCGATGAGCGTCGGGCGCGAGCGCAGGCGCCGGTACTCGCCGGCGACCTCGGGCCACAGGTGGTCCTCGATCAGCTCTCCGGCGACCTCGGGGGTGGACGGCAGCCGGTCGGCGGGGATGGGCTCGCCGAAGGCCACCTGCACCCGCTTGGGCTTGGGCAGCGGCCCTAGCAGCAGGTCCTCGGTGCCGGTGATCGCGCACGGCACCAGCGGCGCGCCGCTCTCAAGCGCCAGGCGGCCGGCGCCCTTGCGTGGGGTGCCGAGGTCGTCGGGGTCGCGGACCCGGGTGCCCTCGGGAAACAGCGCAAGCAGCCCACCCTGCTCGAGAATCGTGCGGGCGGTGAGCAGGGCCTCGTCGTCGGCCTCCCCGCGCTTGACCGGGAAGGCGCCGAGGCGAGCGAGGATCGGCCCCCAGCGCCCGTGGAACAGCTCGGTCTTGGCCATGAACCGCAGCCGGCGCTCGGTGCATACGCCGAGGAAGAACGAGTCGCCGAAGCTCTTGTGGTTGGGCGCGAGGATCGCGGCCCCGTCCTCGGGGATCCGGTCCGGGTGCTCGATGTGCATCCGGAACCACAACCGCATGAGCGGGCCGAGCGTGCTGGACACCAGCGCGTACAGCGGCCGCGACACCCCCTGTCTCGCGCGCGTAGCGATGAGCCTCTTCGTCGGTCACATCGCCAAGTCTCACCTTTCCTTCGGCCGTCCGGCCTGAGAGGGTTCGCCCATGGCCGAGAACGAGGTCGAGCCTCTCCCGGGAGGCGACGACGTTTGCCCCGATTGCGAAGGCACCGGAGTAGTGGCGGCCGGTGTCTGTGACACCTGCGGCGGCACCGGCTGGGTGACCCAGGCCCCGCCGCCGCCGTCGTCGGACGCGGGGGGACAGGTGGCTTAGGCCGAAACGCCCTCCGCGGCCAGCCACTCGGCCACGTGGTGCGGCGGGTGTCCGTCGAACTCTGCGCGAGCGGCAAGGCGCAGGAGCTCGTCCCGCGGTGCTCCCATCTCGTCGCGGCGGTGGGCCAGGTAGACCGCGACCGCGGCGGTCATGACCATCACGGGGTCCTCGCCCTCGGGATCGATGCGCCCGACCACCTCGGCGAGCCACTCGTCGACGTCGTCGAAGGCGGTTACCGGCTCGTCTACGTCCTCGGTGCGCTCCTGGAGCTCCTCGACCGCATCGTTGCCGGGGTCGGTCGCCTCGGCGGCTCGCCTGACTACCTCGGACAGCGTTGGGATGTGGGGCTCGGTCGGCATGGCGAAAGCAGTACCCCGACCCGGGGCCGTTCAGACCTCGTCCAGCTCGAGGCGCGATCCGCCCGTCACCGACACCGACCGCCGGCCGGCCAACAGCTCCTCGAGCTCGCGGCCGACCAGCTCGTGGCGCCAGCCCGCGGCGACGCGTGCTCGCGGCGTATCGCCGCTGCGCAGCGACGAGACCAGCTCTGCCATCTCGGCCTGCGTGGCGACCAGCTCGGTCGCCACCTCGGCCTCCTGGGCGCGGTGACGCACGACCGCCTGCGCGAGCGCCACCACGGGGGCGTCGCGTGAGTCGCGCGGCGGGGCGCCGCCGGTGGGGGCATGAGCCTCTCGCGACTCGCCACGGCGGATCGCCTCCAGCAGCTCGCGGTGGCGGCGGTGCAGCGTGGGCTGGGGTAGGCCGCGGATCTCCTCCAGCGCCTCGCGCGAGCGGGGAAGGCGCCGCGCGACCTCCATCAGGGCCTGGTCGGGGAGGACCGAGGTGGCCGCGCGGTCGGCGCGCTCGGCTGCTCCCTCGCGCCAGTCGATCAGCTCGCGCGCCACGCCGCGGCCCTGGGCGCTGAGGCGGCTGAGCTTGGGCAGGCGCTCGAACAGCCGCTGGGGGTCGCGGTCGTCGCTGGACTGCTCGAGCGGCCGGCACTCCTCCAGCGCCCACTCCAGCCGCCCGCGGGCCTCCAGGCGCTCCTGAATGGTCCCGCCGAGCGCCAGCAGACGGCTCGCGTCGGCGCGGGCGTAGGTCAGCTGGTTGTCGGTCAGCGGACGGCGGTCCCAGCGCGTGAAGCCCTCACCGCCCTTGAGCTTGACCCCCAGCACCCGGCGCACCAGCGACTCGTACCCCTCCTGGGGCCCGAGCCCGAGGAAGCCGGCTCCCACCTGGGTGTCGAACAGCCCGCTGACTTCGGTGTCCCAGTCGCGGCGCAGCAGCGCGACGTCCTGGCGGCCGGCGTGCATCACCACTTCGATCTCGGGGTCGGCCAGGGCCGCCGCCAGAGGAGCTGGGTCGAACGAGCCGTCCTCCAGCGGGTCCAGGACGTCGGTGCGCACGCCGTCCTCGGCCTCGGGGTCGGGCACGGCCACCTGGACCAGGCACAGGAGCGCCCGGTAGCGGCGCTCGGACATGAACTCGGTGTCGACAGCCAGGCGTCCGTGCTCGGCAGCCAGGCGCGCAATCGCCTGTGTCACAGGGGTGACGCTACATACTGGGGGGCCGTGCGCCGCCTTCCCGTAGCCGTCGTCCTCGCCTGCCTCGCCCTTCCCGCCGCGGCCTCGGCCCGCAGCGAGGAGGTCGGTCGCTCCGCGCAGGGCCGGCCGATCACCGCCGTGCGCGTGGGCAATCCGGACGCCCCGCGCAAGGTGCTCGTGGTGGGTGCGATCCACGGGAACGAGCGGGCCGGCGTGCCGGTCAGCCGCCGCCTGCGCCGCGCGCGCCCGCCGCGGGGGACCGAGCTGTGGCTGGTCGACGACGTGAACCCCGACGGCGCCCAGGCCGACCGCCGCCAGAACGGGCGCGGGGTGGACCTCAACCGCAACTTCTCGGTCGGCTGGCGCGGGGGAGGCCGGCCCTTCGACACCTTCTACCCGGGGCCCAAGCCGTTCTCGGAGCCTGAGTCCCGGGTGGTCCGGGACCTCACGCTGCGCATCCGCCCGCGGGTGACCGTCTGGTACCACCAGCGGATGAACCTGGTGACCAAGAGCACCGGGGGCGACGTCCGGATCGAGGCGGTCTACGCGCGCGCGGCGCGCATGCGCCACCGCCGCCTCGACCCGCTGCCGGGGCTGGCCACCAGCTGGCAGAACCGCGCCCTCCGCGACTCGACGGCGTTCGTGGTGGAGCTGCCTGGCGGCCGGCTGAGCGCCCGCGGCATCCGGCGTCACGCGGGCGCGCTGCTCTCGGTGGCCAAGGCGGTCGCGCCCCCGCGGACGGTGCGCAAGCGCATCCCGTTCGGCGACGACCGCAAGCGCCAGATGCGCGCCTACGCCCGGCGCCACTACGGCATCGACTCCTTCACGCTCGACCGCCCGCGGGTAATCGTGGAGCACTACACCGCCTCCAACAGCTTCTCGTCCGCCTACAACACGTTCGCCCGCAACCGGCCCGACTCTGAGCTGGGCGAGCTGCCCGGGGTATGCGCGCACTACGTGATCGACCGCCGCGGGCGCATCTACGACCTGGTGCCCACCAGCATCATGTGCCGCCACACGGTGGGGTTGAACTACACGGCCATCGGGATCGAGCACGTCGGCACCAGCGACGGCGGAGTCCTGCGCAACCGGCGCCAGATCGCGGCCTCGCTGCGGCTGACCCGCCACCTGCAGGGCCGCTACGGCATCCGCACCGGCGACGTGATCGGGCACAACGAGAGCCTGCGCAGCCGCTTCCACCGGGAGCGGGTCGCCCGCCTGCGCAACCAGACCCACGGCGACTTCCGCCGCTCGTCGATGCGGCGCTACCGCCGCGCGCTGAAGCGACAGCCGGCGCCGGCCAGCGTGAAATAGGCGTCAGGGGCGCCCGGCGCGGGTAGGAACCTCGTCGGGGTGCTTGCTTATCTGCTCGGTATCGGAGTTGCGCTCGCGGCAGCGAGCTCGTACAGCGTGGGCGTCCTGCTCCAGTCGCTGGAGGCTCGCGACGTGCCGGACACGGAGTCGCTCAGGCTCTCACTGCTCAAGAACCTCGTCTCGCGCAAGCGCTGGGTGCTCGGCACGCTGTGCGTGATCCTGGGGTGGATGCTCCAGGCCGCCGCGCTGGGCCTCGCGCCCCTCACGGTGGTTCAGCCGGCTCTCGCCGTGGGCCTGTTCGTGCTGCTGATCGCCGGCGAGCGGCTGTCGGACGAGCGCATCACCAGGCGCGAGGTGCTGGCCGTGCTGGCCATCGCCGTCGGCGTAGGCGGCCTTGGCTTCGTCTCTCCGAAGGAGGCCGAGGGCGGGTCGGCGGCCGCCACGGTCATCGCCCCGACGCTGGCCGTCTTCGCAGTGATCGCGCTGGCGCCCTACCTGCTGCGCGGGCGAAAACTGCCCATACTCGTCGTGGTCAGCGCCGGTCTGGCCTACGCCTGCTCGGGCTTCATGACCAAGTTCGTGGCCGACGCCTTCTCCGAGCAGCACATCCTCCCCGGTCTGGCCTGGCTGGGGGGCACCGCGCTGGCAGCGATCATCGGCTTGGTCAGCGAGATGACGGCCCTGCAGAAACGCTCGGCGATCAACGTGTTCCCAGGGGTCCTGGTGATTCAGATCGTGCTGGCTGTGCTGTGCGCCCCGCTCCTCGCGGGCGAGCAGTGGAGCTCCAATCCGCTGAAGCTGGCCGTGCTCGGCGTCTCGCTCGTGGTGCTCGCCGCGGGCACCGCCGTGCTGGCGAGCGCCGGGGCGGTGGCCGCGGTGGTGGACAGCGACGCCCAGCCCGAGCCCGACGCCGCCGAAGCTACTTCCGAATCGCCTGCGCGACCTGCACCCGAGCCCGCCTAGCCCGTCTCGCGGGCTGCAGGGCGAGCCGCCGGACCTCGGCGAGGGTGGGGAAGGGGATTCGGCTCACCATCAGCAGGCTGAGCACGAAGACCATCGCCAGCGCCAAGCCGCGCGGCGGTTGCAATGCGGCCAACCCGATCACGATCAGCCCCGAGGGCGGGATCGACAGCCCGACGAAGCGGCGGCGCGACTCTCCCTCGACCTGGAAGCGCGCCAGCCGGAAGGCGCCGCAGAGCAGGAAGCCCAGGCAGGCGGCGATGCCCGCCACGGGCATCGACTCGAGCGTGCTCAGGTAGACGGCTAGCGCCGGCACCACTCCGAACGAAACGAGGTCGGCCAGCGAGTCGAGCTGGGACCCGAACTCGCACTCGCTCTTGGTCAGCCGGGCCACCAGGCCATCGACCGAGTCGAACAGCGCGGCGGCTCCGACGAGGCCCGCGGCCCAGGCGAACTCGCCTCGCTCGGCGAGGATGAGCGCCAGGAAGCCGGCAGCGAGGTTGCCGCTGGTCAGCAGGTTCGCGGGGTTCACGCGAGAGCTCATGCCGGCGGGCCCACCGACCGGGCGATGGGCGTGACGCCCGCCTTGACCCGTTGGCCCCGGTTCACCAGAGGCTCGAAGCGGTCCCGGGGAAGGAGTACCTCGGTTCGTGAGCCGAGGTGGATCAGGCCCACGCGCTGACCGGCCGTGACGCCGGCTCCGAGGTCTGTCCAGGATGTGATCTTGCGCGCGAGCATGCCGGCGATCTGAACCACCACTACCCGTCCGGCGCTGCTGTCTATCGCAAGGCGCTTGCGCAGGTTCTCTCCCGACCGCCCCAGAAAGGCCGGCGCGTACCCGCCGGCGATCTCCTCATCGGCAGCAATGCGGCCGGTCGCGGGACTGCGAATCACGTGCACGTTGTGGATCGAGAGGAAGGTGCTGACGCGTAGCGCGGTGTGCTCCATCCACGGGTCATCGGTCTCGTCGATCCCGACGATCACGCCGTCGGCGGTGGCGTAGACGGTGTCCTCCGCCGGGTCGAGGTCGCGCTTGGGGTCGCGGAAGAAGAGCAGGCTGGCCAGCGCGGTCGCGGCCGACATCCAGCCGGCGCGGCGACCGGTGAGCGCGACCAGCATGTCTCCGAGCGCAGCCCAGGCCACGTAGCGCCGGGCTTCGCGCAGCGCGCGCCAGCTCACTGGGAGCACCGGAACAGGAAGGCTGGAGGCACGTTGATGGGGGAGATCCGGCGCTCGACGTCGGAGAAGCGTCGCCGGAGTTCGCGCTGGATGAAGGGGGAGTACTGGAGTACGAGCATCACGCCGCGCGGCGTCAGGATCTCGGGCGACAGGTCGAGAACGCGCCGGCGCACGGCCCCCGGCAGCGAGGTGAAGGGTAGAGCCGAAACGAGGATGTCGACCTTCGCTCCGTCGAGGTACTGCTCGACGTCCTCCGCGGACCCGGCCACCAGCTGCAGCCGCGGGTCGTCGATCTCGGCCTTCACGCGGGCCACCAGCGAGGCGTCGACCTCGAAGGCGATCAAGCGCGCGTCGGGCCCCATCCGGCGCAGCAGTTCGCGTGTGTAGACGCCGCTTCCGGCCCCGAACTCGACGACCAGGTTCGCGTCAGCCACCCGGGCAAGGTCGAGCATGTCCGACACCGCCCGTCCCGAGGTGGGCAGCAAGGCTCCCACCGCGCGCGGGTGCTCCAGGAACGACCGCAGAAAGCTCCCCCTCTCGCCGATCAGGGATTTCTACCCCGCGCGGGAATCTCTAAGCCCCGCGCGTGGCTATCGTGGTCGCGGAATGGAATCGACCGCGCTCGGGGCCGTAGCCGCGCTGGCCGCCTCGGGCCTGTTCAGCGTCGGCTTGGTGTTGCAGGCCGCGGAGTCGCGCCAGGTCGATTCGCGCTACTCGCTGCACTTCGCGCTCATCCGCCGGCTGCTCTCACGGCGGCGGTGGGTGCAGGGCACGCTGCTCACCTTCATCGGCTACCCCTTCCACGTGCTGGCGCTCCTGCTCGCGCCGCTCACCGTGGTGCAGCCGGCGCTCGCCGCGGGCCTGCTCGTGCTGCTGGTGATGGGCGCCAGCATGCCCGGCGAGAACGTCCGCGCCCGGGACGTGACGGGCGTGGTCGCGATCGTCCTGGGCATCGTGGTGATGACCCTCAGCGCGCCTGAGCGCGCCGAGGTCGAGGCGCAGACGGCGCCCCTGCTCGTAGCACTCGCGGTGATGGCGGCGGTGACGCTGGTTCCCTACGCCGTGGAGCGGGTGCGAGGCGAGTGCACGCCGGGCCTGACCACGATGGCCACGTTCGCGGCGGGCACCGCCTACGCGTTCAGCGGGATCACCAGCAAGCTCGTGTCCGACGACCTCGCCGACGACCGCGTGGCTTCGGCCTTCGGGTGGCTGGTGGCCACCGCCGTGATCGGCGGGCTGGGCTTCCTCAGCCAGGTCACCGCCCTCCAGCGTCGGTCGGCGACGCAGGTCGGGCCGGTGGTGTACGTGATCCCGGTGCTGGTGCCGGTGTTGCTCGCGCCGTTCCTGACCGGCGAGGACTGGAGCCAGACCCCCCTCGGCGGGGCCGTGCTGGTGGCCTCGCTGCTCCTGGTGAGCGTCGGGGCCGGGCTGGTCAGCAGCTCAAGCCACGTGGGCCGCGCCTCCGAGGGTGGCCCCCCGGTCCCCCCAGTCGGGGCGCAGCGGCATACCTGACTCGCCCTGCTCGGTCTTCACGCCGAGCATCTGGTGCAGCTCCAAGTAGTCCTCGGAGAACGAGACCCGCGAGCCGGCCATGTACAGGCGCCAGGTGCGCGCCTTGGCCTCGCCGACCTCCGCGACGGCCTCGTCCCAGTGGTCCTCGAGGTTCTGGCCCCAGGCCTCCAGGGTGCGCGCGTAGTGCTCGCGCACGTTCTCCTCGTGGCGCAGCTCGAAGCCGGCGTCGTGCAGCCCGGAGGCCAGGTGCCCGGGGCCCAGCAGCTCGCCGTCGGGGAACACGTAGCGGTCGATGAAACCGCCGCGCAGCAGTTGGGGGTGCTGGTCGTTGGGGCGGGTGATGCAGTGGTTGAGCAGCCGCCCCTGCGGGCGCAGCTTGCCGTGCAGGAAGGCGAAGTAGGCCGCCAGCTGATCCTTGCCCACGTGCTCGGTGAGCCCGATGGAGGACACCGCGTCGAAGCCGCTCTCGGCCACGTCGCGGTAGTCGAGGTGGCGCACCTCGGCGCGGTCGGCCACGCCGGCCTCCTCCACCGCCTGCCGGCCCCACTCGGCCTGCTCGCGCGAGAGCGTGACCCCCAGCGCCTGCACGCCGTAGTGCTCGGCCGCGTGCACGACCATGCCGCCCCAACCGCAGCCGACGTCGAGCAAGCGCATCCCGGGCTCGAGCCCGAGCTTGCGACAGATGAGGTCGAACTTCTCGAACTGGGCCTCCTCGAGCGTGGCGTCCTCGTCCGGGAAGACCGCGCAGGTGTAGGCCATCGAGGGGCCGAGCACCCAGCGGTAGAACGTGTTGGAGACGTCGTAGTGGTGCGAGATGGCCGCCGCATCGCGGCGCTGGGAGTGGCGCCGGGCGCGCGGGCTGCGGTGCTCGTTGGCGGGCGGGGCGACGGGCCGCAGGTTGCCCAGCTCGACCGAGCGCAGGATCTGCCACCGGTCGCGCCAGGAGAAGGTGCCGTCGTGCTCGCGCCACAGGCGCCTGAGCACCTCGAACAGGTCCCCGTGGAGCTCGAGGTCGCCTGCGATGTAGGCGCGGGCCAGACCCAGGTCGGCCCGCGACTGGATCAGGTAGCTCACCGCTCGGGGCGAACGGATCTCCGCGCGGTGGGCGGCCTCGCGCGGTCCGGCCCGGCTGCCGTCGTAGGCGGTGAACTCGATGCCGGTGTGCCCGCCGCTGACGCGGTCGAAGAGCGCGGCGGTGCTCAGCCGCTCAGCCATTGGCCACGCACTTCTCGTACAGGTCGAGCAGCCGCCCCTCGGGGTCGTAGGCCCGCTTCAGCTCGCCGTACACAGACCCGTTGTACAGCTTCCAGAACCGCTCGGGCTCGTAGAAGGAGGTCGAGTACAGCGACTTGCGGCCCTCCAGCGCCTCGACCACGTCCTCGATGCGGCGGTTGTGGTCGCCGTCCGCCTGGCCGGGCTCCAGCGGGACCGTGGACCAAAAGCCGAAGTTGACGTAGGTGGTGTCGGGCTCCAGCGCGTACAGGTCCCAGCCCGCGGGGTCGCGCAGCCGCACCGGGCAGACCCAGAACGGGAGGATCGGGATCTCCTCGATCATGAACCGGAAGAACTCCGCTGCCCGGGCGACCGGCACCTCGATGTCCTGGATCACGTACTCCTGCGCGGGCACGCCGCGCAGGCGGTCGATGCGGCGCATCGGCCCGTAGCGGCGCTCGAGGGCGACGAGTTTCCAATAGCTGTCCGAGCGCAGCAGGCGCTTCGGAACCAGCCGGCGGATGCGCGGGTTCTGCACCCCGAACGCACGCGAGCACCAGAACCAGTCGGTGTCCCAGCGCCAGAGGTAGTCGCGCGTCGTGAGGTGGTCGGTCTCCCGCTGCTGGAGAGAGCGGTAGTAGATGCCCATGCCCGTGTAGTCGCTGACCGACGGCACGCTGTCGGCGAACTCGCCTCGGGTCACGTACATCTCGTCCGGGCCGAACACGGTGCCGTCGACGAAGTCCGTGTGCGCTGACGACATCGCGGCGAAGAAGGCCTCCGGGTCGTCGAATCGCTGGTGGCGCAGGCGCACGTACGGCTTGACCGGCTCGAGCTGGATCTTCAGCCGCAGCGCGTAGCCGAGCGTTCCGTAGGAGTTGGGAAACCCCCGGAACAGGTCGGCGTGCTCGTTGTCGGCGCGCGCCGTCACCACCCGCCCGTCGCCGGTGAGCACGTCCATCTCGATCACCGACTCGTGCGGCATCCCGTTGCGCAGCGACGACGCCTCGATTCCCAGGCCGGTGACCGCGCCGCCCAGCGTGATCGTCTTGAGCTGTGGCACCACCAGCGGCATGAGCCCGTGAGCGAGCGTTGCCTCGACCAGGTCCTCGTACGTGGTGAGGCCACCGACGTCGGCAGTGAGCGCATCGGGGTCGATCGAGAACACCGACGCGAACGCGCTCATGTCGAGGCCCGCTTCGGACGAGCGGGACCGCTGGCGGAACAGGTTCGAGGTGCGCTTGCGAAGCCGCACCGGCGCCCCGCGGGGGATCGCCGCGTACTGCTCCTGCAGCGCGGCGCTCGCCGCGGCTGCCGGCCTGTCGTCCTGCTTGAGCGCGCTCATGAGCCGCCGATATCCCTCGGCCGGACCAGGGAAACCAGCCGCCGCTCAGTTGGCGCGACCACGCCCAGAGCCGCGGTCGGGAACTTGTCCAGGTCCTCGCCGGTCAGGTCGAAGAGCAGCATCTCCAACGCCGGGTTGTGGCCGACCAGCATCACGCTGTCCACGCTGTCGGGCACCTCGCCGAGCCGCTTGTGAAGATCGTCCTCGTCGAAGGTGTAGAGGCGGTCCTCGAATCGCACCTCGGCGGCGTCCACGCCTGCCTTGACGCCCTCCCAGGTGTCCACCGCGCGGCGGGCGGTCGAGCACAGCACCAGGTCGACTTGGGTGCCCTTGAGGTGCTCGGCCATCACGGCGCAGGCTCGCAGGCCGCGTGGTGCCAGCGGGCGCTGGTGGTCGGTCAGGCTGGGGTCGTCCTTGCCCGCCGACTTGGCGTGGCGGAGGAGAAGCAGCCGGTTCACCGCGGCGCCCGGCCGAGCCGGCGGGCGATCCAGTAGCGGCCGCCGAGCTCGATCACGTCGGCGACCACCCCGTAGAAGTGGCCCACGGGCCCGAGGTACAGCCAGGCGATCAGCCGTTCGGCGGGAGAGCGGTGCACAGGCACATTGCACCACCTGCGGCGCCCCGGCGCGGGCGACCACGCCAGTACCGCCGGCGCGGACCACGCCACCGCTACGAAAAAGTCGTCAGTCGGCTGAGGACTTTTGCGGAGGACGTACGCGGCAAACGGGCCGATATCGTCGGCCCCCCTATGCCGCTCTCCACCACCACCGAGGAGCTCGACGACTCCCGCGTGCGCGTGCGCGTGGAGGTTGGCTCCGACCAGGTCGAGCACGAGCTGCGCAACGCCGCCCAGGAGCTCGGCAAGGACTTCAAGATCGCCGGCTTTCGCAAGGGCAAGGTGCCGCCCCAGGTCGTGTTGCAGCGGGTGGGCCGCGAGGCCGTGCTCGACCAGGCCGTGCGCAACGGGCTGCCCGGTTGGTACGAGGAGGCGCTGAAGGACGCCGGCGTGGCCGCGGTCGGCGACCCCGACGTGAACCTCGAGGGGGTCCCGGAGGCCGGCGACCCGCTGGCCTTCACCATCGAGGTGGGCGTGCGTCCGAAGGCCAAGCTGGGCGACTACAAGGGCATCGAGGTGGGCCGCCGCGAGCCGGAGGCCGCCTCGGAAGAGGTGGACGCGGAGCTCGAGCGCATGCGCGAGGCGGCCGCGTCGCTGGAGACCGTCGAGCGCGAGGCCGCCGAGGGCGACTTCGTGGTGGTCGACTTCACCGGCTACGTCGACGACGAGGCCTTCGAGGGCGGCGAGGCGCGCGGCTACCTGCTCGAGCTCGGCTCCGGCCGGCTGATCGAGGGCTTCGAGGAGCAGCTCACCGGTGCCTCCGCGGGCGAGCAGCGCACCGTCGAGGTCACCTTCCCGGAGGAGTACGGCAACGAGGACCTGGCCGGCAAGGAGGCCCGCTTCGACGTCGAGGTGAAGGAGGTCAAGGAGAAGCGCCTCCCGGAGCTCGACGACGACTTCGCCATCGAGGCCGGCGGCTACGACTCGGTCGACCAGCTGCGCGAGGAGATCGAAGGCCGCATCCGCGAGCGCGACGAGGCAGCCATCGAGCAGGAGTTCCGCGAGGCCGCTGTCGACGCCGTCGCCGCCGAGGCCAACATCGACATCCCGCACGAGCTGGTCCACGCCAAGGCCCACGAGATGTGGCACCGCACCGCCCACCGCCTCCAGCACCAGGGCGTCGACCCGCAGCAGTACCTCCAGCTCACCGGCAAGGACGAGGAGGAGCTGATCACCGAGTCCGAGCCCGAGGCCGAGCGCGCGCTGCGCCGAGAGGCGGTGCTCGCCGCGGTCGTGGAGACCGAAGAGATCGACGTCACCGAGGACGAGCTGATCGACGCCCTGCGGGCCGCCTCGACCGAGCCCGGAAAGGCCGAGCCCAGCGAGAAGTCGCTACGCCGCTCGCTCAAGAAGGCGGAGTCGCGCGGACAGGACGAGGCGCTGCGCGAGGACATCGCGATGCGCAAGGCCGTCGACCTCCTCGTGGAGGCCGCGACGCCCATCTCGGTCGAGCAGGCCGAGGCCAGGGGAAAGCTCTGGACACCGGGCAAGGACGCCGAGGAGCCGGCCGGCGAACTGTGGACGCCGGGGTCCTGAGCACCCCCGCTAGAGTGCGCGCCTCATGAGTCCCCTCGTGCCCATGGTCGTCGAGCAGACGTCGCGCGGAGAGCGCGCATTCGACATCTACTCGCGGCTGCTGAACGAGCGGATCGTGTTCCTCGGCACCCCGGTCACCGACGACATCGCGAACCTGATCGTGGCCCAGCTCCTGCACCTGCAGGCCGAGGATCCCGACAAGGACATCTCGCTCTACATCAACTCGCCGGGCGGCTCGGTGTACGCCGGCCTCGCCATCTACGACACGATGCAGTACATCAAGCCCGACGTGCAGACGATCTGCGTCGGGATCGCCATGTCGATGGGCGCTCTGCTGCTCGGCGGCGGGGCGCACGGCAAGCGCATGTCGCTGCCCAACGCCAAGATCCTCATCCACCAGGTCTCATCCAGCTTCCAGGGCCAGGCCACCGACATCGAGATCCACGCCAAGGAGATCATCGACGTCCGCCGGCGCCTGGACGAGATCCTCGCCGAGCACACCGGCCAGGACCTCGAGAAGGTGTCCCGGGACACCGAGCGCGACTACTTCATGTCGGCCGAGGAGGCCAAGGAGTACTCGCTGATCGACCGGGTCATCGAGCCCGCCGTCTAAAGCCGTTTCGCCGCTACCCGCCCTCGGGTAGGACCCCCCAAGTCGGGCGTTCCATTCCTGAGGGGGGATGATGCAGTGCCGGTAAAGGCTCCGGAGGAGATCACCGAGGCAGCAGTTGAGACGGGCGTCCAGAAAGCGCGCGTCAGTTGGAACAAGGCGCTGGTCGGGGGGTTCCTGGCCGGGGCGTACATCGCCTTCGGCGGGCTGGTTTCGATCGCCGTCACCTCGGGCCTCAAACCGGAGACGTGGGGCACGCTGCCCACCCTGTTTGCCGGCGCGGTCTTCTCCATCGGGCTGATCCTCGTCGTCGTGGCGGGCTCGGACCTGCTCACGGGCAACATGGCGCTGGTGCCGCTGGCGGCGATGCGCAAGCGCGTCGGCTTCGGGCAGCTCACCTCGAACTTCGCGTGGGTGCTCCTGGGCAACCTGATCGGCTCCCTGTTCGTGGCCTACTTCCTGGCGGTGGCCACGGGGGTGATCGGCACCGACGGGGGTGAGGCCGGCACTCCGGGGGCGCTGATGTTCGAGAAGCTGAATCAGATCGCCCAGCTCAAGGGCAACACGGAGTCTGCGTGGCAGATCTTCCTGCGGGCGATGGGCTGCAACTGGCTCGTTTGCCTCGCGGTGTGGCTGGCCATCAGCACCAATGACCTGAGCGGCAAGATCCTCGGGATCTTCTTCCCGATCTTGGCCTTCGTGGCGATCGGCTTCGACCACGTCGTGGCCAACATGTTCTTCCTGCCCGCCGCGATCTTCGCCGAGGTCCCCGGCCTGGGATGGGGCGACGTGCTGAACAACTGGGCGTTCGCCTTCCTCGGCAACCTGGCCGGGGCGGTGATCTTCGTGTCGTCGGCGTACTACTACCTGCACCTCAGAGAGGACTCCGACGAGGAGAAGGAGAAGGCCAAGGCCCCAAGCCGGACCGCGGCCGCTACGACGACGGCGGTCAAGTAGATGGGGCTGGGCAAGTTCTTCAACCCGCGGCTGTGGGCCTCCCTCAAGCCGCTGGGTCTCGGCCAGCAGCGGCCGAACAACTACATGGAGATCGTCAAGGCCGGGTGGGAGAACCGCGACCGCGCGGGCTACGCCTGGCGGATCCTCAACGAGGGCTGTTGCGACGGGTGTGCGCTGGGCACCAAGGGGATGCGCGACTGGACGATCGAGGGCACGCACCTGTGCAACATCCGCCTGCGGCTGCTGCGCATGAACACGGCCCCTCCGTTCGACGCCGCGGAGATGGACGACGCTGCCGGGCTCTCGAAGAAGTCGGCGACCGAGCTGCGCGAGATGGGGCGGATCCCGCACCCGTTCGTGCGCCGAGCGGGAGAGGACGGTTTCACCCGCGCCAGCTGGGACGAGGCGCTGGACCTGATCAGCGGGCGCGTCGAGGAGGCCGGGCCCGATCGCACGGCCGGCTACCTGACCAGCCGCGGCATGACCAATGAGTCGTACTACGGGGTCCAGAAGGCGATGCGCGCGCTGGGCACCAACAACGTCGACAACGCGGCCCGGGTCTGCCACTCGCCTTCCACCTTCGGGCTGAAGAAGGCGGTGGGGGTGGGCGCCACCACCTGCTCCTACACCGACTGGATCGGCTCGGACCTGGTCATCTTCATCGGGTCCAACATCGCCAACAACCAGCCCGTGGCCATGAAGTACCTCCACGAGGCCAAGGTCGAGGGCACCAAGGTCGCCATGGTCGGCCCGTACCGCGAGCCCGGCATGGAGCGCTACTGGGTCCCCTCGAACCCCGAGAGCGCGATCTTCGGCACCAAGATCACCGACCGCTTCTTCGACATCGACATCGGCGGCGACATCGCCTTCTTCACCGGCACGCTCAAGCACATGCTGGAGAACGGGTGGGAGGACGAGGAGTTCATCGACCGCCACACCGAGGAGTTCGACGAGGTCCGGGAGCTCTGCGAGAGCCAAGACTGGTCCGACCTCGAGAAGAGCTCGGGTGCCTCGCGGGCCGAGATGCTCGCCTTCGCCGAGATGCTTCGTGACGCGCGCACCGCCGTCTTCGTGTGGTCGATGGGCGTCACCCAGCACTCCAACGGCGAGGACAACGTCCGAGCGATCATCAACCTCGCGCTCTGCAAGGGCTACGTGGGCCGCGAGAAGTGCGGCTTGATGCCGATCCGCGGCCACTCCGGCGTCCAGGGCGGCGCGGAGATGGGCGCCTACGCCAGCTCGTTCCCCGGCGGCGTGCCGGTGGGCGAGGACTCGGCAAAGGAGATCTCCGAGATGTGGGGGTTCGACGTCCCCTCCGAGCCCGGCCTGACCGCCGCCGAGATGGTCGAGGCGGGCGGGCGGGGCGAGCTGGACGTCCTGATCTCCTCGGGCGGCAACTTCCTCGAGGTGCTCCCCGATCCCGACCAGGTCCGCAGGGCCTGGGCCGCATCCCGCTGCGGGTGCACATGGACATCGTGCTCTCGCCGCAGATGTTCGTGGAGCCGCACGACACGGTGGTGATCCTGCCGGCGACCACCCGGTACGAGATCCCGGGCGGCGTGACCGAGACGAGCACCGAGCGCAGGATCATCTTCTCGCCCGAGGTCGAGGGACCGCGGATCGAGGACGCCCGGTCCGAGCACTGGGTGTTCGCCGAGATCGTCGCGCGTGCGCGCCCCGAGCGGGCCGACGACGTGCGCTTCGAGTCCACCGCGGCGATGCGCAGCGAGATCGGCGCGGGTGGTGAAGGCCTACGACGGCATCCAGCACCTGCGCGAGGGGGGCGACTCGTTCCAGTACGGGGGACCGATGATCGGCGCCGGCTGGAACTTCGACACCGAGGACGGCAACGCCCACTTCAGCCTTCCGGCCATGCCGCCCGTTCCCGAGGACGAGCGCCGCCTGCGCCTCTCGACGCGCCGCGGCAAGCAGTTCAACTCGATGGTCCAGGAGCATCAGGACGCGCTCACGGGAGCCCGGCGCAAAGCGGTGCTGATCTCCGAGGACGACGCCGTCCGGCTCGGCGTCGCCAACGGCGATTGGGTCGTTCTGCGCAGCGACACCGGCGAGATGGAGGGCGACGTCCTGATCGCCCCGGTCAAGCCCGGCAACGTGCAGGTGCACTGGCCCGAGGGCAACGTGCTGATCGAGACCGGCGTCCGCTCACCCGAGGCGCAGATCCCCGACTACAACACCTGGGTCACCATCGAGTCCGGTCGGCAACCTGCCGAAAGGGGTCTGGAGACGGACCGCGTATCTGTGTGAGGCAGTCCAACGCACTGATACCCTCGACCGCCGGAGAGAGCCTGCATGGCGCGACCTACCGACTCCAACGAACAGCTTCTCTGCTCCTTCTGCGGCAAGTCGCAGCGGCAGGTCAAGAAGCTGATCGCCGGGCCGGGCGTTTACATCTGCGACGAGTGCATCGATCTCTGCAACGAGATCATCGACGAGGAGCTGACCGGCACCTCGAGCTTCGACCTCGAGAACCTGCCGAAGCCGATCGAGATCAACTCGGTGCTGCAGGAATATGTCGTCGGTCAGGAGCCCGCCAAGCGGGCTCTTTCGGTTGCGGTCTACAACCACTACAAGCGCGTTCAGATGATGCAGCGCGAGAGCTCCGAGGGCGACCTCGAGCTGCAGAAGTCGAACATCCTGCTGCTCGGCCCCACGGGCTGCGGCAAGACGCTGCTGGCCCAGACGCTGGCCAAGATCCTCAACGTCCCATTCGCGATCGCCGACGCCACGGCGCTGACCGAGGCCGGCTACGTGGGCGAGGACGTCGAGAACATCCTCCTGAAGCTCATCCAGGCCGCCGACTTCGATGTGAAGAAGGCCGAGACCGGGATCATCTACATCGACGAGGTCGACAAGATCGCCCGCAAGGCGGACAACCCGTCGATCACGCGCGACGTCTCCGGTGAGGGCGTCCAGCAGGCGCTGCTGAAGATCCTCGAGGGAACGGTGGCCTCGGTGCCGCCCCAGGGCGGGCGCAAGCATCCCCACCAGGAGTTCCTCACTATCGACACCACGAACATCCTGTTCATCTGCGGCGGCGCGTTCGCCGAGCTGGACAAGGTGATCGAGCGGCGCATCGGCCACAAGGGCGTGGGCTTCGGTGCGAATCACTCGTCCAAGAAGGACAAGGACGCCGGCGAGCTGTACGAGCAGGTGCTTCCCGAGGATCTCGTGGAGTACGGGCTGATACCCGAGTTCATCGGCCGCCTGCCGGTCCTCTCGGTGATCCACCAGCTCCAGCAGGAGGACCTGGTCACCATCCTCACCGAGCCGCGCAACGCGCTGGTCAAGCAGTTCGAGCGCTTCTTCAGCTTCGACGACATCGAGCTGGTGTTCGCCGACGACTCGCTCAACGCGGTGGCCAACAAGGCGCTGGAGCGCGAGACCGGTGCCCGCGGGCTGCGCTCGATCCTCGAGGAGGCGCTGCTCGACGTGCAGTTCGAGCTCCCCTCGCGGCGCGACGTCAAGAAGTGCGTGGTGACCAAGGAGACGATCGAGAAGGACCTCGCGCCCACGCTGGTCACCCAGGCGGCGGATGACGAGTCCGACGCCGGCGACGCCGCGGCCGAGTCGGCCTAGCGGCTAGGCGTCCGGGAGCGGCTCGCCGGTCTCCCGGCGCAGCCAGATCTCCCCGCCGACGGCGCTGACCAGCTGGGTCAGCTGCGAGCCGTCGCCGCGCAGGAAGCGCTCGTGCGCCTGTCGTAGCTTGCCGGCGTCCACCACCCCGATCCGCGCCAGGGCGGGATCGGCGAACAGGCGCCGCACGATGTCGGGACCCCCGTCGGCGCCCAGGCCGAACGCGTAGGGGCCGCCCCGTGCGGTGGGGACCCGTTTCCCGATCACCTCGCCAGGGAGTCGGCCCTCCATGGTCCGCCGCAGGGCGACCTTGGTCTCGCCTCTGGCGAAGATCATCTCCCCGGGCAGTGACGCGGCCACTTCGATCACGCGCCGGTCCAGGAACGGGTTGAGGAACTCGACGCCCGCGTGGCGGCCCAGCAGGTCCAGGTGCTCCGCTCGTCGTTGTTGGCGCTGGCTGGCGGTGTCGCGTACGGCCCGGCGGCGGCCGGTGTCGCGGCCGTACTGCTCGCCCTCCCGGCGCAGGTCGTCGACCAGGCCGCTGTTCGTCACGTGGTCGCGCTGCAGGAGGTCGAGCTGCGGCGGGTTGCGGCGCAGCGCGAGCGCACCCGGGGCGTGGCGCAGCACCGCGATGCGCGCGGCTTGGCCGAGCACGGGAAGGAGCGGCGGCAGAGACCCGTGACGCCGGCGGAAGGCCAGCGTGTCGGACAGAAGCTCGCCGCGGGCCAGGAGTTCGATCCGCTGGGTGGGGGAGGCGATCAGTATGTGGTCGGCGCCGTGGCCGGTCATGACGCCGGTGGCTCCGTTCGACGCGGCAGCCTGGAGAACGCCGGACATCCCCACCGCACCGAAGGTGGGGGGTGGCTCGTCCAGGTCCGCGAAAGTGTCGGGCCAGTCGCCGAGCGGATATGCGCGGTCGGCGTCCAGCCAAGCGTGCCGGCAGGGGATGGCGGTCAGGGCCGACTCGACGAACTCGCGCTCGTCGGCGTCGGGGAAGCGGCGGTAGTCCAGCGTGTAGGCGGCCAGCGAGTCGAGGCCCGCTTCGTCTCGGTTGCGCGCCGCATGCCAGGCGACCGTGGTGCTGTCCATGCCCCGCTGAGCGCGACGCCGAGCCCGGCGGAGGGCAGCGCGATGTCCCGCACCGCGGCGGCGATCGCCTGGTCGAGACGCTCCACAGGATCGTCGTGGCGCACGGGCGCCGACAGCACGTCCGAGCCGCGCCGGACCGCCACCCACCCCTCGGGGCTGTCGGCGATCAGCACGTGCTCGGCCGGCACGCGCTTGAGCTCGTGCCAGAAGGTGCGGCGGGCGTCGGCCAGCGAGATGCAGGCCACGTGGGCACCGAGCGCCGCCTCGTCGATCTGCGGCGCCCGGCTCAGCCCGGCCGCAGCGCGCGCAGCTCGCTCGCCCACAGCAGCACGCCGTCGTCCTCGGCGTAGAACAGCGACCGGGTGGGGCCCGCGTCGCGCACGAGCACCAATCGCTGCCCCCGCGGGTCCCACACCGCGCCGGCGAACTGGCCGGCCAGGCGGGCCGCGGCCTCGGGGCCGCCCCGCGCACAGCGCGCGCCAGCGCCGCGGGGCCCGCGACGGCGGTGCCCACGGGAATGCCGTCGGCCGCGGCCACGAGGCCCTCGTGCTCGCCCCCGGCCCCGATCCAGGCCAGGGCGCAGGGACCGGACTCGACTGTCTGCGGGCGGTCGCCGCCATCGAGCGCAGCCAGGATCGGCTGAAGACGGTCGGAGGGCGCGGGCCCCCCGGAGAGACGAAGGGCCCCGGCGAGCGCTCTGGTGGCGCCCCCCGGGGCCCCGCTGGACGCGCCCAGCGGGCGCGCCACGTCAGCCGGCTGTGCTGTCAGTGATCGGGAAGGTGCTGCCCGACTGCTCGGGCGTGTCGGTCCCGCCGCCCTCGGTCAGGTTCGCCACCGTGCCGTAGTGGGTGAGCTCGGGGCTGCTCGTAGCGCTCCATGCGATCAGGCTCCGTCGGTGATCGGAAACGTGCTGCCGGACTGCTCGGGCGTGTCGGTCCCCGCCGCCCTCGGTGAGGTCGGCCACGGTTCCGAAGCTGGTCAGCTCCGGGGCGTCGTACTTCTCCATGTGATGAGGCTCCTTGGTCGGCCGGATTGGCGGCGCCAGCCTAACCCGGCCGACGGCGGGGCGCTACCCCTCGAGCCGGCGCACGCGCTCGTCGAGCTCCTTCACCGCTTCGACCAGCACGGCGACCAGGCCGAGGTAGTCGACCTTCTTCATCCCCTCGGCGTCGGTGACCACCGCCTCGGGAAACGCCTCCTCGACCTCCTGGGCGATGACGCCGAGCTCGCGCTCGCCGTCGCCGCGCTTGCCGAGCCGCTCGTTGCCCGGCTGCCACTCGTAGGAGACGCCGTTGATGCGCCGGACGCGATCGACAACGCTCTCGCGCCCGGCCTCCTCCACGTCTACAGCGGCCGGATGTCGCTCTTGAGGCGGCGATCGGAGTTGATCGGGAAAGTGCTGCCCGACTGCTCGGGGTGTCGTCCGCCGCCCTCGGTCAATCGGCGACGGTGCCGACTCGGTAGTTCGGGGCTGTCGTACTGCTCGGCTCCACGCGGTCGCCCGTGCGGTCAGCGGCGTTCCGTGACGCGTGGGACTCGACTCCTCGCCGTTCTCGGTCACTGCTCGTTCCGTACAGGACTAACTTGGGACTCTCGTACCTCTCCATCCGCGGCACCCTAACCCGGCGACCGGCCGTCTGCCACCTACCATCGGCGCTGTGTCCGGACCGGCCAGCCTGCGCGTGCACCCCGCGGAGGGTGTGTTCGTGCGCGAGGTGGACGGCGAGCTCGTCTTGCTGAACCCCACCAGCGGCCGCTACTACGGCCTCGATCGGGTGGGCCTCGCGATGTGGGAGGCGCTGGCCGCCGGCGAGACGGTGGAGACAGCCCGCGCCCAGCTGCTCGAGCGCTTCGACGTGGAGGCCCGCGGCTGGAGGCAGACCTCGAGCGTTTGATCGGCGACCTCGAGCGCGAGGGGCTCGTGGATGTCGATCGCGGCTGACCTGCGCGGGCTGGCCGCGATGCGGCCGGCCGACGTCGGGCTGACGGCCGAGGCGCTGCGCGAGCTGCTCCGCGCGCGCGGGGAGCGCGAGGGCTCGGAGCTGCAGAGGGCGCTGGCCGAGCGCCCACCCGCCCGGGACGGAGCGGCCGACGGCGACCCGCTGAGGGTGGCCCGCTCGGTGCGTCGCGCGGGCCGCCTGTTCCCCGGCGGCGGAAACTGCCTGGTGCAGAGCCTCGCGCTGGACCGCATGCTTCGTCGTCGCGGGCACCCCGCCGAGGTGCGCATCGGCGTCAAGCGCGAGGGCGGCGGGCTGGCCGCGCACGCCTGGGTCGAGTACGAGGGCGTGGCCCTCCTGGAGGCCGGGCTCGAAGAGTTCTCCACCTGAGCCAGGCCGCCCCGCCTCGCGTGCGCTTCGCCGGTGAGGTGATCGAGACCGAGCTCGACCTGCCCGGCGCCAGCCCGCGCCCGGCGCCCGGCCACGCTACACCTCGCCCTGGCAGCCGGCGCGCGCGAGCAGGGCTGGAAGCAGCGCGCGGAGGCAACCAGGACCGACGGCACGCTTCTGTGGGCCTGAGCGAGCGCGGCGGGGCCTATCTGCTTCATCTCGCCGGGAGCTGCGAGATCGAGCTCGACCTCTCGCGCGGCCGCGCGACGCTGCGCCCCGAGCCGGAGGTGTCGCTCGAGGCCGCGGTGCAGGACTTCCTGGGAAGCGGCTTGGCACTCGCGGGCGCCCTGCGCGGGCGGGTGGTGCTGCACGCGAGCGCGGTGGCCACGGAGGCCGGAGCGGTGGCGTTCGTGGGACGCAGCGGCGCGGGCAAGAGCACCGTCGCCGGCTGGCTGGCCGCGCGCGACGCCGAGCTGGTGGCCGAGGATCTGCTCGTGCTGGAGCCCTCCGAGGAGGGCTTCGCGGCGCTGCCGGGCAGCAGCGCGCTCAAGCTCGACCGCTCCGGGGTCCTGGAGGGCGCCGGCGCCGATCCAGTTCCCCGCTCACCCCACAAGGGCTGGGCCCGCGCCGCCGCGGCCGCGAAGCCGGTGCCCCTCCGCGCCCTGTTCCTGCTCGAACGCGACTCCGGCGCCCCGGGCCCGGAACGGGTGCGGGGCAGCGCCGCCTTTGCCGCGCTGCTGGGTCATGTCACCGTCGCCGGGCTCATGCGCCCCGAGACGCTGAGCGGGTCGCTCCAGGCCGACCAGGCCGACCTGGTGATGCGCCTGGCCGCCTCCGCGACCGTGGCGCGGTTGCGCTACCCGTCGGGCCCGGAGGGCCTCGACGAGGTCGCGCGCGTGGTGGAGGCCCAGCTGGCGGCAGCAGCTTGATCGAGCTCGCCGACGTACGCCGCGAGTTCGCGGCCGAGCGCTCGCTGGGCGGGCTGGGGCCCCGCACCGGGCCGGCGCTGGAGGCGCTCAAGGGCGTGACCCTCACCGTCGAGGCGGGCGAGCGGGTGGGCATCGCGGGCGCCAACGGGTCGGGCAAGTCGAGCCTGCTGCGCATAGCCGCCGGGCTACTGGCTCCCAGCGGCGGCTCGGGCCGGATCGCGGGCATCGACGTCTCCGACGGCCCGCAGGCACTGGCGCGGGTCGCCGCGCTGGTGGCGGGTGAGGAGCGGAGCTTCTACTGGCGGGTCTCGGGCAGGCACAACCTGGAGCTGTGGGGCGCGCTGCGCGGGATGCACCCCGATGAGGCGAGCGACCGCGCGCGGGAGCTGCTCGAGCACGTCGGGCTCGGCGACGCGGGCGAGCGCCGCGTCCAGACCTACTCCTCCGGCATGCGCCAGCGGTTGGCCATGGCCCGCGCGCTGCTGGGGCGCCCGCGCGTGCTGCTCTGCGACGAGCTCACGCGCGCCCTGGACGAGGAGGGCAGCGAACGCCTGTGGTCCCTGGCCACCGAGGAGGTCGAGCAGGGCGCCGCGCTGCTGGCCACGGCGACCCGCCTGGACGACTTGGCCGGGCGCTGCGACCGCATCCTGTTCCTGGACGGCGGGCGTCTGACTGCCGAGCCCTCGCCCGAGGTGGTGGCCGCGTGAGCACTCTGGCCACGACCCTGCGCGGCTCCTTCCTGCGCGATGCCCGCATCCAGCTCGGCTATCCGGGCGCCCTGGTGATGGGAGCGCTGGCCGCGCTCTTCTCACCGTTGCTCTTCTACTTTCTCGCGCGCTTCGTGGGCAACGGGGTGGAGGACGACCTCGGCCGTTACGGCGGCAGCTACTTCGCCTTCGTGCTGGTCGGGCTGGTGGTCACCACCTTCCTCACCGTGACGGTCGCCACCTTCGGCCGCGCGCTGCGCCAGTCGCAGCTGCTCGGCGTCCTGGAGGCGCTCGTGCAGACGCCCGCTCGCACCGGCTCGATCCTGCTGGGCTCCTCGCTGTGGCCGTATCTGTGGGCCGCGGTGCAGGCGGTGGTGCTGGTGGTCATCGCCGTCCTGCTGATGGGGGTGCAGCTCGACGTGAATGTCCTGGGCACGCTGGTCGCCGGGCTGCTGCTGCTGGCCGCCCTCGCGGCGATCGGCCTGATGATCTCCGCCGTCGTGCTCAGCACCAAGCGGGGGGAGGCGGTCACCCTCGCGGTCAGCACGGGGGCCATGCTCCTGGGCGGCCTGTACTACCCGATCTCGGTCCTGCCTCAGCCCCTGGAGTCGATCGCCGAGGCGCTGCCCATTTGGCACGGCACCGAGGCGCTGCGCCTCGCGCTGCTGCGGGGCGAGGGCGTGGATGGGCTGGCCGCCGACCTGTGGCCGGTGGCGCTGTTCACGGTGATCGCGCTCCCGCTCTCGCTGTGGATGGTCGAGCGCGCGGTGGAGCTGTGCCGGCAGCGCGGGACGCTGGGCCAGCACTGATGGCCGCCGGCGAGGGTGCGCGACTGACCGTGTTCGGTCTGATGGTCGACGCGGTGACGGTGGAGGTCGTCACGGCGCTGCGGGGGGCGGGGGTGCGGCCCCTGCTGATGAAGGGCCCGCTGCTCGCCGAGCTCTACGACGGCGCGGCCCGGCCCTACGCGGACACCGACCTGCTGGTCGCCCCGGACGCCATTCCCGCCGCCCAGCTAGCGCTGGGCGCGCTCGGCTTCTTCCAGGCCGAGCGCGACGAGGACTTCCCCGATCCCCTGGCCGGGCACGCCTGGCGGCGGCCGGGGGGCGGCGTGGTCGACCTGCACCGCACCCTGCCGCTGGTCGCGGCCCGGCCGGCCGAGGTGTGGGACGCGGTGTCGCAGGGCGCCCGGGCGATCTCCCTGGGAGGCGAGGAAGTGGAGGCGGTCGGAGCCGAGACGACTGCCCTGCTCGCGGCGCTGCACCCCCTGCACCACCGGATGGAGGAGCTCAAGCCGGTGCGCGACCTGGAGGCGGCCGTCGCTGGGCTGCCGGAGGAGGCGTGGCTCGCCGCCGCACGGCTGGCCGCCCGGCTGGGCGCCGACCAGGCGCTGGCCGCCGGGCTGCGGCTGGTGCCCGAGGGCCGGCCGCTGGCCGACCGGCTCGGCCTCCCGACCGACCTCACGCCCCAGCTCGCCCTGCTCGCCGGGGGTGAGAACCCGGTGGCACTGGGGATCGAACGCCTCGCCGGGGCCCGCGGGCTACGGGCTCGCGCGCGGGTGCTGGGCCGCGCCTTGTGGCCCAGGCCGACCGCCATGCGCGCCTGGTACGCGCTGGCTCGCCGCGGCCGGAGCGGGCTGGTGGCCGCCTACTTGTTGCGCCCGGCGTGGCTGGTGGGCCAGCTGCCCGTCGCCCTGGGGGTGTGGCGCGAGGCCCGCAGGCGCGCGGGGTAAGCGGGCGCCGACGGCTGCAGCTCGGGGGTGGCGCGGGCGAAGAGGAAGCCCTGCGCCAGCTCGCAGTCGAGCCCCAGCAGGCAGGCTGCCTGCTTCTCGGTCTCCACGCCCTCGGCCACCACGGTGATGCCCAGGCTCCTCGCCAGGTCGAGGACCGCGCTGACGATCGCGACTTCCCCTCCCGACGTCGTCGAGCTCCTCGATGAAGGAGGGGTCGAGCTTGAGGATGTCCAGCGGCAGCAGCCGCAGGTAGGACAGCGAGGGCGGCCCGGTGCCGAAGTCGTCGAGGGCGAGCTTGACGCCCAGGTTCTTCACGGCGTCGAGCGAGCGCCTGGGGGTATCCGACGACTCGACCAGCACCGTCTCGGCGATCTCCAGGCACAGCCTTCCGGGGCTCACGCCGCTGTCGGACAGCGCGCTCGCCACCACCTCGGGGAACTCCGGCCGCGCGAGCTGGCGACCCGACACGTTGACCGAGACGAACCCCTCAGGCTGTGCCGCGAGGTCCCGGCAGGCCTGCCGCAGGACCGCCTCGCCCAGCGGCACCACCAGCCCGCTGGCCTCAGCCGCCGGCATGAACTCGGCCGCGAGCAGATGCTCGCCGGGATGGGGTACCCAGCGCGCCAGCGCCTCCCAGCCCACGACGGTGCCGTCATCGAGCGAGACCACCGGCTGGTAGAAGGCCTCGATCTCGCCGGCGTCGACCGCCCGGCGCAGCGCGGACTCGGTGCGGTGCTGCTTCGAAGACCTCAGCGGCCACGTCGTGGTCGAACAGCCAGCAGGCGTCGCCGCCGCTCTGCTTGGCGCGGTACATCGCGGCGTCGGCGGCGCTGAGGAGCGGCTCGGCGGGCAGGCCGGGGGCGCTGATGGCCACGCCGATGCTGGCCGAGATGCTCGCCTCTTCGCTGGCCAGCCGGAAGGGCTCCGCCAACCGCCGCCGGATCCGCTCGGCGACCGCCATCGCCTCGGTGCTCACGCCCAGCCCCTCGCACAGCACGGCGAACTCGTCGCCGCCCATGCGGGCGACGGTGTCGCCCGGGCGGACGCTCGCCGACAGCCGTACCGCCACCGCGGCGAGCAGCTCGTCGCCGGCACGGTGGCCGCGGCCGTCGTTCAGGCCCTTGAAGCCGTCGAGGTCGACGAAGATCAGGGTGACCGGCTCGTCGGGGCGGTCGTGGCGCGCGCTCTCGAGCTTGCGAGTGAACACCGCCCGCCCGGGCAGGCCCGTCAGAGGCTCGCGCAGGAACTGCTGCTCGTTGGACCTCCAGCTGACGATGCTGACCAGCCCGGCGGCCGCCAAGGCGACGACGAACAGCGCGTCCGAGCCCGGGATCCCCTCCACCGCAACGTAGAGCGCGACGAACACGAACGCGAGGCCGAAGGGCAGCCAGTCCTGGTAGAGGGTCAGGATCCCGACCACCACGAAGAATGCGAACAGCGCTCCGCGCTGGCCATCCAGGCTGGAGGCAAGCAGCGCGGCGGCGGCGATCAGCCCCGCCGAGCCGGCAAGCGTGCGCACCTCGCGCCCGGGCCGCGACAAGCCGGCCAGCAGCGCGCAGGCGGCCACGGGCGCGGCGGTGGCCAGGGCGACCGGAACGTCGTCGCCGCGGGCCAGGGAGAGGATGCGCCAGCCGGCGGCGGCCAGCGGTGACCGCGACTATGCCCGTGTCGACGTCCCAGAAGGCTCGGGCAGGAGGCTCTCTGCCGGGAGGACCGGCGCAGACGCCGCGCGGCTGCCGGCCAACCACTCATGTGTTCGAGGATTTATCGGCTTTTGCACAGGTTTGCTCAAGTCCCTAAAACGGGGGACAGGCCGGTGTTAGCCTCGCCGCCGATGAAGGAAGTGGCCGACGGGGTGTGGCATCTCACCGGATTCCCGCCGAACGGCATCAACGAGTATCTGCTCGGGGATGTGCTGGTGGACGCCGGCGCCAAGCAGAGCAAGCGTCAGATCCTCAAGGACCTGCGCGGCCACGCCGTGACCGCCCACGCCCTGACCCACGCTCATCCCGACCACCAGGGTGCGAGCAAGGCGGTGTGTGAGTCGCTCGACGTTCCGTTCTGGGTCGGCGCCGCCGACGCGGATGCCGCCGAGCGCCCTCGGCTCATCCGCGAGCGCCAGCCCGACAAGCTGATCAACAAGGTGTTCTGGAAGGTCATGGCCGGCCCCGGGCACAAGGTCGATCGCCGCCTGGCCCAGGGCGACGAGGTGGCCGGCTTCCAGGTCCTTGAGGTGCCCGGGCACTCGGCCGGCCACCTGGCCTTCTGGCGCGGCTCTGATGGCGTACTGGTGCTGGGCGACGTGCTCAACAACCAGAACGCGCTCACCGGCTTTCCCGTCGGCCTGCGCCTGCCGTTCGACTTCTTCACGCCCGACCCGGCGGAGAACCGCCGGTCGGCGAAGCGCCTGGGCGAGCTGGAGCCCAAGCTGGTGCTGTTCGGCCACGGGCCGCCGCTTCGGGACACGAAGAAGTTCGTGGACTTCACCGGCAGCCTGTAGTCGCTGCCTGGCACACTCGGGCCGTGCCCGACGACCGCCTCAAGCAGCTCGAGGAGCGCAAGCGCTACGAGCCCGCCGAGACCGAGGCGCGCGTGTGGCAGCGCTGGGAGGACGCCGGCGCATTCCACCCCGAGCCGGTGGGCGAGGCGGCGGCGAACTTCTCCATCGCGGTGCCGCCGCCAAACGTCACCGGCGAGCTGCACATGGGCCACGCGCTCAACGCCTCGATCCAGGACGTCTGCGCGCGCGTGGCGCGCATGGGCGGCCGCAACACCAAGTGGATCTACGGCACCGACCACGCGGGGATCGCCACCCAGGTCAAGGTCGAACAGCAGCTGATCGAGGAGGGCACCAGCCGCGAGGCTCTCGGCCGCGAGGCCTTCAACGAGCGGGTGTGGCAGTGGCGCGGGCAGTACGGCTCGCGCATCAGCGAGCAGTTCCGCCGCCTGGGCGCTTCGCTCGACATGGACGACGAGCGCTTCACCATGGACGAGCAGTACGCCAAGGCGGTCACCCACGTGTTCGTCGGGCTGTACGAGAAAGGGCTCGTCTACCGCGACAACTACATGGTCAACTGGGATCCGGGGACCGGCTCGGCGATCTCGGACCTAGAGGTCGAGCAGCGCTGGGTCGAGGACACGCTGTACTCGATCGACTACCCGCTCGAGTCCGGCGCGGGCTCGGTGACGGTGGCCACCGTGCGCCCGGAGACCATGCTGGCGGACACCGCTATCGCGGTGAACCCCGACGACGAGCGCTACACGCGCCTGGTCGGGGAGACGGCCGTCCTGCCCATCGTCGGCCGCCGGCTGCCGATCATCGCCGACCCCCACGTGGACCCGGAGTTCGGCACGGGCGCGCTGAAGATCACCCCGGGACACGACCCCAACGACTTCGACATCGGCCGCAAGCACGGCCTCGACGAGGTCACCGTGATCGGCGAGGACGGCCTCATGTCGGCGGCGGCCGGCGAGCGCTTCGCGGGCATGACCGTGGAGGACGCCCGTCGCGAGGTGGTGGCGGCGCTGCGCGAGGACGACTGCATCTCGGGCACCCGGCCCTACGAGCACGACGTGCCCCACTCGCACCGCTCGGGGCGGCGGATCGAGCCGCTGATCTCGCTGCAGTGGTTCTGCGACGTCAAGCGGCTCGCCGGCCCGGCTATCGAAGCGGTGCGCGACGGCACGGTGCGCTTCCACCCCGAGAAGCCGTGGACCGGCGTCTACCTGGACTGGATGGAGAACATCCGGCCCTGGTGCATCTCGCGCCAGCTGTGGTGGGGCCACCAGATCCCGGTCTGGTACCGCGGCGAGGAGCGCTACGTGGGGGAGTCGGCGCCCGAGGGCGAGGGCTGGGAGCGCGACCCAGACGTGCTCGACACCTGGTTCTCGTCGGCACTGTGGCCGTTCGCGACGCTGGGCTGGCCCGAGCAGAGCGATCAGCTGCGTGCCTTCTACCCGACCAACGTCCTCTCGACCGCGCGGGACATCATCTACCTCTGGGTCGCCCGGATGATCATGTTCGGGATCGAGTTCACGGGTTCGGTGCCGTTCACCGACGTGAACATCCACTCGGTCATCCAGGCGCCCGACGGACGCCGCATGTCGAAGTCTCTGGGCACGGGCGTCGACCCGATCCAGGAGATCGACGAGCACGGTGGTGACGCGCTGCGGTTCGGCCTGCTGGCCATGTCCTCGACTCAGGACGTGCGCTTCTCCCAGCAGCGGGTGCAGCAGGGCCGCGACCTGGCCAACAAGCTGTGGAACGCCTCCCGCCTGATCCTCATGGGGGTAGACCCCGATGCCACCGCCGACCCGGCCGCCGCCGAGACCGTGGAGGACCGCTGGATCGTCTCCCGCCTCGAGTACCTGACCGAGAGCACCACCGCGCTGATCAGGCGGTTCGAGCACTCGCGCGCGACGCTGGAGCTGTACGACGCCTTCTGGTCGGAGGTCTGCGACTGGTACCTGGAGCTGGCCAAGCCCCGCCTGTACTCCGACGACAACCTGGCCGTTTCGGGCGTGCTGCTCCACGCCCTGGAGCGCATCCTCACCCTGCTGCACCCCGCGATGCCGTTCGTGACCGAGGAGATCTGGGCCTTCCTGCCCGGCGAGCGCGGCCTGCTGGCCGTGTCGGACTGGCCTCGCGCCGACCCGGCGCGCTTCGACGAGGACGCCGAGCGCAGGCTCGGCCGCCTGATCGAGGCCGTCACCGAGCTGCGCCGCTACCGCGACGAGGTGGGAGCCAAGGCCTCGGTGGCCATCCCCGTGACGATCGACGCCGACGGCTACGACGGGCTCGATGCACAGCTGGCTCGCCTGGCGCGGCTGGAGCTGGCCGCCAATGGGGACGACCCGGTGGCCGAGGTCCGGGTGCCGGGGGGAGCGGTGCACATCCTGCCCTCGGAGGCCTTCGATCCCGACGAGGCGAGGGAGCGCATCGCGGCCCGGCGAGAGAAGCTCGAGGGCGAGATCGAGCGCCTGGAGAAGAAGCTGGCCAACGAGCGCTTCACCGACCGGGCGCCCGCCGAGGTGGTGCAGGCCGAGCGCGACAAGCTCGCCGAGTACCGCGCCGCCCTGGAGGCCGCCCGCGCGTGAACCTGAGGGAGGCCGAGGAGCACCTGCTCGGGCTGGAGCTGTTCGGCATGCGGTTCGGGCTCGACCGGATGCACCGGCTCATGACGGCGCTGGGGATGCCGCAGCGGCGCTTTGCCAGCGTGCACGTGGTGGGGACCAACGGCAAGTCCTCGACCGTGCGCTTCCTGGCGGCGATCCTGCGCCGGCACGGGCTGAAGGTCGGCTCGTACACCTCGCCCCACCTCGGCTCCTTCCGCGAGCGCGTGGAGGTCGACGAGCAGCCGGTGGGCGCGGACGAGTTCGGCGCCGCTGTCGCCCGAGCCGCCCACGCGGCCGAGCTGGTGGAGCGCACACTGGACGACGACGAGCGGGTCACCCAGTTCGAGGTCCTCACCGGAGCCGCCTACCACGAGCTGGCGCGGCGCGGGGTGGACGTGGCCGTGGTGGAGGCCGGGCTGGGCGGGCGCTACGACGCCACCAACGTGATCCCCTCGCGTGTGCAGGTGCTCACCGGCGTGGGCCTGGAGCACACGCGTTGGCTGGGGCCCACCGTGCGCGACATCGCCGAGGAGAAGCTCGCCGTGGTGCGCGACCACGGGACGCTGGTGGTGGGGGAGCTCGACGAGGAGGCGCGCGCGGTCGCCGACCGCGTCGCCGCCGAGCGGCACGCCCGCTTGGTCGAGGCGGGAGAAGACGCCCCCGCGATGGGCGCGCTGGGCGGCTTCCAGCGGCGCAACTTCGCCGTCGCCGCGGCGGCGGCCGAGGCCTTCCGCAGGCGAGAGCTCGACCCCGGGGCGCTGGCCGCCGCCGCTTCGGAGACCCGCGTGCCCGGGCGGCTGGAGCAGGTGGGGGAGACCCCGCTCACCGTGATCGACGGCGCTCACAACCCCGCGGGGGCCCGCGCGCTCGCGGGCGCGCTGCCCGAGGTATTCGGCGACCGGCGCCCGCGCGTGGGGGTGCTCTCGATCCTCGACGACAAGGACGCCGCGGGGATGCTCGAGGCGCTGCTCCCGGCCTTCGACCGGCTGGTGCTGACCCGCTGCACGAACCCCCGCGCGCTGTCCCCGGGCACGCTCGCCAGCCTGATCGAGCAGCTGGGCGCGATGGAGTGCGAGACGGTCGCCGACCCGCGCCGCGCGCTGGAGCGAGCGCGCGCGCTGGCGGGCCCCGAGGGGGCCGTGGCGGCGACGGGCTCGATCTACCTGGTGGGCGACCTGGTGCGCCAGAACGGCGCCGCGCGCGCCTCGACGATGTAAGGATGAGTGGCTGTGGACCGTGAAGAAGGGCCGAGCTTCCTGCCGATGATCGGCCTCGTGGCCGTGATCGTGGCCGCGGTGATCCTCGTGTTCTTCACCTTCGGGTACTTGCTCGGCCGCCTGTTCCTCTAGAGAGTCGGCGGATAGCGCCAGTACACTCGGACGCTGCTAATGGCGCCGCTGGCACTATTCGGCATCGAGAACGGGGGGTTGAACCTGGCCGTCAACCTGCTCGTGCTCGCGCTCGTCGTGGTGTGGGCCGCGCTCGTCTACTGGACCTACTCCGACGCGCGGCGGCGCATCACCGACCCGATGCTGGTGGGCTGCGCCACCGCCGCCTCGCTGTTCCCGTTCATCGGCACGATCGTCTACCTGATCGTCCGCCCGCCGGAGTTCCTCGACGACGTGCACGAGCGCGACCTGGAGATCGCCGCCGCCGAGGCCCGGCTGAACAGCGTGCGCCAGCACACCTGCCCGCACTGCGACTTCGAGATCGAGGCGAGCTTCCTGCGCTGCCCGAGCTGCCTGCGGCGCCTCAAGGAGCCGTGCACGGTGTGCGGCAAGCCGCTCGACCCGCGCTGGAAGATCTGCCCCTACTGCGAGGCCGAGGTGGGCCAGGCACCCGCCCAGCCCCGTCGGCGAGAACGCCGGGTCAGAGCGCCCGCGGGCCAGGGGCCGGCGCGCCAGCCGCAGGGCCAGCAGCCGCGCCAGCCGCAGCCGCAGCAACCGCCGCCGCCGCAGCAACCGCCGGCGCCCCAGACGCAGCCTCAGCGCCAGCCCGCGCAGCAGGGACAACCCCAGCGCCAGGGCCAGCCGCAGCCCGCTCGCCAGCAGGCACCACCTCAGCGTCAGCCGCGTCAGCAGCGTCCCGACGGCGGCACCGCAGAGCGCCCGGCCACCCGGCCGCCGGCGAGCTAGAACCCACCCGACACAGAGAGGACCGCTTCCCAGATGGACAGGACCCTGATCCTGGTCAAGCCCGATGCCTTCGAGCGCGGCCTGACCGGCGAGATCATCGCCCGCTTCGAGCGCAAGGGGCTGACGATCGTCGCCCTGAAGCACATGACCGTCGACCGCGACCTGGCCGAGCAGCACTACGCCGAGCACGAGGACAAGCCCTTCTTCGGCGACCTGGTGGACTTCATCACCGGCGGCCCGCTGGTCGCCATGGTGCTGGAGGGTCACGAGGCGGTCACCGCCGCCCGCCAGGTGATCGGCGCCACCAACCCGCTGGAGGCGACCACCGGCTCGATCCGGGGCGACTTCGGCGTCGAGGTGCAGACCAACTTGGTACACGGCTCGGACTCCGCGGAGTCCGCCCAGCGCGAGTCGGGGCTCTTCTTCCCCGAGCTCTGACGGGCCTCGTACTTGCCTCGCGCTCGCCTCAGCGGCGGGCGATCCTGGAGCAGCTGGGCATCCCGTTCGGCGTCCAGGCTCCCGACGTCTCGGAGCTGACCGAGGGCGACCCGAGGGAGTTGGTGCTGGAGAACGCCCGCCGCAAGGCCGCGGCGGTCCCCGGCGACCCCGTCCTGGGGGTCGACACGGCGGTGGTGCTGGACGGGCGCGCGCACGGAAAGCCCGCCGACCGCGCCGAGGCCGAGGAGGTCCTGGGGCGCCTGTCCGGCCGCGACCACGAGGTGCTGAGCGCCATCGCCCTCTCCGGCGACCGGACCGCCGTTACCGCAACGAGGGTGTGGTTTCGCGGCCTCGATCAGGCGCTGTTGTCCTGGTACCTCGACACCGGCGAATGGCGCGACCGGGCCGGTGGTTACGCGATCCAGGGCAGGGGCGCGGCCCTGGTGGAGCGCATCGAGGGCGACTACCTCAACGTCGTGGGCCTGCCGGTGGCGACGCTCCTCGACCTCGCGCCGGAGCTGCTGAGCTCGTGACGAACCGCACTGTCTGCAACGATCGGTAGTCGCCGGAGTAAACGGCTAGACTGCACCCCGAGGCGGGGTTCCGATCGTCGGCGTTTGCACGCGTTCCTTCTCTCGTGGGCGCGCCCGGAGCTTCGTCCTATCCTCCTACCGTTCCTATGGGATTCTTCTCCTACCTCACCGGCATGGGCGGCCGCGACATGGCGGTCGACCTCGGCACCGCGAACACGCTCGTATACGTGCGCGGGCGCGGAATCGTGCTCTCTGAGCCGTCCGTTGTCGCGATCGACTCGCGCTCGGCCGAGGTCCACGCCGTGGGCATCGAGGCCAAGCGGATGCTGGGCCGCACGCCCGGCACGATTCAGGCCATCCGGCCCCTGAAGGACGGCGTGATCGCCGACTTCGACGTGACCGAGCAGATGCTGCGCCACTTCATCCAGAAGGTCCACCAGAACCGCTGGGCGCACCCGCGCGTGGTGGTCTGCGTGCCGTCCGGGGTGACCGGCGTGGAGAAGCGCGCCGTGGAGGAGGCCTGCCTGAGCGCGGGCGCGCGCCAGGCCTACCTGATCGAGGAGCCCATGGCGGCCGCCATCGGCGCCGGGCTGCCGGTCGGAGAGCCCACCGGCAACATGGTCGTGGACATCGGCGGCGGCACCAGCGAGGTCGCGGTGATCTCGCTCGGGGGCATCGTCGTGTCCCAGTCGATCCGCATCGGCGGCGACGAGCTCGACGAGGCGATCATCAACTACGTCAAGCGCGAGTACAAGCTGATGATCGGGCAGTCGACGGCCGAGGAGGTCAAGCTCGAGATCGGCTCCGCCTTCCCGCTCGACGAGGAGGTCCAGGCCGAGATCCGCGGGCGCGATCTGGTGTCTGGCCTGCCGAAGACCATCGTGCTCACCAGCGAGGAGGTTCGCCTCGCGCTGGAGGAGCCCGTGGCGGCGATCATCGATGCGGTCAAGGAGACGCTCGACCGCACGCCGCCCGAACTGGCCTCGGACATCATGGACCGGGGCATCATGCTGGCCGGAGGCGGCTCGCTCCTGCAGGGGCTCGACGAGCGCCTTCGTGACGAGACGCAGATGCCGGCGCACCTGGCCGACTCCCCGCTGACTTGCGTCGCGGTGGGCTCGGGCCGGAGCCTCGAGGAGTTCGAGGCGATTCATCGCGCCAACAAGCAATCCCGAAACAACCGGCGCCGCTAGGCGTACCGGGCCCTCGGAGGAGGTTCCCGAGGCAGAATGTTCGATCGCAAGACAATCCGCCGCCGCCGGGCGGCGCTGGTCGCCTTCGTGGCCGCCGCCATGGTGCTGATCACCGTCTCCTTCGGGGGCGGAGGGCCCCTGGGCTCGATCCAGCAGGGCGCCCAGGACGTGGTCTCGCCGATCGAGAACGGCGCCAACCGCGCGCTGAAGCCCGTGCGCGACCTCGTCGGCTGGCTCGGGGACACTTTCGACGCCAAGGGCGACAACGAGAAGCTGCGCGACGAGGTGGCCGACCTGCGAGAGGAGCTCGCCACCCGCGAGACGGCCCGCCGTGACGCCGACCAGCTGCGCGGCCTGGTCGGGCTCCGCCGCACCGACGGCTTCCCGCAGGGGACCCACCCCGTGGCCGCGCGCGTGATCGCCCGCTCGCCCACCGTCTGGTACTCGACGATCAGGATCAACAAGGGGCGCAGCGACGGGGTCCGCGTGGACCAGCCGGTGATCGCTGCCGGCGGCCTGGCCGGCAAGGTCACGAGCGTGTCGAGCGGCAGCGCGCAGGTGACGCTGATCACCGACTCCTCCAGCGCCGTCTCGGCTCAGGTGGTCCCGAACGGGGCGAACGGCATCATCAAGCCCGAGGTGGGCAAGCCCGACGACCTGTTGCTGGACTTCGTGCAGAAGGGCCGTCGCGTGCGCGAGAAGAGCGTCGTGGTCACCTCCGGCTTCGAGTCCGACGACGTCAAGTCGATCTTCCCGCGCGGCATCCCCATCGGCCGCGTCTCACGCGTGGACCTGGATGAGGTCGAGCTCTACCAGCGCGTGCACCTCAAGCCCTTCGCCGACCTGCGCCGGATTGACTTCGTCCAGGTGTTGACCCAGCGTCCGGGCACCCAGGCCCAGGTGCCGACGCCGTGAGCCCGACGCCCGGAGCCTTCCTGCGCGTCGGCGGCCTGCTGCTCGCCGCGGTGATCATCCAGCTCTCGGGGCTGGGCCAGATCCGTATCTTCGGCGGCCATTTCGACCTGGTCCCGCTCGTCGTGGCCGGGGTGGCCTACTACGCCGGGAGCGTGCCGGGCGCGGCCACCGGCTTCGGCGCGGGCTTCCTGCTCGACCTGCTGGCTGGCCAGACGATGGGCGCCTCGTCGCTCGTGCTGTGCGCCGTGGGCTACGGGGTGGGCCGCTTCCGCGAGCTCCGCGACCCCTCGCACGGCCTGCTGCCGATCGCGGTCGGAGCGGCCGCGGCCGCGGGCTGGGTGCTTGCCTTCGGCGCCGTGTCGTTCATGCTCGACGTGGGGGCCGCCAACGTGAGTGGGCTGGTCTTCCGCGACATGCTCGTCACCGTGATTCTCGACACGCTGATCGCCCTGCCCGTGTTCGGGCTGGTGCGTCGCGTGATCCGGCCCGCCCTGGCGGTCGACCCGCTCGAGCGCCGCCGGCGCAGGCAGAGGCCGCGCGACAGCGGGCCGCTCGGCCTGCGCGGGATGGAGGTCTGAGCGTGTACCTCGACGGGGAGAACCGCCGCTCGCTCACGCCGCAGCTGGCCTTCCGCGTGGCGCTGATCGGCGGCATCGCGCTGGTGGCCTTCGGGGTCATCTTCTTCCGCCTCTGGTACCTGCAGGTGCTCTCCGGAGACCAGTACGAGGCCAAGGCCAACGACAACCGCGTGCGGGAGATCAAGGTGCAGGCCCCGCGCGGCGAGGTAGTGGACCGCGACGGCCGTGTGCTGGTGGACAACCGCACCGGCCTGGCCGTGAAGGTCACCCCGGGCAAGCTGCCCGACGACAAGGCTGACCGCATGGAGCTCTACAAGCGCCTGGCCGGCGTGCTGGGCTCCAGTGCGCGGCGGATCGACCGCAGCGTCTCGGACCAGCTCAAGGCGCTGCCCTACTCGGCCGCCACCGTCAAGCAGGACGTCAAGCCCAACGTGGTCGCCTTCCTGCTCGAGCGCCAGAAGGAGTTTCCCGGGGTCACCGTCGAGCGCGTGTTCCTGCGCCAGTATCCCCACAAGCAGATCGGCGCCCACCTGTTCGGGACGGTCGGCGAGATCACCAAGGAGCAGCTCAAGGACCAGCGCTACCGCGGCGTGGGCCTGGGCGACCGGGTGGGCCAGTCGGGAATCGAGTACCAGTACGACCGCTTCCTGCGCGGGAAGAACGGCGCTTCGCGGGTGCAGGTGGACGCGCTGGGCAGCCTCAAGGGCGAGCTGTCGGTGCGCCGTCCGGTGCAGGGCCGCCAGCTGCGCCTGTCGGTGGACCTCGGTGTGCAGAAGGTCGGCCAGCAGGCGCTGAGCGGCGACCAAGGGCGCCTTCGCGGTGATGAACGTCCGCAACGGCCAGATGGTGGCGCTGGGCTCCACGCCCTCGTTCGACCCCAACCTGTTCTCGAAGGTCATCCGTCCGAAGGACTTCAAGCGCCTGTCCTCCGAGGAGCTCGGCAAGCCGCTGTTCAACCGGGCGACCCAGGGCGGCTACCCCACGGGCTCGACCTACAAGCTGATCACCTCCGTGGCGGGCCTGCAGGGCGGGATCATCACGCCCGACACCGTCCAGTACGACGGCGGCTCGATCACCGTCGGCGGCGTGCGGTTTCAGAACGCCGGCGGGGTGTCGCACGGGCCCGTGGCGCTGCGCAAGGCGCTCACCGTCTCGAGCGACGTCTACTACTACCTGATCGGCCGTGAGGCCAACGGCCAGGGCGACGGGCTGCTGATGCAGCGCTGGGCGCGCAAGCTGGGAATCGGCCGCCCCACCGGGATCGACCTGCCCTCCGAAGCCAAGGGCTTCGTTCCCACTCCCAAGTGGCGCAACCAGCTGTTCAAGAAGAAGCTGACCGACCGGCCCTGGTCGATCGGCGACAACATCAACCTGTCGGTGGGCCAGGGCGACCTCCAGGCCAACCCGCTTCAGATGGCGGTGGCCTACGCGACCGTGGCCAACGGCGGCAGGGTGCTTCGCCCCCGGCTGGGCCTGCGGATCGAGGACGCGGGCGGCCGCGCGTTGCAGCAGCTCGAGAGCCCAGGGGGCCGGAAGCTGAAGATCAAGCCCGAGTACCGCTCGGCGATCCTGGAGGGCCTGCGCGGCGCGGCCAGCGAGTCCGGCGGCACATCGGCCCCCGTGTTCAAGGGCTTCCCCATCCCGGTGGCGGGGAAGACCGGTACCGCGGAGAAGGGCGCGGGGCGCCCCGACCAGTCCTGGTACGTGGCGCTGGCGCCCTATCCGAATCCCAAGTACGTGGTGGCGGTGACCGACGAGACCGGCGGCTTCGGCGCCGATTCGGCCGCGCCGAAGGCTCGCCAGATCCTCGCCGAGCTGTTTGGCGTCAAGGGCGACGCCAAGAAGCAGGTGCAGGGCGGCGGAGCGCCCGACTAAGGTGCCGACCACCGTGCAGGCATCCCCCTACGGAACCGGGGTCCGCGACTTCCACGAGGAGCCCCGCGTACCCGCCTTCCGGCTCGACCCGCTGCTGCTGTTGGCCACGCTCGGCCTGGTCGCCTGCAGCCTCTACACGATCGCCACCGCGACCACCGGGGACGTGGAGGGGAGCCCCTACTACTTCCTGACCCGCCAGGGCGCCTATTTCGGCGTCGGCATCGTGCTGATGCTGATCATCTCCCGCATCGACTACTCGCGCTTCCGCGAGTGGAAGGCGGGGATCTACGTGGCGATGATCGCCTCGATCCTGCTGGTGATGCTGCTCGGCGCCACGGCGCGCGGCTCGCAGCGCTCGATCGAGCTGGGATTCTTCAGCTTCCAGGCCTCCGAGGTCGGCAAGCTGCTGCTGATCCTGTCGCTGTCGGCCTTCCTCGTGGACCGCGTCCGCCGCCTGGGCGACCGCGAGACCACCAGCCGCGCCGTGCTCATGGCCATCTTCCCGGCGATCCTGGTCATCGCCCAGCCCGACCTCGGCTCAGGCCTGGTCTACCTCGCCATCGTCACCGCCTGCCTGTTCGTGGCCGGCACCAAGTGGACGCACTTCGCCGCCCTTGGGGGCATCGCGGCAACGGCGATCGTGCTGGTGCTTGTGGCTGCGCCGGCGGTCGGCGTCCAACTTCTCAAGCCGTACCAGATGGACCGTCTCACGGCCTTCCTCGACCCGACGGAGAATCCCCGCGAGGAGGGCTACCAGGTCAACCAGTCGCTGACCGCGATCGGCTCGGGCGGCAAGACCGGCCGTGGTGACCTGGCCACCCAGACCAAGCTCGACTTCCTGCCCGAGCACCACACCGACTTCGTGTTCAGCGTGGTCGGAGAGGAGTTCGGCTTTGCGGGGGCGGCGGTCGTGTTGTCGCTGTTCGCCCTCCTGATATGGAGGTCGCTACGGATCCTGACCATGGCGAAGAACCTCTACGGCACCTTGCTGGCCGGAGGCATCACAGCCATGTTCATGTTCCAGCTGTTCGTTAACGTCGGTATGACCATTGGGATCATGCCCATCACCGGAATCACCTTGCCGCTCGTCTCTTACGGCGGCTCGTCGGTGATCGTGACCTTCCTGGCCCTCGGCCTTCTGCAGTCGATACACGCGCAGGCGCGCGACGCTGCTTCCGCCAAGGGCAGGGACCTAGCCCTATGAGAGGAACTAACAACCTTGAAGAAGCAACTACTCGTCACGGGCGACCGTGGCGAGACCCGCGTGGCCATTCTCGAATCCGAGGGTGGGCGCAAGTCCGACGCACGCGTCGCTGAGCTCTACATCGAGCGCCGCGGCTCGCGCTCGATAGTCGGAAACATCTACAAAGGCAAGGTCGACAACGTCCTGGGGGGCCTGGAGGCCGCCTTTGTGGACATCGGCCTCGAGAAGAATGGCTTCCTGCACGCCGACGACGTCGTCATCCCCGGCGTCGAGGTGGCTCGCCGCGGCCGCGGCGGCCGCGGCAAGGGCAAGCAGATCACCGAGCTGCTCAAGCCCGGCCAGGAGATCCTGGTGCAGGCGGTCAAGGACCCGCTGAAGACCAAGGGCCCACGCCTTTCCATGCAGTTGTCGATCGCCGGCCGGCTGCTGGTCTACGTGCCCGACGGAGAGGGTGTGGGAGTGTCCCGCCGCCTCCCGGACAAGGAGCGCGACCGGTTGCGCAAGGCCGCGGCCAAGATCGACCTCCAGAGCGGCGGGGCGATCATCCGCACCGCGGCACAGGGCGGCAAGAAGGACGACTTCGAGCGCGAGATCAAGTACCTGCACAAGCTGCACGAGGTGCTGTGCAAGCGCGCCGACGAGACCGCGGCACCGGCCATGGTCTTTCAGGAGGCCGACCTGCCGGTCCGGGTGGCCCGCGACATCTTCTCCGAGCAGTTCGAGCGGGCGATCGTGGACGACCCCAAGCAGCACCACCGGCTCGAGTCCTTCTTCACCCGGACCGCTCCCGAGCTGCTCCCCCGCCTGGAGCTCTACAAGGGCGAGCAGCCGCTGTTCGAGCGCTACCGCGCCGAGGAGGCGATCCAGTCGACGCTCTCCCGCCGCGTCGACCTGCCCAGCGGCGGCTACCTGATCATCGAGTACACCGAGGCGATGACGGTGATCGACGTCAACTCCGGCTCGTTCATCGGCAGGGGCAAGGGCGCGCGCCTGGAGGACACGATCGTCAAGACCAACCTCGAGGCGGCCGACGAGGCCGTGCGCCAGCTGAGGCTGCGCGACATCGGCGGGATCATCGTCATCGACTTCATCGACATGTCTCGCTCGCGCAACCGCGACTCGGTGCTGAAGGTCCTGCGCAAGGCGCTGGACGAGGACCGCACCAAGACCTACGTGGTGGAGATCTCGCCCCTGGGCTTGGTGGAGATGACCCGCCAGAACGTGACCGAGGGCGTGCGCGAGATCCTGACCAAGACCTGCCCCACCTGCGAGGGCGAGGGCGTTGTGCTCTCCGAGGAGACGGTGGCGATCGACGCCGAGCGCCAGCTGCGAGAGCTGGCCGCCGAGCGCCCCGACGCCGAGGCCTACCTGGTGGCCGTGCACCCCGAGGTGTCCACCGAGCTGGTCTCGGGTCCCCAGGCCCCGATCCTCGAGATCGAGAAGGACACCGGCAAGCGGTTCCACTTCGAGGGCTCCGAGGCGCTGCCGATCGACCACTTCGCCGTGTTGCTGGAGGGCGGCCGCTCCGAGGTCGAGGAGCGCGCGCTGCCGTTCCGTGAGGGCGAGGAGGTCCTCGTCCGGATCGAGGAGCCCCACATGTACAACGAGGACGACGCGGTGGCCAAGCTGGACGGCTACGTCATCTCGGTCGAGGGCGCCGGGCGTCTCATCGGCGAGAAGACCATGGTCCGGATCGAGAAGGTCGGCCGCTCGGCCGCCGAGGCCGAGCTGGTGGACCCGCCGCCCGCGGCCGAGGGATCCGGCGAGGACTCCGGCCGGCGGGGCCGCAGGCGCGGCCGCCGGGGTGGGCGCGGACGGCCCAAGTCGACCGCCGATGCCGGCTAGCGGCCGCTAGCCTCTGTTCGCTCATGTACGCGATCGTCAAGGTCGGAGGCAAGCAGTACCGCGTCGAGACCGGGGACTCCCTGGTGGTCGACCGGATGCACGAGGACGAGGGCGCCAAGGTGGCGCTCGAGCCGCTCTTGCTCGCCGACGGGGACAACACCGTCTTCGAGGGCGACGACCTCCAGAAGGTGAAGGTGGAGGCCACCGTCGCCGGCCACGAGCGCGGCGAGAAGGTCCGGGTGCTCAAGTTCAAGTCGAAGAGCAACTACAAGCGCCACCAGGGCCACCGCTCGGAGCTGACCCGCCTGGAGATAGGCGAGATCAAGAAGCTCTCCCGCAAGCCCGCCAAGAAGAAGAAGGACGACTCAGATGGCTCATAAGAAGGGACTCGGCTCTTCGCGCAACGGACGCGACTCCAACGCCAAGCGCCTCGGTGTGAAGGTCTTCGCCGGCCAGACGGTGCACGGCGGCGAGATCATCGTTCGCCAGCGCGGCACAAAGTTCAAGCCGGGCGACGGCGCCGGCCTCGGCCGCGACCACACCATCTTCGCCAAGCGGGCGGGGACGGTGGAGTTCGCCGAGGGCCATCGCGGCCGCACCATCTCGGTCGTAGAAGCCGAGTAGCTCGCCCATACTGTCCTGCGATGGCGCAGGACAACCTGGCGACGGCGCGGCTCCTGTACGGGTGGTTCGCCGCCGCCACGGCACCGCCCCCCGAAGTGTCCGAGATCGTCCATCCCGACGTGGTGATCGAGGAGGTCGCGGACTTCCCCGACGGCAGCGTCTACCGCGGGGTCGAGGGCGTGCGGGCCTGGATGCAGGGCTTCTTCGACGTCGAATGGGAGATCACGCAGGTGATTCGGTTCCGCGACGGCAAGCTGATCTATGCCACCGGATACCGGGACCACGCCAAGGCCCTGGCTGCGGCCGGCCTGGCTGAGTAGCCGTGTTCGCCGACCGCGCGCGCATCTGGGTGCAGGGCGGCGCCGGCGGCGACGGCTCGACCTCCTTCCGGCGCGAGGCCCACGTCCCCAAGGGCGGGCCCGACGGCGGCGACGGCGGGCGCGGCGGCGACGTCGTGCTGGTCTGCGACGCCTCGCGTCGCGACCTGGGCGCCTTCAAGCGGGGTGCCCACTTCCGGGCCAAGCGCGGCGGCCACGGCGAGGGCAACCAGCGCCACGGGGCCAACGCCGCCACGCTCGAGGTGTCGGTGCCCCCGGGCACCGTGGCCGAGGACGCCGAGGGCGGGGCCCGCTGGGACCTCATCGCCCCCGGCCAGCGCGCCGTGGTGGCGCGCGGGGGCCCGGGTGGCAAGGGCAACAAGCGGTTCGCGGGCGCGGTGCGCCAGGCGCCCCGCTTCGCCGAGCGCGGCCTCCCCGGCGACGAAAGCTGGCTGGAGCTGCGCCTGAAGCTGATGGCCGACGCCGGGCTGGTGGGGCTGCCCAACGCCGGCAAGTCCTCGCTGCTCGCGCGGATGACCCGCGCTGCTCCGCGGGTGGCCGACTACCCGTTCACGACGCTGGAGCCGGTGCTCGGGACCATCGAGGCCGACGACCGCCAGCTGGTGCTGGCCGACATACCCGGGCTGATCGAGGGGGCCAGCGCGGGCGCCGGCCTGGGCCACGAGTTCCTGGCCCACGTGGAGCGCTGCCGGCTGCTCGTGCACGTGGTGGACCTCGCTCCGGCGGACGGCAGCGACCCGTTTGCCAACCACGCGACGGTCGAGGAGGAGCTGCGCGAGCACGGGGGCGGCCTGGCCGGGCTTCCGCGGCTGATCGCGCTTTCCAAGGCGGACCTGATGCCGCCAGAGGACGTCGAGGCCGCCGCCGAACGCTGGCGCGGGCACACGGGCGCGGAGGTCTTCCCGACCTCGGCTGCGACCGGGGCGGGTCTGTCCGAGCTGCGCGCCGCCCTGTTGCGCGCGGTGCCGGCCGAGGCCCCGCCCCCAGAGCCGGCCGCCCAGGCCGAGCACCGGGTCTACCGGCCGGGCGCCGGCGACGGCTTCCGGGTGGAGCGCACCGGGGAGCGCGCCTTCCGCGTTTCGGGCCGCGGGGTGGAGCTGCTGCTCGCGCGCCACGACCTCGGCAACGAGGAGGCGCTGCGCTATCTCGAGGAACGGTTGCGTGACATCGGCGTCATCAAGGCGCTGACCGCCGCCGGTTTCGAGGCCGGCGACGACGTGGAGATCGGCGGCACGGTCTTCGAGCTGGACCCCGGCGCGCCGCTTCGCTGAGGCGGCCGGCCCGCGCGGCTCTGCGTAGGGTCTGCCGGTGGCCAAGATCGTCGTCAAACTCGGCTCGAGCATCGTCGCCGATGCCGTCGGCGCCGTGCGCGAGGACGTGCTTCGCCCGGTGTGCGACGCGGTGGCCGCGCGCCATGACCAGGGCGACTCCGTCGTGCTCGTCACTTCGGGGGCCATCGCCCGCGGCATGCGCGAGATGCGGCTGCCGATGCGCCCCTCGGCGATGGACGAGCTACAGGCCGCCTCCGCGGTCGGGCAGGGGCTCCTGTACCGCGCCTACGACGACCTGCTGCGCGCTCGCGGAGTGCGGAGCGCCCAGGTCCTGCTGACCTTCTTCGACCTCTCCGCCCGCAGCCACTACCTCAACGCCCGGCACACCCTGGAGCGGCTGCTGGCCTGGAACGTGGTGCCGGTGATCAACGAGAACGACACCACCACCACGGACGAGATCTCGTTCGGCGACAACGACCTGCTGTCAGCGCAGGTGGCGGTTCTGCTGGGGGCCGACCTGCTGGTGCTGCTCACCGACACGGCCGGCCTCTACACCGCCGACCCCCGGCTGGACCCGGGCGCCGACCTGGTGCCCGACGTGCGTGACTTCGCCGAGCTGGACGGCCTGCAGATCGGCATCCCCTCCTCGCCCCTGGGCTCCGGTGGGATGCGCTCGAAGGTGGTGGCAGCCGAGATGGCCACGGCGGCGGGGATCCCGGCCCAGGTCAGCTCGGGCGTCGATCCCCAGGCGGTGGCCGTCGCGCTGAGCGGGCAGCACACCGGCACCCGGTTTCACCCGGCGGCCGGGCCGCGGGTATCCAGCTTCAAGCTGTGGCTGCGCTACGCCAAGCCCACCCGCGGGGTATTGACCGTGGACGGCGGGGCCGAGCGCGCGCTGCGCGAGCGGGGGACCAGCCTGCTGCCTGTGGGCGTGACGGCGGTCGAGGGGGAGTTCCAGGCCGGCGACGCCGTGGAGGTGCGCGCCGACCGTGGCCCGGTGGGCAAGGGCATCGTCAACTACTCGGCCATCGAGCTGGCGCAGGTGAAGGGCCTGAAGACCGCCGACGTTCGTGGGCTGCTGCCCAGCGCGGTCGACGAAGCCGTTCACCGCGACTACTTCGTCCTGGAGTAGACCCATGGTCGCGGGCTAGGCGCCGCGGTTACCCTCTGGATGTGGCCGCAACCGCCCAGTCGGTAGCCCAGATCTGCGCTCAGGCGCGGTCGGCGTCGCGTGCGCTCGCCCGTGCTGGGACCGCGCAGAAGGACGCCGCGCTGGAGGCCATGGCGCTCGCGTTGGGCGACCGCGCCGAGGAGATCCTCGCGGCCAACGCACGCGACGTGGAGGCCGGCGCTCAGGCGGGTCTGTCCGCGGCGCTGATCGACCGGCTGACGCTCACCGAGCAGCGCCTGGAGGGCATCGCCGAGGCCGTGCTCGACATCCGAGGGCTGCCGGACCCGGTCGGCGAGGCCATCGACGGCCACCGGCTCCCCAACGGGCTCGACCTGCGGCGCGTCCGCGTGCCGCTCGGGGTGGTGGCGGTGGTCTACGAGGCGCGGCCGAACGTGACGATCGACTGCTCCGCACTGTGTCTGAAGTCCGGCAACGCCATCGTGCTGAGGGGCTCGTCCACAGCGGCCCACTCGAACGCCGTGCTGGCCTCCGTGGCCCAGGGCGCCCTCGCCGCGGCGGACCTGCCCGAGGCCGCGATCTCGCTCGTGGCCGGCGGCGACCGCGACGAGATGCGCCAGATCGCCACCCAGGAGGGCCTGATCGACCTGATCATCCCGCGCGGGGGCGAGGGCCTGAAGGCGGCCCTGACCGAGCACGCCACCGTGCCGGTGATGTACGCCGCCTCGGGCAACTGCCACGTGTACGTGGACGCCACCGCCGACCTCGACGACGCGCTGGCGATCGCCGTCAACGCCAAGGTCCAGCGTCCCGGGGTGTGCAACGCGATGGAGACCCTCTTGGTGCACGCCGACGTGGCTGCCGAGCTGCTGCCGCGAGTGCTGGGAGAGCTGCGCGAGTCGGGCGTCGAGCTGCGCGTGGACGGCCGGACCCGCTCGCTCGCGGGACCGCTGGGGGACACCCTCGGCGAGGCCACCGAGGACGACTGGGCCACGGAGTACCTGGCCCTGATCTGCGCGGTACGGGTGGTCGACTCCGCGGAGGAGGCCATCGAGCACGTCAACCGCTACGGCAGTGGCCACTCGGAGGCAATCGTGACCGGCTCGACGGAGTCGGCGCGCGCGTTCACCGGCGGGGTCGACGCCGCCTGTGTGTACGTGAACGCCTCCACTCGCTTCACCGACGGCGGGGTGTTCGGCATGGGCGCCGAGATCGGCAACTCGACCCAGAAGCTGCACGCCCGCGGCCCCATCGGGCTGCGCGAGCTGACGACCTACAAGTACGTGATCGAGGGCTCGGGCCAGGTCAGGGCTTGAGGGTCGGCTTCTTCGGCGGGGCGTTCAACCCGCCCCACGTCGCCCACCTGGTGTGCGCCCAGGAGGCGCGGTGGCAGCTCGACCTGGACCACGTGGTGCTCGTCCCCGTCGGCCAGGCGCCCCACCGCACCCTGCAGGAGGACCCCGGAGCGGAGGTCCGGGCCGAGCTGTGCGAGCTCGCCGCGCGCGACGAGGAGGGCCTCGAGGTGTCGCGCATAGAGCTCGAGCGGGCGGGTCCGTCCTACACGTCAGACACTCTGAGGGTGTGGCGAGATCGAGCGCCCCGGGACGAGCTGGTGCTGCTGCTGGGCGGCGACCAGGCCGCGGCGCTGCCCAGCTGGCACGAGCCCGAGACCGTGCTCGCGCTCGCCACGGTGGCGGTGGCCGAGCGGGAGGGCCACGAGGTCGCCCTCGTGCGCGATCGGCTCTTCGGTCTGGCCGGGGCGGAGGCAGTCGAGTTCTTCGCAATGCCCCGTCTCGACGTGTCCTCGACGCTCGTGCGCGAACGGGCGCGAGCCGGGAGGCCCCTGCGGCACCTGGTGCCTGAGCCGGTGCTGGAAGCGATGGCGGCGCGGGGGCTGTACGGCACGCCGTCGCCGGCGGAGGCCCGATGAGCGAGCTCGAGTCGGCCGAGCTGGCCCAGCGGATCGCCGAGCTGGCGGCCGATCGCAAGGCGATCGACGTGCGGGTGCTCGACGTGCGCGGGGTCGTCTCCTACACGGACTGGTTCGTCATCTGCTCCGGCAACACCGAGCGTCAGACGCGTGCCATCCGCGACGCCATCCACAAAGGGCTCAAGGACGACAACGGGCTGCTGCCGCGGCGCGCCGAGGGCGAGCGCGAGGCTCGCTGGATCCTGCTCGACTACCTCGACTGCGTGGTGCACGTCTTCACCCCGGAGGCGCGCGAGTACTACCGGCTCGAGCAGCTCTGGGGCGAGGTGCCGGCGAGGTCCCTCGGGTAGCCATGGAAGAGGTGGTACCCGGCGTCTGGCACTGGAGCGCGATGCACCCGCGCATCGGCCAGCAGGTGCACTCGCACTGGATCGCCGACGCCCGGGTGGTGCTGGACCCGATGGTCCCACCGGAGGGCATGCCGGTCTTCGACCCCACGCCCGAGCGGGTGGTGCTGACCAACCGCCATCACCTACGGGAGGGGGGCACCTTCGCGGACGAGCTGGGCGGGCTGCCCATCCTGGGGCCCGAGGCCGGCATGTACGAGTTCGGCGAGGACGACCCGCCGGTGGCCGCGTACGTGGCGGGGGACGAGGTGGCGCCGGACGTGACCGTAAAGGAGATGGGCGCGATCGCGCTCGACGACCACGTGCTGCACATCCGCACCCGCGGCGAGGGCCTCCTGGCCTTCGGAGACGCGATCATCGTCTGGGACGGCGAGCTGTCCTTCGTGCCCGACTTCCTCATGGACGAGCCCGAGAGCGTCAAGAAGGACACCGTCGAGCGCGCCGTGCCGCTGCTCGCGCTGGACTTCGACCACCTGCTGTTCGCCCACGGCGACCCGGTGATCGGGCGCGGCAGAACCGCCCTGGCGGAGTTCATGGAGAACCCCCGAACGGCGGACTTCGGCTTGTAGTTCAGCCGGACCTCATGCGAACATGCGTTCGTCTATGGACGCCAACCGGAAAGGGGCAATTGCCGAAGCGGCCATCGCGCTCGAGGCGACCCGAGCGGGAATCCCGGTGCTGCGCCCGATAGTCGAGCACGGCCGAACCGACTTGGCGTTCGACATCGGTGGTCGACTGCTTCGCGTGCAATGCAAGTGGGCGGCACACGATCCTGAGCGCGGGGTCCTGAAGGTCAATCTCCGGTGCTCGTCGCGGAACGCGACGGGCTACGCACGCTCGAGCTATCGCGAGAACGAGATTGACCTCGTGGCGTTGTACTGCGGGGCGCTCGACATGTGTTACCTGCTTCCGATCTCGCTGGTCGCGGATCGTGGGGCGATCTGGCTTCGCCTCTCGCCCGCTCGAAACGGACAACGTGCTTCCATTAATCTTGCCTCGGACTACGAGTTCGCTGGGGCTGTAGCTCAGCTGGAAGAGCGGCGCGCTGGCAGCGCGCAGGTCAGGGGTTCGAGTCCCCTCAGCTCCACTCGCTCAGACGATCTGGCGGTCACCGATGTGGGCGCCCACCAGTTCCGCAACCACTTCGGCTACTACCTCGAGCGGGCCGCGGCCGGAGATGAGATCCGCGTCAGCCGCCACGGCCGGAAGGTCGTGAAGCTGAGCCGCGCCTAGGGGCTCGCCGCCAAGGCGGCGACACGCTCGGCTATCGCCGGCGCTTGGTCCTCCGGCGTGAAGTGCTTGCCCGGCACGGTGTGGATCTGGTCGAGCCCGGCCAGCCGCCTCGCCCTCTCTCCCTGGTCGGACATCCTCAGCGCCGGGTCGTGCTCTCCCCAGACGACCTGGACCGGATAGGGGCCCTGCAGCGCTGAGGCGTAGAGGGCGCTCTTCTCGGCAGTGCGCTCGAAGCCGCGCATCACGCGCAGGAACGATCGCCCGCCGTCGATGCGCTTGAGCAGCAGCAGGTGCGCGTCGATCTCGGCCGTCGGCACCGCTCGGTGGCGCTTGATGCCGGCTTGGTGGTAGAGGACCCGCCAGCTCGGCCGGGTCATCGTCCGCAGCCACGCGAAGCGCACGCCGCGGATCGCGAACGGCTCCATCATCCACGGGCGCTTGAAGCCGTCGGGGTCGACGATCGAGTTCAGCACCGTCAGCGAGCGGATCCGCTCTGGTATCGCCGCCGCCAGCTCGAGCCCCACCGGGCCACCGATGTCGTGCACGACGAGATGGAAGCGGTCGTGCTCCAGGGCGTCGACGGCCGCGTGGGCAAACCGCCCCAGCCCCGTCCAGCTGTAGTCGAGCGCCGGTCCGCGGTCGGCGAAGCCCAGGCCGGGGAGGTCGAAGGCCACGCCCCGCAGGTCGCGCGCGGCCAGCTCGGGCAGCACGCGGCGATACAGGAACGACGACATCGGGACGCCGTGGATGCAGACCACCGGCTCCCCGGAGCCCTCCTCGCGCACGAAGCTGCGGATGCCGCCTGCGTCGAAGGGGCGGCCAAGGCTGCGGTGGCGTTCGACCACCTCTCGCGCGGTCACGCCACCACCCTACGGCTCGTCCAGCTCTGCCTATGCAATGCTTAGGCAGATGAGCGACGGCGATCTGTCCCTCGGGGAGGCGGCGCACGCGATTGGCGTCAGTGCCGACACCCTGCGGCGCTGGGAGCGCGCGGGCAAGCTGCACACCAACCGCGACCCGGCCAACCGCCGCCGGGTGCCGGTCGAGGAAGTCGAGCGCCTGACCGAGCGGCCGGTCCGCCACGAGGCGGGCAGCAGCCTGTCGGCCCGCAATCGCTTCCCGGGCGTCGTGCGCTCGGTCGAGTCCGACGGCGTGATGGCGCTGGTTGAGATCGAGGCCGGCCCGCACCGCGTGACCGCGGCCGTCACGCGTGACGCCATCGAGGAGCTGGGTCTGGCCGAGGGGGTGCCGGCGGTGGCCACGGTGAAGGCCACCTCGGTGATGGTCGAGCGGGCGTGAAGCGGCTAGTTGTCCTGGCTCTGGTCGTGGTCGCCGTTACCGGCTGTGGCGACGACGACAACACCGGCGCGAGCAAGCCGGTCCTCAAGGTCTCGGCCGCGGCGTCGCTCACCGAGGCCTTCGACGCCCTGAAGAAGGACTACACCGAAGCTGACCTGCGCTTCTCGTTCGCCGGGTCGGATGAGCTCGCCGCCCAGATCCGCACGGGCGTCAAGCCCGACGTCTTCGCCGCGGCCAACACCAAGCTGCCCGATGCGCTGGCGAAGGAGAACCTGGTCGACAAGCCGGTCGTGTTCGCCACCAACGAGCTGGTGCTCGCGGTGTCGGCTCAGAACGCCGAGGTCTCGTCGCTGGACGACCTGGCGAAGCCGGGCACCAAGATCGCCGTCGGCTCGGAGTCGGTTCCGGTGGGCGAGTACACGCGCAAGGTGCTCTCGGGTCTGCCCGCCGAGCAGCAGAAGGCGATCGAGGCCAACTTTCGCTCCGAGGAGCCAGACGTTAAGGGCGTGGTGGGCAAGGTCTCGCAGGGTGCGGTCGACGCCGGCTTCGTGTACCGCAGCGACGTCGACGCCGCCTCGGGCACGCTCAAGGCGATCACACTGCCCGATGACCTGAAGCCGACTGTGGCCTACGGCGTGGCCGTGGTGAGGGGCGCAAAGCAGCCCGCCGCGGCGAAGGCCTTCATCCAGAGCCTCCTCAACGGGCAGGGAAAGACGGCCCTGACCGAGGCAGGCCTGGGCCCGTCGCCGCCCTGATGCGCCGCAGCGCCTGGTTCCCGGCGCTGCTGGTGGTGGCGCTGGCCTCGGTCCTGGTCTTCCTCGGACTGCCGGTGGCGGCGATCTTCCTCGACACCAGCCCGGGCGAGCTGATCGACAGCCTCGGCCAGCCCGAGGCCCAAGACGCGTTGCTCCTCAGCCTGAAGACCACGTCGGCGTCGCTCGCTCTGATCGTGCTGGTGGGGACTCCCGCCGCCTACCTGCTGGCCACGCGCGACTTCCGCGGAAAGGCGGCGGTGGTGACGCTGGTCGAGCTCCCGCTGGTGCTCCCGCCCGCGGTGGCCGGCATCGCGCTGCTGGCCTCGGTGGGGCCGGCCGGGCTGCTGGGCCCGGTCACCGGTGACAGCCTCGCGCTGCAGACGGCCGGCGTCGTGGTGGCGCTGACCTTCGTGGCATCACCGTTCTACATCCGTCAGGCCCAGTCCGCCTTTGCCGCCCTGAACCAGACCTGGCTCGACGCCGCCCGCACGCTGGGGTCCTCGGAGGCCGGCGCGTTCGCGCGCGTGGCCGTGCCGGCCGCCCTGCCCGGCCTGGGAGCGGGCGCCGCGCTGGCGCTGGGCCGTGCGCTGGGCGAGTTCGGCGCCACGCTCATCTTCGCCGGCTCGTTCCAGGGGATCACCCAGACCGTCCCGCTGGCGATCTACGACCGCTTCGCCACGGACTTCGACGCCGCTCTGGCCCTGGCCGCCGTTCTGGTGCTGGTCTCGGCGGCGCTGCTGCTGGGGGTCAAGCTCATCGGCCGCAGCGCCACGGTGGCCGGTGCTTGAGCTCGCGGCCCACACACGGGTCGGCGCTCTCGAGTTAGACGTGGAGCTGAACGTGCCGGCCGGCCGCTGCCTCGCGCTGGCCGGGCCCTCGGGGGCGGGCAAGACCAGCGCCCTCCGGGTCGCGGCCGGCCTGCTCCATCCGGACGACGGCCGCGCCCGGTGCGGCGAGCGGGTGTGGCTCGACACGGGCGCCGGGGTCGACCTGCCGCCGGAGGAGCGCAGCTGCGGCTTCGTCTTCCAGGACTACGCGCTGTTCGGGCACCTCAGCGCCTGGCGCAACGTGGCCTTCTCGGTCAAGGGGCGCAGGAGCGAGCGCCGCCGCCGAGCACTGGAGCTGCTCGAGCGCTTCGGCCTGGCAGACCGGGCCGAGGCGGCGCCGCGGGAGCTCTCCGGCGGCGAACGCCAGCGGGTGGCGGTGGCCCGGGCCCTGGCCCGCCGGCCCGACGCGCTGCTGCTCGACGAGCCGCTATCGGCGCTGGACGCGCGCACGCGCGCAGCGGCGTCCCGCGAGCTGGGCGCCGTCCTGGCCGACGCGGAGATCCCGGCGCTGCTGGTGACCCACGACTTCGCCGAGGCGGCTCAGCTCGGCGACGAGGTGGGGGTGATCGACGCTGGTCGGGTGGTGCAGCAGGGCAGCGCCAGCGAGCTGGCCGCGGCACCCGCCTCGGCCTTCGTGGCCGACTTCACCGGCGCGGCGGTGCTGACCGGCACCGCCGCGGCCCCGCAGGGCGGGCTCACGCGCGTGGCGCTCGACGGCGGGGGAGAGGTCGCCACCACCGACCGCGGGGAGGGGGAAGTGGCGGTCACCGTCTTCCCGTGGGAGGTGGAGCTGGCCCCGGCCGGCTCGCGCGACGAGGGCTCGGCCCGCAACCACCTGGCGGCGGAGGTGCTCTCGGTGACGACCGTCGGCAACCGCGTCCGGGTGGGCCTGGCCACCCCCCAGCCGCTCGCCGCCGAGCTGACCGAGCCTGCGGCGCGCGAGCTCGCGCTGGCGCCGGGCCTGAAGGTGGAAGCGGTCTTCAAGGCGACCGCCACCCGGCTGACGCGCCTCTAGCGCGTCAGCGGTCGCGGGCTACCCAGGAAGGAACGTCGAGGTCGTCGAACGGGCCAGGCCCCCGGTCGCGGTCGCTTTCGCGCGGCCGGCGGCGGGCGCCTGCTCGCTCGTCCTCGGCGGCCGCCGCGGCGGCGCGCTGGATCCGGGCGGACTCGTCGGCGGTGGCGCCGCCACGGCCTCCGGGCGGTGAGGTGCTCTCGCGCCGTCGCAGGCGGTCGGACGAGACGGGGAGGGAGTCGGTCGCGGGCGAGCGCGGTGAGAACTCGGGGATGTCCGAGCCCGGCGGGGGAGAGGTGCTGCCGTCGACCCGAAGGTCGGCCTGCATCCGGCGGTGGGCGGCCTGGACGTCGCGCAGGATGCGTTCTGCCTGTGAGCCCAGCGACTCGCCCAGCCGGCGCATGCCGGCCGACAGCGCCTGCGCCTCGGCCAGCACTTCGGACGAGGCCTTCTTGGCCGACGCCGTCTGCTCCTCGCTGGACCGCCGTGTCTTCTCGCGCAGCTCGGCCGCTTCGCGCTTGGTGTCGGCCATCAGCTTGTCCGCCGAGCGGCGGGCCTCCTCGCTGAGAGCGATGGCCTCCTCGCGCGCCTTGGCCTTCTCGCGCTCGCCCGCGCTGCGGCCGTCGGCGCGCATCTCCTTCGCGTCGCGCTCGGCTTCGGCTCGAAGCTCGTCTGCGGCGGCCTGGGCAGCAGAGACGATGCTCTCCACCTGCTGCGCTGCGATATCGGCCACACGCGGAATTCTTCCTGCGCTCATGGCACCGCCAATTGTGCCAGGACCGTCCGTCGGCAGCCCGGGTTCTAACCTCGGCGCACCTTGAGTCAAGCCGTTTACGACCCCAAGCAGATCGAGCCGAAGTGGCAGCGGCTATGGGCCGACGAGCGCACCTGGGAGGTCTCGAACGAGCCCGACGAGCGTCCCAAGTCCTATGTCCTGGAGATGCTGCCCTACCCCTCGGGCGAGCCCCACATCGGCCACCTGAAGGTCTACTCGGTGGGCGACGCCATCGCCCATTTCCGGCGCCGCAACGGGTTCCGCGTGCTGCATCCGCTGGGCTACGACGCGTTCGGGCTGCCGGCCGAGAACCACGCGATCCGCACCGGCCAGCACCCGCGCGAGTCCACCGAAGCCTCGATCGACGAGTTCCGGCGCCAGTTCAAGTCCTGGGGCATCTCGATCGACTGGACGCGCGAGTTCGGCACCCACGAGCCGCGCTACTACCGGTGGACGCAGTGGATCTTCCTGCGCCTGTTCGAACAGGGCCTGGCCTATCGCGACGAGGCCGCGGTGAACTGGTGCCCCAAGGACCAGACCGTGCTGGCCAACGAGCAGGTGATCGACGGTCGCTGCGAGCGCTGCGGCAGCCTCGTGGAGGCGCGCTCGCTGGAGCAGTGGTTCTTCAAGATCACCGACTACGCCGACCGCCTGCTCGACGACCTCGAGGACATCGACTGGCCCGCGCACGTCAAGACGATGCAGCGCAACTGGATCGGCCGCTCGGAGGGCGCGGAGGTGACCTTTCGCTGCGCAGGAGCTGGGCACCGACTACGAGGTGTTCACCACCCGCCCCGACACGCTGTTCGGCGCCACCTTCTTCGTCATGGCGCCCGAGCACCCTGACGTGCTGCGGATGTCCGACGCGCCGGAGGTGCGCGAGTACGTCGAGCGCGCGCTGACCGCCAGCGCCGAGGAGCGCGGCGAAGAGGATCGCGAGAAGACCGGCGTGCCGCTGGGCCGCACGGTCACCAACCCGGTCAACGGCGAGGAGCTGCCGGTGTTCGTCGCCGACTACGTGCTGGCGGAGTACGGCACCGGCGCCATCATGGCCGTCCCGGCGCACGACGAGCGGGACTTCGAGTTCGCCCAGCGCTTCAGCCTTCCGATCCGCCAGGTGATCGCCGGCGACGAGGAGCTGCCCTTCTCCGGCGACGGGCCGATGATGAACAGCGGCCGCTTCGACGGGACGCACAACCGCGAGGCCTTCGACGAGATCGTCGCCTGGCTGGAGTCCGAGGGGCGCGGGAAGCCGGCGGTCAACTACCGCCTGCGCGACTGGCTGCTGTCCCGCCAGCGCTACTGGGGCTGCCCGATCCCGATCGTCCACTGCCCCGAGTGCGGCCAGGTGCCGGTGCCCGACGACCAGCTGCCGGTCGAGCTGCCCGACGTCGAGGACTACGCGCCGCAGGGCCGCTCGCCGCTGGCTGCGGCGGAGGACTGGGTCCACACGACGTGCCCGCGCTGCGGCGGTCCCGCCGAGCGCGAGACCGACACCATGGACACCTTCGTCGACTCGTCCTGGTACTTCCTGCGCTACTGCGACGCGAACAACGAGGAGCAGGCCTGGGACCGCGAGGTCGTCCGGCGCTGGATGCCCGTCGACCAGTACATCGGCGGCGTCGAGCACGCGATCTTGCACCTGATGTACGCGCGTTTCTTCGTCAAGGCGCTGAGCGATCTCGGCTACGTCGACGTCCAGGAGCCCTTCGACGCCCTCTTCACCCAGGGGATGGTCACCCGCGCGGGGGCGAAGATGTCCAAGTCGAAGGGCAACGTGGTCTCGCCCAGCGACTACGTCGAGCGCTACGGCGCCGACACGACCCGCTGTTACATCCTCTACGTCGGGCACCCGGCCGAGGGCGGTGACTGGGCCGACGAGGGGATAGAGGGCCTGCACCGCTTCCTGTCGCGGCTGTGGCGAGCGGCGGAGGAGGCGCCCGAGGGGCCGAACGAGCCGCAGGGCGAGCCCAGCGACCTGGTGCGCAAGGCCCAGTGGGCGATCGACAAGGTCACCCGCGACCTGGGCGAGCGATTCGCCAGCCACACCGCCATCGCGGCGGTGATCGAGCTGGTCAACGACCTGTACCGCCTGCGCGACGAGGTGGATCCCTCACACGTGCGCTTCGCCCTGGCCACCGCCGCCTCGCTGGTGTTCCCCTTCGCGCCCCATCTGGGGTCGGAGGTCTACGAGCGGATCACCGGCGAGCGGGTGTGGGAGCAGCCCTGGCCGCAGGCCGACACCGCGCTTCTGACCTCCGACGAGATCCAGCTGATCGTGCAGCTGAACGGCAAGCTGATCGACCGGCTGATGGTGCCGGCCAGCGCTTCGCGCGAGGAGCTCGAGGAGCACGCTCGCGCCTCCGAGCGGCTCGGCTCGCGGCTGAACGGGCGCGAGATCGTCAAGACCGTCGTAGTGCCCGGCAAGCTCGTGAACTTCGTGGTCCGCTGACTTCTCCGTACGTCGCAGTCGTCGGGCCCTCGGACAGCGAGCCCGAGGCGGCCGAGGAGGTCGGGCGCGAACTGGCCCGAGCGGGCGCCGTGCTGGTCTGCGGCGGGATGGGCGGCGCGATGGAGGCGGCCTGTCGCGGGGCCAAGGCCGAGGGCGGCACCACGCTGGGAATCCTGCCCGGGGACGACCGAGCGGCGGCGAACCCGTGGGTGGACGTGGCGGTGGCCACAGGCCTGGGCGAGGCGCGCAACGCGCTCGTGGTGAGGGCAGCGGACGCGGTGATCGCGGTGGAGGGCGGCTACGGGACCCTCTCGGAGATCGCGTTGGCCCTGCGTGCGGGCGTGCCGGTGGCCGGGCTGGGGACCTGGGAGATCGAGGGCGTGGTCGAGGCCTCCTCGCCCGCCGACGCCGTGGCCCGAGCGCTGGCGCCGAAGACCTAGACTCGCTCCGTGTCCGCCTCCCGGGCCCCCTTCCTCGAGGCCCTGCGCGAATACGCCGCACGCGACCCCGCGCGGCTGAACGTGCCCGGGTCACAAAGGAGGCCCGGGCGCCGACCCCGAGCTGCGCGAGGCGATCGGAGACCGTGCGCTGGCACTCGACGTCCCCGCGCTCACCTGGGGCGTGGACGTGGGCCCCGAGCCGACGCCGTTCCAGGCTGCGCAGGCGCTGGCCGCGGAGGCGTGGGGGGCGCGGCGGTCGTGGTTTCTGATCAACGGCGCCTCACAGGGCAACCACGTGGGCCTGCTGACGCTCCGCCACGCCGGCGTCGAGGTCGTGGTCCAGCGCAACGCCCACTCGAGCACGATCGACGCGCTGGTCCTGACCGGCATGCGCCCGCGCTTCGTGGCCCCCGAGCTGGATCCCGAGCTCGGCATCGCCCACTGCCTCACACCCGCGGCGCTCGACCAGGCGCTGACCGAGACCCCCAACGCCGTGGGAGCCACCGCGGTGTCGCCGACCTACTTCGGCGCGGTGGCCGACGTCGCCGGGCTGGCCGAGGTCGCGCACGCCCACGGCGTGCCGCTGATAGTCGACGAGGCCTGGGGCGCGCACCTGGCCTTCCACGAGGACCTGCCCCCGCACGCGCTGTCGCTCGGAGCCGACCTGGTGATCTCGAGCACGCACAAGATCGTGGGCAGCCTCACCCAGTCGGCGATCGTCCACCTCGGCACCGGGGAGCGGCTGGACGAGGACGTGGTCGACCGCGCGGTGACGCTGGTCGAGTCCACCAGCCCCAACTCCCTGCTGCTCGGTTCGCTGGATGCGGCAAGGCGGTTGGCGGCCACCCGCGGCCACGACCTCCTCGACGAAACCATCGCCGCGATGGCCGCCACCCGGACTTCGGTACGGGCCCTGCCGGGGCTCGACGTGCTGGACGAGCGGCTCGCCGGACGGGCCGGCGTCGCCGGCTACGACCCGCTGCGGCTGGCGATCGACGTGCGTGGTACGGGAGAGAGCGGCTACGAGCTGGCCCGCATCCTGCGCGACGGCGACGACGTGAACCTCGAGCTGGCTGGAGAGAACGTGATCGTGGCGGTGTTCGGCATGGGTGAGCCCGCCCGGCCGCAGGGCGAGCGGCTGGTGGCCGCGCTCCGTCACGCCCTCGACGGGCTGGGGGCCGGTGAGCACCGCCGCGAGAGCTTTGCGCTCCCGCCGCCCTGGGGCGAGCTGGTCCTCACCCCGCGCGACGCGTTCTTCGCTCCCCAGGAGGTCGTGCCTGCGGCCGAGGCGGTGGGCCGGGTCGCCGCCGAGTCGCTGGCCGCGTACCCGCCCGGCGTGCCCAACGTGCTTCCCGGCGAGCGGCTGAGCGAGCAGACGCTGGAGTACGTGCAGGAGGCGCTCGACCACGGCGGCAGCCTGCGCGGGGCCAGCGACCGGCGGCTGCGCACGGTCCGCGTGGTGGCCGGTTGAGCTCCTTCGCCGGGCTGCCGCGCGCCGAACAGCCCGCGCCCGCCGACGCCGTCGTGCTCGGCGCGGACGCGCTGCGAGAGGCGGCTTCGCTGCTCCGGCCCTGGCACCCGACGCTGGGCTTCGACGCCCTCGCCGGCGCGGTGGACGGGGGCGACGCCCCCGTGGAGCCCTGGCTGGAGACGGGCGCGGTGCCGGTGGTGGTGGGAGGGGAGAGCCTCCGTGCCCAGGCGGCCCGGCACGGGCCGCTGGCCCTGCTGGTGCTGGACGCCCACCCCGAGGCGGACCGGCTCGCCGAGTGGTTGCGGGACGATCTCGTCGACCCGGACCGGTCGCTGGTGGCGGGCGTCCGCGGTCCCCTGCCCGAGCCCGAGGAGCTGGACGCGGTACGCGACCGGGGCGTCGAGCTGCTGACCGGTGAAGAGCTCCGCGCGCTGGGCCCGGGCGAGTACTCGCAGCGCGTGCTGACGCGTACCGCCGGCGCGCCGTGCCTGCTGTGGTTCGACCTCGACGTCGTGGACCCCGCCTTCGCCCCCGCCGTGCGCACCCCGGAGGTGGCCGGCCTGCTCCCGCACGAGGCGATCACGCTGCTGCGCTCGCTCGCCGGAACGCAGTTCGCCGGGTTTGAGCTGAATGGCCTGGACCCGTCCCGCGACAGCCCCGGTCAGACCACCTGCGTCCTCGCGGCGAACCTCGCGTGGGAGATGCTGGCGCTCCGGGTACTGTCGGCCCCATGAGCGGCGAGAAGGTGCGCCGGAGGGTGGTCGCGCACGGCCGGGTGCAGGGCGTGTTCTTTCGCGACACGGTCAGCAGGGAGGCCGACAGCCGCGGCGTCGCCGGCTGGGTGAAGAACCGAGACGACGGCACGGTCGAGGCCGTGTTCGAAGGCGCACCCGACGCCGTGCAGGCGATGGTCGACCTGTGCGGGAGCGGGCCCGAGAGCGCCGACGTGGCCAAGCTCGAGGCGGGCGAGGAAGAGCCCGAGGGACTGTCGGGCTTCGAGGTCCGGTAGGACCCGCGCGCTAGCGGCGGCAGCGCACGGTCTTGGTGCGCCGCGGCAGGCGCCCGTCGCGCAGCCGGGCGGTGATCCTCACCCGCACGCGGCGAGGTGTGCGGCGCAGCTTCCACCGGATGCGGAAGGGCGAGCTGCGGTCGGTGCCTCTGCGCTTGCGCACCGCGATGCGCGCCCGCAGCACCAGCGGTTCGTCGATTCCGGTCAGCCTCCCGCGGACCCGCCGGTTGCCGCACCGCGCCTGCACCTTCAGCCGGGGTGAGCGCGGCAGCCTCGGCCTGGTGGCGTCGCGCAGGGCGATCAGCCCGCCCAGGGCGCCGATGTAGGCGGTCCCGTTGTCGGGCCCGATGGTCACCGGCGCGTAGTTGTTGTTGTGCCCCAGCCCATAGCCGGCCAGCTGCTTCCACACCGTGCGCCCGGTGCGGAAGCTCAGGGCGGTGAGGTACCACGGGTCGCGGGTGTCGCCCTGGGGCTTGGTGTAGGTGTAGACCAGCCCGCCGTCGAGCGAGACCTTGGGCACCACCGACGGCGCCCGCTCGTTCGAGCTCCAGATCTTCGGGCAGCCGCTCAGGTTTCGGCGGACGTCGACACGCTCGAGCCCCGGCTGCGCGGTGGAGCGCCCGCCCTGGACCGACGGCGGCCCCGTGTAGCCGAAGTTGTTCTCGGCGATGAGCGAGCGATTGACCGCGATCAGGGACTGGTCGTCGGAGCTGGCGCCCTTGTTGAACACCGGCGTCGCGCACACCGTGCGCGCCCGGCCGCCCGTGCCGCGCCCGCGGCGCATGACCACGACCCTGATCGGATCGGCGTTGTCGGTGATGGCGACAAGCCCGTTGCCGAACAGCGTCGGCGTCGTGCCCGACCCCTTCTGCGTCTGGCCCGGCTTCTTGAGGCCGGTGTTCGCGTACCCCTCGCGCCACACGGTCTGGACCCCGGCCGGACCGGCCTCGAAGCGGTACAGCGCGGCGTCGCTGACGATGTAGACCCCGTTCTCCTCGTCGACCGCGAACGAGTTGCCGATCGGCTCGCCCAGCGCGCGCTTGCGCACGGCGCCCGTGTTCGGGTCGACGATAGCCGACCACGCCGCCCTTGGTGGCGAACCAGATCCGCCCCGACCAGTCGGGCAGCGTCGAGATGACGCCGTCGCCCGAGGGGACCGCGCTGCGAATGTCGTAGGACCGCTCGACCGTCTTGGCCCCCGAGACGATCAGGATCCGCCGGTCGGTGGTGGCCAGCACCGCGCGGTCGCGGTTGTCGAGGTAGAAGTAGCCGCCGCCGGTGAAGTCCTGGAACGGGTTGGCGCTCGGCTGGCGCAGGGGCAGCGGCATCTCCTGGATCGTGTCGAGGGTGTTGGGATCCATCACCACCAGCGTGGGCCTGATCAGGCCCACGCAGACCGTGACGATCCGCCCGCGCGAGTCGAAGGTGACCGAGCCGCAGTCGGCCGTCTTCAGCGTGGAGGTCTGGCGCATGCGCTTTCCGAGCGGCCCCAGGCCGCGCGAGGTGTCGGTCTGGTAGGCGTCCTGGTGGAGGTTCGAGCGGTCGTTGGGCGCCATGAACGGATGACGCGGGGGAGTGGGGGAGCGCAGCGGCCTCGGGTCGGCGGGTGCGCCGCTGAACTCCGACGGGGTGCCCTGGGGGCCGTCGGGAATCGGGACGGCTGCGGCAGGGGCGGGAGCCGCCCCTGCCGCGAGAATGAGAGCCACTAGCGCCCTGCGCACCGCGCCATTGTGACGCTTTTCTCCAAGTCGTAACGCACGTCGCCCAGAACGCTCACGCGCCGCCGTAGCGTCGCCGCCGTGGTCGAGCTCACGCGCGGACAGTTGCTGGCGTGGGCGGCGGCCGCCGCGCTCGTGGTATTCGCCCTGGTGCGCCTGCTGGCTCCGGGAGGACACGCCCCGCAGGCGCCGCCGGTGCGGGTGGGCGGCGCCTCCTCGGGCGAGTCGAAGCAGGAGCTGTACGTGCACGTCGCCGGCGCGGTGCGGCGACCCGGCCTGTACCGGTTGCGGCCCTCGGCTCGGGTCGGAGCCGCGCTGGAGCGCGCCGGCGGGCCTCTTCGCCGCGCCGACCTGGCGGCGGTGAACCTGGCCGCGACGGTCGAGGACGGCCAGCAGATCAAGGTGCCGCGGGTGGGGGAGCGGCCGGCCGTGGCGCCCGCGGGCGGCAGTGGCACGGGCGGGGCGCCGGGCGGCGCGGCGGCTGGCGCCGGCGGGGCGAAGCTCAGCCTCGCCTCGGCGACCGTGGAGCAGCTCGACCAGCTCGACGGCATCGGGCCGACGCTGGCCAAGCGCATCGTGCAGTTCCGCGACGAGAAGGGAGGCTTCCGCTCGGTCGACCAGCTCCGCGACGTGGAGGGCATCGGCGAGAAGCGCTTCGCGGCGCTGCGCGAAGCGGTGGCGCCCTGAGCGCGGACTGGCCCAGCGACCGGACCGGTGGCGGCCCACACCCCGACGCGCGCCGCCCGCCCGGCGGAGGTGGCCTCGCCGCACACGCCGACCCGCGACGCCGCCCCGCGCACGCGGCCCTCGCCGCTCTGGTCGCCGGCCTCCTGCTCTGCGAAGCGGGAGCTGAGGCGCTGCTCTTCTGCGCTGCCCTCCCGCTCGCGGTCGGCGCCGTTCTGCGGTCGGAGGCACTCGGGGCCACGCTCGCCGCGCTCGTGCTGGCGGGGGCCGGGTTCGGCGCCCTTCGGCTGGGCGCTCTCGACCGTCCCGGCCAGCGGCTGGCGGACGGCTCCCGCGTCGAGGGGCCGGTCGTCCTGCTGGAGCGCCCGCGGCGCTCGCCGTTCGGCAGCCGGGCGGCGGTCGAGGTGCTCGCCGGCCCGGCCAGGGGGGTCCGAATGCAGGCCCGGGCGCACCAGTACCTGCGCTGGCCCACGGGCCTGCGGCCCGGAGCCGAGCTGCGCGTGCGCGGGAGGTTCGGTCCGGTGGCGGCGGTCAGCCGGCGTCCCCGCGGCAAGGGCGGCTTCGACGCGGGCGCCTACCTGCGCTCACGCGGGCTCGCGGGCGAGCTGCAGCTCGACGGGCTGACCGCGACGGGTCGCAGACGGGGCGGGCCGCCCGGTGCCGTCGACGCCATGCGCACTCGCGCAGAGCGCGCCATCGACCGGGGCCTCCCCGCCTCCGAGGCCGCCCTGCTGCGAGGGATGGTCCTCGGCCAGGACGAAGGCATCGACGAGGACGTCCGCGACAGCTTCCGTGCCAGTGGGCTCGCGCACATCCTCGCCGTGTCGGGCCAGAACGTGGCCCTGCTGTGCGCGCTGGCGCTGCCGCTGCTGGCGGCGCTGGGCGCGGGGCACCGGGCGCGCATCGCGGCGCTGCTCGCCCTGGTAGCCGTCTACGTCCCCCTCGCCGGCGCCGGCCCGTCCCTGCAACGGGCCGGAGTGATGGGGGCAGCGGCGCTGGTGGCCATGGCAGCGTCGCGGCCGTCCTCGCGGGTGTACGCGCTGCTGCTGGCGGCCGCCGTGACGCTCGCGCTCAACCCTCGCGCCGCGAGCGATCCCGGCTGGCAGCTCTCGTTCGCCGCGGTCGCCGGGATCATCGTGCTCGCGCCGTCCCTGCGCCGGCGCCTCGACCGGCTCCCGCGGCTGGTAGCGGAGGGGCTGGCGGTGACGGTGGCCGCCACCGTCTCCACCGCGCCCCTGATGGCGCACCACTTCGGCTCGTTCTCGGCGGCGAGCCTCCCGGCGAACGTGCTCGCCCTGCCGGCCGTGCCGCTGGTGATGTGGGCCGGCATGGTGGCCGCGGCGGTTGCCCAGCTCGCCGCACTGGGCCCGCCGTTCACGGTCTTGGCAGACGCCGTCGCCGGGGCGCTGGGCGGCCTGGTCCGGCCGCTGCTGGCGTACCTGTCCACCCTCGCGGAGCGCTTCGCCGAGCTACCGGGCGCCCAGGTGCGTCTGCCGCTCGGCTCCCGCACCGGCGTGGCGTTCGCGTACGGCCTGGTCGCGCTCGCCGTGCTGGGCGGGCGACGGCTCACGCGCCGTGCCGCGGGCCGCCTCGGCCCTCGGCGCGCGGCCGTCGAGGCCTGGTGGGGAGCCACGCCGCGCGGGGCTCGCCGCGCGGCCATCGGCCTCCTGACGGCGGTGGGGCTGGTGCTGGGGGCGGCGGGCCTGGGGCGCGACCCACCGCCCGACGCGCCCACGGTCTCCTTTCTCGACGTCGGTCAGGGCGACGCGACCCTGATCCAGGCGCCCGACGGCTCGGCGGTCCTGTTCGACGGTGGCCCGCCGGAGGGAGGCGTGGTCCGCCGCCTGCGCCGAGCGGGAGTCACGCGGCTCTCACTGGTGGTGGCCACCCATTCCTCACGGGACCACCACGGTGGTCTCCCGTCGGTGGTGTCGGAGCTGCCGGTCGACCTGTTCCTGGACGGGGGCGACGGCACTCCGGACCGGGCCTTCCGAGCACTGGAGCGAACGGTCGCGCGGCACCGGATTCGCAGCATCCCGGCTAGGGCCGGCGTGGCGCTGCGGGCGGGCTCCATCACCGTGCGGGTCATCTCGCCCCCGCCGCGGCCTCCGGGGCCGGCCCCGGAGGACCCCAACCCGCGTGCGGTGGTGGCGCTGGTCGACGTGGGCGGGATGCGGGTCTTCCTGTCTGCCGACGCGGAGAGCGAGGCGCTGCTGCCGCTGACCCTCCCGCCGGTGGACGTCATGAAGGTGCCCCACCACGGCAGCGCCGACCCCGGCCTGCCCGAGGTCCTTGACCGCCTGCGGCCCCGGGCGGCTTCGATCCCCGTGGGCGAGAACACCTATGGGCACCCGACGCCGTCCACCCTGCGTGCCCTCAGGGCTGCGGGGGTCCGCATCTTCCGCAACGACCGCAACGGCACGGTGAAGGTGGGCCTCCGTGACGGCCGCCTGGAGGCGGCGGGCGAGCGCTAGGGCGTCGGCCCGGCGGCTTATGCTCACCAGGTGGCCGAACTGAAGCCCGTCTACCTGGTCTGTGGCGACGACGACGCCAAGGTCGACGCCTGGCGCGCGCGGGTTCGCGCCCGCGCCGAGGCCGAGCGCGGCCCTGGCGGGCTGGAGGGCTTCGATGCGCGCCAGACCCCGCCGGAGCAGGTCGCCGCGGCGCTGGCCGAGCTGACCTTCGACACCGGAACGCGCTACCTGCTGGTCGACGACGCGGGCGCGTGGAAGGCGGGCCAGCTCGAGCCCCTGGAGCGCTCGCTGGCGCAGCCGGTGCCCGACACCGTGCTCGTGCTGGTGGTCCGCGGCAAGGCCCTGAAGGGCCTGACGAAGATCGTCGAGGCTGCGGGTGGGGAATGCCGCGAGTACCCGGCTCCCAAGCCCTGGGAGCTGCCCAAGTGGACCGCCGGACGCGCCCGGGAGCTGGGCCTCACCATCGACAAGGACGCCGCCTCCGCCCTGGTCAGCACCGCCGGTCCCAGCCAGCAGGCGCTGAGCCGCGAGCTCGAGAAACTGGCCCTGGCAGTGCACCCCAAGACGACGATCACCGCCGATGACGTGGCCGAGCACGCCGCGGGAGATGCGGTGCCGAAGGCCTACGACCTCGCCGACGCCGTGGTGGTCGGCGACGTGCGTGCGGCGCTGGCGCTGGGGGAAGACCTTGTCGCGTCCGGTGAGCGGCCGGCCGGCCTGGTGTTCCCGGTCGTGCGCTCGCTGCGCCAGGTCCACGGCGCGGTCCGGCTGCTGCAGTCCGGCGCGTCGGAGAAGCAGGTGGCCGGCGAGCTGGGCATGCCGCCCTGGATGGCGAAGAAGACCCTCGCCAAGGCCCGCGGCGCCGACCGCGAGTCGCTGGAGCGGGCCCTGTGCGTGTTCGCCGACCTCGAGCTCGGCTTCCGCGGCGACAGCCCGCTGGACGACGAGACGGCGTTCTCGCTCGCCCTGGCGCAAGCGGCCGGCGCTGAGGGCCCGACGGCTGCGCGTCCGAGCCTGAGCATGGAGGCCTCGAGGCCTCAGGTCAGTAGGGGTACCACCAGTCCTTGACTTCGATGTTGGTCTCGATGTGCGCGTGCTTGGTCTCCTGGAAGGCCTCCAGGCCCTCCTGGCCCAGCTCGCGTCCCATTCCCGACTGCTTGTAGCCCCCGAAGGGGCCGGCGTCGTTGTCGGTGAGCGGGTCGTTGATCCACACCGTCCCCGCCTTGATCTCGCGGACACAGCGCAGGGCGGTTTCGAGGTCGCGGGTGTAGACGTTGGCGCCGAGCCCGAAGCGGGTCGAGTTGGCCAGGGCGATGGCCTCGTCGACGGAGTCGACGGGCACGATCGGCGCAACGGGCCCGAAGGTCTCCTCGCTGAGCAGCGCGGTGTCGGCCGCCGCGCCCGTCACCACGGCGGGCGCGTAGAAGTGCCCCGAGTCGCGCCCGGCCCGGTCGCCGCCCACCACCAACTCGGCACCGGCGCTCACCGCCGCCTCGACCTGCTGGACCACCTTGTCGCGCTGGGCCGCCGACACCATCGGGCCCACGTCGGTGGAGGAGTCCATCGGATCTCCCACCCGCAGGCTGCGGGCGTGATCCACGAACGCCTCGACGTAGTCGTCGTAGATCTCCCGGGCAACGTAGAAGCGCTCGGCCGACGTGCACACCTGGCCGGCGTTCAGGTAGGCCGCCCAAGCGCCGCCGCGGGCGGCGACTTCCACCTCGGAGGCCACGTCCGCGCACACGATGAACGGGTCCTTGCCGCCCATCTCCAGGTTCACGCGCGCCACCCGCTTGGCGCACGCGGCGGCCACCTGCTTCCCGGTCTCCACCGAGCCGGTGAAGGCCACGCAGTCGACCCGCTCGTCCTCGACGATCCGCGCGCCCACGTCGCCGCCGCCCGCCACCAGGCCGACCACGCCCGGCGGAAGGGCGTCGAAGGAGTCGGCCAGCATCAGCGTGGACAGCGGGGTCAGCTCGCTCGGCTTGGCCACAACGGTGTTGCCGGCCGCCAGGGCGGGGGCGAGCTTCCAGCTCAGCAGCAGCAGGGGGTAGTTCCACGGCACGATCGCGCCCACGACGCCCATCGGCTCCTTGAGCACGAGCGCCATCTGGGTGGACTCGATGGAAGGGATGACCCGGCCGCCGAAGTTGCGCCCCATCTCGGCGTAGTAGGAGAACGCGGCCGCTGTCCAGCCGACCTCGTCGCTGTTCTCGAGCAGCGGCTTGCCGCCCTCCAGCGTCATCACCTCGGCCAGCTCGTGGGTGCGGGCCCGCATGCGCGCGGCCACCTCCTGGAGCATCTCCGCGCGCTCGAGGGCGGGCGTCGCGCCCCATTCGGACGCGGCCTCCCGGGCGGCGGTCAGCGCGGCGTCGAGCTGCTCGGCCGACGGGGCCCGGACCGTGGCCACCGTCTTCTCCGTGGCGGGGTTCTCAACGTCAAGTGGCGGGCCCTCGCCCGCCACTCGCTCACCGCCTATGAGTAGCCGGGTCTCCACCGGCTGCGCAGCCTACATCGGGGTCTTACTGCGAGCCTGACGACCCTTGGAAGCGCTCTTGTTCGTCGCCTTGCGCGAGCTCGAGAACGGCTTGGACAGCAGCTTTCCGAGCGGCCCGGGGGCCTTGCCACCTGCCCGCTGGCCGACGCCGAGCGAGCGGTCCACGCCCTTTTGTGGTCCTCGCGACAGGCGCGGGACCAAGAAAGCCAAGATCAACAGCAGCACACATACTGCGGCTACAACTCCGATTACCACGTAGGGCTCCTCCCCATTTGAACTTGGGTAGGTATACCCAGGTTATGGGTGGGTCAGTCCCCGCGGGCGAGCCGGGCGGCGCGGGCCTTCTTGCGGGCCCCGCTATTTCGGTGAAGTGCGCCCGAGCGGACGGCCTTGTCGACACGCGAGGTGAGCAGCCGCTGCTCGGCCTCGACCTTGTCGGAGTCGCCCGCCTCGACGGCGTCGCGCAGGCGACGGAACGACGTCTTTACCTGCGACGTGTAGCGGCGGTTCTCCTCGTGCTCGCGTTCCGTTCGGAGGATCCGCTTTTCTTGTGACGCGATGTTGGCCATTTGCGCCCGGCGAGTCTAGCGACCCCTTTGGCCTCTCAAGCGACGAGCGGCGAGGGCCGCCGCCTCGCGCGAAGCACCGCGTTCTTCTCCTTCGCGACCGGTCTCTCCCGGGTGATGGGGTTGGTCCGCGAGGTGGTCGCGGCCAGCCTGTTCGGAGTTTCGGGGGCGATGTCCGCCTTCACCATCGCCTTCCAGGTGCCCAATCTCATGCGGGCGCTGTTCGCCGACTCGGCGCTCCAGGGCGCGTTCATCCCGGTGTTCACCGAGCTGCTGGAGAAGGGCGAGCGCAAGGAGGCCTTCCGGATCGCGTCCAGCCTCTTCTTCGGGATCATGATCCTGCTGGGGGTGGTGACGGCGCTGTTCGTGCTGTTCGCCCGCCCGATCATGGGGTTGTTCGCGCCGGGCTTCGACGACGACCCCGCGCTCGCCGACCTGACGGTGAGCCTGGCCCAGCTGATGTTCCCGATCGTCGTGCTCCTCGCGCTGAGCGGGGTCACGGTGGGGATGCTCAACTCCTTCGAGCACTTCAGCGTCCCCGCGCTCGCGCCGATCGCGTGGAACGCCGTGATCATCGGCTGCATCATCGGCCTGCAGCCGGTGCTCTCCGAGCAGGACGAGATCTACTCCTACGCCATCGGGGTGCTGCTGGGGACGGTGGTCCAGTTCCTGCTCCCGCTGCCCTGGCTGCGGGGAAGAGGGGGCCACATCACGCTGACCCTGGACTGGCGCGACGAGCGCGTCCGGCGCGTGCTCAAGCTGATGTTCCCGGTCACGATCGCGCTCGGGCTGATCAACCTCAGCCTGCTGATCAACTCGCTGTTCGGCACGCTGGTCTCCCAGAGCGCGCCTGCCGCGATCGACAAGGCCTTCCGCATCTACCAGCTGCCGCAGGGCCTGTTCTCGATCTCGATCGCCACGATCCTGTTCCCGACCCTGTCGCGCCTGGCGGCGCGCGGCGATCGCGGCGGCTTGCGCCGCACGATGGGCAACGGCGTGCGGCAGATCTGCCTGCTCCTCATCCCCAGCGCGGTGCTGATGGGCGTGCTGGCCGAGCCCATCACGCGGCTGGTCTACCAGCGCGGCGTGTTCGGGGCCGAGGCCACCGACCTGGTCACCGAGGCGCTGGTGTGGTGGTCGCTGTCGCTGCCCTTCCAGGGGGTGAGCCTGCTGTACTCGCGCACCTTCTTCAGCCTGCAGCGGCCGTGGCTGACCACCGCGCTGAGCGGCGCCAACCTCGTGGTCAACGCCGGGGTGGCGGCCGCTCTCTACAAGCCGCTGGGCATCGCGGGCATCGTGATCGGAACGGTGGCCGGGACCGTGGTGATGTGCATGGCCCAGGGCCTCGTCCTGCGCGGAGACCTCGGCGGGGTGGAGGGAAGGAAGACCCTCAGGGGTGCCGCGCTGATGGTGGGCGCGTCGATCCCGCTCGCTGCGCTGGCCTACGGAGGCTGGTACCTGCTCGACGAGCTCCTGGGTCGCTCACTCCCGGCCCAGATCGCTTCGGTGGGCGTGGGGATCGTTGCGGGGCTTGCCGCTTACGCCGCCGTTGTGTGGGCTCTGCGCATCCCGGAGGCGCGCCAGGTTCGCGCGCTGCTACCCGGCCGCCGAGCCTAGACTCGCCCGGGTGGCCTCGCCGGCGCCCAACACCCGCAACTTCTCGATCATCGCCCACATCGACCACGGCAAGTCGACCCTGGCCGATCGCATCCTCGAGGTCACCGGCGCGGTCGACGCGCGGGACCACCGCCCGCAGCTCCTGGACTCGATGGAGCTCGAGCGCGAGCGCGGCATCACCATCAAGGCGCAGGCCGTACGAGTGGAGTACACGGCACAGGACGGCCAGCTCTACCGGCTGCACCTGATCGACACTCCCGGCCACGTCGACTTCACCTACGAGGTGTCCCGCTCGCTGGCCGCCTGCGACGGCGCGCTGTTGGTGGTCGACGCCTCCCAGGGAGTGGAGGCCCAGACCGTGGCCAACACCTACCTCGCGGTCGACGCCGGTCTGGAGCTGATCCCCGCGCTGAACAAGATCGACCTGCCCGGAGCCGAGCCCGAGCGCGTGGCCCACGAGATCCACGAGCTGATCGGCGAGGACGCCGACGAGGTCCTGCGCTTCTCGGCCAAGACCGGCGACGGTGTGTCCGACCTGCTCGAGGCCGTGGTCCGGAACGTGCCGCCGCCCGAGGGCGACTCGTTCGCGCCCGCCCGCGCGCTGATCTTCGACTCGGAGTTCGACCAGTACCGCGGCGTGATCGCCTACATCCGCGTGGTGGACGGTGAGCTGCGCAAGGGGGAGGCCATCCGCGCCATGCAGACGGGAACCCAGGCCGACGTGGACGAGATCGGCTTCTTCGGCCCGCGCATGACGCCGGTCGACACGCTGCGCGCCGGCGAGGTCGGGTACCTGATCACCGGGGTCAAGGACGTCTCGCTGCTGCGGGTGGGCGACACGCTGACCTCCGAGCGCAGCCCGGCGGACGAGCCGCTGCCCGGATACCAGGAGGTCAAGCCGATGGTCTTCTGCGGCCTCTTCCCGGTGGACACCGACCAGTTCGCCGACCTGCGTGACGCGCTAGAGAAGCTCGTGCTCAACGACGCCGCCCTGTCCTACGAGCCCGAGACCAGCGAAGCGCTCGGCTTCGGCTTTCGCTGCGGCTTCCTGGGGCTGCTGCACATGGACATCGTGCGCGAGCGGCTGGAGCGCGAGTACGACCTCGAGCTGCTGGCTACGACCCCGAACGTCGAGTACCAGGTCGAGCTGACCGACGGCGAGGTGGTCGAGGTGCACTCGCCCAGCGAGATGCCCACCGACCGCACGCGGATCGCCGAGATCCGAGAGCCCTACATCCGCGCCACGATCCTCGTCCCCAAGGAGCACGTGGGCTCCGTGATGGACCTCTGCCAAGACCGCCGGGGAGTCCACGTGGGGATGACCTTCCTCTCCGAGCAGCGGGTGCAGATCCAGTACGACCTGCCGCTGGCCGAGATCGTGCTCGACTTCTACGACAGCCTGAAGTCACGAACCAAGGGCTACGCGTCGCTGGACTACGAGCTGACCGGCCTGCAGCCCTCCGACCTGGTCCGGCTGGACATCCTGCTGGCGGGCGACCAGGTCGATGCGCTCTCGATGGTGGTGCACCGCGACAAGGCCTACCCGGCAGGCCGCGCGCTCACCGAGCGTCTCCAGAAGCAGATTCCCCGTCAGCAGTTCGAGGTGGCCATCCAGGCGGCGATCGGGACGAAGATCGTCGCCCGCGAGTCGGTGAAGCCGATGCGCAAGGACGTGATCGCCAAGTGCTACGGCGGCGACGTCTCGCGCAAGCGCAAGCTGCTGGAGAAGCAGAAGGCGGGCAAGAAGCGCATGAAGCAGGTGGGGCGCATCGAGGTGCCGCAGGAGGCCTTCCTGTCGGTGCTCAAGCTGGGCGACGACTGACGCCGCCGCCCAGCGAGTCCTCCCTCAGCTGACGCGGAAGAACCGCATCCCCACGCGACCGTCCTCGTCGCTCACGTAGAGGGTGCGGCCGTTGGGGCCCGCGGCGATGCCCTCGATGCGCTGCTCGCCGCCGCCCATCGTCTTGACGTGCTTGGCCTTGATGACCTTTTTCTTGGACCGGTCGGTGATCTTGAAGCGCCAGTGCTGTGAGAGCGCGCCCGCGCCCTCGGGGTAGTTGTCGATCAGCATCGACTTCTTGTCGACGGCGTCGAGGTTGCCCAAGATGCAGTCGTACTCGTTGTTGCCCCGGTAGGTCATGGCGCGGAAGCCGACCGGCTCCTCGGCCGAGCCCGGGCCGTCCAGCTTCCACACGGCCTGGACGGTGGGGAACTTCTTGCCCTCGAACCACTCCGGCACGCCGGCCACCTCGACGAAGATGGGGGCTCCGGTGGCCGCCACCGGGAAGCGCAGCCCCAGCAGGAGGTTCCCGTTGGGCCTGTAGGCGGCGCCCTCGATGTTGAAGGCGTAGTCGCCCTTCTTGAGGCGCTTGGCCCACTTCTTGCCCTTCTTGTTCCCGGCCTTGCGCGCGCCGTTCACGAAGGCCTTCTGCATCTCCTTCGAGGGCCGGATCAGCTCGATGTCGCTGGCCGCGAGCGCGTCGTTGATGATCCGGTGGAGCCTGAACTTGTCGCGCATGACGTGCATCGGCACGCCGCCGTTCTCGCCGGCGGAGACGGCGTCGTCCTGGCGGAAGCGGGCTATCCACTGGCGCTCGACCTGCAGGGGCCCGCGCTTCTTGCCGTAGTGGGAGGCGATCACGTAGGTGAACTCGCCGTGGGTGGCCGACGCCTCGGAGTCGTCGGTCTTGCCCGAGTCGTCGCCGCAGTCGATCGGGACGTGGCGGTGCTCCCAACTCTCGGGGTCGGTGAGCTTCTTGCCCTTCTTATGGCCGAGGAGACCGACGGCCTCGTCGAGGTGACCCTCGTCGAGGAAGATGAAGTAGGCGACGTCCCAATTGTTGGCCTTGAGCACCTCCTTCGAGGTGCACGGCGCGAGGTCGGAGGCTTCGTTGTTCTCTAGCTCAAGATCTATGGATTCCACGGCGACAAAGCTAGGAGAGGCGGGCCGCCGGCGCAACCCGAACTATTAGGCACCGTTTAGGCCCCAGCCGTAGCTTGGCCCGCGTGTCAGCGACTGCCGAAGCTTCCACCACCGAGCAGACCACCGATTCCCTCCAGCTCTTCCTCGACGGAATCGCGAAGACCAAGCTGCTGACCGCGGCCGACGAGGTCGCGCTGTCCAAGCGGGTCGAGCGCGGGGACCTCGCCGCCAAGGACCGCATGATCCAGGCCAACCTGCGCCTGGTGGTCTCGATTGCGAAGCGGTATCGCAACCAGGGGCTCGACTTCATGGAGCTGATCCAGGAGGGGTCGATCGGCCTGGTCCGCGCGGTGGAGAAGTTCGACTACCGCAAGGGCTTCAAGTTCTCCACCTACGCGACCTGGTGGATCCGGCAGGCGATCTCGCGCGCTATCGCCGACAAGTCGCGCACGGTGCGTATCCCGATTCACATCAACAACATCCTCAACAAGCTCGACGGCGTGCAACGCCGGTTGCAGGCCGAGGGCGGCGACCGCGAGCCGACGATCGAGGAGATCGCGGCCGAGGCGGGCGTCGACCCCGAGGAGGCCGACCTCATCATGCGCGCCGCGCAGGCCCCGGTCTCGCTCGAGAAGCCGGTGGGCGAGGACGGCGACGCCGCGACCCTGGGCGAGCTGATCCCCGACACCAATGCCCCCTCGCCCTTCGACCTCGCCGCAGAGCGGCTGAGCCACGACCGACTGGCGGAGGCGATGGAGAACCTCTCCTACCGCGAGCGCCGCGTGATCGCGCTGCGCTGGGGCCTCGGCGGCGAGCAGCCCAAGAACCTCGACGAGTGCGGCCGGATCTTCGGCCTCACCCGCGAGCGCACCCGCCAGATCGAAGACGGCGCCCTGCGCAAGCTCGCCTCGCTGGCCGAGACGCAGGCGCTGCGCAACGCCGCCTAGCGGAGCCGCCCGGCTCCGGAGCCACCCCGCCCCCGCGGGCGCGCGCGTCGGCGCTCCCGCTAGAGCCGCTCCAACTTCTTCGCCGGCTCGCCCAGCGACCGCGCGGAGCGGCCGATGTCTGCCCACGGGTCCGCTCGCCGGTCGAGCACGTTCGCGACCGTGTACCGCCGCGCGGTGAGCTTCTCGTCCGAGAGCTCCTCCCAGGGCAGCGGCGCGGCCACCGGCGCCTCGGGCTGGGCGCGCACCGAGTAGGGCGCCACCACACTCATCCCGCGGGTCGCGCGCACGTCGATCAGGATCCGCCCGCCGCGCTTGTCCTTGTACCACTCGAGCGTCACCAGGTCGGGCTCGCGCTCGATCAGCTTCTCGGCCACGCCACGGGCGAAGGAGCGCACCGCCGGATGCTTCTGCCGCCGCTGCAGCGGCACCACCACGTGGATCCCCTTCGAGCCGGTGGTCATGGCGAAGGGCTCGAGGCCCAGGTCGCGGAGCATCTCGCCGAGCGCCAGGGCTGCGGTGCGGGCCGCGCCGAAGTCCCCCTCGGGCGGGTCGAGGTCGAACACCATGCGGTCGGGCTGATCCAGGCGATCGGCTCGGCTGGGCCAGTGGTGCAGGGTCACCGCGTTCTGGCCGGCCAGGTAGACGAGCGTGTCCGCCCGGTTGGCCATCACGTGCACGACGCTGCCGCCCTGCTTCGGGACGCGCACTCGATCCACCCAGTCGGGGAAGTGATCGGAGGCGTGCTGCTGGAAGAAGCCCTTCTTGGTGATGCCCTGCGGGTAGACGTTGAGGTTCAACGGTCGGTCGCGCAGGTGGGGGAGGGAGTGCTCCGCGATCGCGGCGTAGTACTCGGCCAAGTCCGCCTTGGTCAGCCCGATCTCCGGGAACAGGACCTTGTCCGGGCTGGACACCTTCACGTCGCGGCTACCGACCTTCACTCCTACATACACTGCCGATCCGTGCCGGTCGATGACAGCGCCAAGGGAAAGTCGTTCCCCGCCTTCGACTACGAGGTGGGCAAGGAGAAGATCGCCGAGTACGCCCGGGCGGTGGGTGAGGACAACCCCGTCTACTTCGAGCGCGACAAGGCCAAGGAGGCCGGCTTTCGGGACATCCCGGCTCCGCCGATGTTCGCCGTGGTCTACTCGGCCGGGGCGATGGCCCCCGCGATCACCGACCCCGAGGTCGGGATGAACCTGATGGCGATGGTGCACGGCGGCCAGGAGTTCGTGTGGGGCGAGCCGGTGTGCGCCGGCGACACGATCACCACCACCGCCGAGGTGATCGACATCGCCGAGAAGGGCGGCAAGGGCTTCTACGTCTTCGAGTCGGTGTCCAAGAACCAGGACGGCGACGAGGTCGTGCGTGGCACCTGGACCAACATCGTGAGAGGGGTCTGAGCATGAAGACGGGCGACGACATCCCCGAGGTCGCGGTCACGCCGGACAAGTACCTGCCGCACCGGTACGCGGGCGCGTCGGGCGACTTCAACCCGATCCACATCGACAACGACTTCGCCCAGCAGGTCGGTCTGCCCCGCAACATCCTCCACGGCCTCTACTCCATGGCCCAGGTGGCCCGCGCCAACGCTGCGGCGGCCGGCGGCGACCCGCGCTCGCTGCGGCGCCTGAAGGTGCAGTTCCGCGGCATGGGCGTGCCCGAGTCGGAGATCAAGGTCACCGGCACCGTGCGCGAGGAGGGCGACGGCACGGTGATCGTGGACACCGAGGCCACGCAGGACATGAACAAGATCATCCGCAACGCGGAAGCCGAGCTGAAGCCCTCCTAGTCTCTGGGCGTGGAGGTAACGCCCCGCCAGCGGTTCATCTTGCGCAAGGTCGTCGAGGTCCACGTGGACTCCGACCAGCCCGTGGCGTCGAAGGCCCTCGCCGGCCTAGAGGAGATCCCCTGGAAGCCTTCGACCGTCCGCTCGGAGCTGGCCCGCCTGGAGGAGGCCGGCCTGCTCGCCCATCCGTACACGTCGGCCGGCCGGGTGCCGACCGACGTCGGCTACCGGCACTACGTCGACGACCTGATCGAGGCCGGCCTGCCCGCCCCCCGTCCGGTGGTGGAGCTGCGCGACGCCCGCCGGGAGGTGGACGAGGCGATGCGCTCCACCACCGAGCAGCTGTCGCAGGTGACCAATCTGCTGGCGCTCGTGTCCGCGCCGCCTATCGAGACGGCGACGGTCAAGCGCGTCGAGGTTCTGCTGCTCCAGCCCCAGCTGGCGATGGTGGTGGTGATCAGCTCGACCGGTGGGGTGACCAAGCGGGTGGTGTCCTACGACGCGCCGGTCGACCAGGGGCTCGTCGAGTGGGCGGTCAGCTACCTCAACGAGGCGCTGGGGGGCGTCGAGGTGGGCGGCCGGCGCATGCACGCGGCCCTCAACGAACCGACACTCCAGGGCATCGAGCGCGACTTCCTCGGGACGCTCGCGCCCGCCTTCACCGAGCTGGAGGAGTACGCGGCCGACACGCTGTTCGTGGATGGCACCGCCCGACTGCTCACCGAGCACAGGGTGCAGGAGCTATCGCAACTCGCCGATCTGCTTGGCGTGCTCGAACACCGGGTAGCGCTCCTGTCCGTGTTGCGCGATTCGCTGACCGAGCCGAGCGTCTACCTGCGCATCGGGCGCGAGAACTCGACGCCCGAGCTGCAGTCGCTCTCGATGGTGGTGGCCAACTACGGCATCGCCCGCCGCAACCTGGGCGCGGTGAGCGTCATCGGGCCGACGCGCATGGACTACGGCGCGGCCATCGGCGCGGTGCGCCACGCGGCTTCGGAGCTGTCGCGCTTCGTCGGTGAGGTGTACGACGAATGAAGCGCGACCCGTACGAGGTGCTCGGCGTCGCGCGCGAGGCCGACGAACGCGAGATCAAGAAGACCTTCCGCACGCTCGCCCGCACGCTGCACCCTGACGTCAACACCGAGGACCCGAACGCCGAGGAGCACTTCAAGGAGGCGGCGGAGGCCTACGAGATCCTGTCCGACCCCGAGCGGCGGCGTATCTACGACCGCTACGGCCACGACGGCCTGCAGTCGCAGGGCTTCTCCTCCCAGGCACACGGCTTCGGCTCCTTCGCCGACATCTTCGACGCCTTCTTCGGCGGCGACCCGTTCGGGGGCTCGGCCGGCAGCGGGCGGGTGCAGGGCGGCGACACCGCCGTCGAGGTGGAGATCTCGCTCGAGGAGGCCGCGCGCGGGACCGAGGTCGAGGTCTCGTACGAGCTGGTCGGCGCCTGCGAGCACTGCAACGGGAACGGCGCCGAGCCCGGCACGCCGATCGAGACCTGCGAGCGCTGCGGGGGCACCGGCCAGCTGCGGGCGGTGTCGCGGACGGCATTCGGCCAGCTGGTGCGCGCCACCGCCTGCGACGTCTGCGGCGGCGACGGGCGGGTCGCCCAGACCCCGTGCGGTGAGTGCGGCGGCCGCGGGCGCAAGGCTCAGCGGCGCACGTTGAGCGTCGAGATCCCGGCCGGCATCGCCGACGACCAGCGCATCCGCCTCAGCGGGCGCGGCCACGCCGGCGATCGCGGTGGCCCGGCGGGCGACCTCTACGTGATCGTGCGGGTGACCACGGACGAGCGCTTCCTGCGCGAGGGCAACGACCTGATCGCGGTGGTGGACGTGCCGGCTCCGGCCGCCGCCCTGGGGGCGACGGTCACGGTGCCCACCCTCGACGGCGACGAGGAGCTCGAGGTCGAGCCGGGCACCCAGCCGGGGACGATCGTGACCCTTCGCGGGCGAGGCATGCCCTCCGTGGGCCGAGGACGCCGAGGTGACCAGCAGGTGGTGCTCAACGTGGTCATCCCGCGCAACCTCGACCCGCGCCAGCGCGAGCTCCTCGAGGAGCTGCGGGGCAGCCTGAGCGAGGACAACCTGCGCCCGGCCGAGGACGAATCGCTGTTCTCGCGGGTGCGCCGGGCACTGCGCTGATCCGGCTGGCCGTTCGCGCTCCCGCCGCGGCGGGAGAGGAGGTGCTGGCCGCGTTGCTGGAGCTGGCTCCGGGAGGGGTCGAGCAGGTGGACCGGCCGGGAGAGGTCGAGTTCGCGGTCTACGGGGCGCCGGGCGAGCTGCCCGCGCTGCCCGAGGGCGAGGCCGAGGTGGGCGGCGTGCGCGTGATCGTGAGCGGGACCGAGGTGGCCGATGACTGGGCGGAGCGCTGGCAGCGCTTCCACGAGCCGGTGCTCGTGGGCGGGCGGCTGTGGGTGCGCCCGCCCTGGACACCGCCGGCCGACTCGCCCGACGTCCTCGACCTGGTGGTCGACCCGGGCCAGGCGTTCGGCACCGGGGCCCACCCGACCACCCGGCTGTCGCTGGAGCTTCTGCTGGAGCTCGAGCAGCGCGGCTCCTTCGCGGACCTGGGCTGCGGCTCGGGCGTGCTGGCCATCGCGGCGGCGAAGCTTGGCTTCGGGCCGGTCACCGCTGTGGACAACGAGCTGGCGGCGGTCGAGGCCACCCGCGAGAACGCGGAGCGAAACGGCGTGACGCTCGACCGCGTCGAGCGCTGGGACCTGCGCCGCGACTCCCCGCCGACGGCGGACGTCGTGGCGGCGAACATCACCCGGCCGCTGCTCCTGGAGGTGGCCCAGCGCCCGTCCGAGCGGCCCCGCGAGCTGATCGTGTCCGGCCTGCTCGAGGACGAGGCCGCCGAGGTGGCGGCCGCGTTCGCCCCGCTTCAGCTCCGCGACCGCCGGGCGGACAAGGGCTGGGCGGCGCTGGCGCTGAGCGCCTAGACCACCCGCTGGGACAGCACGCCGGCGACCTCCTGCCACCAGGCGCGGGTCTCGGGATCCTCGGCGCGGCCAATCCGCTCCCGGCAGTAGCGGAACACCTGCCGCGGGCCGCCTACAGCGACAATCCCGTCCCCGGTCACCGCGTAGCGGCCGTCCTCGAGCTGGACGAGCGAGCCGGGGGCGCCGCGGCGCGTCCGCAGCTTGCGCCCGACGGTCGAGCCCTCGACCTCCTCGGGGGCGCCCGGATCGCCGGCCTCCTCGGGCCAGGGGAGCACGCTGAACACCGCCCGGTGGGACCGCACGCCGCTGATCACCGGCGGCGGGGCCGCGATCGGCCCCTCACGCCAGCGCTCAAACAGGCCCTCCACATCGGCGCGCACGTTCTGGCGCACGAGGATGTGCAGCCGGTCGCCCCCCTCGATCTGCGTCGAGCCGCGCGGCAGGAGCGCCTCCTCCTCGCGCACGAGCACGTTGACCAGGGCGTCGCGGGGCAGGCCGAGCTCGTTCACCACCCGCCCGACGATCGCGTCGTTCTGGTTCACGGGGAACTCCAGCACCTCGGCGCCGAGCTGCTGGATCGTGCCCACCTCGACGAGCGGCCGCGGAACGGCCGGCTCGTCGGTGGTCACCCCTAGAGCGCGCGCGAGCGGCTCGAACGTCGCGCCCTGCAGCAGGGCGGAGATGAGCACTACGAAGAAGACCAGGTTGAAGAACCGGTCGGCGCCGGGAATCCCCTCGATGACCGGGAAGGTGGCGAACACCACCGGCAACGCGCCGCGCAAGCCGGCCCAGCTGATCAGGGCGACCTCCCGAATCGAGTAGCCCCCGATCCGCGTGCCCAGCCACGCGGCGACGGGGCGCGCGACGAAAAGCAGCACGGCGGTCAGGATCACCCCGTCCAAGGCCACATCGCCGAGCTCGCTCGGGAAGATCAGCAGGCCGAGGGTCAGGAACAGGGTGATCTGAGCCACCCAGGCGACCCCGGCGTGGAAGTCCTCGACCGTGCGCTTGCCCGGAATGCGCGCACTTCCCAGTGCCAGTCCCGCGAGGTAGACGGCCAGGAAGCCGGAGCCGTGGAGCACGTCGGCCAGCCCGAAGGCGATGCCGGCCGTCGCGATCGAGGCGACGGGGTAGAGCCCGGAGGTCGCGAACGGGACCCGCTTGAAGGCCGCCACCGCGGCCCAGCCCACGCCCGCGCCGACCACAGCTCCGATCGGCAGCTCGATCAGCCCGAGCGCCACCAGGTCGACCAGCCCGAAGTCGGGCTCCTGGATCCAGTCGATGAACCCGATCACGAGGATCACTGCGACGGGGTCGTTCAGGCCCGACTCGGCCTCCAGGGTGCGCGCCAGGCGCCGCTTGAGGCTCGAGCCGCGCAGCACGGAGAAGATCGCCGCGCTGTCGGTTCCCGCCACGATCGAGCCGAGCAGGAAGCCCTCCAGCCAGCTGAGGTCGAACAGCAGGTGAGCCGCGACCCCAGTCAGCACCGCCGACACGATGGTCCCGACCGTCGCCAGCGACAGGCTCGGCGCTACCACGCTGCGGATGTCGTCCCAGCCCGCGACGAGGCCGCCCTCGAACAGGATCAGCGCCAGGGCGATGATCCCGATCGTCCGGGCCATCTCGACATCGCGTTCCGAGCCGCCGAAGTCGATCAGGCCGAGCCCGTCGGATCCCAGCAGCATTCCGATGCCCAGGAACAGCACCAGGCCGGGAACGCGCAGCCGCCCCGCCGCCAGTGCCGCGCCGATGCCCGCCGCCAGCAGAACGCCGGCGGCGAGGATGAGGCCGCCGTCGCTCACGCGCTCCCGGTCAGCCCGAGGAGGCGGCGGACTGCCGCTCGGCGAGGTCGGCCAGGCCCCACAGGTCGCGCCACTCGTGGTCCGGGCGCTCCTCCCCGGGCGCCGGCTCGACGCGGCGGTTCACCCACGCGGTCTGCATCCCGAGTCGCTGGGCGGGGCCGATGTCGTACTTGAACCCGAACGCCACGTGCAGCACCTGGCTCGCCGGCACGCGGATGAGGTCGAGCGCCTTGCGGAAGGGGGCGACGCCCGGCTTGTACTGCCTGACGTCCTCGGCCACCACCACCTCGTCGAACTCGATGCCCTCGAGCTGGCGCAGGGTGTGGTCCATGATCGCCCGGTCGGTGTTGGAGATGATCACGAGCTTGATGCCTGCCGCCTTGGCCTTCTGCAGCGCGGGGATCGTGTCCGGGAAGGGCTGCCAGGAGCCCATGCTGGCGCACAGCTCGAGGCCGTGGTGCTCGTTCCAGCGATGGTGACGCTCGCCCGCCCACTCGGACAGGCTGTCGGTCAGCACCTCGCGGTAGGAGCGGTAGGGATCGAGCCGCTCGAACTGGAGCTCCTCCCAGCGCTCGCGCAGCGCTCTTCCGGAGCCGGGATCGGCGTCGCCGTTGCGGCGCGCGAGGTCGTACAGGAAGGCGGCTGCGCCGCCCTCCCAGTCGATCAGGGTGCCGTAGCAATCGAAGGTGGCGACCCTGATCGGTGCACCTACACTCTGTTCGTGGCCGTGCTCCAACAGGTGCAGGATGACGCAGCCGCCGCACTGAAGGCGGGAGACCGCGAGCGCGCGGGTGCTCTGCGCCTGATCGTGTCCGAGCTCCAGAAGGCCGAAAAGGACGGCGGGGGAGACGAGATCGCCGTGCTCCAGCGCGAGCGAAAGCGCCGCGTCGAGGCGGCCGAGGCCTACGAGAAGGCGGGCCGCGACGACCTGGCTCAGGGTGAGCGCCGCGAAGTCGACCTGATCGACCCGTACCTCCCCGCCCAGCTTGGCGACGACGAGCTGGCCGCGATGGTGGACGACGCCGTGACGGAGACCGGCGCGTCCTCTCCCGCCGACATGGGCCAGGTGATGGGCGCGGTGATGCCGAAGGTCGCCGGGCGCGCCGACGGCAAGCGCGTCAGCGCCGTGGTCCGGGAGCGGTTGCAGGCGTAGTGCCGCGAACGCAGCTGGAGCTCCCCGACGAGGTCGCCACCGAGCTGGCCGGGCCCGGGGATGCGGTGATGAAGACGCTGGAGGAGCACCTGGACTGCGAGGTCTTCCTGCGCGGGAACGTGGTCACGCTCGACGGCGAGGAGGCCGACGTCGAGGCGGGCGCCGAGGTGGTCCGCGAGATCTCCGACCTGGTCCGCCAAGGGCATGAGATCGCGCCCGGCACGATCGAGGCGGTGGCCGGCGCGCTGGACCGCCACGAGAGCCCGGGGCGCATCCTGGAGGACGTGGTGTGGCGCCACCGCTCGCTGCGGGTAGCGCCGAAGACCGTCAACCAGAAGCGCTACGTGGACGCCATCCGCGAGAACACCGTCACCGTGGGCATCGGTCCCGCGGGCACGGGCAAGTCCTTCCTTGCGGTGGCGATGGCCGTGGCCGCGCTGTCTCGCCGCGAGGTCAACCGCATCGTGCTGACGCGCCCGGCGGTGGAGGCCGGCGAGAGCCTGGGCTTCCTGCCCGGCGACGTGATGGCCAAGGTCGACCCCTACCTGCGGCCCCTGTTCGACGCCCTCTACGCGATGCTCGAGCCCGAGCGGGTCAACCAGCACCTGGAGCGCGGGGTGATCGAGGTCGCGCCGCTGGCCTACATGCGCGGTCGCACGCTCAACGACGCGTTCGTGATCCTGGACGAGGCGCAGAACACCAGCCCCGAGCAGATGAAGATGTTCCTCACGCGGCTCGGCTTCAACTCCAAGATGGTGGTCACGGGGGACATCACGCAGGTCGACCTCCCGCGCGACCAGCGCTCGGGCCTGGTGGTGATCGGGGACATCCTCGAGACCGTCGAAGGGATCGAGTTCGTGCGCTTCGGCGGAGAGGACGTGGTGCGCCACAAGCTGGTGCAGCGCATCGTCGAGGCCTACGACGCCTACTCCCAGAGCCAGGCCCCCGGGCTGCGCCAGGCGCGGTAGTGGAGGCGATCGTTTGTGGACTTACTGGGGCCCTGGCCCCCACAAGTCCACAACCGTCTGCGAAAGCCCGGGCCTGATCGATCTCGACCTCCTGGACGCGCCGGAGGAGCTGCGCGCGCCTGCTCTCGCCGCCCTGGCCGCCTGCGGTGTCGAGGACGGCCACATGGCCATAGCGCTGGTTGACCCCGGTCGTATCCGGGATCTGAACCGCCGGCACCGTTCGCTCGACGAGCCCACCGACGTCCTCTCGTTCCCGGTGGACCTCGGGCCGCCCGAGCTGGGCGACGTGGTCATCTGTCCCGAGCACACGGAGGATCTGGCCGAGGCCACCGTGCACGGCGTGCTGCACCTGTGCGGCATGGACCACGAGGCGGACTCCGGCGAGATGCTCGAGCTCCAGGCGCGCATCCTGGCTGCCCTGTGACACGCGCGGGCTTCGTCGCCCTCGCCGGGCGCCCCAACGCCGGCAAGTCGACCCTTGTGAACGCGATCGTGGGCGGCAAGGTGGCGATCGTCTCCGACAAGCCCCAGACCACCCGGCGTGAGATCCGCGGGGTGGCCACCTCGCCGGACTGGCAGCTGGTGCTGGTCGACCTGCCGGGCGTCCAGCGGCCGCGCGACGTCATGACCGAGCGGATGCAGCGTCAGGTCGAGCGCTCGCTGTCCGACGCCGACGCCGCGCTGTTCGTGCTCAACGGCGAGCAGTCGACGGGCCCGGGCGACAGCTACATCGCGCGGGCGATCGCCAAGGCGAGCGTCGATCCGGTGATCGCGCTCAACAAGGTGGACCGCCTCGATCGCGCGCGGACGCTCCAGGCGCTGGAGTCCGCCGCCGCCCTGGGCCTCAACGGCGAGATCTTCCCGGTGAGCGCCAAGACCGGCCAGGGGGTGCCGGCGCTGGCCGAGCACCTGGCGGGGCTGATGCCCGACAGCCCGTTCCTGTACCCCCCCGAGGACAAGAGCGACCTCCCCGAGCGGGTGCGGGTGGCGGAGCTGGTGCGCGAGCAGGTGCTGCGCCGCACGCGCGAGGAGGTGCCGCACGCGGTCGAGGTCGAGGTGGACGAGATCGCCGAGCGCGAGGACGGGCTGCTGATGATCGAGGCGCGGGTGTGGACGGAGTCGGAGTCCCAGAAGGCGATCCTGATCGGAAAGGGCGGCTCGATGGTCAGGGCGGTGGGCACCGCGGCGCGAGAGGAGATCGAGGCCACGCTGGGCCGCCGGGTGCACCTGGACCTGAGCGTGCGCGTGCGGAAGGGCTGGCGGCGCGACGAGGGCCTCCTGGACCGTCTCGGAATCGAGTGACTGCGAGACTCGCCGGGGTGGAGATCGCCTTCGACGAGAACGGGCTCGTGCCCTGCGTAGTGCAGGATTGGCGCACCGGAGAGGTGCTCACTCTGGCCTACATGAACGAGCAGGCGCTCGCGCGCACGCGCGAGACCGGCGAGATGCACTTCTGGAGCCGTTCGCGCGCCGAGCTGTGGCACAAGGGCGAGACCTCGGGCAACGTGCAGCGGCTGAGGGGCCTCCGCTACGACTGCGACGAGGACGCCGTGCTGGCGCTGGTGGAGCCCGCCGGCCCGGCCTGCCACACCGGCGAGCGCACCTGCTTCTACCGCGGTGACATGGAGCCGGCCGTGCACGAGGCGCTGCCCGCGCTGGAGCGGGTGATCGCCGAGCGCCGCGGCGCCGCCACCGAGGACAGCTACACGGCCCGGCTGCTGGCCGACCCGCCCCACGTCGGGGAGAAGGTGCGCGAGGAGGCCGAGGAGGTCTCGCGCGCCGCGGGCGGGGAGTCGGACGAGCGGGTGACCGAGGAGGCCGCCGACGTGCTCTACCACCTGTCCGTGCTGCTGGCTTCCCGCGACCTGTCCCTGGCCGACGCGCTGCGGGTGCTCAATGAGCGTCGTCGCTGAGCTCGAGCTGACCCCCACGCTCGAGGAGGCGCGGGAGCTGGCCACCCAGGGCGACCTGATCCCCCTGCGGCACACCTTCATCGCCGACTGCGAGACGCCAGTCTCGGCCTACCTGAAGCTGCGCGGCGAGGGCCCTTCGTTCCTGCTGGAGTCCGCCGAGCAGGGCCAGCGGTTCGGGCGCTGGTCGTTCCTCGGCTTCCGTCCCCGCGCGGTGATCCGGTGGCAGCGGGGCGACGCCGGCGACCCCTACTCGATGGTGGAGGACGAGCTCGGCCGCCTGACGCTCGCGCCAGTCGAGGGGCTGCCCCCGCTCGCCGGCGGCGCGGTGGGGCTGTTCGGCTACGACCTCGTGCGAACCTTCGAGCCCAGCGTGGGGGAGCCCAACCCCGACGAGCTGGGTGTGCCCGAGCTGGCGGTGATGATCGCCGAGCTGCTGGTGGCCTTCGACCACCTGCGCCACGAGGTGACCGTAATCGCCAACGTGCCCGCGGACGAGCTGGAGGAGGGCTACGCCCGCGCCGCGGAGGCCGTGGCGGAGGTGCGCGAGCGACTGGCGGGCCCGGTCCCGCGGGTCAGCGCGCCGCCGGCCGAGGCGCCCGAGTGGCGCTCGAACCTCGGCTCCGAGGGCTACGCCGAAGCCGTGGAGCAGGCCAAGGAGTACATCCGCGCGGGCGACGTCTACCAGGTGGTGCCCAGCCAGCGCTGGAGCGCCGACGCGCCGGTCGAGGCGTTCTCGATCTACCGCGGGCTGCGGGCCATCAACCCCAGCCCGTACATGTACTTCCTCGACTTCGAGGACTTCGAGATCGCCGGCGCCTCGCCGGAGTCGCTGGTGAAGGTGGAGGGCCGGCACGTGGCCCAGCGACCGATCGCCGGCACGCGACCGCGCGCCGCCACGGCCGCGGAGGACCTGGAGCGGGGCCGCGAGCTGCTCGCCGACGAGAAGGAGCGCGCGGAGCACGTGATGCTGGTCGACCTGGGCCGAAACGACCTCGGCCGGGTGTGCGAGTACGGCTCGGTCACCGTGGACGAGCTGATGGTCGTCGAGACCTACTCGCACGTCATGCACATCGTCTCCTCGGTGTCCGGCACGCTGCGCGAGGACGTCAGCGCGATGGACGCGCTTCGCGCGTCGCTGCCCGCCGGGACGCTGTCGGGCGCTCCGAAGATCAGGGCCATGCAGATCATCGACGAGCTCGAGCCGGTCAGCCGCGGGCCCTACGGTGGCGCGATCGGCTACCTGTCGCACACCGGCGAGCTCGACACCTGCATCTACATCCGTTCCGCGGTGGTCAAGGACGGGCGAGTGCACCTCCAGGCGGGCGGGGGGATCGTCGCCGACTCCGACGCGGACTACGAGGTGCGCGAGAGCGAGGCCAAGGCAGGCGCGGTGATGGACGCCGTCCGGCTGGCGGCGGCCCAGGGGGACTGGGCCTGATGGCCACCGTCCTGGTCCTCGACAACTACGACTCGTTCACCTTCAACCTCGTGCAGTACCTGGGCGAGCTGGGGGCCGACCCGGTGGTGGTGCGCAACGACGTGGAGAGCGTCGACGAGCTCGCGGCCCGCGGGCCGGAGCGGGTGGTGGTCTCGCCGGGGCCGTGCACGCCGGCCGAGGCGGGCACGTCGGTGGAGGCGATCCGCCGCTTTGCCGAGCAGGGGACACCTGTGTTGGGCGTGTGCCTGGGCCATCAGGCGCTGGCCGCTGCCTTCGGGGGGAAGGTGGTCCGGGGGCAGCCGGTGCACGGCAAGACGGCCTCGGTGGACCACGACGGCCGCACCGTCTACCGCGGCTTGACGTCGCCGTTCGAGGTCGGTCGCTATCACTCGCTGGTCGTGGACCCCGATCTTCCCGACAACCTCCAGGTCTCCGCGCGCGCTGGCGACGTGATCATGGGCCTGCGCCACTCCGAGCTTCCGGCCGAGGGCGTGCAGTTCCACCCGGAGTCCGTGCTCACCGGGGAGGGCAAGAAGCTGCTGAGGAACTTCCTCGATGCCTGAGGCGGTCCTCACCGAGGCCATCGACCGGGTCTCCGACGGCCACGACCTGAGCGTCGACGAGGCCGCCGCCGTGCTGCGGGAGATCATGGAGGGCCGCGCCTCCGAGGTGCAGACCGCCGCGTTCCTGATCGCGCTGCGCGCGAAGGGGGAGACCGTCTCCGAGGTGGCGGGCCTGGCCCGCACCATGCGCGAGCTGGCGATTCCCGTGGCGGTGGACGGCGACATCGTGGACACAGCGGGCACCGGGGGCGGGCGCTCGACCTTCAACGTCTCCACCACCGCGGCCTTCGTGGCCGCGGGCGCGGGCTGCCGCGTGGCCAAGCACGGCGGGCGGTCCAACACCAGCCAGTGTGGGTCGGCCGACGTGCTGGAGGCGCTGGGCGCCCGCATCGACCCGACTCCCGAGGAGGTGGCCGCCTGCGTGGAGGAGGTCGGCTTCGGCTTCATGTTCGCGCCCGCCCACCACGGCGCGATGAAGCACGTGGCCCCGGTCCGGAGCGAGCTGGCGGTGCGCACCGCCTTCAACCTGCTGGGGCCGCTGACCAACCCCGCCGGCGCCCGGCGCCAGGTGATCGGGGTGTCCGAGCCCGCCTTCCTCGAGACCGTGGCGGGAGCGCTGGGCGAGCTGGGGACCGAGCGAGCGCTCGTGGTCTCCAGCGAGGACGGCTTCGACGAGTTCAGCGCTTCGGGCGAGACGCACGTGGTCGAGGTCGACGCGGGCTCGCTGCGCCGTTACTCCGTCGTGCCCGAGGACATGGGTCTGGAGCGCGCCGCCAACGGCGCCGTGGGCGCGGGCACGCCCGACGAGAACGCCGCGGTGCTGCGCTCGGTGCTGGAGGGGGCGCAGGGGACCGAGCGGTCGCTGACCGTGCTGAACGCCGGTGCGGCGATCTACGCGGCCGGCCGGGCTCCCGACCTCGAATCCGGCGCCCGCTTGGCCGAGGAGTCGATCGACAGCGGCGCGGCGAAGGACGTCCTGGAACGATTCGTGGCGCACACGAGGAGGGCGACTTGAGCATCCGGCTGGAGGAGCTGGTGTCGGCGACCCGGCGCTCGGTGGAGCGACGCAAGGACGAGGTGCCGTTCGCCGAGCTCGAGCGGCTGGCGATCGTGGGCGAGAGCGGACGGCCGTTCGCCGAGGCGCTGTCGCGCCCGGGCACGTCGGTGATCGCCGAGCACAAGCGCCGCTCGCCGTCGGCGGGGCCGATCCGCGAGGGCGCCAGCTGCACGGAGCTGGTGCAGGCATACGAGGGCGGCGGCGCCGCGGCGCTGTCGATCCTCACCGAAGAGGAGAATTTCGGCGGCTCACTCGACGATTTGCGCGAGGCGCGCGCGGCCACCGCGCTTCCGATCCTGCGCAAGGACTTCACCGTCGACCCCTACCAGCTGTTCGAGGCCAAGGCGGCCGGCGGCGACGCGGTGCTGGTCGTGGTGGGCTCTGCACCGGCCCGGGAGCTCGCCGGTCTGCTGGACCTGGCGGGCGAGCTCGACCTCGACGTGCTGGTGGAGATCCACCGCGACGACGAGCTCGAGGTGGCCCTCGAGCTGGACGCGGACGTCATCGGGATCAACAACCGCGACCTGGCCGATTTCAGCGTGGACCTGGACCGCACCTACGACCTCCTGGCCGACGTCCCGGCGGGCAAGACGGTCGTCTCGGAGTCCGGCATCTCGACCCGGGAGCAGATCGAGGAGCTCGAGACCGTAGGGGTGGACGCGGTGCTGGTGGGGGAGACGCTGATGCGTGCTCCCGACCCCGAGGCTGCCACCCGGGAGCTCGCAGGCGACGAGGAGCAACAACAGGCGTAAAGGCCCTTGGGAAGCGGCCCGCGGTTCCCTACCATCGAGCCGATGGCGACGCTGCCCGAGCTCGATCCTCCCGCCGTCGCCGAGCTGGGCGCGCGGCTGTCCGCCAACGTGGCCCGCGCGGTGAAGGTGCCCGACGAGGTGGTGCGCGACGTGCTCGTGAGCCTCCTGTCCGAGGGCCACGTCCTGATCGAGGACTACCCCGGGGTGGGCAAGACCGCCCTGGCCCGGGCGCTGGCCGCCTCCATCGAGGCCGAGTACGCCCGCGTGCAGTGCACCGCCGACCTGCTGCCGGCGGACATCATGGGGACCAACGTCTTCAACCAGCGCGAGAACCGCTTCGAGTTCCGCCCCGGCCCGGTGTTCGCCAACGTCGTTCTCGTCGACGAGATCAACCGGGCCTCGCCGAAGACCCAGTCCGGCCTACTGGAGTGCATGCAGGAGCTGCACGTGAGCGTCGACAAGCACACCCACCAGCTGGCCCGCCCGTTCATAGTGCTCGCGACCCAGAACCCGATCGAGTACGAGGGCACCTACCCGCTGCCCGAGGCCCAGCTGGATCGGTTCACGGTCCGGGTCTCGCTCGGCTACCCGTCGTCCGACGCCGAGACCGAGATGCTGGCCGAGCACGCTGTCAGCGACCGGGTAGCCGACCTGGAGCCCGTGGCCGACGTGGGCGAGGTGCTCGCCGCCCAGGCCGCAGCCGGCCAGGTGCACGGCAGCGAAGCACTGCGCCGGTACGTGGTGGCCGTGCTGGAGCAGACGCGGGCCGACCCGCGCGTCGAGCTCGGCGCCTCCCCGCGGGCCGGGCTGATGCTGTTCCGTGCCGCCAAGGCGCTGGCCGCGCTGCGCGGCCGCAACCACGCCCTGCCCGACGACGTGCAGGAGCTGGCGCCGGCCGTCCTGACCCACCGCCTGCTCCTGGCGCCCGACGCCGCCGGCGACGAGCGCGCCGCGGTGGTGCGCGACGCGCTCGAGAAGGTCCCCGCCCTTTGAGCGTGCCGCGCGCCTGGGCAGCGGCGGCGCTCGGCGCGGCCTTGGCCCTGGCCGCGGCGGTGTTCGACTCCGCTTCGCTCTACCCGCCGGGGATCGCTCTCCTCATCCTGTCCGGGGGCGCGGTGGCCTGGGTGCGGCTGGCCGCCCGCAGCGCGGCCGTGGAGCGCGCGCCGGGGCCGACCAACGTGGTCGAGGAGCAGCCCTGGCCGCTCCGGCTCAGGGTGCGCACCGGGGTGCTGCCCGCGCCCGGAGGCGAGCTGCTCGAGCCGCTGCTGGGCTGGCCGGTGCCGATCGGCGGCCGCCGCAGCCAGGCGGTGCGGATCAACGTGCGCTTCTCGCGCCGCGGCCGGCGGGAGCTGGACGCGCCCGAGTTGGTCATCCGCGACCCGCTGCGGCTGTGCGAGCGCCGCGTCGAGGGCCCCGGCGGGGAGGAGGTGCTGGTTCTGCCCGCCGTCGAGCCGGTGAGCGCCCAGGGGGGCGGGGGCCGCGCCGGTGTCGGTGCACTGGCCGGTCACGGCGGCCGGCCGGCCGCGGGCCGGCTCCCGGGCGCCGAGGCCGAGCTGGACCTCGACGGGCTACGCCCCTACCGACCCGGCGCTTCGGCGTCACGGATCCATTGGCCGGCGTACGCGCGCACGGGCGAGATGCTCGAGCGCCGGCTGGTGGCCGAGTCGGAGTCCTCGCCGCTGGTGGTGCTCGACTCCCGCCGTGCGTCGAGCGAGGAGTCGCTGGACGCGGCGGTCCGCGCGGCGGCCTCGCTGTGCGTGCACCTGGCCCGCTTCGGCGGCGTCGGCGTGCTCCTGCCCGGCGACCGGCGCGTCACCCAGGTGGCGTCCGACCTCGTGGCCTGGCCCGCCGTGCACGCGCGGCTGGCCGTGGTGGAGGGCGCGTCGGGGGCGCCTGCGCTGGGCACCTCCCCGCGCAGCGGCGCCATCTTCTGGGTCACGGGCGCCGACCTCAGCAGCTCGCCTGCCGCCCTCAACCGCGCACCGGCGGGTGCGCGGATCCTGGTCAGCCCGCATCCGGTGCGATCGCTGGCCGTCACCTTCACGGTCGCGGGCTGCTCGGGCCAGCCGGTGGGTCGCGCCTCACGAGCCGGGAGCCCGGCGCGGAGGAGCGCGGCATGAGCGCCGGGGTGGCCCCGCCACCGCTGGCCGCGCCGTCGCCGCCCGCCGCTGCGCCCGGGCCCGAGCCCGGTCCCCCGGAGCAGCGGGACGCCCTCCCCGTCCGCGTCGCGGCCTTCGCCGCCCTGCTCGCCTTCGCAGTGGGTCACTGGGCGACGCTGGTCTCCGGCCCGCCGGCGCTGCGCATGGCCGCGCTGGTCGTGTTCCTGACCGCCGGCGGCGTTGCGCTGGCCTGGCTGGGCCGGATCCCGATGGGCCGCCACGCCCGCGCGCTGGCCTGCGCGGGCGTGTCGGTGGCGACGCTGGTCGGGGGCATGGTGATCACCGGGCTCGCGGTGCGCCTCTTGTGGCCGGGCAACTGGGACGACCTGGCCGACCAGCTCGACCGCGGGCTGTCGGCCATCCACACCGTCAGCTGGCCCCTGTCGGGCCGCGGCGACGCGGTGCGCTTGGTGGTACTCCTGGCGGCTCCGCTGCTGGGCGGCATCGCCGCGGTGCTGGCCTTCTGGCCGGCTCGCCGTCACGGCGCTCTGCTCCGGGGACTTGCGCTCGTCTCGCTGCTCGTGCTCTACGGCACCGCGGTCACCGAGCACGACCTCGGCCGCCCGCTGCTGCGCGGCGCGGTCCTGCTGCTGCTCGTGGCGGCGTGGCTGTGGCTGCCGCGACTCGCACCGCGGGAAGCCGCCACCGGCACGGTCGCGGTGCTGGTGGTCGGGTTCCTCGCGCTGCCTCTGTCGGCCGGGCTGGACGCCGACTCGCCGTGGTGGGACTACCGCTCATGGAACTGGTTCGGGGGAGAGGCCGATGTGGCGTTCGACTGGAACCACTCCTATGGCCCGATGACCTGGCCCCGCGACGGCAAGACCCTGCTCAACGTCGAGACGTCCAAGCCGGCCTACCTGAAGGCCGAGACCCTCGACCGCTTCGACGGCCGACGATGGGTGCGCGCCGCCGACGGCGGGGACGGGCGACCCGCCGGCGAGCTGCCCGTGCTGGCCTCCAACCGCTGGGAGCAGCGCCTGAGGGTGACCGTACGGGCGCTGCGCAGCGACTTCGTGGTGACCACCGGCACGCCGCTGGCGATCAGCGGCGCCGACCCGGTGACATCCAGCGCCGACGGCACGGTGGCCAAGCTCGGCGATCCACTCGAGAAGGGCGAGTCCTACTCGGTGCGCGCCTATGTCCCCGAGCCCCGGCCCGCGGAGATGCGCTCGGCCGAGCCCGGGAGCGAGGGCCCGGGGTCGAGCTACTTCTCGGTGGCGGCGCGCTACACCGGCATCACACTGCCCGCGACCGCCGCGCCCGGGCCGGGGGCCTCCCGGCCGGTCTTCGTCCCGCCCCGCGGCCTGCCGGGAGTCGACGGCTCCCGGGACGCCGCCCGCGAGCTGTCGGGGTCGCCCTACCGGCGCAGCTATCGCCTGGCCCGGCGCCTGACCGCCCGGGCGCCGACCACCTTCGACGCGGTGCGCGGCGTGGAGCGCTACCTGGAGCGCAGCATGCGCTACGACGAGCGGCCACCGGAGCGCCAGTTCCCGCTCGAGTCGTTCCTGTTCCGGGACAAGATCGGCTACTGCCAACACTTCTCCGGCGCCATGGCGCTGCTGCTGCGCATGTCCGGCATCCCCACCCGGGTGGTCTCCGGCTTCTCACCGGGCGTGCGCGACGCCGAGAACCGCGACGAGTACCGGATCCGGGATCTCGACGCCCACTCGTGGGTCGAGGTCTACTTCGCGGGCATCGGCTGGGTCACGTTCGATCCCACACCCCCGGTGGCGCCGGCTCAGTCCCAGGCCGCCGGGTTCGATCCCCTCTCCGGCGCCGAGCGCGACGCCGACTCCGCCAACTCGGCGGACAGCCCCGCTCCGCGGGGGGATCGCCCCGGCGACCAAGCCGCGCAAGCGGGTGGCGGCGAGGGCGGGTCGGGACTGAGGACCCTGCTCATCGGCCTGGCCGTCCTGGGGGCCGTCGCCGCGGCGTTCGTGGGTGGCAGGCGGCTGCGCGCGGTAAGGAGCCTCGGCCCTCGCGAGGCAGCCGAGGCCCGCGTCCGAGAGCTGGAGCGCGCGCTGCCGCGGCTGGGCCTCCCGCTCGGCCCGGGCGCGACCCTGACCACGGTCGAGCGCACGCTCCGCGAGGCGGCCAAGCCCGCCGCCGCGCGGTACGCCGCCCGCCTGCGCGCCCACCGCTTCGCGGCGACCGGAGCCGACCTGCCCGGCAGGGCCGCGCGCCGGGCGCTGCGCCGCGACCTGGGCGGCCGGGGCCTGCGCCGCCGGCTGCGGGCCTGGCGCGCGCTTCCGCCCGGCGGCCCCCGGATTTAGAACGGCTTACGGCCTGATGACGACACTCTCGAACCTGTGAACCGCGCTGGATCCATTCTCTCGGGCGTTCTCGGCGGCCTGATCGTGCTCGTCGTCGGCGCCGTGCTCATCGCCACCGACGTGATCGATACCGGTGACTCGACCCGCGAGGTCGTGCGCCAGCAGCCGATCCAGTCCGGCTCCTCCGAGGAGGGAGAGGGACGCACGGTCTCCGACATCTACCGCCAGGAGGGCAAGGGGGTCGTGTTCATCGAGGCGCGCGGCGTACAGCGCGAGAGCGGATCCCCCTTCGGTGACGAGAGCCAGGGCACCGCGACCGGCTCCGGCTTCGTGGTCGACCGGGAGGGAACGATTCTCACCAACGCCCACGTGGTGGAGGGCGCCGACAGCGTGACCGTGCGCTTCGACGAGAAGGGCGACCGGATCGACGCCAAGGTTCGGGGCCGCGACCCCTCTACCGACCTCGCGGTGCTGAAGATCGACCCCGCGCAGGTCGACGGCCTCCAGCCCCTCCCGCTCGGCGACTCCAACGACGTGAGGGTCGGCGACCCGACCATCGCGATCGGCAACCCCTTCGGCCTCGCCCGCACCGTCACCACCGGCATCGTCTCCGCCAAGCAGCGCCAGATCGAGGCGCCCAACGGCTTCCAGATCTCCAACGTCATCCAGACCGACGCCTCGATCAATCCGGGCAACTCGGGTGGCCCGCTGCTCGACGCCGCCGGCCGCGTGATCGGCATCAACTCGCAGATTGCGACCGGGTCGGGCGGCAGCGGCTCGGTGGGCATCGGCTTCGCAGTGCCCGTCGACACGGCCAAGAAGCTGCTGCCGAGCCTGCGCGAGGGCGAGCGCATCGAGCGCGGGTACCTCGGGGTGGAGATGGCGCCGGTGACCGACAGCATCGCCTCGGCGCTCAAGCTGCCGGTCGATCAGGGCGCGCTGCTGCAGGCCGTCGTCCCTAACGGCCCCGCCGACAAGGCCGGGCTGCGAGGCGGACGCCGGCCGACGAGCGAGGGCATCCGCGCAGGCGGCGACCTGATCGTCAAGGTCGACGGCAAGGAGGTCAAGGATCCCGACGACGTGGCCGCTGCCATCGAGGGCCGCAGGCCCGGCGACCAGGTCCAGATCGAGTACTACCGCGGCGACGAGCGCAAGACGGTCACCGTGACGCTGACCAAGCGCCCGGCGAAGCTGAGCAGCCCGAGCTCGCAGGAGCAAAGCCCGCTCCCCACGCCCTAGTCGGCGTAACCTCAGGCGGTGACCCAGGTCAAGGTCTGTGGCATCACCCAACCCGGCGACGCGGAGGCGGCCGCTCAGCTCGGCGCCTGGGCGCTGGGCATGATCTTCTGGCCTCAGAGCCCGCGGGCCTGCACGCCCGAGGCCGCCGAGGAGATCGGCCAGTCGCTCAAGCGCACGACGGAGCTCGCCGGGGTGTTCGTCAACGCGACCCTTGACGAGGTGGCCTTCCTCGCCGACCGCTGCTCACTCACCCTGCTCCAGCTGCACGGCGACGAGGGGCCCGCCTACTGCCGCGAGGCCGCGCGGCGCACGGGTTGCCGGGTGATGAAGGCGGTACAGGTCAGCTCTGCGGCCTCCGTCGACGGCCTGCGCGCGTTCCCCACCGACTTCCACCTGCTTGATGCCCATGTCCCGGGTAGTCGCGGGGGCACCGGACAGAGCTTCAACTGGGAGCTGGCCCGCCGGGACCGGGGCCTGACTACCCCGCTGATCCTGTCTGGAGGGCTGACGCCGGACAACGTGGGGGAGGCGATCGCCGCGGTGCACCCGTGGGGGGTCGACTCCGCCAGCGGGACCGAGTCCGCTCCGGGCGTGAAGGACCCGGCCCGGCTCGAGGCGTTCTTCCGGGCTGTCGAGGCGGCCGACTCGTCGCCGGTCGCAGCAGCGTGAGCACCGCGGTCGAGCGGCGCTTCGGCCCCTACGGCGGGCGGTACGTGCCGGAGACGCTGATCCCCGCGCTGGACGAGCTCGAGCGCGAGTGGGCTGCCGCGCGCACCGATCCCGACTTCCAGGCCGAGCTCGATGTCCTGATGACGGACTACGCCGGCCGCCCGACGCCGCTCTACCGGGCGCCCCGGCTGAGCGAGGCGGTGGGCGCCACCGTTCTGCTCAAGCGCGAGGACCTGCTCCACACCGGCGCGCACAAGGTCACCAACGCGCTGGGCCAGGCGCTGCTGGCTCGCCGCATGGGCAAGCAGCGGGTGATCGCCGAGACGGGCGCGGGCCAGCACGGCGTCGCCTCCGCGACCGCCTGCGCCCTGCTCGACCTCGAGTGCGTGGTCTACATGGGGACGGAGGACATGCGCCGCCAGCGCCCCAACGTGGAGCGGATGAAGCTCCTGGGCGCCGAGGTGGCGCCGGTGGAAGCCGGCGCCCGCACGCTCAAGGAGGCGGTGAGTGCCGCGATCCGGGACTGGGTGGCCAACGTGGCCACCACCCACTACGTGATCGGGTCGGCCGTCGGCCCCGCGCCGTACCCGGCCCTGGTGCGCGACCTTCAGCGGGTGATCGGCGACGAGGCCCGGGCCCAGGTGCTCGAGACGTGCGGGCGGCTGCCCGACCGGGTCATCGCCTGCGTCGGCGGGGGCTCGAATGCCATCGGCACCTTCACCGCCTTCCTCGGCGACGCGGACGTCGACCTGATCGGCGTCGAGGCCGCGGGGGAGGGCCTGCAGGGCCGGCGGCACTCCGCGCCACTGACGACGGGCGCCCGAGGGATCCTGCACGGCGCGATGTCGGCGGTGCTCCAGGACGAGGAGGGCCAGATCCTCGAGGCCCACTCGGTCTCCGCCGGCCTGGACTACCCGGGCTCGGGGCCCGAGCACGCCTTCCTGCGCGACGAGGGGAGGGTGCGCTACGTGGGGGTGGAGGACGCCGACGCGCTGGCCGCCTTCCGCCGCACCGCCGAGCTGGAGGGGATCCTGCCGGCGCTGGAGCCCGCCCACGCGATCGCATGGCTGCTGGGCCAGCCGGGCAGCGGCGGCATCGAGCTGCTGACCCTGTCGGGCCGCGGCGACAAGGACCTCGCCGAGGTCCTCGCGCTCAGCGAGTGAGCGGCCAGGACCGCATAGCCGAGGCGTTCGCCTCCCACGGCAAGTCGGCGGCGCTGATGCCGTACCTCATGTCGGGCTTCCCGGATCACGGGACTTCGATCGAGGCGGTGAACGCAGCGGCCGATGCCGGGGCAGACCTGATCGAGCTGGGTGTGCCGTTCTCCGACCCCCTGGCCGACGGCCCGGTGATCCACGCCGCGGCGACGTCCGCTCTGGAGGCCGGCGCCACCCCGATGCGGGCCCTCGAGGTGTGCGAGTCGGTGGCGGCGAGGCTCCCGGTGGTGCTGATGGTCTACGCCAACGTGGTGGTGGCCGCCGGCCCGGATCGCTATGCCCAGCGCGCCGCCGCCGCGGGCGCCGCCGGGCTGATCGTGCCCGACCTGCCGCACGACGAGGCCGCGCCCCTCCGCGAGGCCTGCGACGCCGAGGGGCTGGCGCTGGTGCCGCTGGTGGCGCCCACGTCGACCGCGGAGCGGGTCGCTGCCGTGGGAGCCGATGCGCGCGGCTTCGTCTACACCGTCTCGCTCAGCGGCACCACCGGCGAGCGCGCGGAGCTGCCGCCGGGGCTCTCACTGACGGTGGCCGGCGTGCGCGCCGCGACGCAGCTGCCGGTGGCGGTGGGCTTCGGGATCTCGGGGCCTGACCAGGCGCGCACCGTCGCCGGGCTGGCCGACGGGGTGATCGTCGGCAGCCGGGTGGTACGCGCCGCCGGAGAGGGCGGCGCCGGGGCGGTGGAGGAGGTCGTGGGCGAGCTCGCGGCCGCCCTGACCTGACCGGGCGTGCTTGGTATGTTCGCGCCGTGGCTGAGACCGAGACTGCGACACCCAAGGAGAAGCCCAAGCGCAAGCCGCCCAAGCGCAAGCAGGTGGAGGAAACGGCCCGGCGCTACTTCGCCGCCCTCCAGGCCCGCGACGCCAAGGCGATGGCGGCCTGCTGGAGCGAGGACGGCGTCGAGGACATCGTCCCGCTGCGCGTGATGCGCGGTCCCGAGGAGGTCCGCGAGTTCTTCGCCGGACTGTTCGGCGCCATGCCGGACGCCGAGACCACGGTCCACAACGTGGTCGCCTCCGAGCGCCAGGCGGCGGTGGAGTGGCGGACGGTCGGCACCTTCACCGGCTCTCCCTTCGAGGGAGTCGAGGCCACCGGCGGCCGGCTCGAGCTGCGAGGGCTGGACCTGCTGGAGATCGAGGACGACCGCATCCTCAAGAACACGGCCTACTTCGACAACGCCGCGTTCATGCGCCAGCTGGGGATGCTCCCTCCGCAGGACTCGGGGCCCGAGCGCGCGATCAAGACGGCCTTCAACACCGTGAACAAGGTCAAGCGCACCGTCGCCGAGAAGCGCGGCCCGCGATGATCGTGCTCGTCACCTTCACGGTCGGCCTCGTCATCTGGGTGGCGGGCTGGGCCTTCGGGCTCAAGGCGTTCGATGTCTTCCTGCTCACGGTCTTGATGACGGTCACGGCGGCCGCGGCGCACATCATCCGCCCGCACCTGGACCGCGTCCTGGGCCGCAAGACCGCGCCGGACTCGCTGGGCCCGCCGACGGCGCCCGGCAGCTAGCCCGCAGCAGCTCAGCCGAAGAAAGTCGACGCGACGTCGAACTCGGCGTCTGGCACCGTCCGCAGCTCGGACACGGCGTCCGCCAGCTTCACCAGCTCGATCTTCTGACCGTGCAGGGCGGCCATCGTGCCCCATTTGCCGGAGTCCGCGGCGTCGATCGCGGCGATGCCGAAGCGGGTGGCCAGCACGCGGTCGTAGGCGGTCGGAGTGCCCCCGCGCTGGGTGTGCCCCAGCACCGTGGCTCGCGTCTCGTAGCCGGTGCGCGACTCGATCTCGCCCTCCAGGCGCGGCCCGATCCCACCGAGCCGCTCGTGGCCGAACTCGTCGGTACCGGACCTGACGGTCTCCATGGTGCCCTCGCGGGGCACCGCGCCCTCGGCCACCACCACGATCGAGAATCAGCGGCCACGGGAGTGGCGGCGGGAGATCAGCCGGCACACCTCGTCGATGTCGAAGGGGCGCTCGGGGATGAGGATCACGTCCGCCCCGCCGGCCAGGCCGGAGTGCAGAGCGATCCAGCCCGCGTGGCGGCCCATGACCTCCAGCAACATCACCCGGTTGTGGCTCTCGGCCGTGGTGTGCAGACGGTCGATGGCCTCGGTGGCCACCTGCAGGGCGGTGTCGAACCCGAAGGTCTGGTCAGTGGCGCCGAGGTCGTTGTCGATGGTCTTCGGCACGCCCACCACCGGCACCCCGTGATCGTCGTGCAGCCGCGCGGCCGCCCCCAGTGTGTCCTCGCCGCCGATGGCTATCAGCCCGTCCACCCCCAGGGCAGCCAGGTTCTGCTTGAGCTGCTCGGGCCCGCGGTCGCGCTTGAATGGGTTGGTCCGGGAGGTGCCGAGGATGGTGCCGCCGCGCGGGAGGATCCCCCGCGTGGACTCGATCGTCAGCTCGAGGTACTCGTTTTCGAGGGGGCCACGCCAGCCGTCGTAAAACCCGACGAACGCGTGGCCGTGGTGGTCGATGCCCTTGCGAACGATCGCCCGGATGGCGGCGTTGAGTCCCGGGCAGTCCCCTCCGCCGGTCAGGACCCCGATGCGCACGCGGGGCAATCTACTCCTTAGCTTTGCGAACGGATTAGGATGCGCCAAGTCCCAGCAGGAACTATTCAGGAGGGAAAGTTGCGAATCAGGTTGGCAGTACTCGGCTGCCTCCTCGGACTCTTTGTTCTAGGCGTGAGCGCCTGCGGCAGTGACGACGAGGGTGGCGGCGGCGAAGGCAGTAGCTCGGAGCCGATCCAGGGCAATAACTTGACGATCTACTCGAGCCTGCCGCTACAAGGCACCTCGAAGGGTCAGTCAGAAGCAGTCATCAGCGGCGAGAAGCTGGCGCTCAAGCAGTCCGGCAGCAAGGTTGGCAAGTTCAACCTGAAGTACGTCTCGCTCGACGACTCGACCGCTCAGAACCCGGGCACCGCGGACGAGGGCCAAACCGCCCAGAACGCCCGCAAGGCCGTCCAGGACAAGACGACGATCTTCTACCTCGGAGAGTTCAACTCCGGCGGGTCCAAGGTCTCGATCCCGATCCTGAACAAGGCCGGCATCCCACAGATCAGCCCCTCGAACACCTACGTGGGACTGACCGTGGCTCAGCCTCCGGGCACCGAGCCGGGTGAGCCGCAGAAGTACTACCCCGCGAAGACCCGCACGTACGCCCGAGTCGTCCCGAAGGACGACATCCAGGCTGCCGCGCTCGTCGCGACGATGAAGGAGGACGGCTGCAAGAGCGTCCACATCTTCAACGACAAGACGACCTACGGCGCTGGCCTCGGTAAGAACATCGAGTCGGCGGCCAAGGAGCAGGGCCTGACGGTCGAGGGCAACGACGGCACGGACAAGAACGCGCCGAACTACCGCTCTCTGGCCGCGAAGGTCAAGGCCGACTGCTTCGTCGGCTCCGGCGTGACGGGCGAGAACTACGTCCAGGTGTTCAAGGACGTCGCCGCCGCGAACAAGACGGCGAAGCTCTACGGACCGGATGGCGTAGCCGAGAAGGCGTTCTCGAACGCCAAGGAAGGCGGTATCCCCGCCGACGTTGCGGCACGCACGAAGGTCACGGTCGCCACTCTCGGGTTGGAGGAGTTCAAGAAGCGGAACAACCCGCAGGCGGAGAAGTTCTTCGCTGACTTCGACAAGGAGTACAACGACACGAACCCCGACCCGTACGCGATCTACGGCTACGAGACGATGAAGCTCGCTCTCGACACCCTGAAGGCCGTGGGCGACAAGGCCAACGACCGCTCTGCGGTCTCCAAGCAGCTGTTGTCGGAGACCAAGAACCGCCAGAGCGTTCTCGGCGAGTACTCGATCGACAAGAACGGCGACACCTCGCTCACTGATTACGGCCTGTACGTGATCAAGGGCGGCGAGCCGACGTTCTCGAAGGTCATCAAGCCACAGTCGGGCGGCAACTAGCCGACCGCCTGGCGAGACGGATGGGGGGATGGGCTCACCAAAGCCCATCCCCCTGCCGCTCGCAGTAGGCTCCCCGCCTCAAGGTGGAAGCGGCAAGCGCCAGCATCGACAGGCCCGCCGTCCGACGCTCTGACGCTGCGCGGGAGGCCTTCTCGAAGTACGGGCTGATCGTCCTGCTGTTGGTCCTCCCGGTGTACTTCGGGATCCAGGACCTTTCCGACGACGGGAACCTCACCCGGCTCGGCAACAACCTGATCGAGGGCCTGTCGAACGGCGCGATCCTGGCGCTGATCGCCCTCGGCTACACGCTGGTCTACGGGATCATCGAGCTGATCAACTTCGCCCACGGCGAGATCTTCATGCTGGGGTCGTTCGTCGCGTTCGGCATGTGGGGCGTGTTCGGCCTCACCGAGGACACCGGCACCTTCCCACTGATCATCGGGCTGGCGGCGACCCTGGTCGTGTGCATGCTGGTCAGCGGGTCGCTGAACACGCTGATCGAACGCGTGGGCTACCGGCCGTTACGCGGCGCGCCCAAGCTGGCGCCGCTGATCACGGCCGTCGGCTTCTCCTTCATCCTGCAGAACGTCGGGATCCTGTGGCTGGGCGCCTCCCAGCGCAACGTGCCCGACCTGATCGGGTCGCAGGACGAGGTGTTCAGCATCGTCGGCCTGTCCATCTCCCGCGGCGACCTGCTGGCCGTGATCGCCACGGTGCCGCTCGTCTTCCTGCTCACGGCCTTCATCGCGCGCAGCCGGCTCGGCAAGGCAATGCGCGCAACCGCGCAGGACCCCGAGGCGGCTCGGCTGATGGGAATCAACGTGGACACCACCATCGCCCTCACGTTCCTCCTTGGCGGGTTGCTGGCCGGCGCCGCCGGCCTGATGGATGCCCTCTACAACACCCGGGTCTGGTACTTCCAGGGCTTCTCGGCCGGCCTGTACGCGTTCACCGCGGCGGTGATGGGAGGGATCGGCAACATTCGCGGGGCCGTTATCGGCGCCCTGATCATCGGCGCTATCCAGGGCATCGCCGACAACCGCGACGAGTTCCTGGGCCTCTTCCCCATGGGGGTCGAGTGGACGCCGGCCTACGTCTTCCTGTTCCTGATCGTGGTCATGGTCTTCCGCCCGCAGGGCCTCATCGGCGAGGAGACGAGGGAGGCCGGATGACCGCCCTGCGCGAGCTGCGCCAGAACCCGCGCGCGAACTACGTGTTCGCGGGCACGGTCATCCTCGCCGCCGCCCTGTTCCCGTTCTTCGTCGACCCGCTCGACTCGCTGATGGACGACTCCATCCTGGCCCTGGCCTACGTGGTGATGGCCCTAGGGCTGAACCTGGTGGTCGGCTTCGCCGGCCTGCTCGACCTCGGCTTCGTCGCCTTCTATGCGTTCGGCCTGCTGGTCACCGGCTGGTGGGCATCGGATCACTTCTCGAGCGTCAACGAGAAGGGCTCGCCGCCCGGAATCCACGTCGGAGTGAGCGAGTTCGCCAACAGCCTGGCCGGCATCCACCTGAACTTCCTGCTGCTTATCATCGGGGCGATCCTGGTGTGCGCCATCGCCGGCGCGTTCATCGGCCTGCCCACGCTGCGCCTGCGCGGCGACTACATCGCGATCGTCACGCTGGCCTTCGGCGAGATCATCGGGCGCGTCGCGCAGAACGGCGACGAGCTCACGCCGATCGGGGACAACAAGCTCACCAACGGCCGTCAGTCCATCTCGCCGATCGACCAGATCGACCTGCCGTTCTTATCGGAGTTCGATCAGGCGACCAACCTGAGACCGTACTTCTGGTCGGTCCTGGCCCTGTGCCTCGTCGTGCTGTTCGTGAACTTCCGCCTGCGCGACTCGCGGCTGGGGCGGGCGTGGATCGCCCTGCGCGAGGACGAGGTGGCCGCCGCCAGCATGGGAGTCCCGCTGGTGCGCACGAAGCTCTTGGCGTACGCGGCCGGCGGCGCCTTCGGCGGCATCTCGGGCGCCTTCCTCGGGCCCTTCCTTCAGAGCGTCAACGCCAACCAGTTCCAGTTCGGCTTCTCGATCTTCATCCTGGCCATGGTCATCCTCGGCGGCCTCGGCTCCATCTGGGGCGTGGTGCTCGGGGCGGTGCTCCTGGCCTTCGTGAACGTGCGGCTGATCCCCGACGTGCTCGACGGCGAGGGCGTTCGCAGCGTGTTCGACAGCCTGGGCCTGGACTTCACCTTCAGCTCGGTCTCGTTCGGCGTGTTCGGCTTCATCCTCGTGCTGATGATGGTCTTGAGACCCCAGGGGCTCATACCGGAACGGCGGCGAAAGCTCGAGTTCGTCGAGCTGGCCGGCACCGACGAGTCCACCTTCGAGGCGCGCGCGTGAGCCTGCTGGCCACCGACCACGTCGTGAAGGCCTTCGGCGGACTGGTCGCGGTCAACGACATCGACTTCGAGATCCCCGAGCGGTCGATCGTCTCGATCATCGGCCCCAACGGGGCCGGCAAGACCACGTTCTTCAACATGCTCACCGGCCTCTACAAGCCGACCGCCGGCCAGATCACCTTCGGGGGCAGGGACATCACCGGCATGCGCCCGGACAAGATCACCGCGCTGGGGGTGGCGCGGACGTTCCAGAACATTCGGCTGTTCGCGACGATGTCGGCGGTCGAGAACGTGATGGTGGGTCAGCACGCGCGCATGCGAGCCGGGCTGTTCGGCTCGGTGCTGCGGACCCCCCGCGTGAGCCGCGAGGAGAAGGAGGTGCGCGAGAAGGCCCGCGAGACCCTGACGTACGTCGGGCTCGCCGACTCCGAGCTCGACCAGATCGCCGCGAACCTCTCCTACGGCGACCAGCGGCGCGTGGAGATCGCTCGCGCGCTCGCCTCCGACCCCTCGCTGCTGCTGCTCGACGAGCCCACCGCTGGGATGAACCCGAACGAGTCGGCCCGCCTGACGGAGTTCATGGACCGCCTCAAGGGCGAGCGCGACCTCACGATCCTCCTGATCGAGCACGACATGAAGGTCGTCATGGGCGTCTCCGAGCGCATCACCGTGCTCGACCACGGCGAGAAGATCGCCGAGGGCGACCCCGCCGAGATCCGCGCCGACGAGCGTGTGGTGGAGGCCTACCTCGGCAAGCGGGAGACCAGCGGCTGATGCCCCTGCTCGAGGTGGACGACATCCACACCTTCTACGGGAACATCGAGGCCCTCAAGGGGATCTCGCTGACGGTGGAGGAGGGCGAGGTCGTCACGCTGATCGGCTCCAACGGGGCCGGCAAGTCCACCACGCTGCGCTCGATCTCGGGGCTCACCGCTCCTCGAGAGGGCTCGATTCGCTTCGATGGCAAGGAGATCGGCGAGACGCCGCCCCAGGACGTGGTCCGCCTCGGCATCTCCCAGTCCCCGGAGGGACGGCACTGCTTCCAGCGCATGACCGTGCGCGAGAACCTCGAGCTGGGCGCCTTCCTGCGGCGCGACGGCCGCATCACCGAAGACCTCGGCCGCGTGTTCGACCTCTTCCCGCGGCTCAAGGAGCGCGAGACCCAGAAGGCGGGCACGATGTCGGGCGGCGAGCAGCAGATGCTGGCCATCGGCCGCGCCCTGATGGCCGAGCCCAAGCTGCTGCTGCTGGACGAGCCCTCGATGGGCCTGGCCCCGGTGCTGGTTGAGCGCATCTACGAGACCGTGGCCGAGATCAACCGGCAGGGCACGACGATCCTGCTGGTGGAGCAGAACGCCAACTTCGCCCTGGAGGTCTCCGCGCGCGGATACGTGCTGGAGACCGGCACCGTGGCGCTCACCGACAAATCCGACGCCCTGCGCGACAACCCCGAGGTCCAGAAGGCCTACCTGGGCGCATGAGCTTCGACCCCGTCATCGCCCTGCTGGGCGCCAAGGCGCTCTACCTGCTGTACGTGTGGCTGCTGGGGTGCGTGGCGGCTTCCTACCTCTCCGGCCGCAAGGGCTACGGAGAGCAGGTCGGGCTCGCCAGCGGGATGTTGCTCCCGGTGATCTCGATCGTCATCTGGCTGGTGTGGCCGGCGAAGTCGGACTCGCGCTGGAAGCTGCAGGGCGCCTTCGGCAGCGGAGGCAAGACCGCGGCAGAGGCGCGGGCGGAGCTCGAGAAGGAAGACGGCTGATGGCTCCTGACGGCAACCCCACCGCCTTCTACTTCCCGCTGCTCCTGCTGGGGCTGGCGTACGGGGTGCTGTACGCGGTCGCCCAGGCGGCAGGCCGACGCCGGGGAGAAGAGGCGCGCGAGCGGGTGCTCGACATGGCCTTCGGCGTGGCCCTGCTGGCAGTCGCCTACACGCTCGTGCTGCTGATCATCTCGCTCGTCACCCTGCCCGACCTGATCGTCGACCTGGTGCGCATCTTGCTGGTGGTCTCGGCCTTCTTCGGCGTGCTGCTCGGAGTGCTGTTCGGGATCTTCGAGTTGATCTTCGGCCGCAGCCGCGGACGTCAGCCCTTGTCGGTGGCCGAGCGCAGCGCGGACTCCAGCTCGGGCTGAGCGAACTCGTAGCCGAGCTGCTCGAGGCGCTTGGGGAGCATCCGCTGCCCGGTGATCACGATGTGCGCCATCTCGCCGTAGAGGACCTTGACCGCGAAGCCGGGCACGGGCGCGAACGCCGGGCGCTTCAGCACGCTGCCGAGCGCCTTGGACAGCTCCTTGTTGGTGGCAGGGGAGGGCGCGGACACGTTCACCGGCCCGCTGGCCGCGTCGTCCTCGACCACCGCGATCATCGCTCCCGTCACGTCGTCGAGGTGAACCCAGGGCACGTACTGGTCGCCGCCCGCCACCGGGCCGCCGATCCCCAGCTTGAAGAACGGGAGCATCTTCTCCAGCGCGCCGCCCTCCGGTGAGAGCACCACCCCGGTGCGCGTGGTGACCACGCGCACGCCGAGGTCCTCGGCCTTGTTGGCCTCGGCCTCCCACTCGACCACCAGATCGGCCAAGAAGTCTTCGCCGGCGGGCGAGGACTCGTCGAGCTTCTCGTCGCCCCGGTCGCCGTAGAAGCCGCTGGCCGACTGCGACACGAGCACCGCGGGGCGCGCGTCAGCAGCCTTCAGGCCTTCGACCAGCCGGCGGGTCGACGTCCACGCGGGAGTCGCGCAGCTCCTGCTTGACCTCGTCCGACCAGCGCTGGTCGATCCGCTCGCCCAGCAGGTGGATGACCGCGTCCTGGCCCTCGAGGGACTCGGGCGGCGGCGGGGCCTCTTTGGGCGAGGGCCACTCGAGCACCTTGGCTGCCGAGCCGAGCTTGCGGGATCCGCTGTCGGCGTCGCGAGAGAGCGCGATCACCTGGTGGCCCTTCTCGTTCAGCGCCTCCACCATGGCGCGCCCCACGTTCCCGGTGGCGCCGGTGACGGTGACCTTCATGCTGTGCCTGCCTCCTCAGTCGACGACGGGCTCGAACTCGCGCTCGGCCTCTTCGGCTACGGCCGTGGCCACCGCCTGGCTCACGTCGCGGTTGAACACGCTCGGGACGATGTACTCCTCGTCGAGCTCCTCGTCGGCCACCGCGCTGGCGATTCCCTCCGCGGCGGCGATCTTCATGGCGTCGGTGATGGCGGTGGCGCGGGAGTCCAGCGCACCCCGGAAAACGCCCGGGAAGGCCAGCACGTTGTTGATCTGGTTGGGGTAGTCCGACCGCCCGGTGGCCATCACCCGCGCGTACGCGGCGGCCTCCTCGGGGTGGACTTCCGGGTTCGGGTTGGCCATGGCGAACACGAACGGCTCGGGGTTCATCAGCGCGAGGTCCTTGGCGTCGATGATCCCGGGGCCGCTCAGGCCGATGAACAGGTCAGTGCCCTCGAGCACGTCGCGCGGGGGGCCCGAGCGGCCGTCGCCGTTGGTGTTCTCGGCCAGCCAGCGCTTGGGCGCGTTCATCGATCCGGCCTCGTAGTCCTCGCGGCCGGGGTGGATCGCCCCGTAGCGGTCGCAGGCCACCAGGTCACCCAGGCCGGCGTCCAGGCAGATCTTGGCCACGGCGACGCCCGCGGCGCCGGCGCCGACCATCACGGCCTTCAGGTCCTCCATCCGGCGGTCGGTCAGCCGGCACGCGTTGATCAGGGCAGCGAGCACCACGATGGCGGTGCCGTGCTGGTCGTCGTGGAAGACCGGGATGTCGAGCTCCTCCACCAGCCGCTGCTCGATCTCGAAGCAGCGGGGCGAGGAGATGTCCTCCAGGTTGATGCCGCCGAAGGTGGGCGACATCCGGATGACGGTCTCGATGATCTCCTCTGTGTCCTTGGTGTTCAGACAGATCGGGAACGCGTCCACGTCGGCGAACTCCTTGAACAGCATCGCCTTGCCCTCCATGACGGGCATGGCGGCCTCGGGGCCGATGTCGCCCAGCCCGAGCACGGCCGTGCCGTCGGAGACCACGGCCACCGTGTTCGCCTTGATCGTGTACTTGAAGGCCTTCTGGCGGTTCTCGGCGATAGCCGAGCACACGCGGGCCACGCCGGGCGTGTAGGCCATCGACAGGTCGTCGCGGGTCTTCAGCGGGGAGGCGAGGGCGGTGTGGATCTTGCCTCCGCGGTGCAGCTCGAAGGTGCGGTCCGAGATCTCGACCACGCGCACGTCGCGCACGTCCTGCACCGCGGTGATCACCTGCCCGCGGTGCTCGATCGAGTGGCACTCGACGGTGATCTCGCGCAGGGTGGAGTGGCCGCCCGCCTCGACGGTGTCCACCGCGACGATCGCGCCGCCGGTGTGGGTGATGGCCGAGGTGACCTTCGACAGCGACCCCCGCTCCTGAGGGAGCTCGACCCGGATGGTCAGCGAGAACTGTGCGGAGGTCGTGGCCACGACCCGGAAACTACCGACGCCTCGCGCCTACGATTGGGCGGTGCCAGACGATGCCCAGCGGGAGCTGTTCCTGATCGACGGGAACAGCCTCGTCTACCGAGCCTTCTTCGCGCTGCCGGAGACGATCGCCACCTCCAAGGGCCAGCCCACCAACGCGATCTTCGGCTTCGCGTCGATGCTGGTGAAGATCCTCACCGAGCACGGCCAGCAGCCCACGCTGGTGGTCTGGGACGCGGGCATGTCGGGCCGCAAGGAGGTCTACCCCGAGTACAAGGCCCAGCGTTCCACCAAGCCCGACCTTCTCTCCGAGCAGTGGCCCCACCTCCATCCGCTGGTCGACGCCTTCGGGTACACCAACGTGAAGGTCGACGGCTTCGAGGCCGACGACGTGATCGCCTCGCTGGCCACCAAGGCCCGCGAGCAGGACATCGACGTGATGGTGGTGACCGGCGACCGCGACCTGTTCCAGCTGATCGAGCCCGGCATCCGGGTGATGGCCACCTCGCGCGGGATAACCGAGACCAAGGTCTACGACCGCGACGCGGTGATCGACCGGTACGGAATCGCGCCCGAGCTGGTGCCCGACTTCACCGGCCTGAAGGGCGACACCTCGGACAACATCCCCGGCGTCCCGGGCATCGGCGAGAAGACCGCCTCCCAGTTGCTCCAGGAGTACGGCGACCTGGAGGGCGTGCTGTCGAACATCGACGCGATCTCCGGCGCCAAGCGCAAGGAGAACCTGACCAACCACGCCGAGGACGCGCGCGTGTCCAAGCAGCTGGCCACCGCGGTGCGCACCGTGGACGTGGACGTCGACCTCGACGAGTCACTCGCGCGCGAGCCCGACCGCTCGCGCCTGCGCGAGGTGTTTCGCGAGTTCGAGCTGCGCGATCCGCTGCGGCGTCTCGAGGAGGCCCTCGGCGACGAGGAGGAGGCCGCGCCGCGCGAGCGGCCGGAGGAGCGGGTCGCGGTCCGCGCGCGCGAGGTCGCGCCTGCCGAGCTGTCCTCGGTCGAGGGGGAGCTGCTCACGGTGGCCGCTCGCCGGGCCGCGCCGACCGAGCCGCCGGAGGGCGAGCTGCTCCCGGCTGACGACGCGTCGGATCTCAGCTTCGCGGCGTACGGCGGCAACGAGGAGGTGTTGGTCGGGGAGTCGGAGTCGCTCGCGGCCGTGGTGCTGGGCCTCGGCGAGCGTCCGCTGGTCGCCCACGACTGGAAGACCATCGCCTCCTCCGAGCACTTCGAGGGCCACGTGGAGCTCGAGCACGACACCATGCTCGCCGCCTACCTCATCGACCCCGCCCGCCGCGGCTATCCCCTGGAGGAGCTGGCCGGCGACGAAGGGATCGGGGCCGAGGTGGAGGGCGATGGCGACGGAGTGGCGGCCGAGGCCGTCGTGACGCGCGTGCTGGCCGAGCGCCAGCGCGAGCGCCTGGAGGCCGACGGGCTCACCCGCCTCCTGCACGAGATCGAGCTGCCGCTGGTGGACGTGCTGGTGGAGATGGAGCGGGCGGGCGTGAAGCTCGACGTGGACACCGTGCGCGCGATCGCCAAGCGGGTGGAGGAGGAGGCCAACGCGCTGGAACGCGACGTGTGGATGCTCGCAGGCGAGGAGTTCACGATCGGCTCACCCCAGCAGCTGGCCGAGGTGCTGTTCACCAAGCTCGGGCTGTCGAAGAAGCGGCGCGGCAAGACGGGCTTCTCCACCGACGCGCGGGTGCTCCAGGCCATCCGCTCGGAGCACGAGATCATCCCGAAGATCGAGTCGTGGCGTGAGCTGACCAAGCTCAAGTCGACCTACCTCGACGCCTTCCCCGAGCTGGTGGGCGCCGATGGTCGGCTACGCACGACCTTCAACCAGGCGGCGGCCACCACCGGCCGCCTGTCGAGCACCGACCCCAATCTCCAGAACATCCCCATCCGCACCGAGCGCGGCCGCGAGATCCGGGCCTGCTTCGTCGCCGAGGAGGGCAAGCGCCTGGTCTCGGCCGACTACTCCCAGGTCGAGCTGCGGATCCTGGCCCACATCGCCGGCGAGCCGGTGCTCAAGGAGATCTTCCAGCGCGGCGAGGACGTGCACACCGCCACCGCCGAGCAGATCCTCGGAGGCAAGGCCGATCCCGGGACGCGCTCGAAGGCGAAGATGGTCAACTACGGCATCGTCTACGGCTTGTCCGCCTACGGCCTCGCCGACCGGCTCGGCATCTCCCAGGAGGAGGCCGGCGAGTTCATCGACCGCTACCTGGAGCGCTTCCCGAAGGTGCGCGAGTTCATCGACGGGACGATCGAGTCCGCGAAGGAGAACGGGTACGTCACCACCCTGTTCGGGCGCATCCGGCGGATCCCCGAGCTGCGCGCCCGACAGCGCCAGACCCGGCTGTTGGGCGAGCGGCTGGCCGTGAACATGGTCATCCAGGGCACCGCGGCGGACATCATCAAGGTGGCCATGGTCCGCTGTCGCAACGAGTTGCGCGACGCGGGCCTGGAGACGCTGCTGGTGCTGCAGATCCACGACGAGCTGCTCTTCGAGGCACCCGAGGCAGAGGTCGAGCGGGCGTCGGAGATCGTGCGCCGCGAGATGGTCGGCGCCTTCGAGCTCGACCCGCCGCTGGAGGTCGACGTGGCGCACGGCAGGGACTGGCTGGAGGCCAAGTAAGCCGCATGGACAAGACCCCGATCGCCGTACTGGCGACAGTGTTCGCCGGCGGCTTCATCGCGCTGCAGGCGCCGATCAACGCCGGGCTGGGCAAGGCCGTCGGATCTATCCCGGCCGCCTCCATCTCGTTCGCCATCGGCACCGCGGCGCTCGTCGGGATCACCCTGCTGTTCGCCGGGGGCTACGGGAAGGTCGGCGAGATCAGCGGCCTGTCCTGGTACTACCTGCTCGGCGGGATCCTGGGGGCGATCTACGTGACGACGGCGCTGATCGCCGTGCAGACCCTCGGCGCCGGCGGCGTCACCGGAGCCACCATCGCCGGGCAGCTGGCCATGTCGGTGTTCCTCGACCGCGTTGGCGCGTTCGGACTCGAGCAGCGCGGGCTGACGCCCCTGCGCGTGCTGGGAGTGGGGCTGCTCGCTGTGGGCACGATCCTGGTCGTACGGGAGTAGCGGGAGTAGCATTCGGTGCCAAGGAAGGAGGAGCACGAATGCATCAGGAAGTAGGTGCAGACTCGGGTCCGTCAGGAGGACGCCCCGGTGGTGTAGAAGAGGCTCCGGTCACGCGCCAGGGTGGCCTCGACATCGTCGCCGCGGTTCTCACGCTCGGCCTGGGGCTGTCGATCCTGTACTTCGCTGTCGCCCTGCTGGGCGCGGTTGACCCCTTCGGAGACTCGATCGTCTTCACGATCATCGCCCTGGTGTTAGTGGTCGCGTGGCTGGGCGCGGCATATCAGCGATCCCGGGCCGACACGGGCCTGCTAACGCGGTCCGACCGCGAGCGGCGCGGCTTCTAGGCCGCGACGCGCTGGGGAATCGTACGGCGGGCTCGGGGAGGCGGGCCCGCCGTCACCAGGCGGTGGTGGGCGATCTCCAGGTAGTGCCCGAAGGACCAGTGGGTCAGCTTGCGGATCCCCAGCGCTCCGATCTTGGCCTGCAGCAGGCGCGGCGGCACCTTCGGCACCAGGTCCTGCATGCGCAGCATCCAGCGGAACTTCCACTCGTGTGAGTCGCTGAAGGCGCCGTAGCGCGACAGCGCCTCGGCGGCGGTCTGGCGGCCCTCGACCACGTCGCGCAGCTCGCGGCCGCACGCCAGGCCGAAGTAGAGCGCGGTGCGGATGCCTTCGGCGGTCAGCGGGAGGCAGTGCCCCGCGGAGTCCCCGGCGAAGAACACGCCGTCGTCCACCGCCGAGCGGATCCTGTGCGGGATCCAGTTGCCCTGGTAGCGCACGGCGTCGGCCTCGAGGTCGTCGGCCAGCTTGACCGTGTTGTCCTTGACGTGGAAGCGCGGGTCGAAGGAGCCGACGCCGATGCGCAGCTCGTCGCGCGCGGGAAAGCTCCACCCGTAGCCGGCCGGCACGTACTTGCGGTCGACCCAGATCTCCATGTCCTCGCCCTGTCCGTTGGGGTGGACCTCCAGCCCGCGCGAGAGCGGAGCGTCGGGCGGCTGGTAGCCGGCGCCCAGGACGCGGCGCCAGCCGAGCGCATCGACGATCAGCGGCGCGGTCAGGTCGCCGCGGTCGGTGTGCACGGTGTCGCCGGTGCGCCCGTTCACCTTCGCGGTCTCGAAGTCGCAGTCGGACTGCTCGAACAGCTGGCGGCAGAGCGTCGCGTAGTCGAACGTGGAGAAGGTGAAGGGCAGGTCGAGCCGGGTGGTGCCGTGGGGGGTGTGAACCACGAGCTCGGGGAAGGTCTGGCGGTGGGAGGCCATCAGGTCGAGGGCCTCGAGCCACTCGGTCGGGATGCCGCACGCCGACGTCTGGCGCTCGCCCACCTCGTAGCGGTCGATCATCAACACGCGCGCGCCCGAGCCGCCCAGCTCACGCGCGACGGCAAGGCCCGCGAAGCTGGCGCCGCAGATCAGGACGTCGTAGTCGCCCTCGAGCGGCGTGCGAGCCGCGCCCCGCTTGGTGCGTCGCTGCATCAGGCCGAGATTAGTGGGGGGCGAACCGGGGGGGCTTGCCGCCTTGACCGGAATATGTCCGGCAAACTCGACAAGCGCCTGCTGGATCTGGCGGCGCGCCAGCACTCCGTGATCGCTCGGCGGCAGTTGCTGGGCCTGGGGTTCTCGCGAGACCAGGTGGATTGGCGCGCGCAGCGGGGCTGGCTGCGCCCCGTTCACCGCGGGGTGTACGCGCTCGGCCGCACGGGCCTGGCCCGGGAGGGCGTCTGGATGGCCGCCACCCTCGCGCTGGGCGACCGGGCGGCCCTCAGCCACCGAAGTGCCGCGGAGCTGTGGGCGCTGATCCCCGGTTGCTCGTCGCCCGTGCACGTGACGGTGCCCGGCGGGGGACGCCGGCGACGGCGGGGCCTCGCGGTCCACCGCTCGCCGGCGGAAGCTGAGCTCACCCGCAAGCTCGGCATCCCGGTGACCAAGCCAGCGCGCACGCTGATCGACCTGGCGGAGACGGCACCGCGCAGGCAGCTTGAGCGCGCCACCGACGAAGCGGTCCGCCAGCGCCTGACCACGGAAGTCCAGCTCGGCCAAGCGATAGGTCGGCACACTGGCCGCCCCGGCGCCGCGAAGTTGAAGGCGCTACTCGGATACCACCAGACAGGCACCACCGCTACGGAGAACGAGTTCGAGGAGCTGCTGATCGGGATCTGCGACGACTTCGGGATCGCCCGCCCTCGTTCCCAGGAGCCCGTAGGTCCCTACCGACCCGACTTCCTGTGGCCGGACCGCCGGCTCATAGTCGAGGCCGATGGCTGGGAGAGCCACGGCACGCGCAAGGCCTTCGAGGCCGACCGCCGCAAGGATGCGGAGCTGAACGCGCTGGGGTGGACCGTTCTCCGCTTCACCCACCGCCAAATGACCCGTGACAGAGAATGGGTCGCACGGATGCTGGGCCGCTAGTCTCTGCCCGCAGTGCCAGAGGCAGAAACGCTCACACCGCCGAAGCCCGTGGAGGGCTCGGACGGCCTCCTGATCGAAGTGGACGGCCAGATCGTCCCCAACTACGACGCGACCATGGTCGTCTTCGACGAAGGCGACGTGGTAAGCGGGGCGGTCGTCCGGATCGACCAGGACGAAGTCCTGGTGGACATCGGCTACAAGTCGGAGGGGGTCATCCCCTCCAACGAGCTGTCGATCCGCAAGTCGGTCGACCCCGCGGAGGAGGTCGAGCTCGGCGAGGAGGTCGACGCCCTCGTCCTCACCAAGGAGGACCAGGACGGCCGGCTCGTTCTCTCAAAGAAGCGCGCCCGCTTCGAGAAGGCGTGGCGGCGCATCGAGGCGGCGGCCGAGTCCGGCGAGCCAGTAGAGGGCACGGTCATCGAGGTCGTCAAGGGCGGCCTGATCATCGACCTCGGGGTGCGCGGCTTCCTGCCCGCCTCGCTGGTCGACATCCGCCGCGTGCAGAACCTCGACGAGTTCATGAGCACGAAGATCGAGTGCAAGGTCATCGAGCTCAACCGCTCCCGCAACAACGTGGTGCTCAGCCGCCGCGCGGTGCTCGAGGAGGAGCGCAAAGAGGTTCGCCAGCAGATCCTCGACCGCCTGCAGCCCGGCCAGGTCGTGGAGGGCGACATCTCCAACATCGTGGACTTCGGCGCCTTCGTGGACCTGGACGGCATCGACGGCCTGATTCACATCTCCGAACTGTCCTGGAAGCACGTCAACCACCCGTCGGAGATCCTCTCCATCGGCCAGACCGTGCCGGTCAAGGTGCTCGATATCGACCGCGACCGCCAGCGCATCTCCCTGGGCCTCAAGCAGACCCAGGAGGACCCGTGGCAGCGCGTGCTCGACACCTACAACCTGGGCGACGAGCTCACCGGCAAGGTGACCAAGGTCGTCTCCTTCGGCGCGTTCGTCGAGATCATGGACGGGGTCGAGGGCCTCGTACACATCTCCGAGCTGGCCCACCACCACGTGGAGAACCCGCGCGAGGTGGTCGAGCCCGGTGACGAGGTGAGCGTCAAGGTGCTGGAGATCGACTCCGAACGCCGCCGCCTCTCCCTGAGCGTCAAGCGCGTCGGCCAGCCCGGCGTGGGCACCGGCCGCCCCCCCTCGGGCGAGGGCGGGGACCTGGACGACGTCCGGGACCTCGATCTCTCCGAAGACCGCTTCGCCGGTGCCCAGATCAGCGGCGACAGCCTGGCCGCGGCGATGGAGCAGGCCCAGGCGGACGAGTCCTCCAGCCCGGAGGACTCCAGCCCGGAGGACTCCAGCCCGGAGGACTCCAGCCCGGAGCAGCAGCAGAGCGAGGACTCGGAGGACGAGTAGGTGGAGCCCGCCTCGCGGGTTCCGTTCATCGGCCTGACCGGCGGAATGGGCGCCGGCAAGTCCGAGGCGCTCAACGCCTTCGGCGAGCTGGGCGCCGCCACGCTGTCGACCGACGCGGTGGTGCACGAGCTCCTGGGCACCGACGAGATCCGCGACGCCCTGGTGGACCGCTTCGGAGCTGACATCGCGCCCGAGGGCGTGGTGGATCGCGCGCTGGTGGGCCAACGCGTGTTCTCCGACCCGGCCGAGCGCCAGTGGCTCGAGGAGCAGCTGTGGCCGAAGGTGGGCCAACGGGTGGTCGACTGGCGAGAGGAGAGCGCCCGGTCCGCCCCCGTCGTAGCCGTCGTCGAGGTGCCTCTGCTCTTCGAGTCCGGGATGGAAGCGGCGTTCGACCACACCATCGCGGTGGTGGCCGACGAAATCACCCGCGAGCAGCGTGCAGCGCGGCGAGGCCACGCCGGCGTGAGCTCCCGCCACGACCGCCAGCTCCCGCAGGACGAGAAGGCGCAACGTGCGGACTTCGTGGTCCGCAACGACGGGACGCGTGAGGAGTTGAAGCACGCGTTGTCTCGCGTGCTTGCCAAAATCGGCACATGAGCACAGTGGCTGCCCGCCGCCCCGCTCGCTCCGTCGGAAAACGCCGGCGTCGCCGACTGCTGGGCATCCTGGCCGCGCTGCTGCTGGGCGCGGGCCTCTGGGCCCTCGCCGGCCCCGAGGCCGTGCGGGAGATCACGCTCCCGCTGCGCCACGACGACATCATCCGCCAGCAGGCGAAGAAGAAGGACGTCGACCCGAATCTGATCGCGGCGGTGATCTACGAGGAGTCGCGCTTCCGCGACCAGACCTCGCACGCGGGCGCGCGCGGCCTGATGCAGATCACGCCGGCCACCGCGCGCTTCATCGCCCGTGACTCCGGCGGCGCGGCCTTCACCCAGCGCGACCTGGCCACGCCTCAGATCAACATCGCCTACGGGACCTACTACCTCCGCTACCTCCTGCGTCGCTACGAAGGCAACGAGGAGCTGGCGATAGCGGCGTACAACGCCGGCGAGACCAACGTGGACCGGTGGGTGAGACGGGCCGGCGGGCCGGACGCGTTCGACACCCTCGACGACATCCCATTCCCGGAGACCCGGGCCTACGTGCAGAACGTGCAGCGTTCGAAGCGCTCCTACGAGCAGCACTACGGCGACGAGCTAGACGTCTAGTCGGGTGGACGTCGAACGACGACGGCGCCGCCGCGAGGAGGCGCGCCGCCGCACGCGGCAGCAGCGGCTGGTCACGCTCGGCATCGCCTTCGGGCTGCTGGCAGTTGTGCTCATGGTCGCGGCCGGCGGCGAGGAGGCGGCCGAGGCCCCCGAGAAGGCCGGGCGCCCGGCCAAGCCTGCGGAGCTGCCCCGCGGCGGGCGCAGCCTGTTCCCCGAGCGGCGGGTGGTGGCCTTCTACGGTGCGCCCCAGAACGAGGAGCTCGGCGCGCTCGGTATAGGGACCCCGGCGCAGGCCGGCCGGCGCCTGGAGCGCCAGGCCACGCCATACAACCGGCCCGGGCGCCCCGCGCTCCCGGCGTTCGAGCTGATCTCCACAATCGTCCATCGGACCCCCGGGGAGGACGGCAGATTCTCGACGCGCCAGAAGCCCGAGGTGATCGATCGCTACCTGCGCGAGGCCAGGAAGCACCGCGCCCTGCTCATCCTCGACATCCAGCCCGGGCGCGCCTCCTTCCTCGACGAGGTCCGCGCGCTGCGGCCCTGGCTCGAGCAGCCGGACGTGTCCCTGGCGCTCGACCCCGAGTGGAGCATGAAGGAGGGCGAGATCCCCGGCCAGAGCATCGGCTCGACCACCGCCGGGATCGTCAACGAGGTCTCCGCCTATCTGTCGCGGCTGGTGCGGGAGCGCAACCTGCCCGAGAAGCTCCTTCTCGTGCACCGCTTCACCGCGGACATGATCGACAACGAGCGCTCCCTGCGCCCCTACCCCGGCGTGGAGCTGGTGGTGAACGTCGACGGGTTCGGCACCCAGGCCCAGAAGAAGGCCAAGTACAGGGAGTTCACGCGCGGCCGCGAGAAGGCGCTGAACGGCTTCAAGCTGTTCTACCGGGAGGACACGGGGGTGATGACCCCGCGCCAGACCCTGCGGCTGAAGCCCCCGCCGGACGTGGTGGCCTACGAGTGACGCGCCCGCCGGGTGCCGGTCACGGCCCCGAGCGGTGAGAGAAGGCCGAGGCTCTCGGGCGCCTCGCGGTGGCGAACCTCGTGCTCCGGCTGCGGCGGCTGGGCCACCACGTGCCGAACCGGGGCGTCGGTCACCTGCTCGATCCGGTGCGGCAGGTCCACCTGCAGCCACCTCGAGCTGCCTGTGGGCATCGTGGAGACGACGATCTCGTCGAAGCGCGTGGGGTCCCAGGCCTCACGCACCGCCGACAGGGCGTCGTGGTCGCCGGCGGTGCCGTCGACCTCGAGGCCCGCGGCCCGCATCCGCTCCGTGGCGGTCTCGATGCGGCGCTCGGCGGCTTCGCGTCCCTCGCGCCCGGCCGCCGGCGCCGGCACCAGCAGCGTGAAGTGGCAACGGTCGCGCGCGGCCCGCTCGCCCAGGGCCTCGATCAGCTCGACCGAGTCGGCTGTGACGTTTGCGACGACCAGGATCTCGTACTGCCAAGCCATCACCTGCAGGGTACGCCTGAGGTGACCTGTTCGGCAAGTAACGTCACTCGGAGTGCCCGATTTCAAGGTCAACAGCGCCTACACGGCGATTGCCGACCAGCCCACGGCGCGCGATGGGCTGGCCGAGGGCATCGACGGCGGCGACCGCTTCCAGACCCTGCTCGGGGTCACCGGGTCGGGCAAGACCGCGACGATGGCCTTCGCCATCGAGAAGACGCAGCGGCCAGCGCTGGTGATCGCCCACAACAAGACCCTTGCGGCGCAGCTGTGCAACGAGTTCCGGGAGTTCTTCCCGAACAACTCGGTCGAGTACTTCGTCTCCTACTACGACTACTACCAGCCCGAGGCGTACGTCCCCAGCCAGGACCTCTACATCGAGAAGGACTCCTCGATCAACCAGGAGATCGAGCGCCTGAGGCACTCCGCCACGGCGTCTCTGTTCGCCCGCCGGGACGTGATCGTGGTGGCCAGCGTGTCCTGCATCTTCGGCCTCGGCTCGCCCGAGAAGTACGACGCGATGATGCTCCTGCTCAAGAAGGACGAGATGATCGACCGCGACGCGGTGCTGCGGAAGCTGGTGGACATCCAGTACTCGCGCAACGACAGCGTTCTGTCGCGCGGGTCGTTCCGGGTCAAGGGCGACACCCTCGAGGTCTTCCCGGCCTACGCCGAGACCGCCTACCGGGCGGTGCTGTTCGGCGACGAGGTGGAGATCGTCCAGGAGTTCGACCCGCTCACGGGCGAGGTGCTCAAGGAGCTCGAGTACGCGGCGATCTGGCCGGCCACCCACTACGCCACCGATCGGGTGACGATCGAGCGGGCGGTGGGGGAGATCCGCGACGAGATGGAGGCCCGGACCTCCGAGCTCGAGGAACAGGGCAAGCTGCTCGAGTCCCACCGGCTGCGCCAGCGCACCCAGTTCGACATGGAGATGCTGCGCGAGCTCGGCTTCTGCAACGGGATCGAGAACTACTCGCGCATCCTCGACGGCCGCGCGCCCGGCAGCCGGCCCTACTGCCTGCTGGACTTCTTTCCCAAGGACTTCGTCTGCTTCATCGACGAGTCGCACCAGACCGTCCCGCAGATCGGCGGCATGTACGAAGGCGACCGCTCTCGCAAGCAGACGCTGGTGGACTACGGCTTCCGCCTGCCCAGCGCGCTGGACAACCGTCCCCAGACCTTCGACGAGTTCCTCACCCGCGTGCCTCAGGTGGTCTTCGTCTCCGCCACCCCTGGCGAGTTCGAGCGAAACCACGCCGCGCGGATGGTCGAGCAGATCGTCAGGCCGACCGGGATCGTCGATCCCGAGGTCGAGGTCCGCGAGACCAAGAACCAGATCGACGACCTGATGGGCGAGATAAAGAAGACCGCCGAGGCGGGCGAGCGGACTCTGGTCACCACGCTCACCAAGAAGATGGCCGAGGACCTGACCGATTACCTGCTCGAGTACGGCTTCCGGGTGCGCTACCTGCACTCCGAGGTGGACACGCTGGAGCGGATTCAGATCATCCGCGAGCTGCGGCTGGGCGAGTACGACGTGCTGGTCGGGGTCAACCTGCTGCGGGAGGGCCTGGACCTCCCCGAGGTCTCGCTGGTGGGCATCCTGGACGCCGACAAGGAGGGCTTCCTGCGCGGCGAGACCTCGCTGATCCAGACGATCGGGCGGGCCGCGCGGAACATCAGGGGCCACGTGGTCATGTACGCCGACAAGGAGACCGCGGCAATGAAGACGGCCCTGAGCGAGACCGACCGTCGCCGCGCCATCCAGGTGGCCTACAACACCGAGCACGGGATCACGCCCGAGACGGTGCGCAAGGGCATCTCCGACATCTCCGACTTCCTGGCCGTCGAGTCCAAGCTGCCGGACAAGTCCCGCCGGCGCAAGCGCGCCCGCGAGGAGGGCATGTCGGCCGAGGAGCTCGGCCGGACCATCGTCGAGCTGGAGGAGGAGATGCTCGCGGCAGCGGACGACCTGCGCTTCGAGTACGCCGCCAAGCTGCGGGACGAGATCAAGTCCCTGCGCCGCGAGCTCGACGAGCTGGAGGCGGAGGCCCGGGCGTCCTGACACCGCCGCGGGGCGCGACCGCCCGCGCGGGTGAACGGGTCCGGCGCGGCTTAGGTACGCTCCGCCCCGGCAAGGCAGTCGAGCGGAGGCATCTCTTTGGAGCTGGAGCGAAGGTTTATCGAGCGCAGTGACTTCTCGGCGGCGCGCCGGGGCTACGACCCCGAGGAAGTCGACCAGCATCTCCGCGAGGTCGCGGACGCTGCCGAGCAAGCGGCGGAGGCCCCCGCTGCCAAGGACTCTCTGGGCTCACTGGCGGCCGAGCAGGTCAGATCCATCGTCGAGGCCGCGGAGACCAACGCCAACGACATCGGCGCCAAGGCCAAGGCCGACGCCGACAAGCTGACCGCCGATGCCACCCGTGAGGCCGGCGAGACCCGGAAATCCGCCGAGGCGCGACGCCCTCGAGACGCGCACCAACGCGGAGAACGAGGCCGCCGAGCACGTGCAGCGGGTGCAGGACGCCACCAGCGAGATGACCACCAAGGCCGAGACCATCGACTCCGAGCTCGAGAGCCTGGTCGGTGGCCTGCGGACCACCGTCAGCGAGCTGACCGAGCGGCTGCGCTCCGAGGCGAGCGACCTCAACGGCCAGCTCGAGGAGCTGCGCGAGGGCCTCTCGGAGATCCGCGCCGCCGCCCCGGCCGGCTCGTCCACCGTCGCCGTCGGCTCATCGGGCGGGTCTTCGACCACCACCAGCGCGGCGACGACGACGTGATCGAGGAGGTCGACGACGAGGAGGCCGAGGTCGCCCACGAGGCCGCCACCGAGGAGGAGCCTGAGCTGGTCGTCGAGGAGGACGAGGAGACCGAGGTCCAGGAGCCGGGGCTGGCCGAGGCATCCGAGAAAGCCGGCGACGTCGACGAGCCCGGCCTGGCCGAGGACGACCAGGAGGAGGCGCCCGCGGCGTCCGGTGGCGAGGGCTCGGAGGGCGCTCGACTGATCGCGCTGAACATGGCGCTCAACGGCAACCCCCGCGACGAGACCGCTCGCTACCTCGAGGAGAACTTCGACCTCGACGACCAGGACTCGATCCTGGACGAGGTCTACGCCAGGGCAGGCGGCTAGACCGCGCCGGATCGCCTGACGGGGCCCGCCCCGCTGGACAAGGACCTCGCCGCCGGGCTGGTGTTCCTGGCGTCGGGGGTAGTGCTGGTCCTCGAGATCCTCGGGGTCCGGCTCCTCGCCCCCTACGTGGGGCTCACGCTGGAGACCACCACCTCGATCATCGGGGTGGTGCTGGCAGCGATCGCCCTCGGTTCCGCCCTGGGCGGGCGGGCGGCCGACCGGTTCGATCCGCGGCTGCTCCTCACCGGCCTGCTCGCCGCCGGGGGAGTGCTGGCTCTGCTGACGGCGCCTCTGGTCCGCCTGCTGGGGGAGCAGGAGATCGGGGCGATCGTGGTGGCGGCCCTCGCGCTGGTTCCGCCGGCAGCCGTGCTCAGCGCGGTCACCCCGACGGTCGCGCGAATGCAGTTGAGCGACCTGGGCCGGTCGGGGACCGTGGTCGGGCGCCTGTCGGCCTGGGCCACCGCAGGGGCGCTGGCCGGGACCTTCGGAACCGGGTTCGTGCTGGTGCCCCTCCTGTCGGTCACCACCTCGCTGCTGATCGCGGGTGGCCTGCTGATCGTCGTGGGCCTGGCGTTCGGGGTCTACGCCCGGGTCATCGGCGTGGGGCGGGCCGCGGCGGTGGCGCTGCTCGGCGCCGGCGCCGCGGCGGCGCTGGTGGCGGTGAGCTCGCCCTGCGAGGTGGAGAGCGACTACCACTGCGCGACGGTGACCGCCGACCCCGCCCGCCCGGGGGGCCGGGTCCTGACCCTCGACGACCTGCACCACTCCTACGTGGACCTCGACGACCCGCGCCACCTGGAGTTCGAGTACGTGCGCTGGCTGGCCGACTCGATCGACGGCCTGCGGCCGGGGCCGCTCGACGCGGTCTTCGCCGGCGGCGGCGGCTTCACGCTTCCGCGCTGGCTGCTCACCGAGCGCCCCGGGTCGCGGGCGCGCGTCCTGGAGGTCGATCCCGACGTGACCGCGCTGGCCCGGCGAAGGCTGGGCCTGCGCACCTCGCGGGCGCTGCGCGTGACCACGGGCGATGCGCGGGTGACCCTGCGGCGGGTGCCCACCTCCTCGGCCGACTTGGTGGTGGGCGACGCATTCGGCGCCGAGGCCGTTCCCTGGCACCTGGCCACCGCGGAGTGGATGAGGGACGTGCGCCGCGTGCTGCGGCCCGGTGGCCTCTATGCGCTGAACGTGATCGACCGCGGCCCGCTGTCCCTGTTCCGGGCCGAGGCGGCCACGCTGCTCCGGGAGTTCCGCGACGTGCGGGCGGTCGCCCTGCCGGGCCCGGCCGGGCCGAACCTGATCCTCCTTGCCTCGGAACGGGGCCTGCCGGGCTCTGTGGGCTCGACCGCCCGCGGGGCCCGCACGTTCGACCGCGCCACCGTGCGCCGGCTGGCCGGCGACGCGGAGCCGTTGCGCGACGACGACGCGCCCGCGGATCAGCTGCTCAGCACCGCTGGCTAGCCTCGGACGGCCATGCCCGAGTTCATATTCACCATGCAGCGCCTCACCAGGGTGCACCCGCCCGACAAGGAGGTGCTGTCCGACGTCACGCTCGCCTTCTACCCGGGGGCGAAGATCGGCGTGCTGGGCGCCAACGGCTCCGGCAAGTCGACCCTGCTGCGAATCATGGCCGGAGTCGACACCGAGTTCCGCGGGAAGGCCGACCTCGCCGAGGGGGCCACCGTCGGCCTGCTGGAGCAGGAGCCTCAGCTGGACGAGACCAAGGACGTCCGGGGCAACGTGGAGGACGGGGTCCGCCCGCTGCGCGACATGCTCGACCGGTTCAACGAGCTGGCGGCCAACTACTCCGATGAGACCGCGGACGAGTTCGCGGCGCTGCAGGAGAAGATCGACGCGGCCGACGCCTGGAACATCGACACGGTGGTGGACACGGCCATGGACGCCCTGCGCTGCCCGCCGGGCGACTCGCCGGTCGAGCACCTCAGCGGGGGTGAGCGCCGGCGGGTGGCGCTGTGCCGCCTGCTGCTCTCCCAGCCCGATCTGCTGTTGCTCGACGAGCCCACCAACCATCTCGACGCCGAGTCGGTCGGCTGGCTGGAGCGCCATCTGCACGAGTACCCGGGCGCCGTGGTGGCGGTGACACACGACCGGTACTTCCTCGACAACGTGGCCGGCTGGATCCTCGAGCTCGACCGCGGCCGCGGGATGCCTTTCCAGGGCAACTACTCGTCCTGGCTCGAGCAGAAGCAGGCCCGGCTGGCCCAGGAGGAGAAGCAGGAGTCCGCCCGCCAGCGGACCCTCGCGAGCGAGCTGGAGTGGGTGCGGATGAGCGCATCATCGCGCCTGACCAAGAACAAGGCTCGCCTGGCCCGCTACGACGCCCTCCTCGCCGAGGAGCGCAACGCCAAGATCGACGCCGTCGAGATCCACATCCCGGCAGGCGAGCGGCTCGGCGACCTGGTGGTGGAGGCCGAGGGCGTGAGCAAGGCCTACGGCGACCGGCTGTTGATCGACGACCTGTCCTTCAGCCTGCCGCGGGCCGGGATCGTCGGCGTGATCGGCGGCAACGGCGCCGGCAAGACCACCCTCCTGCGCATGATCACCGGAACCGAGCAGCCCGACAGCGGCGCGCTGAAGGTGGGGGAGACGGTGGAGCTGTCCTACGTCGACCAGTCCCGTGATGCCCTCGACGGCGACAAGACCGTGTGGGAGGAGATCTCCGGAGGGGACGAGAAGATCGCGGTCGGCGAGCACACGATGAACTCGCGCGCGTACGTGTCGTCGTTCAACTTCAAGGGCTCCGACCAGCAGAAGAAGGTGGGCAAGCTCTCCGGCGGCGAGCGAAACCGCCTGCACATGGCCAAGCTCCTGCGGACGGCGGGCAACCTGCTGTTGCTCGACGAGCCGTCCAACGACCTCGACGTGGACACGCTCCGCGCGCTGGAGGAGGCGCTGCTGGCGTTCCCGGGCTGTGCGGTGGTGGTGTCGCACGATCGGTGGTTCCTGGACCGGATCGCCACGCACGTCCTCGCCTTCGAGGGCGACTCCCAGGTGCGCTTCTTCGAGGGCAACTTCGAGGCCTACGAGGCGTGGCGGCACGAGCAGCTCGGCGAAGAGGCCGACCGCCCGCACCGAATGACGTACAAACGCTTGACCTCAGCCCGCAATTAGCGGCCGGGCGAACGTGTGTTCGTCCTGACCCCGTCCTAGAATCGGTTATGTGAAGCAAGCCGACGAGCTCGTCGTCTCCGGGGCGCGGGAGCACAACCTCAAAGACCTCCATCTGCGCATTCCGCGCAACGCATTGGTGGTCATCACCGGCCTGTCGGGGTCCGGTAAGTCGTCGCTGGCATTCGACACGATCTACGCCGAGGGCCAGCGCCGCTACGTCGAGTCGCTGTCCGCCTACGCGCGCCAGTTCCTTGGGCAGATGGACAAGCCCGACGTGGATTCGATCGAAGGCCTCTCGCCGGCCATCTCCATCGACCAGAAGACCACCTCGCGCAACCCGCGCTCGACGGTGGGCACGGTCACCGAGATCTACGACTACCTGCGGCTGCTGTGGGCCAGGGTCGGGCACCCCCACTGCTACAACTGCGGCCGCCCGATCGAGGCGCAGTCGGCGGAGCAGATCGTCGACCAGGTGATGACCCTCGAGGAGGGCGCCAAGTTCATGGTGCTGGCCCCGGTGGTCCGGGGGCGCAAGGGTGAGTACGGCAGGCTCTTCGGGGAGCTGAGGGCAGAGGGCTTCACGCGGGTGAAGGTCGACGGCGAGCTGCGGCGCCTCGAGGAGGACATCACCCTCGACAAGAAGTTCAAGCACGACATCTCGGTGGTGGTCGACCGCCTGGTGATGCGGACCGACCTCCGAAAGCGGCTGGCCGACTCGATCGAGACGGCGGTCGGCCGGGCCGAGGGGATCGTGGACGTCGAGATGGTGGACTCTGGCGAGGTCACCACCTACTCCGAGCGCTTCATGTGCCTGCACTGCGGCACCTCGATGCCCGAGCTCGAGCCGCGGATGTTCTCCTTCAACTCGCCGCACGGCGCCTGCTCGCGCTGCACGGGGCTGGGTTCGCAGATGGAGATCGACCCCGACCTGATCGTCCCCGACCCCTCGCTGTCGCTCGCCGAGGGCGCGATCCTGCCCTGGTCCACCAGCGCCTCGCAGTACTACGGGCAGATCACCCAGGCGATAGCCGAGCGCTACGAGGTCGACCTCGACACACCCTGGGAAGACCTCTCCGACGACGTGCAGGACACCTACCTGTACGGCACCAACGGCGACCGCGTCTACGTCTCCTACCGGAACCGGTACGGGCGTCGGCGCTCCTACACCACCTCGTTCGAGGGGATCGTGCCGTCGCTGGAGCGCCGCTACCGCGAGACGGACTCGGACTACTCGCGCGAGAAGATCGAGGAGTACATGACCATGCGCCCGTGTCCGGATTGCCACGGCGCGCGCCTGCGGCCCGAGTCGCTGGCGGTGCAGGTGGGCGGCCTCGGGATCGACCAGCTCACCCACCAGTCGGCCCGGCGGGCGATCGAGTGGTTCGAGGAGCTCGAGCTGTCGGACACCGAGCAGCAGATAGCTCGCTTGATCCTGCGCGAGATCGACGAGCGGCTGCGCTTCCTGGACAACGTGGGCGTGGGCTACCTCTCCCTGGACCGGGCCGCCGCCACGCTGTCGGGCGGCGAGGCTCAGCGGATCCGGCTGGCCACCCAAATCGGCTCCTCGCTGGTGGGCGTGCTCTACATCCTCGACGAGCCGTCGATCGGGCTGCACCAGCGCGACAACGAGCGGCTGATCTCGACCCTCAAGCGTCTGCGCGACCTGGGCAACACCGTGATCGTGGTCGAGCACGACGAGGGCACGATGCTGGCCGCCAACCACATCATCGACCTCGGCCCGGGGGCGGGGGAGCATGGGGGCAAGCTGGTCGCCGAGGGCACGCCCGAGGACGTGATGGCGGTGGGCGAGTCGCTCACCGGCCAGTACCTGGGCGGGCGGCGCGAGATCGAGGTGCCGGCCAAACGGCGGCGCCCGCGTGGCCACATCAGCGTGCAGGGGGCGTCGCAGCACAACCTGCGGGGGATCGACGTGAAGGTGCCTCTGGGGGTGTTCACCGCGGTCACCGGCGTGTCGGGTTCGGGCAAGTCCACGCTGATCAACGAGGTGCTCTACAAGGCGGTGGCGAACCGGCTGCACCGGGCAAAGCAGCGGCCGGGGGCGCACAAGCGCATCGACGGCCTCGATCAGGTGGACAAGATCATCAACATCGACCAGTCGCCGATCGGCCGGACCCCGCGGTCGAATCCGGCCACCTACATCGGTCTGTTCGACCACATCCGCGAGCTGTTCTCCAAGACCCAGGAAGCGCGCGCCCGGGGCTACAAGCCCGGCCGCTTCTCGTTCAACGTCAAGGGCGGGCGCTGCGAGGTCTGCCGCGGCGACGGCCAGATCAAGATCGAGATGCACTTCCTCCCCGACGTCTACGTGCCCTGCGAGCAGTGCGACGGCAAGCGCTACAACCGCGAGACGCTCGAGGTCCGATTCAAGGGCAAGACCATCGCCGACGTGCTCGAGATGCCGGTCCGGGAGGCGGTCGAGTTCTTCGAGAACATCCCGAAGATCAAGCGCCGCGTCGACGCCCTGAACGACGTCGGGCTCGGCTACGTCCGGCTGGGCCAGCCGGCGACGACGCTTTCGGGCGGCGAGGCCCAGCGGGTGAAGCTGGCGTCCGAGCTGTCGAAGGTCGCTACGGGCCGGACCCTCTACATCCTCGACGAGCCCACGACCGGACTGCACTTCGCCGACGTCCAGCGACTACTGGAGATGCTCGACCGCCTGGTGCAGGCGGGCAACACCGTGGTGGTGATCGAGCACAACCTCGACGTGATCAAGACCGCCGACCGGATCATCGACATGGGCCCCGAGGGCGGCGAGGAGGGCGGCGACGTGGTCGCCCACGGCACCCCCGAGCAGGTCGCCGGAACCGAGGGGTCCTACACGGGCCACTTCCTGGCGGAGATCGTGGAGCCGAAGGTGCGCAAGTCGCGCCGCCGGCTGGCCGCGGCCGCCTAGGCCCGCGCGTCGATCAACTCGGTGGCCCGGCGCTTGACGGCGTCCGGGATGAGCGGCCCGATCCGGCTGCGGTTGTCCGCGACCAGCCGGTAGGCCCGCTCAGTGGCGCCCGGAAAGCGCTCGGTGCCCGCGAGGAGAGGGCGTCCCCCCGGCAAATAACTCATCAGCCGGCTGAGGGCTTCTCCCGCCGACCGCGCCCCATCCCCCTCCACAAGGTGAAACGAGGCCATCCGCTGCTCCTTGGTCAGGCCCGGAAGCAGCTCCGCCGCCTCCGGGCTGTGAAGAGCGACCGGCGTCAGGCGCCGCCGGCGGTCCAGGGCGAGAATCCCGCCCAGAACCGTCCGGCAGAGCCCACAGTCACGGTCGTAGAGGATCGTGGCCTGCTGGACCGCAGCCTCCGCTCTAACAGCTCACGATCAGGTGGAAGGGCCTGTTGGCCAGCGGAGCGTTGTCCCCACCGTTGCGTATTTGGACGAAGACCCCGTTGACATTGCTCGCGAGCGCAGACACTGCGATCTCGCCTCGAGGAGGATTGACCGCCCCTTCCTCACCGATCGTTGCGGAGTAGACGCAGTTACGGACGTCGCGGTCGAAGATGACCTGATAACGCCCGGCGTCTACCCGGGCCACGGACGTCACGCCTCGCCCGCGAGCCTGCACTCCCGCGGCGGTCACGACCGACCAATGGCCTACCCCTCCCGCCAGCGGGACAGCTCCCAGCCTGCCCTCATTGATCTCCCGCCCACTGAGGCCGGCTCGCCGCAGGTCACGCCCCCTGAGCGTCCCGTTCTTGACCGCACGCGTGCCCACCGACCCCGTCTTCATGTTGCGCGCGCCGATCTTGATCGCGGCGTAGGAGGTACCGCCGAGTGCGACGAAGAGGGCGATGAGGGAGATGACCAGGGCCGGTGAGGGCCGGCGGAGACGCAATCTGCGCATGAGTCCTCCAGTTCGATGAACACGCAGGTTCTACCCACAACGCCGGTCTGAAAGTCTGCCCGGCGTGAAAGCCCTCAAGCTCTACCTCCAGAAGTGGCGCTGGTACGAGCGCAACTCGCTGCCGTGGAACCGCGTCGCTATCCACCGCGAGTTCGCTCGTCGCAACGCCTTCGTGCGCTGGCCCGTGCAGGGCAACGTGCTGGAGTCGTTCCGCGACGGGCGCTTGGAGGTTGGCGAGCACGCCCTGCTCGAGCCCAACGTCTGGCTGACCACCGGCGACTCCGGCAGGATCCGGATCGGCGGCGACACCTTCCTCAACATCGGGGTGATGGTCGCCTCCGTCGAGTTGGTGGAGATAGGCGACCACTGCATGTTCGCCAACGGCTGCTTCATCACCGACGGCAACCACCGCTTCGACGACTTGGAGACCCCCGTCACCTGGCAGGGGTTCTCGACCAAGGGTCCGACGCGCGTGGGCGACAACGTCTGGTGCGGGGCGAACGTGGTGATCGCCAGCGGGGTGACCGTCGGCGAGCGCTGTGTGATCGGGGCTAACAGCGTGGTGACGAAGGACCTGCCGCCCTATTCGATCGCCGCGGGGGCCCCCGCGAAGGTGCTCAAGGACGCCCGCGCGGCCGACTGACGTCGGGTGCCGCTAGCGGACCAAGTCTGCGTTAGGCGAGCACCTGCACCATCACCCTGCGCTCCCGCGGCCGGTCGTCGAAGTCCACGAGGACCAGCTGCTGCCAGGTCCCGGTGACCAGCCGCCCGTCCCGCAAGGGGATGGTCTCCGACGGCCCCACGATCGCCGCCCGAATGTGGGCGTGCGAGTTCGAGTCGTGGTTCAGCTCGTTGTGGCGGTATGGGTCGTCGGGCGGGATCAAGCGGTCGAGCACGGCCCTCAGGTCGTGCACGCCGCCCGGCTCGAACTCCATCGCGGTGATCGCCGCGGTGGAGCCGGGAACGAAGAGGGATACGGCGCCGTCGCGAGCGCCGGAGGAGGCGACGAAGCTCTCGACGCCCTGCGTGAGGTCGATTACGTCGCCGTCGCCCTGGGTGGAGAAGCGCAGCTCGCCGGTGTGGACGCCCACCGGGCGATCCTACGCGCCGGCCCAGAACGGGCCGGCGCGCCGGATGCGGACTTCGCTAGTTGACCGTGCGGCTGTAGAAAAAGACGCTGAAGTCGGCAGCGTCGGTCTTGCCACCGTTGTCGTCCTCGACGACCACGCGCAGCTTGACCTGGTTCTCGCTCGCCGAGGAGCGGTTGCGCACCACGGAGACGATGGGCTCCAGGCCCGGGCTGGAATCGTTGCCGCCACCGGCGCCGGACTTCTGGCCGCTCGCCGCGAACGAGAGGTCCTCGACGCTGTCGACCTTCAGGAACCGGCCGGTGCCGGTGTTCGCGTTGAAGGTGACGTCGTAGACGCCCGCCTGAACACGCGCAACGGACACGCCGTTGGTGGTCGACGTCTGCTGGCCGCCGTAGTTGAGGACGCGCGGCGATGGGCCGGCGTCGATCGAGGCGTAGCCCTTCGGAATCGCGAGCAACGCGTTGGTGTCGCGGTTCTTGATCGTGCCGGTCCGGCCGCCACCCCCCTGGATGTCGGCGGTCGTGACCGCATCGTTCACGATGTCACGGCTGTGGATGGTGTTGGCGGCATACGCCACTCCGCTCATGGCCACGAACAGCGCCACGAGCGCGACCGCCATTGCCGGCGACGGGCGCCGGCGGAAAAGCTTTCGCATCTCGGAACTCCTCCTGCGTTCGGTTACAGACGTGACAACAGCCCGCCTGTCCCGGAGTCGCGGTGAGGAACCCCCCTACAGGCTCGGCCCTCCGGTGAACGGCTCTCCGCTGGGCTCGAGCAGCTCCTGCAGCCGCTCGATCTCGTCGGGGGCCATCGTGTAGCCGTGCTCGGTTTCGGGGTAGCGACGCGCCCGCACATCCTCGGCGAATGCGCTCACGCCCTCGATCATCTGGTCGCGGATGTCCGCATACCGCTTGACGAAGCGCGCGGCGTGCCCGTCGTAGATCCCAAGCAGGTCGTGGAACACCAGCACCTGGCCGTCGGTGGCCCCGCCGGCGCCGATGCCGATCACCGGGATGTCCATGCGCGGCATGAGCATCTCTGTGAGCGCGCTGGGCACCGCCTCGAAGACGATCGAGAAACAGCCGGCCTCCTGCAGCGCCACGGCGTCGCGCACCACTTCCAGGGCCCGCTCTGCCGTGCGGCCCTGCGAGCGATAGCCCCCCAAGGCCGTGGCGGTCTGGGGCGTGAGCCCCACGTGGCCCATGACCGGGATCCCGGCATCGGCGATCGCGCGCGCCCGCTGCACGGAAGTCCCGCCACGCTCGAGCTTGACCGCGTCGCAGCCGGCCTCCTTGACGAACCGCTGCGCGGTGGCGATGGCCTGCTCGTCGGACACCTCGTAGGAGCCGAAGGGCAGATCACCCACCAGGAACGGCGTCGTGAGGCCACGGCGCACGGCGGCCGCCAGCATCAGCAGCTCCTCCACGGTGACCGGGACGGTCGTGGGGTAGCCGAGGACGGTCATGGCGCCGGAGTCGCCGACCAGGACCAGGTCCACGCCGGCCTCCTCGGCCACCTGGGCGCTCGGGTAGTCGTAGGCGGTGACCATGGCCAGCGGCTCGCCGAGGGCCTTCTTCTCGCCCAGCCGGGTGAGGGTCACCGGCCGGCCCTTGCGCTCGGGTGCGTGGCTCATGACAGGAGCTCCCCGACCGCCGCGTCCACGTCGACGATCGCATTCGAGGCATCGACGTGGACAACGCGCGGCTCATACGAGGACAGCTCGGCCTCCTCGTACTCGGCGTACGAGACCACGATCACCTTGTCGCCCGAGTGCACCAGCCGCGCGGCGGCGCCGTTGACGCACACCTGGCCCGAGCCGGGGGCGCCTGCGATGGTGTAGGTCTCGAACCGGTTGCCGTTGTCGATGTCGAGCACGTGCACCATCTCGTGCTCGCGGATGTCGGCGGCCTCGAGCAGGTCGGAGTCCATAGTGATGGAGCCGACGTAGTTGAGGTCGCTGCCGGTGACCGTCGCACGGTGCACCTTCGATTTGAGCATCGTTCGTCTCACTGCTTGCCTCCTGTCAGCACGACGTTGTCGATGAGGCGCGCGCGCCCTACGCGGGCGGCAACCGCCAAGAGGGTGGAGCCGTTGACCGACTCGACGGGGGTGAGGTCCTCCGCCGATCGCAGCTCCAGGTACTCGGGCTCGATCCCCGCGGACTCGAGCTCGCTACGGGCGGCGGCGAGCACGGACGAGGCATCCAGCTCGCCGCGGGCTACCGCGTGCTCGGCGGCGCGCAGGGCACCGCTGAGGCTGAGCGCCTGACGGCGCTCGGGATCGGACAAGTAGGAGTTCCGGGAGGACAGCGCGAGCCCCTCGGGGTCGCGCACGGTGGGCAGGACCTCGATCCGGACCGGCACGTCCAGGTCGCGGACCATGCGGCGGATCACCAGCGCCTGCTGGGCGTCCTTCTGGCCGAAGTAGGCGACCTGCGGCCGGGCCATGTTCAGCAGCTTCAGCACCACCGTCGCGACTCCCTCGAAGTGCTCGGCACCACGGCTCTCTCCCTCCAGCTGCTCGGTGATGCCGCTCACGCGCACGGAGGTGGAGAAGCCGGCGGGGTACACCTCCTCCAGCGGCGGGGCGAACAGCACATCGGCCCCCTCGGCGTCCAGCAGCGCGGCGTCGCGGGCCTCGTCGCGGGGATAGGCCTCGAGGTCCTCGCTCTCCCCGAACTGGGTCGGGTTGACGAAGACCGACACGGCCACCGTGCCGCACTCCTCGCGGGCACGGCGCACAAGGGACAGGTGCCCCTCGTGCAGCGAGCCCATGGTGGGGACGAGCCCCACGCTGGTTGCGCCGCTCAGCGCGTCGCGCAGCTCGGCCACGGTGCGCACGGTGATCACGCGGGCACCTTGGCCAGCTCGCGGGTGTGCTCGACCATCACGTCGAAGAGCGCGAGAAGCTCGGGCGCGGACTCCTCGATCGCGGCGCGCTGGGCCGCCACGGTCTCCTCGTCGCCGCGGGCGACCGGCCCGGTGAGGGCGCGCTCGGGCCCCATCGAGGCCCAGTTCTCCACCGTCTGGCGCACCAGCGGCGCCAGCAGCTCACGGGCCTGGGCCGGCGACAGGTCGGCCCCGGCGGCGATTCGCTCGGCGGCGGCCTTGAGGGTGACCACGAAGTTCGAGGCCACCGAGGCGGCGGCGTGGTAGGCGGCCCGGCCGCGGTCGTCGATCTCGAAGGCGTTCATTCCCAGCGCGCCCGCGAGCTCCTCCGCCACGGCCAGCGCCTCCGCGCTCGACCCCGCGATGGCGCAGCCGGCGCCCGCGAAGGCCTCGGGGCCCTCGCCGCCGGTGAAGGTCTGCAACGGGTGCAGCCCGAACGCGTCCACGCCGGCGGGCTCGAGCGCGGTGAGCCGGGTGGCTCCGCTGGTGTGGCCGACGTAGGGCGCCGCGGCGGCCACGACCTCGGCGGCCACCGGGATCTCGGCGTCGGGGACGCAGAGGATTATCGCCTCGCCGGAGGGGACCTCGCCCCGGCCCACCGGGCCGTCGACGGTCAGCCCGGCGGCTCGCAGCGCACGGGAAAGCGACGCGCCGAGACGGCCGCCGCCGACCACGCCCACGGAGGGGCGACTCGAAGAGCCTGTCTTGAGGTTCATGGTGCTGAGGTCCACTCCCGCGCCTGCGCGGGTAGCGGCCTGGCACAGATGATATCGCCGCCTTACCGCGCATTTAGGATCGGGGGCGATGCCCGCGCCTGAGACCATGGCGGTCTTCGCCCTCGCGAGCCTGGCCCTGATCGCCTTTCCGGGGCCGTCGGTCTTCTACATCCTCGCCCGCAGCTTCGCGGGCGGCCGGCGGGCGGGCCTGGTCTCGATGCTGGGGGTGGAGGCGGGTGGCCTGGTGCACGTGGCGGCGGCCACGCTGGGCCTGTCGGCCCTGCTGGCCTCCTCGACGGTTGCCTTCGGAGTGGTCAAGTACGCGGGCGCGGCGTACCTGATCTACCTCGGAATCAGCCGTCTGCGGGCCAAGGAGACGCCCGAGCTGCCGCCGGCGCGCGACGGCGCGGTCTTCCGCCAGGGCGTGCTGGTGAACGTGCTCAACCCGAAGACAGGCCTGTTCTTCCTCGCCTTCCTGCCGCAGTTCATCGACCCCGACGCCGGCTCCGCCTCGCTGCAGGCGGCCGTCCTGGGCCTGCTGTTCGTGGCCATCGCGTTCGTCAGCGACGGGCTCTACGCCTTGGTGGGGGGCAGCGTCGCCGAGCGCATCCGCCGCAGCCCGGCCTTCCGGCGCAGGCTGGACCGGGCCTCCGGAGTGATCCTGATCGGGCTCGGGGCGGTGGCCGCGCTGACCGGCTCGCGGCGAGCGGTGTGAGCGCGCGCCCGGCGGCCGACCGCCGCGAGGACCTGATCGCGCTGATGCGCGAGATGCAGGAGAAGCACGAGTGTCCCCTGATCGCCACCCGCACCAAGCTGGTGTTCGGCGCCGGCAACGCCGACGCGGATCTGATGTTCGTGGGGGAGGCGCCGGGCTTCTACGAGGACCAGCAGGGGCTGCCCTTCGTGGGCCGGGCCGGGAAGCTGCTCGACCAGCTGCTGGTGGAGATCGGCCTCAGCCGGGAGGACACTTTCATCAGCAACGTCCTGAAGTGCCGGCCGCCCGACAACCGCGACCCGCTGCCCGACGAGATCGACGTCTGCAGGCCGTACCTGTTCCGGCAGATCGAGCTGATCGAGCCGAAGGTGGTCTGCACCCTGGGCAACTTCTCGCTCAAGCTGCTCACCCGCTCGAACACCGGCATCACGCGCGTGCACGGAGAGCCGCAGGAGCACGAGCTCGGGGGGCGGAGGGTCAAGCTCTATCCCCTGTTCCACCCCGCCGCCGCCCTGCGCGGGACCGCGGTGCTGGAGCAGCTGCGTGAGGACTTCAGCCGGCTGCCGCCGCTGCTGGCCGAGCCGGAGCCTGAGCAGCCGCGGCCGGTGGCCCCCGAGCCGGATCCCGCCAGCCAGATGGACCTCTTCGGCTGACCTCGGAGAGCTCAGCGCAGACCGAGGCCGCCGGGGCGGAGCTCGCCCGCGCGCTGGCCCCCGGGGACGTCGTGCTCGTCTCCGGGGAGCTCGGCACGGGTAAGACCACCTTCGTGCGCGGGGCGTGCCGCGCGCTGGGGGTGGAGGGGCCGGTGACCAGCCCGACATTCACGCTGGGCCAGCTGCTGCCCGGCGCCGAGGTCGAGGTCGCCCACCTCGACCTGTACCGGCTGGGGTCGCTGGCTGAGGAGGACCCGGGCGTGTTGGACGACTACCTCACCCCGGAGCGGGTGGGCTTCGTCGAGTGGCCAGAGATCGCCGAGCCCGCGGGGCTGCGTGTGGCGGCGCGGGTACACCTCGAGCATCTCGGCGCCGACCGGCGGCGGCTGACGGTGACGCGGTGAACGTGCTCGGCTTCGACACCTCCACGGCCGCCACCGCGGTGTGCGTCGAGCGCGCCGACGGCGAGAGCTTCGAGTACGTGCCCGCCGCCGAGGAGCTGGACGCTCGGCCCGGGCACGCGAGCGAGCTGCTCCCTCGCGTGGCGGCGCTGATGGAGGAGGCCGGGCTGACCTGGCCCGACGTCGACGCCGTGGCGGTGGGGGTGGGGCCGGGGGCGTTCACCGGCCTGCGCATCGGCGTGGCCACCGCGCGGTCGCTGGCCGTAGCCCGGGATGTGGAGCTGCGACCGGTTTCCTCGCTGCGCGCCCTGGCCGAGGGGATCGACGGTCCGCTGCGCCTGCCGGCGATCGACGCTCGCCGCGGTGAGGTATTCGGCGCGCTCTACGAGGGCGGAGAGGAACGCCTGGCGCCCGCCGCACGGAGTCCTCAGGACCTGGCTGCGCACGCCGCGGGGGCCCGGGCAGCGGGTACCGGAGCGTTACATTTCCGGGAGGCACTCGAGGCGGCCGGCGCCACGGTCGAGCCCGACGGGGCGCCGGCCCACGTGGTCCGCGCCCTGAACGTGTGCCGACTGGCGCGCAGGGTCCCCGCGAGGCCCCCCGCCACCGTGCTCCCCGACTACCTGCGACTTCCCGACGCAAAGCCCCGATGACGCAGACCCTCGACATCCGCCGCCTGGCTTACGCCGACCTCCCCGGCGTGATTGCGATCGAGCGTCGCGCGTTCCCGACTCCCTGGTCGCTGGCGATGTTCGTGCTGGAGCTGAGCAAGCCGTCCGGGATCTGCCTGGCCGCGATGCGCGGCGATCGGTTGGTCGGCTACCTGGTCTGCGCCCGCTACGACCGGGTGTGGCACCTGATGAACGTGGCGGTCGACGACCGGCTCCGCCGCGAGGGCATCGCGACCGCGCTCATCGAGCGCCTGTTCGAGCTGGCCGACGGCCCCGGCGAGCAGTACACGCTGGAGGTGCGCACCTCGAACGGCGCCGCGATCGAGATGTACGAGGGCTTCGGCTTTCGCTCCGCGGGGCGCAGGCGCGCCTACTACCACGACAACCGTGAGGACGCCCTGATCATGTGGCGCACGGCGCCCGACCGGGCGACGGCGAGCGGTTGATCCTCGGGGTCGAGACCAGCTGCGACGACACATGTGCCGCCCTCGTCACCGACGACGGCGAGGTGCTGTCGAACGTGGTGTCCTCGCAGGGGCTGGCCCACGCGCCCTTCGGCGGGGTGGTGCCCGAGGTGGCCTCGCGCCACCACCTGGAGCTGATCGACGCGGTGATCGCCGATGCCCTGGCCCGGGCCGGCGCCGGCCTGGACGAGGTGCAGCGCGTAGCGGTGACCCAGGGCCCCGGGTTGATCGGCGCACTGTTGGTGGGGGTGTCGGCGGCGAAGGCGCTGGCCGCGGCGCGGGGCCTGCCGCTGACGCCGGTCGACCATCTGCACGGCCACGTGGTGGCCAGCACCTTGCAGCCCGACCCGATCGAGCTGCCCTACCTGGTGCTGGTGGCCAGCGGCGGCCACACCTTCATCGCGCGCGTGGACGAGCCCAGCTCCTACACGGTGCTCGGCCAGACCCTCGACGACGCCGCGGGTGAGGCGTTCGACAAGGGAGCGCGCCTGCTCGGCCTGCCCTATCCCGGCGGCCCCGAGCTCGACCGCCTGGCCCAGGGCGGGAACTCGGAGGCGTTCAGCTTCCCCCGGTCGGCGCCCGGCGACGGCCTGGACTTCTCCTTCAGCGGCCTGAAGACAGCGCTGCTCTACCGGCTCCGCGACGAGCCGGACGCCGACCGCGCCGACCTGGCCGCCTCCTACCAGCGGGCCATCGTGGAGTCGCTCACAGGCCGCGTCGAACAGGCGCTCGAGCGCGAGGGCCTGGATCGCCTGGCGCTGGGAGGGGGCGTGGCGGCCAACTCGGAGCTGCGCGATTCATCCCGCGCGATGGGGGTAACGGTGTCTGTTCCGCCCGTGGACCTCTGCACCGACAACGCCGCCATGATCGCCGCGGCGGCCCGCTTCCTCGAGCCGGTCGCCTATCCGGGCTACCTCGAGCTGGACGCGGCCGCCAGGCTCTCATGAGCCGCGTGACCCTCTACGGCAAGCCCGGCTGCCACCTCTGCGACGACGCCCGCAAGGTGGTGGAGGCCGTGCGGGCCGACGTCGGCTTCGAGCTCTCCGAGGTGGACATCACCCTCGACCCGGTGCTCGCAAACCGGCTCGGCGAGCGGATTCCCGTGGTCGAGATCGACGGTACGGAGGTGTTCGAGTACTTCGTGGACGCCGGAGAGCTGCGCCGGCGCGTCGGTATGGTTTCTTCGTGAGCTTCCAGGAGCCCTCGGCCGGCGCTCAGGGGCTGATCGACGGCAACTCCGAGCGGCTCTCCCTGGGTGTGGCCGCGCGGCTGTCGCGCTACCTCCAAGTGCTGACCCAGGCGCGCAAGATGGGCAAGCACACCATCTCATCGCAGGAGCTGGCCGACTACACGCACGTTAACTCGACGCAGATCCGCCGCGACCTGTCGGGCTTCGGCAAGTTCGGCAAGCGCGGCGTGGGCTACAACGTCGAGTCCCTGCACTCGCAGATCCGCAAGATCCTGCGCAGCAGCGGGCAGCACAACATCGCGCTGTTCGGCGCCGGGCACCTCGGCCAGGCGATAGCCGGCTCGGCCGTGTTCGCCGACCACGGCTTTCGGATCGTCGCCCTGTTCGACACCGATCCCGACCGGGTCGGCACCCAGGTCGGCGAGAACCTGACGGTCCGCACCTACGACGACCTCAACACCGTGATCCGCGACGAGAACGTGGTGGTGGGGGTGCTCGCGGTTCCGACCGAAGCCGCCCAGAAGGTGGCTGACGACCTCGTCGAGGCCGGCGTCAGGATCATCTTCAACTACTCAGAGGCGCTGCTGCAGGTGCCGCCCGAGGTGACGGTGCACACCTCGAGTCCCGCGGTCGACCTTCTCTACGCCCTGTACTTCTACTTGACTTAGACCCGTGCTCGACATGGCCAAGGCACGGGAGGTCTTTGATGCCTCCGAGGACTTCACGGTCGGCCTCGAGGAGGAGTTCGGGATCCTCGACCCGACCACCCAGGCGCTGGCCCAGCGCTACGGGGAGCTGTCCGCTGCGGCGCAGGAGGACGAGGTCCTCGCCGACTCGGTGGCGGGCGAGCTAATCGAGTCGGAGATCGAGATCCGGTCGGGTAAGGGCAGCACCTTTGCCGAGGCGGTCCAGCTGCAGGAGGCGGCCCGTCCGCGCCTGTTCGGGCTGGCCGAGGAGCACGGCGCCCAGCTGTCGGCCACCGGCACCCATCCGTTCAGCCCCTGGCAGGAGCAGCGGATCATCGACACCGAGCACTACCAGCGCCTCAATAAGGACCTGGGCTACGTCGCGTGGCGCAACAACACCTTCTCGCTGCACGTGCACGTCGGGGTCAAGGGGGCCGACCGCGCCATCGCCGTGTGCGACCGGCTGCGGCCGATCCTGCCCGAGCTGCTCGCGATCTCGGCCAACTCGGTCTTCCTCGACGACCGCGACTCGGGCCTGCATTCGGTGCGCAGCCAGATCTTCACCAAGAGCTTCCCGCGCTGCGGCATCCCCGACGCGTTCGGCAGCTGGCAGGCCTACGCCGACTACGTCGAGCTGCTGCTGAAGACGGGCTCCCTCGAGGAGCACACTCAGCTGTGGTGGAGCGTGCGCCCGCACCCCGCCTTCGGCACCGTCGAGGTCCGGATCTGCGACGCCCAGTCCTCGGCGGCGGAGTCCACCGCCCTCGCGGGCCTGATCACGGCGACGGTGGCCCAGTCGGCGCTCGACCACGACGAGGGCCTCCCCTTCGACGACCCGCCCCCGCGCTTGGTGGAGGAGAACTTCTGGCGGGCGATTCGCCACGGCCTGGACGGGCGTATGATCGACCTCGAGCGCGGAGAGGAGTTCCCTGCGTCGGCGCTTGGGGACCGGCTGCTCGCCTGGACGGCACCCGCCCGGGGCGCGCTCGGAATCGACCCCGCGCTGCCCAGCCAGAACGGCGCCCAACGCCAGCGCGCCGCCGAGGCCGAGGGGCGCTCGATCCGCGAGGTGTTCGCCTCCGAGGTCGAGCTCAGCCGCGACACATACGCACGCGAGGAGGTCAGAACATGAGCACCCAGGAGCCGGGCCCGCAGCAGCCCACCGAGGAGGAGATGCGCGAGGCCCTGAAGCAGCTGAAGGTCGAGGACGTGGTCTTGCAGACGGTGGTGACGCTGGTGAACCTGACCGGCCGCCGGCTGACCGCGGAAGGGGAGAAGGACCTCGAACAGGCCCGCCAGGGGATCGAGGCGGTGCGGGCGCTGCTGCCGCTCTGTCCCCAGGAGGAGCTGGGGCCGGTCAAGGACGCCGTCAGCCAACTCCAGATGATCTACGTCCGGGAGACCGGCGGAGGCGGCGGAGAGGCCCCGGCACCCGGCGCCGAGCCTCAGCAGCCGGGGGAGCCCCAGCAGCCCGAAGCGCCCAAGCGGGAAGAGCCATCGCGGATCTGGACGCCTCCGGGCAGCTAGTCGGGGTCTTCGGCGGGTCGGGCTTCTACCGCTTCCTCGACGACGTCGAGGAGGTCGCGCTCGACACCCCGTACGGCCCACCCTCGGCGCGCATCCGCATCGGCGAGGTCGAGGGCCGGCGCCTGGCCTTCATGCCCCGACACGGGGACGACCACCAGCTCCCTGCCCACCGGATCAACTACCGCGCCAACGTGTGGGCGATGCGGGAGGTCGGCGTCCGCCGCCTGATCGGCCCGTTCGCCTGCGGATCGCTGACCAAGCGGCTGCCGCCCGGCAGCTTCGTGGTCATCGACCAGTTCGTCGACCGCACCTCGGGCCGCGAGGACACCTTCTACGACGGCCCACAGACCACCCATGTCGCGGCCGCCGACCCGTACTGCCCCGATCTCGGGTACGTGCTGGCCCAGGCAGGGGACGCGGTGCTGGGCGGGACGGTGGTGGTCATCCAGGGCCCCCGCTTCTCGACCCGGGCCGAGTCCCGCTGGTTCTCGGAGGCTGGGTTCGATCTGGTGAACATGACCCAGTACCCGGAGGCGTGGTTGGCGCGCGAGCTGGAGCTCTGCTATGCCGGCCTGGGGCTGGTCACCGACTACGACGTTGGGCTCGACGGAGGCGAGGCGGTGACCGCAGAACAGGCGTTCGCTGTGTTCGCCGACAACCTCGCTAGACTCCGCGCGCTCTTGTTCCGAGCGGTCCCGATGATTGGACCGCAGCCTCAGGACGTCTGCGCCTCTGCTCTCACGAGCGCGATCGTCCACTAAGCCCTCCGGAGGACTCACAGTTGACTGAATTCTTGACCGATTACGGCGTGATCATCGCGCTCGTCTGCGCGGGCGCCGCCGTCGTCTACGGCGTACTCACCACCCGCTGGCTGCTCGCGAAGTCGCCCGGCAACGAAGAGATGCAGTCGCTGTCGCTGGCCATCCAGGAGGGCGCGAGCGCCTACCTGACCCGCCAGTACCAGATCATCGGCATCGTCGCCGTGGTGCTGGCCGTGGTGCTGGCGGTGGCGATCGACATCCGCACCGCCATCGGCTTCCTCATCGGCGGCTCGTTCTCGGCAGCGGCCGGCTTCATCGGGATGAACGTCTCGGTGAGGGCCAACGCTCGTGTGGCCGAGAGTGCCCGCGGTGGCGTGGGGCCCGCCCTCGGCGTTGCCTTCAAGGGTGGCGCGATCACCGGGCTCCTGGTGGCCGGCCTCGCTCTGCTCGGAGTGGCCGGCTACTACGGCGTGCTCCAGCTGCTCGACGTCGACAAGAAGGACGCCATCGACGCCCTGGTGGGCCTCGGTTTCGGCGGCTCGCTGATCTCCGTGTTCGCCCGACTGGGCGGCGGCATCTTCACCAAGGCCGCCGACGTCGGCGCCGACATCGTGGGCAAGATCGAGGCGGGCATTCCGGAGGACGACCCGCGCAACCCCGCGGTGATCGCCGACAACGTGGGCGACAACGTCGGCGACTGCGCCGGCATGGCCGCCGACCTGTTCGAGACCTACGCCGTGACTGCCGTTGCGGTGATGCTGCTCGGCGTCTTGACCTTCAACCAGCTCGGCGAGGTGGCGGTGTACCCGCTGGTCATCGGCGGCGTGTCGATCCTCGCTTCGATCATCGGCACCTTCGCCGTGCGCAGCAGCTCGGGCAACGTGGAGCGAGCGCTGTACCAGGGGCTGATCGTCTCCGGCCTGCTCGCAGCGGTGGCCTTCCTGCCCGTGACCCTGTGGCTGATGGACGACGTGAGCGTCCAGGCCGGTGCGTCGATCCTGCTCAAGGGCGGAGCCGCAGGCGCTTCGGGCATCGACTTCTACATCTGCACCCTGATCGGCATCGGCGTGACCGCCGGTCTGTTCGTGATCACCGACTACTACACGTCGACCCGCTTCCGCCCCGTACGCACCACCGCGCGGGCGTCGCAGACCGGCCACGCGACCAACATCATCCAGGGCCTCGCCCAGGGCTTCCAGTCCACGGCGCTCCCGGCGATCCTGATCGCGCTCGGCATCCTGTTCGCCAACGAGCTGGGCGGGATCTACGGCATCGGCGTGGCGGTGATGGCGCAGCTCTCGCTCACCGGACTGATCGTCGCGCTGGACGCCTTCGGCCCGATCACCGACAACGCGGGTGGCATCGCCGAGATGGCCGAGCTGCCCGAGGAGGTGCGCAACGTGACCGACCCGCTCGACGCGGTCGGCAACACCACCAAGGCCGTGACCAAGGGCTACGCCATCGGCTCGGCCGTGCTGGCCGCCCTGGTGCTCTTCGCGGCCTTCATCGAGGAGCTGCGAGCGGAGTCCGGAGGGAGACCGACGAACTTCGACATCTCCCAGCCCGAGGTCCTCATAGGCCTGCTGATCGGCGGCATGATGGTCTACCTGTTCGCCGCCCTCTCGATCGAGTCCGTCGGCCGCGCCGGCGGCGAGGTGGTCGAGGAGGTCCGCCGGCAATTCAAAGAGAAGCCGGGGATCATGGACCGCACCGAGAAGCCCGACTACGCGCGGGCGGTGGCGATCGTTACCAGGACCGCGCAGCGGGAGATGATCCTGCCGGCGCTGATTCCAATCGTCGTGACGGTCGTCGTGGGCCTGCTGTCCGCCCAGGCTCTGGGTGGCCTGCTGATCGGCGTCATCGTGGTCGGATTCTTCGCCGCCGTCTCCATGACCGCCGGCGGCGGCGCGTGGGACAACGCCAAGAAGCTGATCGAGGACGGCGAGTTCGGCGGCAAGGGCTCCGAGGCCCACGAGGCCTCGATCACCGGCGACACCGTGGGCGATCCCTACAAGGACACCGCGGGCCCGGCGATCAACCCCATGATCAAGGTGGCCAACATCGTGGCCATCCTGATCATCCCGTTCCTGGTCTGAGCTAAGCCGCGCAGCGCCTCCACGGGCGCCGATAACGGGTATCGGGCCGCCCGAAGGCTGATCGGCCCGGGGGGCTCCGGCGTATACATGGAGGTGGACTCCAGCGCCAAGCTCATCCTTGCCTTCGCCGCCGGCCGCGGCCTGTTCGGCGTCGGCCTCATGGCCGTGCCGGGCAAGCTCGCCTCGGGTTGGATCCCCGATGATCACTCGCGCGCGCAGACGCAGATGATCGTGCGCGGGATCGGCGGGCGCGACATCGCTCTGGCCGGCGGAACGGTCAAGGCAGCGCTGGACGGCGACGACACCCGGCCGTGGCTGCTGGCCGCGATCGCCTCCGACGGCTCCGACATCCTCGCGTCCCTGCTGGCCGGCGACGCCCTGCCCGCACGCGCGAAAAAGGGCACCCTCGCCCTGGCGGGGCTCGCCGTGGCCTGCGGCGTCGCCCTGGTGGCCGCCGAGTCGTGAGGGTCGCGATCGTGGGAGCAGGGGTGGCGGGCCTGACCTGCGCCCACCGGCTGAGCGCCGAGCACGAAGTGACCGTGTTCGAGGCCAACGACTACGCCGGCGGCCACGCCCACACGGTCCGGGTCGACCTCGCCGACGAGACGCACTGGGTCGACACCGGGTTCATCGTCCTCAACGACCGCAACTACCCGAGCTTCGAGCGCCTGCTCGGCGACCTCGGCGTGGCCACGCAGCCGTCGGACATGAGCTTCTCTGTCAGCGACGAGCACGGCCACCTCGAGTACAACGGCTCGTCGCCGAACGGACTGTTCGCCGACCGCGGGAATCTGGTGCGGCCGGCCTTCCTGCGCATGGTGCGCGACCTGGTGCGCTTCAACCGCGAGGCGCCGGCGCTGATCGGCCTGAACGGCACCGGCCCGTCGCTGGGCGCCTTCCTCGACGACGGTGGCTACTCGCGCGAGTTCGTCGACCACCTGATCGTTCCCCAGGCTTCCGCGGTGTGGTCCGCCGACCCCGCGCAGATGTGGTCGTTCCCGGCCAGCATGCTGGCCGAGTTCTTCGACAACCACGGCATGTTCGGGCTCACCGGCCGGCCCCAGTGGCGCACGGTGGTCGGTGGCTCGCACCGCTACGTGGAAAAGATCACCGGCCCGCTCGGCGACCGGGTGCGCCTGAGCACGCCGGTGACCCGCGTCGAGCGCTTCGCGGACCGGGTGGAGGTGACCCCGGCCGGCGGCGGACGCCGAGGAGTACGACGAGGTCGTCCTGGCCACCCACTCCGACCAGGCGCTGGCGATGCTCGCCGACCCCAGCGATGCGGAGGCCGAGGTGCTCGGCGCGGTGGCCTACCAGCCCAACGAGGCGGTCCTCCACACCGACCGCTCGCTGCTGCCGCGCCGCCGCCGGGCGTGGGCCAGCTGGAACTACCACCTGCTCGACGAGCCGACGCCCCGGACCACGGTCACCTACCGGATGAACAGCCTGCAGGACCTCCGCTCGCAGACGCAGATCTGCGTCACGCTCAACCAGAACGATCGCATCGACCCGGCGAAGGTGATCGGCACCTACCGGTACGCGCACCCGGTGTTCACCCACGACGCGCTGGCCGCGCAGGGCCGCTGGGACGAGGTCAGCGGGCGCAACCGCACCCACTTCTGCGGCGCGTGGTGGGCGTACGGCTTCCACGAGGACGGGGTCCGAAGCGCGGAGAAGGTCTGCGAGAGCTTCGATCGGATCCCGGTGGCATGAGCCAGAGCGCCGTCTACGAAGGCGTGATCCGCCACCGGCGCTTCACGCCTGTCGAGCACTCGTTCGAGTACCGGGTGTTCATGCCCCTGCTCGACCTCGACGAGCTGCCCGAGCTGTTCGACGGCCATCCGCTGTGGTCGGCGCGCGGCCGCGCCGTGGCTCAGTTCCGCCGCGAGGATTACCTGGGCGACCCGGACACGCCGCTCGACGTGTCAGTGCGCGACCTGGTGGCCGAGCGGACCGGGCGGCGACCCGACGGCCCGGTGCGGGTGCTGGCCGGGCTGCGGACGCTCGGCTACCTGTTCAACCCGGTCAGCTTCTACTACTGCGGCAGCGACCCGGTGGAGGCGGTGGTGGCCGAGGTGACCAACACGCCCTGGGGCGACCAGCACTCCTACGTCCTCTCTCGCGGAGAGACCCAGGGGACCGTGATGAGGGCGCAGGCCGACAAGCAGCTGCACGTGTCGCCCTTCCACGACATGGACCAGAGCTACAGCTGGAACGTGGCGGAGCCCGGCGAGCGGCTGTCGGTGCACATCGAGAACCGCCGCGAGGGCGAGCTGCTGTTCGACGCCACGCTGTCCATGGAACGTCGCGAGCTGACTCCCAAGGCCCTGCGCCGCGTGCTGGTGCGCTACCCGGTCATGCCGCTCGCGGTGTCGGCCCGCATCTACCTCAACGCGCTCAAGCTCAAGCTCAAGGGCGTGCCCTGGCACGCGAACCCGGCCCGATGATCCGGCGCATCGTCCTTCGCATCCTGGCCCGGTTCGAGTACGGGCGAATCGTCGTCGACGAGCCCGACGGGCAGCACCACGAGTTCGGCCCCGCGGACTCCGACCTGCGGGTCCACATCGAGGTGCGCGACCAGCGCTTCTGGCCGGCGCTGCGCCGCGGCGGCCTGGGCGCCTCGGAGGCCTACGGCGAGGGCTGGTTCGAGTGCGACGACCTGGTGGCGCTGGTGCGCATCTTCGCCCTCGAGCTGCGCGACGTGGACCACCTGCGCCGCTACCTGATCCCCTTCCAGCGCATCGGCCGGCTGGTGCCCCGCAACACCAAGCGGGCGGCCCGGAAGCACATCGCCGCCCACTACGACCTCGGCGACCAGCTGTTCGAGCTATTCCTCGACGAGACCATGTCCTACTCCAGCGCGGTCTTCGAGCCCGCGGGGGTGAGCCTGGCCGAGGCCCAGCGGGAGAAGCTCGACCGGATCTGCCGCAAGCTCGAGCTGACGCCGGACGACCACCTGGTGGAGATCGGCAGCGGCTGGGGCTCGCTCGCCGTGCACGCCGCCGAGCGCTACGGCTGCAAGGTCACCACCACCACCATCTCCGAGGCCCAGTACGCGGCGACGGTCGAGCGGGTCAGGGAGCAGGGCCTCGAGCACCGGGTGGAGGTCCTCATGGAGGACTACCGCGACCTCACCGGCATCTACAGCAAGCTCGTCTCGGTCGAGATGATCGAGGCGGTCGGCTGGCAGTACTTCGACACCTTCTTCGAGAAGTGCGCCTCGCTGCTGGCCCCCGACGGCCGCATGTGCCTGCAGGCGATCGTGATCGACGACCGCGCCTACGAGCCCGACAAGGCGGCCAAGAGCTTCGCCAACACGGTGATCTTCCCCGGCGGGTGCCTGCCCTCGCACGAGGTCATCGCCCGCTGCGTGTCCAAGCGCACCGACATGCGCATCCTCGACCTCGAGGACCTCTCATCGCACTACGCCGAGACCGTGCGGCGCTGGCGCGAGCGTTTCGCCGCCAACGCCCGACAGGCCGAGGCCCTGGGCTACGACCTGCGCTTCCGGCGCATGTGGGACCTCTACCTGGCCTGGTGCGAGGGCGGCTTCGTCGAGCGGCGTATCGGCGTGGCGCAGATCCTGACCGCCAAGCCGGCCTACCGCGATCAGCCCTCGGACGAGGGGCGCTTCGCGCGGGTGAAGCCGCTGCCGGTGATGGCGTCCAGCACGAACGCCGGGCCGCGCGAGGCCAGCTTGGCCACGGCGATGCGCCCGCCCGGCCCGACGATGTGATCGTCGTTCTCGACGGCTGAGACCGTCTTCTTCGCCCACTCCTCTGGAGTGACCTCGGTCCACCCGGAGGTGTCGAGATGCCGGCCGTAGGTCTCCTTGGTGTCGTCGAGCATGTCGGTCTTCACGCCCGGCGTGACCATGTGCGTCACGCCCACGCCGGTGCCCTTGAGCTCGCGGCGCAGCGACTCGCTGAAGGCAACGACGGCGGACTTGCTCGCCGCGTATGTGGTCGCCGCCGGGAAGTACGCGTAGCCGGAGATGCTGGCGTTGTTGACGATCCAGCCGTGCCCGCGCTCGACCATCCCCGGCAGCGCCAGCTTGGTCAGGTGCACGACCGCGTTGACGTTGACCTGGAACATCGCGTAGATGTCGTCGGTGTCCTGCTCCTCGAGCAGGCCGCCGGTCATCAAGCCGGCGTTGTTGAACAGGACGTCGACCTTCTCTTCGAGCCCGGCCCACGATGCCTCGATCGATTCCTGGGAGGACATGTCCATCCGCACCGGCACCAGGCCGCCGGGGTCCTCCACCTTCTCCGGAGAGCGGGCGCCGGCCAGAACCCGCGTCCCGGGGCGCTTCGCGACCTCCTCGGCCAGGGCGCGGCCGATGCCGCGATTGGCGCCGGTGATCAGGATGGTGGAGTCGCTCAGGTCCATTAGCCTCGCCACGATGGCAGAGCCCATCGAGGTGGCGGAAGGTGTCTGGCGGGTTACGGCCGGCTTCCCTCTGAAGATGAATGTCTTCCTCGTGCGAGAGGGCGCGGGCGTCGCGGTCTTCGACTCCGGCCACAAGCAGATGGGCGAGGCGGTGCGTCAGGCGGCGGACTCCAAGGGTGGGGCGACCCGGGTGGTATTGGGCAACGCGCACGCCGACCATCGCGGGGGGGCGAAGGCGATCGGCGCGCCGGTCCACTGCCACCCCGACGAGCGCTCCGACGTCGAGGGCGACGGCGGGGTCCACTACTTCGACTTCGGCAAGCTGCCGTTCTTCGCCCGCCCGCTCACTCCCCGGCTGATGGGCTCGTGGGACGCCGGGCCGCTGGAGGTGGCGGGCACAGTCTCCGAGGGCGATGCCGTGGGCGACTTCGAGGTGGTCCACCTGCCTGGGCACGGTCCGGGCTGCATCGGGCTGTGGCGGGAGCGCGACCGCCTGGCGTTGAGCAACGACTGCTTCGCCCTGTTCGACCCGGCCCTGCCCCGAGCGGGCAAGCCCCGCATCCCGCACGCGGCCTTCAACTGGTCGACGGAGCAGTGCCGCGAGTCGGTGACGAAGCTGGCAGCCCTGACCCCGGCGGTGTGCTGGCCGGGGCACTTCGGGCCGCTCGAAGGCGACGTGGCCGGGCAGTTGCAGCCTCTCGAGAGGGTGGCCGACCGCTGACGTGCCGTCTCAGCCTCGCGTGCTGACGCCGGCGGCGGGGCTTCCATTGGCGCCCGGCTGCCCGGCGACCTCGAGCAGTGGCTTGACCAGGTCCATCGGCAACGGGAAGACGATCGTGGAGTTCTGGTCGGCTCCCAGCTCGGACAGAGTCTGCAGATAGCGCAGCTGTAGGGCGGCGGGGCTGCGACTCATGATCTCCGCCGCTCCCGCCAGCTTCTCGGCGGCCTGGTACTCGCCCTCGGCGTTGATGATCTTTGCCCGCCGCTCACGCTCGGCCTCGGCCTGGCGGGCCATGGCGCGCTGCATTCCCTCAGGGATCTCAACATCCTTGATCTCGACGGTCGAGACCTTGATGCCCCAGGGTTCCGTGTGCTCATCGATGATCTTCTGAAGGTCGTCGTTGAGGCGGACTCGCTCGGCCAGCAGCTGGTCGAGCTCCGCCCTGCCGAGCACAGATCGAAGCGTGGTCTGAGCAATCTGCGAGGTCGCCGTGGAAAAGCTCTCGACGTCAACGACGGCCTTGGTGGGCTCAATCACGCGAAAGTAGGCCACCGCGTTGACGCGCGCGGGCACGTTGTCACGGGTGATGACCTCCTGGGGCGGGATGGTCAGCGTCACCGTCCGCAGATCGACGCGGACCATGCGGTCGACCAGCGGAACGAGCACCACCAGCCCTGGGCCCCTGGCACCCCTGAGCCTGCCGACTCGAAACACGACGGCCCGCTCGTACTCGCGTAGCACTCGGACCGACAGTGCTGCGGTCGCCAAGACCAACAGGGCCACTGCAATGGCAAAGATCACTTCTCCCACCCCCAGGTGGTTCGGGATTTGCGCTGCAGCCGCAGGCCATGTGACGGGCTGGGCGCTGGAAAGTTGGCCGGCGTGCCCCGGAAGGCGGCGCTCAGGCGCCAGGCGCTCACGACGATCAGGGAGGCGAGGGCCAAGAGCGCCGCCAGATCGGCGGCCGCCGGGTGGCGAACTGCCGCGATGACCACGATCAGCCCCGCCAGCACCACTGGTATCAACGCGATGCCGCGGTGGAAGCGCCCGGCTTCGGAGTGGGGCCATGGGTCGAGCGCCCGAACGACTTCACGCCCGCGGTCTGAGTCGGTGCAGCGCTCCTTGATCGGGCAGCCGTTACAGACGTGGGCCTTCGCCCGGTAGCGGACGACACGCTGCTGGTGGTCGTACTCGTGAGGCCAGAGGTGTTCGCCCTCGGGGCATACCCAGTGGTCGTGCTGGGAGTCGTAGGCAAAGCCGGCCGTGCGGTAGGCCTGCGCGCGGTCGTGGGTGAGGCGAGCCAGGCCGTCAAGGCCCCAGGCAACGCAAAGGAGCATGAGCGCATACGCGCCGGCGAGAAGCACTTCGGTGTCCAGTGCGCTCATGGGCTCGTCTGCCCGGCTGCAGCTGCCTCTTCGGCCCCTGCCTTGGCCACGCCGGCCGGCTCCGTGATCTCGGTGAACAGGATGTCCTCCGGCTCGTCGCGCGTCACGCGCTTGACCGTGTGGCGGATGCCGAGGTAGGCGATGTAGAGCACCGGCCCCGCCCCACCCACGATGAAGATGATGTCGCCCGGCAGCCGCAGCCACTCGATGATGGTGTTGGTCTCGTTGCTCAGGAACTTGAGCTCGCGCGCCTCGAAGTAGCCGTCGTCGACCGATTTGTAGAGCTGCAGGATCCCCAAGGGGAGCAGCGTGGCGAAGCACATCCAGGCGAGCCCGATGTTGGTGGACCAGAAGCTGATGCGCGCCCACTTCTCCGGCCACTTGTCAGCCGGGATGATGTATCGCAGGCAGAACATCGCCAGCCCGATGGCCAGCATGCCGTAGACGCCCATCATCGCCGCGTGACCGTGGTTGGCGGTCAGCGCCGTGCCGATCTCGTAGTAGGAGACCACGGGCAGATTGACGAGGAAGCCGAAGATGCCGGCGCCGAGGAAGTTCCAGAAGCCGACGGCCACCAGGAACATGACCGCCCACCGGTGAGGAAACGGCGTCTTGGAGCGTGACTCCTGCGCGGCGCCGAGTTGCAGGAAGCTCCAGGCCTCGACCGTGAGGAAGGTCAGCGGGATCACCTCCAAGGCGCTGAAGAAAGCGCCGAGTGCCATGTGCTCGGCCGGCTCACCGGAGAAGTAGAGGTGGTGCATCGTTCCGATCACCCCTCCGGCGGAGTAGAGGAGGATGTCCAGGAAGACCACGGTGAGCGCCACCTTCTCCCGCACCACGCCCAGCAGAACGAACATGTAAGCGACCATCACCGTGGTGAAGAGCTCCAGGAAGTCCTCGACCCACAGGTGGACCACCCAGAAGCGCCAGAACTCGGTGACGGTGAAGTGGTCGCCCGTGCGTGCGATCAAGCCGACCGCATAGAAGGCCGGGATGGCCAGCGCGGCCAGGAAGAACAGCCACGGCATGTTGCCGCGGTGCTCCCCCCGCAGCCGCCCGCGCAGGACGCGGTACAGCATGAACACCCAGACGAAGAGGCCGACGGCCAGCAGCACCTGGAAGAGGCGAGCAAGGTCGAGGTATTCGAAGCCCTGCAGGCCGAACCAGTTGCTCGCACCGTCGGTGAGCACGCCATGTACACCCAGAAATGAGCCGATGAGCGTGCCGAACACGACCACCGCCAGCGCTCCGAGCAGGGCAAAGGCGAGCTTGCCCTGGTGCTTGGGCTCGCGCTTGGCGATCATGGGCGCGAGGAAGATCCCAGCGGCCACGAACGACGTGGCGACCCAGAACAGCGCCAACTGCACGTGCCAGGTGCGCATCAGGTTGTACGGGAAGATCTCGGCCAGGTCGAAGCCGAAGAAGCTGTCGATCTCAGCGCGGTAGTGCTGGCTGGCAGCCCCCACAACGGTCTGGAGCAGGAACAGAGCGCCCATCACGAAGAAGAACCACGCGCATGCGCGCTGGGCCGGAGTAAGCGCCACGTCGCCCGGGGCGCGGAAGGAGAGAGTCGCCTGTTCACGCCCGTGCCAGCCCAGAAAGCGCCAGCGCCCGAAGACGCCGAACAGGATGCCGATGCCGCCGAGCAGCGCGATCAACGAGAGCACGCTCCACACCACCACGTTGGCCGTGGGACGGTTGTTCACGCGGGGCTCTGGCGGCCAGTTGTTGGTGTAGGAGTAGTTGTGCCCGGGTCGGTCCGTTGCGGCGGCCCACGCCGTCCAGCCGAAGAACGCCGTCAGCTGGCGGAGCTCCTCGCGGTCCGTGATCGCGTCGGGTCGCAGCCCGCGCTTGGACGTCGGCTCGGAGAAGTAACGGCTGTAGTAGCCGACCAGCCGGCGATGGGCGTCTGACCGCGACGCCGACAGCTGGAGTGTTCCCGACCGCTCGTGGTAGCGGTTTCGCCGGAAGTCGTCGATGGTGCGCCGGGTGGCGCTGTCGGACCCGGCGGCGCCGTAGCTGCGCCTGACGAGGTCCGAAGAGCGGCGCAGGTAGTCGGCGGTGAAGTCGGGCCCCAAGTAGGCCCCGTGGCCGAAGACCGAGCCGTACTCCATGAGCCCGTTGTGCAGGAAGGTCTGCTGACCCTTCTGCACGTCCTCGGCGGTGAAGAGCGTCTGGCCACGAACGTCGACCACTCGCTGGGGGATCGGCGGCTTGGCGTCGTAGGTGCGGTAAGCCAGAAGGCCCAGCACGAAGAAGCCGAAGAGCACCACCAGCAGCACCGCTTGAACCCAACCCTTCGACACCAGAAGCTCGCGACGCTTCACGGGTCGCCAGCCTAAATCGGGCCCTTACCGCCTGGCAACTCCTTAGGGTGGGAACGCATGCGCGCGTCCCGGGCCGTAGCGGCCACTCTCCTCGTGGCCGCCCTGGCTCTGGTGCCCGAAGCACCGGCGTCCGGCGCCACCAGCGGCCGCCTGAAGCGCCAGATGAGCGCGCTCCTCGAGGCCAAGGGGGGACCCCCCGGCGTCATCGTGACCATCCGGCGCGGCCGGCAGACCACCGTCCTCAGCGGAGGGCGCGGCCTGATCGGGAGCAATCGCCGGCCCCGCTTTCGCGATCACATGCGCCTGGCGAGCGTGGCCAAGGCGTTCAACGGGGCGGTCGCGCTGCGCCTGGTGGGCGACCGGAGGCTGAGCCTGAACGACACGGTCGGCAAGCTCCGGCCCGACCTGCCGGCCGCCTGGCACGGCGTCACCCTCCGCCGCCTGCTCAACCACACCAGCGGGCTGCCCGACTACACGAAGTCCCAGCCCTTCTTCGACCAGCTGGAGCAAGACCCGGGGGGCTTCGTGGCGCCGAGCGAGATCGTCTCCTGGGTTGCGCGCGATCCGCTGGACTTTCCGCCCGGCGCTCGCTACGGATACTCGAACACCGACAACGTCGTCATCGGGCTCATAGCGGAGAGGGTGACCGGCCGCTCCTACGCGAGCCTGCTGCGCAGCTTCGTCTTCCGGCGGCTGAGGCTGAACGCGACGAGCTTCCCCAGCGGCACTGCGCTGCCGGGCCCGTTCATCCACGGCTACAGCCCCGGGGCCGACGGCTTCTACACCGACCTCAGCACGCTGATCAGCGCATCCGGGGCGTGGGCCTCGGGCGCAGTGGTGTCGACCCCGAGGGACCTGGGCGCGTTCATCCGGGGCAACCTCGGAGGACGGCTGTTCCCGCGCCGGCTGCGGCGTGACCAGCTGCGCTTCGTGCGCGGCGGCAGCTCCGATCCTCCCGGCCCGGGCACCAATTCTGCGGGCCTCGCCATCTTCAGCTACCGCACCAAGTGCGGGACGATGTACGGGCACACCGGCAGCTTCCCGGGCTACGCACAGTTCGCCGCGGCCTCCCGTCACGGGACTCGCTCGGTCACCTCGTCGATCAACGTCGCGGGTCCCCCGCTCGGCAGCGAGCTGCTGGCCAAGCTGCGCGCGATGCAGCGCACCTTGGTCTGTGAAGCGCTGAAGCGCTGACGCGCTAACCAACCAATAGCGTTCCGGCCCATGGCCGAGTACAGGCCCAAGGGTCAGGGCCTCGAGCGAGTGCTCGGCACGGGTGCCCTCTTCTCAACCGCCTACGGCAACGTGGGCAGCTCGATCTACTACGCCCTCGGCTTGGTGGCGATCTACGCCGCGGGCGCCACCCCGATCGTCTTCGTGATCGCCGGGCTGATCTTCGCCGCCACGGCCGCCACCTACGCCGAGGCCACGACCATGTACCCCGAGGCCGGCGGCTCGGCCTCCTTCTCGCGGCGGGCGTTCAACGAGTTCTGGTCCTTCTTCGCCGGCTGGGGCCAGATGCTCACCTACATCGTCACGATCTCGATCTCGGCCTTCTTCGTGCCGCACTACCTCGGGGTCTTCTGGGAGCCGCTGGGCGAGTCCCCGGCGGACATCATCGGCGGCATCCTGATCGTGGTCACGCTGGGCGTGCTCAACGTGGTCGGGGTCCAGGAGTCGGCCGGCGTGAACATCTTCTTCGCGGTCGCCGACTTCCTCACCCAGGTTCTGCTGGTGGTGGTGGGGGTGGTGCTGGTGCTCGACCCCGACCTGCTCCTGCATCAGATCCATTTCGGCTCGGTGCCCACCTGGAGCGACTTCCTGATCGCGATCCCGGTGGGCATGGTCGCCTACACCGGTATCGAGACGATCTCCAACCTGGCCGAGGAGGCACGCGACTACAAGAAGACGATCCCGCGCGGCATCGGCTTGGTGGTGGGCGCGGTGGCCGTGATCTACGTCTTCCTGCCGGCCATCGCGCTGTCGGTGATGCCAGTCAAGGACGGCACGACGGCACTGGCCAAGCCGCAGGAGCAAGGCGGCTTCGCCGACGACCCGATTCTGGGCGTCGTAGAGAACATCGACCTGGGCCCGCTGCAGGGGCCCGCCCATATCTACGTGGGCGTGCTGGCGGCCACGATCCTGTTCATCGCCACCAACGCGGGGCTGATCGGCGTCTCGCGGCTGACCTACTCGATGGGCCAGCACCGCCAGCTCCCCGAGGGGCTGCGCAAGCTCCATCCGCGCTTCCGCACCCCGTACGTGGCCATCGCCGTCTTCGGGACGATCGCCTGCGTCGCCATCTTGCCAGGCCAGGCCGACTTCCTGGGCACGATCTACGCCTTCGGCGCCATGCTCTCGTTCACGATGGCGCACGGGGCCGTCACCTGGCTGCGTTGGAAGCACCCCGAGGTCGACCGGCCCTGGAAGAGCCCCGGCGCAGTGCGCATCGGCGGGCGGGAGCTCCCGGTGCTGGCGGTGCTCGGCGGGCTGGGCACTGGCATCGCCTTCGTGGTGGTGACGGTGCTCGACGTCCGGGTGCTGATCTCCGGCGTGGTGTGGCTGACCATCGGGATCACGGCCTACGTGCTGTATCGGCGCAACCAGAAGCTGCCTCTGACCGAGACCCGGAAGGTGGTGATGCCCAAGCCCGCCGTCGAGCACGAGGTCGAGTACGAGTCGGTGCTGGTGGCCTTCGAGGACGGCCGTTACAGCGCCGGAGCGGTGGACACCGCGGTCCGGCTCGCCGCCCGCCGCCGGCGGGGCATCCACATACTGGTCACGATCACCGTCCCTGCCAACGCGCCGATCGACGCGACGATGCCCGAGCAGGAGTCGCTCGCGGCCGCGGCGGTGGACTCGGCCCGCGTGCGCGGGGGAAGAAGGGTGACCGGCCACTGGGAGAAGGTGCGCGCCGGCGAGGCGGGACGCCGGATCCTCCAGGAGGCGCGGGAGATCAAGGCGCGCGCGATCGTGATGAGCGTGCCGCCGAAGCGCACCGGGTCCTCGCTGCTGGGCCGAACGGCCGAGACGGTCCTGTCCGACCGGCCCTGCCGGGTGATCATCGACTCCACCCCCGCGGACGTGGAGCGCCGGGAGGCGGAGAAGGCGGGCGTTCCGGCCTAAGATTTCGCTTGTGCAGCGCGTCCTCTCGGCCCTGATCCTCGTGCTGGGGGTGGCGATGATGGCGAGCACGATCGCGCGCGGCGGCGGTGTGGTCCTCGGCACGGTGCTCGGGGCGGCCTTCGTGATCATCGGTGGCGGGCGGCTGTGGATCTCCCGCGCCACCAGCGCGCGATGAAGGGGCCCACGGGAGACGGGGCGGGGCCGGTGGCCGCGCGGATGCGCGAGGGGTTCGCCCGCTCGGCCGACGCAGAGGACCGTTTCGCGCGCAGCCTCGGCGAGCCGGCGCTGTTCGCGATCGTCCTGTCGGCGGTCGGCTCGTCGATCTACTACGTGCTGGGCGTGGTGGCGGGCGAGGCCCTGGGCCTGACGCCGGTGGTCTTCGTGCTCGGCGCATTGCTGTTCGTGCTCACGATGCTCACCTACGTCGAGGGCACCTCGCTCCATCCCGAGCGCGGCGGCGCCTCGACCTTCGCGCGCTACGCGTTCAACGAGCTGGTCAGCTTCCTGGCCGGCTGGGCGATCGTGCTCGACTACGTGATCGTCATGGCCATCGCCGCCGTGGCGGTGCCGCACTACCTAAGCGCGTTCTGGGGCAAGGCGAACGACCCGGGGCTCGAGACGGCGATCATCGCGCTCGTGCTGGCTGCGGTGATGGTCTTCAACGTGCGTGGAATCTCACCCGAGCGGCTGCGCTTCGTGCTGCGGATAACGCTGCTGAACGTGCTCCTGGTGGCGGTGATCATCGCCGTCGGCCTGTCTACCACCACGGACTTCTCGGTGATCACCGACTCGATCGACCTCGGCGTCTCGCCGCGCGTCGAGGACCTGGTCTTCGCCGCGACGCTGGCCGCCGCCGCGGCCACCGGAATCGAGGCGGCGTCGGGCCTTGCCGGCGAGGTCAAGGTCGGGCGGCGTGGGCTGAAGCGCTTCGTGGCGCTCAGTTCGGCCGCCGTTTTCCTGATGCTCGTCGGGGTGTCGGTGGTCGCGTTGATGGTGGTCCCGGTCACCAACGGCACCACCGCCCTCGGCGGGCCCTTCGTCGAGATGCCGGTCCTGGGGGTGGTGTCGAGCTTCCAGCCCGACTGGGCCGCCGATGCGCTGCGCTACACCGTGGGGGTGATGGCCGCGCTGGTGCTGGCCCAGGCGGTCAACGGCCAGATGCTCGGGGTGGGCCGGCTGGCCTACTCGCTGGCCACCAACCGCCAGGTGCCGAGCGTGATCGGGCGCCTGCACCGGGCGCGCTCCACGCCGTACGTCGCGATCGGGATCTGCGGCGCGCTGGCCTTCGGGTTGGCGGTGCCCGGCGACGTCGACTTCCTTGCCGGCCTGTTCGCGTTCGGCGCGATGCTTGCCTTCACGATCGCCCACCTGTCCGTGATCGTGCTCCGCTTCCGCGAGCCCGACCGCCGCAGCGCGTACCGCATGCCGTTCTCGGTGCCGGTCGGTGGCGGCTCGATCCCCGTTCCCGCCGCCCTGGGAGCGGTGCTGTCCGCGGCGGGCTGGGTGAGCGTGGTGGTCCTGCACGAGGGCGCGCGCATCGCGGGTGGGATCTGGATGCTCTTCGGGATCGTCCTGTACGTGATCTACCGGCGCGGGCAGGACAAGTCGCTGACCAAGCGCTTCACCATCCCCGCCGCGGCCCTGGTCGAGCGCGAGGAGCTCGAGTACGGGAGCATCCTGGTGCCGGTGTCCGGCAGCGAGCTCGACGACGACATCGTGGGCACCGCCGGGCGCCTGGCCGCCGACAAGGCCGACGAGGGTCACGGCGGGGCCATGCTCGAGGCGCTGTACGTGTTCGAGATGCCCATGTCGCTGCCGATGGACGCTCGCGTGCCACCCGAGCGGGTGGAGGAGGCCAAGCGGCTGCTGGCCCGTGCCAAGGAGGTGGGCGAGGAGTACGAGGGGGTCGAGGTGGCCACCGCGATGGTGCGCGGGCGCTCCGCCGGGGCGGCGATCGTGTCGGAGGCCAAGCGCCGCGGAGTGGAGGCCATCGTGCTCGCCGCGGAGGAGGCCTCGCGCACCCGCGGGGGCGCTCTGTTGGGCGGCCGCTCCCTGTCACGCGACCGCTCAGTGGGGGAGACCACCCGCTACGTGGTCGAGAAGGCCCCCTGCAAGGTGATTCTCACGGCCCCGGCTGGCGCCCCCGAGCCGGTGGCTCCGGAGTAGAGTGCGGCGCTCATGTTCGTCCTGATCGTGGGTAGTGGCCGGGTGGGGTCGGCCGTCGCCAAGGCGATGCTCTCCCAGGGTCACACCGTTTCCGTGCTCGATGAGGACCCGGAGGCCATCGCCCAGCTCAACAAGGGCCAGTCCCAGAGCTGGGAGGACCTCGGCGGCCAGTTCACCGAGGGCACCGCGCTGGAGATCGATGCGCTCATGCAGGCGGGCATCGAGCGCGCCGACGCGTTCGTCGCCTCCACCGACGGCGACAACACAAATCTGGTGATCGCCCAGATCGCCCAACGGCGCTTCGAGGTGGAGAGGGTCGTGGTCCGAGTGCTGGATCCGGCCCGGGCCAGGTGGTACTCGGAGCAGGGCCTCCAGACGGTCTGCCCCACCCAGATCGCCATCGAGCTGCTCGAGCAGGCGGTCAGCGGGCAGGCTCCCTTCGAGGGGGTGGCGGGCTGATGTACATCCTCATCGTCGGAGCGGGCAAGGTCGGCTGGAACCTCGCCCGGGAGCTGATCGAGAAGGGCAGCGAGGTCACGGTGATCGAGAACTCCTCTCGCCGCTACCAGGTCGTCGAGGAGGAGCTCGAGCACCGGATCCAGTCCGGCGACGGATCCGAGCTGTGGGTGCTCGAGCGGGCCGGCATCGAGCGCGCCGACCTCGTGATCGCCGTGACCGGCGACGACGAGGACAACATCCTCATCTGCCAGGTCGCCAAGGAGAAGTACGGGGTGGAACGGGTGGTCGCCCGCTGCAACAACCCGCGCAACCTGGAGCACTTCGAGCTGCTCGGCGTCAAGCCCGCCGTTTCGGCCACCGACCTGATCCTGCGCCTGATCGAGCACGAGGTGCCCGAGTACGGGCTGGTCCACCTGCTCGACCTGCCCACCGAGCGGCTCGAGATCATCGAGCTCGAAGTGGGCCCCGACTCGCCCGCGGTGGGCAAGCAGGTCGTGGAGCTGGGGCTGCCGGACGGGTCGCTGGTGATCTCCATCCTGCGCGACGGCGGCGGCCACGTGCCCACGGGAGAGTCCGTGATCCAGGCGGGCGACGAGGTCCTGCTGGTGCTGGATACCGGGCTCGAGGCCGACGTGACCGGGCGCTTCGCGCCCGCGACCGAAGCGGCCTGAGTGGCCGACCGCTCGGTCGACTTCCTCCTCATCGGGGGTGGCGTGGCCGCGGCTCGCTGCGCCCGCACCCTCCGCGAGGAGGGGGCGCAGGGGTCGATCCTGCTGGTGGGCCGCGAGCCGCATCCGCCGTACGACCGCCCGCCCCTGTCCAAGGACTACCTCCGCGGCGAGTCGAAGCAGGAGGACGCCTACGCCCAGCCCTCGGAGTGGTGGGACGAGAACGGGGTGGAGCTGCTCACGCGGACGAGCGTCATGAAGCTCGATCCGGAGGCGCGGACGGCCAAGTTGTCCTCCAAGGAGGAGGTCGAGTTCGGCAGGGCGCTATTGGCCACCGGCGCCAACGTGCGCCGGCTGCGAGCCGACGGCGCCGACCTGGAGGGCATCCACTACCTGCGCACGTTCGGGAACTCGGACGCGATCCGCGAGGAGGCCGCGGAGGCCGAGCGGGTGGTGCTCATCGGCGGCAGCTACATCGGCTGCGAGGTGGCTGCGTCGCTCACCGCCGGGCTGGGCAAGCAGTGCACGATCGTGATGCAGGAGGACGAGGTGCTCGAGCGGTCCTTCGGCCCGGAGGTCGCGCCCTTCTTCGGGAACGTGCTGAGGTCCCACGGCATCGAGATCCACGGCGGCGATTCGCTCGACCGCTTCGAGGGCTCCGACGGCCGGGTCACCCGGGTGGTGACCGAGGGCGGGGTGGAGCTGGACTGCGACATGGTCGTGGTCGGCGCCGGGGTGACGCCAGACACGATGCTGGCCCGCTCGGGAGGCCTGGAGCTGGGGGAGGCCGGTGGCGTGCTGTGCTCGTCGGGCCTGGAGACCTCGCTCGAGGGGGTCTACGCAGCCGGGGACATGTGCGAGTACCACAGCGTGATCCACGACGCCCCGCTGCGGATCGAGCACTGGGACGTCGCGGCCGAGCAGGGCAAGACGGCGGCGCGCAACATGGTCGGGCGGGGCGTCGACCACGAGTCGGTGCCCTACTTCTTCTCAGACCTGGCCGACTGGGCCTCGTTCGAGTACGTGGGCCCGGGCAGCGGCGAGCATGCCATCCGGGGCTCGCTGGACGACGGCAGCTTCACGGCGTTCTACGTGGAGGACGGCAATGTGACGGCGGCCCTGTCGGTGGATCGCGACGAGAGCGAGCTCGACGCGGCCAGGCGGTTTATCACCGAGGGCGGAGCGCCCGAAGCGTCGGTGCTCGCCGACGAGAGCTCTGACCTGGGCTAGGGCCTGGTCAGCAGCCCGCCCGCCCGCCCGCGCGTGGGCTCCGCCCCGCCCGCGCCCGGCGGTCGAAACGGGCGGAATGTCTGACTAGACTCCGCTCCGCGGTTCCGGATTTCTTCGCCGCGAACTCCGCGATGGGGAATGGTGTAACGGCAGCACTACTGCCTCTGGAGCAGTCAGTCCTGGTTCGAATCCAGGTTCCCCAGTGAGGCCCTCGAGGCCCTAGGCGGCCGCTTCGCCGGACCAGTCTCCGTAGAGCCGGGCGTACGCCCCGCCCGCGTCAAGCAGCTCCTCGTGGGTGCCCTGCTCCACGATGCGCCCGCCCTCCAGCACCAGGATTCGGCTGGCCGAGCGGATGGTCGACAGGCGGTGGGCGATCACGATCGCGGTGCGGCCCGCGAGCAGGCGGCGCAGCCCGTGCTCGATGCGGGCTTCGGTGGCCACGTCGACGTTGGAGGTCGCCTCGTCGAGGATCAGCACGCGCGGGTCGGCCGCGGCCGCGCGCGCGAAGGCCACCAGCTGACGCTGGCCGGCGGACAGGTGGCCGCCGCGCTCACCGACCGGGGTGTCGTAGCGGTCGGGCAGCCGCTCGATGAACTCGTCCGCTCCCACCGCACGCGCGGCCACCTCGACCTCATCGTCGGTGGCCTCGGGGCTGCCGAACGCGATGTTGTCGCGGATCGAGCCCGAGAACAGGAAGCCCTCCTGGGGGACGATCCCCAGCTGCGAGCGCAGCGAGCGCTCGGTCACGCCGCGCAGGTCGTGGCCGTCGATCAGCACGGTGCCCTCGGTGGGGTCGTAGAACCGGGCGACCAGCTTGGCCAGCGTCGACTTGCCGGCGCCCGGTGGCCCCGACCAGCGCGACCGTCTGCCCGGGCGCCACCGTCAGGTCGACGTCGGCCAGCGCCGGATCGCCGTCGCCGTAGGCAAAGGTCACGTCGTCGAAGCGGATCTCGCCGCGCACCCGCGGCAGCTCGACCGCGTCGGGGGCGTCCGTCACGTCGGGATCCTCGTCGAGGAGGTCGAAGATCTTGTCCAGCGCGGCCATCCCGGCCTGGTAGGTGGTGTAGAGCTGGGAGAGCTGCTGGATCGGGTCGAAGAACGTCTGCAGGTAGAAGACGAACGACGCCAGCACGCCGATGGTGATCGCGTTGTCGAGCACCTGGTTTCCGCCGTAGAGGAGGATCGCCGCCGTGGCCACCGCGGACAGAAGCTCGATCGCCGGGAAGTACGCGGCGTTGAGGTAGACCGTCTTCATGTTGGCGGCCCGGTTGTCCTCGTTGAGCTCGGAGAAGCGGTTGGTGTGACGCGGCTCCTGGCCGAACGCCCGCACCACCCGAACGCCGGACAGCGTCTCCTGCAGGTAGGCGGTGACCAGCGCGATCTTCTCCCGCGTGATGCGGTAGGCGTTGGCCGAGGCCAGCCGGAAGATCACGCTCGCGATCACCAGCGCAGGGAACACCGCGAAGGTGACCAGGGCGAGCTCCGCGTCGAGGAAGATCAGGATCGCCGCGGTCCCGACCAGCGTGAGCGATGCGGAGAACAGCGTGACGACGCCGTCGGTGACGAGCTGGTCGAGCGCCTGGACGTCGTTGGTGATGCGCGAGATCACCACGCCGGCGCGATTGCGCGAGTAGAAGCCCACCGACAGCCGCTGGAGGTGGGCGAACAGCCGCTCGCGTAGATCTTGCAGCGCACGCTGGCCGACCCAGTTGACGAGGTAGGTCTGCGCGTAGCTGGCGCCCCAGTTGACCAGCGCGGCGAGCAGGAACAGCGCCGTGATCACCACCAGCGCGGTGACGCTCTTCTGGCGGACGCCGTCGTCGATCGCCCGCCCGGCCAGGTAGGGGGGAGCCAGGCTGGCGGCCGTGGCCAGTGTCAGCGCGACGAACATCAGGATCACCCGTCCGCGGTAGGGACGCAGCAGCGCGAGCAGCTGGCCGACCTTGCGCTTGCGGTCGCCTCTCACAGGCCCGCCACCTCGGCCTCCTCGGGATCGCGGTCGTCCACGATCCGCTCCGAGCCGTGCGCGATCTGCCGGTAGAGCTCGGAGTCCTCGAGCAGCTCCTCGTGGGTGCCCTGGGCGGTCACCCGTCCCTCCTCGAGCACAACGATCTCGTCGGCCAGCGAGATCGTGGACAGGCGGTGGCCGATGACGAACGTGGTGCGGCCCTCCATCACCTCGCCCAGCGCGTTCTTGATCCGGCCCTCGGTGGTCGCGTCCAGGCTGGAGGTGGCGTCGTCGAGGATCAGGATCCGGGGGCCGGCGAGCAGGGCCCGGGCGATGGCCACGCGCTGGCGCTGGCCCCCGGACAGGGTCAGCCCGCGCTCGCCCACCAGCGTCTCGAAGCCGTCAGGCAGGCCCTCGATCAGCTCGGACAAGCCGGCGCGCTCGGCGGCCTCGCGAATCTCCTCTTCGCCGGCATCAGCCCGCGCATAGGCGACGTTGTCGCGCAGCGTGGCCGAGAACAGGAAGGCGTCGTCGGAGACCAGCGCGACGTCACGGCGCAGCGACTGGAGGTCCACGTCGCGCACGTCGACGCCGTCGATCAGCACGGCGCCCTGGTCCACGTCGTAGAGGCGTGGCACGAGCAGCACCAGGGTGGTCTTGCCGGACCCGGTGGCGCCGACGACGGCGACGGTCTGACCCGCCGCGACCTCGAGGTCAACGTCACTTAGCACCGGGTCACCACCCTCCTCGTAGGCGAACGTCACCCCGCGCAGCTCCACCCGTCCACCTCCCGCGGGCAGTGCCGGTGCGCCGGAGGGGGCGACCAGCTCGGGGCCGCGGTCGAGGATCTCGAACACGCGCGCGCCGGAGGCCACCGCCCGCTGGGCCATGCCGAGCATCACGCCCAGGGTGCGCATGGGCGAGGTGAGCATCACCACGTAGCCGTAGAAGGCGACGAAGTCGCCGACGCTGATGGTGCCGTTGATGACCTGGTTGCCTCCCACCAGCACCAGCGCGGCCAGGCCGAGCTGGGGCAGGAAGCCGATGAACGGGTTGTAGAAGGCGCGCAGCCGGGTGGAGACCATCGACTGGTCGAACACCCGCTTGACGGCACCGCGGAAGCGGTGCAGTTGGCGCTGCTCCTGGGCGAAGGCCTTGACCACGCGGACGCCGGAGACGTTCTCCTCGGCCTCGGCGGTCAGCTCGGCGATGCGCTGCTGGACCTCCTGGCTGGCCGGGCGGTTGCGCGACCCGTAGCGCCACGCCACCCACAGCACGAACGGCATTGGGAGGAGGGCGACCAGGGCGAGCAGCGGGTTCACCACCACCATCACCACCGCGGCGATGACGATGGTGAGGGCGGCCTGGGCCATGAACACCAGGCCGTAGCCGAGGAAGAAGCGGACGGCCTGAAGGTCGACCGTGGAGCGCGACATGAGCTGGCCGGTCTGCTGGCCGTCGAAGAAGGCCAGCTCCAGCGACTGCAGATGGCCGTACATCCGGTTGCGCAGGTCGAACTCGACGCCGAGCGAGACGCGCCCCGCCACCAGTCGTCTCACCACGCTGAACAGGAGCCTCAGCACCCCGGCCCCGATCAGTGCCCAGACCAGCGGCTGGAGGTCGGCGCCGTCGCCGCGCACATCGTCAACGGTGCGGCCGATGAGGAACGGGATCAGCACGCCCATGCCCATCGCGGCGGCCGCGAGCACGAAGGAGGCGATCACCCCAGCCCGGTAGGGCTTCAGGAAGCCGAGCAGTCGCCAGAACGTGCGCATTGCGACGTTACTTTACTTATTGAAGCGTCGTGCTATCTCGGCCTGACGGAAGTCGAAGATGCGCCCCAAGTCGCGCTTCACCACCACCGCGCGAGCCACCTCGCCGAGCGGCCCGAGCGGCAGCGCGTAGCGCACGACGTCCCGCATCAGCGTGCTCGCTCCATCGGGCTCGAACGTATGGGTGTGATGCCACAGGCGGTACGGCCCCTTGAGCTGACGGTCGACGAACCGCACGCCCGGCTCCCAGACATCGATCCGGGTCAGCCAGTTCAGCCCCACCCCGTGCAGCTTCAGCCGGTACTCGATCAGCGTGCTCTCGTCCATGGCAATCGGCTTGGGCGTGACCACCTCGAAGCCGAGGAAGGGCGGAGTGATCGCCTCGAGGTTGTGCGCGTCGGCGAAGAAGCCGAACACCTCGTCGGGCGTTCCGGGAAGGCGCTGGGAGCGCTCGAGAACGTGGACCCTCACAACAGCTGGTACGGACGGCGGAGGCGCCAGGCCTGAATGGCGCGGCCGGGCGGGCGGCGCCCACACGCGCCGCGAGGTCTCTGAGGCCCTGGGCCTGAGCTTCTCGCGCGCCCGGGCGGTCCGTCGAGTAGCCCGCCGCCCGATGTCGATGAGCGAGCTTGCCGCCGCGCTGGGGATCGACCCTCCCAACGCCACGGTGCTGGTCGACGAGCTCGAAGGGCTGAAGCTCGTGCGCCGCACCGATCATCCCACCGACCGTCGGGCCAAGGTGGTCGAAGCCACGCGCAAGGGCAAAGAGATGGCGCGACGCGTGGACGCGATCCTGGCCACCCCGCCGCCGGCGCTCAGCTCTGTGAGCACGGGCGACCTGGAACAGCTCCGACGTATCCTGGCCAGCGTCGCCGGGCGGAGCTGAGCCGCACCCCAGAGCAGCGGCGAGCAGCGCCCCCGAGCAGAAGGAGCAGGCAGGCCGGCAGGCCCAGAGTCGTACCACGCCTGGTCCTGCGCGAGAGCCCCGCGGCTGACGTATCGTGGGGCCCTGGCCCGGCGCGACAGGCTGATCGCGAACGCCCAGGAGTACCTGGAGGAAGACGAAGAAGCCGAGCTGACCGTGAGCGGGCAGTCCGGCGCGCCCAGGGAAAGCTCGGCGGGCTCGGGGCCATGGTCGGGATGGTCCGCCCGCGCCACGTCGTCGTCACCCAGCGCAACCTGTACGTGCTCGACGGCAGCATCTGGAGCGCCACGAAGACGACGGGCGTCGTCGCAAAGCACGCCCTCGGGGATGTCGTCGTATCCCAGAGGGCACGTTCGCTCAAGGTCGACAATGAGACGATCTGGGTCCCCGTCCTCGCCGAGAAGGACGCGAAGGCTGTCGCCGAGCGAGCGGGCCGTCCCTCAGCCGCTTAGCCCCCACAGGAGGGATCTACATGGAGGTCTAGTGCCGCGGAGCCTTGTCGTGCTTGCTCGACTTGGGACGCTGAGCCTCGGCGCGCTCCGCGGCCCGTTCCTCGGGCGAGGCATGCTCCGGTCGGTCCTGGTTCCGCCACCGCTTCGCGACCTCGCGCTCGCGCGGCTCCGTTCGATCTGAGCCCCCGGCGTCGTGCGTGGGGTGGTTGGCACCCGGGGCACCCCCGTGGACATGCCGGTAGGGATGCAAGTTAATGCCGCTGCCCCGGCGGGTGTAGAAGCCGATGACGACCCCAATGAGCGTCAGGATTATGACGCCGAGGAAGATCCAGGCTCCCCCGGCCACGGCGATGACCATACGAGGCTCCTTCCGGTTTGCGGGGACGGTTGTTCCGCCGCCTATCCGTTCAGGCGAGATTCTCTCACGGACTGTCCAGGCCTAGCCCACGGAACCGAAGGGGGTTATCGGCACCGTCCCAAAACGCGCGGCGTAGCAGGGGCTTCGTCGAGGTAGCTCCGCCTGGATTTGAACCAGGGACCTCACCATTATGAGTGGTGCGCTCTAACCGCTGAGCTACGGAGCCGCAGGGCCGAGCATAGCCCTCGGCCCCAGTTCCCTCGGTGGGCTATTGGCCCCCGCCGGGGGCATCCTCGGGCAGCCCGGGGATGTCGGGCAGGTCGGGTAGCTGCAGGTCGCTGACCAGCGAGAGGATCGCCAGGACGGCGACCACGATCAGGATCAGGACGAGCAGGATCCCCACCAGCAGCCCGAGGCCGCAGCCGCCGGCCCTGCGGCCGCTGGACGGGGCACGCTCCCTGGGCGGAGCGGGCTCCCTCCTGCTGGGCTCCCGGGCGACGGGTTCACGGGGCCGCTGGCTCTGGACGTACGCCAGCCAGTCCGCGTGTCCCTCGTCGCCGGGCCGCAGCCTGACCATCTCGGTCCCCTCCTCGGCGGGGACCAGGAGGTCGCCGTTCTCCAGCAGCATCGGTTCCGGCCGCGCGCTCACGGGGACACCGTAGCCCGGGCCGGGTCGCCGGCGGGGGCGATCTAGATTTGTCCTGTGGCCGATCCCCCGCTGCTTCTGGCTGTGCCCAACGTGAGCGAGGGTCGCGACCACGAGGTGATCGAGGCGATCGGCGCCGGCTTTGCGCACGCGCAGCTGCTGGATCTCCACGCCGACGCCGACCACCACCGCAGCGTGTTCACCCTGGCCGCCCCGCCCGCCGATCTTCCCCGGGAGCTTCTGGGCGGCGCCCGCGAGGCGGTCGCGCGGATCGACCTGCGCGAGCACGCCGGCCTCCACCCGCGCGTGGGCGCGATGGACGTGATGCCGGTGGTCTACCTCGACGACGCAGATCGGGGCGCCGCCTGCGCCGCCGTCCTCACCGCCGCCAACCTGATCGCCGACGAGCTCGAGGTCCCGGTGGTGCTCTACGGCGAGCTCGCCACGCGGCCCGAGCATCGCCGCCGGGCGGACCTACGGGCCGGCGGGCACGAGGGACTGGCCAAGCGACTGGAGAGCGGCGACGTCGTGCCGGACTTCGGGCCGCCCCGGGCCCACCCCAGCGCCGGGGTGATCCTGGCCGCGGCGCGGCCGCCGCTGGTGGCCTTCAACCTCGACCTCGACAGCGATGACGTGGAGCTCGCTCGCCGAATCGCGGCGGGCATACGCGAGCCGAACGGGGGCCTGGAGGGTGTCCGCGCCCTCGGGCTGTACCTGCCCGACCGGGGGCGGGCGCAGGTGTCGACCAACGTCGAGGACCATCGCCGCACCCCGCTACGCGAGGTGGTGGAGGCCGTTCGCAGGCTGGCGCCGGTGGCGGAGGCCGAGCTGGTCGGCCTGGCCCCCGAGGCGGCATTCGAGGGCTTTCCCGCTGACGTTCCGCTGCGCGGCTTCAGCCCCGAGAGGCACCTCATCGAACAGGTGTTGCGAGGATTGCACTGACCGTGGCCCAGACGAAGCGAAAGCGCAGGCGCAAACACAAGGGAACCCCGGCCGGGAACGTGGTCCGGTCCGGCTCCGGCAAGCCGAGCGCCGCCAAGGGCAAGGGGGACTCCAAGGCCGACGCGCGGCAGCGGCGCGAGGACCGCATGAACCGCCTGCCGACCTGGAAGGGTGCGATCCAGCGGGCGGCGATCGCGGCGGTCATCTTCGGCGTGCTGCTGGCCTCGCCGCTGTTCAGCCGGCCCATCAGCCAGGCGCTCGTGCTTACCGTGTTCGTTTTCCTGATCTACATCCCGCTGGGCTACGGCACCGACAAGCTCTTCTACAACATGCGCCAGCGACGGAAACGGAAGTAGGCTCGGACCTATGGACGTCCGCATGTTCACCGTCGGCCAGGTGGCCGAGAACACGTACATCTTCCGGCGCGACGGCTCCGATCGTGCGCTGATCGTCGACCCCGGCGACGAGGCCCCGAAGCTGCTCGGCGCGATCGAGGAGCTGGGCGTCACGCTCGAGGGGATCCTCCTCACCCACACCCACTTCGACCACGTCGGCGCGGTGGCCCCGGTGGCCAAGGCGACCGGCGCCGAGGTATGGGTCCCGAAGATCGAGCGGCCGGTTCTGGCCGACATCATGAGCTTCGTGCCCTGGCCCGGCTTCGGGCCGTTCGAAAGCTACGACGCCGAGCACGACCTCGAGGGCGGCGAGACGCTCCAGCTGGCCGGCTTGGACATCGAGGTGCTGTTCACGCCGGGCCACAGCCCGGGCCACGTGACCTTCTCCATCCCCGACGAGGCGGTCGTGTTCTCCGGCGACGTCCTGTTCCAGGGCTCGGTGGGCCGCGTCGACCTGCCCGGCGGCGACGGGCCGACGCTGATGCGCTCGATCCGCTCTCTGGTCGAGGCCCTGCCCGAGGAGACGACGGTGTACCCCGGTCACATGGGCGTGACCACGCTGGGCGCCGAGCGGGCCACCAACCCGTTCCTGGCGGAGCTCGCGCGCTGAAGGCCCCTCGGGGCACGTTCGACGTCCTGCCCGAGGACGGTCGCGCACGCCTCGACCTGCTCGAGTCCAGCCGCGACCTGTTCAACCGCGCGCTCTACGACTACGTGGAGACGCCGATCTTCGAGGACACCGAGCTGTTCGCACGCGGGGTGGGGGAGTCCACCGACGTCGTGCAGAAGGAGATGTTCACCTTCGAGGACAAGGCGGGGCGCTCGCTGACCCTGCGCCCGGAGGGCACGGCGGCGATCTGCCGCGCGTACGTCGAGCACGGCATGCACAAGCGTGCCCAGCCGGTGAAGCTCTGGTACTGGGGCCCGTTCTTCCGCCACGAGGCGCCGCAAGCCGGGCGCTTCCGCCAGTTCGCGCAGGTGGGCGCCGAGGCCCTGGGCACCGACGAGCCGTCGGTCGACGCCGAGCTGATCCTGCTGCTCTCGGAGCTGGTGGCCGGCTGTCCCGAGGTGCGGCTGCGGCTGTCCAGCCTGGGCTCCGCCGAGACTCGGCGCGAGTACCGCGCCGAGCTGCGCGACTGGCTGCGCGCGCGCGAGGGGGAGCTCACCGAGACGGTTCGCGCTCGCCTGGACCAGAACCCGCTGCGGGCCTTCGACTCCGACGACGAGGGAACCCAAGCGGTGATGACCGAGGCGCCGAAGCTGCTGGACCGCCTTAACGACGACGACGCCGCCCACTTCGCCGAGGTGAGGGCGCTGTTGGACGACGCCGGAGTCGAGTACGAGGTCGACCCGACGCTGGTCCGCGGCCTCGACTACTACACCCGCACCGTGTTCGAGGTCGAGAGCGGAGTGCTGGGCGCTCAAGCCGCCCTGGGGGGTGGCGGGCGCTACGACGGCCTGGTCGAGCTCTTGGGCGGGCCACCCACCCCTGGCGTGGGCTGGGCGGCCGGCATCGAGCGGATCCTGATGGCCCAGAGCCTCGAACCGCGCCCCGCGGTCGCCGAGGTGTTCGTCGCGGTGGCCAAGCCCGAGCGGGCGCGCGAGGCCTTCGCGCTGGTGCGCGACCTGCGCGCCAGGGGGCGGCTGGCCGAGCTCGACCACACCACCCGCTCGCTGAAGGGGCAGCTCAAACAGGCCGACCGCCTCGGCGCCGGGCACACGGTGATCCTGGGTGACACTGTCGAGCTCAAGGACATGCAGAGCGGAGACCAGCGGGAGTTGGGCGCTGTGCACGAAGTGTTGAGGGAGCTCGGATGAAGCCGCCCAGGGCCAACGCCTTCCGCGACGCGTGGGCCGGGGACCTGCGCGCCGACCGGGTCGGCGAGGAGGTGCGCGTGGCGGGCTGGGTCCACCGCCGGCGCGACCACGGCGGGCTGATCTTCATCGATCTGCGCGACCGTACGGGTCTCCTGCAGCTGGTCTTTCGCCCCGAGGAGCAGCCCGATGCGCACGCTGCGGCCGAGCGACTGCGCGGGGAGCACGTGCTGAGCGCCCGCGGCGAGCTGGTGCGCCGCGAAGAGGGCACGGTGAACCCGAACCTGCCCACGGGCGAGGTCGAGCTCAACGTGCGCGAGCTGGAAGTGCTCGCCGACTCCGAGACCCCTCCCTTCGAGATCGTCGAGGACGACCCCGTCGGTGAGGAGCTGCGGCTGCGCTACCGCTACCTCGACCTGCGACGCGAGCACATGCGCGACGCGATCGTCCTGCGCCACGAGGTCGCGCGGACGATGCGCGAGCGCCTGGGGGACGAAGGCTTCCTCGAGATCGAGACGCCGATGCTCACCCGCTCCACCCCCGAGGGCGCGCGGGACTTCCTGGTACCCGCCCGGCTGCAGCCGGGCTCCTGGTACGCGCTGCCCCAGTCGCCGCAGCTGTTCAAGCAGCTGCTGATGGTGGGTGGTTTCGAGCGCTACTTCCAGATCGTCCGCTGCTTTCGCGACGAGGCCTTTCGGGCCGACCGCCAGCCCGAGTTCACCCAGCTCGACGTGGAGATGTCCTTCGTCGACGAGGAGGACGTCATGGCGTTGGTCGATCCCCTCCTCCGCGAGGTGCTCGCGGTGGGCGGCATCGAGCTCGAGCTGCCGATCGAGCGAGTCTCCTACGACGAGGCGATGCTGCGCTACGGCACCGACCGCCCCGACCGCCGGGTCGGCCACGAGATCGTCGAGCTGACCGAGGCGTTCCGCGGCTCGGAGTTCAAGGTCTTCGCGAGCGTGATCGACTCGGGCGGCGTCGTCAGGGGGCTGAAGGCGAGCGGCGAGTTCCCGCGCAGCCGGTTCGACGCCCTGACCGAGCAGGCACAGTCGCTGGGCGCCGGCGGGCTCGTGTGGGGAGTCGTCGAGGAAGGCCGCTCGCTGCGCTCGCCGGTGGCGAAGTTCCTCTCCGAGGACGAGATCAGCCGCGCGCTCGACGCCCTGGGCGCTGCCGAGGGCGACGTGGTGCTGATCGTGGCCGACCGCGCCGAGGTGGCCGCTCGGGTGCTCGGCGCCCTGCGGCTCGAGGTGGCCGGGCCGGCGCCCGAGGGAGTGCACGACGTGCTGTGGGTGCTCGACTTCCCGATGTTCGAGTGGGACGACGAGGCGGGCCGCTTCGATCCACTGCACCATCCCTTCACTGCGCCCACGGGCGATCTCGACGGCGACCCGGGGAGCTGGCGGAGCCGCGCCTACGACATCGTGCTCGACGGCTGGGAGCTGGGCGGCGGCTCCATCCGCATCAACACGCCCGAGGTGCAGCAGAAAGTCTTCGACGCGCTGGGCATCGGGCCGGACGAGGCGAGGGAGCGTTTCGGCTTCCTGCTGGAGGCGCTGCGTTACGGGGCGCCGCCGCACGGCGGCATCGCGTTCGGGCTGGACCGAATCGTGACCCTGCTGGCCGGCCGCGAGTCGATCCGCGACGTGATCGCCTTCCCCAAGACGGCCAGCGGCAGCGACCCTCTGACCGGCGCTCCGGCACCGGTCGATCCCGAGCAGCTGAAGGAGCTCGGGTTGCGCCCTCAGGGCGGGCAGAAGCCCTGAATCTCGCTGCTACGCTCGGCCTCGGCCCGAGCTTGTGCGCCAGCCGTCTCTCACACGTTGAGCCAACACCAACGGGATGGGAGTTCGACTCGGGGCTCCTTGTGGGGAGTTCCGGAGAACACCCACGCTTGCAGATGCAGGCCCAACTCCCGAACGGCAGCGGCAAGCTGGGGCCTCTGTCAGTCTGAGGAGCGAGTTTGGCGTGAATCTGGCCTATCCCCATTCGGGTGCCGCAGGTGGTTCTTCCTGCGGTGACCTCCTGCGCGTGAGTCTTCACGTGGACGCCGCGCGGGTGACCTCCGCCGAGATCGAGCTCGAGGGCTGTGGGGCGCTGCGCGCCGCCGCCGACGCGGTCGTCGAGCTCGTCGAGGATGCCCCGCTGCTCGACGCCGCTCGCATCACCCCGGCGGACATCGCCGCGGCGGCCGGTGGCCTGACGCGGGCCGGGCGTCACGGAGCAGACCTCGCCGCCGACGCGCTGCACCGCGCGCTGGGCGCGGCCGTGCGCGACGGCGGACCAACGCTGCCCCCACACCCGGGCCGCGCGGCCGTCGCGCTGAGCGGCGGCGTCGACAGCGCGGTCGCCGCCCACCTGCTGCGCGAGAGCGGTCGCGACGTGGTGGCGCTGACGCTCGAGTTGTGGGCCGACCCCTCCACCGACGGCGAGCGCTCCTGCTGCTCGCCGAGCGCCGTGCTCGGCGCGCGCGCCCTGGCGCACTCGATGGGCCTGCCGCACTTCACACTCGACCTGCGCGACGACTTCCGCACCGGCGTTGTCGATCCCTTCCTGGACGCCCACGCCGCTGGCCGCACCCCCAACCCGTGCGTGCGCTGCAACGGGCAGGTCCGGTTCGACTCGATGCTCCACGCCGCCGAGCGGCTCGGCGCGGGCGAGCTGGCCACCGGTCACTACGCGCGCGTACGCGAGGACCGCGACGGGCCTCTGCTGTGCGCGGCCCAGAGCGCCGACAAGGACCAGAGCTACATGCTCGCCCGCCTGCCCTCGGAGCACCTCGCCCGGCTGACCTTTCCCCTCGGCGAGATGAGCAAGCCGCACGTGCGCGACGTCGCGCGGGAGGCGGCTCTCCCGGTGGCCGAGAAGCGTGAGAGCCAGGACCTCTGCTTCGTGGCCGGCCTGGGCCCGCGCGGGTTCATCCGCCGCCACGGCGGCCGCCGGCTGGCCGAGCGCCGCGGCGACATCGTCGACCGCGCGGGGCGCCGTCTCGGCGGGCACGACGGTCAGCACCTGTTCACGGTGGGCCAGCGCCGCGGCCTGGGTGTCGCGGCCGAGGAGCCGCTGTACGTGCTGTCGAAGGACGCCGCGCACAACCAAGTGGTGGTCGGGCCGCGAGACCAGCTCGGGGCGACGCGCGTGAGCGTGGAGGACGTCCGCCTGCACCGGCGCGGCGACCGCGTGAGCGCCGTGAAGCTGCGTTACCGCTCGCGGGCGGTCGGCTGCCGGGTGCAGGGCGATCCCTCGGCCGGAGACCACGCCGCGCTCGAGCTGTCACTGGAGCGGCCCGTCGAGGCGGTTGCGCCCGGTCAGGCCGCGGTCCTGCTCGACGGCGACCTGGTCGTCGGCGAGGCCACGATCACGAGGGCGGCATGAGCATGGACCGGATCGAGCTGACCACGCCCCTGTCGCGCGACTTCCGCGCGGTGGTCCGGCTGATCGTGGGCGGGATCGCCGAGACGCTGGACTTCGCCTTCGATGAGGTGGACGACCTCCAACTCGCCGTCGAGCGCCTGCTCGCCGAAGCGGGCCAGGACGGCAGCGTGAACATCGCCTTCGAGCTGGGTACCCGCAGCGTCCGCACCCACGTCGGCCCGCTCCGCGAGCGCGCCATCGCCGACGCGCTCCAGGGACCGCCGCCGGCACCCGGCGAGCTGAACCTGCGCCGCATCCTCGAGGCCGTGGTCGACTCCTACGGCGTGGAGGACGCCGCCGACGGGGCCATCTACGTCCGCCTCGAGAAGCTGCGGGAGGCACGGTGAGGCAGCGCACCCGCTCGCCCAGCGAGGCCGCCAAGGCCCGCGAGCAGGATCGCGTGCTGCTCCGCCGCTATCACGAGGGCGGCGACGACAGCGCGCGCGAGGAGCTGATCGAGCGCCACCTCCCGCTGGTGCGCTCGCTGGCTCGCCGCTACGCGGGGCGCGGGGAGTCGCTGGAGGACATCGAGCAGGTCGGGGCGATCGGGCTGATCAAGGCGATCGACCGGTTCGAGCTGGAGCGTGAGGTCTCCCTGGCCACCTACGCCACGCCGAACGTGGTGGGCGAGATCAAGCGCCACTTCCGCGACAAGGGCTGGGCCATTCGCGTGCCGCGAGCGCTCCAAGAGCTCAACGCGTCGATGTCCAGCGCCATCGACCGCCTCACCGGACGTCTGGGCCGCTCACCGTCGATCGCCGAGATCGCCGCCGAGCTGAAGTCCACCTCCGAGGACGTGCTCGAGGCGCTCGAGGTGGGTTCGGCTTACTCCACCGTCTCCCTGTCGACCGGCCCGGGCGGCGAGGAGGACCTCGACCCGATGGAGACCATCGGCGAGGAGGACACGGGCTTCGACCAGATGGAAACGCGGACCTCGCTCGCGCCCGCCTTCGACCAGTTGCCCGAGCGTGAGCGCGAGATCCTGCGCATGCGCTTCGAAGAAGGGCTGCCGCAGACGCAGATCGCCGAGCGCGTCGGGCTGTCGCAGATGCACGTGTCGCGGCTGATCCGCAAGTCGCTCGCGACGATGCGAGACGAACTGGCCTAGTGACAGGGCTCCGGCTCGCGGCCTGCGCGGCCTGCGCGCTGGCCCTGGCCGGGTGTGCCGGCGAGGGTCTCGGCGTGGGGGAGGACGCGCGCAAGGGCGGCACTCTGACCCTTGCGCTCGACCGACCGCCGGGCTCCCTGGATCCCGCCGTGGCGTCCGGACCCCAGGCGCGGCTCGTCGTCCGGCAGGCCTACGTTGGGCCGCTCACCCTGCGCCGCGCGACCGGGCGGGAGGGGACCGACGTGGTACCCGGCCTAGCCGACGGGCTGCCCACGGTCTCCGACGGCGGGCTGAGTTGGCGGCTCAAGCTGCGTCGCGGGCTGCGGTACTCGGACGGGACGCCGCTGCGGGCGAACGACCTGGTGCGCTCGTTGCGCCGCGTCAGGGCGCTGAGCCGACCGGGACGGCGGTTGTTCGCGCGCGTCGACTCGGTGGAGGCCGACGACCGCACCGGGGTCGTCGTGTACCGGCTGAGCGCTCCCGACCGGACCTTCGCCCAGGTGCTGGCCAGCACCTACGCGGCTCCGGTGTCCAGCCGCACGCCGCTGACCGACCGGGGTGAGCGCCCGCCGCCCGGCATCGGTCCCTACCGCCTCGCGCGCGTGCGCGGGGAGTACGTGCTGCTCCGCCGCAGGCGCTTCCGCCTGCCCGACGTGCCGGAGGCAAACGTGGACCGGATCGCGATCACGGTCGAGCCCGACCCCGAGCGCCGCGCCCGGCGGGCGCTGTCGGGCGACGTCGACGCCACCATCGGGTCGCTTCCCGCGCAGCGACTGCCCGACGTCCGGTCAAAGTACGCCCGCCGCTACGACGAGAGCGTGGGCCTGTCGAGCACGATGTTCGCGCTGAACTCGCGCTCGGCGCCCTTCGACGACATCCGTGTTCGCCAGGCGGTCAACTACGCGGTCGACTCCGAGGCGTTCGGCCGCGTGCTCGACGGGCGCCTGCGAGCGGGTTGCACCGTGCTCCCGCCCACGATCAACGGCTACCGCGAGCCCGACCCGTGCCCGTGGGGAGACCCAACGGAGCCCGGGGACCTGCGCGAGGCAGCGTCGCTGATGCGGGACTCCGGCGCTGAGGGCACGCGGGTGACCGTGGGCGGCAGCACCAGCCCGGGGGACCGGGCGGTGGTGAGGTCGTTCGCGCGCATGCTGCGAAAGCTCGGGCTGCGGGCGCGCGTGGTCGCACCGCGGGCTTCGGCCCAGGCGGAGCTGGTGCACCTGCGTCCGCTGCTGGCCCACCCCGAGCCCTACTTCCGCGCGCTTCGCCGCCTGGATCCGCAGCTGGCCCGCGCAGCCGCTCGCGTGCCGGTGGACCCCGACCCCGATCGGACCGCCGAGGACTGGGCCACGCTCGACACCACGCTGATCGAGCGGGCGCGCGTCGTGCCCCTCGGCTACGACGAGGACGCGACGCTGCTCTCGGCCCGCATCGACGCCGAGAACTGCTTCCGGGCGCACCCCGAGTTCGGTGCCGACCTGTCCAGCTTCTGCCTAGAGTGACCGGCTGGCTTATGGAAACCGCCGCGATACGTGAGCAGTTCCTCTCGTTCTTCGAGGAACGGGGCCACCGCCGCATGCCGTCGGCGTCGCTGGTGCCGCCCACCTACGACCCGTCGGTGCTGCTCACCACGGCCGGCATGCAGCCCTTCAAGCCCTACTTCCGGGGGGAAGAGGACCCGCCTACCCGGCGCCTGACCTCGTGCCAGAAGTGCTTCCGCACGCCGGACATCGAGGAGGTCGGCACCACCGCCCGGCACCTGACCTTCTTCGAGATGCTCGGCAACTTCTCGGTCGGCGACTATTTCAAGGACCAGGCCGTGCGCTACGCGCTCGAGCTCTCGACCGAGGGTTTCGGGTTGGCGGAGGAGGACATCTGGATCACGGTCTTCGGCGGCGACGAGGACCTCGGCATCGGCCCCGACGAGGAGGCGATCGAGCACTGGCGCGCCGTGGGCGTCCCGGATGAGCGCATCGTCCCCCTCGGGCGCGCCGACAACTTCTGGCAGGCCGGCCCGACCGGCCCCTGCGGCCCGTGCTCCGAGTTGTACCTCGACCGCGGCGTCGAGTTCGGCGGGCCCGACGACCGGCCGGGCGACGACACCGACCGCTTTCTCGAGTACTGGAACCTCGTGTTCATGCAGTTCGAGCTGCACGCCGACGGCTCGCTCACCGACCTGCCGGCCAAGAACATCGACACGGGGCTGGGCTTGGAGCGCATGGCCGCGATCCTCCAGGACGTGCCGTCGGTGTTCGACACCGACGGCTTCCGGCCGCTGGTTGCCCTCGGCGAGGAGCTGTCGGGGCACACGTACGGCGAGAGCTTCCCCGTGACCCGCGCACTGCGGATCCTGTCCGACCACGGCCGTGGCGCGGCGTTCATGATGGCCGACGGCGTCGTCCCGTCCAACGAGGACCGCGGCTACGTGCTGCGCCGGATCATGCGGCGGGCGATCCAGCAGGGCAAGGTGCTGCGGATCGACGACCCGTTTCTGCCTGCGTTGTTCGAGCGCGTGATCGAGACGGTGGGGGACGCCTACCCCGAGCTCGCCGCCCAGCGGGACACGATCATGGGCTGGGCGCGCGCCGAGGAGGAAGGTTTTGGCCGCACTTTGGAGCAGGGACAGCGCCTGCTTGGTGATCTCGTCGCCCGCGCGCGGGAAGAAGAAACCTCGTGGGTGAGCGCGGAGGACGCCTTTCGCCTGCACGACACATACGGGTTTCCCTTCGAGATGACGCGAGAGATGCTGGCCGAGGAGGGCCTATCGGTCGACGATCAGGGGTTCGAGGAGCTGATGGACCGCGCGCGGGAGATCGCTCGCGCCGGGGGCGGCCGCACCGCGGCTGCCACCGGCGGACAGCACGAGCGGGTGCTGGCGTTCGCTCGTGCCGCGGAGCCCAGCCACTTCCGCGGGTACGAGTCCACCGAGCTGGAGACGGTCGTCAGCGCCGTCGAGCGGGTCAACGGCTTGGTGCTGGTCAAGCTCGAGGAGAGCCCCTTCTACGCCGAAGGCGGCGGTCAGGTGGCCGATCGCGGACGGGTCGAGACGCCGTCCGGCGCGGGCCAGGTGACCGACGTGTACCGCGTGGGCGACGACCAGGCACTGGCGCTCGAGGAGGTGGAGGGGGAGATCGGACCGGGGGAGACCGCCCGGGCGGCCGTGGACCGGGCCCTGCGGCTGGAGACGATGCGCAACCACACGGCCACTCATCTGCTGCACGCCGCGCTGCGCGAGCGGCTGGGCACCCATGTGCGCCAGGCCGGCTCCTACGTCGGCCCCGACAAGCTGCGGTTCGACTTCACCCACGGCGAGCGCCTCAGCCGGGAGGAGCTCGAGGATGTGGAACGCAGGATCGCCGAGTGGATCGCGGGCGGCCACCCGGTGCACGCGTTGGAGACAACCCGCGAGGAGGCCGAGCGCCTGGGGGCCATGGCCCTGTTCGGCGAGAAGTACGGCGACTGGGTCCGGATGGTGGAGGTCGACGGCGTCTCGCGCGAGCTGTGCGGCGGGACCCACGTGGGTTCCACAGCCGAGGTGGGCCTGTTCCACGTGACCACGGAGACCTCGAGTGCCTCCAACGTGCGTCGCATCGAGGCGGTCAGCGGGAGCGCCGCGGCCACCCTGTTTCGCGAGCGAAGCGAGAGCCTGCGGCGGATCGCCGAGCTGGTGCGCGCGCCCGAGGCCGAGGCGGTGCGCGGCGTCGAGCGGCTGGCCGAGCGGGTCAAGGAGCTGGGCAAGAAGCCCTCCGGCGCGCCCGACCAGGGTGCCGCCGAGGCGCTGGTGGCCAAGGCGGCCGAGACCGCCGGCGTACCCGTGGTGGTGGAGCCGGTGGACGGCAGCGAGCCGAAGGCCCTGCTCGCGCTGTCGGACACGGTGCGCCAGAAGCTGGGCGATGCAGTGGTGGTGCTGGGCACTGCGGGCGAGGAGCGCGTGAGCCTGGTGGCCCAGGTGGCGCCGGCGGTGGCCGAGCGCGGAGTTCGCGCGGGCGAGGTGATCAGCGAGGCTGCCGAGGTCGTCGGTGGCGGAGGTGGCGGCCGCGACACCATGGCCCAGGCGGGCGGCCGCGAGCCGCAGAAGCTGCCCGAGGCGCTGGCCGCGGCGCGCGCCGCGATCGAGCGGGCGCTCTCAACATGACGGGCCGGGTGCTCGCACTCGACCACGGGTCGGCCCGCTGTGGTTGCGCGGTCTCCGATCCGTCGGGGACGCTGGCGACTCCGCTGAGCTGCGGTGGCGCGACCCGACGAGGAGGCGGGGCTGGATGCCCTGGCGGCCCTGGTTGCCGAACGCGACGTGGAGCGGATCGTCGTCGGCCTGCCCATCACCCTCGCCGGCGAGGAGGGTGAGCAGGCTCGTGCCGCGCGCGCGTTCGCCGACGTCCTGCGCGAGCGGGTGGACCTGCCGGTGGAACTGCACGACGAGCGCCTGACGACACGAATGGCCGAGCGGTCGGGCGGGGGCGCGGATACCGACTCGCGCGCCGCGGCGCATCTGCTGGAGAGCTGGCTGGCCGCGCAGGGGCAGCGGGCGTGACGCCCGGACCGCCCCCGGTGCCCGGCGGGCGCGCGCCCGAGGAGCGCGAGGCCGCCCGCCGCGAGCGCGAGGCGCGCCGCGCGAAGCGCAAGGGCGGGAAGGCCAAGGCCGAGCCCGCGGATGGAGACGGCGCCGTGCGCCGTAGCCGGCTGCCGCGCCAGGCGGGGAAGGGCGACGGCCGCGCTGCGAGCGATGGCCGGACAGCCCGCGACGGCCGGGCCGTGGGCGACGGCCGACCCGCGAGCGACGGCCGCTCTGCGACGGACGGGCGGCCTGCGAGTGAGGGTCGCGCGGCAGGCGACGGCCGGGCGGCGGCTGACGGTCGCGCTTCGGCGCGGGCTGCCCGCCAGGCCGCCAAGGATGAGCGCAAGGCGGCCAAGGCGCGTGACCGCGCCGCCGTCCGCGCCAGCCGCCAGGCCGAGAAGGAGGAGCGCAGGGCCGCCCGCGACGCCTTCAAGGCGCGCGAGGACGCCAAGAAGGCGGCCGAGAAGGAGCGCAAGGCCCGCGCGAAACGCTTCGCGAAGCCCGAGCCGGCCGCCCAGGCCAAGGCCGCCGCGCAGCCCAAGCCGGCCGGGCAGCCCACGTCCGCGAAGCAGCCGCGACGGCTCGGGAGGGGCGCCCGCTCCGAACCCTCCGCGCCGGCCGGCGAGTCCTGGCGCGACCGGGCCCAGCGCCTGACCGCCGGGCGGGTCAAGCCCACGCGCGAGCCGCGGCGGGCCACGGCCACAGGCCACGGTGGGCGCCGGCGCCTCGTCCTGGGGCTGGGACTGGGCGCGGCGGCGGTGGGCCTCGTCGCCCTCTGGTTCGTCTTCTCCCTGTTCCAGCCGCTCGCCGGGGACGGCCGCGGCGAGGGCCGGGTCAGCGTGCGCGTACCGGCCGGGGCCGGCGTGGGGTCGATCGCCGACCTGCTCGAGAAGCGCGGCGTGGTGGGCAGCGCGTTCTTCTTCCAGACCCGCACCCGGCTGTCCGGCCGGGCTGGGGACCTCAAGCCGGGCGCCTACACCATGGCCGAGGGCATGAGCATCGGCACTGCGCTCGACACGCTCACCAAGGGCCCGGCACCCAACGTGGTCAACGTGACGGTGCCCGAGGGCCGGTCACGCCGCGAGGTGTCTCGCATCATCCCGAGCGAGCTCGAGGGCAACTACCTGTCGGCCACGAAGCGGTCCCGGCTTCTCAATCCGACCCGCTACGGCGCACCGCGCGGGTCCAGCCTGGAGGGGTTCCTGTTCCCCTCGACCTACGAGGTCAAGAAGGGCCGACCGGTGAACGTGCTGGTGGCCGAGCAGCTGACCGCCTTCAAGAAGCAGTTCCGTACGGTGGACCTGGGCGGATCCAAGCGCGCCAACCTGACCCCGTATGAGGTGCTCACCATCGCCTCCATGATCGAGCGCGAGGCCCAGCACCCCCGCGAGCGCGCGCTGGTCGCGTCGGTGATCTACAACCGACTGCGCGACGGCATCCCGCTCGGCATCGACGCCACCGTCCGCTACGTGACCAACAACTGGAGCCGCCCGTTGACTCAGTCTCAACTCCAGGTCCAGTCTCCGTACAACACGCGCACGAACAAGGGCCTGCCCCCGGGGCCGATCGGCAGCCCGGGGATCGAGTCCATCCGCGCCGCCGCGAAGCCGGCCCGCACCGGCTATCTGTTCTACGTGGTCAAGCCCGGGACGTGCGGCGAGCACGCCTTCTCGAAGACCAACGCGGAGTTCGAGGCCGACGTGGCCCGCTACAACCGCGAGCGTCAGCGCAGGGGCGGCAAGTCACCCACGAAGTGCTGACCGAGCGCCGGCTGCTCGCGGTGGCGGGCTTCCCGGTCGGACACAGTCGCTCGCCGGCCATGCAGCAGGCCGCTCTCGACGAGCTGGGGATCCCCTGGCGCTACCTCAGGCTGCCGCTGCCCCCGGAGCGCTTCGAGGAGACCGTCCGCGCGCTGCCCGCGGCGGGCTACGCGGGCCTCAACGTGACTGTCCCCCACAAGGAGGCCGCGCTGGCGCTGGCCGACTCCGCGACCCCGGTGGCCGAGGCGATCGGCGCCGCCAACACGCTCAGCTTCACCGACCGGGGAATCGAGGCCGAGAACACCGACGCACCGGGCTTGGTGGCCGCGTTGGGCGCTGCTCCGGCGGGCAAGACCGCCCTCGTCCTGGGCGCGGGCGGGGCCGGGCGTGCCGCCGCGTGGGCGCTGCGCGAGGAGGGGGCGGAGGTGTCCGTCTGGAACCGCACCGCAGAGCGGGCGCAGCACCTGGCCGGCGAGCTGGGCGTGGCCCACGCCGACCGCCCCCACCCGGCGGACATCGTGGTAAACACGACGTCGGTGGGGCTCGACCCGGCCACCGATCCGGTCGAGGCCCTGCGCTTGGGGGCCATCGAGCAACCGCCGGTCCTGGTGGACCTGGCCTACGCGCACGGCGGGACCGCGCTGGCCGCGTGGGCCCAGGCGGGAGGGTCGCGTGTGGTGGACGGCCTGGAGGTCCTGGTGCGCCAGGGGGCGCTCAGTCTCGAGCGCTGGACCGGGCGCGAGGCACCCTTAGCAAGCATGCGTGCGGCCGTCCAGGACAGCCTGGACACCGACTAATGCGCAGGCACTGGGCTGCCGATAGACGACCACAGGGGGTCAGCGCCTGACCAGCAGAGTCCCGATCCGCCGCACGTCCTCCGAGCCCGCCGGCGTGAAGACCACGTCGTAGCGACCGGGCTGCGCGCTGACCGGGAACGTGGCCGCCGTGGAGGGCTCGGCCGCCGCGACCAAGCCCAGCCTCTCCACCTCCACCTGCCCCCGCTCGGGGACGGTCACCGTCAGAACGACGGAGCCACCGGCTCGCAGCCGCACGGTGCGCGGGCGACCTCGGCCCGTGAGGCTCACCTGCTGCGGGGGCCGGATGGAGGTGGCGGGCGGCGGGGCGGAGGCCGCGTCGCGCCCACGGTCCGCGCGCCGGGGTGCCTGGGAGATGGTCGCCGCCAGCGCTGCGAACCCGAGCACCATCGCGAAGAGCAACACCGCACGACGAAGGTGCACTATTCGACTCTAGACGTATGGACGAGTCGGACTTCTCGCAATTCCAAAGGAACGCTCGGGCCGAGTCGATCCCGAGGTCCGCGAACGCCTGCGGGAGCGAGCAATCGCCGACGGGACCTTCTATACCGGGTGTCCGACCGAGGCTCAGCTGACGGGCAAGGTGGTGTGGGTGGAGAGCTGCTCCACCAGCCACCAGAGCAATGCGACCTTCAACTCGGCCGCCGACCCGGGGATGGTCATCCGGAATGCGGGGACGGTCGAGTTCCAGGGCAACTCGACGTTCTACGGCATCATCTACCACACCAACACGGCCAACTCGAGCGCGGACCTGGTGCTGCTGCGCGGCGGCATCACCATCCACGGCGGGGTCTACGTCGACGGCAACGGCGGCGTGGACGTCGGCTCGAACAAGGCGAACATCAGCTTCCTGAACAGCGCGTTCGACCTGATCGGCACCTACGGCGCGGCGGGGCTGGTCCAGAACTCCTGGCGAGAGGTGCCGTGGAAAGTGTCGCAACTGCGCCACCACCATCTCGGCCCGCTATCCGCTGGTCGAAGCGCTGACGGCCGTGCTCTTCGTGGCGGTGACTCTCGTGCGCGGCTTCGACGAGCTGCTGTGGGAGCTTCCCCTGGTGGCGGCGATGGTGGCGATCGCCACCATCGATCTCGAGCATCGGATCATCCCGAACCGGATCGTCCTCCCGCTTGCGCTCTACGGGGTCCTGATCGCCGCGCTGCTGCGCCCCGGCGAGTTGCCCGAGCTGGCCATCGCGGGCGCGGCGGCCTTCACGTTCCTGTTCGTCGCCGCGCTCGCCTATCCGGCGGGCATGGGGATGGGCGACGTCAAGCTGGCGGGAGCGATGGGCCTGTACCTTGGAGTCTCGGTGATACCCGCGCTGTTCGCGGCCTTTCTGACCGGCACCGTGGTGGGGGTGGCGATCATCGCCCGGGAGGGCGCCGCCGCGCGCAAGAAGGGTGTGCCCTTCGGTCCGTTCCTGGCGCTCGGGGGTCTGCTTGCGGTGCTGGCCGGACCAGAGGTCATCGACCTGTACCAGAAGATCTTTCTGCGCTAGTCCCCTCGGCTCAGCTGCTACGGGCGCCCAGAGCCATCAAGCGCGCGGGCACGGGGTCGATAACCCCGATATCGCCATGGCGCTGTCCCTGAAGCAGAAGCCCGTCTTGCGCGTTCCGGTCGGGCTCGACATCGACGGCCTCTACCTCGCAGCAGCCGGGGTCGAGGCGGGCCGCCTCGGTCAGGCAGCCAGTACTGACCTCGAGCCCGGCCTGGTCACCCCCGCCCCTGCCGTTCCCGGGCAAGCGCCCCTACCCCAACGCGCTCGACCCGACCGACGGGAGCACCGACTACGACGGCGACTCGCACGCAATCCCTGGCCGTACACGAACCCGTTCAACCCCTGCAAGCCGTTCAACTCCGAGCGCTGCCACTCGCATCCGCCCTGTGGCCACTACGACAGCGACCAGGTGCCCCCGATCGGCCCCAACGTGCCTGCCGGCTACCCCGGCTCGCACCCCTCCACCCCGGACGGCTGAGCCAGACCCGCAAGTAGGGTGTGGAGCGCGATGGCGCTCCGCTTCACAACCGCCGGTGAGTCCCACGGGCCGGGCCTGACAGCGGTCCTCGAAGGCCTTCCCGCGGGGCTCGAGCTGGCCCCCGAGGACATCGACCGCGACCTCGCGCGCAGGCAGCTGGGGCACGGCCGCGGCGGCCGTATGAAGATCGAGACCGACCGCGCCGAGGTGACCTCCGGCGTGCGGCACGGCAAGACGCTGGGCAGCCCCGTGTCGCTGCGGATCGCCAACCGCGACTACGCCAACTGGGAGGAGCGGATGAATCCCTGGCCGGTCAACGGCAGCGTGGACGAGGTCCACCTTCCGCGGCCCGGCCACGCCGACCTCGCGGGCGTGCAGAAGTTCGGCTTCACCGACGTCCGCAACGTGCTCGAGCGCGCCAGCGCCCGCGAGACGACGGCTCGGGTGGCGGCCGGCGGGTTGGCCAAGGCCCTTCTGCGTGAGATGGGCGTTCAGGTGTTCAGCCACGTGACCCAGATCGGGTCGGTCCGCGCGCCCGCGCGCGAGAGCCTGTCGGCCGACGACTTCGCCGGCGTGGACGAGTCGCCGGTGCGCTGCCTGGACGAGGAGGCCAGCGCGCAGATGGTCGAGGAGATCAACCGCGCGCGGAAGGCGAATGAGTCGCTGGGCGGGCTGTACGAGGTATGCGCCTTCGGGCTCGTCCCGGGGCTGGGCTCCTACCTGTCCTGGGAGGAGCGCCTGGACGGGCGGCTGGCGCAGGCGATCATGTCGATCCAGGCCATGAAGGGCGTCGGCATCGGCGACGGCTTCGACCTGGCCGGCCGCGTGGGCTCGGAGGCCCACGACGAGATCTTCTTCTCCGACGACGAGGGCTTCTCGCGGGAGACCAACCGCGCCGGGGGAGTGGAGGGCGGCATGTCCAACGGCGACACGCTGGTCGTGGTCGGGGCCATGAAGCCGCTCCCGACGCTCACCAAGCCGCTGCGCTCGGTGGACCTGGCCACGCACGAGCCCGCGCAGGCGCTGCGGGAGCGCACCGACTCCTGCACCGTGCCGGCGGCCGGAGTGGTGGCCGAGGCGATGGTGGCGCTGGTGCTCGGGTCGGCCTACCGCGAGAAGTTCGGCGGCGACCACGTGGACGACGCGACCGCGGCGCTGCGCGCCTACGAGGGGCGCATCGAGTGGAGGCGGTAGAGGCTCTCACCGCCGAGGCCGGCGCGCTGGTCTTCGTCGGCTTCATGGGCGCGGGCAAGACCAGTGCCGCCCGCACCGTGGCCGCCGAGCTGGGCGCGGAGGCGCTGGACTCCGACCGCGAGCTCGAGCGCGAGCTGGGCGAGCCGCTGGAGCAGTACTTCGACCGCGAGGGCGAGTCGGTCTTCCGCCTGCGCGAGGAGGAGGTGGTCCTCCGCCTCCTCGGCCGCGACGACGCACGGGTGATCTCCCTGGGCGGCGGGTCGCTGGGCTCCGAGCGCGTCCGTGAGGCGCTCGCCGGCCACACCGTCATCCACCTAGAGGTCGACCCCGAGGACGCCTGGCGGCGCGCGTCGGGCAAGGGCCGCCCGCTGGCTCGCGACCGGGGCCGCTTCGACCAGCTGCACGAGGACCGCCTCGCGGGGTACGAGAGCGCCGCGCAGGTGACCATGCCGCCCGCCGGGCGCGCCGCGGTTCGTCACGTCGTCCCTTCGCTCCAGGCGTTGGCGCGGGCCCCTCGCGGGACCCGGCTGGTCTGGGCCGCCACCGAGTCCGGCAACTACCCGGTGTTCTTCGGCCGCGGCCTGCTGGAGGCGACCTTCTTCTGGCCCACCGACGGCCGCCGGTTCGCGGTCACCGACGACAACGTGGCCGAGCTCCACGGTGTGCCCGCCGACCACCGCGTGACCGTGCCGGCCGGCGAGCAGCACAAGACACTCGCCACCGCCGAGTTCGTCCTGCGGGAGCTGGCCCGCACCGAGATGGAGGGCGGCGACATCGTGGTGGGCGTCGGCGGCGGGGTGGTCGGCGACCTGGCCGGCTTCTGCGCGGCGGTCTACCAGCGCGGTGCCCGCCACGTCCAGGTGCCCACGACGCTGGTGGCCCAGGTGGACTCCGCCTACGGCGGCAAGACGGGAGTGGACCTGCCCGAGGGCAAGAACTACGCAGGCGCCTACCACCAGCCCAGTGCCGTCATATGCGACCCGGGCGCGCTCGAGACCCTTCCCGCCGAGGAGGCTGCCGCCGGCTACGCGGAGGTGGTCAAGACCGCCCTGATAGCCGGCGGGTCGCTGTGGTCGCGGGTACGGGCGGGGGAGGCGCCCGACGACGACGTCGTGCTCGGCTGCCTGCGCACGAAGCTGGGCGTGGTCGCCGAGGACGAGCGCGACTCCGGGCGCCGCCAGGTCCTCAACCTCGGGCACACCGTGGGCCACGCGCTGGAGGCGGCCACCGGCTACTCGAAGCTGCGACACGGGGAGGCGGTGGGCCTCGGGCTCCTGTGCGCCCTGCGCCTGTCGGGCAAGAGCGCGTTGCGCGACGAGGTGGCCGGCCTGCTCGAGGCCCGAGGCCTGCCGCTGACCGTCTCCGGCGTGGACGCGGACGAGGTGATCGCGGCCTCCGGGCGCGACAAGAAGCGCGAGGGAGGCGCGGTCCCGTTCGTGCTGGTGGAGGCGCCCGGCGAGGTCTCCCCGGGCCACGAGGTCCCGCGCGACGCGCTGAAAGCGGCGGTGGACGAGGTGCTGGCGTGAACCACCGCATCGCCGTGCTGCACGGCGTGAACCTCGACACCCTGGGCCGCCGCGACCCCGCGATCTACGGCACGCTCACCCTCGCCGAGCTCGAGGGCCAGGTCCGCCGCTTCGCTATCGAGTTCGGCTTCGAGGCCTCGTTCTTCCAGACCAACCACGAGGGCGAGTACTGCGAGCAGCTGCACCGGACGGGTGAGCGCAGCGATGCCCTGGTGCTCAACCCCGGGGCGTGGACGCACTACTCGTACGCAATTCGCGACGCGCTCGAGGTGGCCGCAATCCCCGCGGTGGAGGTTCATATCTCCGACATCGAGAACCGTGATGAATGGCGGCGCCAGTCGGTGATCCGCGACCTGTGCGTGGGCCACGTGCAGGGCAAGGGCGTCGACGGCTACCGCGAGGCCATCGAGATGCTGCGGGCGGCGCTGTGAACAGCCGGGCCGACCGCCTCGCCGCGCTCCTGGCGGAGGACGAGCTGGACTGCGTGCTGGTCTCCGACCTGACCAACGTTCGCTACCTGACGGGCTTCAGCGGCACCAACGCGGCGGTCGTGGTGAGCGCGGACGAGCGCCTGTTCCTCACCGACTTTCGTTACGTCGAGCGCGCCGCCACCGAGGTGTCCGGGGAATTCGATCGCCTCCCGGCCGGCCGCGACCTGCTCAAGGACCTCGCGCCGCGGCTGCACGGCCGGGCAGGCTTCGATGACGCGAACATGAGCGTGAAGGCCCACCGCCAGCTCTCAGAGGCGGTCGGCGACGAGGTCGAGCTCGTCCCCGCCGGCGGCTTGGTGGAGCGCCTGCGCGAGGTCAAGGACGAGGGCGAGATCGCCGCGATGAGCGAGGCGGCCAAGCTGGCGGACGAGATCTACGGGTACATCGCCGAGCGCGGGCTGGTGGGGCGGACCGAGCGAGAGGTGGCAGTGGACCTTGAACGCGAGATGCGCGAGCGCGGGGCCCAGGACCCCTCGTTCCCGTCGATAGTCGCCGCGGGCGCCCACGGGGCGCTGCCCCACGCCGAGCCGCGCGAGGTGGAGATCCCGCGCGACACGCTCGTGGTGCTCGACCTCGGCTGCCTGGTGGACGGCATGTGCTCGGACTGCACCCGCACGTTCGCCACCGGCAAGCTCGGCGAGCTGGCCACCGACGTCTACGACCTGGTGCTGAACGCCCAGCTGGCCGCCCTCGACGCCACCCGGGTGGGGATGCAGTGCGCGGAGGTCGATGCCGCCGCCCGGTCGCTCATCGAGGAGGCCGGCCGCGGGGAGCAGTTCGGTCACGGGCTGGGGCACGGAGTCGGCCTGGAGGTGCACGAGGGCCCGCGGCTGACCAAGACCGCCAGCGGCGAGCTGCGCGCCGGCAACGCGGTGACCATTGAGCCCGGCGTCTACGTGCCGGGCGAGGTCGGGGTGCGGATCGAGGACCTGGTGATCGTGGGCGAAGACGGCCTGCTCAACCTGAGCGGCTTCCCCAAGACCCTGACCACCGTCGGCTGATGGTGCTCGCCGCCGCCGCGGCGTTCACCGGCGCCTCCGTCCAGTCGGCGACCGGCTTCGGCTTCGCGCTCGTGCTCAGCCCGGCCCTGTTCGCCGTGCTCGAGCCTGTCGAGGCCGTGTGGGCACTGCTCGTGCTCGGGCTCGTGCTCAACCTGCTGGTGCTGTTGCAGCAGGGCCGGGTGCGCTGGGATGCCCTGCGTCCGGTGCTGATCGCGGCCCTGCCGGGCCTGGCGGTGGGCGCGGCGCTGCTGGCGGTGGCGCCGAAGCCGGCGCTTCAGGTGGTGGTGGGGATCGGCGTGGTGATCGCCGCCGCGCTGACCTGGCGTGCGCCGGAGCCCGCGACGGGGTCCGGTACCGGCGGCGCCGTGACGGCCGGCCTGGCCAGCGGCGCGCTGACCACTTCGGTCAGCCTGAGCGGCCCGCCGCTGGTCCTGTGGTTTCGCGCCCGCGGCCTGACCCCGGCCGAGATGCGGGCTTCGCTGGCCGCCGCGTTCCTGTTCCTCAACCTCGCGGGCGCGGCGCTGCTGTTCGCCGCGGGCGAGGACTTCGACGCCTTTCAGCCCGCGGTGCTGGTGCCGTTGGTGGCGCTCGTGGTGGCCGGCCACCTGCTCGGCACGTGGCTCTTCCGCCGTGTCGACGCCGAGCGCTTCTCCGGCGTGGTGCTGGCGCTGGTGGTGGCGGGTGGGCTGGCCAGCGTGGCGGCCGGGCTCGCGGCCGCCTAGCCCACTCGGGCCGTCTAGCCCACTCCGGCGGCCGACAGGAAGCGGACCCCGGTCAGCTCCTCGGAGGCCTCCCACAGGCGACGGCCGTTCTCCTCGTCGTAGGCCGGCGGGATCGCCTCCACCTTCTTGGGCAGCCCGCGAAACTCGCCGGGGCCGTCCGGGCCGAAGTACTCGCCGCCGTGCACGCCCGGCGCCGTGGCGGCGTAGAGGGTGGGGAGGGCGCCGCGCTCGGCGCTCTGGGCCAGGATGCGGTTGCTGACCTTCATCGCGGCCTTGGCGATGCCCGTCGGCCCGGTGCTCTGGAGGTTGGTCGCCGAGTAGCCCGGGTGGGCGAACACGCTGATCGTCGAGGAGCCGGCTGCGCGCAGCCGGCGGTCGAGCTCGACCGCGAACACCGCGTTGGCCAGCTTGGACCCCTGGTAGGCGTCGCGGGGGCTGTACGAGTGCTCTTTTTGGAGGTCGTCGAAGTCGAGCTTCCCGCTCTTGTGCTCGTTGCTGCTGAGGGTCACGATGCGGCCGGAGTCCGAGCGCTGCACGGCGTCCAGCAGGAGGCCGGTCAGCGCGAAGTGGCCCAGGTGGTTGGTTCCGAACTGGAGCTCGAACCCGTCGCTGGTGGACTGCTGCGGGGTCATCATCACGCCGGCGTTGTTGATCAGCAGGTCGATCCGCTCGCCCTCGAGCCGGCCGGCGAAATCGCGCACCGAGTCGAGGCTGCCGAGATCGAGCGCCAGCACGCGGGGCTTGGCGCCACCGGTCTCCTTCGCGATCTCATCGGCCGCCGCCTCGCCCTTGTCGGTGCTGCGCGAGGCCACAACGACCTCGGCGCCGTGGCGGGTCAGCTCCAGCGCGGTGAAGTAGCCGAGCCCGCTGTTGGCGCCGGTCACCACCGTCAGCCGGCCGCTCTGGTCGGGGATGTCGGCGGCGGTCCACTTCTCGCTCACTGGGCCTCCTCGATGATGAACGCCACGTCGTCGACGTAGCAGTAGGACCACTCCTCGTCGGGCTCGGCCGAGGAGACGATCGGGTGGCCGGTCTCGTGGTTATGCGCGGTGGCGTGGCGGTTGGGGGAGGAGTCGCAGCAGCCGACCTTGCCGCAGGTGCGGCAGGTGCGCAGGTGAACCCAGCGGTCGCCGGTCTTCAGGCACTCCTCGCAGCCCTCCACGTCGTGGGGAGCGCCGACGGTCACTTGGTCGAGGTGGGTGCAGACAGCCATGTCCTCAAGTGTGGCGCAAGTGAAGTTGCGAGCGCGCCCGCTTGGATGCGAACATGTGTTCGCCTGTGGTCGTCTGCGCTCTCATCCCCCGTTTCGAGCTGGTCGCGGCCCTCGGGGACCGCCGGGCTCTGCTCAGCGAGGCGGTGGCGCTGGCTCCGGAGGCCGGTCGCGAGCAGATGGTGGGCGAGGTCTCCGCGCCGGCCGAGGCCTTCGGCGTGGTGCGCGGGATGCGGGTGGGGGAGGCTCTGACCCGCTGCCCCGAGCTGCGCTTGGTGCCGCCCGACCCGGAGGGAGTACGCGAGCTGTGGGGCGTGGTGCTCGACCGGGTGGAGAGCCTGGGCGCAGCCCCGGAGTCCGACCGCGCGGGACAGGCCTACTTCGAGTCCGACGGCCTCCACGGTCTGCACGGCGGGAGCCTGGACGACGTCCTCGCTGCCGCGCGGCGGGTGCTCGGCACCGTCCGCCTGGGCGCCGGCCCGTGCCGGTTCGTCGCCTACGCCGCCGCGCAGCAGACCCGCCCGCGCCGGCGCACGGTCACGGTGGACGCCGCGCGGGCGGCTGCCTTCCTGGCGCCGCTACCGGCGGCGACGTTGCGGGTGCGTCCCGAGCTGGCGGCCCTGCCCGACATGTTCGAGCGGCTGGGCCTGCGCACGCTCGGCGAGCTGGCCGCCCTGCCCTCGCGCTCGGTGGCCGAGCGCTTCGGCCACCCCGGCCTCCTGGCGCTCGACCTCGCGCGCGGACGCGACACCCCGCTGGAGCCGCGCCGCCCGCCCGAGCCGGTGTCCGAACGCCTGGACCTGCCCGAGGCCGCCTCGGGGCAGCAGCTCGAGCGGGCACTCGACCTGCTGATCGCCCGCCTGCTGGCCCGCCGCGAGCGCCGGGGGCGGTCGCTGCGCGCGCTGGCGGTCTCGGCGCGCTTCGTGGCGGGAGGGACCTGGCGCCAGGCGGTGACAATGCGCACCCCGAGCGCCGACGCCCAGCGGATCCGCCTCGCTCTGGGCACTCGTCTGGCCGAGCTGCCGGCGCCCGCCGACTCGCTGGCGCTCGAGGTCGAGTCCTTCGGCCCACCCGCCCAGGAACAGGGCCGCCTGGTGCGCGACCCCTCGGCGGTCCGCCGCGAGCGACTGGGGGAGGCCGTGCGCCAGGCCCGCCAGTCGGCCGGGCCGGAGGCCGCGCTGCGCATCCTGGAGGTCGACCCCGGCTCGCGGCTGCCCGAGCGCCGCACGCTGCTGGCGCCGTTCCACGACGAGAAGCGCAAGCCGCGCCGGTGAGCTCCCGGAGGCTCACCGAGCCACGGCCGGTCACGGTTCGCCCCGGTGACCGCGGCGTGCCCGAAGCCGTGGCGGGCACGGCGGTCGAGGCGGTCCGTGAGGAGTGGGTGGTGGAGGATCTGTGGTGGACGGGCCGCCCGCTTCGCCGGCGCTACTTCGAGCTGGTGCTGGCCGACGGCCGCAACGCGGTGGTGTTCCGCGACCTGATCAAGGGCCGCTGGTACTCGCAGCGGGCGTAGGGGCGCGGGGCCCGCCGTCGAACACCTGCGGCATGGACGAGCGCTCGGAGCGAGTCGCCCGGCGCTTCGAGCTGCCGATGATGGTGGCGGCGCTGCTCATGATCCCGGTGATCGCGATCGAGCAGTCCGACGCGCCCGAGCGAGCTGCGCGACGATCTCGGAGGTGCTCAACTGGGGGATCTGGCTGGCTTTCGTGGCCGAGCTCGTGGTGATGCTCAGGGTGGTCCCGAACAAGCGCCGCTGGCTGCGCGAGCATCCGCTCGAGGTGGCGATCGTCCTGGTCACGCCACCCTTCCTGCCCGCCAGCCTCGAGGCGGCCCGGATCTTCCGCCTGCTGCGCCTGATCGTCCTGCTTGCGCGCCGCCTTCATCGCCCGGCGGCTGTTCTCGCTGGAGGGCGTCCGTGACGCCGCGGTGCTCGCGCTGCTGACCGTGCTCGGGGGCGGCGCGGCCTTCGCCGCGGTGGAGCCGAACCAGCACCTCAGCGCCTGGGACGGAGTGTGGTGGGCGGCGACCACGGTGACCACCGTGGGCTACGGCGACATCAGCCCGGAGACCGACGCCGGGCGCATCATCGCGGTCGCCGTGATGGTGGTGGGCATCGGATTCGTGGCACTGCTCACGGCCGCGGCCGCCGAGCGCTTCATGCGCCGCAGCGCCGGCCCGGCCGTGGAGCACCGTCTGGACGAGATATCGGCGCGGCTCGACACCATCGAGCAGAATCAGCGCCCGTGAAGGTCTACGAGAAGCGGACCTGCTCCACCTGCCGCAAGCTCGCCGCCCTCCTGGACGAGGAGGGGATCGAGTTCGACCGCGTCGACTTCCACGTCGAGCCGCTGACGGCCGACGAGCTGCGCGCGCTGGTGGCCAAGACCGGCGCCCCCGCTCGCGATCTCTTCCGCGCCCGCGAGCCGGTCTACAAAGAGCTCGGGCTGGACCAGCGCGAGCCCGACGACGAGGAGGCGATCTCGCTCATGGCCGAGCACCCGGCGCTGCTGCAGCGCCCGGTGGTGGAGGAAGGGGACCGAGCGGTGCTGGCTCGGCCAGTCGAGCGGGTGCGGGAGCTGCTGTGAGCGCGCCCTCGCCGCGGCGATCCGCCGGAGCGGGATCTCGTCCCCCTTGAGGCCGAACGGATAGCCGCGGCCGTCGGGGCGCTCGTGGTAGCTGGATCGACGGCCCCGGTGCGCATCGTTGGGAAGCGGGTCCGGGCCTGGACACCCATGCGAACATACGTTCGTGTCCTACGTGGAGCTCCACTGCCACTCGGCTTTTTCCTTCCTGGACGGGGCCTCGCACCCGGTCGAGCTGGCCGGGGCGGCGGCCGAGCAGGGCCATGAGGCGCTGGCGCTCACCGACCACGACGGGATCTACGGCTCGATGGAGCTGGTCCAGGCGGCCGAGCCGCTGGGCGTGCGGGCGATCACCGGGGCCGAGGTGTCGCTGGACGACGGCTCCCACCTCACCCTGCTGTGCGAGAGCCGGGCCGGCTATCGCAACCTCTGCCGACTGCTGACCAGGTCCCACGCGCACACGCGCGTGTGGGCGCAGGACGCGGGGGAGGGGTGGGCCGAGAAGTGGGCCCTCGAGGGTTCCCGCGCACGCGCACGCGAGCGACCGCGCGTGGAGCCCAAGACCGGCGAGCCCGAGGTGTCGCTCGCCGATGTGGAGGAGCACGCCGAGGGGCTGGTGTGCCTGAGCGGTTGCGCGCGCGACGGCGCCGTGGCCCGCCGGGTGGAGGCCTCCGACCACGCCGGCGCGGCGGCGATGGCGCGGCGGCTGCTGGCCGCCTTCGGGCCCGACCGCTTCCGGGTCGAGCTCCAGCGCCCCTTCGCTCGCCACGACCGCCGGCGCAACAAGCTCCTGGCCGAGCTGGCCTCTCGCATCGGCGTGCCCGCCGTGGCCACCGGCAACGTGCACGCCCACGACCGCTCGCGAGCGGCGCTGCAGGACGCCTTCGTGGCGGTGGGCAACGGCAAGACGCTCGACGAGTCCGAGCCGCTTCGCCGCGGCAACGCCTCGCACGTGCTGGCCTCGCCGGAGGCTATGGCCGAGCGCTTTGCCGACCACCCCGAGGCGGTGCACGAGTCCGGCCGCATCGCCGACCGTCTGCGCTTCGACCTGGGCTCCGATCTCGGCTACCGCTACCCAGGTTCCGAGGACCCGGAGTCCGACCGCAAGCTGGCCGAGCTCTGCCGGGCGCGGCTGGACGAGAGCTATGCCGGGCGAGCCACCCGGCAGCAGGCAGAGGCCCGTCTCGACGAGGAGCTGCGGGTGATCTCCTCGCTGGAGCTGAGCGGCTTCTTCCTGTTGCACCGCGACCTGCTCGAGCTCGCCCGCGAGGTGGCGATCGAGGTGCGCGGGCCCAGCGAGGCCCGGGCGCTGCTGCCGCCGGGGCGGGGGAGGGGCTCCAGCGTCTCGTCGATCGTCTGCTACCTGACCGGCCTCTCGCACGTCGACCCGATCGAGTGCGAGCTGCACCTAGGGCGCTTCCTCAACGAGGGGATCACCGCGCTGCCCGACATCGACCTCGACTTTCCGCGCGACATCCGCGACGTGCTCATCCCGCGCGTGCACGACCGTTACGGCCCCGAGCGCTCTGCGCTGGTGGCCGCCTTCGCCACCTTCCAGGTGCGCTCGGCCATCCGCGACCTGGCCAAGTCGCTCGGGCTGCCGCCGGGGGAGATCGAGCGCCTGGCTCGCCAGGCCGACCCGTGGCAGGGCAACGAGATCGAGGGCGAGGTGGGCCAGGTGCGCGCCGCGCGGGCGGGGTCGCCGCGCTGGCAGGCGCTCACCCGCCTGGTGCGCGACGTGGCCGGACTTCCCCGCCACATCGGCCAGCACTCCGGCGGCATGATCATCTCCACCGAGCCGCTGATCGACGTCTGCCCGGTGATGCCCGCCGCCATGGAGGGGCGTCAGATGGTGCAGTGGGACAAGGACTCCTGCGCCGACGCCGGCTTCCTGAAGATCGACCTGCTCGGACTGGGGATGCTCTCCTGCGTCGAACGCTGCGTGGACCTGATCCACGAGGCCCGCCACGAGCACGTCGACCTGTCGCGGATCGACTTCGGCGACCGGGAGGTCTACTCGGAGATCCATCGCGCCGAGACCACCGGTGTGTTCCAGATCGAGTCGCGCGCGCAGATGCAGATGCTCAAGCGCACCCGGCCCGAGTCGCTGGACGACCTGACCGTGCAGGTGGCGCTGGTGCGGCCAGGGCCGATCCTCGGCGGGGCGGTGCATCCCTACATCGAGCGCAAGAAGGCGCTGCGGGAGGACCCCTCCTACGAGGTGCCCTACGAGCATCCGTCGCTGGAGCCGGTGCTTCGGGACACCCTCGGCGCGATCGTCTTCCAGGATCAGGTGATCGAGGTGGCGATGGCCTTCGCCGGCTTCTCACCGGGGGAGGCCGAGGGGCTGCGGCGGGCGATGAGCCGCAAGCGGTCGGAGGCGGCGATGCGGTCCTACGAGGAGAAGTTCGTCATCGGGGGAGTCGCCAACGGCGCCTCGGAGGAGACCGCCCGGCGGGTCTACGACCAGATCGTCGGCTTCTCGGGCTTCGGGTTTCCCAAGGCGCACTCGGCTGCCTTCGGGTTGCTCGCCTACCAGTCGACCTGGCTGCGGGTCCACTACGGGCCCGAGTTCCTGTGTTCGTTGTTGAATGAGCAGCCGATGGGCTTCTACCCGCCGGATGCCCTCGCTCACGAGGCCCAGCGGCGGGGGATCGAGGTGCGGCCGCCGTGCGTGGTCAACGGCCAGGGCGACTGCTCGATCGAGGGCTCGGCAGTGCGGCTCGGCCTCGGCTACGTGGGCGGCGTGCGGGCCGAGGAGGTGCGCTCGCTCGTCGATCATCGGCCCTACCGCTCGATCGGTGATCTCGCTTCGCGATCGGGGGCCGGGCCCGAGACGCTGGAGCGCTTGGCCTGGGCAGGGCGCGTGCGACTCGCTGGTGGAAGGCTCGGTGTCGGATAGGCGCCGGCGGGCGCTGTGGCTGCTGGGGGCGGCTTACCCCTCCGTCGATGTGGACGGAGGTCGGCAGCTTGCCCTGCCGCTCGATCCGGAGGAGGCGCCTCAGCTGCGGTCGATGAGCGTCTGGGATCGGATGCTGGCCGATCTGGGATCGACCTCGGTGACGCTGAACGAGCATCCGGTGGAGCTGATGCGCCCGGGTCTGGGGTCGGGGTATGTGACCAGCGCGGAGCTGGAGGGTCGTCCCCACGGAAGCCGGGTGCGGGTGGCGGGCCTGGTGGTGGCCCGCCAACGGCCGGCCACCGCCAAGGGCGTGACGTTCATGCTGCTGGAGGACGAGGCGGGGACGATCAACCTGATCGTGCTGCCGCCGGTCTACGAGCGCTTCCGGCTGACGGTGCGGGCCGAGCCCTTCGTGACCGCGAGCGGCCGCCTGGAACGCCGCGAGGGGGTGACCAACATCCTGGTCGACCGCATCGCCCGCCTGGAGCGGCCCGCCGAGGTGCCCGAGGCCACCGTCAAGCACATCGAGCCCCGGCGGATGTGGAGCACGCAGCCCGAGGAGGAGAGCTCCGCGCAGCTGCGCGCTTTGGCCCCGGCGGCGAACTCCTTCGGGCGGGGAAGGGGCGGCTGAGGCTCTTACGTTCCTCCTACCACCCTCTTACCGCCCTCTAGAGGTGCGCTCCTACCTTGCGGCTGCGTACCCGAAGGAAGGGACCAGCGTGGACGAGTCATCCAGGCCCAAGCGCAAGCGGATGCTGGCGATGGGCGCCGCAGGGCAGCGACCGCAGTGCCCCCGCAGCAGCAGCGCAGCAACCGCTGCAGCAACAGGACGACCGCGACTGCCCCAAGGACCGGCAGGGAGGCAACGGCCAGTCCGGCAGCGGCAGTCCGGCACGAGCGGCGCTCCTCCCGCGTCTCCCTACGGGAGCAGCCAGCTCTGACCCGACCGGCGCCCGGCCGGCCGGGAGGGAGGACGGCACTGGTTCCGAAAAGTCCTCAGCCGCCTGAGGACTTTTTCGACAAGGAGACGCGGTCCCCGCCGGCGGCCGAACTGGCTTGGGTCAGGACACCTCGTCGAGGCGCTTCGCGATCGCCTCGAGCACCGTCTTGCGCGCCTTGCCGAGCTTGGCCTCGGCCTTGCGGGCTCGGCGCAGCTGCGGCTTGGTGGTCATCTTCCCGACCCGCTTCCGGGCCTCGCCGGCGTCCACGTGCAACAACTCGGCGGCCTTGCGGGCCTCCTTGGCGGCGTCGGTGTTCTCCACGAACTGCTGCTTGTCCTTGCGCTTCTTGGTTTCGGTCTGCTCGCGCTCCTTCTTGGACAGCAGCTCCCACGCGTGTTCGGGCAGATAGCGCGCCGTGCTGTTCTTCCCTCGCGCGCCCGCCTTGCCTTTCTTGGTCTGCCAGCCCTGGTCCTGCCATTCCTCGAGCTGCTTCTGCGACCCCGAGCGCTTGCCGCCCTGCGACTTGCGGGCCGACCACTGCCCCTTGTTGCCGCCCTTGGATGACGCACGGGCTAGGCGGCGATCCGGCCCTTGTACCCGCGCATGCGGGCCACCGGGCCGAGGACCGTGGTCAGCACCCGCAGGACCGGCCACGGTGGGCTCGCCGGCCGGACCTCGTCGCCGAACTCGGGCACCATCACCGCGAGCTGCAGCGTCCCGGGCATGCCCTTGTCGTCCAGCTCATCGCGCTGAGCGAGCGCGAACAGCGTCTCGAAGAAGGAGGCGATGTCCAGCGCTGGCTCGAACAGCTGGGTGGAGCGGGCGTCCTCGCCGCTCTCGTTCCAGAACCGGTGGAGCGTGTTGGCCGGGATCTCGAGCTTGTCGCCGGCGCTCAGCTCATGGCGCTCGCCGGCTACCTCGAACACGAGCGTCCCGGCCGTCACCTCGGCGGTGCTCTTCTGCTTGGGGTGGATGTGCAGCGGCTCCCCGTCGGGGCCGTGCGGGTGCAGGGAGTCGATCCGCAGCAACCCGGGCCGCAGCTCGACGAAGGTCATCGTCTGGCCGGTACGCGGATTGGAGATTTCCTGGCCTTGGTGGGCCACGGATCGCACCCTAAGCGGTCAGGAGATGAGGCGCTTCTCGCTGCGCCAGATGGCCAACCTCCACATGAGCAGGCCGAAGAGCACCAGCGCGCCGGCGTGGCCCACGTCCTTCCAGCCCTCGAAGCCGAACACCGCGTGGCGCACCAGCTCGACGCAGTGGTGCAGCGGGTTCAGCTCGGCCAGCCACTGCGCCCACTCGGGCAGCTGGGTGAGGGGGAAGAAGGTGCCCGCCACCAGGAACAGCGGCGTGATCACCGAGGAGGTCACGTAGCCGAAGTTGTCGATCGACCTCAACAGCGCCCCGATGAAGATGCCGAAGTTCGCCCACCCGAATCCGGCGACGAAGGCGATGAACGGCACGGCGAGCATGCCCCAGCTGGGGTCCAACCCGAAGATCATCGCCACCAACAGCGGCACGTTGCCGTACACCCCGGCGCGCGAGGCGATCCACAGGGCCTCTCCGGTCACCAGCTCCTCGGTGTCGACCGGGGCGGCCAGGATCGCGTCGTAGGTGCCTTGGAACTCGCGCTTGACGAAGGTGCCGAACATGGCCGGGAACACCGAGGAGAACAGGACGGCCGTGGCCACCGTGCCCGTGGCCACGAACTCGACGTAGGGCAGTCCCGCGACCGTCGACACCAGCGACCCGAAGCCGAAGCCGAAGGCCAGCAGGAAGATGGTGGGCTCGACCGTGGAGGAGAAGGTCGTCGAGCGCCAGTAGGACGAGAAGTTGATGACCTCGCGGACCATCACTCCGCCCAGGGCCGATCGCTCGAGCCGGTGCAGGCGCCGCCGCCGCGGAGCGGTCGCGGTGGCCGCGCTCACGCGACCTCCTCGCCCGTGAGCAGGACGAAGACGTCCTCCAGGGTGGCCTGGCGGCGCACGCCCTCCGGCGCTTCCCCGTCCACGTTGAGCACCGACACCGACGTGCCGGTGCGGCGCGTCCGGTAGCCCGCGGCCGCGGCCTCGCGCTCGGCCTCCTCCAGGCGGGAGGGAGGCCCGTAGACCTCCACCACGTCGCGGCCGGCGTGCTCGGTGATCAGCTCGGCCGGCCGGCCCTCCGCCACGGCGCGCCCGTCGGCCATGATCACCACCGTGTCGGCCAGCCGCTGCGCCTCCTCGATGTAATGGGTGGACATGAGGATCGAAGTCCCCTCGGCGCGGAGCGAGTCGATCAGCGCCCACAGCTCCTGGCGCACCTGCGGGTCGAGCCCGACCGTGGGCTCGTCCATCAGCAGCAGGCGCGGCCGGTGCACGAGCGCGCGGGCGATCAACAACCGGCGCCGCATCCCGCCGGACAGCTCATCGACCTTCGAGTCCCGGCGCTCGCTGAGGTTGGCGATCTGCAGGGCGCGCTCGACGGCATCGCGTCGCTCGGGGCGGGGGATGCGGTAGAGGTGGGCGAAGACTTGGAGGTTCTGCCCCACCGTGAGCGTCGTGTCGAGGTTGTCGAGTTGGGGCACCACGCCGCACTCGGCGCGGGCCTGCTTGCTCTCGCCGGGCAGCCGGTACCCGAGCACGGTGATCTCGCCCTCGTCGGCGATCGCCTGGGCGGTGAGTATCCGCATGGTGGTCGACTTGCCGGCGCCGTTGGGACCGAGCAACCCGACGCAGGTTCCGAAGGGCACGTCGAGGTCCAGGCCGGACACTGCCGTGATGTCGCCGAAGCGCTTGACGACGCCCCTCAGCTCGATCGCGTGATCCACAGGGTGACTGTATGAACCAGCGGATCCTGGTCGGAACGTCGAGCTGGGCCGATCCCGGGTTCGTCGAGAAGTGGTACCCGCACGGCATGACCGCGCGCGAGCGCCTGCCCTGGTACTCGGCGCAGTTCGAGGCCGTTGAGGTCAACTCGACCTTCTACGCGATCCCGGCGGCCGACACGGTCCGCCGCTGGGCGGAGGTCACCCCCGAGGGGTTCACCTTCGACGTCAAGCTGCACCGGCTGCTGTCGCGCCACGCGGCGACGCTGGACTCACTGCCCAAGGACCTGCGCGAACACACGATGACCAACCAGCGCGGCCGGGTGGTGCTGGAGCCCGACCTGGAGCGTGCCGTGGTCGAGCGCACCCTCACCGAGCTCGAGCCGCTGGTGGAGGCCGGGAAGCTGGGCGCCTTCCTGCTCCAGCTCACGCCCGCGTTCGCGCCGGGGGAGTCGCGGCTGGACCAGCTGGACGATCTCGTCGAGGCCTTGAAGCCCCACCGCGTCGCCGTCGAACTCCGGCACCGGGGCTGGGTGCGCGAGAAGCGCCTGGAGGAGACGCTCGCCTGGTTCTCCGACCACGACGTGGCATACGTGGGCGTCGACGCCCCTCCCGGCGACCACATCCCGATCATGCCCGCGCTGGACGCGGTCACCGCCGACGGGCTGGCCTACTTGCGCATGCACGGCCGCAACACCGAGGGCTACCTCAACGGCAAGTCCGTAGCCGAGCGCTTTGGCTGGATCTACTCCGACGCCGAGCTGGAGGAGATCGCCGGGCGCGCCCGGGGGCTGGCCGAGGAGGCCGGCGAGGTCCACGTGATGTTCAACAACAACCGCGACGACGACGCGCCCACCGCGGCCACTCGGCTACGAGCGCTGCTCGGTCAGGAGCCCCCGGGCCCGCCCGAGGGGGAGCAGATGAGGCTGGGCGAGGAGGCCTAGAGGTCGTGTGGGCGGTCGATCTCCGCCCAGACCCGGCTGGAGTTGCCCTCGTTGGCGATGCCCCACCGGTCGGCCAGGCGGTCGACGAGGTACAGGCCCCAACCGCCCTCGAGGTCCTGACCCTCCTCGCGGGCCTCGAACTGGAACCCGGGGCCCCGGTCGGTGACCTCGAGCCGCACGAAGTTGCGGGTCACGTGCACGCGCATGTCCACCGCCTGGGCCTCGGCGTGGCGGACGCTGTTGGTGACCAGCTCGGTCACCAAGAGGCGGATGACGTCAACCGTGTCGGGCTGTAGGTCGCCCTCCAGGCGGGCGACCGCGCGGCGGGCCATGCCGGCCGCATCGGGGCCCTCCAGCCAACCTCAGGTTGACCAGGTCTTCAGAGGGGCATGGAGCGGCGGCGGCTGGCATCAGGTGTGATCCGGTTGACTGACCAGTCAATACCCAGCGGGCTGCGCTTCGCAACATCTCCGGGCAAGATCCCGTCCGTGCGCGAGCCCGCCAACGTTATCTGTGTCCGGGCGGACAACCCGTCACCACTCACCCTCGACGGGACAAACACCTACGTCGTCGGCAATTGGGTGGTCGATCCCGGTCCCAGACTGGAATCGCACCTCGATGCGGTGCGAGCCGCCGCGGGCGAGATCGAAGGGGTGGTGCTCACCCACGACCACGCCGACCACTCCGAGGCGGCGGACGCGTTCGGGGCGCCGGTGCATCGCCCCGGCGAGGGCGAGCGAACCGGGCCGTTCACCGCCCTGGCCACCCCGGGTCACTCGCCCGACAGCGTGTGCCTGCTGATGGGTCGCACGCTGTTCACCGGGGACACCGTGCTGGGGGAGGGCAGCGTGTTCATCGCCCCCGGCGAGGGGTCACTGGGCGCCTACCTGGACTCCCTCCGGCGCCTGCGCGAGCTCGACCTGGAGGTGCTCTGCCCGGGCCACGGCCCCTACGTGTGGGACCCGGCGGCCAAGATCGACGAGTACATCTCCCACCGCCTGGACCGCGAGCGCCGGCTGCTGGAGGCACTGAACGCCGGCGCCCGCAGCGAGGACGAGCTGCTCGACGCCGCCTGGGCCGACGCCCCGCCCCACCTGCGCCCCGCAGCGGCGCTGACACTGCGCGCGCACATGGAGAAGCTCAGGGACGAGGGCCGGCTGCCAGCGTGAACGTCTAGGAGAATCGTCACCCCATGCCCAGCTCCGAGATAAGCGCCCAGGTCAACGAGCGGCTGCAGGCGCTCTACGAGCGCCAGCTCCCCGTCGACTTGACGCGCCTGCACCAGTACTACGAGTCGGGCCGCGGCTACTACCCGCCCGAGGAGGCGGGCGAGGAGCGCGACCGGTTCGCGATCTGCCTGGCGACGGTGGACGGGCAGCTGTACTCGGCGGGCGACCACGAGTGGCCGTTCCCGCTGCACTCCGTCTCCAAGGTGTTCGCCTATGCCCTCGCCCTGGCCGACAACTCTCGCGAGGAGGTGCTGAAGCGCGTGGGGGTCGAGCCGAGCGGCGACTCGTTCAACTCGATCGTGTTCGACGAGCGCAACCACCGGCCGCACAACCCGATGGTGAACGCGGGCGCGCTGGTGACGACCGACCTGGTCCGCGGGCCCAGCGCAGAGCGGAAGGTCGAGCGGATCGTCGACGTGATGCGCACGCTGGCCGGAGACCAAGGCCTGCACGTGGACCAGCGCACCTTCGCCCGCGAGCTCCGCGGTGCCGACCGCAACCGCGCCACCGCCTACCTGATGCGCGCGGAGGACATGCTCGACGGCGACGTGGAGCAGCTCCTCGCGCTCTACCTGCGCCAGTGCTCGGTGCACGTCACGTGCTCCCAGCTCGCGATCATGGGCGCCACGCTGGCGAACGGGTGCACCAACCCCTTCACCGGAGAGCAGGGGCTCCCGCGCAACCGGGTCCGCGACCTGCTCAGCACGATGTACACGTGCGGCATGTACGACGCCGCCGGCCAGTGGGCCTACTCGATCGGCTTCCCGGCGAAGAGCGGGGTGAGCGGGGGCATCCTCGCCGTCGTGCCCGGGAAGCTGGGCATCGGCGTGTACTCGCCGGGGCTGGACGCCTTCGGCAACAGCGTCCGCGGGGTCAGCGTGTGCGCCGAGCTGTCCGAGCGCATGGGGCTCCACGTGTTCGCCACCGAGGGCGAGGACGCGATGCTCGGGCGGGCCGAGCCCGCCTCGATGGCCGCGGGCGAGGGTTGAGGCGGAGCTACCCTCCTAAGCCGCGTGATCTCCACGAACCAGTTCAAGAACGGGACCCACATCGAGGTCGACGGCACGACCTTCAAGATCATCGAGTTCCAGCACGTCAAGCCCGGCAAGGGCGGCGCCTTCGTGCGCACCAAGCTGCGCCGCGTGCAGGACGGCGCCGTGCTCGACAAGACCTTCCGCGCGGGCGAGAAGTTCCGTCCCATCCGCACCGAGACCCGCCGCATGCAGTTCCTCTACACCGACGGCACCGACGCCCACTTCATGGACCTCGAGACCTACGACCAGCTGAGCCTGGCCGAGGACTCGGTCACCGAGCAGCTGCAGTGGATCACACCCAACGAGGAGATCGAGCTTCTGTACGTCGACGAGCAGCCCTCCGACGTTCAGATCCCCAGCGCGGTCGAGCTCGAGGTGACCGACACCGAGCCGGGAGTGAAGGGCGACACCGCCAGCGGCGGCGGCGAGAAGCCGGCCACGCTGGAGTCAGGGGCGACCGTGCGCGTGCCGCTGTTCGTCAACGTGGGCGACCGCGTGCGCGTGGACACCCGCTCAGGCGACTACGTGTCCCGCGCGTGAAGCGCTCCGACCAGCGCCGGGCCGCGGTGGTGGCGCTGTATCAGCAGGAGGTGACCGGCACGGCCGCGACCGAGCTGCTCGAGCCGGGAGCGCGCCAGTTCACGCGCGAGCTGGTCGAGGGCGTCCAGCGCGACCGCCCCGACCTGGACGCGGTGATCGAGCACTACTCCGTCGACTGGCCGCTGGACCGGATCGCGCCGCTGGAGAAGAGCATCATGCGAGTGGCGCTCCACGAGCTCACCAGCCGACCCGACGTGCCGCCGGAGGTTGTCATCGACGAGGCCGTCGAGGCGGCCAAGGAGCTGTGCTCGGCCGACGCGCCGAAGTTCGTCAACGGCGTGCTCGGGTCCGCTCACCGGGCCGCTACGGAGGCGCCGGCGCAGTGAGCGACCTCGACGCACTGGCGAAGGAGCTGGAGGAGCTCGCCGGGCGCCTGCGCTCGGGCGAGCTCACCGGCGAGGACGCGGCGGCCGCCGTCGAGCGGTGCGCCGAGCTCGCGGCCCGGCTCGGGGGAGAGCTCGACAGCGCGGCGCGGGACGCGGAGCGCGGCGACCTGGAGGGCCAGGAACGGCTCCTGTGAGCGCCTCGGCCGAAGAGGTCACCTATCCCACCGAGCTCCAGCGCGAGGTGGAGGAGTACCTCGAGACCCTGGCCTTCACCGACGAAGCCTCGATCGCCGGCCTGGTCGATGCCATGCGCTACTCGCTGCTGGCCGGGGGCAAGCGGATCCGGCCCGTCCTGGCCCTGGCCACCGGCAAGGCGCTCGGCCGTGACACGCGCGAGCTGCTGCCCCTGGCGGGGGCCCTGGAGATGGTCCACACCTACTCGCTGATCCACGACGACCTGCCGGCCATGGACGACGACGACCTGCGCCGCGGCCAACCCACCTGCCACGTCGCCTACGGGGAGGACGTGGCCATCCTCGCGGGCGACGGCCTGTTCGCCGAGGCGTTCCGGCTGCTGCTGCGCGACCAGCCCCAGTCCCCCGAGCGGGTGCTCGCCGCCGGGCTCGAGCTGGTCACCGCCACCGGCACCGAGGGCATGGTCGGCGGGCAGTACGTGGACGTCAGCGCCCCCGACGACCTGGAGCCCGACGCGCTGCGCCGCCTGCACGAGCTGAAGACCGGGCGACTGATCGGCGCATCGGTCGGGTGCGCACTGTCTCTGGTGGGAGAAGAGGGTTCTGCCACAATCGCATTACGCCGTTTCGCGGCTGAGTTGGGCGTCTTGTTCCAGATCGTCGACGACATCCTCGACGTGACCGGAGACGAAGCCGAGCTCGGAAAGCCACAAGGGTCCGACGAGCGTCACGGCAAGCGGACCTACGTGAGCGTTTTCGGCCTCGACGAGGCGCGCCGCCTGGCCGACGAGTCGCACGCCAAGGCAAGGGAATGCCTTACCGAAGCCGGCGGAAACACCACAGAGCTCGAGCGAATCTCCGACTACATCCTCACCCGCCAGACGTGACCCCGCCCCTCCTCGACCAGATCGACGGCCCCGACGACCTGAAGGGCCTCGACGACGACCAGCTCCAGCAGGTGGCCCAAGAGGTCCGCGAGCTGATCATCGACACCATCGGTGAGATCGGCGGCCACTTCGGGGCCAACCTCGGCACCTGCGAGCTCTCGGTGGCCCTGCACAGCCTGCTCGACTCGCCCACCGACAAGGTGCTGTGGGACGTCGGCCATCAGGCCTACCCGCACAAGGTCCTCACCGGCCGCCGCGACCGCCTGGACACCATCCGCAAGTACGGCGGGCTCGCGCCCTTCTGCTCGATCCACGAGTCCGAGCACGACATCATGGGGGCAGGCCACGCCTCCACCTCGGTCTCCTACGCGGTCGGCCTCAAGGAGGCGATGCGCCGGGGAGTGGGTGACGACGGCAAGGTCGTCGCGGTGATCGGCGACGGCGCGCTCACCGGCGGCGTGGCCTTCGAGGCCCTGCACAACGCGGGCGGCATGGACCTCCCGATCGTGATCGTGCTCAACGACAACGGGATGTCGATCGCGCCGAACGTCGGCGCGCTGTCGCGCCTGTTCACCCGCGCCCGGCTGAATCCCAAGCTGCACCGCGCCCGCGAGGACGTGGAGGAGGGGCTGACCAAGCTGCCGGCCGGCATCGGGCGCCGCATCGAGCACCTGGGCCCGATCCTCAAGGAGTCGCTGAAGGCCTACTGGGCCCCGGGCCTGTTCTTCGAGGAGCTCAACCTGGCCTACGTCGGCATGGTCGACGGCCACGACGTGGGAGTGCTGCGCGAGGCCATCGGCGAGGCGCTGGACGCCCAGCGGCCGGTGGTCGTCCACATCAACACCGTGAAGGGCAAGGGCTTCGAGCCCGCCGAGGGCGGCGGCCTCGAGGGCATGGAGAAGTGGCACGCGGCCAAGGCCAACGCGATCCTCAACCGCGCGCCGGCGCCGAAGAAGTCGGAGGCCCCCAAGGCCCCTGTGGCTCCCCAGTACACGAAGGTCTTCGGCGACGCGATGGTGCAGGAGTGCGAGCGGGACGAGCGGGTGGTGGGCATCACCGCCGCGATGAACTCCGGCACCGGGCTCAACATCCTCCAGAAGGAGCGGCCCGACCAGTACTACGACGTGGGGATCGCCGAGCAGCACGCGGTGCTGTTCGCCGCGGGCCTGGCGCTACAGGGCGCGAAGCCGGTCGCCGCGATCTACTCGACCTTCCTGCAGCGCGGCTTCGACCAGATCGTCCACGACGTCTGCCTTCAGAACCTCGACGTGGTCTTCGCCATGGACCGCGCCGGCCTGGTGGGCGACGACGGGCCCACCCACCACGGCGCGTTCGACATCTCGTGGCAGCGCTGCCTGCCCAACATGACCCTGATGGCCCCGCGCGACGAGGCCGAGCTCAAGCACATGCTCCACACCGCGCTCGACATCGACGGGCCCGTGGCGCTGCGCTACCCCCGCGGCGAGGCCGAGGGCGTGGCCCTGCCCGACGAGCCCGAGGTGCTCGAGGTCGGCCGCGGCGAGGTCCTGCGCGAGGGCTCCCGAATTGCCTTCCTGGCCTACGGCTACGGCGTGCCGGTGGCACTGGGCGCGGCCGGCCTGCTCGAGGACGAGCACGGCATCGAGGCCACGGTGGCCGACGGGCGCTTCGCCAAGCCGCTTGACGGCGAGCTGATCGCGCGGCTGGTGGACGAGCACGACGTGCTGGTGACGGTGGAGGAGAACGTGCTGGCCGGCGGCTTCGGGTCGGCGGTTCTCGAGCACCTCGCCGACCACGACCTGATGGGCTCCACCCGCGTGATGCGCTTCGGACTGCCCGACCGCTACGTGACCCACGGCAAGCCTGCGCTGTTGCGCGAAGAGGTCGGGCTCACGCCTGAGGCGGTGGCCGGCCGAGTGGCCGAGACGGTGCTCGCGCCCAGCGGGCCCGTCCTCGCCTAGCGGAGGTCGGTACGCCGACATAGGCTCGCGCTCGTGAACGCGACGCCGACCGTGTGCCCCTACTGCGGCACCAATGCCTGGGGCGCGCCCTTCTGTCGCAACTGCGGGGCGCAGCTGGACCCGTCAGCCGGCGAGTGGCCGCCGGCCGAGCCCACGGAGCCCGCCGCCCAGGCCGGGCAGGCGAAGCTCGGGACGCTCGAGCTGGCCGTGGTGGCCCCGGCCGTGTTTCTCACGCTGCTCGCGCTGATCGCCACCTTCCCGCCCTGGATCCCCGGCCTCTCGTACTGGGAGTTCAGCTCGGTCGAGGACATCGCGCTCGTGTTCATCGCGTTGGCGATCTTGGCCTTCCTCGGCCTGCGCCTCGCCATGCCCGGCTCACTGCTGCCGCGGGGCGCCCTGGCGATCCTGATCCCGGCCCTGATGGGACTGCTCCTGATCAACGCCCTCGAGGCCGTCGCCCTGGCCGTCGACAAGGACTTTGGCCCTCAGGTCGGGATGGTCCTGGCCCTCCTCGCCTCCGCGGGACTGGGCGTCGTGCTGCTTCTGCTGCTGTTCCTCGACGCGCGTGGCTACACGGCCACCAAAGAGCCCTCGGGACGCGATCCCCTGCTGCTCGTCGGATTGGCGCTGCTGGCCGGTGCTGCCTTCCTCGGCCTTGTCACCTCGTTTCTGCCCATCGGCGAGGGGGTCAGCCTGTGGGAGCTCAACACCGTCGCCGACTTGATCCTGGCCTTTACCGAGGTCCTGCTCCTCGCTGCGGTGGCCGGAGCCGTGGCGCTTCCGCGAGTCCGTGAGCTGCCCCTTCTGGTGACGGCGATCGGCAGCTTTCTCGCCGCCATCCTGTTCTTCGGCGCAGCCGACTTCCTGGGCGAGGGCCTCCACGGGGCCTGGACGTTCCTGACGCTGATCATCGTCGGCCCGCTGGCCATCGCCGGCACCTGCCTCGTGGCGCTCCGCTCCTATCCCAGCCTGGGCCTCCAGAAATAGAAACGGCCCGCCGAAGCGGGCCGTTTCCGAGGGAGGAGTGATGCGTATGTGATCTATCGGAGGAAGCTTGGTGAGACGGGGTCCGCCGTGTAGCGCGTCACCGCGCTCAGAGCGAACTGGACGAGGCCCGTCACGAAGAAGAAGGCGGCCGCGGCGGCCTCACCCGTGACCGCGAAGAGGACCGCGGAGAAGACCAGGCCGGCGGCCAGGCCGGCGTCGTAGACCGCGTGAGCCGAGATCGGGATGGTCCCGCGGCCCGCGGGGGCGGTGCCCGCCAGGCCCAGGCCGATGGCCAGGGCGCCCACGACCACGCCGGTCGAGATCGCGGCCAGGCTCAGGCCGATGGCGAACGGGACGGCGAACAGAGCCGAGCCGACGCCCACCAGCAGGCCGGCGCGCAGACCGGGCGAGATGGAGCGAGAACGGGTCACGCTCTCGAAACTACCCAGGGTCAACTAACGATGTGTGAGGGCGATCACACACCCTTCACAGGTCAGGTCGGGGCCGGTGTCGGCCGCTCCCTCGCATAGGAGATGGCGGAGCTGATCACGGCCGCGATGGGCACCGCGATGAAGGCCCCGGCCACCCCCGCCAGCACGCCTCCGGTGGTCACCGACAGCAGGATGGTCACGGGGTGGAGCCGGACCGCGCGGCCCACCACCAGGGGGTGCACGACGTCCCCGTCGACCTGCTGGATGATGAACGTGGCCACCACCAGAATGCCCGCCTCGAGCGGCCCCAGGGAGACCAGCGCCACGAGCGCGGACACGAGGCCCGCGAAGGTCGCGCCCACCACGGGGATGAAGGCGCCCACGTAGGTCAGGCAGGCCAGCGGAACGACCAGCGGCACCCCCACGATCACCAGGACGAGTGAGATCAGCGCGGTGTCACAAAAGGCCACGATCGCCAGACCCCCCAGATATCGGGACAGGGTGTCCCAGCCGCGGTCGCCGATCTGGCGCAGGTCGTGGCGCAGCGGGTCCGAGAAGAACTCCGTCAGCCAGCGCCACATGTACTCGCCGTCCTTGAGGAAGAAGAAGGTCAGCACGAGCGCAAGCAGGGCGCCGGCGATCAGCTCGCCCACGAACAGCGCTCCGCTGAGCAGCTGGCGCCCGATCGCCCCGCTGTCGGCGCCGATCTGGTCCTGGGCCCGGTCCACCGCCTTGTCGATGTCCCCGCGGCTGATCTCCAGCGGCCCGCCCTGCAGCCCGTCGGTGACCTCGGTGATGCCCTCGCGGACGCGGTCGTCGACCTGGCCGAACTCACCTGCCACCGACGGAGCGACGGTCACCACCAGGGTGGTGATGGCCGCCACGGCCACGAACAGCGCGACGAAGGCGGCCAGGCCGCGCCCGAGGCCGCGGTTGCGCAGGAACCTCGCCGGGCGGTTCAGCAGCGCGGTGGCGAACAGCGCGATGATGATCGGCAGGACGATCAGCCGGACCTGCGCGAGCGCGTAGAGGACCAGGACGAGCGCCGCCGCGACCAGTAGCAGGCGCCAGGAGAGCGCCGCTGCCTCGTCGAGCCAGCGCGGGATGCGCGGGCCGGTGCCGGGGGGCCGGCGGGCGGGCGGGTCCGGCTCGTGGGGCTCGGTCGCTTCCAGACCTGCACCGTAACCCGACGCCAAGCTGGACTACGCTCCGCCGGTGGCCCGGCGCCGCCTGGACACCCTGCTGGCCGAGCGCGGCCTGTACGAGTCACGCTCCCGCGCGGCGGCTGCGGTGATGGCCGGCCAGGTGCACCTCGGCTCCGAGCGCCGGCCGGCGGCCAAGCCGGGACAGCTGGTGACCGACGACGTGGCCGTCGAAGTCGAGGCCCCGCCGCCCTACGTCAGCCGCGGCGGGGTGAAGCTTGCCAACGCGCTCGAAGCCTTCGGGGTAGACCCCACCGGCCGGGCCTGTCTGGACGTGGGCGCCTCGACGGGCGGATTCACCGATTGCTTGTTACAGCGCGGTGCTTCCCGCGTCACCGCGCTGGACGTAGCTTACGGAGAGCTGAGCTGGAGGCTCCGGGAGGACCCGCGGGTCACCGTCGTCGAACGGCGCAACGCGCGTGAGATCGAGCGAGGAGAGCTGCCGGAGGCGCCGGACCTGGTGGTGATCGACGTGTCGTTCATCTCCCTCGCCAAGGTGCTGCCCGCGGTGGTTGGCGCGGCGGCCGAGCGGTTCGACTTGCTCGCCATGGTCAAGCCCCAGTTCGAGGTAGGCCGCGAGAACGTCGGCGGTGGCGGCGTGGTGCGCTCGGCGGACGACCGGCGGGACGCACTGGTCGGGGTGGCGCGGTTCGCGCACGAGGAGCTCGGGCTGTCGGTGCTCGGGTTCGCCTCCTCGGGACTGCCGGGCCCGGCCGGCAACCGCGAGAGCTTCGTCTGGCTGGCCGAGCCAGGCCGGCCCGGTGTGCAGGGCGACCTCGAGCAGGCCGCCCGGAGGGCCGAGCCCTGAGCGCCCCGAAGGCCATCACCGTCTTCACCCGCCGCGCCCCGGGCCGGACGGACGAGGCGGTCCGCCGGGTCGCCGAGATATGCGCCGAAGCGGGCGTGCGCCTGCAGGTGCCGGCCGAGGAGATGGAAAAGCACGGCTTCGAGGGGCTCCCCGGCGCGACGCTCGGCACCGATCCCGACGCCGACACCGGCCTCGCCCTGGTCCTGGGCGGGGACGGAACGATCCTCTCCGCCCTGAGGCGCTTTGCCGGCCGGGGCGTGCCGGTGTTCGCCGTCAACTACGGCGCGATCGGTTTCCTGGCCACGATCGAGAACGGCGCGCTGGAGGACGGCCTGCGGCGCGCGGTGCGGGGCGACTTCGAGGAGCTCGCCATTCCCGCTCTGGTGACCGGCGACGACCGGTGGCTGGCCGTGAACGACTTCTCGTTCCACCGCCGGGCCGACCTGCGGGTGGCCGAGCTGGGCTACTCGGTGGAGGGCACCGAGATCGGGCAGGTGCGCTGCGACGGCCTGGTGGTGTCCACCGCGGCCGGCTCCACCGGCTACAACCTGGCCAACGGCGGGCCCGTGCTGGCCTGGGGCGTGGAGGGCTTCGTGGTCTCGTTCATCGCCCCTCACACGCTCACGGCCCGGGCGCTGGTGGCCGCTCCCGACGACGTGCTCGAGGTCGAGAACCGGTCCTCCGAGGAGCCGGTGGACGTGACCACCGACGGCCGGATCGTGTGCACCCTGGAGGCCCAGGAGCGGATGCAGGTGAGCTACCGGCGCGAGGGCGCGCTGCTGGCCCAGCTGCCGGGATCGAGCTTCTATCGCCGCCTGCGCGACAAGTTCGGCCAGCTGGCGCACTAGAGCGTTACGGCGGGTCGGCTCCGTCGGGGGCCGTTGCTAGAAGCGGGGGATGCTCCTAGAGCTGCGTGTCGAGAACCTGCTCCTGATCCGGCGCACCGAGCTGCGCCTGGGCCCGGGCCTGAACGTGATCACCGGCGAGACCGGCGCGGGCAAGACCGTGCTGGCGGGCGCGCTCGACCTGTTGCTGGGCGGCAAGCCTCCAGTGGGCACGGTGCGCCCGGGCGCCGACGAGGCTTGGGTGGAGGGCGTGTTCGAGTTGCCGCCGGGCCTGCTGGACGCGCCCGAGCTGGCCGACCTGCGCGAGCGGGTGCCCGAGGGGACCGAGGAGATCGTGCTCGGCCGCCGCGTGTCCGCCGGCGGGCGAACGAGCGCCTTCGTGCAGGGCCGCTCGGCCACCGCGGGCGACCTGCGCGAGCTGGGCGGGCGCCTGGTCTCCTTCCTGGGTCAGCACGAGCACCGCCGGCTGACGGTCGCCGCAGCGCAGCTCGAGGTACTCGACGCCTTCTGCGGCTCCGAGCACCTCGACCTCAGGGCGGCGTACCTCGAGGCGCACGAACGCGCCCGCGCGTGCCGGCGCGAGCTCGAGGAGCTACGTACGCGGGCGGGAGCGCGGGAGCGCGATCTCGACCTGCTGGTGTTCGAGATCGGCGAGATCGAGGAGCTCGAGCCGGCCGAGGCAGAGCACGAGTCGCTCACGACGGAGCGCGATCGCCTGCGCCACCTCGAGGCCCTCCGAGCCGCCGCCGGAGGGGCAGCGGAGGCGCTGGCGCCCGACTCGGGCGAGGCCGGGGCCACCGGTCTGATGGCCTCCGCTGAAGCCCTGGCCGAAGGGCCCGAGGGAGTCGACCCCGCACTCGACGCGCTTGCCGCCCGGCTGCGCGAGCTGCGCATCGAGGCCGATGACGTGGCGGCCGAGCTCCGCCGCTACGGCGAGGGGCTCGACGGGGAGCCGGGCCGGCTGGAGGCGGTGGAGACGCGGCTCGAGCTCTACGACCGGCTCTTGCGAAAGCACGGCGGCTCGGTGGCCAGCGTCCTGGCCCACCTCGAGCGCTGCGTGGCCGAGCGCGACCGCCTGGCGGGGGCCGAGGAGGCCGCCGAGGAGCTGCAGGCCGTCCTGGACGAAGCGGTGGAGCGCGAGGAGCGCCTGGCGCGCGAGCTGTCCGAGGCCCGGCGGGACGCGGTCCCCTCGCTGGAGGCGCGGGTGCTCGAGGAGCTGTCGCGCCTGGCGCTGGAGGACGCCTCCTTCTCCGCCGAGCTGCGGCCGCGGGGTGGCCTTGGCCCCCTCGGCGCGGAGGGCGTCGAGTTCATGCTCGCCGCCAACCGGGGCGTGCCGGCCGCGCCGCTGCGCGAGGCCGCCTCCGGAGGCGAGCTGTCGCGGGTGATGCTGGCCTTGTTCGGGGTGGCCAGCGCCGGCGGGCCGCAGACGCTGGTGTTCGACGAGGTCGACGCCGGGGTGGGTGGCCAGACCGCCAACGCCGTGGGGGAGCGTCTCCAGGGACTGGGAGCCGATCGCCAGGTGCTGTGCATCACCCACCTGCCCCAGGTCGCGGCGCTGGCGGGGCGCCACTTTCGGATCGAGAAGCACGCCGACGGCGAGCTGGCGCGCACCGAGGTGGCGCGCCTCGAGGACGGCGAGGTGGTCGAGGAGCTGTGCCGCATGATGGGTGCCGGGGCGGGTGACAAGGGCGCGCGCAAGCACGCCGAGCGGCTGCTGGCCGCGGCCTAGCGGCGGGCGAGGATGACCGGGTCCCAGGGAGGCTGGGGCGGGCTGAGCCGCAGGACCTCGGCTTGCGTGAGCTGCCTCGGAGTCGCCGAGCGGTAGCGCACGCGTGAGTAGCCCTCCCGGTCTTCCCGGCCGACCAGGACGAAGCCGGGCGGAGGGGTGGGGGTGGGCGCGCGGTCGGGCCCGGGGGTCCCACGCCGGCGCAGCGGCTCGATCACGTCGACGCGGGTGGTGGCTATGCCCGGGGCGACGCGCGAGTAGCCCGGCGCATACACCGTGAGCTGGGCGCTGCTGAGGTAGGGAGCGACCACGACCGCCGCCGGCGAGCGCCGCAGCGAGCCCGCGGCGGACTTGACGTCCGAGCGCTGCAGGCCCGGGTCGAACCAAGCGGCCACCGAGATAGCGGCGCCCAGGGCGCACGCGGCCACGGCGAAGGGCACCGCGCGGCGGGCGGGCGCGGCGGCCAGCAGGACGCCGACGCCCACCAGCAGCACCGGGAGGGTGGCGATCGCGTTGCGGGCGATCAGGTAGTGCGCTCCGAGCAGGTCGAGCACCAGCGGCACGGCCACCGCCGTGGCGCCTACCCCGAGGGGCACGCGCGCGGCGTGCAGCGCCTCGCGGACGCGGCCGTGCAAAACGAAGCCGAGCGCCAGGGCCCCGCCCACCAGCACCAGCGCCAAAGCGACGTTGGAGATCGGGTCGATCTCGCCCACCACGAACTGGGTCACGGTCTGCCGCGCGCGGGTGGTCACGGAGGTCTCGCCGATCCAGCCCGTGCGGGCGTCGGCCTGTCGCAGTGCCAGCGGCAGCAGCGCCACCGCACCGAGGGCCACCGCGCCGACGGCCGCGAGCACCGGGCGTGAGCGGCCTGCCGCCACCAGCCACACCGCCTCGGCCAGCACGAGGAACCCGGCGAAGTAGTGGGTGGCCAGCGCCAGCACGCAGACGACCGCCCACAGCGCCAGCGACCACCCGGTCGGGCGCCGCAGGGCGCGAGCGAACAGCCAGAACGACAGCGCGCCCAGCAGCGTCAACAGCGCGTAGGCCCGCGCCTCCTGGCTGTAGAAGACCAGGAACGGGCTCACCGCGACCAGCGCCGCAGCCACCAGGCCGGCCCGCACTCCGGAGAGCTCGCGGCCGGCGAGGTAGGCCACCGGGACGGTGGCAGCGCCGGCGAGCAGCGAGAGCGAGCGGACGCCCGCCTCGCCGAGGCCGAACAGCGAGCCCCAGCCCCAGGCGAGCAGGTAGTGCAGCGGCGGCGAGGACTCGGTGCGCGGGAGGGCCGACAGCATGTCGGCGAGGGGACGGTCGAGGAGGTTGCTCACGCCATAGGCCTCGTCGAACGAGAACGACTGGGAAAGGCCAGGGAGCCGCAGCGCCAGCGCGATCAGCGTGAGGGCGCCGACCCAGGCGCCGGCGCGTGAAGTTCCCCCTGCCTCCGTCATTTGCCCAACCTAGACAGGCCCGCTTCCGCCGCCCCCCTGGCTAGACTCGCCGCCCAGAGCAGATGCCAGAGAGTTCTTCGCAGACGCGCTTCATCTTCGTCACGGGAGGCGTGGTCTCGGCTCTCGGGAAGGGCATCGCCGCCGCCTCCATCGGGCAGCTTCTGGTCAGCCGCGGGCTGACGGTCAGCATCCAGAAGTTCGACCCCTACATCAACGTCGACCCGGGCACCATGAGCCCGTTCCAGCACGGCGAGGTGTTCGTGACCGAGGACGGCGCGGAGGCCGACCTCGACCTCGGCCACTACGAGCGCTTCACCGACGTCAACGCCACCCGGGCCTCCAACGCCACGGCGGGCGCCATCTACGACTCGGTCATCCGCCGCGAGCGCAGGGGCGACTACCTGGGCGGCACCGTCCAGGTGATCCCCCACATCACCGACGAGATCAAGCAGCGGATCAAGCGCGTCGCGGAGTCAGAAGAGGTCGACGTGGTCATCACGGAGATCGGCGGCACGGTGGGCGACATCGAGTCGCTGCCCTTCCTCGAGGCGCTGCGCCAGTTCTCCGTCGACCTCGGTCGCGAGAGCTGCATGTTCATCCACCTCACGCTGGTGCCCTTCCTGGGCCACGCCGGTGAGCTGAAGACCAAGCCCACGCAGCACTCGGTTCAGGAGCTGCGCCGCATCGGCATCCAGCCCGACATGGTCATGTGCCGCAGCGAGGAGGCCCTGGGCCGCGACATCCGCGAGAAGATCGCGCTGTTCGCCAACCTCCCGGTCGACTCGGTGATCTCGGCGCGCGACGTCAGCTCGATCTACCGGGTACCGCTCGAGTTCCGCAACGAGGGCGTCGACGACCGGGTGCTCCAGCACTTCGGCATCTCCGCCGGCCCCGCGAACCTGGACGAGTGGGAAGGGCTGGTCGAGCGCCACGACAACGCCGACCAGCCGGTGAAGATCGGGCTGGTCGGCAAGTACACCCAGCTCGAGGACGCCTACCTGTCGGTGATCGAGGCACTCAACCACGCGGGGATCCACCACGGGGCGAAGGTCGAAGTGACCTGGGTCGACTCCGAGCGCCTGGGTGACGACGAGGCCCGCCGCGAGCTCGCCGCCTGCGACGGCATCCTGATCCCCGGCGGCTTCGGCGTGCGGGGCATCGAGGGCAAGATCACCGCCAGTCGCTTTGCGCGCGAGGAGGAAGTGCCGTACCTGGGCATCTGCCTCGGCATGCAGATCGCGGTAGCCGACTTTGCGCGCCACGTGGTCGGCATGGAGGGCGCCAACTCGACCGAGTTCGACCCCGAGACGCCCAATCCGGTGATCGACCTTCTGCCCGAGCAGAAGGAGGTACGCGACATGGGCGGCACCATGCGCTTGGGCGCCGATCCGGTGAAGCTGCACGAGGGCACCCGGGCCCGCGAGATCTACGGCGAGGCCGTGATCTACGAGCGCCATCGTCACCGCTACGAGGTCAACAACCACCTGCGCAAGCGCTTGGAGCACGCCGGCCTGGTGTGCTCGGGCACCTCGCCCGACGAGCGGCTGGTGGAGGTCGTGGAGCTGCCCGAGCACCCGTTCTTCGTGGCCTCGCAGTTCCACCCCGAGTTCAAGTCACGCCCGCTGCGCCCGCAGCCGCTGTTCCGCGACTTCGTCGGCGCCGCCGCCGAGCGCGCGCGGGCCAGGGTTCCCGAGGGCGAGCCCTCGGTCCGCGCTCAGTAGGTGCGCGAGCGCCTGCTCGCGGACTTCACTCGGTACTGCGAGATAGAGAGTCCCTCCGGCCACGAGCGGCCGATGGCCGATGCGCTGCTGGCCGACCTGCGCGAGCTGGGTCTCGAGCCCGAGGAGGACGGCACCGGCCCGGTCACGGGGTCCGACGCGGGCAACGTCTTTGCCCGCCTCCCCGGTGACTTCGAGCGCACCTTGCTGCTGTGCGCCCACATGGACACCGTGCCGCTGGGAGGGCCGGTGGAGGTGGTCGAGGAGGACGGCATGCTGCGCAACAAGCACGATGCCGTGCTCGGAGCCGACAACAAGGCGGCGGTGGCGACGATCATCGGCGCCGTGCGGGAGATGCGAAGCCGCTCAGTGGGCGTCGAGCTGCTGTTCACCACCCACGAGGAGGACGGGCTGCTCGGCGCGCACGCCTTCGACCGCTCGCGGCTGCGGGCGGACATGGGCTTCGTGTTCGACCACGCCACCCCGATCGGCGAGCTCATCCTGGCCGCGCCCACCTACCAGAGGATCCAGGCGCGCTTTCGCGGCGTGGCCGCACACGCGGGCATCCGCCCCGAGGACGGCAAGAGCGCGATCGAGGCGGCTGCGCGCTTCGTCGACCGCCTCCCACTCGGGCGCCTCGACGACGAGACGACGGCCAACGCCGGCCGCATCGAGGGCGGCGGGGCCACCAACGTCGTCCCCGACAGCTGTCTGGTGGAGCTCGAGGCGCGCTCGATCGACCACGACCGGGCGGCGGAGGTGGTGACGGGGATGGTCGATGCCGCCACCGAGGCGGCCAGCGACCTGGACTGCGACGTGGAGACCACCGTGGAGGAGCTGTTCCGCGGCTTCCGCCTGCGACGCAGCTCGCCGCCGGTGGAGGTGGCCACTCGGGCACTCGAATCGCTGGGGATGGAGGCCAAGCCGGTCACCACCGGCGGCGGCAGCGACGCGAACGCGCTCATCGCCGCCGGCCTGCCCACCGCCAACGTGGCCAACGGCACCGAGCGAAACCACCGCCCCGACGAATCTGTCCCGGTCCAGGCGCTGGAGAGGATGCTGGACGTGACCCTGGCGATCGTGGAGGAGGCGGCCCGGTGAGCTTCGAGAGGATCGGCAGCGAGGAGATCTGGAGCGGCAAGATCGCCACCATCCGGGTGGACCGCGTGCGCTATTCAGACGGCGGGGAGGCCGACCGCGAGGTGGTGGCCCACCCGGGAGCGGTGGGGATCGTGGCCCACGACGGGGAGCGGATGTACTTCGTGCGCCAGCCGCGCGAGGCGGTGGGCGAGCAGTCGCTGCTCGAGCTGCCGGCGGGCAAGCTGGAGGACGAGGGGCCGCTGGAGACCGCCAAGCGCGAGCTCGCCGAGGAGATCGGCAAGGGCGCCGAGAGCTGGCGGTTCCTGACCTCGTTCTGGACCTCGCCGGGATTCGCCGACGAGGAGTGCCACCTGTTCCTGGCCACCGGGCTGTACGACCACTCCGAGGATCCCGACGAGAACGAGCGGATCGAGATCGTGACCGCGCCGCTGGACGAGCTGGACGACGTGATCCGCGACTGTCGCGATTCAAAGACGCTGGTAGGGCTCCTGTGGTTCAGGGCCTTCCTGTCCTGAGCGAAGCCGTGCAGGCACAAGGGGCGCCCGCGGGGCGGGCGAAACCAGGGACATGGCTACTCTCGAGCGCCCGCTCGCCAGCCGCCCCTACGAGCACCTGGTGCTCGACTTCCTCGCCTACCTCGAGTTCGAGCGCGGGTTGTCGCGCAACACGCTGGAGGCCTACCGGGGCGACCTGCTCCAGTTCGGCCGCCACCTCGAGGCACACGACCTCAGCGCGCTCACGGTCGGGCCGCCGGAGCTGGCCGACTTCCTGGCCGCTCTGACAGAGGCCGGGGCCTCGCCGGCCACGCTTCATCGCAAGGCCGCCTGCCTGCGCTCCTTCTACCGCCATCTGCTGCGCGAGGAGGTGCGCAAGGACGATCCCACCGCGGCGCTGAGCTCGCCGCGGCGCGGCAAGCGCCTGCCGCAGGTGCTCACCCGCGGGGAAGTGGGCAAGCTGCTCGACCAGCCGCGGGGCACCGAGCCGACCGCGCTGCGCGACCGCGCCCTGTTGGAGCTGATGTACGCCTCGGGCCTGCGCGCCTCCGAGGCGATCACCCTGGGGGTGGGCGACCTCGACCTCGAGGAGGGCGTGCTGCGGGCCCGCGGCAAGGGCTCCAAGGAACGGGTGGTGCCCGTGGGCGCCACCGCCGTGGCCGCTGTGAAGACCTACCTGGAGCGGGGCCGCGGTGCCCTTACCCGTGGCGCCCGACTGCCCGAGCTGTTTGTGAACTTCCGCGGCGGGCCGCTGACCCGTCAGGGCCTGTACAAGATCGTGCGCCGGCACGCTGAGGCCGCGGGGCTGGCGGACCGCATGAGCCCGCACACGTTGCGCCACACCTTCGCCACCCACCTGCTGGCCGGGGGCTGCGACCTGCGCTCGGTCCAGGAGATGCTCGGCCACGCCGACGTGGCCACCACCCAGCTCTACACCCATCTCTCGAGCGCGCGCCTGAAGGACGTCTACTTCAAGGCGCATCCCCGAGCGACCGGCTGATAGACAAGGGCGGGTGCTCGCCCGCGCCCTCCTGCCGGTTGCCTGCTCGGCCTGCCTGCTCGCTGCCTGTGGGACTGAGCGCACGGTCCTTCCCGACGCCGGCGCTCCGCCCACCGGCGCCAGCCAGGAGGTCGACTTCCCACGGGCGGGGATTAGCGTCCGGGTCCGGCGGCCGATAACCGTCAGCCGCCGCCCGGCCCCCGCCGTGTTCCGCTTCTCGCTGCCCTCGGGAGCGGTGGTCTCGGCGCTGGCCTACCGGCGCAAGGAGCCCGTACCGCGCTCCCAGTCCGGCCTGCGCCAGGCCCGCACGCGGCTGGTGCGTGCCGCCCGCAGCCGCGATCCGCGGTTTCGCCTCCAGAGCGCCCGCGTGGTGCGCGTGGCCGGAGTGCCCGGGGTGGAGGTGCTGGGGACGCAGACCCTCTCGGGCGGCCGGCTTCGGATCCGCAGCGTCCACCTGTTCAAGGGGTCGGCCGAGTACGTGCTCGAGCTGATCGCCCCCGGCAAGGACTTCGGCGCTGTCGACCGTACGGTGTTCAGCCCCATGCTGCGCACCCTGAGGTTGACCGGCCGCGTCCAGCGCTGATGCCCGAGCTGCCGGAGGTCGAGACGATCCGGCGACAGCTGGCGCCGGCGCTCGAGGGGCAGGTGCTCCACCGCTTGGAGGTGCTCGACCCGCGCTGGTGCGACCCGGCGCCGCCGGCCGAGCTGGCCGCCGCCACCGAGGGCCGCACGGTCGAAGCGGTGACCCGCCGCGGCAAGTACCTGACGCTGGAGCTGAGCGACGAGGTCTACGTGGTCATGCACCTGCGCATGACGGGCAACCTGCTGTTGGTCAAGCCCGCCGAGGACGACCCGGACCGCCGCCACCTGCGGGTGCGCTTCGAGATCGGCGACGAGCGGCTCCTGTTCGTGGACCAGCGGCGGTTCGGTACCGGGGTGGTGCTGCTGGGCGCGGACGCTCGCGACGAGTACTTCGCCTCGCGGCTGGGGGTCGAGCCGCTCAGCCCGGACTTCACCGCCGACGCCCTGCGCGCCCTGGCCAAGGGCCGCCGGGCGCCCGTCAAGGCGTTCCTGCTCACCCAGGAGCGGATCGCCGGGGTAGGGAACATCTACGCCGACGAGGCGCTCTACCGGGCACGGATCCACCCGCTGCGCCCGGTGGGAGCACTGAGGCGGCCGCAGATCGCAGAGCTGCGTGACGCGGTGGTGACTTCGCTGGAAGCCGGGATCGACGCTCGCGGGGCGACGATCGACGACTTTCGCCACTCCGACGGCGCCCGGGGCTCCTTCCAGGATCGGTTCATGGTGCACCTGCGCGAGGGCGAGCCCTGCGAGCGGTGCGGGACGACGATCGTGAAGCTTCGAGCGGCCGGCCGGGGGACGTACGTGTGCCCACGATGCCAGCGGGCGCCCCGCGCTCCGTCGGGCGCCGGCGGACGCTCACCGCGCCGAAGCGCGTGACACGGGTCTTTACCGCGGCGGCCCGGCGCCGGTAGGCGGCCAGGAAGGTCGCCCAGCGACGGGGAGGCGCGCAACGCGGCTCCCTTCCCGGAAAGTCCTCAGCCGGCTGACGACTTTTCACGACCGTGTGCCGGTGACGCGGCTCTCAGAAGGCGGCGGCCCGGCGCCGCTAGGCGGCCAGGAGGTCGCCCAGCATGCCGTCGCGGTCGGCTTCGATCAGCTCGCGGAAGCCGCCGATCGAGCGGCGGCCGATCAGCACCTGGGGGAAGGTCATCTGGCCGGTGATGGCCACGAGATCGGCCCGCCCGGCGGGGTCCTTTGCCAGGTTGACCTCGTCAAAAGGGATGCCGCGCGCCTCCAGCAGCGACTTCGCCTGGCGGCAGAAGCCACACGGCTCGGTGGTGTAGACGGTGACCCTGCTCTCGTCCGCCATGAGCCTCAAAGTCTAGGAAGTGGCCGGCACTTTCAAGACAGAGGCGGTGGTGCTGCGTTCGATCAGGTTCGGCGAGGCCGACCGCGTGCTGCACCTCTACAGCGCCGACCGCGGGCGGGTCGGGGCGGTCGCCAAGGGGGTGCGCCGGGTCAAGTCCCGCTTGGGGGGCCGCCTGGAGCCGCTCGCGCGCGTGAACCTGGTGCTGCACGAGGGCAGGGGGGATCTGTGCACGGTCAGCGCGGCCGACACCGTGCACGCCCACCCGGCCATCCGCGAGCGCCGCGGCTCCCTGGAGCGCGCTACCCAGGTGTGCGAGTCCGTCCTTCGCCTGCTCGACTCCGGCGAGGCCAACCCGCCCGCCTTCAACCTGCTGGCCAACCAGCTCGCCCTGCTCGACTCCGAGCCAGGCGCGGCCACCCGCGCCCACGCGCTGGCGTTCCGGGCCAAGCTGCTGCTGGCCGCGGGCTTCTCCCCCGAGCTGGCCTCCTGCGCCTCCTGCGGCGAGCACGAGGACCTCGGGGGCTTCTCGCCCAGTGCCGGCGGGGTGGTGTGCTCGGGTTGCGAAGCGGGCTCCTTTCCCTTCGACGCGGAGGCCCACCGGTTCCTGGTCGAAGCCCTGGCCCGCCCCCTGGCCGACGCCCCCGACGCTCCGGACCGCGCTCTGGGCCAGGCCGACCGTGCCCTGGCCGAGACGGCCGAGCATCACGCCCACGTCAGCCTGCGGAGGCTTCCGGCCTAGGGCCCTCCGCCTAGACTCTCCAAGCCTTGGCGCAAAAGCTCGTCTACGACTTCGAGGAAGGGTCGCGCGACATGCGCGAGCTACTCGGAGGCAAGGGCGCCAACGTCGCCGAGATGACCCGCGTGCTGGGTGCCGAGCGGGTTCCGGCCGGGTTCACGATCACCACCGAGGCCTGCGTCGCCTACCTGAAGGGCGGCGAGGTGCCGGACCTGACCGACGCCATGGAGCGGCTGGAGGGCAAGGCCGGAAAGCCGCTGGGGGAGCTGCTGGTGTCGGTTCGCTCCGGCGCCCGCGAGTCCATGCCGGGCATGCTCGACACGATCCTCAACCTGGGGCTCAACGACGACACGGTGGAGGCGCTGGCGCGGGCCACCGACAACGAGCGCTTCGCCTGGGACTCCTACCGGCGCTTCGCGCAGATGTTCGGAAACGTGGCCAAGGGCGTTCCCGGCGACCAGATCGAGGAGCTGATCGCCAAGCACAAGCGCGACGCGGGGGTGAAGCTCGACACCGAGCTGTCGACCGAGCAGCTGAAGCGGCTCACGGCCGACCTGAAGGGCCTGTACGACTTCCCCGACGACCCGCTGGCGCAGCTCGATGCCGCGGTCCGGGCGGTGTTCGACTCCTGGAAGGGCGACCGAGCGGTGGCCTATCGCCGCCTGAACCGGATCCCCGACAGCTGGGGTACCGCCGTGAACGTGCAGCAGATGGTGTTCGGCAACAAGGGGGAGACCTCGTGCTCGGGGGTGGCCTTCTCGCGCGACGAGATCACCGGCGCCTCCGAGCCCTCGGGCGACTTCCTGATCAACGCCCAGGGCGAGGACGTGGTGTCAGGAGTGCGCACCCCGCACGACCTGTCGGACATGCGGCAGTCGATGCCCGAGGCCCACGCCGAGCTGATGGAGATCCTCGGCGAGCTCGAGCGCCACTACGGAGACATGCAGGACACCGAGTTCACGGTGGAGGAAGGCCGCCTCTACATGCTCCAGACCCGCAGCGCCAAGCGCCCGGCCCAGGCGGCGGTGCGGTTCGCGGTCGACGCCGTCGAGGAGGGGCTGCTCTCTCGCGACGAGGCCCTGCTCACCATCGATCCCACGGCCCTGGAGGCCCTGCTGCACCCGACCTTCGGCCCCGACGCCGACTTCGAGGTGCTGGTGCGGGGCGTGGCCGCCTCGCCCGGCGCTGCCAAGGGCGCGATCGTGTTCACCGCCTCGGCCGCGGTGGACGCCGCCCAGGAGGGCCGGGAGGTGGTGCTGGTCAGGCCGTTCACCGAGGCAGACGACGTGGCGGGCTTCGACGCCGCGCGCGGCATCCTCACCAGCGAGGGCGGCAAGGCAAGCCACGCGGCCCTGGTGGCGCGGGGGATGGGCCGTCCGTGCGTGTGCGGGGCCTCCGACCTCGAAGTCGACCTGTCGGCACTGGAGGTGCGCGTCGACGGCCAGGTCCTGCACGAGGGGGACTTGATTGCCCTCGACGGGACTTCAGGGGTCGTGACCACCGCGGACGTGCCCCTCGTCGACCCCGAGGTCGACCCCAACCTCGAGAAGGTGCTGGGCTGGAGCGACGAGGCGCGCCGCCTGGGCGTGCGGGCCAACGCCGACACTCCCGAGGAGGCCGCCAAGGCCCACGAGCTGGGCGCCGAGGGGATCGGCCTGTGCCGCACCGAGCACATGTTCATGGCGGCCGACCGCCAACTGCTGATGCGGGCGATGATCATGGCCGACGGCGAGGAGGCCCGAAAGGAGGCGCTGGACAAGCTGCTCCCGCTCCAGCAGGCCGACTTCGAGGGCCTGTTCGAGGAGATGGCCGGGTTGCCGGTGTGCATCCGGCTGCTCGACCCGCCGCTGCACGAGTTCCTGCCCCACCCCGACGAGCTGGAGGGCGCCGAGCGCGAGCGCGCCGAGGCGCTGCGGGAGACCAACCCGATGCTCGGCACCCGGGGCTGCCGGCTGCACATCATCTACCCCGAGATCCCGCGGATGCAGGTGAAGGCGATCACGAAGGCCGCCGCCGCCGTGCGCGAGCGGACCGGGAGCGCCCCGCACGTGGAGATCATGGTCCCGCTGGTCGCCTATGAGAGCGAGCTCGAGCTGCTGCGCGAGATCATCGTGGACGAAGCCGGAGACGGGGTGAGCGTCGGGACGATGATCGAGCTGCCCCGAGCCTGCTTCGTGGCCGACCGCATCGCCGAGCAGGCCGACTTCTTCTCATTCGGCACCAACGACCTGACCCAGACGGCGCTCGGCTTCTCGCGCGACGACGTCGAGGGCCGCTTCCTGGCCAAGTACATCGACAAGGGAATCGTGGACCGGTCCCCGTTCGAGACGCTGGACACGGCCGGCGTCGGGTGGCTGGTCCGGCTGGCGGCCTGGACCGGCCGGGAGCGCAAGCCGGACATCAAGCTGGGGGTGTGCGGCGAGCACGGAGGCGACCCCGACTCGGTCGCCTTCTTCGAGCTCGCGGGCCTGGACTACGTGAGCTGCTCGCCCTACCGCGTCCCGATCGCCCGCGTGGCGGCAGCACAGGCCGCAATACGCGGGGTTTCCGACGAAGGAGCCCCGTCGGGGGCCTGACAAGATCGAGCGGTGGCATCGGTCACTCCAACCGCGCTCCAGGCCACGCCGGCGTATCCGGCGGTGCGAGCCCGGCCCGAGCCCGACTCGCCCCACCGCCCGCCGTTCGTGCGCGACCGCGACCGGATCGTCCACTCCAAGGCCTTCCGGCGGCTCAAGCACAAGACCCAGGTGTTCATCGCCCCCGAGGGCGACCACTACCGCACCCGGCTCACCCACACGCTGGAGGCCTGTGGCATCGCCCGAAACGTCGCTCGCGCGCTGGGCCTCAACGAGGACCTGACCGAGGCGATCTCCCTCGGCCACGACTTGGGCCACCCGCCGTTCGGCCACATCGGGGAAAACGTGCTCGACGAGTGCGTGCAGTCCACCTACGGGCACCGGTTCCGCCACAACGAGCACTCGCTGCGGGTGGTGGAGGTGCTGGAGGACCTGAACCTCACCGAGCAGGTGCGCGACGGGATCCTGCGCCATACCGGTGCAGAGCCCCCGGGAACGCCAGAAGGGCGGATCGTGCGCGTTGTAGATCGCATCGCCTACATCAACCACGACATCGACGATGCCCTTCGCGCGGGAGTCCTTGCCTTCGAGGACCTGCCGGCCGATGAGATAGGAGTGCTGGGAAACACGGGCTCCGATCGGATCGAGACTCTGGTGGTGGATCTGCTGGAGCGCTCGGCCCAGGCCGGGGACATCGTGCAGGGCGAGGGCGTGGGCGGTTCGATGCTGCGCCTGCGGGATTTCATGTTCGAGCGGGTCTACCTCGGCCCCGACGCCCAGCGCGAGAAGGAGCGGGTCGAGCGGATGCTGCGCGCCCTGTTCTCCCACTACGCCGAGCGCGCCGACGACCCCCAGGAAGTCGTGGACTGGCTGGCGGGGATGACCGACCGCTTCGCCGTGCGCACGTTCTCCGAGCTCTCGGTCCCGCAGGGGTTCTAGGGATGTACACCCGCGACAGCGTCGAACGCGTCAAGGACGCCGTGGACATGCCCGACCTGGTGGGCGCCAAGACCGAGCTCCGGCGCAACGGGGTGAATCTGATGGGGCTGTGCCCCTTCCACGAAGAGCGCTCGCCGTCGTTCTCGGTGAACGCAGAGAAGAAGGTGTACTTCTGCTTCGGGTGCGAGGCCTCGGGCGACGCGATCGGCTTCGTGATGGAGATCGAGGCGCTGGACTTCTCCGGCGCCCTGGAGCTGCTGGCCGACCGTTACGGGGTGGAGCTGCAGCGCGAGAGCGAGGACCCCGAGGCCGAACGCCGCCGCCGGCGCCGCGAGCGGCTCCTGGCCCTGCTGGAACGGGCCGGGAAGTTCTACGCCGCCTACCTGTGGAAGGCCGACGAGGCCGCCGCCTCCCGCGAGTACCTGCTGGGGCGCGGGCTGCGCGAGGAGACGCTGCGTGAGTTCGGCGTCGGTTACGCGCCCGGAGGGTGGGACCGGCTCACGTCCGCGGCTCGCCGCGACGGCTTCACCGACGACGAGCTGCTGGCCGCCGGCCTGTCGCAGCGCCGGCGCGAGGGCACCGGCCTGATCGATCGCTTCCGGGGCCGGATCACCTTCCCGCTCAACGACCGCCGCGGCCGCCCGCGCGGGTTCGGCGCGCGCGCGATGCAGGAGGGCCAGCGGCCCAAGTACCTGAACACATCGGAGGGCGAGGTCTTCCACAAGGGCAGCCAGCTCTTTGGCCTCGACCTGGCTCGTGTGGCTGCGTCGAAGGCGGGCCGTGTCGTGGTGGCGGAGGGCTACACCGATGTCCTCGCCCTACGCCAGGCGGGCGTCCCCGAGACGGTCGCGATCATGGGCACCGCGCTGACCGAAGAGCAGCTCGAAGAGCTCACCCGTGCCGCCCCGCGTGTCCTGCTGGCCCTCGACGCCGACCGCTCGGGGCAGGAGGCGATGCTCCGCGCGGCGCGCGTGGCCGAGGGTCGCGACGTGGAGCTGATGGTGGCCGAGTTGCCGGCCGGGCGCGATCCCGCAGACCTGCTGGAGCAGGAGGGGGCGGAGGCCCTGCTCGGCCGCTTGGACCGCTCGATCCCCGCGCTTGAGTTCGAGGTTCGGCGGGTAATCTCGACACAACAGCTAGGAACGCCGGCAGGGGTGGACCGCGCGCTGGACCAGGTACGACCGCTGATCGCGGCTACGCCGGTCCAGAGCAAGACGCGCGATCATCTCGTCAGATTCGTCTCCGACCGCCTGGACGTTCCCGTGCAATACGTGACGGCCCAGCTGACAGCCTCAACCTCACCCACCCGAACGCCTTCCCGGCCCGTGCCTGCCGTGCTGGCGCCCGTGAACGAGCGAGCCTTCCTGACCCACTGTCTGGTTGCGAAGCCGGTCGGCCGGTCCTATCTCGAGCGCCTCGACGACGATCACCTGACGGCCGACGTCGCCATCCGTGCGCGCGACCACCTCCTCACCCACTACGAGGACCCGCTCAGCGGGCTCTCCGACGACGATCCCGAGCTCAAGGCGCTCGTGACGAGGCTCTACATGGCCGCCGAGGCGGTGGGCGAGTACTCCGAGCCGGGGCTGCATCGCGACCTGCTGGACCTCGAGCAGCGCCGTCTCGAGCGCGAGATCAAGCAGGCCCGCCTGGGCCAGGATCGCGTGCGGGAGGGCGAGCTTGCCCGGGCCAAGCACGCCTTGCGCCAGGAGCTCGACTCGGTGGCCGGGGAGGCCTCGTGAGCCGCGAGGGGCCGGCCCGGGAGGAGGTGCCGGACGACGTAGAGCTGGACGTCGCCCCCGAGGGCGAGGAGGCGGCCACCCCGACCCCTCCAAATGGCGGCACGCGCGACGCCTACGACATGTTCAACGAGGGCGGGATCATCACGGCGGGGGTACCCGCGGCGCCGCCCGAGCAGGGGTCCGAAGACGCGGTCCGCCTCTACCTCAAGAACATCGGCCAGGTTCGCCTGCTGACCCGCGAAGACGAGGTCCGCCTGGCCCGCCGCGTTGAGCAGAACGACATGGCGGCCAAGAACGCGATGATCGAGGCCAACCTGCGCCTGGTGGTCTCGATCGCCAAGCGTTACTCCAACCGAGGTCTGACCCTGCTGGACCTCGTCCAGGAGGGCAACATGGGCCTGATCCGCGCCGTCGAGAAGTTCGACTGGCGCCGGGGCTTCAAGTTCTCCACCTACGCCACCTGGTGGATCCGCCAGGCGATCACGCGGGCGCTGGCCGACCAGTCGCGGACCATCCGCATCCCGGTCCACATGGTCGAGCGCATGAACAAGGTGGCCCGCGCCCGCCGGTCGCTGAGCCAGAAGCTCGGCCGCGAGCCCACGCCGGAGGAGATCGGCGAGCTCGTGGAGATGTCGGGCACCAAGGTCGAGCAGATCCTCAAGCTCGGCCAGGAGCCGATCTCCCTGGAGGCGCCCGTCGGCGCCGGTGAGGGTGACGCCAGCTTCGGCGACTTCATCGAGGACGACGCCTTCGACCGCCCCCACGAGCAGGTGGCGAAGGCGATCCGCAACGCGGACCTCGAGCGGATCCTCGACGGCCTGCCCTGGCGCGAGCGCCGGGTCCTCGAGCTGCGCTACGGCCTGGCCGAGGAGGACCCTCGCACGCTGGAGGACATCGGCCGCGAGGTCGGCGTGACCCGCGAGCGCGTCCGCCAGATAGAGGCAAAGACGCTGGCGATGCTCAAGCACTCCGGCCATGCGGAGCGCCTCGAGGGCACCACCCACGACGAGACCTGAGCGCCCTCGGCGCTACCTTTGCACCCCGCGGTCCGGGGTAGCTCAATCGGCAGAGCGATCGGCTGTTAACCGATAGGTTGTGGGTTCGAGTCCCACCCCCGGAGCTCACTCACCGACGAACCGCTCCAGCTCGTCCGCCGCGATCGAGCGGCCGTCGAACCGCCTCGCCCAGTCGGCCAGCTCGGCGGCGCGGGCGGCGTAGCCCGGGTCCGCCAGGACCTTTCGCACCGCCAGCCGGATGCCCCGGGCGGTGGCCAGGCGGCGCGCCAGCGACACGCCGGCGCCGGCCCACGACACCCGCGCGGCGTTCTCGGCCATGTCGCCTTCGGCCGGGCAGGCCACCAGCGGCGTGCCGCTGGCCAAGGCCCGGCACACGGTGCCGTGGCCTGCGTGGCAGACCACCGCGGCGCAGTGGGGCATGGTCTTGGCGTAGGACAGCCAGTCGACCAAGCGGGCGTTGGGAGGGACGTCCGGGCGCTCGTAGCCGCCTCGGCGGTTGGTGGTGGCGATCACGCGCACCGGCTCGTCGGCGAGCCCCTCCAGCGCGGAGCGCAGCACGCGCCCGTCGGGATCCTGGGAGGTGGAGGGCGCCACCAGCACCAGGGGGTCGTCGCCGGGCGGCAGCTCCACCTCGTCGTAGGGCTGCTCCCACAGCAGCGGGCCGCACACCCGCATCCACGGCTCCCAGTCGGTGCGGGGGTACTCGAGCTGGGGGAAGGTGGCGATCAGCGCCAGCTCGTGAGAGATGCCCCCGTGCGAGTGGTCGAGCGGTGGCAGGCCGACGCGCTCGCGCGCGCCGTTGAGCTCGCGCCGGCCCCGGTCCTCGCCACCGCGCAGCAGCGGCTGGGGGAGGGCCCACAGCCGCGCTCCCAGCCGGGTGCGGGGAAGCCTGGCGCCGGTGGAGTACGGCGGCCGGCCGGGCTCGGTGATCGGCAGGACATGCGGCACGAGCGTGGCCCAGCGCCGCCCCGACCGCTGGGCGGCCAGCGAGGCCGCCACGGTCAGGATGTCGACGACCACCGCATCCGGGTCGAGCTCATCGAGCAGCGGTTGGGTGGCCTCGGCTCCCGCCACCGCGGCCTGGTAGGGCTTCAGCGGCCGCTCGCCCCGCTGCGGGAAGACCTTGTACTCAGGCGCCCGCTCGAACCGGATGCCCTCCGCCTCGGCGGGCTCGCGCCAGCGGTCCCAGCTCTGTAGGCACACCGAGTGGCCCCGCCGGGCCAGCTCCGAGCCCAGCGCGATGGCGGGGAAGACGTGCCCGGGGTCCCCGAAGGCGGCGAGGAGGAAGCTGCGCCGCTCTGCCGCGTCGCTCAGACCAGCTCCGCGATCTCGCGCACGATGCGCAGGCGCTCCTCGGGATCGAAGGCCATCGGCGTGATCATCAGCGTGCCGACGCCCGCGTCGCGGTAGACGCCGATCCGCTCCTTCACCCGGTCGCGAGGCCCGCAGATCGAGGTCATGTCGATCAGCTCGGGCGGGATCGCGGCTGCGGCCTCGTCCTTCTTGCCGTCCAGATAGAGGTTCTGCACCTCGTCCGCGGCGTCGTCGAATCCATACCGCCTGACAAGCGCGTTGTAGAAGTTCTTATCTCTTGAGCCCATCCCGCCGATGTAGAGGGCAAGGATGGGACGCATCACGTCACGAGCCCGGTCCAGGTCGTCGTCGATCGCGACGTTGACCATCGGCGCGATGTCGAAATCATCCAGCGTCTTGCCCGCCTTCCGGGCGCCCTCGGAGAGCAGCTCCCTGGCGTCGCCCACGTGCTCGGGGGAGAAGAAGGTGGGGATCCAGCCGTCGGCGATCTCGCCGGTCAGCGTCGTGTTCTTCGGCCCTATGGCGGCGATGTAGATGGGAAGGCGCTCTTGAACCGTCCCGATCATCAGGTGCAGCGCCTTACCCGGCCCGTCGGGGATGGGGAGCTCGAAGGTCTCGCCGTGGTACTCGAGCTTCTCCCGCGCGAGCGCCATGCGGAGGATCTCCACGTACTCCCGCGTGCGTTTGAGCTGACGGGCGAACGGCTGCCCGTGCCAGCCCTCGGCCACCTGCGGCCCCGAGGAGCCGATGCCCAGGATCATGCGCCCGCCCGAGAGCTGGTCCAGCGTGGCGGCCGTCATGGCCGTCATGGCCGGCGTGCGGCCGGGCATCTGGAAGATCGCCGAGCCCAGGCGGATCTTCTCGGTCTGCCCGGCGATCCAGGCCAGCACCGTGGCCGTGTCCGAGCCGTAGGCCTCGGCGGCCCACACGGAATCGAAGCCCACCGACTCGGCTTCCTTGACCAGCGCGAGCTGCTGCTCAGAGGTCAGGCCCAGGCCCCAGTAGCCGACGTGCAGGCCAAGTCGCATTGCAAGTCTCCTTTCGTGACGCAGGAGGCGTCTTGATCTCCGCGACGCGCAGGCGTAGCCTCCTGCCGTCCCGGTCGAGGGCCGAGGATCCTATGAGAACGCGTCGCCGCCCCGCACGCCAACTGCGTACCGCCATCGATTGCCTGCCGGTAGACACCCGGCGAGCGATGCTCGACGGCATGGACCAGAACCGGATCATCGTCGGTGCCTACACCGACCGCCAGGGCGGCGTCTGCCCGATGCTGGCCGCCCACCGCCACGGCGGGCGCACCGCGCTGGCCAGCTTCGCCCGCGCCTGGGACCGCTACACCGGCGCCGGCAACGGCCCCCGCCCGGCCAGCGACCGCGAGCTGAGGACGCTGCGCACGATGCTGGAGGCCAGCATCGCCATCGAGTCCGGCGGCAGCCAGACCGAGCTCGGGAAGGCCATCGCCGAGTACCGGATCTCCCGCGGCTTCCAGGAGCGCCCCGAGCCCAAGCCCAAGCGGGATACAGGGGAGCGCGACCGCACGAAGGAGCTCAAGCGCGAGGGCGGCTGGTCCTGGCTGCGCCCCTTCCGACGCCTGGACGAGTACGAGCGCGCCGTCGCGGAGCTCGAGGCGGCCGAAGCCGCCGAGCAGGACCGCGAGCGCGAGCTCGTCTAGCTACATCTGGTCGCCGGGCCGCACGAACTGGATCTCGGGCACGATGCACGCCGGTGAGGTGTGCAGCAGGTAGCGCACCGCCTCGGCGATGTCCGAGGGCTGGATCATCTCGTCCTTTGAGACCTGCTCCTTGACCCAGTCGGTCATCGCGGTGTCCACGAAGCCGGGACAGAGGGCGGTGACCTTGACCCCGTCGGCGGCGAGCTCTTTGTGCATCGCCTGGCTCAGCCCGACCACGCCGAACTTGGTGGCCGAGTAGGCGGCCAGCCAGCCCTGCCCGAACTTGCCCGCGATCGAAGCGGTGTTGATCACGACCGCGCGCGAGTGCTCCTGGCCGGCCTCCTTGAGCATTGGGATCGTCTCGCGGCTCATGAGGTAGACCGCCCGCAGGTTCACGTCGAGCTGCATGTCGAGCTTCTTGGTCTCGGCCTCGTGGATCGCACCGCCGATCCCCACCCCGGCGTTGTTCATCAGGAGGTCGAGCCGGCCGAAGCGCTCGCGGTGGGACTCGGCGATGGCCTTGATGTCGTCCTCCGAGGCCATGTTGGCCGGGACCGAGTTGACGTCGAGGCCCTCCCCGCGGAGCCCCTCTGCGGCCTCCTCGAGCTTGTCGGGGCGGCGAGCCGAGAGCGTGATTCCGAACCCCTCCTCGCCGAGCATTCGGGCTACGGCCAAGCCGATGCCGCTGGAACCACCGGTGATGAGGGCTGCGCGCTCTGCCATGGGCGGGCAGACTACGCAAAGCGAAGGCTCGGTTAAGGCTCCTCGCACCGGCGCAAGCCGGGTGTTCGCTCGTCTACGCTCGACATCGTGACCGTGCTGAACGCTGCTCGGTCGGCCGCGCTGGCGGGGGCGCTGGCCCTGGCCGCCCTGGCCGCCGGGTGCGGCGGAAGCGGCGATGCCGGATCCGACCCACCCCCGCCCGTGGCGGCGCGCAAGGACTTCCCCAAGCCCTCTGGTCGCTCCCTGGCCGAGCTCAAGCGCAGCCTTCCCAGTGGGCAGGGTGGCCCGATCTTCGCGCCCGCTGTCTCGCAGCTCGAAGGGGGCGACAACCGCTTCGGGTTCGGCCTGTTCTTGCCCAATCGCTCGCAGATCGCCGACGCCAAGGTGGCCGTCTACCTTGCTCCGGTGGGCGGCGGGGACGCGAGCGGTCCGTTCCCGGCGCGCTATGAGTCGCTGGTCACCGACGCCGCCTTTCGCAGCGCGGGGGTGGAGAAGGACAAGGACGCCGCCAAGTCGGTCTACGTCGCCGACCTGAAGTTCCCCAAGACCGGCCGCTACGAGGTGCTGGGCGTCGCCCGATTGGACAACCGCTTCGTCGCGGCGACGCCTGCGGGCGGCCCGTTGACCGTGGTCGGGGACAGCAAGGTGCCCGAGGTGGGGGAGCGCGCCCCGAAGATCCATACACCCACGAAGGCCTCGGTCTCGGGCAACCTGTCCTCGATCGACACCCGCGTGCCCCCGTCGACCATGCACGACGAGGACTTCGCGGACGTGGTCGGCAAGAAGCCGACCGTCCTCCTGTTCGCCACGCCCGCCCTGTGCCAGAGCCGCGTGTGCGGACCGGTGGTGGACATCGCCGAGCAGGTCAAGGCCCGCGGGGCGAGGGGCGCGGCGTTCATTCATCAGGAGATCTACCGCGACAACGAGGTCGAAAAGGGGTTGCGACCGCAGGTACTCAAGTGGAACCTGCAAAGCGAACCCTGGCTCTTCGTCATCGACAAGAACGGGCGCATCAGCGCGCGGATCGAGGGCCCCTTCAGCGTCAACGAGCTCGAGCGCGCCCTCAACAAGGTGAGCGGGGCCTGAGGGCCCTCCTTCTCGCAGTCGCGGCCCTGGGCGTGGCCGCCCCCGCCGCCGGCGCTGCCACCTCCCAGGTCGCGGCCGGGCTCCAGCTCACGCGCGAGGTCCGCTCGGGGCCGACGCGGGTGAACGTGCTGGAGATCGATCGCCGCAAGCTCGGCGGCCGCCTGCGGGTGGCCCTGTCGAGCCGCCGCGTCGCCGGCCGGCGGACGGTCTCAGCCATCCGCCGGGCCGAGGACGCGCTGGCCGCGGTCAACGGAGGCTTCTTCGCCTCGCGCGGGCGGACCAACGGTGACCCGGTGGGGGCGATGATCAGCGGCGGGCGTGTGGTCAGCGAGCCCGTTCGCACGCGCAGCGCCCTGCTGATCCCCACCGATCCCGAGCAGACCGCTCGGGTGACCCGTCCCGGGTGGCGTGGCGCGGTCCGCTTCGGCTCCCGCCGCCGCGGGCTGGACGGAGTCGAACGGGCCCGCGGCCTGGTGCCCGGGTGTGGTGGCTTCGGCGGCGATCGGCCCACCCAGCGCCCCGACCCCAACGTCCTCTGCACCGACGCCAGCGAGCTGGTGATGGTCTCGCGCCGGTTCGGGTCGCGCACCGGAACGCCGCGGGGTGGGGTGGAGGCCGTGGTCAGCGGTGGCGTCGTACGCAGCGTGCGGCGCCGCGGCAACACGGCGATCCCGCGGGGCGGCTACGTGCTGTCGGGGACCGGCGACGCCGCCCGCTTCCTGGCCCGCCACGCGCGACCCGGGGCGCGGCCGTCGATCCGCGCCCAGCTCACGAGCCGCGGGCGCGTCTTGGACCCCGGGCAGGCCGACCTGGTCAGCGGCGGCCCCGGGTTGCTCGAGCGCGGCCGGATCCGGATCCGCAACAGCACCGAGCGGGCGGCACTGTCGGCCCGTGGCCCCCGCACCCTCGCGGGCGTGCGAGCCGACGGCACCATCCTGCTGGTCACCGTCGACGGCCGCCAGCCGCGCTGGAGCCGGGGCGCCACTCTCCTGGAGTCGGCGCGGCTGCTGCGCTCGCTGGGCGCTCGCAACGGCATGGCCCTCGACGGCGGGGGCTCGACCACGATGGTCGTCGGCTCGAAGGTGCTCGGTCGCCCCTCGGACGGGAGCGAGCGGCCGGTGAGCGATGCACTGGTGGTGACCCGGTGAAGCGCCTAGCGCTGATCGGAATGGCGGGCGCGCTGGCCGCCGGCTGCGGCGCTGACGCCGCGCAGCTGGAGCCCCGGCTCACGCCCCGCCAGGCCGGGACCACCGTGATCTGGGCGGTCGGCGACGGCGCCGACGGCGGCAGCGAGGGCAAACAGGTGTCGCGCATGATCCGCGCCGACCGGCCCGACCGCTTCCTGTACCTCGGCGACGTCTACGAGCGCGGCACCGCCTCGGAGTTCCGCCGCAACTACAGCCCGGTGTTCGGGCGGCTCAACCCGATCACGTCCCCGACGCCGGGCAACCACGAGTGGGGCAACCGGCGCACCGGCTACCTCCCGTACTGGCGCCGGGTCAAGGGCCGCACGCAGCCGAGCTACTACCGCTACGGCCTCGGCGGCTGGGAGATCCTGAGCCTCAACTCCGAGACCTCACACCGCGGCGGCTCCCGCCAGCAGCGCTGGCTGAAGCGGGTGCTCGCGCGCCGCAGCGGTACCTGTCGCATCGCCTTCCTGCACAGGCCCTACCTGAGCGCCGGCGAGTACAGCCCGGGCGCCCGCAGCCTGGGCTCACTGTGGCGCACGCTGCGCGGGCACGGTCGGCTGGTCCTCTCGGGGCACGACCACAACATGCAGCGCTTCAAGCGCCGCGACGGGATGACGCAGTACGTCTCCGGCGCGGGCGGACGCGAGCGCTACCGGGTCAACCAGCGCGACTCGCGGCTGGCCTTCGGCCGGGCAAACCGCTTCGGCGCGCTGAGGATCGAGCTGGATGGTGCCACCGCGCGGCTCGAGTTCCGCTCGGCGACCGGCGCCTTGCTGGACCGCAGTACGGTTCGCTGCCGGCCGCTGGCATAGCCGCGACGTTCGGGGCATCTTCGCCCTGGCCCAGCGGCGATGCCGCCCATCCGTTCTGAAGAAATCGTCAGCCGGCTGAGCATTTCTCTGGAGCCCGTGCCACGTTCGCGCCGCGGCCGGCCCGCTGAGGCCGCCATTGAAGGATTCGGCGGGTTGTAGCCCGCCCGATCCTTCAGCCGGCGAGCTTGGGCCGGCACGACGGGCCCGATCCGGCCTACGTAGAGGGGTCGATCGGGGCCCGGCGCGCGGACCCCGATCCCTGTTCGTCCCAGGCGGCTGGGAGCGGGAGGTTGCCCTCCTGCGTGACCGCCTAGGCCCCGAGCTCCTGTGAGGCCATCTTTGCGCCCTCGATCCGGTTGGAGATCTTCTGCATGGCCACGTCCCGTGCATAGTCGGGATCGTCGCCGTGCTGAGGCTTCAGATCCCTCGAGAACGGTGAGAAGCCGCAGTCGTCGGTGGCGCCGAGGTTCTCGACCCCGATGTGCCCCGCCGCCTGAACCAGCTCGTCCTTGACGTGCTCGGGCGACTCCACGTCAGGGCTGAGCGGGTTGATGACTCCCATGAAGCAGACCTGCGACACGCCCTCGGCGTCGTCGCGCCGGTTCTCGCCGCAGAGCTTGTAGACCGTCTCGCGGTCGTCCTCGCTCGCGCACTGGATGAGGAAGTAGCCCGCGTTGATCTTGAACATGTGGTTCAGGAGCTTGTCGTAGGGCACGTCCTTGGAGTGCACGGAGTCGTTGTCTCCGCCCGGGCAGGTGTGGATGCCGATGTTCTTGCGCTCCTCAGCCGAGAAACGGTCCATGACCCGGTTGTTGAGGTCGATGAAGTCCTGCAGCATGTCGCGACCGGTCCACGGGTTGCGTGAGTCGTTCTTGTTGGCCAGCCGGCCCTCGGTGAAGTCGACCGAGACGCGCTCGGCGCCCGCGTCGAAGCACTGCCGGATGTCCTTCTCGCACTCGTCGACCAGGTCGCTGAGGAAGTCCTCGCGCGAGTAGCCCTCGATCTCGTCGTCGAGCGGGTACAGCAGCATCAGCATCGACGGCGCGATAACCGCCTGCTTGACCCCGTGCGAGGCGAGCTGCTTGTTCTTCTCGACGAACTCCGAGGCGTAGGTCTGGTACTTGAACGGGCCGCCGGTCAGGCGCGGGAGCTGGCGATGGTGGCCGTCGTCGAAGATGGCGAAGAACTGGCCGTCGCCGGCCAGGTTCGGGGCCAGGCCCGTCCCCGCCAGCGTCGTCGTCAGCGGGTAGGTGGCGAAGCTCGACTCACGCTGCTCGCCGTCGGTGACCAGGTTCTCGCCGGTCTGCTCGAGGCGCTTGATCGAGTCCTCGGCAGCCTCTTCCTGAAGCTCCTTCAGCTCGGAGACCTCGATCTCCCCGTCGTCGAGCTTCTGGTAGGCGTCCTGAAGCTTCCTCGGTCGCGGCAGCGATCCGACGAGCTCGGTGGGAATGGGCATGCGTGCTCTCCTCCGTTGAAAACCTCTCCCTCTTGGCGCACGGTACAGGGTCGGTTCGGCCTCGTGAGCGTCGGGGCTTGAGTTGGCGTCGCGGCCGCAGGGCCGGGATCGCCGCCGCTGCCGTACAGCTGCACCCCGTCCTGCTCAGGCCCGCCCCGTCCAGGAGGTTTGACCGGGGGTGATCGCGGCGGTACCTTCGCCTGCATGTCAGCGGCGGAGTGGTCGCAGCGTCACGGTCCGCTGGACGGTCTGTTGCGCAGCGCCGGCGCCCGGATGCACGACGAGCACGGCGTTTCGCTTCCCGCTGATTTCGGCTCGTCGGCCAGCGAGCTCGCCGTGTGCCTGGGCGCGGTTGGGATCGGCGTGCTGGACGAGGACGACGAGGGGGAGACGCTGGCCGTCGTCGGTCCGCGCGCCGAGGCGCTGCTCCGCGCGGCGGTGCTGGACGCCCTCGCGGTCACGGTGTTGCGCGAGGGGCCGTTCTACTACCTCGTCGTCACGCCGCGCGAGCGGGCGCTCGAGGTCTGGCAGGCGCTGGTTAGCGCCGGGGCGGGACTCGGCCTGGGCTACGTGGGCAGCACCGCGCTGCACAACTTCTTGGTGCGAACGCAGCTGCACGCGCGACAGATGCACGATTGAGCGAAGGCCCGGTACGCCACCGGCTGCTGGTGTCGTGCCCTGATCGCGCCGGGATCGTCGCGGCGGTGTCGACCTTCCTCGCCGGCCACGGCGCCAACATCACCTCGTCCGACCAGCACTCGACCGACCCCAGCGGCGGGCGCTTCCTGATGCGGATGGAGTACGTGCTCGAGGGAGAGGACGGCGCGGCGCTCGAGCGGGACTTCGGGGAGCAGGTGGGTGGGCCGTTCGGCATGGACTGGCGCATCTCGCCCAGCCGGCCCCTGAAGCGAGTGGCGGTGCTGGTCTCGCGCGAGGACCACTGCCTGCTCGACCTGTTGTGGCGCTGGCGCCGCGGCGTGCTCGGCGGGGAGATCGTCCTGGTGGCCTCCAACGACGAGGTCTGCCGCGAGGACGCGGCGGGGTTCGGCGTTCCCTTCGCGCAAGTGCCCGCGAAGGCCGAGGACGAGCTGCTGTCGGCGCTCGATGGTGCGGACGTGGAGCTCGTCGTGCTCGCGCGCTACATGCAGATCCTGTCCGGCGACTCCTCGAGCGCTTCGGCCGGCCGATCATCAACATCCACCACTCCTTCCTGCCCGCCTTCGTCGGCGCGGACCCGTACCGGCGCGCGCTGGAGCGGGGGGTGAAGATCATCGGCGCCACCGCCCACTACGTCACCGAGGAGCTCGACGCCGGGCCGATCATCGAGCAGGACGTGGAGCGTGTGGACCACCGCTATGACGTCAACGGCCTCGAGGAGGTGGGCCGCGACATCGAGCGGCGGGTGCTGGCCCGGGCCGTGCAGCGCCATCTCGAGGACAGCGTGCTCCTGCTGGACAGCCGAACGGTCGTCTTCTAGGTACGGTGTGCCGCGCCTGACCAGGGCGCCTTTACTTTGAGCCAGTCCTCAGCCATCTATGGAGTAGCGGCCGTGGAGCGGATGACCGGCGTACCCGCGGCCACCATCCGAGAGTGGCAGGACCGCTATGGCCAGGGCTGGGGCACCACCGGCATCGGCGGCGAGACCCTCTACTCGCGCGACGACGTCGAGGCGATCCTGGCCTTCTCGCGCCAGCAGGGCCACGAGCCGGCGGGCACCGCCGAGGCGCCGTCCGCCGGGCTCGGCGCCCGGCTGCTGGTCTTGCTGGCCGAGCGAGACGAGTACGCGGCCGAGTTGACGGAGTACTTCCTGCGAACCGAGGGCTACGAAATCGAAACGGTGTTCGACGCCGAGGAGGCGCTGCGCCGCTACGAGCAGGTGGAGCCAGACCTGGCGATCGTGGAGCTCCTGATCGACGGAGGCGCCGGCTTCGAGCTCTGCCGTCGTCTGCGCGCCAAGGGCACGTGCCCGGTGGTGGCCATATCCGCGCTGGAAGCCGGCGACCTGGTGGGCAAGGAGGTCGATGCCCTGCTCAGCAAGCCGCTTGCGCCGCTGGAGCTCATCTCAACCGTCCGCGATCTCCTCGGTACCAGCGCGATAGTCGGTAGGCAGGGCCCCTGATGGACAGGATGGGCAGCGGGAGCCCGCGCCTCGACGCGCTTCTGGGCGGCGGCCTCCCTGTGAATGCGGTGAACCTCATTGTCGGCCTGCCCGGCACCGGCAAGACCATGATGGTCCAGCAGTACGTGTTCGCCAGCGCCACTCCCGAGCAGCCGGCCGTCTACATGACCACCGCTTCCGAGCCCTTCGACAAGCTCGTGCGGTACGGCCAAGAGCTGGAGTTCTTCGATGTCGGAGCGGTGGGCAGCTCGGTGTTCTACGAGGACCTCGGGCGCAACCTGAACCGGGGTGGTCTCCCCGCGGTCCTCGAGCGGATCGACACCCTGATCAAGGAGCGGCGGCCGGGGTCGGTGGTGATCGACTCCTTCCGCGCCCTGCGCGCATACGCCGGCGAGGAGGAGTTCCGTCGCTTCCTCCACGACCTCGCCGGTCGGGCCAGCGCCTTTCCGGCCTCGCACTTCTGGGTCGGGGAGTACACCGCCGACGACATGTCGTGGGCACCGGAGTTCGCCGTGGCCGACTCGGTGATCTCCTTGGCCTCGGAACGCAGCGGCGACCGGACGTCGCGGGCCATCGAAGTGCTCAAGCTGCGCGGGTCGGGTTTCCTCTCTGGCCGCCACGGCTATCGCCTAGGAGCCGACGGGATCGACGTGTTCCCCCGACTGGCCGACCTCGACGGAGACGGCTACGTCGCCACGTCGGAGCGCGCCTCTTCGGGCATCCCGGCCTTGGACGCTCTGCTCACCGCGGGTTACCGCGCCGGGTCCAGCACCCTCATCGCCGGGCCTTCGGGCTCGGGCAAGACCCTCATGGGCCTCCATTTCCTCTTCAACGGCGCCCGGTCCGGCCACCCTGGGATCTTCGCGTCGCTGCAGGAGGACACCCAGCAGCTGGACCGGGTGGCAAGCGGCTTCGGCTGGTCATTCGCCGAGGACGACGTGGAGATGCTCCACGCCTCGCCCGTGGACCTGTACGTAGACGAGTGGGTCTACAGCCTCCTCGACCGCGCGCAGGAGATCGGCGCCCAGCGCATCGTCCTCGACTCGGTTACCGACCTGAGCGCGGCTGTCGTGGATCCACTGCGCTTCCGCGAATACCTCTACTCGTTGACCCAGCGCTGCGCGAAGCGGGGCATCTCGCTCATGCTCACGCTGGAGTTGCCGGATCTCTACGAGCCCACTACCACCGGCCAACAAGGCATCTCTCACCTGTCCGACAACGTGATCCTGCTGAACTACGTCAAGCGCTCGGAGGGCCTCAGCCGGGTCATGACGGTGCTCAAAGCGCGCGCTACAGAGCTTCAGCCCGCGATGCGGGAGTTCCGGATCACCTCGGACGGCATCCTGCCCGCCGACGGGGCCTCCGCCGCCTAGGCAGGCTCCGCCGGCAGCGGCGCGGGGTAGCCGATGTGCCACCCCTGCGCGGGGTCGACGCGCACCTCCCGCAGCAGGTCGACGCCGCTTAAGGGTGTTGGGCCCGTTCCGGGGGATAGATTCCGCGCCGGGGGCCGGTAGCTCAGGGGTTAGAGCAGCGGACTCATAATCCGTCGCGCGGAGGTTCGAATCCTCCCCGGCCCATTAGCTCAGAAACCGCTTTAGAGAGCGGAATCCCGCTCTACGGGCGGGATCGTGGTGGGTGGCACCGTGAAGGGCGCGAGTGTCAGTCGAGGTCACTCCAGGTCTCCGGACCGACCGTTTCGGTCCCATGCCGGTCCCATGGCCGGTCCCACGGAGCCGCCCTTCGGTAGCCCGCGCACCCCGGTAGCCCGGGCCACCCCGCGAACGGAGCCCGCGGGCACATATCGAACCGGCTCCGCAGGAACCCGAGCACGGGTCGCCCTTCCCGGTCCCTGGACCGTGCGCCGTGGGCTCGCCGCAATAGCGGCTGAGAGCGGTGCCAGCTCCCCTCCGGGGCAGGCGCGAATGGACCTGCTCGGAGTTCCACCGCGACTCCATCAACCGAGGACTAGAAACGGAGAGGGAGCCGCGACCCCCATGAAGGCCGTGGAGGCGTAGCCGAGTCGAAGGTTCGGTGAACAGCGCGGCGCGTCGGAGGGGTCGCACCGCGTAGCCCAGTACCGCACACCCATACCCGTGCCGGTCTATCTGGGCGAGAGGCAACCACCAGGGAGCCTCCCGCTTCGCCTGCCCGCTCCCCGCCCCATGCCGACCACGCCACAGGAGAGCAACAGTGAGAACTACAACCCGCAAACAGATACACAGAGCAGGCAATCGCCGCCGACAACGCGCTGGCCATCCCGGGCGAGCCGACTGGAGGAGAGCCCCGGCCACACCCCAGCAGCTCGCCGCCGTGCGCCTGATCGCCACCGAGACCGGCCGCACCTTCAGCGTCGCAGTCACCCAGGGCGAGGCCTGGAGGCGGATCAGACAGGCCACACGGCTGATCGGTGAGCAACGGCGGCGGACCTGCGCTCCTCCGTGGTACTCGCCGAAGGACCATGGCGAGCAGTTGCGGGGATCGACATGAAGATCGAGATCGAGCACGGCTGGCAGGCAGCCGAGCGCCACCGCGATCAGCTCCAAAGCCCGGCTCGACTACCTCGAGCCCTGGAGAACGCCGGGCTGGAGACCGAGGAGGGGGAGCGATCTCAGCCGCCGACGCCGAGATCGGCGAGGCCGAGATCGCCTTCCACCGCGCACTCGGGGATGACGAGCGGGTGGCCGAGCTGGAGTCCGACGAGCTGCACGCCGACCTGACGGCCACCGAAGCCGCGAGCGACCTGCTGGCCGACCTGCGACGGAAACACAGCGAGGACGACGAAGCCGACTGACCCTGGCCTGCCCCTCGCCTAGCTCGTCTGGATCCTCCTGGTCGCTGTCCACCAGGGCTCAGCCAGGGGAAGGGGCGACACCGTTTCGTGTCCATGGGCTGGCGCACCATCGGTGACCCCAGCCCACAGCCAACAGCTCGTCCGCGCCCGCTAGCAACCCTTACGCCAAGGGCCACCGGTCAGGGCGGCGTCAAAGGACTAGAAAAAACTGCAGGAGTAAAAGGTGTCGGTTTCCCCCTTGGCGTATACCCCTCCGTCTCTTCTCACAAGTCATACGAGCCCTGAGCAGGGCGCCTTCGGGGACTGGGCCGCAGAAGTAGGCAGGGGGGTTTATGTCCGGAAAGTACTCGAAGACCGCACCCGGCTGCGAAGTGCACACCCTCTCGGCTTTGGCAAACGGCTCGGGCGCTGCCGAGGCTGGGGCTGCCGCTGCAGTGATGAGTCCGGTAGCGGCTATCACGCTCGCCGCTGCGATGCGAATCCTTCGCATGGTCCTACGCTTACTCATGGGTCCTCCTCGTTGGGTAAGCCCCGACCGTGTCTAAGAGGCCAGTCAAGGGACCGGACGCTTGAGAGTCCAAGCCATGTTCCACCGTACAGGCACTTTGCAGATTTGCGCCACCTGCTCAGCGGCTGCCTTGGAAGCGCATTAAGGACGGCTTTTGACAGCGCAGCCAAGCGGACAGTCTGCGACCGCGGCGGGCAGAAACGCCGCTCGCGCAGCGATACTGGCCGGATGGCTCTCCGGCATCCCGTTCCCAAGGCGGTCTTAGCCAGGATCGGTGCCATCACCGTGTCCTTCGCGTTCTTGGAGAGCACGATTCAGAGCCTGGCGGGGTCGCTGCTCCAAGAGCATCAGCGGATCGGCCAGATCATCACCGCGGAGCTGTCCTTCAGCAAACTCCGCGCCCTCGTGATGAGCCTCTACCAAGAGCGTCACGGGCAGGATGCTGACTTCGAGGGCCTTAAGAACCTCATGACCCGCGCAAGGCAGGTCGAAGACACGCGCAACCAGATAACCCATTCGGTCTGGTCCGCTGGGGATAGCGCCGAGACGGTCACGTCGCATCAAGACCACGGCAAAGGCCCGGCGACGCTATTGACGGCCCAACGGCGAGCGTCTACTCCGACCCCGCCCGCACTATGCGCGAGATTGCGTCTACACAGAGAGCGAAGAGATCTTGGGCTTCGTCTATGTCGACCTCAGCATCGGGATGCTGAGTGGGGTTTCGATAGTTGCCCCGGATGTTGTCGAGGTTGTCGAGCATTGCCGCTGGCGCACGGAAGGCTACGGCCCCTTGTCAAAGCCGAGAGGCTGCGAGATCAGCCAGGGCTGTCAGGGATACAGACGACAGGCTCGGGATTCCCCGTGTACGTCTGGCCGGGAACTGTGTAGTTCTCGACCACACGACCTCCGCGGTAGACCGTGTATTCGGTGTCGTCCCGGTAGATAGGCACGCGGTACAGCTGCCGATAACCAGGCGGAGCCAGAGGATTCTCGCACGCGCCGCCGAGGTAGGTATAGGAGGAGACCTCGCCCTTCCTCAGGTCAGTACAGGTGATGGTGCCCTTCACTTTCTCGCTGCACGACTGATGTTGCGCACTGGGGTCAAACGGGGCAGCGCCCGCCGTTCCCGGCGCGAGCAGAATGCTCAACATGCAGAGCCCGAGCGCTAGCGCTCTCTTCATTCGGAAGTCCTTTCTCACTAGGTCCACCCGGCAAACGCCGTTGGGTTGGGCGCAGGCGGGGATCATGCCACCCGCGTCAAGGTTGTCGTGCCCCACTCCAACTCAGGCGACCCGCTCCAAATACACTCCACTGAGGAGGTAGGCTCCAGGCGGGCCGCCACCCCGACATAGAGCGCCCAGGTGGTGCCGCACCCGGCCGACAGGTTCAGCGCCGGTGCGAACAACACACGTTGCGGCTGATGAACGGCGACAGTCTCGACTTCGCGCTCTACCGGGTGGCCGGTGGCCGGGATCAGTTGGCGCGGGTCACCGTGCGCGACTTCGACCTCGACCAGCCCGAGAGGCAATACGACCGCAAGACCATCGCCCGCGCGCTGGAGGAGCTGATGGAGCTGGGGTGTGCTCGAGCGGGTGGGCCAGCTCAAGGGCTGGCTGGACCATGACGATCACGATGACCACGGCCAGGCCAGGCTCAAGCGGGGCGCCTACGTCTACGCGCTGGCGGTCAAGTGTCGGAAGCTCGGTGATCACCTGCGAGACGGCATCCAGGGGCGCGGGATCGGCTCGCGAGGGGACCCGCCCCTATAAGTGCAGCAGTTAGGGGAATGGACCTCCCGGCCAGGGTCGCGGGAGCACTCTCAGCCTTCATCGAGCGGGCTAACACGGGCGACCGCAACAACTTCGGACGGTGGGTGGTGGACCGATGTATCGACGCAGGGCTCGGCGAAGGCCAGACGATGAGGGCGATGGAGGTCGGCATCGCCAACGTGGACCAGAGCGGGCACGCTACACCGACCGCGAGGCCAGGGCTACGGTGAGGAGCCGCTACAAGCACTACAAGCGAGGCTCGGCGCTCAGTCCGACGACGACTGAACAGGACTGACCCCCGGGCCCTGGTTGAATTTAGGAAGGTAGTGTTCCGGCTCCGGCGGCGAATCTTGGCCGTCGCATAGGCCCTCTGGGGTTTGTGGGTGCCGCCCCACTGGGCAAGCTCGTCAGTGGTGCCCAACAACGAAAGGACCATCACCATCAAGAGCCTGAAGAGAATCCTCGTAACTACGGCGGTGAGCGCTGTCGCAGCGGGAGCGTTTGCCGGCTCGGCATCGGCGGCAGACGTCGTGCTACCGGAGTGCGGACCTAATCAAGAGTTCAAGATCAAGACCGACACCTTCATCTACGTCTGTAAGAACGGAGACACGAAGTTCAAGGGCAGCCTGCTCGAGTAACCAAGGGCAGTCGCTCAGGGTATGGGCCGGGTCCGTCGGCGGACCTGGCCCGAGCCTCTCATGGTGTCGGCGTTAGACGGCGGGCCGGCACCCAGACCCCGACTCCAACCACGGTGTGGTCTGCCCGAACTGCATCACCACCGTGGAGCTGCGGCAAGCGGTCAAGGACCACGAGCTGATCGTCCGGGGCCTGTTCGGCGAATTCGACTGACCGCGCGCCGAGAGCCTGGGGCAGGGGATACTGGGCAGGCAATGCCGCAGGAGAACGAGCAGGAGCTGCGTGCGATGGCGGATGCCGCAATCTCGGCCCTCAACGAGGGCGACCTGGACGCTTTCTTGGCATTCGGCAGCGAGGACATCGAGTTCACCTCGATGGTTGCCGAGGCCGAGGGAACGGTCTACCGGGGCCATGAGGGGATGCGGGCTTGGTGGGAGACAGTCCGCGGCGCTTTCCAGGACATACGGTGGGACTTGCTCGATCTCCAAGTGTCCGACGATTGCGGCGTCGCCCATCTCCGGATGAGCGGCACGCTCGGGGGTGCCCCGGTTCAGCAGACGATGTGGCAGGCCCTCAAGTTCCGCGAGCGCAAGGCGACATGGTGGGCCTTCTTTCGCACCGAGGCCGAGGCCCTCGAAGCCGTGGGGCTGCGGGAGTAGTTATAGGGGGCGTTTATAGGGGGCGTTCTTTTGAGGGCGCGCCCGGCGGACATGGTTCTCGGCGCCGGGCAGGAACGACCTTCTACTGCAACCGTGGTATGGCGAACGAGGCAGGCCCGGGCCACGCTGTCATGAGGCCCCACCGCCGCGCAGGTGACCGGAGACTCCTGGCCCTCTCGGGGACCTCAACCCCCCCCGTGCGTCAGCCCCGTGATCGTGCGGATCGTGCCAGGCGGTGGGGCCGTCCTCGGCGCCGGGCAAGAACGCCGTTCTAAGCAAGAACGCCGTGTTCTAGAAAGCCGAAGGGTTAGCGGCGTTCGAGGTAGCGCCCGAGGGCGCGCATCAGGCGGGAATCAGCCGGTCCCGGCCCGGCTTGCGCTCCCAGATGATCTCGGACGTCATCGTGCGCACGCTACTCCGCCCGGCCCGTGGCGGGAGCCGACTTAGCCGAGCCGACTAATCCTTGAACGGCACACGCGAGCACGATTGGATCGGCACCGGCGCCGCCTTCGGTTTCGCAAGCGTGTTTCTGATGGCTTGCCGGTCCTGACGGGCCGTGCAGCCCTGGAACCGGATCTCGTTGGCCATGCCGAGCAGCGCGAAGAAGATCAATACGAGCGCGACGAGCGACCCTATGCCGATGCGAACCATCGCTCGCTGTTCGCCGCATCGGGCGGCTTCCCTTCCGGAAGACCGAGGAGGACGGAGCTACTGCGAGGAGCATGCTGTTCAGGTTCAACCTGGCCTGGCCCAGCAGGGGCCCAGCCAGGGGCATGGCCGCTGGCGAACGCGATTTCTCAGCTCGCTTTGCGAGGCGCCTTGCCATTAGACGACGGTCCCAGGAATAGCTCCTCCGGTGTCGAGGGCATCCCCTCAGAGGCTAGCCAGCAGCTCCAGCACCGTCTCACCCGTGGCGTCCAGGCTCTCCTCGGAAACAGCGCTCAGGTCGTCGCAGGACTGGTGGAAGCAGGAAAAGTCGAAGTCGATCAGATCGATGCTCGGCACCCCCTGCTCGATGAAGGGCAGGTGGTCGTCGCTGATCGCTCCGTCGGTGGTGGCCGGGAAGGTGTCTCCAGCGCCTACGCGGTGCGCCGCCACCCGCAGCTTCGCCCACAGCGTCTTATCGGAATAGACCTCCCGCGGCACACTTAGCTCGCGGTCGCCCACGAAGTCGAGCAGGATCATCGCCTCGGCCCCCCTGAAGCGGGGCGCGATGGCCTTAGATCCGCGCAGGCCCTTCTCTGCGAACTCGGAGTCCGGCGTGCCGCGCGGGCTCTCCTCGCCGTCGAAGAGGATGAAGGCGACGGTGGGCCCGACCTGGCGCGGCCTGAGCGCTCGGGCCACCTCCACCGCGACGGCCGTTCCCGAGGCGCCGTCGTTGGCGCCCACGAAGCCCGGCTCGTCCTTGGTGTCGTAGTGGGCTCCCACGATCACCTTTCGCCTGGGCTCGCGGCCGGGCACGCCACCGACGATGTTGCGCAGCCCGCCCGGGGCCGGCGCGAAGTCACCTCGGGGGAGCTGTCGCCGCAGCCGCTCACTCAGCTCGCGCGATGGACGTGACCCGGCCGGCCGCGGCCCGAGCTGCACCTGTTCGCGAAGGAGAGCGTAGGCGGCCCGCGAGTCGAAGCGATGGCTGCGCAGCGCGCGGTGCTCGGGCTGGTTGGAGATGAACGGGATGTTCCCTGTGGCGGCAAGCACGGCGAAGGCGAGCCCCAGCGCCAGCTGAACTCCGAGGACCACGTAGAGGGGGCGCACCCGGGGGAGTGTGGACGACGCGGTGGCAAACCAGGGGCACAAGGACCGGGCTGAGCGCGGTCGACGCGTCCTTCCTCGCACAGGAGCGCCAGCCACCAGCGCGACCTGACCAAGCGGATCGTGCCCCCTGATCAGGGGCTCGCGGCTGAATGAGCTGACCCTGCCCGACATGCAGCGCGTGCACGACCGGCTGGCCGCCGGGGGCCTTGCCCCACGCAACTCGATCATGGCGCCCAGTGCGCCCTAGCGTGGGCGCGGCCCCGGGGGCTGGCCACGCAGAACCCCTGCGACGGGCTGCGGCTCGCCTCGGCCGATCGCGGCCGGGAGCGAATCGCAACCGCTGAGGAGTGCAGGCTGCTGATCACCGCGGAGGCCCCACGTGATCGTGTCGCGCTGGGACTCGGTCGTTGCCTAGTGGCTCTCGCCACGGACGACCAGGACAGGCCGGTCGCAGTGGTCGATCAGTTTCCGCGATACGCCGCCAAGCAGGCGCGAGCGTAGCCCCGAGATCCCGTGCGAGCCCACCACGACGACGGTCGCGCGCTGTTCCCGAGCGAGGGCAATCAGCGTGTCGGCCACGTCTACGTCGTCCGGTACGGCGTGCGGTTCTGCAGCCAACCCGAGGGAGCTGGCGAGCTCGGCCCCTTCGCGCGCGATTCGCTCGGCGCGCTCGTGCTGGGCGCGTTCGATCCGCTCGACCGTCTCGGGATCAGCGGCGATCGACAAGCCGGTCCCGCCGCCCGGGTCTATGACGGAAAGCTCGGGCAGCTCCGGTTCCCACACGGTGGCCACCACCGCACGGAGGTGAGGGAGTAGCTCAGCGGCGTGTCGTAGCGCCGCCTTTGACAACTCAGAGCCGTCGTAGGCGATCAGTACAGACCGGTCCTCCTGGGGCATACGAGGCGAGGCTACACCGAGGGTGCAGATAGGTCGATTCGCCGGATCAGGTGAGCTCGGCGAAGGATCCGTCAAGCACCTCGGGGTCGACCGATCCCAAGACGCCGACCAGGACCACCTGCGAGCGCGGCGCGCGGTCCTCCCACGGACCAGCCGCTTGATGCGCCACGACCGGCCCACGAGCTGGAACTCGAACCGGTTGTCCGGCTCCTCGCGCAGATGGAGGACCCTTGCCGCGCATCACTCCCGCTGGTAGCTGGGGCAGCAGCTCGGTCAGGCCCTTGCCGTCCAGCGGCTCGTCGGCCGACCGGCTCCACGTTGCGTAGTCGGGTGCCCGTGGTGCACGTGGTGCCCGTGGCCGGGCGGCTCTGAGCCGCCCTCGCCGCGGCGGGCGCCCAGCAGGACCTCGGTGGGCACGTCGGCGTAGGAGGTCTCGAGCACCTCGGCGAAGCGCGCCATCCCCAGCAGGCGCTCGCGACGCGACTCGACCTCCTCAGGGGAGGCGACGTCGGTTTTGTTGAGAACGATCAGATGCGCCCCGCGCAGCGTGACGTTTCCGGCTTTCGCCGCGACGGCACCATCGTGGTCGTCGACGCCTCGGCGCGTGCCAAGCGCGACCCCGAGTCGGAGCTTCAGATGGAGGACCAGCGGCGCCCGGGTCGCCGACCCCGCTGGCCTCGATCACGATGTGCTCGGGCGGGTCGTCGCGGTCGCGCAGCCCGGCCAGCTGAAACAGCAGCTCGCCGCCCTTCGACTTCACCAGTTCGGAGTCGATGTTGATCGCGCCGAAGTCGTTGACCAGCACCGCGATGCGGTGGCCGCCGGGCTCGCTCAGTAGGCGGTTGACCAGCGTGGTCTTGCCCGCACCGAGATAGCCGCCGACGACGGTGAGCGGAATCTCGGGCCGCTTGGGCGACACCTGGCGACAATAGTCTCGCGCCGTGAAGGTCGCCTTCCTCAACCCGTGCTTCTGGCCGGAGGTCAGGCGTGGCTCGGAACGGATGATTCGCGAGCTCTCCGACGAGCTGCTGGGACACGGGCACCAGCCGCGGCTGATCACCAGCCACCCTGGGACGCCTACGCGGACGGTCGAGGAGGGCCTCGAGATCACGCGCAACTGGCGCCCGCCGCCAACGCCGCAGATGCTCGGACGCCACGGCTTCGAGCCGTACATCACCCACGCTCCGCTCACCTACCTGTCCCTTCGAGCGGGCGACGACGATGTCACCCAAGCCCACGCCATTCCCGACGGTCTGGCCGCCGCTCGCCACACGCGTCGCACCGGCACCCCCTCGGTTCTCGCGTTCATGGGCGTGCCTGACCCGGCGGACCTCGCGACCTTCCGGCTGGGGGAGGGCTGGCGACGCAAGGCGGTGGCGCGATGTACCGCCGTCACGGCGCTCAGCCGGTGCGCGGGCGATGCCTTCCGGAGGCACCTGGGAATCGAGGCGAGGGTGATCGAGCCCGGGGTGAACCTGGCCGCTTTCCCGCTGGGCACCGAGCGCACCCCCGAGCCGAGCATCTTCTGTGGCGCCGATCTCGCGGAGCCACGGAAGCGGGTCTCCTTGTTGGTGGATGCCCTGCCGGAGCTGCGGCGAGAGCACCCCGGCACCACCCTGGTCCTCTCACGCCCGCGTCACCCGGAGGCGGCGCGAACAGTTGAGGGTGTGGAGGGCGTGCGGCTCGTCGACGTCGACGACCGAACCGAGCTGGCTCGCGAGTACGGGCAGTGTTGGGTCTCCGCCCTGCCGTCGGTGGGGGAGGCCTTCGGACTGGTGCTACTGGAGGCCATGGCCTGCGGCACGCCGGTCGTGGGTAGTGACGGGCTCGGGATCCCCGAGGTGGTCGATCGCCCCGAGGTGGGACGGCTGTTCTCCGGCGAGGATCCGACGCCGGCTCTGCTGGAGGCCATCGAGCTCGCCGGCGACGCCGGGACCCGACAGGCGTGCCGTGCTCGCGCGGAGGAGCTTTCGACAGAGCGGTGCGCGGAGCGGTACCTCAAGCTCTACGAGGAGCTGCTGGCCGCCTAGGCTGGCGCCACATGGCAATTGAGGAGAAGCCGCCGGTAGCCATCCTCTGCGGCGGGCGCGGAACGCGCCTCACCGAGCACACCGAGGCGATCCCAAAGCCGCTGGTGGAGATCGGCGGACGCCCGATCTTGTGGCACGTCATCCAGATCTACGCAACGCAGGGCTTTCGGCGCTTTCTCCTGTGCCTGGGTTACATGGGTGACCAGATCGAGCGCTTCGTCTCCGAGGAGCCGTGGCCGATGGGACTCGACATCGAGTGCGTGGAGACAGGCCTGGACACGCCAACCGGCGGCCGGCTCAAGCAGCTGGAGGGGCGCTTCGGCGACGAGAGCTTCTGCGCGACCTATGCTGACGGCGTGGCGGACGTGGATCTGGCTGGGTTAATGGGGTTCCACCGGAGGCACCAAGCGTTGGCGAGCATGACCGTGGTCCGACCCGAGCTCCCGTTCGGCATCGCCCAGCTCGATGGGGACGATCGGGTGGCCGGGTTCCAAGAGAAGCCAAGGCTCGAGCACTGGATCAACGGCGGCTTCTTCGTGTTCGAGCCAGGGGCCTTCGCCTACCTGAGCGAGTCATCTGTGCTCGAGCGAGAGCCCCTCGAGGGACTCTCGGAGGACGGCCAGCTGCGGGCCTTCCGCCACACGGGCTTCTGGGATTGCATGGACACGTACAAGGACGCGATCAAGCTCAACGACGCTTGGTCCACGGGCCGAGCGCCGTGGAAGCTGTGGTGAGTTAGAAGGAACGCCGCCACCGCGGGCGAATCCCAGGTCCGTGGCGCGATCGGGTACCGCTCTCACCCTGTCCGACGAGATTCGTCAGCGCTTTGACGAGTTCTCCCGGGCGCAGAAGGACGTGGGGCAATACATCGTCGATCACCTCGACGAGACCGCCTTTCACACGGCGGAGGAACTGGCCCGCCGGGCAAACACCTCCAGCTCGACCGTCGTCCGGTTCGCGCAGGCGCTGGGCTTCGAGGGCTTCCCCGAGCTCCAGTCCTCGGCACGGGACGAATACCGCCGGGCCCGCGAGAACGGCAACGGGGCCGCCGCGGCCGAGCCCTCCAACCCGCCGCTGTTCCCGATCGACCAGACCGAGTTCGAGGCCGTCCTGGCCGCCGATCACGTGAACGTCGAGGAGACGGCGCGCAAGATCGACCGCGACGAGGTGGCCGCCGTGGTCGACCTCATCTCGCGCGCCGAGCGCACGGTGCTCTGCGGCACCGACCAGATGGCCTTCTTCGCGTCCTACCTGCGTCACCTGCTGATGCTCCTCGACCTGCGAGCGGAGGTGGTGGCCTCGCCCTCCCAGGAAGGGCTCGCGCGCCTGGGTCGGGTGGACGAGAACACCGTCCTCGTGGGCTTCTCGGCCGGCAGGCCCCACCCGCTGGTGGTGCGGGCGACCAAGCTGGCGCGCAACCGCCGCGCCGCGACCGTTGCCATCGCCGACGCCACCCTGTCCGAAGTGGCCAAGCTTGCCGACCACCGGATCTTCTATTCGTCCAACAGCCCGGCCTACGTGCGCTCGCACGCGGCGCTGTTGAGCCTCGTGCAGGCCCTGGCCTACGGGGTCTACGCCCTGGACGAGTCCGCCTACGCGGACCGCATCCGGGCGTTCAAGCTGAAGTAGCGCGTCTACCATCAGTGGGGTGAAGGAGACCGCCACCTTCCGCGTCAAGTCCGGCCTCGCCGAGATGCTCAAGGGCGGCGTGATCATGGACGTGGTCGACGCCGAACAGGCCCGGATCGCCGAGTCCTCGGGCGCCGCCTCGGTGATGGCACTCGAGCGCGTGCCGTCCGACATTCGCGCTGACGGCGGGGTCGCGCGCATGGCCGACCCGACCAAGGTCGAGGAGATCCAGGCCGCGGTCACGATCCCGGTCATGGCCAAGGCCCGCATCGGCCACTACGTCGAGGCCGAGGTGCTGCAGGCGCTGGAGGTCGACTACATCGACGAGTCCGAGGTGCTGACCCCGGCCGACGAGTCCAACCACATCGACAAGTGGGCCTTCGAGGCGCCGTTCGTCTGCGGTGCCACCAACCTGGGCGAGGCGCTCCGGCGCATCGCCGAGGGCGCGGCGATGATCCGCTCGAAGGGAGAGGCCGGCACCGGAAACGTCGTCGAGGCCGTCCGCCATCTGCGCCTGATCGGCGGAGAGATCCGCCGCCTGGCCGGAGCCGACCCCACCGAGCTGGCCAGCGCCGCCAAGAACCTGCAGGCGCCGCTCGAGCTGGTGCGCGATGTCGCGGCCGCCGGACGGCTGCCGGTGGTGCTGTTCTCCGCGGGAGGCGTGGCCACGCCCGCCGACGCCGCGCTGATGATGCGCCTGGGCGCCGAGGGCGTGTTCGTGGGCTCGGGCATCTTCAAGGCCGAGGATCCCGAGCGGGTGGCCAAGGCCGTGGTCGAGGCCACGACGCACTACGAGGACGCGGAGCGGATCGCTGCCGCCTCGCGCGACCTGGGCGCGGCGATGCCCGGGCTCGAGATGTCGGCCGTCGAGGCCGACGGCGCCGTGCTGCAGACGCGCGGCTGGTGAGCCCGCGGACCGTCGGCGTCCTGGCTCTCCAGGGCGGCTTCGAGGTCCACGCCAAGCTCCTCCGCGAGCTGGGTGCCGAGCCCCGCGACGTGCGCACCGCCGAGGACCTTCAAGGGCTCGATGCGCTGGTGATCCCCGGCGGCGAGTCGACCACCATGGCGCTCGGCATCGAGCGCGAGGGCATGGCCGAGCCGCTGCGGGAGCTGATCCGGGCCGGAACACCGACGCTCGGTACCTGCGCTGGGCTGATCATGCTCGACCGCGAGCACCTCGGGCTGCTCGACGTCACCGCCCGCCGCAACGCCTTCGGACGCCAGGTCCGGTCCTTCGAGGCCGACCTCGAGGTCGAGGGCGTGGGCACCGTGCGCGGCGTCTTCATCCGAGCGCCGTACGTGGAGGAGCACGGCGATGACGTCGAGGTGCTCGCAGAGCTCGAGGGCCACCCGGTCGCGGTCCGGCAGGGCAACATCGTCGCCGTCGCGTTCCATCCGGAGCTTGCGGACGACGCGAGCTTCCACCGCTTCGTGCTAAACGGAGTCCATCTATGAGAGACCACCGCGCCGACGCCCTCGCCCAGATCCTCGTCCGCTACTCGACCAAGGTCCAGAAGGGCGACGTCTGCCTGATCCAGTCGACCACGACCGCCGAGCCGCTCGTGCAGGCGGTTTACGAGGAGGTGCTGCGCGCCGGGGGCCTCCCGATCATGCAGCTGGCCACCGAGGGAGCCTCCGCCGCCTTCTACGAGCTCGCCTCCGACGAGCAGCTGGACTGGGTCCCGCCCACCTCCAAGTGGGCGGTGGAGAACACCGACGTCCGCATCGCGGTGATGGCCGACGCCAACTCGCGGGAGCTGTCGACGGTCGACCCGGCCAAGCAGGCCCGCACCCAGCGCGCCCGCAAGCCGCTGATGGAGACCTCGATGCGCCGCTCGGCGGCCGGAGAGCACCGGTGGGCACTCACCCTGTTTCCGACCCACAACTACGCGGGCGAGGCGGGCATGTCGCTCAGCGCCTACGAGGACTTCTACTACGAGGCCTGCCTGGTCAACGACGGGGACCCGGTCACCGCCTGGCAGCGCCAGTCGGACGAGGTCAACCGCCTGGCCGAGTGGATCGAGGGCAAGGAGGAGGTCCACATCAAGGGCCCCGGTACCGACATCACCCTCGGGGTGGCCGGCCGGCACTGGATCCCCTGCACGGGCGAGCACAACATGCCCGACGGCGAGTTCTTCACCGGCCCGGTGGAGGACTCCGTGAACGGGGAGGTCTCGTTCTCGTTCCCGGCCACCTACGGCGGCCGTGAGGTGGGTGGCGTGAGGTTCAAGTTCCAGGACGGCCGCGTCGTCGACGCCTCGGCCGAGCAGGGGGAGGAGTTCCTACTCGAGACACTCGACACCGACGACGGCGCCCGCACGCTGGGCGAGTTGGGCATCGGCACCAACTACGGGATCAGCACCGGCACCAAGGAGATCCTGCTGGACGAGAAGATCGGCGGCACCGTGCACCTGGCGATCGGCATGGCTTATCCCGAGTCGGGCGGCAAGAACGACTCGGCGGTGCACTGGGACATGGTCTGCGACCTGCGCCAAGGTGGCTCGATCACCGTGGACGGCACCGAGCTGCAGCGCGATGGGAGGTTCGTTCTCTGATGTCCGGTCACTCCAAGTGGGCGTCGATCAAGCACAAGAAGAAGGCGGTCGACGCCAAGCGCGGTGCTGCCTTCACCAAGCTTGCCCGGGCGATCCAGGTGGCCGCGAGGGAGGGAGGGGGAGACGTCGAGGGCAACCCCGCGCTGGCGCTCGCCGTCCAGAAGGCCAAGGACGCGCGGATGCCCAAGGACAACATCGAGCGCGCGATCGCCAAGGGCACCGGCGCCGACAAGGACGCTGACGCGATCGAGGCTGTGACCTACGAGGGATACGGGCCGGGTGGGGTGGCGCTGCTGGTGGAGGCGCTCACCGACAACCGCAACCGCACGGGCTCCGAGGTACGTCACGCCTTCAGCTCCAGCGGCGGCTCGCTGGGCGAGCCGGGCTCGGTCGCCTGGATCTTCGAGAAGAAGGGCGAGCTGGTGGTCGATGCCTCGCGTCACTCCGAGGACGACCTGCTCCCGGCCATCGAGGCCGGCGCGGAGGACGTCTCGCTGGACGACGACGTGTTCGAGGTCGTTACGGGGCCGTCGGAGTTCACCGCCGTTCGCGAGGCGCTGGAGACCGCTGGTGTCGAGCTCGACTCGGCCGAGCTGGCGATGCGCCCCACCACGCGCACGCCGGTCGAGGAGGGCGACGCCAAGAAGCTGATGCGCCTGATCGACACGCTCGAGGAGCACGACGACGTGGCCTCCGTGCACGCCAACTTCGACGTCGACGCCGAGGTGCTCGAGCGGGTGGCCTGAGCTACCGGCCGCGGACCTCGAAGGTCCAGGTGGCTACAGGCAGCGCCGTCACAGGCCACGATCGCTTCGTGGGTTCCCGGAGGCCATCCGCCGGCCGGGGGAGGGCAGGAGTAGTCCGCCCGGTCCGTCGGCCAGCGCTGGGGCACCCGCACCGCGCACCGGGAGGTCACGTCGGCCCCGTCGACGAGCACGCCTACGCGAACCGGGTCGATCGACTTCTGCCCGGGCATGCGGAGCGTGAAGGCCAGCGAGGCAGAGGACGGGGCGAGCTCTCCCGGCGCCGGGCGAAGGCCCGCAACAGACGGACGGTCAGCTGCCGCTGGCAGTGGTGAACAGCTGCTGCGCGACGCTGCCCTGGTAGGGCCCGAACATCACGTTGCGGAGGTTGCTGTAGCCGTACGAGTTGACCGAGTAGACCCGGCCGTCGGTGGGCACAACCCAGCCGCCGCCGCTCGAGCCGCCGGTCATGTTGCACTGGATGCCCATCGGCTGCGGAGTCCCGGAGTCGCTCATGTACAGCGAGGAATCGCACTTCCACAGCCGCTGTCCGTTGAACGGGTTCCCGGCGGGATAACCGAATGCGTTGTAGCGCTGGCTGCGGGGGTAGTTGAAGGCCAGGTTGCGCCCGCCGCCCACCCTGTCGGTCAGCGATCCGGTACTCGAGGGCGACACCACAGCGGCCCCCAGGTCGTACGAGAAGTCGCCCTTGTCCCGCCAGAAGGAGGTCGTGTGCAGGCCGCGCGCGGCCCAGGTGCCGTAGGGCCGGACGCCGTCGCGGTAGGCGGGCACGAACACCCAGTTGGTGTGGAAGGTGCCCGGGCCGTCGTGGACGCAGTGGCCGGCGGTCCACACGACGCTCTCGTTGCTGCTCGCGATCGCGGTGCCCGAGCACACGTAGTTCACCCCGCTGTCGGTGAAGAAGACCTTGCCGTTGGTCGAGGTCGGGAAGGTCGTGTAGGGGGCGGGCACCTCCGTGGCGGCCCCGGCAGAGGGCGGCTTGGCGCCCCCCTTTGCCAACGGCTTCCGCGTGCGCTCGGCGGGCTTGGCGTTCCGCATGCGCTCGGCGGTCCAGTAACGAACGACGTCGTCGCGCGGTTGCGTCACCTTCTTGGACTGCACGGGGGCGGCCTGGGCGCCCACCGGCAGCACCAGGAAACCGGCAAGCGTCGCGAGAGTGGCGGCCAAGCGCTTCATATCGCGACCAGCGTAGCCGCAACTCGTGGATCCCGCCAGCAGAGGGTCCGCTCGGGCAGGCGCCTCGTCTAGGGCACGCGGTTGCGGCGCGCGATGCGCGCGAACACGTTGGCGCTGGGCCGGGCGACGCGGCGCAGGCGAGGAGTCGATCCGAACAGGCCGAAGCGCGGGTAGTAGCCGGCCGACCACTCGAAGTTGTCGAACAGCGACCAGTGCAGGTAGCCCTGCACCCGCGCCACACGGTCGCGCATCGCCTGCCGCAGCACGCGCAGGTGGCGGATCAGGTGCGACGTGCGCTGGTCGTCGTCGGCGTCGGCCAGCCCGTTCTCGGTGACGATCACCGGGAGCCCGAAGCGCCCGGCAGCCCCCAGCACGGTGCGCAGCCCCTCGGGATAGATCTCGTTGCCGAATTCGCTGCACTCGGTGGGGCAGGGCGGCGAGGTGGGCTTCTGTGGCGTGCGGTAGTCGGTCTGAGGCAGGAAGCTCAGCACCGGAATCCGCGTGGAGAGCGACGCCGGCAGACCGGACACGCGGCCGCGGAAGTAGTAGTTCACGCCGACGAAGTCGGCCCTGCGCCGCCAGTTGCGGCGCACCTCGCTTGGCTCGATCGTCCCGTTGGCGTTGCGGTCCACGCGCCCGCGCACTACCGCGTTGATGAACAGGCGGTTGAACAGGTAGTCGGCGTTGGCCGCTCCGCGCCGGTCGGAGTCGCTCGACGGGTTCGCGGGAGTGAAGGCCACCAGGTTCTGGACCAGACCCACGCGCGAGCGGCGGTCCCAGCGCTTGATGGCGTCGTAGGCGGCGTCGTTGCCGCGCTCGAGGTTCAGCACCGAGGTGATGGCGCCGGTGAAGCTGAACGCGCCCGGCGGGAAGAAGCCGCCGATCACGCCCGGCACGTTGGCGTAGCCGTTCGTGGCCACCACGAGCGGTTCGTTGATCGGCGTCCAGATGTCCACCAGCCGACCGAGCCGCCAGGCCAGGTAGGCCGAGTACTTGCGGAACTCGTCCACGGTGTCGGAGTCGAGCCAGCCCGCGGGCCGGGTGAAGCGCGGGAGCGGCCCGTTGGGGTCCCGGCCCTCGAGCGCGCGGCGCGAGTTGATCGGGTCGTGGATCCAGTTGGGCAGCGTGAAGTGGTTGACGGTGACGAGCACCTTCATCCCACGCCGCCGGGCGCGCCGGATGACCGCGGCGTAGTGCCGGAGGGCGCGGCGGTTGGCCCGCCGGTCGAGCCGGCGCAGCTCGGCCCGCGAGATGCTCCGGCCGGTCTCGATGCCGCGAGTGGAGCGGGGGAAGATCCGGCTCCACTCGATCGACATGCGGAAGGCCTTCGAGTGCAGGCGGCGGGCGGCCAAATCGACGTCGCTGCGCCAGCGGCGCCAGTGACCCGGCCCGCGCTCGGGAAGGTCGCCACTGACCCGGCGCGCGGCGATGTTGTCCCGGTCATGGCTCCAGGTCCACCAGTCCGAGCCGCGGTCGCGGTTGGCGGGCGTGCCGCCCATCTCGGTCTGAAAGCCGGCCACCGCGGTGCCCCACAGGAAGCCGCGCGGAAAGCTGCCTCCCTGGGCGGCCGCCGCCGAGGGCAGGGCGCACGCGAAAACGAACGCGACGAGCAGCAGTCGGAGCACGCGGGACACGCTCTGCGCAACGTACACCGGGGGAGGCATCCGCGGGCCACCGCAGAATCAAGGCGATGGTGGTCGTCCTCGGCATCGATCCCGGCACCGCTCATACCGGCTACGGGGTGGTTCTGGCCCAGCGGGGCAGCATGGGTGCGCTGGACGGCGGCGTGATCGGCACCGGCTCCGGCGAGCCGCTGGAGCGCCGACTGACCCGCATCCACGCGCGCGTGTGCGACCTGATCTCCGAGCACCGCCCGGACGCGGTCGCCATCGAGGAGCTCTACTTCGGCCAGAACGCCCGCAGCGCCTTCGCCGTCGGCCAGGCCCGCGGGGTCGTGCTGCTGGGCGCCGGGATGGCCGGCATTCCCTGTTTCTCGTACACGCCGCAGGCCGTAAAGAGCGCAGTGTGCGGAAGCGGCGCCGCCGACAAGGCCCAGGTCCAGCGCATGGTTGGCACCCTGCTGTCCTTGCCCGAGCCTCCCGAGCCCGACCACGCGGCCGACGCCCTGGCGGTCGCGGTCTGCCACGCCAACGGCGCGCCCCTGCGCGCGGCGGTGCCGTCGTGATCGCGTCGGTACGCGGGGAGGTGCTCTCCAAGGGGCCCGACCAGGTCGTGGTGGAGAGCGCGGGCGTGGGTTACCGGCTCAGCGTCTCCGCCGAGACGATGCGGGGCGTCCCGGCCGTCGGGCGCGAGACCACCCTGCTGTCGCACCTGGTCATGCGCGACGACGCCCTCCAGCTCTACGGCTTCGGGTCCGAGGGCGAGCGCGACCTGTTCCTGATGCTCGTCGGGGTCCAGGGCGTCGGTCCCAAGGTGGCCCTGGCGGTGCTCAGTGGCGGGTCGGCGAGCGAGCTGACCGCCGCCATCGCCGCCGGTGACGCGCCCCGCTTCCAGGCCGTGCCCGGGATCGGCAAGCGCACGGCCGAGCGGATCATCGTCGAGCTGCGCGAAAAGGTGGCCGGCGCGGTGGCCGAGCAGATCGTGGTGCGCCGGGGCACCGCCCTCGACGACCCGCGCGCGCTCGCGCACGAGGGCCTCGTCGGCCTGGGCTTCCAGCCCGCTGAGGCGGAGGAGATGCTCGACGGCGTCAGCGGCGACACGCCCGAGGAGCTGCTGGCCGAGGCGCTGAGGGCCGCGGCGTGAGCGGCATCCGCACACCGGGCGTCGAGCGCCTGCAGGATCCCGAGCCCGAGGGCGGGGAGGAGGAGCTCGACCGCTCGCTCAGGCCCCGCCGCCTCGATGACTTCGTGGGCCAGAAGGCGGTCAAGGAGCAGCTGCAGGTGTTCGTCGAGGCCGCGCGCGCCCGCGAGGAGGCACTGGACCACGTGCTGCTGGCCGGGCCCCCCGGCCTGGGCAAGACCTCGCTGGCGCTGATCGTGGCCGAGGAGCTGGGCGCACCCATCCAGCTGGCCTCGGGGCCCGCCTTCGAGCGCAAGGGCGACGTCGCCTCCCAGCTGACCTCGCTGGAGCCGCGCAGCGTCTTCTTCGTGGACGAGATCCACCGCCTCCCGCGGGCGCTGGAGGAGACCTTCTACCCCGCCATGGAGGACCGCCAGCTGCCGATCACGGTCGGCCAGGGGGCGGGTGCGCGCATCGTGACGCTGACGCTCCCGCCCTTCACGATGGTCGGCGCCACCACCAGGGCCGGGCTGCTGACCACCCCGCTGCGCGACCGCTTCGGGGTGACCCTGCGGCTGGAGTTGTACGAGCCCGAGGAGCTGGGGCGGATCGTGACCCGCTCGGCGGCGATCCTCCAGACGGAGATCGACCCCGCCGGCGCCGAGACCATCGCCTCGCGCTCACGGGGCACGCCCCGGGTGGCCAACCGGCTGCTCAAGCGAGTCAGGGACTACGCCGAAGTCCGCGGCCGGGGCGTGATCGACGCCACCACCGCGGCGGAGGCACTCCAGCTGCTCGAGGTCGACGAGGCGGGACTGGATCGGCTGGACCGCGACGTGCTGCGGGCGCTGTGCGAGAAGTTCGGCGGCGGCCCGGTCGGGCTGTCCACCCTCGCCATCTCGGTGGGGGAGGAGCCGGACACGATCGAGGATGTGGTGGAGCCCTTCCTGCTGCGCTCGGGCTTCCTCATGCGCACCCCCCGCGGGCGCGTGGCCACCGACCGCGCCTGGGCCCAGCTGGGGCTCGAACGGCCCGGCGGCGGGCTGTTCTAGCTCGCGCCCGCGACCTCCTACCCTTAGCGCCTGTGCCGAACTTCATCTGTCCCAACTGCGGCGAGCGCAGTCTCGGCACCGAGCGCACGGCAGGGTTCCAGAATCGTCCCAAGGCCTGCAAGCGCTGCGGTTTCGGGTTCCTGTTCGAGCTGCTGGACGACTACTACCCGGCCCCCAACGCGGCCTTCTTCGTCTGCGACCAGCACGGCCGCTTGATCGGCACCGGCCGCGGCGTCCGCGAGCTCACCGGGCTCGGCGACCTCGACGTCATCGGCCGCGATGCCCGCGAGGTGCTCGGCCTCGAGTTCGACAACGGCGACGACCACATCTCGACCGCGCTGGAGTGGGGCGTGCGGATGCTCGACAAGCCCGTGGTCGTGCACGCCGAAGGAGACCGTCCGGAGCCGGCGAAGGCCGACATCTTTCCTGCCTACGACGACGACGGCGGGCTCTTGCTCGTGTTGACGCCCCGAGTGCCTGAACCTTGACCTCCCGCACGCGCAACCTCTCGATCCTCGGGGTCACGCTCGTCCTGGTCGTCCTGGCCCTGCTGGTGATCATCCCCGGCACGCCGCTGTCCAAGCCGACGGTGCTCGGCCTCGACCTTCGCGGCGGCGTAGAGCTGGTGTACGAGGCGCGACCGACGCCCAAGGTGCCGCAGGTCACGCCCGAGGCGGTGCAGGACGCGATCACCACGATCCGCAAGCGCACCGACGCCCTCGGCGTGTCGGAGCCCGAGATCCAGCAGGCCGGCGCGAACCAGATCTCGATCGGGCTGCCCGACGTCGACAACGCCGACCGGGCGATCGAACAGGTGGGCACCACCGCGCAACTGCAGTTCTACGACTGGGAGCCGAACATCCTCGGCGATCGCGGGGCCGACTCTCCCTTCTCCGGCTCCCGCGCGCTGTTCGACGCGGTCGAGCTGGCCTCCAAGTCCAAGGGCAAGGCGGAGAAGACCGACATCCCGCCGGACAACCCGCGCAACCTCACCGCCGAGCAGGCCGACAGGCAGAACGACTCCTCCAAGGACAAGTACTACCTCTTCGGACCGAACAAGCTCCTGATCGCGGGTCCCGACGCCAGCTGCAAGGAGCTGCTCTCGGACTACGAGCCCAAGGGCGATCCGGGCAACCGGACCTACGCCAAGGGCACGGAGTGCTCCAAGGAGCTGCGCGCGCTGGGCGACGGCGGACCTCCGCAGGGCAGCCAGGTGCTGAAGGTGCCCCAGGGCGTCGTGGTGGTCGAGGCCGAACGGGCCAAGAACCAGCCCGCGCGGATCAAGAAGTACTTCGTGCTGGAGGACGACGCCGAGCTCTCGGGCGCGGAGATCACCAACCCCGAGGCGGCGACCGACCAGCAGACCCAGGAGCCGATCGTGTCGATGCAGTTCACCGACACGGGGCGCAAGGCCTTCGCAGCAGCCACCAAGCGCGAGGCCCAGCGCGGCGCCAACCAGCTACTGCCGCCGGGGACCCCGCGCGAGCAGGCCTTCCAGCGGTTCGCGATCACGCTCGACAACAAGATCGTCTCGCTGGCCACGATCGACTTCGCGGAGAACCCCGAGGGCATCGACGGCCGCACCGGGCGCGCAGATCAACGGCATCGGCAACATCCAGGACACGCAGGACCTGGCCGAGAGCCTGCGCATCGGCGCGCTGCCGATCGAGCTGAAGCTGATCTCCCAGACGCAGATCTCGGCCAGCCTCGGCGAGCAGGCGCTCAACCAGGGTCTGACCGCGGGCCTGGTGGGCCTGCTGCTCACGATCCTGTTCCTGATCATCTTCTACCGCGTGCTGGGCGGCGTGGCCGCGGTGGCACTGCTGATCTACGCGGTGCTGCTGTTCGCGGTGGTCAAGCTGATCCCGATCACGCTCACCCTGCCGGGCATCGCCGGCCTGGTGCTGACCCTGGCGGTCGCCGCCGACGCGAACGTCGTCATGTACGAGCGCATCAAGGAAGAGGCGAGAGCGGGCAGATCGATACCCGCGGCCATTACGGGCGGCTACGGCAAGGCCCTGAGGACCATCATCGACGCGAACGTCGTGACCATCGGCGTGGCCTTCGTGCTGTTCACGTTGGCCACCGCCGGCGTCAAGGGCTTCGCGTTCACGCTGGGCATCGGCACCATCATCTCGCTGCTCACCGCGGTGCTGGCCACCTCCGCCATCCTCGGCTCGCTCGCGCGCTCGCGGCTGCTGAACTCGCGCTTCGCCCTGGGCGCGGGCAAAGCGAGATCCGAGTGGCGGTTCGACTTCATGGGCTGGTCGAAGTGGTTCTTCTCGTTCTCGGGCGCGATCCTGATCGTCGGCGCGTTGGGCATCGCCGGCCTGGGCCTGAACTTCGGCATCGACTTCGAGTCGGGCACGCGGATCACCACGCCGCTTCAGCAGAAGGCCGACGTGGACCAGGTGCGCGAAGCACTGACGCCTCTCGGGTACGGCGACGCCGAGGTCCAGTCGGTCGAGGACCCCGCCCTCGGGTCGAACATCATCCAGATCTCCACCGGCAACCTGCGCCCGGAGCAGGTCACCCGGGTGCAGGACACGCTCGACCGGCGCTTCGGGATCGACCAGGCGCAGTTCACGAGCTCGTCGGTGGGGCCGACGTTCGGTGCCCAGATCGCCCAGACGGCGGTGCTGGCGATCTTCGTGTCGCTGATCCTGATCTCGCTCTACATCGGGCTGAGATTCGAGTTCAAGTACGCGGTGCCCGTGCTCATAGCGCTGTTCCACGACCTGTTGATCACCTCGGGCGTGTACGCGCTGGCCGGCCGCGAGGTGACCACGGCGACGGTCGCGGCGCTGCTCACCATCCTCGGCTACTCCCTCTACGACACGATCATCGTCTTCGACCGAATACGCGAGAACGTGCCCCGCATGCCGCGCGCCACCTACTCGCAGATCGTCAACCGCTCGATGTCCGAGGTCCTCACCCGGTCGCTGGTCACGAGCTTCTCGGCGCTCATGCCGATCGCCGCGCTGATGCTGTTCGGCGGTGAGACGCTGCGCGACTTCGCGTTCGCGCTCCTGGTCGGCGTGTTCTCCGGCGCGTACTCGTCGATCTTCATCGCCTCGCCCGTGCTGGTGGAGTGGAAGGAGCGCGAGCCGCTCTACCGCCGCCGGCGCAAGCTGGTGCGCCAGGCCAACAACGGCGTGATCCCGCCCTTCGCGGACGCGGGCGTCGCCCCCGCCGCCGAGGAGCGGAAGCCCGCGAAGGCCGGGGCCGCCAACCGGCCCGAGCGCCCACCGCGGCCCGCCCCGGAGCCCGCGAAGCCCGCTCCGACCCCAGAGCCGGAAGCGGCCGAGGCACCGCCGGCTCCGCCGGCCGCGCCGGCGGCCACCGAGGAGCGGCCGCCTCCGCGGACATCCAGCAGCACCTCGACCACCGGTGGCGCGGCCAAGCCCAAGCCGAAGAACAAGCGCCCCCGCAACAAGCGGCACGGGAGGAGGTAGCGCGATGGCGATGCTCGTATGGGTGATGATGGGAATCGCGGTGTGGCACTTCACCGTGTTCCTGCCCGACCGCTTCTACGGCGGCATCGTGCTGGCCTTCGTGGCGGCGGTCGTCGGCTCCGCGCTGTTCGGGCTGCTGGTGGCGGGCTTCACCATCCCCGGCGAGGACGACACCGGGTTGGTGCAGGCGTTCATCGCCGTTCCCGGCGCCGTGATCGCGCTCGCGGCGCTGTACGTCTACGGCAGCCGTCTGGACGCCGCAGCGGGCATAGACCGCAGTATCTGAGATTTCCGGGGGGCGAGGACCCCCGTTCCGTCGGCTCTCGGCCACAGAATGGGCCGGATGTCGGATCGTCGTTCCCGCTGGGCCGCTCCTCCCTACTCCGTGGGGCTGGCCGTGCGCCTGTCCGAGGAGCTCGACCTGCCGCTCGAGGTGGCCACGGTGCTGGCCCGGCGCGGGTTCGAGGCCCCCGAGCAGGCGCGCGAGTTCATGGCGGCCGAGCGGCGGGAGGACCCCGCTGCGCTGCCCGGCTCCGCGGAGGCGTGTGCGCTGGTGCTCGACCACGTCGGGCGCGGCTCTCCGATCGTGGTCCACGGCGACTACGACGTCGACGGCGTCTGCTCGACCGCGCTGATGGTCCAGACGCTGCGCGCCCTCGGCGCCTCCCCGCACTGGCGGCTGCCCAGCCGCTCCGAGGGCTACGGACTGTCGCGCGAGACCGTCACGGAGCTGGCCGGGCAGGGCGCCGGCCTGCTGATCACGGTGGACTGCGGGATCACCGCGGTCGACGAGGTCGCCGCCGCGCGCGAGGCGGGGCTGGACGTGCTGGTCACCGATCACCATCGCCCCGGCGACGAGCTGCCCGACTGCCCGCTGGTGCATCCGGCCCTGGGCGGGTTCGGCACCCCCGAGCTGTGCGCAGCGGGGGTGGCGCTGAAGCTCTCCGAGGCGCTGTTCGCGGCGGCGGGGCGCGACCCGGTCGAGGCAGAGGCCGGGCTCGACCTCGCGGCGCTGGCCACGGTGTGCGACCTGGTGCCGCTGAAGGGCGAGAACCGGCGGATCGTGCGCGAGGGGCTGGCGCTCATGGCCCGCTCGCCGCGGGTGGGCCTTCGCGCCCTGATGGAGGTGGCGTCCCTCGGAGCGGCGGACATATCCGCCCAGGCGCTGGGCTTCCGCCTCGGGCCGCGCATCAACGCGGCGGGGCGGCTCAGCCGGGCCGATGCGCCGCTGGAGCTGATGCTGTGCGAGGACCCGGCCCGCGCCGCCGAGATCGCGCAGGAGCTCGACGGCCTCAACCACGACCGCCGCGAGGAGGAGACCCGCATCCTGTTCGCCGCCGAGGCGGCGGCCTCGGCGCAGGCCCACCGGGCGGCGATGGTGGTGGCCGGCGAGGGCTGGCATCCGGGCGTGGTGGGAATCGTGGCCTCGAGGCTGGTGGAGCGCTGGCACCGGCCCTGCGTGGTCGCGGCAATCGCCGAGGACGGGACGGCCAAGGGCTCGGGGCGGTCGATTTCCCCGTACGACCTGCACGCCGGACTGGGCGCGTGTGCGGAGCTGCTCACGCGCTTCGGCGGGCATCGCATGGCCGCGGGTGTGGAGCTGCCCGCCGAGTCGCTGCGCGGGTTCAGGGACGCGCTGGCCGCTCACGCGGCGGCCGCGCTGACCCCCGAGGACCTGATCCCGGAGGAGCGGGTGGACGCGGTGCTGCCGGCCGGAGCGCTCGGGCTGGGGCTGGCCGAGGCGATGGAGTCGCTCGGGCCGTTCGGCATGGGCAACCCGCAGCCCACGCTGCTGGTGCCCTCCGCGCGGGTGGAGGCGGTGACCGGGATGGGCGCCGAGCGCCAGCACGCGCGCTTCACCCTCAGCTCCGGGGGCGCCCGCGCCCGGGCGGTGGCCTTCGGCTCCACGCCGCGGGCGCTGGAGGCATGCACGGGCGACGGGCCGTGCGACGTCGCGTTCCGGCTCGAGCGAAACCACTGGAACGGGGTGGTTGAGCCGCGGGTGTTGCTGAGGGCGATCGCGCCCTCGAAGGCGGGCGCGGTCCGCTCACTGGACGACGACGAGCCGCTGTGGGAGGCCATCCGTCACGAGCTGGCCGCCGACCCGGAGAAGCCCTGGGCAGCGCCCGGAGCGCCCTCGCGGGCGGTGCTCGACCGCCGCGGCCGCGGCGTGGCGGGCGTGGCCGGCGACCTGCTGACCAGCGGCGAGCCGGTGCTGGCGGTGTGTGCCGACGTGGCGCGGCGCCGGGCGGGCCTGGAGGAGCTGGTGGCCGGCATGGCGCCCGGTGGCTGCCTGGACGCGGTGAGCCTCGACGCCCTGGCCCGGACGCCGGGGCTGGCTGCTTCGTACACCCATCTCGTCGCGCTGGACCCTCCGCCTGCGGCCGGCGGACGTGACCTGCTGGCCGCCACTCCCGCGAGCGGCTTCGTCCATCTGGCCTGGGGTGCGCCCGAGGCGGAGTTCGCGCTGGCGGTGTGGCGGGCCGGCCTCGACCTGCGCCCCGCCCTGATCTCGGTTTACCGGTCGCTGCGAGAGGCCGGCGGCTGCCGGGGGGCCGACCTCGAACGGCTGCTCAGGGGAGACGGCTCGTATCCGCGCGCCGCGGCCACCTGCGCGCGCATCGTGCGCGTCCTGTTGGAGCTGGAGCTGGTCGAGGTGGAGGAGGGGTCCGAGCCACTGCTGCGGGTCACTGACTCCCCGCGTACCGAACTGGATCGCTCCGCCGCCTACCGCGCCTACGCGCGACGGCTGGACGACGCCGCGGCCTGGGCGGCCGGCGGCGCCGCTGTGGCTGCATAGGGTTCGCCCGCGTGGAGTCCCTTCGCGCGCCAGGAGGCGCCACTGCTTGGTTCACCGGGCTGCCCGCTGCAGGAAAGACGACGATCGCGCGGGCCCTGGAGTTGAGCCTGCGGGGGCAGGGCCGGTCCGTGCTGTGGCTGGATGGCGACGAGCTGCGCCGGGGCCTGTGCCGCGACCTCGGCTTCAGCGCGGAGGACCGTGCCGAGAACGTGCGCCGGGCGGGCGAGGTGGCGTGCCTGGCGGCCGAGGCCGGCGTGGTGGCTGTGGTGTCCCTGATCTCGCCCTACGCAGCCGACCGCGCCGGGGTGCGAGCCCGCCATCGCGAGCACGGGGCGCCGTTCGTGGAGGTCTTCGTCTCCACCCCGCCCGAGGTCTGCGAGCAGCGCGACCCCAAGGGCCTGTGGGCCCGCGCGCGGGCGGGAGAGCTGACCGGCTTCACCGGCGTCGACGATCCCTACGAGGAGCCGGCCGAGCCCGAGCTCGCGGTGGGGCCGTGGCAGACGCCCGAGGAGGCCGCCGGCGCGGTGCTGGCCCGGTTGGCCTAGCCGGCCGCGGCGGCGATGGCGTCGCGCAGCCCCACGGTGGCGTGCCACCCCAGGAGCTCGCGGGCCCGCGACGGGTCGCTCCGCAGCACCGGGCGGTCGGAGGGGCGGAGCCGGGCCGGGTCGCTGCGAACGACCAGCTCGCGGCCCAGCACCTCTCCGATCTCGTGCACGAGCGTGTGGCCGTCGACCGCCTGGCCCGAGCCGAGATTCACCGTGGCCGGGCGTGCCGCGAGCGCCTGGAGCCCGGCGGCCACGTCCTCGACGTAGACGTAGTCTCGCCGGCTGTCGAGATTGCCGAGCTGTAGTTCGTCGCCGCGGGCGGCCTGGGTCAGGATCTCGGGCACCAGGTGCGGGTTGGTCTCACCGGGGCCGACCACGTTGAACAGCCGCGCGATCCCGGCCGCCGCCCCGGTTCGCCGCTCCCACAGGCGGACGGCCTGCTCGGCCCAGAGCTTCGAGTGGCCGTAGACGTCGTCGGGGCCCAGCGGGGAGCCTTCGTCGTGCGCGCGGGTCGACGGCTCGTAGACGGCGCCGGTGGAGGCCAGCACCAGCGACTCGGGCAGGTGCTCGCGTTCGAGCGCCGTGAGCAGCGACTGGGTGCCGACCGCGTTGACCGAGAGCGCGGCCGGCGGGTCGGCGTTGCAGGCGGGGACGAAGTGGATCGCGGCGAGGTGGAAGACCGCCTGCGGGTGACGCCGCGCGACGAGGCGCCCGAGGGCATCGGTGTCGCGGATGTCGAGTCTGGCCAGCTCGACCCCGTCGGGAAGGCTCTCGCTGCGCCCGAGGCTGAGGTCGTCGACGGCGACGACCTCCTCGCCGGCGTCGAGCAGACGCGCCACGAGCGGCGAGCCCACGAACCCGCAGGCGCCGGTGACCAGCGCGCTCATGGGCGTGAAGCTAGAGGTGCCGGGTCAGCGGCGGCGACGGCCGCGGCCGCGGTACCGCCGCGAGAGAAGGCTGCCCACGGCCAGTGACGCGAGGCCGGACGCGACGGCAGCGGCCTGGCGACGGCGGCTGGTCGCAGCGGCCGGAGCCTCTTGGGCGGGCGCTGCGGCGGCCGGCTTCAGGGGCGTCGGATCGGTTGATGCGGGCTCGGCAGGCGCGGGCGGCGCCCACCGCCCGATTGGCTTCCACGAGGCCTCCTCGGGCCCGGCGGAAGTCCCATGCCCTCGCTCCGCGGCATCCGCTTCCTCGGCGGCTGGCTGGATGGGCTCTGGATCGGTCGGCGCCGCCTCGGCAGGCGCGGGCGGGCTCCACCACTGCGCCCGGTCCCACAGCGGCTCCTCGGCGCCTGGCGTCGCGGCTTCGGCCGGTGGGGCAGCCGGAGGCGCGACGGGAGCGGCGGTGGCGAATGAGGCGGCAGAGCGGCGACGCCACACCAGCAGAGTGGCCGGAACGAGGAAGACGAACAGCAGCAGTAGTAGGAGCAGTGCAGCGCGCGGGCCGTTGTCCGAAGAGCTGCTGCTGAGCATCGCGACGGAGGAGCCGTTGCCCTGGAGCTCGAGCTGATCGTCGGAGCTGGCTCGGGCACCGAGCACCTCGCCCGCCGCGGAGCGGTTGATCGAGGCCAGTTCGGAGTCGGGGTTGCCGGCCATGGTCGTGACCGAGCGCAATGTCGGCGCGCTGCCGGTGGCCACCGCGACAGTTGCTGAGGCCATCTGTTCAGAGGTGGTGCTCGAGCCGGAGTAGCCGAACGACATCGCAGACCCGCCGGCACAGCCCGTCGACCGCGCCGCAGCGCGCAGCCCGCGCAGGCCGGAGCGCTCGCCACGAGTGACACGGCCCTCGCTGGCGCCGAGGGAGCGGGCCACCTCGGAGCGCGATTGGGCACGTCCTGAAAGCCCGGACCGGCGCACAAGCACCTGGCGCTCGAAGGAGGAGACGACGCCCAGGCAGCCACGGTAGCGGCGGACACCGCGACGCACGGCCTTGTCCTCACGGACGGCGCGGGCGCGGCGCTCGCGGGCCGTGACGGGCCGAGACCTGGAGCTGCGGGTGGCCCCGGCGCCTGAGCCGTCGGCACTGCCGGACGAGCTGCCGGCGGTCGAGCCTGAGCTCCCGCCGGCCGGGTAACCGGCGGCGCTCGAACCGGATGAGCCCGAGCTGGAGTAGCCGCCGCCGGTCTGCCCGCCGACGCCCGGTACGGAGCCCCCGAGGCGCTGGACCGGGCCGTCGGACCCGGTAGGCGCGGAGGGAAGCTTGACTTGGGGGACCTGGACGTCCGGGACTTGGACGTTGACCTGGGGAACGGGCCCGAGCTGGGGCACGGAGACGTTCGGGACAGACACCGATGTGCCGCCAGGCACGCTGACGGTCGCAGCGTCGGCCGTAGTGGCCAGCGCAGCTGCAAAAACAATGAATGCGAAAAGCGCCCTGCTGCGCCTCATTCGGTCTTCTCCCAGGACGTGCGGGCACTCCCTGCTCGCGGGAGCGAATGATACCCGGCTCCCACCGATTCTTAAACAGCCGCGCTCCGCCTAGAATCACCGCATGGCAAAGGCCGCGAAGGAGGCGTTCGAACACGAGCACGTGGGCGAGGCTCCCGCCACGGCCGCGGCTGCCGACCACGCCGGCCTGACCGACGACCAGCAACTGATGCTGGGCGACCTGTTCGCCGTGGTGGAGGAACACACTGGCGAGGCCGGCAAGCCGGTGGAGCGCGAGCTCGTGGAGAAGGCATTCGTCTTCGCGTGCGACCGCCACGCCGACCAGCGCCGGGCCAGCGGCGAGGACTTCATCGTCCACCCCGTCGGCGTGGCCAAGATCTGCGCGGGCATGCGCCTGGACACGGCGACGCTGTGCGCCGCCCTGCTCCACGACACCGTGGAGGACACGTCTGCATCTCTAGCTGAGGTAGAGGCTGAGTTCGGTGAGGAGATCGCCGGGCTGGTCGACGGCGTCACCAAGCTGAGCGGCGTCACCTTCCAGAGCCGCGACGACCGCCAGGCCGAGAACTACCGCAAGATGCTCGTCGCGATGGCCCGTGACATCCGGGTCATCCTGATCAAGCTGGCCGACCGGCTGCACAACATGCGCACGTTGGGCTCGATGCCCAAGCAGAAGCGCCAAGAGAAGGCGCGCGAGACCCTGGACATCTTCGCGCCGCTGGCCCACCGCCTCGGCATCCACGCCATCAAGTGGGAGCTGGAGGACCTGGCCTTCGCGACGTTGCACCCGCGCAAGTACGAGGAGATCAAGGGCCTGGTCAGCCAGCAGCGGGGCGAGCGTGAGGACTACGTCTCGCGGGCCGGCGCCTACTTGGGCAAGGAACTGGAGGCCGTGGGCATCAGCGCGGATATCTCGGGCCGGGCCAAGCACTTCTACTCGATCTACTCGAAGATGACCAAGAAGGGCCGCGAGTTCAACGAGATCTACGACCTCACGGCCATGCGCGTCCGGGTCGACTCCGTCAAGGACTGCTACGGCGCCATCGGGATCATCCACTCGCTGTGGAAGCCGCTGCCCGGGCGGTTCAAGGACTGGGTCGCGATGCCCAAGTTCAACCTCTACCAGGCGCTGCACACCACGGTGATCGGGCCCGAGGGGCGGCCGCTGGAGATCCAGATCCGCACCCACGAGATGCACGAGACGGCCGAGTACGGCGTCGCGGCGCACTGGCTCTACAAGGAGGACCCGAGCAAGCCCGGCGACGACAAGGTCGAGTGGCTGAAGCAGCTGGTGGACTGGCAGCAGGACGTCTCGGACCCGCAGGAGTTCGCCGAGACCCTGAAGGCCGACCTGTTCGAGGACGAGGTGTTCGTCTTCACCCCCAAGGGCGAGGTCAAGTCGCTGGCCGCCGGGGCCACCCCGCTGGACTTCGCCTACGAGATCCACACCGACGTGGGCCACCGCTGCGTGGGAGCGAAGGTCAACGGCAAGATCGTCCCGCTGCACTACGAGCTCACCTCGGGCGACATCTGCGAGGTGCTCACCTCCAAGAAGGAGCGGGGCCCGTCGCGGGACTGGCTGTCGCTGGCCAAGACCACCCGCGCCCAGTCGAAGATCCGCGCCTGGTTCAAGCGCGAGCGCCGCGAGGACTCCGAGCGCGTCGGCCGCGAGACCCTGCAGGAGAGCCTGCGCCGCCAGGGCCTGCCCCCGCAGAAGATCGCGGGCTCGCCGCTGCTGGCCGACGTGATCCGCGAGATGGGCTTCAAGAAGGCCGACGACTTCTACATCGCCCTGGGCCAGGGCAAGATCTCGGCGAAGGTCGCGACCAACAAGATCATGCAGCGGCTCAAGCAGGGCGAGTCGGCGGTGGAGCCCAAGGGCGCCGGCGCGGAGCTGCTCGAGCGCCGCGAGTCCTCACCGAAGAAGACCGCCGCCTCGTCGGCCTACGGCATCAAGGTCAAGGGCATCGACGACGTGATGCTGCGGCTGGCCAAGTGCTGCCGGCCGGTTCCCAGCGACCCGATCGTCGGCTACATCTCGCTGGGCAAGGGCATCACCATCCACCACGAGGAGTGCCCCAACGCGAAGGCGCTGATGAAGAACCCCGAGCGCTTCGCCGACGTCGCGTGGGACGGCGAGGAAGGCGCCAGCTCCTCCTTCCGGGTGGAGGTCGAGATCGACGGCTGGGACCGCCACCGGCTGCTGGAGGACCTGTCGCGGACCTTCGCCGAGACCGGCATCAACATCCTCGAGGCCCGCTGCACCACGGTCCACCCGATGGTCAAGAACCGCTTCGTGGTCGAGGTGGGGGACACCGCGGCGCTGAAGGCCTGCATCCACCGGCTGCGCAACATCGACTCGGTGTTCGACGCGTATCGGGTGACGCCGACCGGCTGAGCGCTCGGTCAGCGGCCCGGCAGGGCGCGACGGAAGGGACGCCCGAGTGGGCCCAGCGTATGTCACCTCCGTCCGCTCTTCCACTCGTTCCGTTCGAGCGCTGATGGAGCACACCGGCTGAGGACTTGTCGCCAAGGCGCGTGTCCGGACCGCGCTTGGTGCCGGGTGAGCTGGGCCGCGGTGAGGTAGTTGGCCGCGTTGCACCAGCCGATCAGGCGCCCAGCCCCGTCGGGGCCAGAGCGCCAGCGATCGGTCGGCATCATTGCGCATCCCCAGCGTTGGCTTTCCGCGTGTGGTCCACTTCGCGCCCGTCTCGCGGCGGAAGGCCTCAAGGGCGCCCTTCGAGGGCTCGCTCGCGCTCCGCGAAGTCCTCCTTTCTGACCACCAAGCCCCGGCGGTAGGTGTAGACCTGGAAGCGCAGCTGATCGATGGGAACGCGGCTGCTCGAGCCGTGCCCGGTCAGGCGTATCACGATGATCGAGCGGTCCCCCAAGTCAAGCAACTCCTCCGGTACCAGGGTCAGGTCCTCGAAGCCCTCGAGCATCGCTTGCCACATGAGGCGATAGCCCTGGTAGCCGTAGTGGTGTCCAACGAGGTCCGGGGGGATCACGCCCCCAGGCCCGGCGGAAAAGACCCGATACCGGGAGGAGAACGGTGGCTCGATCTTCGACACCCCCAAGCCTCCGCAAGCCGATCGAGCGGGTGTTCCACACCTCGCTACGAGAGACCGCCAAACACCGAATCGTCAAGGCGTCGCACGGTCCTTGTGCCCCTGGTTTGCCACCGGCGTCCACACTCCCCCGGGTGCGCCCCCTCTACGTGGTCCTCGGAGTTCAGCTGGCGCTGGGGCTCGCCTTCGCCGTGCTTGCCGCCACAGGGAACATCCCGTTCATCTCCAACCAGCCCGAGCACCGCGCGCTGCGCAGCCATCGCTTCGACTCGCGGGCCGCCTACGCTCTCCTTCGCGAACAGGTGCAGCTCGGGCCGCGGCCGGCCGGGTCACGTCCATCGCGCGAGCTGAGTGAGCGGCTGCGGCGACAGCTCCCCCGAGGTGACTTCGCGCCGGCCCCGGGCGGGCTGCGCAACATCGTCGGTGGCGTGCCCGGCCGCGAGCCCAGGCGAAAGGTGATCGTGGGAGCCCACTACGACACCAAGGACGAGCCGGGCTTCGTGGGCGCCAACGACGGCGCCTCGGGAACGGCCGTCGCGGTGGAGGTGGCCCGAGCGCTCAGGCCGCGCCAGGTCGGGCCCACCGTCGCCTTCATCCTCTTCGACGGCGAGGAGAGCCCGCGCGGCACGCCGGACTCCGAGTTCGCAGAGAAGGGCCTGCGCGGATCTAAGGCCATCGCGCCCCGCTTCAAGGGGGCCGAGGCGATGATCCTGCTCGACTTCGTGGGCGACCGCGAGCTAAATGTGCCGCGGGAGGTCTATTCCGATAAGACGCTGTGGGCGAAGCTGCGGGTGGCGGCGCACCGCGTAGGCGCTGGAGACACCTTCCCGGCCACCACCGACGGAGCGATCAGCGACGACCACCTGCCCTTCATCGAGCAGGGGGTGCCGAGCATCGATCTGATCGACTTCGACTTTTCCTGCTTCCACCAGTCCTGCGACGACCTGAGCGCTGTTTCCGAGGAGAGCCTGGACGCCACGGGTGAGACGGTGCTGGAGCTGCTGGCTAGCCTCTGAGGGGATGCCCTCGACACCGGAGGAGCTATTCCTGGCCGCCCCGCGCGGCTACTGCGCGGGGGGTCGATCGCGCGGTCCAGACCGTCGAGCGACGAGCGCGCGCTTGAGATCTACGGCCCGCCGGTCTACTACGCAAGGGGATCGTCCACAACAAGCACGTCGTGGAGCAGTTCCAGGAGCGCGGCGCCGTCTTCGTCGACCAAGAGACCGAGGTGCCCGAGGGCGAGACGGTCGTCTTCTCCGAGATGGTCGTCTTTCCCCGCCCACGGCGTGGCTCCCAGCGTGCACGCCAACGCCTCCGCCCGCGAGCTGCGCACGATCGACGCCACCTGCCCGCTGGGAGACCAAGGTGCACGTGGAGGCGAAGAAGGTCGCCGCCGATGAGTACACGATCGTCCTGATCGGCCAGGAGGGCCACGAGGAGGTCGAGATCGGTCGATTCAGCGGCGAAGTTTCTACGGCACTAGGTTTCGTTACTTCGAGATCGTCGCCAAGTTCGAGTTCCGCCTGTACCCGCTCGGCACGATCGTCCTCCCGGGCCGATCTTTGACCGTCGTCCGGCGGAAACGCCTCCGCTTCCCTTCGTCCCCCGCAGCTCCACGGTCAGCTGGTTGTGGCGGTCGTGTGTTGCTACCGCGGGCTGGTCGAGGAGGGCAGGCAGTAGTGCGCGCGCTCAATGCGTTCGGCGCGTCGGTGCTCGACCGGCGCGAGCCGAAGCCGTATTCGCGGTTTCTGAGAGTGCCGCGCGACGGTCGAGGAAGAAGCGCGCTGCTGGCTGACCGGACCTGAGCCTGCGACGCCCTCACCCGCGCGCGCTTTTCGCACGGACCGTCGCCGCGTCCGCGTCCTCGCTCTACCTCCTGCCGATCCTGGGCGCCTACACGATGATCTCGCTCCTGGTCGGGCAGTCTCCAGGGGACGAGGGCAGGTACCTCATGTACGCCACGAACCTGACGCATGGCTTCTATGCCCTGACGGATAGCTCAGACCCCCAGCTCTATCTGTGGCACGGGCCGGGACTTCCGGCGCTGCTGGCCCCGCTCGTGGCCCTCCACACGCCGCTGGAAGCGACGCGCATGGTTGCCGGCCCGGCGCTCCTGTTTGCAGCCATGGTGGTTTCCGCCAATTGGTCTGTCCCTACGTTCGCAGTGAGCGGGCAGCCCTGATCGCGACCTACGGTCTGGCGTTCTACCTGCCGTTCGCTTCGGTCCTCGGCGTTATCCGCGTGGAGCCTCTGGCGACGCTTTGTTTCACTCTCGCGACGTTCTTCATGATCCGCGCGTATCGCGGCGGCCTACGTGACCACGTCTGGGCGGGCTTGGCGCTCGGGGCGCTGGCACTCAGCAGGGTCGAGTACGGCTACGTTCTGCTGGCTGCCCTACTGCTGGGCGGCTTATGGCTGCTGATGTCCCGGCAGGCGGTAATGGCGCGGCGAAGCGTGACGGCATTGGTGGTGGCTCTGCTGGTGTGCACGCCGTGGCTCGTCTACACGTATTCACTCACCAATAGGCCCTTTTACTGGGGCAACTCCGGTGGCCTCTCGCTGTACTGGATGAGCGCTCCCGAAAACCTCGGCGACTACCACCCGAAGCCGGAAGTTGACCCCCGGATCGCCAATGACCGCCGTTTCAATGAGGTGACGCGGCTAAAGCCGCTCGACCAGGACACGCGGCTGCGGCAAATCGCCTTTCAGAACATTAGGGGCGATCCAAAGCACTATCTGTCCAACGTCGTAAACAACATAGGTCGGCTCGTGTTCAACTCGCCGTACAGCTTCACCAACCAGAAGGCAAGCTCGATGTTGTATGCGGTTCCGAACGCGCTCCTGTTCGGGGTCCTGTCTGTCGCTGCTCTGGTCGCGGTCCGAGTGCGAAGAAGCCTCGCTCCAGAAATCCTGCCGATCGCGGTGTTCACGGCGCTTGGGTTCGCTGTCCACGTGCCGCTAGCGGCATATGCGCGGTTCGTCATACCGCTCGTACCAGTGACAGCTTGGCTTGCGATCGCGATCCTCTCGCAGCACGTGCGGCTGGCGGTCGACGACCGCCCGAAGCGGCGAGGGCCCGAGTGGGCCCTATGAGGGCTACCGGCTCGTACATTGGTGGTGGAAGTCGCGGACGACTTAGAAGCCCAGGCAGGTGGGAGACGCGTCGGGGAACGGAAGAGGCGGAACTCACCGGAGACCGTGAAGGGCGCTTCAGGGGTTTTGGGGACTAGGTGCGCCCGGCACGAAGCCGGATGGCAGGCGCTGTGGGTCTTGCGCAGGACCCTCCGCCGCTTGGTTACCGTCGAAGTGCAGAGACCTCGATCACAACGCTGCGTACCTCCTAACTCGTTTGGCTGATCCTGGCTCAGCTCGGGGAGTAACGGTGTAGGGAACGCGAAAGACCAACCGCGCATGCCCCGGTCGGCGGGGAACCTCCTGGACGCGGCTCAGGGTGGTTCTTCAGAGACGCCGGACTGTGTACAGCCACGCGAGAGGTTGCCCAGGCGCGCCCACTACTCCCCGACTTGCCTACCCCCACAGCCCATGGCATCGAGGGCTCTTCGTCTCTCCCCGAGCCCGGGCCCGGGGAAATCGGTGGTCGCGGGAGGGCGTCCCAGTCGAGTTAGGGGTGGGCCACCTCTTCGAACTGCGTGGCGGGCGCGTCGTGCGGTGGGCCGCCCAGGTAGGGCACCGCTTCAGGGCACGATCTCCCTGCCGATCACGGCGATCGGCAGCCGCTGGCGAGAGTCGTCTGGCAGCGCCCCGGTGCGGCATCAGCTGGTTGCATGGGCCGCAGTTCGGATGCACGAAGACAACGAGCCCAGGATCCCCCGCGCCGCGCAGGTCGTCCAAGCTCCGTCCCTCGCCCCTGGCCGCCGATAGCGCGAAGGCAGGGGCCGGCGCTCCCACGGGCAGACCACGGGGACCGCGTCCAGCGGACCACATCCTGTCGAGCTGCCGCGCCAACTGCCGCTTCCGAGCGCGTCGGCCGCGAGACCCTGCAGGAGAGCCTCGCCGCCAGGGCCTGCCCCCGCAGAAGATCGCGGGCTCGCCGCTGCTGGCCGACGTGATCCGCGAGATGGGCTTCAAGAAGGCCGACGACTTCTACATCGCCCTGGGCCAGGGCAAGATCTCGGCGAAGGTCGCGACCAACAAGATCATGCAGCGGCTCAAGCAGGGCGAGTCGGCGGTGGAGCCCAAGGGCGCCGGCGCGGAGCTGCTCGAGCGCCGCGAGTCCTCACCCAAGAAGACCGCCGCCTCGTCGGCCTACGGCATCAAGGTCAAGGGCATCGACGACGTGATGCTGCGGCTGGCCAAGTGCTGCCGGCCGGTTCCCAGCGACCCGATCGTCGGCTACATCTCGCTGGGCAAGGGCATCACCATCCACCATGAGGAGTGCCCCAACGCGAAGGCGCTGATGAAGAACCCCGAGCGCTTCGCCGACGTCTCGTGGGACGGCGAGGAAGGCGCCAGCTCCTCCTTCCGGGTGGAGGTCGAGATCGACGGCTGGGACCGCCACCGGCTGCTGGAGGACCTGTCGCGGACCTTCGCCGAGACCGGCATCAACATCCTCGAGGCCCGCTGCACCACGGTCCACCCGATGGTCAAGAACCGCTTCGTGGTCGAGGTGGGGGACACCGCGGCGCTGAAGGCCTGCATCCACAGGCTGCGCAACATCGACTCGGTGTTCGACGCGTATCGGGTGACGCCGACCGGCTGAGCGCCCGAGGGCGCCCGGTTCGACACTGGGCCGCCGGCGACGCTCGCCGCGGTGCGTCGGTGACCATCCAGTCGGCGCGAGGCAGCCGATGGCTGCTTCGGTATCGGCGGGGCCGTCATCGCTGCCGGGGAGTGGATGGCAGTGGAGATCGAGCCCCGGCCCTCCACGCTCCCC
>CAWHLA010000010.1:0-62500 GCA_963830065.1 uncultured Thermoleophilaceae bacterium
GGGACTGGCGACCTTTATGCGTTGATGGACCCGGATGTCGAGTTGGTCGGTCGCGCCGGTCGAACGCCTTCAGAGACCGGCGCATCCTCTCAACGTTCTCCTGCGACATCGCCTACTCCGACAGACCAGCGGCTTCGAGAGCACTCCCCAGGTCCAGAAAGCTCTGAGCCTGGCTGATCAGCCCTTCGCTGAACGAAACCAGATGGCACCACTCCCAGTCCACTCGCGGGCCGTCATGGGCGAGACCGTGGAAGCGAGTGATTCCCAGTGCCCTGTCGTCGAGGTCGATGATCCGCTCGATATCGATCGAGAGCTCGTCGTAGATCCATGCGTTGAGCAACCACCGCCGGACGTTCTCTTTGCCCGTGTGCGTCCCGCCGTCGGGAAAGCGCGGGTCGCTGATCCAGACGAGGTCCTCCGTCGCGAAGTCCAAGAGTCCCGTCACCCCGCGCGACTCCGCCGACTCGTACGCCTTTCGCAGAACCTCCACGTTCTCCTGCGACATCGCCTACTCCGACGGTCCCACGGCGGCGACGGCCTCCTCGAAATCCCAGAAGAAACGCGCCTCCGCGACATTGCTGTTCCGAATCCGGTAGGCCCCGATGATCCGCATCTCCACCTCCAGACCGCTCGCCTTGCCCTTGGCATCCCAGAGCAGTTCCATCACGACCCAGTCAGCGTGTGCGTGCTCGCGTCCCACCTGCATGGACTGGCTCTCCCACTCCTCCTGGACGCGTTCATACTGACGGATGACGGCGTCCCGACCGTCGAATCGGCCCCCTTCCGGCCACCCCTCGGGGGCGATGACGAAGGCGTCGGCGTCGTAGAGGTCGGCGAGTCCGGCGATGTCGCCTGTCCCGAAGCGGACGACGGCTTCGCGGACAAGCTCGGCGTTCTCCTGGGACATCGCCTACTCCGACAGCCCCACGGCTTCGAGAGCTTCGGCCTTGTCGGTGAATCCCTGGCCGCGGACAAACCTGCCGTCCCGAATCTTCCACACCTGCCGCACGTCCCAGCTCGCCGCAGCGCCGCTTTGCCTGCGCCCCGAACGGTCAGCGACACGAGTACCGGGGTCCCTGCGTCAACCACGCCATTGACACCACGTGCGTGTCCTCGAAACACGTCTCCGAGCCAGCCGATGTACCGCCTGAAGCCCTCAGGGCCTCGATACACGCCGCGGCCCCAGGGGAGCGCTCCGCTGGGAACGTATTCGCAATCCGAGGCAACGTCAGTCAGGGCGGCGTCAACGTCCCCCGGTTGTACGCCTCAAAGCCCCGACGCACCATTTCACCGTTCTCCTGCGACATCGCCGGCGCAGTATCTCGCGTCGCCCAGGGGGATCCCCGCCCTGCACTCCCTCAAGGCCACCGGAGAGGGTCGGGATTCGCGCGCGTGACCCGATGTGCACGCCCCACTGACGCACCTGTAGCGCCCGGCCCACTTCTGGCGTAGGGTGCGCCGCCATGCGCGCGCCGAGGCTGTTCGTCCCGCTGATCGTTCTCGCCGTGCTCGGGGTGATGGCCCCGGCGGCCCAGGCCGGCCCCTACGCCCGCGCCAACGCGGCGCTCAAGCGCGAGGCGAACCGCCTGCTCTCGATGCCCAACGGGCCTCCCGGCGTCTCCATCACCATCCGCCGCGGCCGGCGCCACATCTTCCTCGACGGCGGCACCGCCCTGGTCGGCGGCAAGCGGCGCTGGCGAACGACCGACCACATGCGGCTGGCCAGCGTCAGCAAGGCCTACAGCGGCGCCGTGATCCTGCGCCTGGTCGAGCGCCGTCAGCTGAACCTCAACGACACCATCGGGCAGCGCCTGCCCGGCCTGCCGGCAGCCTGGCATCGGGTCACGCTCCGCCAGACCCTCAACCACACCAGCGGCCTGCCCAACTACACGGCCGATCCGGACCTCCAGGCCTTCCTCAACCGCGATCCGCACGGCTTCGTGGCCCCGGACAAGATCCTCGACTTCGTGCGCGACGAGCCGCTGGCCTTCTCGCCCGGCTCGCGCTACGCCTACTCCAACAGCGACAACATCGTCGCCGGTCTGATGGCCCAGCAGGCGACCGGCCGCTCCTACGACAGGCTGCTCAGGCGGCTGATCTTCAGCCCGCTCGGGCTGCGCCGCACCAGTCTCTCGAACAGCTTCCAGCTGCCGGGTCCCTACGTCCACGGCTACGACAACACGCCCGGGCAGCTGAACGACGACATCAGCACGGTGCTGAACATGTCGTTCGTCTGGGCCTCCGGGGCCATTCAGTCCACTCCGCTGGATCTGGACCGCTTCATGCGCGCGTACGGGGCCACCGGCCTGCTCGGCGCGCGCGCTCGCCGTGCCCAGCGCCGCTGGGTGCGTGGGGGCAACTCCGAGCCACCCGGACCCGGCCGCGCCTCGGCCGGCCTTGCGCTGTTCCAGTACCGCCTGAAGTGCGGCACGGTCCACGGCCACACCGGCAACTTCCCCGGCTACACGCAGTTCGCCGCGGTGTCGCCCGGAGGCACGCGCTCAGTCACCGTGTCGATCAACCGGCAGTCCGATGTAGCGTCGGGCGATCCGGCCGTGTTCAGGCGCCTGCGCCAGATCTACGGCCTGGCCTCCTGCGCCGCCCTGGTCCGCCGCTAGCTGGGGGTCTTCGCGCCCGCGCTGCGGGTACCGTGGACGGGATGGAAGTGTCGTCACCCACCGGGTCGATCGCCGCCACGCTCGCCGACCACGTCGGCGGCACGCCGATGGTGCGCCTCGAGCGGCTGGCGCCCGAGTGCCCCGCTGAGCTGGTCGGCAAGCTCGAGGCCTACAACCCCGCAGGGAGCGTCAAGGACCGCATCGGGGTGGCCATGATCGAGGCCGCCGAGGCCGAAGGCCGCATCGAGCCCGGCCGCACGACCATCGTGGAGGCCACCTCCGGCAACACCGGCATCGCGCTCGCCTTCGTCTGCGCGGCCAAGGGCTACGAGCTCGCGCTCACCCTGCCGCAGGGCATGAGCCGCGAGCGCGAGGCGCTCCTGCGGCTCTACGGCGCCAAGGTGGAGATCACCGAGTCGATGGGCGGCATGAACGAGGCCGTGGAGGCCGCAACGCGCATGGCCGGCGACAGCGCCGACTTCTTCATCCCCGACCAGTTCTCCAACCCCGCCAACCCCGAGATCCACCGGCGCACCACCGCCGAGGAGATCTGGCACGACACCGACGGCAAGGTGGACGTGCTGGTGGCCGGCGTGGGCACCGGCGGAACGATCACCGGGGCGGGGCAGAGACTCAAGGAGCGCAACCCTCAGTTGCACGTGGTGGCGGTGGAGCCGAAGTCCTCGCCCGTGCTCTCGGGCGGGCTGCCCGGGCCGCACAAGATCCAGGGCATCGGCGCGGGCTTCGTCCCCGCGGTGCTCGACCGGTCGGTGCTCGACGAGATCGTCGTGGTCGACGACGAGGACGCGTTGGAGACCGCGCGACAGTGCTCACGGCGCGAGGGAGTCCTGGCGGGGATCTCGTGCGGGGCCGCGCTGTGGGCCGCGATCGAGGTCGGCAACCGCGGCGAGTTCGCCGGCAAGCGGATCGTCGTGGTCATGCCCGACTCCGGCGAGCGCTACATCTCGCAGCCTTTCTTCGCGCCTTGAGATGGCCGATCACGCGACCCCGCACCCACGGATGACGGCGAATGCCGTCGCTGGATCTGCGTCCTCGGGCCTCGCCTTGCCTCCAGCAAGGCTTCAGCCCTGCGTCCTTGACCAGCTCGGCCTACGCCGCCCCCGCGGGCACACGGCCACGGAATCGACCATCTAGATGCTCGGCCTGGGCGCCCTCACCCGCGTCGCGCGCGAGCTGCGCGAGGACCTCACCGCCGCCCAGGACCGCGACCCCGCGGCCAGGGACGTCGGGCGGGCCGAGATCCTTCTCACCTACGGCGGCGTGCAGGCGCTGCTGTCCTATCGCGTCGCCCACGTGATGCACGCGGCCGGCGTGCCCTTCGCCCCGCGCCTGCTGGCCGCGGCCACGCGGACGTTGACCGGGGTGGAGATCCATCCCGCGGCGAGCATCGGCCGTGGCCCGTTCATCGACCACGGGGCCGGCGTGGTGATCGGCGAGACCGCTGAGATCGGCGACAACGTGACCCTCTACCAGCAGGTCACCCTCGGCGGCACCGGCTTCCAGCGCGGCAAGCGCCACCCGACGGTGGGCGACGACGTGGTGGTGGGCTCCGGCGCCAAGCTGCTGGGCCCGATCAAGGTCGGCGACAGGGCGAAGATCGGCGCCGGCACCGTGGTGATCCACGACGTGCCCGCCTCGGCCACGGTGGTGGGGAACCCGGGCCACCCGGTTCGCGTGGACGGCGAGCGCCCGAGCGGCCCGGACGCCGACTGGGCGCACCTGCCTGACCCGGTGGCCGACGCGATCCGCGGGCTGGCCAACCGCGTAGGCGAGCTGGAGGAGATGGTGGCCGACCTCACCGGCCGCAAGCCCGAGGGCGCCGAGGTGCGAGAGTTGCCCAACCGTCGTGGACCCGATTCGGTAGGAGGCTGAAGTGTTCTTCGATGTTCTTGGCTTGATCTTCATCGGCGCGATCATCGGGGCGGTGGCACGGCTGCTGCTGCCCGGCCGGCAGAAGATCGGCTTCTTCCTCACGATCCTGCTGGGGATCGGCGGGGCCCTGATCGGCGGGATCATCGCCGGCGCGATCGGCACCGGCGACATCTTCGAGCTGAACTTCCTGGGGACGATCTTCGCCGTGATCGCCGCCGTGCTCTTGGTGGGCGGGGTCGCGGCGGCCATCGGCGAAGGCGACGGGCGCCGGGAGCCGCTGGAGCGGCCGGTCCGCTAGTAGAAGGTGGTCCGCGTCCGGTGTCGCGGGATCGCCTTGTAGTGAGGCGCCTGGCCGCGGTTCCACAGCCACACGTCGAGCGTGGGCGCGCTCACGCCCAGCTCGCCCGCGATCAGCTCGCAGGCGTGTAGCGCGCAGGCGCGGATCTCCTGCTCCTGCTCGCCCGGCGGCAGTAGCTCGCCGGCGTCGATGTGGGCCGCCAGCTCGGGCTCGTAGCGCAGCACGCCGTCCACCCGCAGCACGTGGGGGACCAGGTTGTCGGCGAAGATCGTCAACTCGTCGAGGTCGGAGAAGTCGGCGACCCCCGCGAGCGCCAGGTCGTTGGGCGTGATCTGCGCGCGCTTGTAGAAGCCGGGGTCCTCGAAGAGCGGCATGCCGCGCGCCAGCTCCTCGGCCAGCGCCACCGCCGAGCCGCCGGCGCCGTCCACCACCTCGACCGGCTCGCGCGAGCCCAGGAAGCGGCCGAGGTCGCGCAGTGCCTCGCCGAAGAGCTCCATCAGGTCGTGGCCCGGGTCCTGGCCGAGCTCCGCCGCCACCTCGGCCGCGCTCAGCAGGCGCAGCTCGGCCGGTGACCACGGCCCCGCCGACCGGAAGCGGTCGGCCAGCGCCCATGCGACGGTGAAGTAGCCGGAGCACCCGGGACGTTTGCGCAGGGTGGGGAACCACCCCGAGCCGAAGTTGATCGCGTCGAGGGTCAGGAGGTAGGCGCTCACCTCCTCCCGGCTTCCCTCCAGGAAATGCCGCTCGGGGTCGAGCGCGGGCGGAGGCCCCGGCTCGATGGTCCCGAGCCGGTCCGTGGCGATGGTGACCCAGCGCGCGCGGCCGGCCAGCTCGGCGCAGTGCTCGCGGACCTGATCGGGCAGGGTCATGGGACCCGACTCTTACACTGCGCCCGGTGCTCGAGTGCCACGGCCTGACGAAGCGCTACGGGCCCAAGACGGCGCTTGACTCGGTGGACCTGAGCATCGGCCAGGGCGAGCTGGTGGGGCTGCTCGGCCCCAACGGCGCGGGCAAGACCACGCTGATCAAGAGCGCGTGCGGCCTGCTGCACCCGACGGCAGGCGCGGTGACCGTCCACGGCGCCCCGGCGGGGTCGCCAGGCGCGCTCGCCCGCATCGGCTACCTGGCCGAGCTGTTCCGCTTTCCCGGCTGGCTGAGCGCCGAGGAGGTGCTCGAGCTGCACCAGGGCCTTACCGGCTCGCGGGCGGGAGCGGCGGAGCGGCTGTCGCTGCTGGAGCAGGTGGGGCTGGCCGAAGCAAACGCGGTGAAGGTCGACTCGATGTCGAAGGGAATGCAGCAGCGGCTGGGGATCGCCCAGGCGCTGGTGGGCACGCCACACCTGCTGCTGCTCGACGAGCCCGCGAGCGCGCTCGACCCGGCCGGGCGCCGGGCGATCCGGGAGCTGCTGCTCTCGCTGCGCCAGCGGGGGATCAGCGTGCTGTTGAACTCGCACCTGCTCAGCGAGGTGGAGCTGGTGTGCGACCGGGTCGTGCTGCTGGTGGGTGGCCGGGTGGTCCGCAGCGGGCGGCCCGCCGACCTCGTGCGCCCCCGCGGCGTGGAGGTCGAGACCTCGACGGGGCCCCGGATATGGGAGGGCGCCACCCGCGAGCATGTGCCCCAGATCGTCGCCGAGCTGGTGGCCTCCGGCGAGGCGGTCTTCGGGGTGCGCGTGCTGGCCTCCACGCTCGAGGACGTCTATCTCGAGGCGGTGGGGGCGTGACCGCCTTCGCCACGGTGGTGCGCTACGCCATCCAGGAGAGCCTGCGGCGCCGGGTGTTTCTCGTGGTGCTGGTCCTGACCGTCTCCTTCACCGCCGTGTACACCGCCGGGGCGGCGGCGATCTTCGGCGGGCTGGACGACTTCGGCACCGAGCCGGGCGAGCGCGCCGCCGTGGGCACCGGCCTGCTCGGCTTCGCGATGTTCGTGGTGCTGTTCCTCGGCACCACGCTGGCCATCTTCCTGACCATCGGCACGGTGCGCGGCGACGCCGAGCGCGGCCTGCTGCAGCCGCTGGTGGTCCGGCCGGTGGGGCGGACCCGCTTCCTGGGCGCCCGGTTGGCCGCGGCCGCCGGCATGTCCGGCGGCTACGTGGTGGGCTTCTTCGGCGTCCTCGTCCTGTTGACGGCCGTGGTCGGGCAGTGGTTCCCCGACTCCGTGGTGGGGGCGGGGATCGGCCTGGTGGGGGCGGTGCTGGTGGTCTGCCTGCTGTCGTTGCTGGGCTCCACGTTCCTGACCGCCACCGCCAACGGCATCGCGGTCTTCATGCTGTTCGGGGCGGGCCTCGCGGCGGCGCTGCTGCACCAGCTGGCGATCGGCCTCGACAGCGTGGCGCTGAAGGGCGTTTCGGAGCTAGCCGGCTGGCTGCTGCCTTTCATGTCGCTGTACCTGTCCGCGCTCGGCTCGCTGGGGCCGGACATCGACACCGCCGACGTCCTGGGTGGCCCCAGCGGCCTCGCGCTGGCGTTGTGGACCCTGGTCTACCTCGGCCTGCTGGCCGCCGGGGCCCGCGTGGCCTTCCTACGCCGGGATCTCTAGCTAGAACCCACGCGGGTGCCGGGCGGTGTAGCCGCGCGGCGAGCGCATCCTCTTCGACCAGCGGGTGCCGGTCCGCTTGCGGGCGCTTGTGTCGAACCGCAGCCCGGCCACGACCATGTAGGCGTGCCCGCTGTTGGCGCGCGTGGTGATCCACTTGCCCCGCCCGGGCTTGCCGTAGGACATGAACCCGGTCGAGTCCAGCGAGCGCCCGAGCATGCGGCCGCCCTTCAGCGCATAGGAGACCGAACCGGAGCAGTCGTAGCCGCTCGACTCGCCGTCGCCGTGCCCGCCGCCGTAGACGTAGGGCTTCTTGGCGATCTTGTTGGCCGCGGCGATCACCTGCTTGACGCGAGGGGGCGCCGAGGCCGGCGCGATGGCCAGGCCGTTGCGGATACGGGCCTTTGTGGGCGACGGAGCGGTGTCGTCCTGCGGAGACGCGGCGGCCGCGGCGCGCTTGATCAGGCGCGCGTCGGAGCGGATGACCACGCCGTTGACGCGAAGCTCCTTCTTGCGCTCGAAGCGCTTGACGTTGCGGACGGTGCCCCGGCCGAACTGGCCGTCGCGGGTCGTGCGGTAGCCGGCCTTGGTCAGGTACCGCTGGAGCGTCTTGACGTCGCTCCCCTCCATGCCGCGCTTGAGCGTGCGAGAGCCGTAGCGGGCAGCGTCGGCGGCGGGGGCGACCATGAAGGCCAGCAGCGCGCCGAGAACCAGCGCGAGGCGAATCGTTCGGGCCATGATGTAGGCGAGTCCCTTTCTCTTCTCGTGCCTACGGGGTTAGCTGACGGGCTCGCGCTGAAGAGATCGCGCTACGCCGGAACAACCGGCGATTCGCCCCACCTGCATGGTTCCCCCGCTCCCGTCCGCCGTGCGCGGAAGGGACTCGGCGTGGAGTTATGGAACCCGGCAGGTTACTCAAAGTTCCGGCCGGGGCGCAAGCACGGGCCCGCTGAGCGCTCCGAGCGCGGTCTTATCCTCGATGGGGTGAGCACCGTGGCCGAGCCGGACAGCCTTCTCGAGGGTCTGAACGACCCCCAGCGCGAGGCCGTCCTGCACTCCGAGGGCCCGCTGCTCATCCTGGCCGGCGCCGGCTCGGGCAAGACCCGCGTCCTGACCCACCGCATCGCCCACCTGGTGGGCACGGGGCAGGCGCAGCCGGGCGAGATCCTGGCCATCACCTTCACCAACAAGGCGGCCAACGAGATGCGCGAGCGGGTGGGCTCCCTGGTGGGCCGCCGCTCGCGGGCCATGTGGGTCATGACCTTCCACTCGGCGTGCGCGCGGATCCTGCGCGCGGAGGCCGAGCGCCTGGGCTACACCCGCAGCTTCACGATCTACGACGAGGCGGACTCGGTGCGGCTGGTCAAGAACTGCATCGAGGAGCTGGACATCGACCCCAAGCGCTTCCCGCCCCGCGGGATCAAGCGCCAGATCTCGGACGCCAAGAACCAGCTCCTGGACGCCGAGGCCTACCGCCTGAAGGTCGACTCCTTCTTCGAGCAGACGGCGGCCGACGTCTACGAGCTCTACGAGCCCCGGCTGCACTCGGGCAACGCGATGGACTTCGACGACCTGCTGTTCCGCTCGGTGAACCTGTTGGAGCTCTTCCCGGAGGTCCGCGACCGCTACCGCAACAGCTTCCGCCACGTCCTCGTCGACGAGTACCAGGACACCAACCGGGCCCAGTACCGCTGGCTCCAGCTCTTGGCCGAGGAGCACCGCAACCTGTGCGTGGTCGGAGACGACGACCAGTCGATCTACCGCTTCCGCGGTGCCGACATCCGCAACATCCTCGACTTCCAGGACCACTTCCCCGACGCCCACACGGTCAAGCTGGAGCAGAACTACCGCTCTACGCAGACCATCCTGTCGGCGGCCAACGGGGTGATCGCGCACAACCGCGGCCGGATGGAGAAGGCTCTGTGGAGCGACCTGGGCGAGGGCGACCCGGTGCACGTGCGCGAGCTGGAGGACGACCGGGCCGAGGCGCGCTTCGTCGTGGCCGAGATGGAGCGCCACGTTGACGCGGGCGGCTCGCGCGACGACGTGGCCGTCTTCTACCGGACCAACGGCCAGTCGCGGGTCATGGAGGATGAGCTGCGCAAGCGCGAGACCGCCTACCAGGTGATCGGGGGCCCGCGGTTTTACGACCGCGCGGAGATCAAGGACGCGCTCGCCTACCTGACCCTGTTGAACAACCCCCAGGACACCGTGGCCTTCGGGCGGGTGGTCAACTCGCCGAAGCGAGGGATCGGCGACACCTCCCAGGCCCGGATCATCGGTTACGCCAACACCATCGGCGAGCCGGTGTTCGACGTGGCTGCAGCGCCCGAGGCAATCCCGAACCTGGGGTCGGCGGCGGTGAAGGCGGTCGGCCGCTTCATGTCAACCATGGAGCGGCTGCGTGAGCGCGCCGACGACGCGTCGGTGGGCGACCTGCTGCAGGAGACGCTCGAGGAGACCGGCTATCTCGAGGCCCTGGAGGCCGAGCGCACGATCGAGGCCCAGGGCCGGCTGGAGAACCTCGAAGAGCTCGTGGGCGGCGCCCGGGAGTACGAGGCAACCGCGGACGAGCCGTCGATCGAGGACTACCTCCACAGCCTCGCGCTCTTCTCCCAGCAGGACGACCTGCGCGACGACGAGGGGACGGTCACCCTCATGACGCTTCACAACGCCAAGGGCCTGGAGTTCGAGATCGTGTTCATGGTCGGCTGCGAGGACGGCGTGTTCCCGCACTCGCGTGCCGTGGAGTCGGGCGACCTCGAAGAAGAGCGGCGGCTCTGCTACGTCGGCATGACCAGGGCCAAGCGCCAGCTGTACGTGACCCACGCCCGCACGCGGGTGATGTACGGAGGGCGCGACTTCAACCTGCCCAGCCGCTTCATCGCCGAGATCCCCGCCGATTTGACCGATGCCCAGGAGCAGTTCACCGGCCGTCAGGCGGTGACCTCGTGGGAGACCACCTCACCCGCGCCGGCTCCCACCGGTGGTGGGAGCTTCGCCACCGGCGACGACGTGGTGCACGCCCGCTTCGGCGAAGGGGTGATCATCGGGTCCTTCGGCGACCAGGTGACGGTCCGCTTTGCCGAGGACGGCTCGGAGCGCACCCTGATGGCCGACTACGCGCCGTTGAAGAAGCGGGGCTGATGGCAGCCCAGCTGATCGACGGCAAGGCAGTCGCCGCCGCAGTGCGCGAGCGGGTGGCCGAGGAGGTAGCGGGGCTGTCGGTTCCGCCCGGGCTGGCCACCGTGCTGGTAGGCGACGACCCGGCCTCGGCGGTCTACGTGCGCATGAAGCGCGAGGACTCGGCCCAGGTTGGGATCGAGTCCTTCCACCACGAGCCCGCGCCCGACGAGCTGGAGGACCTTCTCGACGAGCTCAACCACGACCCGCGCGTCAACGGCATCCTGCTCCAGCTCCCCCTCCCCGACGGGCTCGACGACGCCGAGATGACCGCCCTCATCGATCCCCGCAAGGACGTGGACGGGCTGACCCCGCTCAGTGCCGGGCTGCTCGCACAGGGCCGTCCCGGACTGGTGCCGTGCACCCCGGCCGGGGTGATGGAGCTCCTCACCTACGCCGGCGTCGAGCTCGAGGGCGCCGAGGCGGTGGTGGTGGGGCGCTCGCAGCTGGTTGGCAAGCCGCTCGCGGCTCTCTTGCTGGCCGCCAACGCCACCGTGACCCACTGCCACTCGCGCACGCGCGACCTGGCTGCCACCTGCCGCCGCGCCGACGTGCTGATCGCCGCGGCGGGCTCGCCCAGGCTGGTCACGGCCGACATGGTGGGGGAGGGGGCGACCGTGATCGACGTGGGCACCAACCGCACCGAATCCGGCCTGACCGGCGACGTCGACTTCGACGCCGTCGCGGAGGTGGCGGGCGCGATCACGCCGGTGCCCGGCGGGGTCGGGCCGATGACCCGAGCGATGCTGCTCGTCAACACCGTCGCCGCCGCGAAGGCACAGCTCGAGGTCGTACCCTGAGCGCCGTGGATCTGCGGCGCCTACGCGCGGGGGAGTTCATCGCCGGGTTCTCGGGGCTCCTCCTGCTGATCTCCCTGTTCCTGCCCTGGTACGCGCACGACGTGGCCACGTCGTTCGCGGGCTCCCTCGACCTGGAGTCCCAGAACGCCTTCCAAGCGCTCGCGGTTGCCGACCTGATCCTGCTGGTCATCGCCTTTGCCGCGATCGGGCTCCCGATCGTCACGGCGGCTGAGAAGACGGTCGCCGTGCCGCTCACCTGGGCGAGCCTGCTGAACCTGACCTCGCTGGTGGCGATGGTGCTGGTGCTCGTTCACCTCGGAGCCTCGCCGGAGCCCGCTCAGAGCGTGGCGCCCGAGGTGCGCCGCTCGGTGGAGACGAGCACTACCGGAGGCATCTACCTCGCGCTGTTGGCGTCCATCGGGATCTTCGTCGGCACGCTGCTGGCCATGCGCGACGAGAGGCTCAGCACGCGCGGGCACCTCACCGACTCCACCGGCCGGCCCGTCGAGGCCGCGCCCGAGCCGGAACTGCTCTCGCCGCCGTCGCAATGAGCTTCGAGCGTCTCAACCGGTGGGACTGGGTGGCGCTGCTCGCGGCGCTGGCCCTGCTGTTCACGATGGGGGTCGACTGGTACAGCACGGTCCAGGGGGAGGAGGCGCGCCGGATCGAGCGCATCGAGGACCCCAACGCGGGCGCCAGCGGGCAGATCGGCCGCGAGGTCGAGGAGCGCGCCGCCGAGCGCGCCGAGGGGGCCGAGCGCAATGCGGTCCAGCCGCTGGCGTTCGTCGACGCGATCATCCTCGTCCTCCTGTTCGCGACGGTCGCCTTCACGGCCGTGGCCGCGGTCGCGCGGGCGACCAGTCGGCGCTTCGACCCGCCGGCCACGCCCAGCGCCGCGGCGGCCGTCACCGCGGCGGTGGCGGCTCTGCTGGTCGCGTACCGGATCGTGCAGCAGCCGGGCTCGGACCTGGCCACCACGATCAAGGCGGGCGTCCCGCTGACGCTGGTCGCCCTGGGGGTGATCGCGTACGCGTCGTCCCGGGCGCTCAAGCTCGAGGAGGAGGGCACCGCCTTCCGGGCGGTGGAGGCCCCGGCCGCTTGACCGGCCTGGCGCCGGGCGCTGAGCGGTGCGATGAGTTCGAGGTCGGCGGACGTCGAGGTCCGCGAGGGCGAGCGCACGATCGGCGTGGGCACTCATGAGCGGCGGGTGGTCGAGCGCGGCTGAGCCGTGCGGCGGGGGGCTAGGCCCCCCACCGCAGCGGCAGGCGGTCCAGCCCGTAGACGCCCTGCACCGAGCCGAACTCCGGCTCGCCGTCGAGCGTCAGGCCGGGCATCCGCTCCGCGTAGAAGCGCAGACCCTCCTGCATCTCGGCCTGGGCCAGGTTCGCGCCGAGGCAGTAGTGCGGGCCGGCACCGAAGGTGAGCGGCTTGCCCAGGTCGCGCGGCGCGGTGATGTCGAAGCCGGGGTCGGCGCCGTCGCGGTTCGCCGAGGCGGCGGCCACCATCACCACGGTCCCCTCGGGGAACAGGACGTCGCGGAACTCGATGTCCTCGAGCGCGATCCGGGCGGTGAACGGCGTGATCGGCTCCACCCTCAGCGACTCCCATACCGCCGCAGGCGCCAGCTCGGGGTCGGCCCGCAGGGCCTCCCACTGCTCGGGGTGCTCGGCGAACAGGCGTAGGGCCTGGGCGAGCTGGGACTGGGTGGTGTCCACGCCGCCCACCAGGACGTTGAGGACGAGGTTGATCAGCTCGTCGTCGTCTAGCCGGTCGCCTTCGTAGCGCGCCGCGAGCAGCGTGGAGATGAGGTCGTCGCGGGGGTCGTCGCGGCGGTGCTCGAGCAGCTCCGCGGCCCAGTCGTAGAACTCCTGCACCGCCTCCTCGATCTGAGGGCGCTGCTCCATCAGGGCGGTGGCGTCGAACTGGCGCTGGATCCAGTCCGACCAGTGGTGCAGCCGGGGCGCGTCCTCCAGCGGCGCGCCCATCACCGTGGCGATGACCATCGAGGGGTAGGCCTTGGCGAAGGTGTCGACGAACTCGCAGCTGCTCGCGCCGTCCAGCTGCGCCCACAGGCCATCGAGGATCTCGCGCATCGCCGGCCGCCAGCGGTTGGCCGCGCGGGGCGTGAACGACGGGTTGACCAGGTTGCGCAGCCGGCTGTGGTCCTCCCCGTTGAGGTGGAGGATGTTGCGACGGATCTCCTCGGCCAGCGGCCCCTCGTCGATCTGGAAGATCTCGGCGATCTTCAGGCCCGGGAAGGTGGCCGACCGGGTGCGCAGGAAGAACGCACACGACTCGCGGTCGAGCACGGCGTACCCGAGCGGCACCTTGGCCAGCCAGTCCCGCTCGCGCAGGTCGGCCAGCACTTGGTGGAAGCGGGGGCCGCGCAGCGTCGGGTCGTCGTAGGGCAGGACGGGCGGGTCGAGCTCGTCGACCGGCGTGACGGCCGCGGTGCTCACGCTGCCACCGCCGGCCGCTGCACCCGGCCGGCCAGCACCCAGCATGCGAGCGAGACGCCCACCAGCGTCCCGTCCACCAGGAACGTGACGAGGTACATGAAGTCGTCGCGGTGGAAGACGAAGAAGCCCAGCGCGGGGACCGAGGAGGCGATCTTCCCGGCGGCCAGGACGAGGATCAGCGGCCGATATCGCGCCACGTCGGTGGACACCACGGCGGCGATGCCGGTGATGACCACCATGTAGGCGAACGACAGCGCCACCCACAGCTTCTGCTCGGAAGCCGGCCCGTCGCTGAACCCGCCGATCGCGCCGCCGACATCGTCGAGCGTGCCGATGACCCCGTCCGGCGCGACCAGGAACAGGACTCCGCTGAACGCGAACGCCACGACGAGCGCGCGCATCACGAGCACAACCGTCCGCTCGGCCTGGCCAGGGCTCACGGGCGGATCCTAACCCGCCCCCGGACCGCCGCGGTTGCGCGCGGGCTACCTAGAATCGCCCTCGTGATCGACCGTGAGCAGGTTCTACACGTCGCCCGCCTGGCGCGGCTGCAGGCTGACCGAGGACGAGGTCGAGCGGATGACCGGGGAGCTGGGGGACATCCTCCAGCACGTCGAGGCCATCCAGGCGCTCGACCTCGACGACGTCGAGCCCACCACCCACGTGGCCCCGCTGGAGAACGTGCTGCGACCCGACGAGCCGCGCGAGAGCTGGCCTCGCGAGCGGGTGCTGGAGGGCGCCCCGGACGCCTCCGACGACGGCTTCCGCGTCCCGAGCCCAGGCGGATGAGCACGGAGCTCCTCGATCTGACGGCGACTCAGGCCGTTGCGCACGTACGCGCCGGCGAGCTCTCGCCGGCCGAGCTGTTCGAGACCTACCGCGGTCGAGCCCACGCCGAGGAGCTCGGGGCGTTCCTGTGGGTAGCCGAGACCGCGCCTGACACCGCGACGGACGCCCCCCTGGGCGGGGTCCCCCTCGCCGTGAAGGACCTGTTCTGCGTCGAGGGCGTTCCCAGCGCCGCGGCGTCGCGCATCCTCGAGGGCCACCGGCCGGCCTACACCGCCACCAGCGTCCGCAAGCTGGCCGAGGCCGGTGCGCCGATGCTCGGCAAGACCAACATGGACGAGTTCGCGATGGGCTCGTCGAACGAGAACTCTGGCTTCCGCCCGGTCAAGAACCCGTGGGACCGCGCGCGCGTGCCCGGAGGCTCGAGCGGCGGGTCGGCGGCCGCGGTGGCGGCGGGTCTGGCGCCGTGGGCGATCGGCACCGACACCGGTGGCTCGATCCGCCAGCCCGCCTCGCTGTGCGGGGTGGTGGGCCTCAAGCCCACCTACGGGGCGGTGTCCCGCTACGGGATGATCGCGTTCGCCTCCTCCCTGGACCAGGCCGGCCCGCTCACGCGGGATGTCAAAGACGCCGCGCTGCTGTTCTCCCACATGGTCGGCCGCGACCCGTGCGACTCGACATCGTTGGACTTCCCAGGAGTGCTGGGTGAGCCGACGGCCGAGCGCTTGGACGGCATTCGCTTCGGCCTCCCCGCGAACCTCACCGAAAGCGGCATCGAGCCTGGCGTGCGCGACGTCTTCGAGGCGACGGTGAAGCTCATCGAGGAGCTCGGCGGCGAGGTGGAGCAAATCGAGCTGCCCAACGCCGACCACGGGCTGTCGGCGTACTACCTGCTCGCGCCCGCGGAGGCCAGCGCCAACCTGGCTCGCTACGACGGCGTGCGCTTCGGGATGCGCTCGGGCAACGGCGACCTTCTGAGCATGTACGAGGACACCCGCGGTGATGGCTTCGGCGACGAGGTCAAGCGCCGCATCATGCTCGGCACCTACGCGCTGTCCTCGGGCTACTACGACGCCCTCTACGGCAAGGCCCAGCGGGTGAGGACCAAGATCGCCGAGGACTTCGCGAACGCGTACGAGAAGGTCGACGTGATCGTGACGCCGACCTCGCCCAGCGTCGCCTTCAAGCTCGGGGAGCGCACGGGGGACCCCTACTCGATGTACCTGTCCGACTACTTCACGGTCCCCATGCCGCTAGCAGGCATACCCGCCCTCTCGATCCCGGCAGGCCTCAGCGAGGGGCTGCCGGTGGGGTTCCAGCTGGCCGGGCCCGCGTTCTCGGAGGGCAAGCTCCTCGATGCCGGCCACGCGCTGGAGAAGGCCATCGGGTTCGACGGGAGCCCCGCACGTGCCTGAGCTCGAGCCGGTCATCGGCCTGGAGATCCACGTCCAGCTCAGGACGCGCACGAAGATGTTCTGCGGCTGCGCCCTGTCGTTCGGGGACGAGCCCAACACGCACACCTGTCCGGTGTGCCTGGGGCACCCCGGCACGTTGCCGGTGACCAACGAGCAGGCCGTGCACTACGGGCTGATGATCGGCCTGGCCCTGGGATGCACGCCCGCCGAGCGGTCGATCTTCCACCGCAAGAACTACTTCTATCCCGACCTGCCGAAGGGCTACCAGATCAGCCAGTTCGACATTCCCCTGTGTCGGGACGGGCGGTTGGGCGACGTGCGCATCCACCGCGTGCACCTGGAGGAAGACGCCGCGAAGCTGACACATGCGGGGGCGAGCGGGCGGATCCACGGCGCCGAGGCCAGCGTCGTCGACTTCAACCGCGGCGGCACGCCTCTGGTGGAGATCGTGACCGAGCCCGACCTGCGCTCAGCCGAGGAGGCCGCCGAGTGGGCGCGCCTGCTGCGGGCCACGCTGAAGCGGCTTGGCGTGTCCAACGTGAACATGGAGGAGGGCTCGCTGCGCGTGGACGCCAACGTGTCGGTGCGCCCCGCGGGCGAGGACGTGCTCGGCACCAAGACCGAGCTGAAGAACATGAACTCGTTCACCTTCCTGCGTCGCGGCATGGAGGCCGAGATCGCCCGCCAGGCCGACCTGGTGGGGGCGGGGGACCGGGTCGAGCAGGAGACGCTGCACTACGACCCCCACAGCGGCAGCCTGACCTCGCTGCGCTCCAAAGAGGAGTCGCACGACTACCGCTACTTCCCCGAGCCCGACCTGGTCGCGCTCGCGCCGGCGCCGGAGCTGCTCGACGAGATCCGCGCGGCGATACCCGAGCTGCCGGCCGAGCGTGCCGAGCGGCTGAAGGCCGAGCACGAGCTGCCCGAGGAGACCGCGCGGCTGTTCGCCTTCCGCACCGAGCTGGGCGACCTCTACGAGGGGGCGCTGGACGGCGGCGACCCGCGGACGCTGGCGAACTGGGTCAAGAACGACCTGGTGCCCCGGCTCGGCGACAGCGAGCCCGAGGACTGGAAGGTCACGCCGCAGTCGCTCGCTGCGCTGCTGAAGCTCGTGGAGGACGGCTCGATCTCAGCGGGTGCCGGCAAGCAGGTGCTGGACGAGCTGGTGGCTCAGGGGGGCGACCCGGCGCAGATCGTCCGGGACAAGGACCTGGCGCTGGCCGGCGGGGACGAGCTCGGCGACATCGTGGACCGCGCCATGGAGCAGGAGGCCGACGCGGTGGAGAAGATCCGCGCCGGCAACCCGAAGGCGATCGGCGCCATCGTCGGCGCGGTGATGCGGGAGACGAAGGGCCGCGCCGACGGCGGCGAGGTCCAACGGCTGGTGCGCGAGAAGCTGGGCGTCTAGCCCGAGCCCTCGTCCTTCGTCTCCTCGTCCTTCGTCTCCTCGTCGCCGTAGAGCAGCATGCTGGTCAGCCGGTAGTCGACGCGGACGTCGCGGTACGTCTTGTCCGCCTCGACTTCGTCGGGCAGGTTCGTGCGCCGGTCGCCGTGCTCGGACTCGTGGCCCGGGTTCCCGAAGAACTCGACCTTCGTCTTCGGGACCTCCTTGAAGCGCATCTCCTTGGCGTCGACGCGGGCACCGAACTCGATGTCCGGCTTCGCCGGTTTCTTGGGCTTGTCGGCCACGCGACCTAGCTCTTCTTCGAGGAGGAGCTCTTCTTCTTGCCCGAGCTCTTCGAGGAGCGTGAGCTGGAGGACGACTTCGTCGCCTTGCCCGCGCTCTTGGTCGCGCCGCCGGCCGCCTTGCCGGCCTGCTTGGTGGTGCTCTTGGTGGCCTTCCCGGCCTCCTTCGTAGCACCCTGGGCGGTCTTGCCCGCCTGCTTGGTGGCGCCCTTCGTGGCCTTCCCGGCCTCCTTCGTGGCGCCCTGTGCCGTCTTGCCGGCCTCCTTGGCCGCTCCGCGGGTGGTCTTCCCAGCCTCCTTCGTAGCGCCCTGTGCGGTCTTCCCGGCTTCCTTGGTCGCTCCGCGGGCGGTCTTGCCGACCTCCTTCGTGGCGCCCTTGGCGGCCTCGCCGGCGTCATCGCCGACCTCTTCGACGGCTTCGCCGGTCGACTCGACGGCCTCACCGGCGCCCTCGCCGACGTCCTCGACTGCTTCGCCGGTCGACTCCACGGCCTCGCCGGCGCCTTCGCCGACGTCCTCCACCGCTTCGCCGGCGCCCTCGCCGACATCCTCGACCGCGGACCCGGCGCCTTCGCCGACATCCTCGACCGCGTCACCGGCGCCTTCGCCGACGTCCTCGACGGCAGACCCGGCGCCTTCGCCGACATCTTCGACCGCGGAACCCGGCGCCTTCGCCGACGTCCTCGACGGCCGAGCCGGCGCCCTCGCCGACGTCCTCGACGGCAGACCCGGCGCCTTCACCGACATCCTCCACAGCAGACCCGGCACCTTCGCCGACGTCCTCGACGGCCGAGCCGGCGCCTTCGCCGATCTCGCCCACCGCCTTGCCCGCGCCCTGGCCGACCTCGTCGACTGCCTTGCCGAGGCCCTGGGTGATGTTCTCCAGGATCTGCGGGTTGCGGTCGATGGTCGTCAGCACGCGGTCCACGATCGCCGCGACGTTGTCCAGGCGCACCTTGAGCAGGGCCTGGGCCTCGACGCCCTTGATCTCGAGCGCCACGCGTCCGAGCGAGATGTCCGCCCCGACGCTGAGCTGGAGCAGATCGAGCACCTCGGCCTGGAGCGACACACGCGCCCGCAGGTCTTCGAGCTCGAAATTGATCTCGTCGACCTTGACCACGGGCACGTCGAGGAGGACGTCCGGCTCCTCGCTCGTGTCCTCGCGGGCCATGACGGCGTAGTCCGAGTACTCCGACTCGGGCACCGACCCCTTGTCGTCGTCGGGCAGGTTCTTCGCGAAGCGATACTCCTCGGACTTGTCCGAGGAGCGCCGGTCCGAGTCGCCGCCGTTGCCGGAGCTCGAGCTGTTGCTCGAGCTCCGCTTGCTCTTCTGCTGTGCCATGGGTGTGTCGCTCCTCCTCTAGGCCGCTGCCTCAGCGCGCCGCGGTCTTCGCGGGCTTGGGCTTGCGCGGCGAGCTGGGCCGCCTGCGGCCGGACCCGCCGTTGCCGGACTTCGACTTCGACCTCGTCTGGGACTGGGACTTGGACCTGGACCTGCTTTGGCCAGACCCGCCGTTGCTCGACTTGCGCCGGCCTTGCTGGCGGCGGGGCTTGGCTTCGGCCTCCGGCTCCTCTTCCTCCTCAGCCTCGGGCTGCTCGTCCTCCTCGGCCTCCGGCTCCTCTTCTTCCTCAGCCTCGGGCTCTTCGTCCTCTTCGGCTTCGAGGTCCTCGTCTTCCTCGGCCTCGGGCTGCTCGTCCTCTTCGGCCTCCGGCTCCTCGTCCTCCTCAGCCTCGGGCTCTTCCTCCTCGGCTTCGGCCTCCTCGTCGGGCTCCTCCTCGCCCTCGACCTGGTCGGCCTCGGCCTCGGGCTGCTCTTCGCCCTCGGCTCGTCGTCGTCCTGCTCCTCCTGCTGCTCCTCCTCGTACCCGGTGACCTCGCCGTCCTCGACGAAGCCGCGCCAGGCACCGTCCTCCTCCTCGTTCATCTCGATGTAGGCCTTGAAGCGGTGCATGTCGGCCCTGATCGCGCGCTTGGAGAAGCGGGCGCCGCGGCCGATCTTCTCGAAGAAGCCCGCGGGCTTGAAGTCCACGGTCAGCTCGATGTGGGTGAGGCGCGGGGCCAGCTCGTGGAACGTGACCACGCCGGCGTGCTGGAGCCCGTTGACGCTCCGCCACACGATGCGCTCGTCGGGACGCTGCTCGACGATCTCCGCCTTGAAGTCGCGGGTGAAGTTCCACATCTTCTCGGTGAAGGTGACGTAGCCCTCTTCGTCCTGGCTGGCGCTGTTGACCCGGTGCATGAAGTTCGGGTACTCCTCGAACTGGGTCCACTGGTTGTAGGCGACGGTCACGGGCACGGCGACGTCCATCGACTGCTGGACCGGCATGCGCCGGCCGCTGCCGGTTGCGTCGGCGTCGGTCTCGCCGCCCTCGCCGTCCTCGTCGTCGTCGCCGCCGGGCAGGATGTTTCCGACGATGTTCCCGCCCATGCCGAGTGAGCCGGCGATCTTGCCGAGCGGGCCTCCCTCCTTGAGCGCGTTGTTCGCCATATCCTGGAGGCCGAGGTCCTGGAGGCCACCGCCGTCCGTCAGGTCGCCGACCTTGTCCTTGATCATCTCGGGGCCCTTCTTGGCCGCGTAGCCCGCCGCTGAGGTGGCCGCTTCCTTGACGAGCGGCTTGAGCACGTCCAGCGCGGCGTCGCGCGCGGTGTCCTTCAGCTCGGAGAAGATTCCGTTGGCTCCTTCGCCGGCGCCGTTCGTGGCGCCCTGTGTTGCGCCGGAGACTGTGTCCTGCGCCCCGGAGGCCGCGTCCTGCGCCTCAGAAGCCGTGTCCGTGGCCTTCTTGGTGCTCTGCTTCGCCTTCTCGGTCTGACCGCTCTTCTTGCTCGCCATACCGCCCTCCTCCTGGTCGTGGGTCCCCCGCCCACAGACCAGGTTCTACCCCTGTGCCCCGTCTCGAAACGATTACCTCTATTCGGGTATGGCCGGCGGGCGCGGAGATCGTCGGCGCCCTGAGGGGGGCTTGGGCGGAGTGGGGCGACGCACGCGCAGCCGGTAGTAGTCCGCCAGCAGCTCCTCGTCCTCGTCGGAGAGGCCGAGGTCGGGCTCCACGTACGGCGCGTTGCGGACCTGCTCTTTCGTCACGTTGGGAACGCGGACCTGTCGCCCACGAGTCGAAGCCCGGCGCAGCGGGACCAGCGCAGGGCGCATGCCCAGCAGGTGCAGGTTCAGTACGCCGGCCCACTCCGGACGCTCGGTGTCGCGGTCGACGTAGAGGAAGTCGACCTCTCCGATCCGTTCGCCGTTTCGGTCGATGAGCGTCCGCCCCGACCACTGGTCGGGGTCGGGCGTGGCATCACGAACCTCGGGCATCCAGCCCTCCTTCCCTCTCTCCGAGGAGGGGGATACCCCCGTGGGGGACAGCGCTAACTCCTGCCGTATCCTCCGAAGGAGGCTCTCCAACCGAGGAGGAACGGCATGGCGCGACTCATCCGCATGGACGGCACCGGGCACTCGACCCTTGCCGAGTGGACCGGGCAGGACGACGCCGCCTTCGAGGCTGCCGTGGAGGAGTTCCGCGGCCAGCTCGACCTCGGCTACATCGGCACGGTGCCCGACGGCCCGGGCAGCGCGACCCAGGTGCGCGACCTGCCCCGCGAGGCCGACCTGGTCATCCTGCGCCGCCCCATAGCCGGCGGGTGAGCTCGGCCGGCGCCTCGGCGCCCGCGCTTCCCGAGCTAGGGACGGTCCCCTGGCGCGAGCGCACGAACGCTCGCTGGCTGGCGCGCTACGGGCGCTGGTGGAGGGTCTCCACCGCGCTGTACACGGCGCCGCTGGCCGTGGGCAGCGTGGCGATGGTCGTGCTCGAGCCGATCACGCTCCCGGTGGCTGTCGCCACCGCCGCTCACGCCTGGATGATTCCCGAGCTGTACGCGTTCCGCGGCGCCAGCGTCGTGCGCCAGAAGGGCCCGCGCAACGAGCGGGCGGAGCCGGTGGCGCAGGGACTGCTGGGCGATCTGCTCGACCACGACGCGCGCGAGCTGCAGCGCAAGACGGGGCTGGCGCTCGAGCCCGGCGAGCTGGGCACGTGGCTGGTCGGGGAGGCCGGAGCCCTGCTGGTCACGCCGGGCGCCAAGCGCGTCCACTGCTTCTGCGTGCGCGTGCCCGAGCCCGAGCTGCCGCCCTCGGACCGGATCGCCCATCTGCTGCTGGCGCTGCGGACCGACGAGGAGGGCTTCGCCACCGTGGCCAACCACGCCTTCTGCGGGGCTCCCTGGAGGGTCCGGCGGCGGCTGCCCAAGCCCATGCGACCCGCTCTGGACGTGGCCCGCGCCCAGGCCCGCTAGCCTCGCCGCGCTCGTGGCCTTCGACGTCGTCATAGCCGGCGGCGGATTCGGCGGCCTCTACGCCGCCCGCCGCCTGGAGCGAGAGCTCGCGCGCCACAGCGCCCGGATCACACTGGTCACCGCCCACAACTACCTGCTCTACACCCCGCTGCTGCCCGGGGCCGCGTCGGGCTCGCTCGAGCCCCGACACGTGGTGGTCCCGGTGCGCGAGGAGCTCAGCTGGGCCGACGTGAAGCTCGGAGCGGTCACCGGCGGCGACCCCCGCGAGCACCAGCTCTCGGTGCGCACGGTCGACGGCCGCGACGAGACGCTGTCCTATGACCACCTGGTCGTGGCCCTGGGCTCGGTGTCGCGCACGCTTCCGGTACCGGGGCTGGCCGAGCACGGCCTGGGCTTCAACGACCTTCCCGACGCCGTCGAGCTGCGCAACCGCGCCTTGTGGAACCTCGAGGTGGCCGAGTCGATGTCCGACCCCGAGCAGCGGCGGGCGTACCTGAGCTTCGTGTTCGTCGGGGCCGGATACGCCGGGGTCGAGGGCATCGCGGAGCTGCAGGACTTCGTCGCCTCGGTGATCGACCGCTACCCGCGCTGTCGCATCGACGGCACGCGCTGGGTGCTCGTGGAGGCGGCGGGGCGGATCATGCAGGAGATCCCCGAGAGCCTGGCCGAGTTCGCCACCCGCGAGCTGCGCGGCCGAGGGCTGGAGATCCACACCGGCACGAGGCTCGACGAGGTCACCGCCGACCAGGCCACTCTGTCATCGGGCGAGCGCATCCCCACCCGCTGCCTGTGCTGGACCGCGGGGGTCAAGCCGCCGCCGGTGGTGGGGCAGCTGGGCCTGCCGCTGAACGACGCCGGCCGGATCGTCACCGACCGCTACATGAGGGTGGAGGGTTGCCCCGGCGTGTGGGCCATCGGCGACGCCGCGGCGGTCCCCGACCCCGCCAAGCGGCGCAAGGCGGCGTCTCCGCCCACCGCCCAGCACGCGCTGCGCCAGGGCCGCCGGGTGGCCGACAACGTGGCCGCGTCGCTCAAGGGCCGCAAGCTCAAGCCCTTCCGCTACCGGACCCTCGGCGTGTTCGTGGACATGGGGCAGCACCAGGCCGTGGCCACCATGCTCGGGGTGCGCCTGCGCGGCATGCCCGCCTGGTTCGCCGCGCGGACCTACCACCTGATGCTCATGCCGGGGCTCGGCCGCCGCGCCCGGTTGGGTGCCGACTGGTTCGTGGGCCTGTTCTTCGGGCGCGCATCCGCCGAGCTCGGGCAGCTGGGCCATCCCGCGCGCCTGGGCGAGGCAGAGGGCGAGCCGCGGCCGTGACCACCGTTCCCTCCGCCGACCTGATGTTCCGCGAGGGCCGGCCGGCCGATCTGTCCGCCACCTACTCGCTGGCCGAGCAGGCGACGGCCGACGCAGCCCGCCGTCAGGGCGTCAACCCGGGCGGTGCCGATCCCGATCCCGACGGCTTCGAGCAGCGCTGGGGCCTGGACCGCCCGCTGGTGGAGTTCATCGCCGCCCAGGAGGGCTGCTACTGGCTGTGCGAGGACGACGGCGAGCTGGTGGGCTTCGCGCGCTTGGCGACCTTCGGGTCGATGGAGGAGCTGACCGAGTTGATGGTCAAGCCCGGCCACTACGGGCGCGGCATCGGGCGGGCGCTGCTGGAGCGGTGCTGGCCCGGGCCGCCGACCAAGACCCAGGCGCGCGTCGTGGTGGCCGCCGGTTCGGCCACCGACCTCAGCCTGTACGCCGACTTCGGCGTGTTGCCCGTAACCGGCCACTGGCATCTGCGCCACAGCGTCGAGGAGTACACCTTCCGCCGATCGCAGGAGACGGCCGACCTGGGCCAGCCCGACATCCACCTGCTCAACGCCGACCGGGCGGTGGAGGAATGGCAGCGCCTCGAGCCGCAGGCGGTGGGCTTCCAGCGCCCCGCGCTGCACGAGTTCTTCGGGCGCACCCGCACGTGCCTGGCCCGCCGCGACCCGGTCACCTCGGAGGTGGTCGGGCTCTGCTGGGTGAGCCCGCACGGCGAGGTGGGCCCCGCCGTGGGCGCCACCCCCGAGGACCTCGTGCCCGTGGTGCTGGCGGCGCTGGATCGCTCCGCCAAGGTGCAGGAGCCCGAGTGGCTCGGCGTGTACTGCACCACCGACGCGTGGTGGCTGCTGCGCCACCTGCGCCGCCTCGGATTCCGGGTCTACTGGCCCAGCTGGGTGATGTCGTCGGTGCCCCTGCCGGGGCTCGACCGCTTCATGCCCACCCGGCCCGCCCAGCTGCTCTGAATCCCTACCCTCAGAGGGGTGAGCCTCGTCGTCATCCTCGTGTTCTTCGGGCTGGCATCGGGCATCGTGGGGAAGATCAAGGGGAGCTCGTTCTTCCTCTGGTTCCTGATCGGGTTCTGCATCCCGTTCGGAGGCCTGCTGGCCGCCGTGCTGTACCGGTTCGAGGGCAACGAGCCGCGCCGCCAGTGCCCTGAGTGCGGCAAAGCCCACCCGCTCTACGTGCAGGTGTGCACGAGGTGTGGCAGGGACCTCGAATGGCCTGAACTGGCCGCGTAGAATCACCTGTTCATGCGCGCCGTCGACGCGATCATCGAGTGTCTGAAGGCCGAGGGCGTTGAGCACGTCTTCGGGATCCCGGGCGGGGCCAACCTGCCCACCTACGACGCGCTGTACGACGGTGGCGTGCGCCACATCCAGTGCCGCCACGAGCAGGGCGCCGGCCACGCGGCCGAGGGCTACGCGAAGGCATCAGGACGGGTGGGCGTGGCGCTGGCCACCAGCGGCCCGGGGGCGACCAACCTGGTCACGCCGATCGCCGACGCGATGATGGACTCGGTCCCCACGGTCTTCATCACCGGCCAGGTGCGCACCGACCTGATCGGCACCGACGGTTTCCAGGAGGCAGACGTCAGCGGTATCACCCTCCCGATCGTCAAGCACTCGATGATGATCCAGGACCCGCGGGAGATCCCCGAGGCGCTGCACACCGCTTTCCACATCGCCGGCACGGGCCGGCCCGGCCCCGTCCTGGTGGACATCCCGCAGGATCTCTCGCGCGCGGAGATCGACTACGAGCCCGTGGACCGCGTCACGCTCCCCGGCTACCAGCCCACCAGCGAGGGCAACGCCAAGCAGATCCGCCTGGCGGCCAAGGCGCTGGCCAACGCGCGCCGCCCCGTCATCTACGCCGGCGGCGGAGTGGTCGCGGCCGAGGCGGCCAAGGAGCTCACCGAGCTCGCGGAGTCCGATCGCTTCCCGGTCACCTGCACGGTCATGGGCCTGGGCGGCTTCCCCGCCCCGCACGACCAGTGGATGGGAATGCTGGGAATGCACGGCACCCGCACCGCCAACTACGCGATGGACGAGGCCGACCTCATCTGCTGCGTGGGCGCCCGGTTTGACGACCGCATCACCGGCAAGCTGTCCGAGTTCGCCCCGCGGGCGAAGTTCATCCACATCGACGTGGATCCGGCGGAGATCTCCAAGAACGTTCCAGCCCACATCCCGATCGTGGGCGACGCCAAGAAGATCCTCCCCAAGCTGACCCGCGAGTACCGGGCGCTGGAGACCGACTCGAGCCGCCTGGACGGCTGGTGGGACCGGATCGGCAACTGGCAGGACAAGCACCCGCTGCGCTACGAGGACTCCGAGGACTCGGAGATCAAGCCGCAGTGGATGGTGCAGGCGCTCTACCAGGCCACCGGCGGCGACGCCATCGTGACCTCCGACGTGGGCCAGCACCAGATGTGGTGCGCCCAGTACTACGACTTCTCCAAGCCCCGGCGCTGGATCAACTCGGGCGGGCTGGGCACGATGGGCTTCGGCCTTCCCAGCGCGATGGGCGCGAAGGTCGGCATGCCCGACGACCAGGTCGTCTGCCTCGCCGGCGACGGCTCGCTGATCATGAACGTCCAGGAGCTGGCCACCTGCGTCACCGAGGACATCCCGGTGAAGGTGTTCATCATGAACAACGGCTACCTGGGCATGGTCCGCCAGTGGCAGGAGCTGTTCTGGGACCGCCGCTACTCGTCGGTCGACATGGGCTCCAGCCCGGACTGGGTAAAGCTGGCCGAGGCGTTCGGCGCCAAGGGCGTCAAGCTGGAGAAGAAGGAGACCCTGGTCGACGACATGAAGGCCGCGCTGGACGAGGACGGCCCGGTCGTGGTGGACGTGCGCGTGACCAAGGAAGAGAACTGCTACCCGATGATCCCGGCCGGCCAGGCCGCGCGGGACATGGTGGGCTAGGCATGGGCGAGCCGGCCACCAAGGAGGTCCTCAACCTCGACGACCTGCAGACGCCGGGCGGTCACACCGGGCGCAAGCACGTCCTGTCGATCCTCAGCGAGAACAAGCCCGGCGTGCTGGCCCGAATCGCGGGCCTGTTCGCCCGCCGCGGGTTCAATATCGAGTCTCTGGCCGTCGGCCCGACGGACGACCCGTCGATCTCACGCTTCACCCTCACCGTCGACGGCGCGGCGCACCCGATCGACCAGGTGACCAAGCAGCTGCACAAGCTGATCAACGTCATCAAGATCCGCGATCTGGAGCCCAGCGGGACCGTGGCGCGCGAGCTGGCGCTGTTCAAGATCTCGGCCGACGACAACGCGCGCGCCCAGATCATGCAGTTCACGGAGATCTTCCGGGGCAACGTGGTGGACGTCTCGAAGCGCTCGGTCACGATCGAGGTGACCGGCACCGACGACAAGATCGAGGCCTTCGAGCAGATGGTTCGGCCCTTCGGGCTGATCGAGATGGTCCGGACGGGCGAGATTGCCGTCTCGCGCGGGCGAGGGACGACCTAGCCCGTTCTCCCTGGAGCTCGGCGTCCGCGGACGCGAGCTCCTGGGGGCGAGGGTCGAGCACGCGCTCGCGCTGTCGAGGCGCTCCAGCGCCCAGGCGGTGGCGTCCCTGTCGCTGCCGGTTCCGGCCGCCCTGGACCCCAGCGCCGCGGTGCTCGGCGCGCGCCGCCCCGACGACCTCTACTTCTGCTTCGAGCAGCCCGGGCGAGACGACAGCGCGCTTGCCGGGCTGGGGTCGGTGGCGACGGTCGAGGCGTCAGGGGCGGACCGCTTCTCGGCCGTGGTGGCCGACTCGCGCTCGCTCGCGCGCCGCGTGGTGGCGGACGACCCCGCCGAGGACCCCAAGGCGCCCCCGGGATCGGGCCCCGTGCTGGTCGGCGGCTTCGCCTTCGCCCCGGAGGGCGGTGCGACGCCCGAGTGGTCGTCGTTCCCTGCGGCGCGGCTGGTGCTGCCCGAGGTGTCCCTCGCCCGACGCGGCGCCGAGGCCAGGCTGACCGTGAGCGTGGCGGTGTGGCCCGACGACCGCCCCGAGGAGGTGGTCCGGCGCGCCGAGGAGCGGCTGGAGGAGATGCGCCCGTCGGGGATGCCGCTGCTGGACCCCGACCCGGTCGCGCGCCCACGGGTTTCAGGAGCGGCGCCGCCCGCGCACTTCGAGGGCGCCGTGGCGCGGGCCGTGGAGCGCATCCGCGCCGGCGAGCTGGAGAAGGTGGTGCTGGCCCGGGAGGTGCGGGTGCACACCCGCTCGCCCATCGACCCCGGGCCGATCGTCGACGCCCTGCGCACCGGGTTCCCGGAGTGCTTCTGCTTCTGCGTGGGGACGCCCGAGGCGGCGTTCGTGGGCGCCTCCCCCGAGCTGCTGGTGCGGCGCGAGGGCTCGCGGGTGGGGACGATGGCACTGGCCGGGACCACCCGGCGAAGCGCCGACCCCGCCGTCGACGACCACCTCGGCGAGCAGTTGCGCGCCAGCCCCAAGAACGCCCAGGAGCACCGCATCGTGGCGGACCGCATCCAGCGGCGCCTGGAGCCCGTCTCGCTGTGGGTCACGGCCGCCGACGGCCCGGTGCTGGTGAAGGTGCAGAACGTGCAGCACCTGGCCACGCCCATCCGCGCCCAGCTCGCCCGGCCGCGGTCGGCGGTGGAGCTGGCCGGCCTGCTGCATCCCACCCCGGCGGTCGGGGGCGAGCCGCGCGAGGTGGCCGAGCCGCTCATTCCCGAGCTCGAGGGCCTGGACCGCGGCTGGTACGCGGGCCCGGTGGGCTGGACCGACCTGGCCGAGGACGGCGAGTTCTGCGTGGGCCTGCGGTGCGCGCTGCTCGAAGACCGGGTCGCGCACCTGTACGCCGGGAACGGGATCGTGGCCGACTCGGATCCAACCGAGGAGCTGGCCGAGACCGAGGCCAAGCTCGGCGCGCTGCTGCCACTGTTCGCTTAGCCGCGCCTGCGCGCGAGCGCATGCGAGGTGAGCTGGGCCACGCCCGTGCCCAGCAGCGCTCCGGCCATCGCGTCCACGGGGTAGTGCACGCCGGTGTGGACCCGTGAGTAGGCCACCAGCGCGGCGAGGCCGCGCAGCGCGAGGCCGGTCCGCGGCATCACGTGCGCCACGCCGGTGGCAAAGGCAAACGCTCCCGCCGAGTGCCCGGAGGGAAACGAGCGCGAGCTCGGCAGCGGCACGTAGCGAGACTCCTGGCGCTCGCTGACGTCGGGGCGGCGCCGGCGCCCCAGCGGGCGCACCACGGCGTTGACGACCGTGGCCGTGGCTCCCAGTGCCGCCAGGCCGGAGAGGGCGCCGCGGCGTCCGGTGTGACCGCCAGCGACGGCGAGTACGCCGGCGGCACCGATCGACAGGCGGCCGTAGTCGGCCGCGGGGGAGAGGCGGGCCATCGTCTCGTCGATCGCGGGGCTCGGGGTACGCGCGATCGCGGCGTAGACGGCGTGGTCGAGGCGCTCGGCGTCCTCCATCCACTTCGGCCGGGGGCGCCCGGCGGGGTCGGCTGGCACGGAGCCACAGTTCAAGGCATGCTGATGGTATGGCCCGCAGTCGGTTCGCTGCCGTGGCCGCGCTGGTGTGCGGCTTCGTCGCCCTCCTCGTGGGCATCGACCTCGCGTTCAGCGACTTCCCCGACGGGCTGGTCCAGCCGCTGCTGCTGGCCGGGGCGGCGGCAGCTGCGTGGTGGGGTCTGCTGCGCCGGGGCGCGCGGCGCGCCCTGGGCCTCGGGCTCGGCGGCCTGGCCTTCGCGGCGGTGCTGGTGGTCGCGGTGGTGGACGAGCGTATCGCCGCGGCTCTGGTCGGGCTGGCGGCTATAGCGCTCGGGGTGGCCGCTTCGCGGCGGGCATTCGCGAAGCGCGGCGACCTCCCCGCGGCGGAGGCGCCCACCCGGCCCGTGCTGCTGATGAACCCGAAGTCCGGCGGGGGCAAGGCCGAGCGCTTCTCGCTGGACGACGAGGCGCGCACCCGCGGCATCGAGGCCGTGGTGCTGAACCGGGACGACGACCTGAACGAGCTGGTCAGCGCCGCGGTGGAGCGCGGCACCGATGCGCTGGCGATGGCGGGCGGGGACGGGTCGCAGGCGATCGTGGCCGCCCGGGCGGCCGAGCTCGGTCTGCCGTACGCGTGCATCCCCGCCGGCACGCGGAACCACCTGGCGCTGGACCTGGGCGTAGACCGCAACGACGTGGTGGGCGCCCTCGACGCGTTCGTGGACGGCGGCGAGATCGTGGTCGACCTGGCCGAGGTCAACGGCCGGGTGTTCGTGAACAACGTGTCCCTGGGCGTGTACGCGGAAGCGGTTCAGCAGGAGGCCTACCGGGACGCCAAGGTGCGCACCCTGCTCGACACCGTCCCCGACGCGCTCGGCCCCGAGGCCCAGGCGCAGGCGCTCAGCTGGACCGATGCCTCGACCGGCGAGACCGCGACCAGCCCGGCGATGCTGGTCTCCAACGGGCGCTACCGGCTGGGCCACGCGGTGGGGTCGGGTACCCGGCCGACCCTCCAGGCCGGCCTGCTGGGGGTGGCGGTGTTCGACACCGAGCACAACCACCGCCCGCACCTGCCCTGGCGGGAGTGGGGCACCCCCGAGTTCGAGGTGCAGGCCGAGGGCCCGGTATACGCGGGGATCGACGGCGAGGCCGCCCAACTCGACCCGCCGCTGCGCTTCCGCAGCCTCCCCGGTGCGCTGCGAGTCAGGGTGGCCCGGCAGCATCCGGGCGCCTCGCCCTCGGCGGGCATGCCCAAGGACATGGGTGCGGGTGCGAAGGCCCTGGTGAGGATCGCGCTCGGCCGCTAACCGGGCTCGGGCCCAAGCGCCGCGCCCACCCGCTCGACCAGCGCCCGGTGCTCGCGCACGCTCGCGGCGCGGTCGGTCCGGATCTCTACCAGGGCGGGGGAGGCGACCGCCTCGCGGATCTCGTCCGGGGTAGAGGCCAGGCGGTGCTCCAGCCCGGCGAGCGCGGCGACCTTCTCCAGGTCGATGCCGGAGGGGGTCGCGATGTGCTCCTCGTACAGCGCCGGGTCGGCGTGATCGGCCACCGGCAGGAAGTCGAATATGCCGCCCCCGCCGTTGTTGGCGCACACCACGGTCAGGTCGGCGCCGGCCCGGCGGGCGGCCAGCAGCCCGCCGAGGTCGTGCAGCAGAGCCAGCTCGCCGGTGAGCAGGAAGGCCGGGCGGCCCGTGGCCAGCGCGGCGCCGGCCGCGGAGGACGCGGTGCCGTCGATCCCGTTGGCCCCCCGGTTGGCCAGGAAGCGCAGAGGCTTGGCGGTCGACGGGAAGAAGGCCTCGACGTCGCGGACGGGCATCGATGACGCCGGCCATACGAGGGCGTCCTCCGGCAGGGCTGCCTCCAGCGCAGCCCATACGCGCGGCTCGAAGGGGTCGGGCGCGGCGGCCAGGGACTCGGCCGTGGCGGAGTCGACCGCGCGCCAGGCGTCGAGCCATCCGCCCGCCGGCTGCGGATGGCGCGCCTCCAGCGCGGCGGCCAGCGCGCGCAGAGTGGCCGCCGGCGAGCCGTCGAGCACCGCCTCGGCGCGGCGGGTGGGCTCGTGGAAGCCACCATCGCGATCGAACAGGACCTGAGGCACCCCGCTCAGCCACTCGCGCAGCGGCTTGGACGTCGGGGTGTCGCCCACGCGCAGCACCAGGTCGGCCGGCGGCTGGGCCAGGCGCAGCCCGACGTCGTAGTGCGCCACGACGTGCGTGCGGTCGTGCTCGCCGCAGCGCACGCCCGAGGTGGGCTCGGCGAGGATCGCCCACCCCGCCAGCGCCGCCACGCGCGCGGCGGGCTCGGCCACATCCTCGGCCACCGGGCCGCACACGATCGCACCGCGCGGGCTGTCGGCGATGCGCTCGGCGAGCGCCTGGACTTCGGTGGCGTCGGGGGCGGTGGAGCGTCGCGGGCGCCGCGTCCACGGGCCGCCCTCGGGGCGGCCCTCCCAGACCGAGGCGTCGAAGCCCTCCTCGGCCACGGGCGCGAGCGGCTCGCGCAGGCCGAAGTTCAGGTGCACCGGGCCGTCCGCGGCGGCATGGACCGCCCGGCAGGCCAGGGCGCGGTAGTGGATCGCGGTCTCGCGCCCGGGGTCGTGGTTTCCGACCTCCACGAACCACCTGACCGCGCTGCCGTAGATCTTCACCTGATCGATCGACTGCCCGGCGCCGACCTCGCGCAGCTCGGGCGGGCGGTCGGCGGTGAGCACGATCAGCGGAACGCGCGACTCACGGGCCTCGGTCACGGCGGGCAGCAGGTTGGCCGCGGCGGTGCCGGAGGTGCAGGTGATCGCCACCGGGCGGTCGGTCGCCTTGGCCATGCCGAGGGCGAGGAAGCCCGCGGAGCGCTCGTCGATCACCGACGTGGCCTCGGTCAGCTCGGCCAGGGTGAGGGCGAGGGGCGCGTTGCGCGAGCCGGGCGAGGTGACCGAGTGGCGCAGCCCGCAGCGCACCAGCTCGTCGACGAAGGCTCGGAGCGGCGCATAGGTGCGGTTCATCGCGATAGTGGGGGCGTGGCAGCGCCCCTGGTCGTGTTCGTCCCCGGCTTCATGCAGCGCGGAGAGGCCTGGGCGCCCGTGGCCGACCTCCTGTCCCAACGCTATTCGAGCGTCCTGCTCGACCACGCCGAGCACGACCGCGAGGGGCGCCTGCGCGAGATCGCCGAGGCCGCGGGGACCGGCGGCGCGGTGTTGTGCGGCTACTCGCTGGGGGGCCGGCTCTCGCTTCAGGCCGCGCTGCGCGAGCCCTCGCGCTACCGCGGCCTGGTGACGCTCGGGTCCTCCGCCGGGTTGGACTCCCAGGCTGACCGCGAGCAGCGCCAGAACGCCGACGAGCAGCTGGCCTCCTGGATGGAGCGCTCACCGATCGAGGAGGTCGTGGACGTGTGGGAGCGCCAGCCGCTGTTCGCCGACCAGTCCGAGGTGCTGATCGAGCAGCAGCGCCCGGGCCGGCTCAGCTTCACCGGCGACCAGCTGGCGGGGCTGCTGCGGACGGCCGGCCAGGGAGTCACCGAGCCGGTCTGGCACCAGCTGCCCGCGCTGGAGCTGCCGCTGCTGTGCCTGGCGGGCGCCCGCGACGAGCGCTACCTGGGCGCGGCCCGCCGCATGGCCGACCTGGTCCCCGGCGGACGGGTGGAGCCGATCGAGGAAGCCGGCCATGCGGCCCAGCTGCAGCGGCCCGAGGCCGTGACGGCCCGGATCGAGGCCTTCCTCGTGCGCGTCGAGGCCTAGACGACCCGTTCGATCACCACGGCCTCCAGCGCCTGGGGGTCGGGCTCCACGCCCAGGCCGGGCCCCTGGGGCACGGCCATGAGCCCCATGCGCGGGCGGGGGAGCACCCGGGCGAGCCGCGAGTCGAACAGCTCCAACGTGGCCAGCCCGCAGGCCAGCGACAGGCGCTCGGAGGCGGCCAGCTGCAGGGCGGCGGCGATGCCCCACGGGCCGTCGAGCGTACTCGACAGGTAGGGCTCCAGCCCGCTGTAGCGCGCCGCCCGCACGGCCTCGCGGGCGGCCCCGAACCCACCCGAGGACGCCAATTTCACGTTCACCGCGTCGCAGGCCCGCAGCTCGGCGGCCACCCGCACGTCGTCGGGCCCCGCGATCGACTCGTCGGCGGCCAGGGGGACATCGACCTCGGCGCGCAACAGCGCCAGCTCCTCCAGCGTGCGGCAGGGCTGTTCGACCAGTTGGAGGTCGAAGGGAGCCAGCGTCGCGATCGCGGCCCGCGCCTCGTCCAGGCTCCACGCCCCGTTCGCGTCGATCCGCAGCGCCGGCCACGGGCCGATCGCCTCCCGTACCGTGGCCACCCGCTCGAGGTCGTCGGGCAGGCCGACCTTGAGCTTCAGGCACGAATAGCCCTCTCTCACGGCCTCGCGGGCCCGCCCGGCCATCTCGCCCGGAGGGCCACCCCCCAACGTGCGGTTGACCACGATTGCGTCTGCGCCGGGCTCGCCCAGCGTGCGGTCCTCGCGCCGCGCCTGGAGATCGAGCTTCGCGAGCTCCTCGGCCGCCCGGGCCTGGGGCAACGCGGCCGCGCCCTCGGTGCGCAGCTCGTCGATCACCGCGTCCAGGCTGACGCCGTCGTAGCTCTCCAGCGGCGCCGCCTCGCCGTAGCCGGCCAGCCCCTCGTCGTCCTCGATCCGCAGCAGCGCCAGCTCTCGCGCCGAGACCACCCCGCCCGAGGTCACGAATGGCTCGCGCAACGGGAGGGACAGCCGCAGCACGGACCGCTTCACGACAGGACTACCCCCGCCGACAACAGCAGTGAGAAGACCGCCAGCAGTCGTCCGGTGTCGGCCAGCGCGCCGTTGAGGGCGGGGCCGTCGCGGCGGGTCCCCACGGTTCGCAGCAGCGGAGGCACCAACGGCGCGGAGGCCAGCGGCAGCAGCACCCACGGCCAGCCCTTGGCGATAGCCAGGCCGACGGGCACCAGCATGGCAACCGACACCATCGCCGCGAACAGTCGCACCGCGGCCAGCCGCCCCAGCTTCACCGCCAGGGTGCGCTTTCCGGCGCGGCGGTCGGTGTCCACGTCGCGCACGTTGTTGACCACCAGGATCGCCGAGGCCAGCAGACCCACCGGCACCGACAGCACGAAGGCCTCCCAGCGCACCTCCTCGGTCTGCACGAAGTAGGACCCGGTCACGGCCACCACCCCGAAGAACAGGAACACGAACAGCTCGCCCAGCCCCTCGTAGCCGTAGGGGCGCGGGCCTCCGGTGTAGAGCACGCCCGCGACGATCGAGGCGATCCCGATGACCAGGATCTCCCACCCCGCTTCCGCGGTCAGGTAGATGCCGCAGGCCACCGCGACGCCGAAGGCCACGTAGGTCCCGATCAGCACCCGCCGCGGGGGCATCAGCCCGCCGGCGGTCACCCGCACCGGACCGAGGCGGTCCTCGGTGTCCGCTCCCCGCCGGGCGTCGCTCAGGTCGTTGGACAGGTTGGTCCCGATCTGGATGAACACGCTGCCCACCAGCGCCGCCACGAAGGCCAGCGCGTTGAACTGGTCTTCCGACACGGCGAGCGCGGTGCCCACCAGCACGGGGGCGATCGCGGCAGGGAGGGTCCGCGGCCGGGCGGCCACGAGCCACAGGCGGGGGGTCACGGTCGCCGGGGGAACTTCTCGAAGTCAGGCCGGCGGCGGTTCTTGTAGGCCTCGCGGCCCTCCTTCGCCTCGTCGCTGGCGTAGAAGAGCAGGTTGGTGTCGTGCGCCAGCTGCTGGAGGCCGGCCATGCCGTCCTCCGAGGCGTGGAACGAGGCTTTGAGCAGCCGCAGCGAGAAGGGGGAGAGGGCGAGCATCTCGCGCGCCCAGCGCACGGTCTCCTCCTCGAGCTCCTCCAGCGCCACGACGGTGTTGACCAGCCCCATGTCCAGCGCCTGCTGAGCGTCGTACTGGCGGCACAGGAACCAGATCTCCTTCGCTTTCTTCTGGCCCACCTGCTGGGCCAGCAGCGCGGCGCCGAAGCCACCGTCGAAGCTCCCCACGCGCGGGCCCGTCTGGCCGAAGCGGGCGTTGTCGGCTGCGATAGACAGGTCGCAGCACACGTTGAGGACCTGGCCGCCGCCCACCGCGTAGCCGGCCACCATGGCCACGACCGGCTTGGGCAGCCGGCGCATCTGCACTTGGAGGTCGGTCACGTGAAAGCGCCCGACCCCCTGTCCGCCGGTCATGTAGCCGGTGTCGCCGCGCACGTTCTGGTCGCCACCCGAGCAGAAGGCGAGCGGGCCCTCCCCGGTGAGGACGATCACGCCCACGGCCGGGTCCTCGCGGGCCTGCTCGAACGCGTCGGAGAGCTCGATCAGGGTCTCGGGCCGGAAGGCGTTGCGCACCTCGGGGCGGGCGATCGTGAGCTTGGCGATCCCGTCCGCGATCTCGTAGCGGATGTCCTCGTACTCGCCGGCCGGCTGCCACTCGGCACCGGGGCGTATCTGGCGGTCTGCCTCGTCCATCGCGGGCCTACGATACGTCCCCCTGGACCGCGTGGCCCTCATAGCCGGCGAGCGGTCGCTCACCTACTCCCAGCTCGACGCCGAGGCAGCCCGCAGGGCGCGCGGCGGAGTGGTCGCCGTTCCCGCCCGCCCGGTGCTCGAGTTCGTCATCGAGGTCCACGCGCTGGCGCGGGGCGGCGGGACGATCGTGCCCCACGACCCAGCAGGCCAGGCGCCGCCGGTCCCGGAGCGCAGCGAGGCGCAGTCGATCGTCTTCACCTCGGGCACCACCGCCGAGCCCCGGCCGATCGAGCTCAGCCGTGCTCATCACGAGGCCAGCGCGCGAGCGCTGGGCGAGCGGCTGGGCCTCGGCCCCGAGGACCGGTGGCTGGCCTGCATGCCACTGCACCACGTCGGCGGCCTGGCCATCGTGCACCGGGCGGCGATGTTCGGCTCGACGCTCGTGCTGCACGAGCGCTTCGACGCCGAGCGCGTGCGCGGGGAGCTGGCCGGGGGCGCCATCACGCACGTCTCGCTCGTGCCGACCATGCTGGCCCGCCTCCTGCCTCTGGAGGCACCGTCGCTGAAAACGCTGCTGCTGGGCGGCGGCCCGATACCGGCCGAGCAGCTGGAGAGCGGGCTTCCGGTGGTGCCCACCTACGGCATGACCGAGACGGGCTCTGCGGTGACCACCGGCGCGCCGGGCGAGCCGCTTCCGGGGGTGGAGCTCAAGATCGCCGACGACGGCGAGATCCTCGTGCGGGGCCCGATGGTGGCCGCCGAGGGATGGCTGGCCACCGGCGATCTCGGGAGCCTGGACGAGCGGGGCCGTCTCACCGTCGAGGGCCGAAAGAGCGAAACGATCATCACCGGGGGAGAGAACGTGTCGCCCTCCCGGGTGGAGGCCGTCCTCGAGCAGCACCCGGACGTGGCCGAGGCGGGCGTGGCCGGCCGCCCGGACCCCGAGTGGGGCGAGGCGGTGACCGCCTTCGTGGTCGGCGAGGCGAGCGAGGCCGAGTTGGTGGCCTTTGCCCGCGAGCGGCTGGCCGCGCACGAGGTGCCGAAATCTGTTGTGGTTGTCCATGCCCTCCCGCGCAACCCCGCCGGCAAGCTGATGCGCCGCTCGCTCAGATGATCTTCCGCCCGATCCCCCACGACGACCTCGGGTGTGCGTCGTACCTCGTCGGGGACGACGAGGCCGGCGTGGCGGCGGTGGTGGACCCCAAGCTGGAGATCGACGAGTACCTCGAGCTGGCCCGCTACATGGGCGTCTCGATCGAGCACATCCTCGAGACCCACAACCACGCCGACCACGTGTCGGGCCACGGGAAGCTGGCGGCAGCCACCGGCGCCTCGATTCACATCAGCCGCGAGGCCGGAGTGGAGTACGAGCACGAGCCCTTCGACGACGGCTGGGAGCTCGAGCTCGGCGCGCTGCGCGTGAGGGCGATCGCCACCCCCGGCCACCGCCCCGAGCACACCGCCTTCGCGTTGATCGACACCGCCCGGGGCGAAGAGCCCTGGGCCCTGCTGACCGGCGACTCGCTGTTCGTCAACGACGTGGCCCGGCCAGACCTGGCGGTCGAGCAAGAGGAGGGCGCCCAGGAGATCTTCCGGTCGCTGCACGAGCGGATCCTCAGCCTCCCGCCCGAGACCGAGGTGTGGCCGGGGCACCTGGGCGGGTCGCTGTGCGGGGGGCCGGGGATGGACATGAAGATCTCCTCCACGCTCGCCTACGAGCAAGCCCACAACCCGATGTTGCGCTTGGAGGAGGAGGGCGACTTCGTCGAGCAGGCGATCGGCTCGCTGGGGCCGCAGCCGCCGAACTTCCACGCCATCGTGGCGCTCAACCGGGGGGAGTTGGTGACCCGGAGCGTGGAGTTGATGCCGCTGGCGCCGCGCCAGGTCGAGCAGAAGCGCTCGCAGGGCAGCCTCCTGGTCGACGTTCGCACCGACCTCCAGTTCGACGACGCGCACATCCCCGATGCGGTCGTGATCCCCGCGGTCCAGCCCGGTTTCGGCACGCGCCTGGCCTGGATCGCCGACCGCGACCAGGAGATCGTGCTGATCGGCCGCGACGACGAGGACGCCCGGCGGGCCGGCACCCTCGCGCAGGCGGTCGGCGTCCACCGCCTTGGGGGCTTTCTTCACGGCGGCATGACCGAGTGGCGCCGCGAGGGCCGCCCGGTGGCCCGGATCGAGCGCATCGGCGTCGACGACGTGCCCGGCCGCGACGACCTCCAGCTCCTGGACGTGCGCGAGCAGTCCGAGTACGACGAGGTGCACATCCCGGGCTCTCTGTTCGAGCCCTGGCACGACATCCACGACCTGCCCGAGGGCCTGGATCCCGACCGGCCCGTAGCCGTGATGTGCGCCTCCGGCGAGCGCGCGGCGGTGGCCTCGAGCCTGGTTCAGCGCTACGGCGCGAAGCAGGTGCTGCACGTCGTGGGCGGCGGGGTGCGCCGACTAGAGTCCCGCCTCCGATGATCTACGACGACGACGCCGACCTCAGCCTGCTCTCGGACAAGACCGTGGCCATCCTCGGCTACGGCTCACAGGGGCACGCCCACGCCCTCAACCTCAAGGAATCCGGGGTCGACGTGGTGGTCGGGCTGCGCGAGGGTTCGCAGTCGGTCGAGAAGGCCAAAGGCCACGGCCTGCGCGTGGAGTCGGTGGCCGACGCCGCCAGCGAGGGCGACGCGGTCATGGTCCTGCTGCCCGACGAGAAGCAGAAGGCCATCTGGGAGTCCGACATCGCGGACGGCATCGCGCCGGGCAACCTCCTCCTCTTCGCTCACGGTTTCTCGATCCACTTCGATCAGATCGACCCGGGCCCCGAGGTCGACATCGGCATGGTGGCCCCCAAGGGCCCCGGCCACCTGGTCCGGCGCCAGTACGAGGCCGGCGAGGGCGTGCCCGGGCTGATGGCCGTCCACCGCGACGCCACCGGCAACGCGCGCGACCTTGTCCTCGCCTACGCGAAGGGCATCGGATGCACGCGCGCGGGCGTGATCGAGACCTCGTTCAAGGACGAGACCGAGACCGACCTGTTCGGCGAGCAGGCGGTCCTGTGCGGCGGGATGACGGAGCTGGTGCGGGCGGGCTACGAGACGCTCGTCGAGGCCGGCTACGACCCGCGCTTGGCCTACTTCGAGTGCCTCCACGAGATGAAGCTGATCGTTGACCTCATGTACGAGAAGGGCATCAGCGGCATGCGCTACTCGATCTCCAACACGGCCGAGTACGGCGACGTGACGCGCGGTAAGAAGGTGATCACCGACGAGACGCGCGAGGCGATGAAGAAGATCCTCGGCGACATCCAGTCGGGTGACTTCGCGCGCGAGTGGATCGCCGAGAACGAGGCCGGCCAGGAGAACTTCCAGCGCATGCGCAAGGAGGGCCAGGACCACCAGATCGAGCGCGAGGGCCACGAGCTGCGCTCGAAGATGGACTGGATCGACCAGGACTTCTGATGGCCGACGAGGGCCAGAGCGGCTTCCTGCCGCCCGAGCCGCCGGGCCCCGAGCCCGACCTCGGCGACCGCGGGCAGGACCCGACCCAGCCCGTTCACCCGACGGCGCAGACCCAGCCTCTCCCGCAGCACCAGCAGTACCCGCCGCCTCAGTACGGGGAGCAGCAGCCCCCGCCGCAGCAGTACCCGCCGCCGCAGCAGCACTATCCGCCTCCACAGCCCCAGCCCTGGCAGCAGGCGCCCTACGGCTACGGCCCCCCGCCCGGCTACGGCTACGGACCGCCACCGGGCTGGCAGCAGCCCCAGTGGCAGCAGCCCTACCCCGCGTGGGCGGGGGCGCCGCGCGAGCCCGACAACAACCAGGCGGTGGCGGGCTTCGCGCTCTCGATGGTGGGCGGCGGCCTGCTGTTCTTCTTCGCCGGCCTGAGCACGATTCTGTCGCTGGGGCTGTCGATCGCCGGAATCGTGTACTCGCGCAAGGGGCGCGAGAAGGTCGACAAGGGGGAGACGACCAAGCAGCGGGGCCTGGCCCAGGCGGGCTTCATCATCGGGATCGTCTCGACCGTCCTGTCGCTGCTGGCCACGGTCTTCTGGATCCTCTTCTTCGTGCTGCTGGCCACCGACGAGGAGTTCCAGCGCGACCTCGAGAACGGGAACTCCGGAACCATCGCGATCGCCCTCGTGAAGGGAATCCTGAGCCTGCTGACCTGACGCCGGTAAGGTCGGACGGCCCATGGCGAATCCCTATCTGAAGCAGTACCTCATGACCGCCGGCCCGACGCCGCTGCCGCCCTCGGTGTCGCAGGTGATGGCCGAGCCGATCCTCTACCACCGCTCGCCGGCGTTCATCGAGGTCTACGCCCGGGCCCTCGGCCGGCTGAAGATGGTGTTTCAGACCGAGAACGAGGTGCTCTCCTTCACCTCCTCGGGCTCCGGCGGCATGGAGTCCGCCGTCGCCAACCTCACCCGTCCGGGCGAGCCCGCCCTGGTGGTCTCCTGCGGCAAGTTCGGCGAGCGGTGGGCCGAGCTGTGCGAGGCCTACGGCGCCGACCTGGTCCACCACGACTCGGGCTGGGGCGAGAAGGTCGAACCCGCCGAGCTCGACCGGCTGCTGAGCGAGAACTCCGGCGTCGAGGTGGTGTTCACCACGCTGTCGGAGACCTCTACCGGAGTGGTCAACGACGTCAAGGAGCTGACCGAGGTCGCCCACCGCCACGGCGCGCTGATCGCGGTCGACGCGGTCTCAGGCCTCGGCGCGGTGCCCATCCCGCAGGACGAGTGGGGCGTGGACGTCGTGGTGGCGGGCTCGCAGAAGGCGCTGATGACGCCGCCCGGCCTGGGCTTCGCGAGCCCCAACGAGGCCGCGATGGGACGCGCAGCGAGCGCGCCTCGCCGCGGCTACTACTTCGACTGGCTGAAGACCGCCGCCGGTCAGCACAAGGATCCGCCCGACTCGCCCTTCACCCCGGCCGTGAGCACCTGGATGGCGCTTGACGTGGCGCTGGGGATGATCGAGGACGAGGGGCTGGAGCAGGTCTTCGAACGCCACCGGCTGCTCGGCCGCGCCACGCGCGCCGCCGTGGCCGCGCTGGAGCTCGATCTGTTCGGCCCCGAGGACGAGGGCGCCAACGTGGTCACCGCGATCGCGCTGCCGGACTCGGTCGACGGCGCCAAGGTGCCCAAGACGATGCGCGACAAGTACGGCGTCACCATCGCCGGCGGCCAGGGCAAGCTGAAGGGCAAGATCGCCCGCATCGCCCACTGCGGCTACTTCGGCGCGTTCGACGTCGTCACCACCATCGCCGCGTTCGAGATGACCCTGCGCGAGCTGGGCGCGGACGTCGAGCTCGGCACCGGAGTGGGAGCCGCCCAGCGCGTGTTCCTCGAGGCGGGCGTGCCCGTCGCCGCACCCGCGTGACCAAGGTCCTCGTCGCCGAGAAGATCGGCGACTCAGGTGTAGGGCTGCTGAAGGACGCCGGGTTCGACGTCGACGTCAAGACCGACTGGGCCGACGGCGAGCTGGCCGAGTCCATCGGCCAGTACGACGGCATCCTGATCCGGTCGGCCACCAAGCTGACCGCCGACCTGCTCGAGCGCGCGGACAACCTGCGCGCGGTGGGCCGCGCCGGGGTGGGAGTGGACAACGTCGACGTGGAGGCCGCCACCCGCCGCGGCGTGGTGGTGGCCAACGCGCCCCAGTCCAACGTCATCACCGCCGCCGAGCACACGCTGGCGCTGCTGCTGGCCCTGGCGCGCAACGTGCCCCAGGCCCACGCGTCGCTCAGCGCGGGCGCGTGGGACCGGTCGAAGTTCAGCGGCGTCGAGGTGTACGAGAAGACGCTCGGCATCCTCGGCTTCGGGCGTATCGGCCAGCTGGTGGCCCAGCGGGCACGGGGCTTCGGGATGCGGGTCATGGCCTTCGACTCCTTCGTGGCCGGGGAGCGCTTCTCCGAGCTGGGCGTGCACCGGGCGGCTTCGAGTGAGCAGCTCTACGCCGAGTCCGACTTCATCACCATCCACCTGCCCAAGAACGCCGAGACCGAGAACTTCCTCGACGCCGAGGCCTTCTCGAAGATGAAGGACGGCGTGCGCGTGCTCAACGTGGCCCGCGGTCCGCTGCTGGTGGAGGAGGACCTCAAGGAGGCGATCGACTCGGGCAAGGTCGCCGGAGCGGCACTCGACGTCTTCCGCGAGGAGCCGATCACCGAGCACCCGTTGTTCGGCTATCCCAACGTGATCGTCACGCCCCACCTGGGCGCCTCTACCGCCGAGGCCACCGACCGCGCCGGCTTCCAGGCCGCCGAGCAGGTGGCCGCCGCCCTGACCGGCGGCGTCGTCACCAGCGCGGTCAACGTGCCGGCGGTGGCCCCTGAGGACCTGGAGGCGCTGGGGCCGTTCCTGCCCCTGGCCATCCAGCTCGGCCGGATCGCCGTGGGCCTGTCGGACGGCCTGAACTCGCTCCAGGTGGAGTACCTCGGCCGGGTGGCCGAGCGCGACACCCGCCTGCTCACCGTCCAGGTGCTGAAGGGCGTGCTGGCCGGCCACGTGGAGGAGGACGTGAACGACGTGAACGCGCCTTCGCTGGCCGAGGAGCGCGGGATCGTCATCACCGAGACCAACCGGCCCTCGGCGCGCGACTTCACCGACCTGGTGCGCGTGACCGTGGTGGGGGACACCGAGCAGCGGGTGGTGGGCACGGTGCTCAGCCGCGTGAACCGCCCGCACCTGCTGGAGGCGTGGGGCTCACGCTTCAACGTCCAGCTGGAGAAGCACCTGGCGATCTTCCGTTACCGCGACCAGCCGGGGATGCTCGGCCGCGTGGGCACCGAGCTGGGCTCGGCCGGCGTGAACGTGATCTCGGCCGCCGTCGGCCGCCGTCCCGAGGAGGACGGCGAGGCCGCGATGGTGGTGACCGCCGACTCTCCGGTGCCCCAGGACGTGGTGGAGCGCCTGGCCGAGTCCGACGGCTTCATCGAAGGCCGCGCGGTCTCGCTCTAGTCCTCGAGCAGCTCCTCGGCCCTCACCACGGTCGCGAACTCGCCCTCCAGCGTGGCCAGCGACACCGCGTGGACCTGCTCCGCGGCCAGGTGCTCGCCGTCGGGGCCGGTGCGGGCGAAGGTGGCGGTGGCGTCGGCCACGACGTAGACGTCGAAGCCCAGGTCGCCGGCCATTCGCGCCGTGGCCGAGACGCAGTGGTCGCTGGTCAGTCCGGCGATCACCACCCTCTCGATGCCCTGTTCGCGCAGGCGCTCCTCCAGCCCCGTTCCGATGAAGGCGCTGTTCACCTGCTTCTCCACCACCGGCTCACCCTCGAGGGGCTCGACTTCCTTCTTGATGGCGCTGCCGGGAAGCTCGGCCCGCAGGAGCGACTCGGGCTCGGTGGAGAGGTGGCGGACGTGGATCACCGGGCGGCCGGCTTCACGCCAAGCGGCGAGCAAGCGCGCCGCCTGTTGCTCGGCGGCGGGGTTGTTGCGGCCCTCCCACCCGATCCCGTCCTGGATGTCGATCAGCAAGAGGGCCGGGCCCATGAGATGACGTTAGGCTGCGCCCATGAGGGCGCTGGTCATCACCCGACCCGGCCCTCCCGAGGTGCTCGAGGTCCAGGAGCGCCCCGACCCTCAGCCGGGTCCCGGCCAGGTGAGGGTCCGAGTCCGCGCCGCCGGCATCAACTTCGCCGACACCATGGCGCGCCAGGGCCTGTACCCCGACGCCCCCAAGCCGCCGTCGGTGGTCGGCTACGAGTTCGCGGGCGAGCTCGAGTCCGGCGAGCGGGTGCTGGGAGGCTGCCGGTTCGGCGGATACGCCGAGTACGTGGTCACCGACCGCGAGAACGTCATGCCGCTCCCGGACGACTGGTCCTTCGAGGAGGGCGCGGCCCTGCCGGTCAACTACGCGACCGCCTACGCCGGGCTGGTGCGATACGGCAACGTGCGCGAGGGGGAGAAGGTGCTGCTGCACGCCGCCGCGGGCGGGGTGGGCATCGCCGCCACCCAGATCGCCAAGCTGCAAGGCGCCGAGGTCTTCGGCACCGCCTCGGCGTCCAAGCACGACGCCATCCGCGGCTTCGGGGTCGACCACGCGATCGACTACCGCAGCGAGGACTTCGTCAAGGCGGTGCGCCGCATCGCCGGCGGCAAGGAGCCCCTCGACCTAGTGATGGACGCCATCGGCGGCGCCAGCTTCGGCAAGAGCTTTTCGCTGCTGCGGCCGGGGGGCCGCCTGGTCTGCTTCGGCGCCTCGGCGGTGACCACCGGCGAGAAGCGCAGCATCCCGCAGGCGCTGAAGACCATGGCCCGCACGCGCATCTTCCACCCGATGCCGCTGATGTCGGAGTCCAAGGCGGTGATCGGGCTGAACATGCTCACGCTATGGGACTCCCGGGGATCGCTGGACGAGTGGATGGAGCCCCTGCGCAGATGGACCGAGGAGGGCAAGCTCAAGCCGGTGGTGGCCAAGGCCTTCCCGCTGGAGGAGGGCCCTGCCGCCCACCGCTACATCGCCGAGCGCCAGAACGTGGGCAAGGTCGTGCTGACTCTGTAGCCTTGAGCGCAGCGTGTCTCTCTCGCTCGACCTGCTTCTTCTTCTCCTCCCCCCTCGGGGGGAATAGCGCGTGGCGGCCGCCTAGCCGCAAACACAGGGAAGAAGCGGAGGTAGAGAGCAGAAGGGGAAGAGCAGTGAGAGACGACGCCAACCGAGTAAGGATCTTCGACACCACGCTGCGAGACGGCGAGCAGTCGCCGGGCATCTCGCTGAACGTGGCCGAGAAGGTGGAGATCGCTCACCAGCTAGCTCGCCTGGGCGTGGACATCATCGAGGCGGGCTTCCCGATCACGTCGCCCGGCGACTTCGAGTCGGTGGAGCAGATCGCCCGCTCGGTGGAGGGCCCCGTGATCGCCGGCCTGGCGCGCACCAACGTGCAGGACATCGACGCGGCCTGGAACGCGGTCAAGGACGCCGAGCGCCCCCGAATCCACACATTCATCTCCACCAGCGACATCCACATCAAGCACCAGCTGCAGACCACGCGCGAGGACGTCAAGGGCCAGGCCCGGGCGGCGGTGGCCCACGCCAGGCGCCTGTGCGACGACGTGGAGTTCTCGCCGATGGACGCCACCCGCTCCGAGTTGGAGTTCACCGCCGAGGTGCTGGAGATCGCCCTGGAGGAAGGCGCCACCACCATCAACGTGCCCGACACCGTGGGCTACTCGACCCCGGAGGAGCACGCCGAGATGTGGCGCACGCTCTACCGGCTGGTGCCCGGGCTGGCCGACGTGACCACGTCGGTGCACTGCCACGACGACCTGGGGCTGGCGGTGGCCAACTCCTACGCCGGCGTGTCGGTGGGCTGCCGCCAGGTGGAGTGTGCGATCAACGGCATCGGCGAGCGCGCCGGCAACGCTTCGCTCGAGGAGATCGTGATGCTGCTTCACGTGCGCGAGGCCGCGCACGGACTGTGGTGCGAGGTCGACACCACCGAGATCGCTCGCACCAGCCGGCTGGTCAGCCGCATGACCGGCTACCAGGTGCAGCCCAACAAGGCGATCGTGGGCCGCAACGCGTTCGCCCACGAGTCCGGCATCCACCAGGACGGCGTGCTCAAGGAGCGCACCACCTACGAGATCATGGACGCCACCACCATCGGCCTGGAGCAGAACCAGATCGTGCTGGGCAAGCACTCCGGCCGCCACGCCCTGCGCAACGCGCTGCAGGAGCTCGGCTTCACGGTCGACGGCGCGGCGCTGAACACCGCCTTCAAGGCGTTCAAGGAGCTGGCGGACAAGAAGAAGGTGGTCACGGCGCTCGACCTGGAGGCGCTCGTCTCCGACGAGATCCGCCAGGCGGCGGACGCCTATCGAGCTGGAGTGGTTCGAGGTCGAGGCCTCGTCCACCCGCACGCCGCTGGCCCGCGTCCGCGTGCGGCTGCCCGACGGCAGCAGCGGCGAGGGCAGCTTCACCGGGGACGGCCCGGTGGACGCCTTCTTCAGCGCACTGAACGTGGCCACCGGCTACGAGGCGCGGCTGCGCGAGTTCCACGTGAGCGCGGTGACCGGCGGGCGCGATGCGTTGGGCGAGGTCTCAGTACTGATGGAGCTCGACGGGCGCAACTCCTCCGGGGTGGGGGTCTCCACGGACATCCTCGAGGCGTCCGGACGGGCCTACCTGCGGGCGCTTTCCACCGCCCTGGCCAACTCGCCGGCCCAGGAGGCAGAGCGCGTGCTGGAGGCCGACGCGGCCCAGACGCCCTGAGCGGCTTCACCTTCAGGGACGGCGAGCGCCTCATCCGGCTGGGGGAGGGGGCGCTGGACGAGGCGCCGCAGCTCCTGGCCGAGCGCGGCTTCGAGGGCTACGTGCTGCTGGCCACCGAGCGCTCGCGGGCGCTCGCGCCGCCGGTCGCCGACGGCGCCGCTGAGGTGCTCGACGTGCCTGCCGGGGCCGTGCCCGACCTGGCCGCCGACCTGCTCGAGGCGGCCGGGGAGCGCCCGGTCGTCGGCCTCGGAGGGGGGAGGGTCGTGGATACGGCCAAGGCAGTGAGCGCAGTGCACGGCACCGAGACGGCGGCGATCCCCACCACGCTGGCGGGCTCGACCTTCACGCCCTTCCACCGGCTCCCCGAGGGAGCTCGGGCGCAGATGCACCGGCCCTCGCTGGCGATCTGCGAGCCCGCGGCCATGGTGCCGGACGACGCGCCGCTGCTGGCCGCCACCGCGATGAACGCGCTCGCGCACGCAATCGAGTCGCTCTACGCGCCGCTCGCCAACCCGGTGACCGAGGAGGCCGCCCTGCGCTCCGCCCGCCTGTTCGCCGACGCGCTTCCGCGCGACCCCCCGCCGGCGCCCGCGCTGGCCGAGGCCGCGTTCCTGGCCGGCTACGCCGTGGGGAACGCCGGCCTCGCCGTGCACCATGCCGTGTGCCAGACCATCGTCCGCACCTGCGGTACCCCGCACGCCCAGACCAACGCGGTGATGCTCCCGCACAGCGTCCGGCTGATGAGCATGCGCGCACCCGGTGAGATCGCCCGCCTGGCCGGAGCGCTGGGCGATCCGTCCGAGGACCCCGAGGCGGCCGCGGGCCGGGTGTCGAAGCTGGCGGCCCGCTCGGGCCACACGCGCCTGTCGACCCTCGGAGTGCGGGAGGATCAGCTACCGGCGGTCGTGGCGGGCGTTCGGGAGCACCCGGGCCTGGCCATGACGCCCGACCCGCCGGGCGAGGACGAGCTCCTCGACCTCCTGCGGGCGGCGCTTTAGCCGCGCAGGAGAAGTTGCAGGTTCACATAGCGATGCCCGCCGGGAGGACGCGCCGCGGCGGTGGGCGAAGCCCCGGGGCCTATGCGTTTTCACACCCTTCGCGTCAGCGTGCTCGCGATCACCCTCTTCGCCCTCCTGTCCGCTTCCGCCCAGGCCTCGGCGCCCCACACCGTCCAACCGGGGGAGACCCTGTGGTCCATCGCGGCGGCCAACAACCTGACCACGCGGACGGTCGCGGCGGTGAACGGGATCTCGCCCGACGCGCAGGTGGTGATCGGCTCCACCATCCAGGTGCCGACCGTCAGCGAGGGCGCTGCCGCGCTGGGCGGCGCCGCCGCGCCGGCGGCCCCGACGGCCGGCACGAGCGCGGCCCCCGCGACCTCGACCGCACCCTCCACCGGCGGCACGGTCGGCCCCTCGGGCGTGGGCTCGATCGCCACCCAGCACGGGGTTCCCCCGTCACTGGCCGCGGCCATCGCCCACCAGGAGAGCGGCTTCAACAACTCGATGGTGTCCTCGGCGGGCGCGCGCGGCGTGATGCAGGTGATGCCGAGCACGTTCGACTACGTCCACCGGGTGTTGGGGGCGGGCCCCCACGATCCCTCCTCGCCGTCCCAGAACACCACGGCCGGCGTGCTCTACCTGCGCCAGCTGCTGCAGGAGACCGGCGGCGACCAGAGCAGGGCGGTCGCCTCCTACTACCAGGGGCCGGAGTCGGTGCGCCAGAACGGCCTCCTGCCCGACACAGAGCAGTACGTGGCCAACGTGATGGCGCTGAAGGGCCGATACGGCGGCTGAGATAGGCTCGGGCACGTGCCCGAGGGAGCACTCGCAGGCCGTGCCGTAGCCATCACCGGCGCCTCGTCGGGCATCGGCGAGGCGGTCGCCCGAGCGGCCGCCGCCGAGGGCGCGAGCGTGGCGCTGGGAGCGCGGCGCACCGACCGCATCGAGGCGGTCGCGAGCGGCATCGACTCGGACGGCGGCAAGCGCGGTCGCGCTGGCGGTCGACGTCTCCAACGAAGGCCAGGCCAACGCCTTCGTCCAGCACGCGCACGACCAGCTGGGTGGGCTGGACGCGCTGGTCAACAACGCCGGCGTGATGCTGCTGGGCGCAGTCGAGAACGCCGACACCGAGCATTGGCGCCGGATGGTCGACGTGAACCTGCTGGGCCTCCTCTACTGCACCCACGCCGCGCTGCCGCTGCTCCGCGAGGCAGGGGGAGGGGACATCGTCAACGTGTCCTCGGTGGCGGGCCGCAGCGCGAACGCGGGATCGGCGGTCTACAACCTGACCAAGTTCGGCGTCACGGCCTTCTCCGAGGCGCTGCGCCAAGAGGCGCTGCACAGCGGGATCAGGGTGAGCTGCGTGGAGCCCGGCTTCGTCGACACCGAGCTCCAGGGCCACAACACCGATCCGAACGTGACCAAGGCGATCGAGACCATGCGCGAGCGGACCGGCGACGTCCTGACCGCGGACGACATCGCCCGGGCGGTCACCTACGTGCTGGCCCAGCCGCCGCACGTGGCGATCAACGAAGTGCTGGTGCGCCCGACCGGCCAGCAGCGCTGAGGCCCTTCTGGCGCAATCCGGCGGGCTTCCCGCTGGCGCTGTTCTTCCTGATCGGCGGGATCGCGTTCTGGATCGCGCTGCCCGAGATCGGGATCGGCCAGATCTGGGTGGTGGTGGCCGTGCTGCTGATCGCCGTGTTCGGCTTCCTCGGGTGGCGCGCCCAGGCAAACGAGCGCCTCAAGCACGAGGGAATCCGGGGCACGGCTCAGGTGCTCGAGGCCGAGCAGACCGGCATGTACGTCAACAACCAGCCCCAGGTGCGGTTGAGGCTGCGCGTGGAGGCGCCCGGGATCGCGCCCTACGAGGTGGACAAGCGGGTGACCGTGCCCCTGATCGCGGTGGGGACGCTGACCAGCGGCCGGCCGCTGAGCGTGTCGGTCGATCCCGAGGACCGCGATCGCATCGCCATCGACTGGGGCGGCGGCGGGATCGGCCCCGCCACGATCTCCCCCACCGGCGGGCGGCCGATCGATCTGAACGCCAACCCGGCCGCGCGCGAGGCGGCGATGCAGGCGATGCGCGACCACGGGATCACCCCGAGCGGCGAGGTCGACCTGCGCTCGAACCCCGAGGCCCGTGCCGCGGTGCTGGAGGCCCTACAGAAGCACGGCATCGACGCTGCGCACGGCCAGGCCGCGGCGAACCCGGCGACGCCGGTCTCCTCCGCGCCCAAAGGCGAGCCCCTGGACCGCCTGACCAAGCTGATGCAGCTACGGGCGGCGAACCTGATCACCGACGAGGAGCTGCAGGAGTACCGCCGCCGGGTGCTGGGGGACGTCTAGCGCGGTCCAGACAAACGTACGTGATAACGTACGCGGTCCCATGGCCGTTGCTCTGCCCGCCGTGCAGCCCGAGCCCACCGTGGGCCCCCGCGTCCGCGCCCTGCGCGAGGGCATGGACCTGTCCTTGCGCGAGCTGGCCGCCCGCAGTGGGGTCTCGGCTCCCATGCTGTCCCAGGTCGAGCGCGGGGAGACCAGCCCCACGCTCGCCGTCGCCACCCGGATCGCCTCCGGGCTGGAGCTGTCGCTGTCCCAGCTGCTGCGGCTGGACGAGGGGGAGGGCGTCTCGGTGGTGCGCGCGAGCGAGCGCCGCGCCGGCGGTTCTCAGCGCACCGGCCACCGCTACGAGGTGCTGTCGCCGCCGCTGCCCGGCCAGCGTGCCGAGCTGTCCGAGCACCGGCTGGCGCCGGGCGCTGTGACAGGGGGGCCCGACGACCCGCCCATGCACGAGCCGGGCGCCCGCGAGACCGCGGTGGTCACCGCCGGCGTGCTGCGCCTGGTCTGCGACGGCGTGGGCCACGACCTGAGCGAGGGCGACGCCGTCACCTTCGACGCCGACCTTCCCCACCACTTCGAGAACCCGCGCGAAGACGAGGCCCGGATGCTGGCCGTGGTCTCCGCCGGACTGAGAAGGAGCTGAACCGAACCGATGCCCGACACCCTGTTCGACAAGATCTGGCAGCGCCACGAGGTGGCCGAGGGGATCCTCTACATCGACCTCCACCTCGTCCACGAGGTCACCTCGCCGCAGGCCTTCGAGGCCCTGCGCATCGCGGACCGCAAGGTGCGCCGTCCCGACCGCACATTGGCCACCGCCGACCACAACGTGCCCACCGACGGGTCGATGCGCGCGGCGCAGATCCTCGACGAGCTGTCGCGCGTCCAGGTCGAGACGCTCGAGCGCAACTGCGAGGAGTTCGGCGTGCCGGTCTACTCGCTGGGCTCGGCCCACCAGGGCATCGTCCACGTCATAGGGCCGGAGATGGGCGTGACCCAGCCCGGGATGACCATCGTCTGTGGCGACTCCCACACCTCCACCCACGGCGCCTTCGGCGCGCTGGCGTTCGGCATCGGCACCAGCGAGGTGGAGCACGTGCTGGCCACCCAGACCCTCCAGCAGCGCAAGCCCAAGTCGATGCGCATCCTCTACAGCGGCGAGCTGGGATACGGGGTCACCGCCAAGGATCTGATGCTGTCCACCATCGGCCGCATCGGTGTCTCCGGCGGCGCGGGTTACGCGATCGAGTACGCCGGCCCGCCGATCGAAGCGCTCTCCATGGAGGGCCGCATGACCATGTGCAACATGACCATCGAGGCCGGCGGTCGCGCCGGGATGGTGGCGCCCGACGACACGACGCTGGAGTGGGTCGAGGGCAGGCCGGCCGCGCCGCAGCCGATGCCCGCCGACGAGTGGCTGGCGCTGCGCACCGACGAGGGCGCCGAGTTCGACACCGAGGTCGAGATCGACGCCTCGGCGGTCTCGCCCCAGGTCACCTGGGGCACCACCCCGGAGATGGTCACCCAGGTCACCGAGTCGGTACCCGAGCCGCAGACCGAGGGCGACCATCGTGCGCTGGAGTACATGGCGCTGGAAGCCGGCACCCCGATACAGGAGATCGAGCTCGACCGCGTCTTCATCGGCTCGTGCACCAACTCGCGCATCGGCGACCTGCGCGAGGCCGCCGAGGTGATCCAGGGGCGCCAGGTGGCCGGCAACGTCATTGCGATGGTGGTGCCGGGCTCCGCCCAGGTGAAGGCCCAGGCCGAGGAGGAGGGCCTCGACGATCTCTTCCGCGCGGCCGGCTTCGACTGGCGCTCCGCGGGCTGCTCGATGTGCCTGGGCATGAACCCCGACATCGCGGCACCGGGCGAGCGCGTCGCCTCGACCTCAAACCGCAACTTCGAGGGTCGCCAGGGCCGCGGGGCCCGGTCGCACCTCGTCTCCCCGAAGATGGCGGCCGCGGCGGCCATCGAGGGTCACTTCGTCGACATCAGGGAGTGGTCGTGAACAAAGTGGAGAAGGTCAGGGGCCCGATCTCGGTCCTGCATCGGGACGACGTCGACACCGACCAGATCATCCCCAAGCAGTTCCTCAAGCGGGTGGAGCGGTCGGGGTTCGGCGAGTACCTGTTCTACGACTGGGCCAAGGAGCCCGGCTGGGACCTGGACCCGAACCCGATCCTGGTCACCGGACGCAACTTCGGCTGCGGCTCTTCGCGCGAGCACGCGCCGTGGGCGCTGGAGGACTTCGGATTCAAGGTGCTGGTGGCGCCCTCGTTCGCCGACATCTTCTACTCCAACTGCACCAAGATCGGGCTTCTGCCTGTGCCGCTCCCCGAGGAGGAGGTGGAGGCGCTGATGGAGGCCACCGAGGCCGAGGTTCACCTGGCCGACCAAGTCGTGCGCTTCGACGGCCGCGAGATCCCCTTCGACATCCACCCCGAGACGAAGCGGCGCCTGCTCGAGGGCCTCGACGACATCGGGGTGACGCTGCAGGACGAGCTCGCGATCGAGGAGTACGAGTCCAACCGCGAGCGCCCGGGTCCGGTCACCACGTCGCTGGGCTGATGCGCGACTGGGACGCGCGCACGTACGAGCGCGTCTCCACGCCGCAGGCGCGCTGGGCTGAGAAGGTGCTGGATCGGCTCCCGCTGGAGGGAAACGAGACCGTGCTGGACGCCGGCTGCGGCACCGGCCGGGTGACCAAGATGCTTCTGGAGCGTCTGCCCGAGGGCCACGTGGTGGCGGTCGACTCGGCGCCTTCGATGGTCGCGCAGGCCCGCGAGGCGCTGGACCCAGCCCGCACGACCGTGCTCCAGGCCGACCTGGCCGAGCTGGTGCTCGACGAGCCCGTCGACGCCGCCTTCTCCAACGCGGTGTTCCACTGGGTCCCCGACCACGATGCGCTGTTCGCCCGGATGTTCGAGGCACTCAAGCCCGGCGGGCGGCTTGTGGCGCAGTGCGGGGGAGAGGGCAACGTGGAGCGCTTCCACCGCCACGCGCAGGCGGTGGGCGAGCGCGACCCCTTCGAGCCCTACCTCGCCGGCTGGACGGGGCCGTGGAACTTCGCCTCGCGTGAGCAGACCGCCGAGCGCCTGGTCGCCGCGGGGTTCGCGGACGTGGCCACGGGCCTCGAGCCGTGGCCGGTGACCCCCGACGAGCCGGTGGAGTTCGTGCGCACGGTGTGCCTGGGCCACCACCTCGAGCTCCTGCCCGACGAGCTCCGCGGGCCGTACGCGGAGGCGGTGGTGGCGGAGTGCGGGAGCCCGCTGGAGCTCGACTACGTGCGCCTGAACATCACCGCCGGCAAGCCGGAGGTTTAGTTCGGCGCCAGCGGGGGTAAGCCCCGGGCGCTTCGTCTGGCAGGGGAGCCGGACGTCCTACCTAGGGAGGACTCACCTTGATGCACCGTCGGACACTGGCCCTGTTCGCCGCGATCGCCGCCATGGCGCTCGTACCTTCGACCGCTTCCGCGTGGGCCCCCGCGGACAGCGCAACGATCCATCCGGGCGTCCAGACCGATACCGAGGGCGGGCAGTGCACCTCGAACTTCATCTACACGAGCGGCTCCGACGTCTTCATCGGCCAGGCCGCGCACTGCTCGGGGACCGGGGCAGCGACCGAGACCGACGGCTGTGACTCCGGGTCGCTTCCGCTGGGCACGCAGGTCAACGTGACCGGCGCCAGCCGTCCCGGAACGATGGTCTACAACTCCTGGCTGGCGATGCAGGCCGCCGGCGAGAGCGACCCGAACACCTGCGCCTACAACGACCTGGCGCTGGTCAAGCTCGATCCCGCCGACGTGGGCAAGGTCAATCCGTCGGTGCCGGGCTACGGCGGCCCCAACGGCGTGGGCGGCGCCGACCCGGGCTCCGACGTGTTCTCCTACGGCAACTCCTCACTGCGTCTCGGCCTGACCCAGACCAGCCCCAAGCAGGGCAAGGTCGTGAGCGTCGACGGCGACGGCTGGAGCCGGACCGTCTACACCGTGACCCCGGGCATCCCGGGTGACTCGGGCAGCGCGTTCCTGAACGCGTCCGGGCAGGCTCTGGGCACGCTCAGCACGGTGGCCATCGCTCCTACCCCCGCCTCCAACGGGGTCGCCGACATCGGCAAGGAGCTCGGGTACGCCCGCGCTCACGGGTTCAGCGGCCTGGCGCTGGTGAACGGCACCGAGGCATTCACGGCCGACACCGTGGGCGCCGTACTCGGCGCTCGCTGAGTTCTGACCGATAGCGTGCGCGGCCGCCCATGGCCGCGCACGTAGTCACCCTTCCCGGCGACGGGATCGGCCCCGAGATCCTCGCCGCAGCGGCGCAGGTGCTCGCGCAGCTGGGCGACTTCCAGCTCGACGAGCACCTGGTCGGGGGCGCCTCGATCGACGCTCACGGCACGGCGCTCACCGACGAGGTGCTCGAGGCCTGCCGGGCGGCCGACGCCGTGCTGCTCGCCGCGGTGGGTGGGCCGAAGTGGGACACGGTCGACCCGCAGGCGCCACGCCCCGAGCAGGGCCTGCTGGGCCTTCGCAAGGGCCTAGGCCTGTTCGCCAACCTGCGGCCGGTGCGGCCCAGCCCGGCGCTGCTCGACGCCAGCCCGCTGAAGCGCGACCGCATCGAGGGCACCGACCTGCTCGTGGTGCGCGAGCTGACCGGCGGCATCTACTTCGGAGACTCGGGCCGCGACGGCGACAGCGCGCACGACGACTGCGCCTACAGCGTGGCCGAGGTGGAGCGCATCGCCCGGGTGGGGTTCCACTCGGCCCGCACCAAGGTCACCAGCGTGGACAAGGCCAACGTGATGGAGACCTCGCGGTTGTGGCGCGAGACCGTGTCGCGGGTGGGGGCAGAGGAGTTCGGCGAGACGCCGCTCGAGCACCTGCTGGTGGACAACGCCGCGATGCAGCTGGTGTCGCGGCCGGCCGAGTTCGACGTGATCGTGACCGAGAACCTGTTCGGGGACATCCTCAGCGACGAGGCGGCGATGCTCACCGGCTCGCTCGGGATGCTTCCCTCCGCCTCGCTCGGCGAGCCCGGCACGCCCGGCCTGTTCGAGCCGGTGCACGGGTCGGCACCCGATATCGCGGGCACCGGGGCGGCCAACCCGCTGGCCATGTTCGGCTCGGTGGCACTGATGCTGCGCCACGGATTGGCTATGGAGAGGGAGGCCGCTGCCCTAGAATCGGCGCTCGACCAAGCGCTGGAGCAGGGTCTGAGGACCCGTGACCTCGGCGGCGAGGCCACCACAGAGGACGCCACCCGGGCGGTCCTCGAAAAGCTGTAGGAGGCACGTGAACACCGCGGATCTCATCTGGATGGACGGCGAGTTCGTCGAGTGGGAGGACGCGAAGGTGCACGTACTGACCCACGGCCTGCACTACGGGACCGGCGTCTTCGAGGGCATCCGCGCCTACCCCACCGAGCAGGGCCCGGCGATCTTCCGCCACCTCGACCACCTGGACCGCCTCGCGGCCTCCTCGAAGCTCTACTACATGGACGTGCCGTTCTCGCGCGACCAGCTGCGCGAGGCCACGCACGAGCTGATCAGCCGCTGCGGGCTGCGCTCGTGCTACATCCGCCCGCTCGTCTATCGCGGCTACGGCCCGATGGGCCTCAACCCGCTGGACAACCCGGTCTCGGTCTCGATCGCGGTGTGGGAGTGGGGGGCGTACCTGGGAGAGGAGGGCAAGGCCAACGGCGTCCGCGCCAAGACGTCCTCCTGGCGGCGCATCTCCCCCGACTCGCTGATCCCGCACGCGAAGGCCAGCGGGCAGTACCTGAACTCGGTGCTGGCCAAGGTCGAGTCTGTGAAGGGCGGCTACGACGAGGCCATCCTGCTCGACGACAAGGGCCACGTGTGCGAGGGCACGGGCGAGAACGTGTTCGTCGTGCGCGACGGCAAGGTGGTCACCCCGGGGCAGGCGTCCAGCATCCTCGACGGCATCAACCGCAAGTCGGTGATCCAGATCCTGCGCGACGCCGGTCACGAGGTGGTCGAGCGCGACCTGGCCCGCGCGGAGCTCCCGCTGGCCGATGAGGTGTTCCTCACCGGCACCGCCGCGGAGATCGTCCCGGTCCGCGAGATCGACGACATCGAAATCGGCACTCCGGGAGCGATAACCCGCCAAGTGCAGGAGACTTTCGACGACGCGCTGCACGGCCGGGACGAGCGCTACACCGACTGGCTCGACATCGTGCCGGTACCATCACGGGCGTGAGCGCGCCCCGCGGCGAGCGAATTATCTAGACGGCCACCCGGCCGTCCCTTCGCCCGTTCCGTTCTCCGCCAGAAAGGCGCTCTTTCAGTGAAGGTCCTCGTATACGACACCACCCTCCGCGACGGGATGCAGGGGGAGGGCATGTCGGTCTCGGTCGACGAGAAGCTGCGCATCGCCCACGCCCTCGACGACCTCGGCGTGCACTTCGTCGAGGCCGGCTTCCCCGCCTCGAACCCCAAGGAGGAGGCCGTGTTCGACCTGCTCTCACGGGAGACCTTCGAGCGCAGCGAGATCGTCGCCTTCGGCATGACCCGGCGCCGCGAAGCCGAGGCCGCCGCCGATCCGGCGCTGCGCCTGCTGGCCGACTCCTTCGCGCCGGTCTGCACGCTGGTGGGCAAGACGTGGAGCCTGCACCTGGAGAAGGTCACCCAGGTCGACCCGGAGGAGAACCTGCGCATGATCGCCGACTCGGTGGGCTTCCTGCGCGACCATGGCAAGCGGGTGGTCTACGACGCCGAGCACTTCTTCGACGCCTACCGCGCCGACGCCGCCTTCGCGCTGCGCTGCCTGCGCGCGGCCGCGGAGGCGGGCGCCGAGAACCTGACCCTGTGCGACACCAACGGCTCGTCGCTCCCCGGCCAGGTGGCCGAGGCCACAGCGGCGGTGCGGGCCGAGCTGCCCGGCGTCGCGCTCGGCATCCACACCCACGACGACGCCGGCTGCGGGGTGGCGAACTCGCTGGTGGCGGTGGAGGCCGGGGCCACGCTGGTCCAGGGCACGGTCAACGGCTACGGCGAGCGCTGCGGCAACGCCAACCTGATGACGATCGTCCCCGACCTGCAGCTGAAGATGGGCGCCGAGGTGCTCGAGCCCAACCGCCTCCAGCGGCTCACCGAGGTGGCCCACCGGGTCGACGAGCTGTGCAACGTGACCCCCGACGCCGACCAGCCCTACGTGGGCCAGAACGCCTTCGCGCACAAGGGCGGAATGCATGTGGCCGCGGTCAACCGCGACGCCAGCACGTTCGAGCACGTGGACCCGGCCGAGGTGGGGGCCGATCGCCGGGTGCTGATCTCCGAGCTGGCCGGCAAGGGCTCGGTTCGCGCGCGTGCCGACGTCGACGACGCCACCGCGGCCCGCGTCATCGAGCGGGTGAAGGAGCTGGAGCACGAGGGCTACCAGCTGGAGGCCGCCGACGGCACGTTCGATCTGCTGATTCGCAAGGAGGCGGGGGAGTACGAGCCGTTGTTCACGCTGGAGGCGTGGCGGGTGATCGTCGAGAAGCGCGCCGACGGCCGGGTGGAGACCGAGGCCACGATCAAGATCTACGTGCATGGCGAGCGGTTCGTGAAGACCGCCGAGGGCAACGGCCCGGTACACGCGCTGGACCGCGCCCTGCGCGACGCGATCGGTGAGACCTACCCGCACCTCCGCGACATCTCGCTGGTGAACTTCAAGGTGCGGATCCTGGACGAGAACCGAGGCTCGGGCGCTGTCACGCGCGTGCTGCTCGACGCCAGCGACGGCACCGACACCTGGGGCTCGATCGGCGTCTCGCAGAACATCATCGAGGCCAGCTGGGAAGCGCTGGTCGACTCGCTGGAGGCCGGCATGCTGCCCGCGCGGGCCGAGCGGGCGGGCGCTTGATCCCGCTGGCCCGGCCCGACTTGGGGCCGCTGGAGCGCGAGCTCGTGCTCGAGACCCTCGAGGGCGGCCGGCTGGCGCTGGGGCCGCGGCTGGGCGAGTTCGAGGGGGCGCTCGCGGATCGCCTCGGCGTGGACCGCGTGTCCGCGGTGTCCAGCGGCACGGCGGCCCTTCACCTGAGCGTGCGCGCGTCGGGCCTGGAGCGGGGCGACCGGGTGGTCACCTCGCCGTTCTCCTTCGTTGCCTCGGCCAACTGCGTGGTCTTCGAGGGGGCGGAGCCGGTCTTCTGCGACATCGACCCGCGCACGCTGAACGTGGACCCCGCGGCCGCCTCCGCCGCGATCGACGAACGCACCGTCGGCCTGCTGCCGGTCCACATCTTCGGCTACCCGGCCGACATGGCGACGTTCGAGGCGCTGGCCTCCGAGCGTGGCCTGTGGATCGTCGAGGACGCGTGCGAGGCCCTGGGGGCGGTGCACGGCGACGGGCCGCTCGTGGGAGCCCGCGGCAACCTGGCCACCTTCGGCTTCTACCCCAACAAGCAGATCACCACGGGGGAGGGGGGCGCGGTGGTGTGCCCCTCGCCCGAGGTGGCCGCGCGAATCGACTCCGAGCGAAACCAGGGCCGCGCACCCGACATGGGCTGGCTCGACCACGACCGGCTGGGCTACAACTACCGCCTCGACGACCTCAGCTGCGCGCTCGGCGTCGCGCAGGTCGAGCGGCTCGACCAGCTGCTGGCCGACCGCGCCCGGGTTGCCGCCCGGTACGGCGAGGCGCTGGGCGGAATCGAGGGGCTCGAGCTGCCGTGCCCGGACTCCGGCGGCGACCGCCGCTCGTGGTTCGTGTACGTGGTGCAGGTGCCGCCCGGCGTGGATCGCGACGCCGTGGTGGTCGACCTGCGCGAGCGCGGCGTGGACTCAAAGCCCTACCTGCCTGCGATCCACCTCAACGCCTTCTACCGCGAGCGGTTCGGACATCGGGAGGGAGAGTTTCCGGTGTGCGAGGACGTCGCCGCCCGGTCCCTGGCTCTGCCGTTCTTCGGGTCCCTGTCCGAAGGCGAGGTGGCCCAGGTCGCCGAGGCGCTGGGGGCGGTGCTTCAGGCGCCTAGCGCAGCGGCCTGACCAGCGACACGAAGCCGGGTAGGCCGCCGGTCCCCGGGCGGGAGGCCACCTCGTCGAACCCGGCCCGCCGGTAGAGCGCCCGGGCGGCGGCGTTGTCGATCCCGGTGTCGATGCTCACCGCCGTCAAGCCCAGCGAGCCGGCCCTGACCGCCGCAGCGTCCAGCAACGCCAGCGCCGCACCTCGGCGCCGCTGCTCGGGATCGGTGGCCAGCGCGTCCACGTAGAAGGACCGCAGCGGTGGGGGAGGCGCAGCGCGGGCGCCGGCGTAGTAGAGACGCAGGGTCCCCGGCCAGTGCCAGGGCGGTAGCGACCGCAGCGTCATGCTCAGGAACGCACGGGCGCGGCGTGGGGTCTCGTCGACCGGGAAGGCCGCCATCGCGGCAGCCACGCCGCCGTTGAGCTCGGCCACCCAGATCACCTCCGCGCTGGCGTTGCTGCCGGGGTGGGTGAAAGCCTTGCGCAGCACGCCCTGGGCCCGCTCCGGGCCCCCGGCAAACCGGTCGTACATGCCGCCGGCGCTCTCGTGGACGAGCCGCGCCGCGGCCTCGACGTCGCCCGGCCGCGCCCTGCGGATCACCGGCTGCACAACTGCCAGGTTATGTAGCGGCCGGGGCTATCCTGGACCTGTGCCCGGAAGAGTCCCGACCAGGGCCGAAAAGCACATCCTCTCCCGCCGCCGGGCACGCTGGGTAGGGCTGGCCGGTTTTCTCGCGGCTGCGGCACTGCCCGTGGTCCTGTGGCACCGCTCGATCTCGGCCATCGCCTCCGACTTCCGCTTGGAGGTCGAGTACCTGGTCACCGGCTGGACCGCCTACGTGCTGATCGGGCTGGGGCTTCTGTTCTTCGTGCCCGTGCTGGCCTCAATCGGCCGGCGCCCGGAGAGCCGCCTGTATCCGCGCAGCCGAAACGCCTACGCCGGCTGGGGCGTGAGCCTGTACCTGCTGGGCGTGATCCTCGCCAGCCAGGTTGCAGCGGTTACCGGACTCCACCCGACCCCGTAGCCTCGGCGACATGGCCCGGCTGCCCGACCCGCAGGATCCCCTGTTTCGCGCGCTGAACTCCTCGGTGGGGTTCGACTTCCGCCTGGCGCCGCAGGACATCCGCGGCTCGCTGGCCCACGCTCGGATGCTGGCCCGCCAGGAGATCATCGGCGACGAGGACTTGGCGGCGATAGAGCGCGGCCTGGCCCAGGTCGCAGAGGAGGTCGAGCAGGGGCGGTTCGAGGTCCACGAGCACGACGAGGACGTGCACATGGCGATCGAGCGGCGCCTGACCGAGCTGATCGGCGAGGCCGGCGGCCGGCTGCACACCGCCCGGTCGCGCAACGACCAGGTGGCCACCGACATGGCGCTCTACGTCCGCGACCGCGCGGAGGAGGCCATCCGGCTCGTGGGCGACCTGATGGAGGCGCTGCTGGAGCAGGCCGAGCGCCACCTGGACTGGGCGATGCCCGCCTACACCCACCTCCAGCGCGCCCAGCCGGTCTACCTCTCCCACCACCTGCTCGCCCACTTCTGGCGCCTGCGCCGGGACCGGCTGCGCTTCGCTTTCGCCTTCGAGTCCGCGGGCGAGCTCCCGCTCGGCTCGGGGGCGCTGGCGGGCACCAACTTCGACACCGACCGCGACTTCCTGGCCGAGCAGCTCGGCTTCGACGGGGTGAGTGAGAACTCGCTCGACGCCGTCTCCAACCGCGACCACGTGCTCGACCTGCTGTCCGCGGCGGCCACCTGCGCCACCCACCTGTCACAGCTCGGGGCGGAGCTCGTGTTGTGGTCCAGCGAGGAGTTCGGCTTCTGCGAGGTGGACGACGCCTTCGCTTCCGGGTCCAGTCTGATGCCCCAGAAGAAGAACCCCGACGCCGCCGAGCTGCTTCGGGCCAAGGCGCCGCGGGTGGTGGGCCGCCTGACCACCCTGCACGGCGTGCTCCACGCCCTGCCGCTGGCCTACAACAAGGACCTCCAGGAGGACAAGGAGCAGCTGTTCGAGGCGGTCGACACACTGGAGCTGTGCCTGCGGGTGGCCACCCCGATGGTGGCCGGGACCGAGTTCCGCCGCGAGGCCATGGCCGCGGCGGCGGCCGACGAGATGGTGGGCGCCACCGACGTCGCCGACCTGCTCGTTCGCCGCGGCACGCCCTTCCGTGAGGCCCACGGCATCGTGGGCGGGCTGGTGCGCGAGGCGCTGGCCAGCGGCCGGGGCCTGTCCGAGCTGACCGCCGAGGAGCTGGACCGGCTGGCCCCGGGGCTCGACCCGGACACGCTGGGCAACCTGGTCAGCGGCAACGGTGTGCTCGAGTCCAAGGTGTCGGCCGGTGGCACGGCGCTGGCTCGGGTGCGCGAGCAGCTGGACCGCGCCCGCTCTGCCCTGACCGAAGCGTGACCGACCAGGCCTTCTTCGCCCGATCGGTCCACGACGTGGCCCGCGACCTGGTCGGCTGCGTGTTGCACCACGGCTTGGCGGCCGGGCGCATCGTGGAGACCGAGAGCTACCACGAGTCCGAGCCCGCCTGCCACGCGCACATCGGCCTCACCGCCCGGACCCACACGCTGTTCGGTGAGCCGGGGGTGGCCTACGTGTACCGCTCCTACGGCATCCACGCCCTGCTCAATGCCGTGTGCGAGCCCGAGGGTGTTGGGGCCGCGGTTCTCATCCGCGCCCTTGAGCCCCTCGACGGGCTCGACGAGATGCGCGCTCGGCGCGGCCTCCAGCGCGCCGAGGACCTGTGCTCGGGCCCCGGCAAGCTCACCCAAGCGATGGGAATCGGGCTCGAGCTGAACGGGAGCCTGCTCACGGGCGGGCCGATCGCCATCGCACCGCGCACCGCTGCGCCGCGGCTGGTCGAGGGGACCCGCATCGGGATCACCAAGGCGGCCGACCTGCCCTGGCGCTTCTGCGACCCCGACAGCCGGCACGTGTCCCGCCCGTGGCCGGCCGGGATGCGGCGAGTCCGCAGCGCAGCCGCTTAGCCTGGCGCCGCGCCGCCGCCGTTACCGCCGCCGCCCGTGGGCGGGGCGGGGGTCTGCTGCTGGGGGGCGGCCGGCTGTGGCGCCTGCGGGGCCTGCTGCTGGGGAGGCTCCTGGGGAGCAGAGGGCTGCGGTGCGGTCTGGGCCGGGGGCGCGGTGGGCGCCGTCGGCGTGGGCGCGCCTGGGGCCGGGGTGGGGGTGGTCGGCACCGTGCTGGGCGCCGGCTCCTTGGGACCGGGCTTGCGCTCGTCGCGGATCCGGATCCAGTCGGTCATGAAGTCGTGCCAGATCTCGGCGGGGAAGGTGCCACCCGCGACCGGGCCACCGCTGTACTCGGTCTTCATCTGCTTCAGCTTGTTCGCGTATCCGACCCATACCGCCACCGTCAACTCGTCGTTGAAGCCGACGAACCAGGCATCGCCGTAGTTCTCGGTCGTGCCGGTCTTGCCGGCGGCGAACTCGCCGATCGAGGCGGCCTTGCCCGTGCCGCCGCTCACCACCTCGGCCAGCATCTCGCGCGCCTGCTCACCCACCGCGGGCGAAAAGACACGCTTGCGCACCCGCTTGTTCTTCTCCTCCACGTCACTGCCCACTACCCTTTCCACTCCCACCGGGCCGTCGTGCTGGCCGGCGAGGCTGCCGGATACCCGCACACCGCGGTTGGCAATGGTGGAGTACGAGTAGGCCAGTTCCAGCGGGGTGAGTCCCTGCTCGAGCCCGCCGAGGGTCATTGCCTTGTTGGTGGACACCGGCGTGCGCACGCCCATCCGCCGCGCCAGGCGGGCTATCCGCTTGGTGCCCACCTGTAGTCCCAACTCGGCGTACACCGAGTTGTCGGACGTGGTGGTGGCCGACCGCAGGGTGGCGGTGCCGGCGTATGAGTCCTCGTAGTTGTTCACCACGAAGTCGCTGCCCAGCACCTTCTTCTTGGAGGTGAACGTGGCGTCGGGGCTCACGCCCTTGTTCAGGGCGGCGATCAGGGTGAACGGCTTGAAGGCCGAGCCGGGCTGCCGGTGGCCGTTGGTGGCCAGGTTGAACGGGGCCTTGTCGAAGCCCTCGCCCCCGACCATGGCCTTGACCTCGCCGGTCTTGTTCTCGATCGCGACCAGCGACGCGTCTGGCCCCACGCCGGCGAGCTTGCCGCTGACCGCCTGTTCGGCGGCCTCCTGCAGCTCGGGGTCGAGCGTGGTCTTGATCCTCAGCCCGCCGCCGAACACCAAGCCGGGGCGGTAGCGGTCCACCAGCTGCTGGGTGAGCCAGCTCGAGAAGTAGGGCTGCTCGGAGTCCGGCCGCGGCGGGCGGACCTCGCTGCGGGCGGGGAGGGCGCGGCGTCGCGCCGTCTCGTACTCCGTCCTGCCGATCATCCGCTGCTCGAGCATGCGCGACAGAACCTCGTCCCGCCGCGCCCGCGCCTTGTCCGGGTTCTCGATCGGGTCGTACATGCTCGGCGAGGCGATCATTCCCGCGAGCAGGGCGGCCTCGGCGGGCTCGACGTGCTCGGCTGCCGGGTCGCCGCCGGGCCCCGGTGTCTTGCCGAAGTAGGTCCGCACGGCGGCCTCGACCCCGTAGGCGCCGTTGCCGAAGTACACGCTGTTCAGGTACTGGGTGAGCACCTTCTGCTTGCTCCACTTTCGTTCCAGGTGGTAGGCCAGCGCGGCCTCGCGCAGCTTCTGGAACACCGACCGGTCCCCCTGGGCCGAGAGCGCGTTCTTGACGAACTGCTGGGTGATCGTCGAGCCGCCCTGAGCGGCGCGGCGGCGGAGGAGGTCCTGCCCCAGCGCGCGGCCGATTCCCTTGTAGTCCACTCCGCCGTGGCGGTAGAAGCGGCGGTCC
>CAWHLA010000010.1:67500-284520 GCA_963830065.1 uncultured Thermoleophilaceae bacterium
GGGCTCAAGCTAGTCACCGAAGCTGCGGGTGCGTAGGACCTTCGGGTTCTGCGCGCGGTAGGAGAGCGTCCGCGACCTAGCGAAGCGGCGGCGAAAGCCAGCCGTGGAGGATCGCGGAGTGAGAATGCCGGCATGAGTAACGAAAGAGGGGCGAGAATCCCCTCCACCGATTGCCCAAGGGTTCCTGAGCAACGTTCTTCGGCTCAGGGTCAGTCGGGACCTAAGGCGAGGCCGAAAGGCGTAGCCGATGGCTAACGGGTTGATATTCCCGTACCACGTCGCGTCCGTTATGACCGATGGGGGGACGAGGAAGGCTAAGGGATCCCTGGCGACGGTTGTCCAGGGGTAAGCGTGTAGCTAGAACTCCCAGGTAAATCCGAGAGTTCGTTGATGCGAGACGCGATGCGGGCTGGCCGGAAGGCCGGTTAACTCCTCTACGCCATGCCTCCGAGAAAATCCTCTAGGCAGGACGCGCGTGCCCGTACCAAAACCGACACAGGTGGGCAAGTAGAAGATACTAAGGTGATCGAGATAACCCTCGTTAAGGAACTCGGCAAATTGGCCCCGTAACTTCGGGAGAAGGGGCGCCCCGGTAGGTTGACCACCCTTGCGGTGGAAGGCCGAGGGGGCCGCAGTGAACCGGTCCAACCGACTGTTTACCAAAAACACAGGTCTCTGCTAAGTCGAAAGACGACGTATAGGGGCTGACGCCTGCCCGGTGCCGGAAGGTTACGTGGACGTGTTAGTGCTCTTCGGAGCGCAAAGCACCGAAACTAAGCCCCGGTAAACGGCGGCGGTAACTATAACCGTCCTAAGGTAGCGAAATTCCTTGTCGGGTAAGTTCCGACCTGCACGAATGGCGTAACGAGTTGGACGCTGTCTCAACGAGGGGCTCGGTGAAATTGCAGTCTCGGTGAAGATGCCGAGTACGCGCGGCCAGACGGAAAGACCCCGTGAACCTTTACTACAACTTGATATTGGAGTTCGAAGCATCTCGTTCAGGATAGGTGGGAGGCTGCGAAGCAGGGACTGCGGTCCCTGTGGAGCCACCCTTGAGATACCACCCTTGGTGCTTTGGGCTTCTAACACTCCGCCGTGAATCCGGGGAGTGAACAGTGTCAGGTGGGTAGTTTGACTGGGGCGGTCGCCTCCCAAAATGTAACGGAGGCGCGCAAAGGTTCCCTCAGCACGGTTGGAAATCGTGCGAAGAGTGTAAAAGCATCAAGGGAGCTTGACTGCGAGACAGACATGTCGAGCAGGTGCGAAAGCAGGCTTTAGTGATCCGGCGGTAGCAAGTGGAAGCGCCGTCGCTCAACGGATAAAAGGTACTCCGGGGATAACAGGCTTATCGGGCCCAAGAGTCCACATCGACGGCCCGGTTTGGCACCTCGATGTCGGCTCGTCGCATCCTGGGGCTGAAGTAGGTCCCAAGGGTTGGGCTGTTCGCCCATTAAAGCGGTACGCGAGCTGGGTTCAGAACGTCGTGAGACAGTTCGGTCCCTATCTGCCGTGCGCGTTGGAGAGTTGAGAGGAGTCGTCCCTAGTACGAGAGGACCGGGACGAACGGACCTCTGGTGTACCAGTTGTCCCGCCAGGGGCACTGCTGGTTAGCTACGTCCGGATCGGATAACCGCTGAAGGCATCTAAGCGGGAAGCCGACCTCGAGATGAGCTCTCCCATCCCCTAGAGGGAGTAAGGGCCCTGGAAGACCACCAGGTGATAGGCCGGATGTGTAAGTACAGCAATGTGCTCAGCAGACCGGTACTAATGCTCCGAGGGCTTGACGGATATTTCGATCCTGCGCTTCGGCGCCGGCCAACAGTGCGGTTTTCAAGCTCCGGCGGGAGCTCGGTCGCTCACCCCTTTCGGTGGTGATAGCGAGGGGGCCACACCTCTTCCCATTCCGAACAGAGCAGTTAAGCCCCTCAGCGCCGATGGTACTTGGGCCTCGCGGCCCTGGGAGAGTAGGTCGCCGCCGTTCTTCATTCGAGCCCGTCCCTCCTGGGGCGGGCTCATCTATGTTCGGGGTCCTTGTCGGTCCTGGCCATAGTCCTGGTGGTCCTCGGGAGTGCCATCGTGGTGCTCTTCATCGGGGGTTTCGTGGCCCGTAGACGCCACGACCGCCGCTTCGCCGGCACCTACGCCCGCAACGTCGAGGAAGCCGACAGCGCCCTGGAGACTGCCCGGGCGGCCGACCGCGGCTGGGACCGCGAGCTGCTCGAGCAGGCGGCGCGGAAGGCCCTGGGCGAGGCTCGGCCGGGGTGGGAGCCGAGCCGGTTCGAGATCGTGTTGGTCGACGACCGGCCCGGCGTGACCGAAGACCGGGCACACCTGCTGGCGATGGACGACGATGATCGCGTCCGCGTAGTGCTGGCGCGCCACGAGGGCGGTCACTGGTCGGCTCAGGTCGTCGGTTGAGCCAGGCGGCCCGGGGGAGCCAGTCGGCGCGTGCGGCCGAGACGCCGCCGGCGATACCCGGCTTCGAGCCCGAGAACGACCTCGAGCGCGCCCTGGCCGCCGACCCCACCCTCCGGGAGGGCTGGGCCTGGGGCCGGCCGCGCGAGGGGCATCCGGAGGGCGCCGTGGGAGCCCACGTCGGCCACCTGCTCGATCAGATCGACGAGTGGGGCGAGACCGGGAAGCGGCGCGAGGAGCTGCGCTTCCTGGCTCTGGTGCACGACGCCCTCAAGCATCAGGTGCGCGACTGGCTACCGCGCACCGGGGAGAACCACCACGCGATGCGCGCGCGGCGCCACGCCGAGCGCTACACCGACGACGAGCGCCTGCTGTCGACGCTCGAGCTGCACGACCGGCCCTATTCGCTCTGGCGGCGCCGCCGGCGCAAGGGCAAGCTCGACGAGCGCGGCTTTGCCCGCATGCTGGAGCGACTGGCCGATCCGCCGCTGTTCCTGCGCTTCGTGGAGCTGGACGGTTCCACCGAGGGCAAGAACCCCGAACCGGTGAGCTGGCTGGCGGAGGAGCTGCGCCGCAGAGGCGCTCTCTGATCGCACTCCACGGAGGCCGGCCGGCACCCGCGGAGCTCCACGAACCCGTCCGGCCCGAGGCCGTACTCACCGAGCGTCCCGGCCTCCACCGCGAGGTCCGCGGCGGCGGCGAGGCGCTGTTTGAAGGCGGCGAACATGCGTTCGGCAAGGTACGTACCCCCGCGGACGGAAGCCCCCTCACGCTGCAAGATGTCTTGCAAGGCGGGCAGGGGCGCCGGGAGCGGCGCCAGGAGGTGGGCGAGCGGCGCCAGCAAGCGGGGCTGCGCGCGTCCGGCCGCAGAGAGTCCTCAGGCGGCTGAGGACCTTCTCGAGGGCTGTGCGCGGTCCGCGGCGGCCGCGCGCGAGGCGCGCAGCGCTAGCGGATGCGCAGCGTGTCCGAGGCTCCGCTGGGGCCGCGGTAGGTGTAGCGGTACTGGCCCTTGCGGCGCCGCAGTCGCACCCTGAAGTAGCCGGCGCTGTCGGTACGGGCGCGCCTGACGGTCCGGAAGCGAGACCCGCCGCGGCGGTACTGGAGCCGGACGGTGTGCCGGCCGCCGGGGCGCACCTGGCCCCAGAACCGGCTGCCGTCGATGACGAACGGGTCGGAGAAGGAGCGGTAGCTCGGCTTCTTGCGCCGGTTGGCGAACAGGAGGCCGCTCTGGAACTCCGCATAACGGCGCAGGCCGGGGGCACGGCGCAGCGGTCCGTCGGTGAGGCGGAACTGGTTGAAGGCACGCAGCCGGGGGGTGCGCCAGACGAGGTAGGCGGCCTCTTGAAGGAAGCGGCTGTGGCTTCGCAGCGAGATCCCCGCGAACGGGTCGGGGGGATCGGTCTGGTAGCCGAACTCCGTGTAGTAGACCGAGAACCGCCCCCGGGTTGGCTTGACGATCCGCCCGCGGGCCTGCAGGCGGTCCAGCAGGCGCACGAGGCGCCGGCCGTCACCGATGGCGGCGTCGTCGCCCTTGCGGGACCGGACCCGAGGCGAGCCGAAGAACTTGTAGGGATGGTGGCCGAAGGCGTCGGCGGGCACGGGCCGGAAGTTCGCGCAGCGACCGCTGGTGATCGGCCGCAGGCCGCGGTCCACGCAGGCCATCGCCCGCAGGAAGGCCAGCGGGCGGATGCCCGTGGACGGCGAAGGCCGGTCCACCCCGCTAGAGGCGAGGTTGCCGGCGAGGACGGTCGAGCCGGGGTCGGCGGCCTTGATCCGCGGGTACGCCGACTGGAGCAGCACGCGGTAGAAGTGGGGCGAGACCAGGCCGCCGCCATCGGTCTGCGGGCGGAGCCAGCCGGGCTGGTTGGGCTCGTTGGCCAGGCCGTAGTGGTCTACCCGGGAGGCGTAGCGCCGGGCCACGGCCTCCGCGTAGGCGGCGAACTCCACCGGCCGGGGTGAGAGCCGCTCCCCGCCGTTGCTGGCCCAGCGCGGTGCGGGCGTGGTGATGGAGAGCATGACCTTGATCCCCCGGCGACGGGCCGAGTCCACGACCCGGTCCAAGGCGCCCCAGGAGTAGTTCGGGTCGTTCGGGTTGGAGGTGTCGAAGCCGGCGGGCTTGGTGGCCGAGCCCGCGCTGGCCGAAGTAGCCCCGTTCCAGAAGGCCGACACCCGGACCCGGTCGATTCCCAGGCGCCGGAAGATCCGCATCTGGCGGTCGACGTGGCTCTGGGAGCGGCCCAGCAGCAGCTGGTCGTCCATGATCGAGACCTCCGCGCCGCGGGCGGCGAAGGCTGAAGCGGGGGTCAGCAGCAGGCAGGCCAAAAGCGCGCACAGCAGCGAGGGCAGGAGGGGCCGGCGGCTCATCCGGCGCTACAACCCGAGCCTGAGGGGAAAGTCGCGCCCCCGGGGTACGCTGCTGCGGTGACCCGCCGGTTCTCCCACCGCCTGCGTGTGCGGTACGCGGAGTGCGACCCGCAGAACGTGGTCTTCAACTCTCATTACGTGGCGTGGTTCGACGTGCTGATGACGGAGCTCTGGCGCGAGGTGCCCGGAGGGTACGCGGGGATGATGGAAACGGGCACGGACATGGTGGTGGCCGAGGTCGGCGTCCGCTACCTGGGCGCCGCCAGTTTCGACGACGAGGTCGAGCTGCGGGCCTCCGTCAGCCGGTTGGGGACCACCGGCATGACCACCCACATAGAGGTGCTGCGCGACGACGTCCTCCTCGCCGAGGGCGAGCTGCGGCACGTCTTCATCGACCTTCGGACAAAGGACAAGAAGCCGATCCCGGAGGACGTCCGCCAGGCCCTGGAGCCGTACCTGGAGGCGGCCCCGGCGTGATCCACCTGCGGATCGTCGCCCCGCATGACACCGCCAAGCGGGCGCTCGACCTCCTGTGCGCCGAGGGGTCGGTCATCAACGTCGTCCACCTGCCCGGCGTGGCGGAGAAGCCCGAGGGCGACGTGATCCTCGCCGACGTCGCCCGCGAGGACGCCAGCGTGGTGATCCACGACCTGCGCGAGCTCGACATCCCCGAGACGGGGTCGATCACGCTCGACTTCATCGACACGCAGCTCTCCGAGGGCGCGGACCGCGCGGAGAAGCACGCGCCCGGCCTCCCGTCGGACGCGGTGGTCTGGGAGGAGGTCGAGTCGAGGACGAACGAGAACACCGAGCTCGGCGGAGCCTTCCTGGCCTTCATGGGCCTGGCCTGCCTGATCGCCGCGGCGGGGATCCTCGAGGACCAGCCGATCCTCATCGTCGGGGCGATGGTGGTCGGCCCCGAGTTCGGTCCTCTTGCGGGGCTCTCGGTGGCTCTCGTGGAGAAGAGACGCGACCTTGCGCGCCGCTCCCTCAGGGCCCTGGCGGTCGGCTTCCCCTTCGGGACGCTGCTCGCCCTGCTGGCCACGCTGCTCTTCAAGGCCACCGGGGTGGTGCCCGACGAGTTCGACCCGGGGAAGCACCCCCAGACCAGCTTCATCACCGAGCCGGGCTTCTTCTCGTTCTTCGTGGCCTTCGTGGCGGGCATCGCCGGCGTGTTGTCGCTGACCTCGGCCAAGTCGGGCGCGCTGATCGGTGTGCTGGTCTCGGTGACCACCATCCCGGCCGCCGCGAACATCGGTGTGGCGACCGCCTACGGGTCGGCGCCCGAGGCCGCAGGAGCCGCGATACAGCTCGGCGTCAACCTGTTGGCCATCGTCATGGCCGGCGTCCTCACCCTGTATCTGCAGCGCCGGCTCTACGTGCGCCGCAGGCGCAAGCACCTGGATGACCCGGCTCGCAAGGAGGGGCACCTGCCCCTGGGCAGGAGCCTCAGGGAGAAGACTGCACGTCCAGCTTCACGCGCACGCGCTCGATGACCGAGTCGGTGAACTCCGTCGTGGACGCGTGGCCGCCGAGGTCGGCGGTGCGACACCCGGCTCCTGACGTCTCGAGCACCGCCTCGCGGAGCGCGCGGCCGGCGGCCTCCGCGCCGTCGTAGCCCATCGTCGCGGCGTTGGCCAGCAGCGCGCCCCCGGCCAGGAGCATCGCCATCGGGTTGGCCACGTCCTTGCCCTTGAGGCCCGGAGCGGTCCCGTGCGGGGCCTCGGCCATCACCGCGCTGGGCTCGTAGTCGTCGTCCAGCGCCAGCAACACGGACTCCGCGCCTGCGATCGACCCGTACATCGGCATCACCAGGTCGGACAGGCAGTCGCCGTCGCGGTTCAGCGCCGGGATCACCAGCGGACAGTCGCCCGCGCCGCTGATCAGGCCCGCGTAGGTGGCGTCTATCAGGACCGGCTCGTACTCGACCTCGGAGTGGCGCTCGGCGGCGGCGTCCATCTCCTCCTTGAGCAGCCCCTCGTAGACCGGGCTGACGGTCCACTTCGGGCCGCCGTACACCTTGCCCTCGATCCGGTCGGCGGTCCGGAAGGAGTACTCGGCCACCGCCTTGCACACCGAGCGCGAGATCTTCTCGGTGCGCAGGGCGTACTCGTCGCCGTCCACCTCCTCTCGCCACTGCTCGGCCCCGTAGGCGTCGCCGACGGCCATGCGGACCACCGAGACCGGGTGGTGCAGGCCGGCCACTGTGTTCACGCCGGGGATGCGGCGGCCGGTGCGGATGATCACCTTGCCGCCGATGGCCTCCCGTAGCAGCCGGTTGGGGCTGCCCACGTCGTCCTTGCCCTCCGGGGTGACGGTGGCCGCCTTGAGGCCGAAGCGCGCGTCGGCCATCGCCTCCGCCGCCTCGGTGACCACCTCGTTGCTGGTCTCGCGGCGGTTGTCGAGCGAGAGGTCGAACCGCTCCAGCTCGATGTCGATGCCCAGCACCTCGGAGTCCAGGGCCCGCAGAGAGGCCTCCAGCAGCTCCTGGCCGGTTTCGTCGCCTTCGAGGACCACTATCCGCAGCCCCTCAGCCATCGCCGTCCAGACCCAGCTCGGTCGAGCGCTCCTCCATCGCGGAGATCACGAACGCGGTGTGCTCGTCGAAGTCCACGCCCAGCTCCTCGGCGCCGTCGTACACCTCGTCGCGGTTCACCGCCGCGGCGAAGCTCGGCTGCTTGAGCTTCTTCTTCACCGACTTGGGCTTCATGCCGTGGATGCCGGTGGGGCGCACGTACGCGCAGGCGGCCACGAAGCCCGACAGCTCGTCGACGGCGTAGAGCGTCTTGGCCAGCGGGGTTTCGCGCGGTACCCCCAGGAAGGTGGCGTGGCCGGCGACGGCGTCGATCAGGTCCTGCGGATAGCCCTTCTCCTCGAACAGCTCCAGCGCCTTGCGCGGGTGTCCGGTGTCGAGGTCGGGATAGCGCTCGTAGTCGAGGTCATGCAGCAGGCCGGTTGCCGCCCACAGCTGCTCGTCCTCGTCCCGCTCGCGCGCGTAGGCGACCATGCAGGCCTCGACGCCCAGCAGGTGCTTGCGCAGGGAGTCGCTCTGCACCCACTCGGTGACCAGCTCCCAGGCTTCGTCGCGCGTCGGTTCGGGCAAGGCGAGGGCAGGTTATCCCGCATCCACAGCGAACCTGGGGCCAAGGTGTCCTTCGGTACCCTCGCTCCTCCCCGCACCATGGAAAAGTTCGTGATCGAAGGCGGTTACCCGCTGTCCGGAACGGTGGATCCGGCGGGTAACAAGAACGCCGCGCTGCCCGTGCTGGCAGCCACACTCCTCACCGAGGAGGAAGTCGTGCTGCGCAACGTCCCGCGCATCCGCGACGTGGAGGCGATGGCCGAGCTGCTGTCGCGCCTGGGTGTGTCGGTCGAGTGGCGCGGGGACAACGTGCTCGCGCTCCAGGCCGACCGGGTGACCGACACCGAGGCCGACCCCGAGCTGTCCGAGCGCATCCGCGCCTCCTTCCTGTTGGCCGGGCCCCTGCTGGCCCGCTTCGGCCACTGCGAGATGCCACCGCCGGGCGGCGACGTCATCGGCCGCCGGCGCCTCGACCCCCACCTCGACGCCTTCCGCGCTCTCGGGGCCGACGTGTCCTCCAACGGCCGCTTCCGGCTCGAGGCGCCCCCCGGAGGCCTGCGCGCTTGTGACTTCTTCATGGACGAGCCCTCGGTGATGGGCACCGAGAACGCGCTCATGGCAGCCGCGTTGACCCCCGGCTCCACCGTCATCCGCAACGCCGCCTCCGAGCCCCACGTGCAGGACCTGTGCCGGCTGCTGCTTCAGATGGGCGCGCGGGTGGAGGGCATCGGCACCAACCAGCTGGTGGTCCACGGCCAGGAGTCGCTCGGCGGGGCGGACTTCGCCATCGGCCCGGACTACATCGAGGTCGGCTCGTTCATCGCGCTGGCCGCCTGCACCGGCGGCGAGCTGCGCATCCGCGACTGCAACCCCGACGACCTGCGCATGACCCGCCTGGCCTTCGAGCGGCTGGGCTGCCGGATCGAGTTCGACGGCGAGGACGTGCTGGTCCCCGGCGGCCAACGGCTGCGCATCCGCGACGACGAGGGCGAAGCGGTCTCCAAGATCGAGGACGGCCCCTGGCCCGCCTTCCCGGCCGACCTCACCTCCATCGCCCTGGCCATCGCCACCCAGTCCGAAGGCCTCATCCTCATCCACGAGAAGATGTTCGAGAACCGCCTGTTCTTCGTCGACAAGCTCGTCTCCATGGGCGCTCGGGTACTGCTGTGCGATCCGCATCGCGCGGTCGTCAGCGGCCCGAGCCGGCTTCACGGCGAGCGCATGGAGAGCCCGGACATCCGGGCAGGCATGGCGATGCTCATCGCGGCGCTGTGCGCCGAGGGCACCTCGGAGATCGGCAACGTCCGCCAGATCGACCGGGGCTACGAGCGCATCGACGAGCGGCTGCGGACCCTGGGCGCGCACATCGAGCGCGTGGCCGCAGAGCGCGTCCCCGCCTAGATTCAGGGGCTCCCAATGAGCTACCCGATCCCGCCCGGGACGCGCGACGTCCTGCCCGACGAGATGCTCGAGCTGCGCGAGCTGACCCAGGGCCTCAGCAACACCTTCCGCGATGCCGGCTACGGCGAGGTCTGGACGCCCGCGCTCGAGTACGAGCAGACCCTGCGCACCGGGGACGAGGGGGGCGCCGGAGCGGGGTACCGGCTGTTCGACGAGCAGGGGGAGGTGCTCGCGCTTCGCTCCGACATGACGATTCCCATCGCGCGGGTCGTCGCCACCCGTCTCGGCGAGGCCGAGCCGCCCCTGCGGCTGTGCTACTTCGGCCACGCCTACCGCGCCGCCGAGCGGCGCACGGCCGAGCTGCGCGAGTTCCTCCAGGGGGGCATCGAGCTGATCGGCCTGCCCGGGGCCGCGGGCGAGGCCGAGGTGATTGCCCTGATCGAGGACGCGCTGGACCGCGCGGGCCTGCGCCGCCACCGCGTGGGGGTGGGGGACGGGACGCTGTTCGCCCGCCTGCTCGACGAGGCGGAGGTGCCCACCGAGGCGCGGGACGAGCTGGTCGGCCTGCTGTCCGCGCGTGACTTGGTGGGCCTCGAGCGCCGGGTCCAGACGCTGGGGTTGAGCGAGGCCACGTGCGAGCGGCTCGTGTCGATCCCCTCCCTTCGAGGCGGGGTGGAGGTGCTCGACGCCGCGGGCGATGCGGTGGACAGCCTGCGCGAGCTCCACGAGCTGCTGGCCGAACGAGGAATCGCCGACCGCGTGATCTTCGACCTCGGCCTGGTGCGCTCGCTGAGCTACTACACCGGCCCGGTCTTCGAGGTGTACGACCCGGCCGTGGGATTCGCCCTCGGCGGCGGCGGGCGATACGACGACCTGATCGGGCGCTTCGGGCGGCCGCTGCCCGCATGCGGCGTCGCCCTGGACGTGGGGCGCGTGCACCTGGCCCAGGCGGCCGAGGAAGGCCTGGAGGGGCCGCGATGAGCGCGCCGCTGACTATCGCCGTGCCCCGCGGAGCGCTGTTCGCAGAGGCGCTCGACCTGCTCGACCGCCTGGAGATCGACACCGCCGACGTGCGCAGCAACGACCGGCGGCTGTGGTTCGCCGACGCGGGCATCGTGACCGTGCGCCCCAGCGACGTGCCCACCTACGTGGAGCACGGCGCGGCGGACCTCGGCATCACCGGCAAGGACGTGCTGGCCGAGCGGTCTGACACCGACGTGTACGAGCTGGTCGACCTGGGCTTCGGCTACTGCCGGATGGTGGTGGCCGCACGCGAGGGCGAGGACTCGCTGGGGGAATCGCTGCGACGGCTGGGCCGGGTGCGCATCGCGACCAAGTACCCGCGCACCGCGGCGGCCTGGTTCGCACGCACCGGGCGCCAGGCCGAGGTGGTCGAGGTCAAGGGGTCGGTCGAGCTCGCCCCGCTGTGCGGCCTGGCCGACGGGATCGTGGACCTCACCGCCACCGGCCGGACCCTGGTGGAGAACGGGCTGGAGATCGTCGAGGAGATCGCGCCGAGCACGGCGCGCCTGGTGGCCAACCCGGTGGCGCACAAGCTCAAGGCGGGTGCCGTCGACGACCTGGTTGCCCGGATCCGGGGGCTCTCGTGAGCGTCGAGGCCGACGTCCGAGCGATCCTCGACGAGGTGCGCAGCGACGGCGACGCCGCCGTGGTGCGCCTCACCAAGCGGTTCGACCACGCCGAGCTCGGCCCCGAGGAGCTGCGGGTGGACGCGCGCGAGGTGGAGGCCTCGCTCGGTGTGCTCGAGCCCGCGGTGCTGGAGGGCCTGCGGCTGGCCGTGGACAACGTTCGCGCCGTGGCCCGGGCGCAGCTGCGCGAGCCGGTGGTGGTCGACCTTCCCCAGGGCCAGGGCGTGGAGATAGCCGAGGTGCCGGTACGCCGGGTGGGCGTCTACGCGCCCGGCGGGCGCGCCGCGTATCCGTCGACCGTGATCATGTGTGCGGTGACCGCGCGTGCTGCTGGTGTCGAGGAGGTGGCGGTGTGCGCCCCGCCCGGGCCCGAGGGGCGCGCCCATCCCGTCGTGCTGGCCGCGTGCGTGCTGGCTGGGGTGGTCGAGGTCTACCGGATGGGCGGCGCCCAGGCCATCGGCGCGCTGGCCTACGGGACCGAGTCGGTGCCCGCGGTCGACGTGGTGGTGGGGCCGGGCAACGCCTACGTGCGCGAGGCCAAGCGCCAGGTGGCGGGCGAGGTGGGCATCGACAGCTTGGCCGGGCCGAGCGAGCTGGCCGTGGTGGCCACCGCCGGCGCGGACCCCGAGCTGATCGCGCTCGACCTGATGGCGCAGGCCGAGCACGGCGAGGACTCGGTGCTGACCTTGGTCTGCCCGGACGCCTCGCTGCGCGACGCCGTGGTGGAGCGCTATGGCGACTCCGGTCCCCGGCTGCGCGTGCTGGCCGCTCCTGACGCGTGGGAGGCCGTGCGGCTGGCCGACTCGCTGGCGCCTGAGCACCTTCAGCTGATGGGCGAGGAGGCGGAGTCCCTGGCCGACCTCGTGCGCAGCGCGGGCTGCCTGTTCGTGGGCCGCAACGCGACCACCGCCTTCGGCGACTACGTGGCGGGGTCCAACCACGTGCTTCCCACCGGAGGCGCGGCCCGGTTCTCCTCGGCGCTGTCGCCGGCCACCTTCCGGCGGCGGATGGCGCGCGTGACCGTCTCCGACGGCGCGGCCGCGCGCCTGGCTCCCGCGGGTGCTGCGGTGGCGCGAGCGGAGGGATTTCCGGTGCACGCCGAGTCGATGGAGCGGCGGGCGTGAGCCGCTCGGCTGACATCTCGCGTGCTACCGGCGAGACGGACGTCCGGCTCGCCCTGGACCTCGACGGGAGCGGCGCCGGCGAACGCGAGACCGGAGTCGGGTTCTTCGACCACATGCTCGACGCCGTGGCGCGCCACGGCGGATTCGACCTGGACGTCCGGGTCTCGGGAGACCTGGAGACCGGGCCGCACCACACCGTCGAGGACACTGGCCTGGCCTTCGGCGCGGCGTTGGACGAGGCGCTCGGCGACCGTGCGGGCATCGAGCGCTACGGCCACGCCGTGGTGCCGATGGACGAGGCCCGGGCCAGCGCGGCGATCGACCTGTCGGGGCGGCCCTTCACCGCCTTCGAGGCCGACGTGCCGCCCGTCCGCATCGGCGACTTCGACGCCGACCTCGCGGAGGAGTTCTTCCGCGCGGTAGCCAACACGGCCAAGCTGACGCTGCACCTGCGCCTGGAGGCGGGCACCAACACCCACCACATCGTGGAGGCGCTGTTCAAGGCGTTCGCGCGAGCGCTGCGCGCCGCCGTGGCCGAGACCGGCAGCGAGGGAGTGCCTTCGACGAAGGGGATCCTGTGATCGCGATCCTCGACTACGGGATGGGCAACCTGCGCTCGGTCGAGAAGGCCATCGAGCACGTCGGGGTCGAGGCGCTGCGCACGCGCGACCACGAGGTGGTCCGGCGCGCCGACGGAGTGGTGCTGCCTGGCGTGGGGGCCTTCCCGCGCGCGATGGAGGGCGTGCGGTCGCTCGGGTTCGACGATCTGCTCCGGGAGCGGGTGGAGGCGCGTGTGCCCGTTCTGGGCCTGTGCGTCGGTATGCAGTTGTTGTTCGAGTCCTCGGTGGAGCTCGGAGGCGCGGTGGGAATCGGGCTACTAGGGGGTCAGGTTCAGGCGCTCGAGGCTGACGGGCTCAAGGTCCCGCAGATCGGGTGGAACCCGGTGTCTTGGGAGCGACCCAGTGAGTTGACCGAGGGGCTGCCGGACCCGTGTCCCTTCTACCACGTGCACTCCTTCGCTCCGCGGCCGCTGAACGGCGACGTGGTGGGCACCGCCACCTACGGCGGCGAGTTCGCCAGCGTGGTGGCGCGCCCGCCGGTGTACGGGGTCCAGTTTCACCCCGAGAAGTCTGGGCCCGACGGGCTGGCGCTGCTTCGCAACTTCGCGCGCCTGTGCGCCGCATGATCCTCCTGCCCGCGGTGGACATCCGCGACGGCCGCGCGGTGCGCCTGCAGCAGGGCGACTTCGCGCGCGAGACGGTCTACGGAGAGGACCCCGTCGAGGCCGCGCGCGACTTCGGCGTGGCCGGCGCCCGGGCGCTGCACGTGGTCGACCTGGACGGCGCGCGCGACGGCGAGCCGGCCAACCTGGGTCACGCGGAGCGAATCGTGCGCGAGCTGGGGCTGCCGGTTCAGTACGGGGGTGGACTGCGCTCGCTGCATTCGATCAACCGGGCGTTGGGCGCGGGTGTGGAGCGCGTGATTCTCGGGACCGCTGCGCTCACCGACGTGGATTTCCTCGAGCAGGCGCTGGGCGACTTCCGCGACCGCCTGGCGGTGGGGGTGGACGTGCGCAGCGGCCGGGTCGCCGTGAAGGGGTGGACCGAAGACGCAACGGGGGAGCCCGAGCAGGTGCTGGGCGAGCTGTTCGACCGGGGGGTTCAGCGGGTGGTCTACACCTCGGTCGAGCGCGACGGGATGCTCGAGGGCCCGGACTTCTCCGAAGTCCAGCGCGTGTGCTCCGCGTTCCCCGGCGAGATCGTGTACTCGGGGGGTATCGGTTCGCTGGACGACCTGCGCGGGCTAGTGGGGTTGGGTCTGTCCAACCTGGTCGGCGTGATCTCCGGCAAGGCGCTGTACGAGGGACGGTTCGGCGTGGCCGAGGCCCAGGCGGTGCTCGGCTGATGCTGCTACGGCGCGTCATTCCGTGTCTCGACGTGGACAAGGGGCGGGTGGTCAAGGGCACCAACTTCGTGGACATCCGCGACGCCGGCGATCCGGTGGAGCTGGCCGCGCGGTACCAGGACGAGGGGGCCGACGAGCTGTGCTTCCTCGACATCACCGCGTCGCACGAGAAGCGCGAGACCGTGGCTGCCCTGGCTCGCCGCTGCGCCGACGAGATCTTCATCCCCTTCACGATCGGCGGCGGCGTGCGTTCGCCCGAGGACGCCCAGGCGGTGCTCGACGCCGGCTGCGACAAGACCTCGGTGAACAGCGCGGCGGTGGCCGACCCGTCGCTGATCGACCGCCTGGCCGACGTGTTCGGCGCTCAGTGCGTGGTGCTGGCCATCGACGCCCGCAAGCGCGAGGACGGCGACTACGACGTGCTGGTCAACGGGGGGCGGACCCCCACCGGCCGCGAGGCGATCGAGTGGGCGCGCGAGGGAGTCGAGCGCGGGGCGGGGGAGATCCTGCTCACCAGCATGGACCGCGACGGCACCGAGGACGGGTTCGAGCTCGAGCTGACCCGACGGGTGGCCGACGCGGTCGAGGTGCCGGTGATCGCCAGCGGCGGCGCGGGCTCGGCCGAGCACCTCGTCGAGGCCGTGGAGGAGGGCGGCGCCGACGCCGTTCTCGCCGCGTCGATCTTCCACTACGGGCAGACCACCGTCCGCGAGGCCAAGGAGCGCATGCGCGAGGCGGGCGTCCCCGTCCGCCTCTGATGGACGGCTTGCGCGAGCGGCTGCGGGCCGTTCCGGGCATGGAGCGGCTGCTGCCGCTGCTGGTGGCGCTGCCCCCGGTCCACCTCGTGGGGGGCGCGGTACGCGACCTCCTGCTCGACGAGGAGGTCTTCGACCTGGACCTGGCCATCGAGGGCGACGCGGTCGGCGCGGCCCAGGAGCTGGCCGACATGCTCGACGGCCGCGCCGTCCGGCACGAGCGCTTCGGCACCGCCACGGTCACCGCCGGGGACGGCCTGAGCTTCGACCTGGCCGCCACGCGCCGGGAGACCTACCCCAAGCCGGGCGCGCTGCCGAAGGTGCGCCCCGCCCCCCTGGAGGAGGACCTGGGCCGGCGGGACTTCGCCGTCAACGCGATCGCGGTCGGCCTGGGCGGCGACGACTTCGGCCACGTGCGCGACCCCCTCGGGGGCGTCGACGATCTGGAGCAGGGCGTGCTGAGGGTGCTCCACGACCGCTCCTTCATCGACGACCCCACCCGCATCCTGCGCGGCGCGCGGTACGAGGCCAGGCTGGACTTCGGCCTGGACTCCGACAGCGAGACGCTCGCGCGCCAGGCGGTGGCCGACGACGCGCTGGGCACAGTGTCCACCGAGCGGGTGGCCCACGAGCTGCTGCGGCTGCTGGGCGAGACGGAGGCCGGCAGGGCGGTCGACCGCCTGGGCGACCTTGGCGTGGACGTGGCGCTCCACCCCGAGCTGCACGCCGAGGGCGAGCTGGTGGCGGCCGCCGAGCTCGGTGCGCTCGAGACCGGCGCCGACCGCGTCCTGGCGGGCCTGGCCGCGCTGGCCGTCCGCTCGCCTGCGCGCCTTGGGGACTGGATCGGCACGCTGGGGCTCGACGCCGGCCGGCGGGAGGCCGCCGCGCGGGCCGCCCGGACCGCCCCGCTGCTGGCGGGCGAGCTGGCCCGGCCCATGCGGCCCTCGGAGATCCGCGCGCTCCTTCGCCGTGAGCCGCCGGAGGCGCTGGCCCTCGCGCTGGCGCTGGGGGCGCCCGCCGAGCCCGTGCTGCATTGGGTGGGCGACCTCCAGCACACCCGCCTGGACATCTCGGGCGACGACCTGATCGCGGCCGGCGTCGCGCCGGGGCCCGCGGTGGGGGCCGCACTGGAGGAGACGCTGCGGCGCACCCTGGACGGCGACGTCGAGGGCCGCGACGAGCAGCTCGAGCTGGCCCTGCGCGTGGCGCGGGAGGGATCGTGAGCGACCACTTCGACCTCACGCTCCCGGGCGCCCGGGTGGTCTTCTCGACCCGCCGCGGCGGCGTGAGCGAGGGACCGTTCGAATCGCTGAACCTGGGGCTGTGGACCGAAGACGAGCCAGATCGGGTGATGGAGAACCGCGACCGCCTCCGCCGCCACGCCGAGGCCGAGCACATCGCGCTGGGCCGACAGGTCCACGGCGTCGGCCTGCAGGAGTGGACCGCCCGCCCCGGCCCTGGCGACCCACCCGAGGTCGACGGCCACCTCACCCGCGAGCGCGGCCTCGGCCTGCTGGTACAGGTGGCGGACTGCCTGCCGGTGGCGCTGGTAGCGCCGGACCAGGTGGCGATGCTGCACTGTGGGTGGCGCGGGCTGGCGGGTGGCATCATCGCCAGCGCGCTCGAGCGCTTCGACGAGCCGCCGGCCGCCGCCATCGGCCCCGGCATCGGGAAGTGCTGCTACGAGGTCGGCGAGGAGGTGGCCGCCGAGTTTCCTACCTTCGGTAGGACAGGCGGCCGCGTGGGGAAGAGCCATCTCGACCTACGGGGCATCGCGCGCGAGCAGCTGGGCGAGGCGGCCGAGGTGCTCGAGGTCGACCTATGCACCAGCTGTCATCCGGAGCTGTTCTTCTCCCACCGGCGCGACGGCGGGGTCACGGGCCGCCAGGCCGGGGTGGTGGTCCGCGATGGATCCTGACCGGGTGCGGGAGAACCTCGCGCGGGTGCGTGAGGCGATCGGGCCCGAGGTGGAGGTGCTGGCCGCCATCAAGTACCTCGACGCGGCCGACCTGCCCGCGCTGGCCGAGGGCGGTGTGACGGTCGTGGGCGAGAACCGGGCCCAGGAGCTGGCCGCCAAGCAGGACGAGCACGGCGACTTGTTCGAGTCGTGGGACTTCATCGGCGCGCTGCAGAGCCGCAAGGTGAAGGACGTGGCGCCCCGCGTCCGCCTGATTCACTCGGTCGCGAGCGAGTCGGCGCTGAAGCGCCTGGAGGACGTAGCCGTGCTGATCCAGGTCAACGTGGCCGGGGAGGAGGGCAAGGCGGGGATACCGCCCGACGAGCTGGCCGGCTACATCGAGCGCTGCCCCGTGCCGGTCACCGGCCTGGCCACGATGCCGCCCTTCGTCGAGCGGGCCGAGGACAACCGCCGCCACTTCGCCCGCCTGGCCGAGCTCGCCGCCGAGCACGGCCTGGAGCGCCTGTCGATGGGCACCAGCCAGGACTACGAGGTAGCCGCGCAGGAGGGCGCGACCATCGTGCGCCTGGGCTCTGTCCTATTCGACGCCGTTACGGCGTAGGAAGTCCTCGATGGCGCGGGAGAGCCGCGCTCCCTGCCAGGCGATCGGCGACTGGTCCTCGTCCTCGACCAGCAGCTCGGCGCTGGGCAGCCGCTCGGAGTACTCGACGGCGACCTCGTAGGGGTGCAGGCCGTCGGCCTCGTCCCGGCTGGCGATGACCAGCGTGGGGATGTCGAGGTCCTCGAGCTGGTCCATGCCCTCGAAGGCCGTCGACCACGGGACCACCCGCATGGCGTTGGCCACCGCCTCGAGGTCGGTGTGGGCCTCCATGCGCTGGATCGTTGCCTCCTTCGCCGTCTCCCGCCACTTCTCGGGCATGTCGTGCGGGATGGCCGTCTCGGCGAACTTCTCCGGCCCGTCGGCCAGCGCGTCGGCCATTTCGATCCAGATCCGGTCCTTGTCGATCCCGTCGGTGCGCGGGGCGCCTCCGTAGGCGGGCGTGATCTGGACCATCGCCCGCACCCGCTCGGGCTCGCGCAGGGCGAAGGCGATGGCCGTGGCCGCCCCCATCGAGCTCCCGGCCAGCACGAAGCTCTCCAAGGCGAGCTCGTCGAGCACGGCGTCGAGGTCGGCGCTCAGGTCGGAGTACTCGTACGCCTTGGGGTCGGGCGCCGCGCTCGAGATGCCGTGCCCGCGAGCGTCGTAGCCGATCAGGCGGTAGCCGTGGCGCAGGAGGTAGTTGGAGCCCTGGACCACGTGCCGGCGCGTGGCCGACAGGCCGTGCAGCAGGACGATCGCCGGGCCGGCCCCGGCGTCCTCTCCCTGCAGGGTCACCCCGGAGGGCAGTTCCAGTTCGAGCTCTGTCGAGGTGGGGAGGTGGGTGGACACGGCGGAAGTCCCCTATCTAAGCGATACCGTTCACGAAGGGTTTCTCCCGTTATGGGCGAAAGATTCCCTCGATATGGCGCTCCGCGACACTTGGCACCGTGCTCTCGTCTACTTCGGCTTGGCCGAGGACGAGGAGGCCTACGCAGAACCCGTCCGTGACCGCGGGGAGCGCGAGCGCCCGCCGCGCGAGCCCGAGGCCGAGATGGAGGACAACTACCGCGAGCGGCCCAACGTCCGCCGCCTGTCCCGCCGCCGGCGCGACGATTTCGACGATATCTTCGCCGACGAGTCCCCCCGCGGGGGCCGGAGCGAGACCCGCGTGCTGCGCCCGGTGGAGACCAACGGCAGGGCCAACGGGGGCGACCTCCAGGTCCACCTCGTGGTCCCCAAGAGCTTCAACGACGCCCAGCAGATCGCCGACCAGTTCAAGGACGCGATCCCGGTCATCCTCAACCTGCAGGGCACCGACACCGATCTCTCAAAGCGCCTGATCGACTTCTCCTCGGGACTGACCTACGCGCTGGACGGAGGCATGCAGCGGATCGCCGACAAGGTCTTTCTGCTCACGCCCCGCAACGTGGACGTCTCCGCCGAGGAACGCGCCCGCCTGATCGAGAAGGGCTTCTTCAACCAAAGCTAGTGTCAGGCCCCGTGAAGCTGGGGCTGATCGGGGCGGGGAACATGGCGAGCGCCTTGGCTCGCGGCATCGGCGAGCCCGTGCTGGTCGCCGACCTCGATCGCGCCAAGGCCGAGCGCCTGGCCGACGCCACCGGGGGCGAAGCGCTGGCCTCCAACGCCGAGGTGGCCGAGCGCGCGGACGTGGTGGTCCTGTGCCACAAGCCCAAGCAGCTGGAGGAAGTGGCGGCTGAGGTCGCGCCCCAGGCGCGGGCGATCGCCTCGATCTTGGCCGGCGTGAAGCTGGCCGAGCTCGAGGCGGCCTACCCCGACCGCCCGGTCCTGCGCCTGATGCCCAACCTGCCCGTGGAGTACCGGGCGGGGGTGATCTGTTACGCGGGCACTGGCGCCGAGCGCGAGCTGCTCGAGCTGCTCGGGCGCGCCGCGCTGGTCCTGCCGGTGGACGAGGCCGACCTGGAGCCGGCGATGGCCGTCATGAGCTGCGGGCCCGCCTTCCTCGCCCTGGTGGCCGAGTCGCTGGCCACGGCGGGCGCCGGCCACGGGCTGGACACCGAGCAGGCCCGCCGAATCGTGGTCGAGACCATGGCCGGGACCGCCACCTGGCTGCGCTCCCACGGCAACGACACCGAGGACCTTCGTCGCCGCGTGGCCACCCCCGGCGGGCTGACCGAGCAGGGCCTGAAGACGCTGGAGCGCGAGCGCCTCCCCGAGGCGCTGACGGCAGCGGTGGATGAGATCGTGGAGGCCGTGAGGTGATCCAGCTGGCCACCGTCCGCGGCGAGATCGGCGACTACGTCGAGACGCTCACGTACGTCTACGTGGCGCTGATCTTCGTGGCGGTGCTGATGAGCTTCCTCCCGCGAGTCCCGTACAACCGCTACCTGGACATGTTTCTGACCTTCGTACGCGACGTGACCAGCCCGTACCTGGGCCTGTTCCGCCGCTTCCTGCCGATGATCAAGCTCGGCCCGGGCGCGCTCGACCTCAGCCCGATGGTGGGCACGCTCGTGCTGCTGATCGTCGGCCCCCTGCTCGCCGACCTCATCCGCGGCCCCGCCTAGGCGCCGTGAGCCCCCGGCTGTCGGGCTGGGCCCTGGCGGCGGCGACGACCGGCGTCGTCGTCGCGGCCGACCAAGCGCTCAAGCAGTGGGCGATCGCCTCGGTGTCCCCGGGGATGAGCGAGAACTTCTTCTTCGGGCTCGAGCTGACCAACACCCGCAACCGGGGCGTGGCCTTCGGCGCCCTCCCGGAGGGCGGCCTGCTGGTCGCGGTCCTGATCGCAGTGGCCCTCGCCGGCCTGCTGGTCTTCTTCGCTCGGAACGCGGAAATGCCGTGGCTGTGGCTCCCGGTGGGGATGCTTTTGGGCGGCGCGCTGGGCAACCTGGCCGACCGCGCCCGGGACGGCGCGGTGATCGACTTCATCGACCCGTCCTTCTGGCCCGCCTTCAACCTGGCCGATGCCTCGATCGTGCTCGGGGTCCTCGCGCTGTTCTACGTGGCCGAGAAGCAGTGAGGTTCGTCGCCGGCGACGCGGAGGCAGGAGGGCGGCTGGACGTCGCCTTGGCCGCGCGCGATGAGGTGAGCTCACGAGCGGAGGCACAGCGGCTGATCGACGCCGGCCGGGTCTCAGTCGACGGCAGCCCGCGCCCCAAGCGCCACCTGCTGAGCGTGGGGGAGGTGGTCGAGTTCAGCCTCGAGGAGAGCGAGGAGCCCTCCGAGACGCCGGAGTTCGAGGTGCCCTACGAGGACGAGCACCTGCTCGTGGTCGACAAGCCCGCGGGGCTGGTAGTGCACCCCGCCGCCGGCCACCGCGGCCCCACGCTCGCCGGCGCGCTGGCCGGTCGCGCGGTCGGGGGAGCTGACCCCGCTCGTCCGGGGATCGTGCAGCGCCTGGACCGCGACACCTCGGGGCTGATGGTGGTGGCGAAGTCCGAGCCGGCCTTCGAGCGCCTGAAGGCGGCCATAGCCGCCCGCGAGGTCGACCGCCACTACCTCGCGCTGGTGGAGGGGCGCCCGCCGTCCTCGTCGGGCACCATCGACGCGCCGCTGGGGCGCGATCGCCGCCGTCGGGCGCTGCGGTCCACCGACAGCGACAACCCCAGGCCGGCGATCACCCACTTCACCGTGGTCGAGGAGCTGCCCGGGACCACGCTCCTCGAGGTGCGCCTGGAGACCGGACGCACCCATCAGATCCGCGCGCACCTGTCCGAGATCGGGCATCCGGTTTGCGCAGATTCCACTTATGGAGGCGGAAGTTGCGGACAAAGACTTGGGTTAATGCGCCAATTCCTGCACAGTACCCGGCTCGGGTTTTGTCACCCCATATCGGGGGAACCTTTTTCGTGCGAGTCCAAACCACCCGCTGATCTGCGTCGCGCACTCGACGCGGCCCGGCGGGAGCCGGTCTCCGGAGGGCCAGACGGAGACTGACCGTGAGCGAGGCGCCTTCGGGCGCCTCGTTTGCTGTCTGGGGCCTCTTTTCCTTGCCCCCTGGGCTCGACGTCTCGCGACTTTCGCAAGCTTGCCGCCTTTGGCGCGTTTCACCCTGTGCGGGCCGGCCCTCCTTCCCCTACCTCCGGTGGACCGGTCCCATCCTTGGACGCAGGCGGGGCGGCTTTCGGCCGCCCCGTCTTGCGTCCGGGGCCACTATCCTGCCGCGGACACAGCCAACCCGCCGGGATTCCGGCGCGGGCCCTGCCCGGGGCTACAGCCCGGGTCCCGCGCACGCCCGTCGGGAGTCGGACCGACAAGGGAGCACAGATGGCAGAAGTAGGAGTCAAGGAGCTGCTCGAGGCCGGGGTGCACTTCGGCCACCAGACGCAGCGTTGGAATCCCAAGATGCGCCGCTACCTCTTCGGTGAGCGCGGCGGCATCCACATCATCGACCTGCAGCAGACCGAGAAGCTGCTGGCCACCGCCCAGGAGTTCGTCGGCGAGGTCGCGGGGCGGGGCGGAACCGTCCTGTTCGTGGGCACCAAGAAGCAGGCCCGCGACACGGTCGCCGAGGCCGCCACGGCGGCCGGCATGCCCTACATCCACCAGCGCTGGCTGGGCGGGCTGCTGACCAACTGGAACACGATCTCGAAGCGCATCGAGCGCCTGCACGAGCTGCGCGGATGGACCGAGAGCGGCACGATGGACCTGCTGCCGACTCGGGAGCGCATCAAGGCGCTGGCCGAGCGCGACAAGCTCGAGATCAACCTCGGCGGCGTGGCCGACATGCAGCGCCAACCCGACGCCATGTTCGTGGTCGACCTCAAGACCGAGGTCATCGCCGTGCGCGAGGCACAGCGGCTGAAGATCCCCATCATCGGCCTGGTCGACTCGAACTGCGACCCCGACCCGGTCAGCTACGTGATCCCGGGCAACGACGACGCGATCCGGTCGTGCAAGCTCATCACCGAGGCCATCGCCGGAGTGGTGGCCGAGCGAGGCAGTCGCTTCCGCTTCGAGGAGGAGGAGGCCCGCCGCGAGCGTGAGGAGGCCGCCCGCAAGGAGGCCGAGGAGCGCGCGCGGGTGGAGGCAGAGGAGCAGGCCCGCAAGGAGGCCGAGGAGCAGGCTAAGGCCGAGGAGCAGGCCGCCGAGGCCGCGCAGGGCACCGCCCAGCAGCAGCAGGCCCCCGCGCCCGAGCCCGAGCCGACCGAGGCCGGCCGCGGCCGGCGCACCTTCGACCCCGACGAGGAGGGCTAGGCGTCGTGGCGGAGATCTCGGCCAAGGACGTGAAGGCCCTCCGCGACCGCACCGGCGCGGGGATGATGGAGTGCAAGGCCGCTCTGCAGGAGGCCGGGGGCGACATCGACCAGGCCATCGAGGTCCTGCGGGTGAAGGGCCAGGCCAAGGCCGCCAAGCGCGGCGAGCGTACGGTCAGCGAGGGCGTGGTGGAGAGCTACGTGCACGCCACCGGCAAGATCGGCGTGCTGGTCGAGGTCGACTGCGAGACCGACTTCGTCGCCCGCACCGACGACTTCCGCGAGTTCGCGCGCGAGGTTGCCGTCCACGTGGCCGCCGCAGCCCCGACCTACGTGACCGAGGACGACGTGCCCGAGGAGGCGCGCGAGTCAGAGCTGCGCGTGCTGCGCGAGCAGGCCGCCGCCGAGGGCAAGCCCGAGCAGGTACAGGAGAAGATGGCCGAGGGCCGACTGCGCAAGTGGCTCGAGGAGAGCGTGCTGCTCAACCAGATCCACGTCAACGAGGAGAAGCACGGCGGCAAGCGCATCGAGGAGCTGCGCGCCGAGCTGGCCGCCACCACCGGCGAGAACGTGGTGGTCCGCCGCTTCCAGCGCTTCGACGTGGGCGAGGAGTAAGCCGTTCCCGAGCCGGTCTTCCACCGGATCCTGCTCAAGCTGTCGGGGGAGGCCCTGATGGGCCGGTGGGACTACGGCGCCGACCCCGACCGCATCGCCGCCATCGCGGCCCAGGTCAAGCAGGTGGCCGACCGCGGGGTGGAGGTGGCCGTGGTCGTAGGGGGCGGCAACATCTACCGCGGACTGGCCGGCGCGGCCGAGGGCATGGACCGCGCCACCGGCGACTACATGGGCATGCTGGCGACGGTGCTCAACGCGCTGGCGCTGCAGGACGCGCTGGAGAAGGTGGGCGCGGTGACCCGGGTGCAGTCGGCGATCACGATCTCGGAGGTGGCCGAGCCCTACATCCGCCGCCGCGCCATGCGCCACCTGGAGCGCGGACGGGTGGTGATCTTCGCCGCGGGCACCGGCAACCCGTTCTTCACCACCGACACCGCCGCCGCGCTGCGCGCGCTGGAGATGCGCGCCGACGCGATCCTGATGGCCAAGAACGGGGTGGAGGGAGTGCTGGACGCCGACCCCCGCTCAAACCCCGACGCGGCGTTCATCCCCGAGATCTCCCACCGCGAGGCGCTCGAGCGCGACCTGAAGGTGATGGACTCGACGGCGCTGTCGCTGTGCATGGAGAACAAGCTGCCGATCCGGGTCTTCAACATGGACGACGAGCGCAACATCGACCGGATAGTGTGCGGCGAGAGGGTGGGGACGGTAGTAGCCACGCAATGAGCGACGGAGTCCTCAAGGAGTTCATCGACGACGCGGCCGAGCGGATGGCCAAGTCCGTCGAGTCCACGCGCGGGGAGTTCAGCAGCGTGCGCACCGGCCGGGCCACGCCGCACCTGCTCGACCGGGTCAACGTCGACTACTACGGCGCGATGACTTCCCTGCGCCAGCTCGCCCAGGTGTCCGCCTCCGAGGCGCGCCTGCTGACCGTGACGCCGTTCGACCCCGGGTCGATCAAGGCGATCGAGAAGGCCATCCTCGACTCCGACGTGGGTCTGACGCCGTCCAACGACGGCAACGTGATCCGCCTGTCCATCCCCGAGCTGACCGAGGAGCGCCGGCGGGAGCTGGTGAAGGTCGCGCACAACATCGCCGAGCAAGGTCGCGTCGCGGTGCGCAACGTCCGCCGCGACACCATGCACGACCTGCGCGAGCTCAAGAGCGAGGGCGAGGTCGGCTCCGACGACGAGCACCGCGCGGAGGATGAGCTGCAGAAGCTCACCGACGCCCGGGTGTCGGAGATCGACCAGGCCCTCGCGGGCAAAGAGGCAGAAATCCTCGAGGTCTGATGGCCGCCGAGGCGGCGGCGCGCTACGTCGCGATCATCACCGACGGAAACGGGCGCTGGGCCAGGGAGCGCGGGCTGCCACCGGTCGCCGGGCACCAGGCCGGCGCGGACACGGTCAAGGCACGCCTGCGTGACGCCGCCGAGTTCGGCGTGCGCGAGCTCACCGTGTACTCGTTCTCGACCGAGAACTGGTCGCGCCCGAAAGAGGAGGTCGACGCGCTGATGGCGATGTTCGCCGAGCGCATCGACCGCGAGACGCCCGAGCTGGACGAGGAGGGCGTGCGGATGCGCTTCATCGGGCGTCGCGACGGCGTGGCCCGGGAGCTCCAGCGGCGCATGGACTGGGCCGAGGAGAAGACGGATGCCAACGACCGCATCACGCTGTTCGTGGCCTTCAACTACGGATCGCGGGCCGAGATCGTGGACGCGGCCCGGCGGTTCGAGGGGGAGACCGAGGAGGAGTTCAGCCGGCTGCTCTACGCACCGGAGATGCACGACCCCGACCTCCTGATCCGCACCAGCGGCGAGCGGCGGGTCTCCAACTACCTGCTGTGGCAGGTGGCGTACTCGGAGTTCGTGTTCGCCGACGAGCTGTGGCCCGACTTCACGCGCGGGGCCTTCCGTGCCGCCCTCGACGAGTACGCCGCGCGTGCGCGGCGGTTCGGGGGCCGCTGAGGTGGCCGCACGCGACGAGGACCGCCGCCGCCGCTCGGACACGCCGTCGCGTGTGCTCTACGCCCTCCCGGCGATCGTCTTCGCGCTGTTCATCGTCATCTCGGGCGGGCTGATCTTCGCCCTCGGCCTGATCGCCCTGGGCATCGCGGCGCTGCACGAGCTGTACTCGATGATGCGCCGCGTCAGGCCCGTCGACGTGGTCGGCTTCCTCACCCTGGCGGGGATGGTCATGGCCGCGCTGTACGGCGGCGACCGTCAGGTGCTGCTCGCGCTGGTGTGCGCCTTCCCCGTGGCCTTCGTGGGGGCGCTGCTGCGCCCGCGGCGCGAGAACGCCTCGTGGGCGATCGCCGTGACCCTGTTCGGGCCGCTGTGGATAGGCCTGGCCATGGCCCACGCGGTGTTCCTCCGCGACCTACCCGAGGGTCAGGGGCTGTTGATCGACGTGCTGGTGGCCACCTTCCTCGGCGACACGTTCGCGTACTTCGGCGGGCGGCTGTACGGGCGGCGGCCGCTGGCGCCGGAGATCTCGCCCAACAAGACCCTGGAGGGCCTCATCGTGGGGGTCATCGGCGGTACGGCGGCGTTCTGGTTCGCCGGCCTCTACCAGGACTGGCTGAGCCACGGCGAGGCGGTGATCCTCGGTGTGGTGGTGGCCCTCGCGGCCCCCATGGGCGACCTGTTCGAGTCGCTGATCAAGCGCGACCTGGAGGTGAAGGACACCGGGGGCCTGTTCGGGCCCCACGGCGGGGTGCTCGACCGCCTGGACGGCGTGTTCTTCAGCGTGCCCGCGGCCTTTTATGTCGCGTTGGCACTCGGGTTGGGCTGACCCGGCCTCAAGTACGTCGCGCGGGGAGCCGATGCGACCACAATGCCGTGCTAGCGGCGCCGACCCCCTGCCCTCCGTGCGGCCCACGCCGCTTCGGCTCGCCTCTGCGGACGGGCCGCCCGACGCCGAGCGCGAGGCCCTCACACGTGTCGCCGCCGCGGCTGCCGGCGCGCATCGCCTCGAGGACGTGCTCGAGCTGGTCGCCGAGGAGGCTCGCCGCGCGGTCGGCTCGTCTTCCCTGTCGGTCAGCCGCTGGGACCGTGAGCGCGAGGCGCTGCACACGCTGATCAACGTCGGGGAGCTCGGCCCGGCCGAGCACCGCTACCCCGAGGACGAGCTCTACCCGCTCAGCCAGAACCCGCTGGTCAAGCGCATGCTCCAGCAGGGCCAGCCGTATTTCAACGCGGTGGACGACCCCTCGGCGGATCCCGCGGCCGTGGCGCTGCTCCGCTCCCTGGGCAAGGAGTCCGACGTCGCCGTGCCGATCATCGTGGACGGCCAGACCTGGGGAGAGGTCTGGACCGCCACCTCGCCGGGCCAGCCGCGCTTTCAGGCGGCGGACGTCCGCTTCCTGAGCGCGATCGCCACTCGACTCGCGCAGGTGCTGGGGCGGGCGGAACTGTTCTCGCGCGTCTCCCAGCTGGCCTACGAGGACTCGCTGACCGGCCTGGCCAACCGGCGGGCGCTGCTCGAGGGCCTCGAGCGAGCGACGACGCGCGCGCTCGACTCGGACGGCGATCTGACCGTCCTGATCTGCGACGTCGACGGCCTGAAGCCGATCAACGACGCCCGCGGCCACGACGCCGGGGACCGGGCGCTGCTGCTGGTGGGCGACGCGCTGGTGGCCGCGTCGGCGCGCTGGCCGTTGAGCACCGTCGGGCGGCTGTCGGGCGACGAGTTCTGCGTCCTGCTCGAAGGCGGCGACCTGGAAGCCGCCGAGGAGGTGGCCGGCGCCGCGCTGACCGCCCTGGGCGCCGAACGCGACGCGCGGCTGTCGATCTCCTGCGGAGCGGCTCAGGCCGGCCCTGGTGCGGCACGCGCACGAGCGCTGGGACGGCTACGGCTACCCCGACGGCCTGGCCGGCGAGGAGATTCCGCTGGGCGCGCGCATCATCTTCGCCTGCGACGCCTGGGACGCGATGACCACCGACCGGCCCTACCGCAAGGCGCTGACCTTCGCCCAGGCCGCCAAGGAGATGCAGACCGGCGCCGGCTCCCAGTTCGACGCAGCGGTGGTCGAAGCGGTCATGCAGGTCGTCGGGCCTGTCTAGTCTCAGGCGGGTGCGCAAAGTCGTCATTGCGGGGTCCACGGGCTCCATCGGGACCCAGGCCATCGAGGTGGTCGAGGGCAGCTCCGAGCTGGAGGTCGTCGCCCTCTCAGCGGGCTCGAACCACGAGCTGCTGCTCGAGCAGACCCGCGCGCTGGGAGTCAGCCGGATAGCGCTGTCCGACGAAGCGGCGGCCGCGCGCGCCGCCGAGGCCTGGACCGACGGCGAGGTGCTGGCCGGCAGCGAAGGGCTGGTCCAGCTCATCGTCGAGTCGGGAGCGGACCTCGTGCTCAACGCGCTCACCGGATCTGCGGGCCTGGGCCCGACCGTGGCCACGCTGGGGGAGGGGATCGACCTCGCCCTGGCCAACAAGGAGAGCCTCGTGGTGGGCGGCGAGCTGGTGATGGCGCTGGCGGAGGCCACCGGCGCCCAGGTCATCCCGGTCGACTCCGAGCACTCGGCGCTGCATCAGCTGGTGGCCGGCGAGGCACCGGGCACGGTCGACAGGCTGGTGCTCACCGCCTCCGGCGGCCCCTTCCGTGGCCGCTCGGCCGACGAGCTCGAGGACGTGACGGTCGAGCAGGCGCTCGCGCACCCCACCTGGGACATGGGCGGGCGCATCACGATCGACTCGGCCACGCTGTTCAACAAGGGCCTCGAGGTGATCGAGGCGCACCATCTGTTCGGGACGCCCTACGACCAGATCGACGTGGTGGTCCACCCGCAGTCGATCGTGCACGGGATGGTCTCGCTGAACGACGGCGCGTCCCTTGCCCATCTCGGTCACCCCGACATGCGCGTGCCGATCTCCTACGCCCTGCACCACCCCGAGCGGGCCGACGTCCCGGTGCCCACGCTGGACCTGGCGGCGGTGGGCTCGCTCCAGTTCGAGGCTCCCGACGAGGCGGCCTTCCCGTGCCTGCGACTGGCCCGTGAGGCGGCGATGGCGGGCGGCACGGCCCCATGCGTGCTCAACGCGGCCGACGAGGTGGCGGTGCACGCCTTCCTCAACGGCGACCTCCCCTTCACCGGCATCCCGCGCGTGATCGAGGACACCCTGTCGGCCGTGCCGGCCCAGCCCCTGCGCGACTTCTCGAACCTGACCGAGGCCGACACCGAGGCGCGCCGCCACGCCGCCGGAGCCGCGGTATGACGCTCGTCTCCGTCGTGCTCGCGGCCGCGGGCTTCATGGCCCTGGTGGTGCTGCACGAGATGGGCCACTTCTTCGCCGCCAAGGCGGTGGGGATGCGGGTGGAGAAGTTCTCGCTGTTCTTCCCGCCCAACCTGGTCTCGCGCAAGCGCGGGGAGACCGAGTACGCCATCGGAGCGATCCCCCTCGGGGGCTACGTGAAGATCAGCGGGATGAACCCCAGCGAGGACCTCCCCGACGAGGTCCGCACGCGGGCTTACTACTCCCAGCCGGTGTGGAAGCGGATCGTGGTGATCGCCGCAGGGCCGGCGGTGAACCTGGTCGTCGCGTTCCTGCTGATGTTCGTGTTCTTCTCCGCCATCGGCGCCGAGACCGTGCCCAAGCGCGCAGAGGTGGACGTGGTGGAGAAGACCTATCCGGCGGCCGGCCAGCTGCGGCCGGGGGACAAGATCCTCGCCGTGGACGGCAAGCGGGGGCAGCTGCGCACCCTTTCGCGACAGATCTCCTCGCACAAATGCGCCGACACGCCTCCGAAGGCGCGCTGCAAGGCCACCGAGTCGGCCAACCTGCTGATCAGCCGCAACGGGCAGGAGAAGCGCCTGGAGCTGACGCCCGTCTACGACCCCCAGGCGAAGAAGACACGGCTGGGTTTCGGCTACGCGCCCGGGCCGCGCCAGACCCTGCCCCCCGGGAAGGCGTTCACGCGCACGTTCGACCAGTTCACGTTCATCACCGGCCAGACGCTGAGCCTCCCGGCTCGGCTGTTCAACGCCGAGAAGCGCAAGGAGATATCCGGCGTGGTGGGCTCCTACGAGGTCACGCGGCAGACGATCCTCCAGGACATCGCCGAGGTGGTGGCGATCCTGGCGGTCATCTCGCTCTCCCTGGCGATCGTGAACCTGTTCCCGTTCCTGCCGCTGGACGGCGGCCACATCTTCTGGGCCCTGGTGGAGCTCGTGCGGCGCAAGCCGGTCTCCTACCAGCTCATGGAGAAATCGAGCATCATCGGTTTCATGCTCGTGATCGGGCTGTTCGTGCTCGGGCTGACCAACGACATCGGGCGCCTGACCGGCGAGGGGTTCCAAGTCCGCTAGCGCCGCATTAGGCTCCCGCTTCGAGGAGACCAGGGAGAGGAGCCCCCGTTGGAGAGCAGCACCGTAGAACGCAAGACCGAGCGTCCGCCTGCAATAGACGCCAAGACCGTCTGCGAGGCGTTCCAGATCACCGCCGAGGCGGTGGCCGACCAAGTCGCGCTGCGCACGAAGGACGACGACGTGTCGCTGACGTGGGGCGAGTACGCCGACCACGCCAGGAAGGTCGCCGGCGGGCTGGCGGCCCTCGGCGTGGGCAGGGGCGACACCGTGGCGATCATGCTCACCAACCGCCCCGAGTTCCACTACTGCGACGCCGGCGCGATGCACCTCGGCGCCACGCCCTTCTCGATCTACAACACCTACACGGCGGAGCAGATCGAGTACCTCGTGGGCGACGCCGGCAACACGGTCGTCATCACCGAGCAGGCCTTCCTCGACCGGATCATGGCTGCCAAGGACGCCGACAATCCGCTCGAGCACGTCGTGGTCGTGGACGGGGACCCGCCCGAGGGCGCTATCTCCCTGGCCGAGCTAGAGGGCAAGGCCGCGGAGGACTTCGACTTCGAGGCCGCCTGGAAGGCGGTCGAGCCCGACGACATCCTCACGCTGATCTACACCTCGGGCACCACCGGGCCGCCCAAGGGCGTGCAGATCTCGCACGGCAACATGGTCGGCTGCGTTCGCTCCTACGACAAGATCATCGTCTTCCCGTTCGGCGGCCGGATCGTCTCCTACCTCCCGATGGCGCACGTGGCCGAGCGCAACGTGAGCCAGTACCTGCCGATGCTGTGCGGGTTCAACGTCACCGATTGTCCCGATGCCCGCCAGGTGGCGCAGTACCTGCCCCAGGTGCGGCCGTCTTGGTTCTTCGCCGTCCCGCGCATCTGGGAGAAGATGAAGGCCGGGCTCGAGGCCATGCTGGCCGGGCTCGACGAGGGCCCGCAGAAGGAGGCCATGCAGGGCGCGGTGGACCTGTCGCTGAAGCGGGTCAAGCTGATCCAGGCCGGTGAGGAGGTTCCCGCCGACCTGGAGGAGCAGTGGAAGCAGGCCGACGAGCAGGTTCTGGCCAACGTGCGCGGGATGCTCGGCCTCGACCAGGTGGAGGCCTGCAACGTGGGCGCGGCGCCCACGCCTCCCGAGGTGATCGAGTTCTTCCACGCCCTGGGCGTGCCGCTGGCCGAGCTGTGGGGCATGTCGGAGACGTGCGGCGCCGGCACCTGCAACCCGCCCGAGAAGATCAAGATCGGGACCGTCGGCCCGCCGGCGCCCGACTGCGAGATCAAGCTCGACGAGGACGGCGAGGTTCTGATCCGTGGCCCCGTGGTCATGCCCGGCTATCGCAACCTGCCCGACAAGACGGCCGAGACCTTCACCGACGACGGCTTCCTGCGCACCGGTGACATCGGCGAGTTCGACGAGGACGGCTACCTGAAGATCGTCGACCGCAAGAAGGAGCTGATCATCAGCGCCGCCGGCAAGAACATGTCGCCGGCGAACATCGAGTCGAAGATCAAGGCGGCCGGTCCGCTCATCGGCCAGGCGGTGACCATCGGGGACGCGCGCCAGTTCAACAGCGCGCTCGTCACGCTGGACCCCGATGCCATCCCGGGGCTCGCCGAGAAGGTCGGCGCGTCGCCGGACGCCGCCGAGCTGTCTGCCAACGAGAAGGTGATCGCGGCCGTCCAGGAGGAGATCGACGCGGCCAACGAGCAGCTCGCGCGGGTGGAGCAGATCAAGAAGTTCAAGATCCTGCCGACCGAGTGGGAGCCCGGCGGGGAGGAGCTGACCCCGACCATGAAGCTCAAGCGCAAGCCGATCGCCGAGAAGTACAAGGACGAGATCGAAGGGCTTTACAGCTAGCGCACGGCCTGACGGGTCCCCACCCAGGGTGGCCAAGGCGCCACCCCCGGGTGGGCTACCTACACCCTTGGCTCCCTAGCTGGGAGGGCGCACCGAACGGAGACTCCTCCTATCGGATTCGCCACCAGCACCAAGGAGACCAAGATGACCCGCACCGCCACCACCAAGCTCGTCGCCACGGCCCTGGCCGTCGCCTCGCTGGGCCTCGCCTCGACCGCCCAGGCCGCCGACCAGAGCATCGCCATCGGCGAGCCCACCCCGGGCGCCGGGGTGCCGGCCCAGCCCGCCGGCCCCGCTCAGCCCGCTGAGCAGGGCATGGAGGAGGGCAACCAGGCCGAGGAGGACACGCCCAAGACCAAGGAGCAGCAGCAGATCGAGGACGCGGCGCGCTACGAGCGTTACTGCAACCAGCCCAACGCCGAGCCCTCGCACTCCGACAAGGCCTTCTGCGAGGCCTACGCCAAGGGGACGAACGCCTCCGCTGACAAGCAGCCCACCACCGAGGAGAGGGACCGGTACGAGCGCTACTGCAAGATGAAGGACGCAGAGCCCTCGCACTCCGACAAGGAGTTCTGCCGCTGGTACGAGGAGCGCTACCCCGAGCACGGGACCGACAAGCCCGACTACGAGCGCACCGACGACTACGAAGAGGCCCAGCCGGCCGCCAAGAAGGTCGAGAAGGCCGACAAGGGCAGCCTGCCCTTCACCGGCCTCGAGATCTGGCAGCTCGGCCTGATCGGGATCGTCCTGGTCGGCGGCGGGTTCGGCGCCCGCCGCCTGCTGGCCAGCTAGGCCCGCAGGACATAGCGCCGGAAACGAGGGGCGCCCCGCGAGGGGCGCCCCTCGAGCGTTTAGAGAGTCTTCAGCCGGCGCTCGAGGTGGCGGCGCTCGACCAGGTTGTCCGCTCCCGCGATGGCCCGCTCGTAGGCGGCGGCCGCTTCGTCTCGGCGACCAAGGCGCCGCAGCAGGTCGGCCCTCACGACGTGGAAGCGGTGGTGCCCGGCCAGGTCCAGCTCGTCGACCAGCGTGAGCGCTGGAGCCGGCCCCTCGAGCTCGGCGACGGCGACCGCCCGGTTCAGAGCCACGACCGGGCTGGGCTGGAGGGCGAGAAGCTGGTCGTACAGGGTCACGATCTGCCCCCAGTCGGTGCTCGCCGCGTCGGGCGCGTCGCTGTGGACGGCGTTGATGGCGGCCTGCACCTGGTACGGCCCCGGCTGTGCCCGCCGCAAGCAGCGCCGGACCAGGTCCTGGCCCTCGGCGATCAGCGCGCGGTCCCACCGCGCCCGGTCCTGATCGGCGAGCAGCACCAGCTCATCGCCCGACCGGGCCTCCCGCCGCGCTTCGGTGAGCAGCATGAGCGCCAGCAGGCCGAGGACCTCGGGCTCGTCGGGCATCAGGTCGGCAAGCAGGCGGCCAAGCCGGATCGCCTCGCGGCACAGCTCGCCTCGGACCAGGGCGTCGCCCTCGCTGGCGGTGTGGCCCTCGTTGAACACCAGGTAGACCACCGCGAGCACCGCGGTGAGGCGGCCGGGAAGCTCCGCCGGGTCGGGCACCCGGTAGGGGATGGCGGCGGCGCGGATCTTGCGCTTGGCCCGCACGAGACGCTGGGCCATCGTGTCCTCGGGAACCAGGAAGGCCCGGGCGATCTCCGGGGTGGTCAGCCCGCCCAGCAACCTGAGCGTCAGCGCCACCTGGGCGGGGGTGGACAGCGCGGGGTGACAGCAGGTGAAGATCAGGCGCAGCTCGTCATCGCGCATCGCCCCCTCCTCGAGCGGCGGCCCCTCCGCCACACCGAACAGCAGCGCCTCCTCCGCCTGCAGAGCGTCCCGGCGGGATTCGCGCCGGTGGCGGTCGATCGCCCGGTTGCGCGCGGTGGTGATGATCCATCCCGCCGGGCTGGGCGGCAGCCCGGTGGCCGGCCACTGCTCGGCAGCCACCGTCCAGGCGTCCTGCACCGCCTCCTCGGCGAGGTCGATGTCGCCGAGGAGCCGCACCAACACCGCGACCGCCCGGCCGTGCTCCTCGCGGAAGACACGATCGATCTCCGACACGCGCTACTGGAAGGGCCGCACCTCGATCGGCAGGGTCGTCGCGCGCGAGGTCCTGCGCGCCCAGTCAAGGGCGGCGTCGAGGTCGGGCGCGTCGATCACCGTGAAGCCGCCGAGGTGCTCCTTGGCCTCGATGAACGGGCCGTCGGTGACCAGCTCGTCGCGCACCACCGAAGCCGTGTCGGGCGGGTGAAGGCCGCCGGAGAAGACCCACACGCCCGCGGCCCTCATCTCGTCTGCCACGGCGCGGGTGTCCTCCATGATCTCGTCGAGGTTCTCGGGCGGAGGGCCCCCGCCATAGGGCTGGTAGACGCTGAGCAGGTACCGGGTCATGCGCCCGCCCGATGGTAGGTCGCGATCAGCACGCCCGTCGTGGTGGTGACCGAGTGCGCCAGCGCGAGGGGCAGGCCGGGCCCGCCGGCTTCGAACAGGCGGGTCCCGGATCCGAGCACGAGCGGGTGGATCTGGAGCAGGAGCTCGTCGATCAGGTCCTCGTGGAGCAGGCTTCGGACCAGCTGCCCGCTGCCCAGCACCACCAGCTGGTCCTCGGGTGCCGTGCGCTTGAGCTCGGCCAGGTCCCCGCTCACCAGCGTCGAGTTCTCCCACGGGAGCGGCTCGGACAGGGTTCGCGAGGCGACGTACTTCTGGCGCGCCTCGAGCACCGGCGTGAACGGGTTGTCGTCCCTGCCGGCCCAGGCCCGGACGAACTCCTCGTAGGTGGACCGGCCGAAGAGCAAGCCGCCTCCGCCGGCCATGTCCTGGGCCATGGCCTGCGCCTGCACCTCGTCCCGGTAGGGCTGCGTCCACTCCTCCGGCGACTGCATCACTCCGTCCAGCGTGACGCTCTCGACTGCCTTGATCGTGGTCATGTCCATCGCCTCCGGGGTCGTTTTCAACCCCTACACGAACGCGGCGCGCCCGAATCGACATCATGGGAAGTGTGGAATCATCGTCCGCCGCGCTGCTGGCCCGCGGGCCCTGGGCCCCAGAGGACGTCGACGTTCGCTGGCACCAGGCCGCCTACGAGCCCTCACAGGAGCTGACAGCCGCCGCCGACGCCCAGGTGGCCGAGCTGAGCTCGCGCGGCTCTCCCGCACACGACGGCATGGCGGCGCGGATGCGCGATCACGAAGCCCGCGACGGCGGCCTGTGGATGGAGCTCCAGCCCGCCCGCTGGGCGCTGCGGCTGGTGGACGGCGAGGCCTGCGACTCCCTCACGGCCCTGTGTGTCGTACGCCGGGAGGACGGCTGGTGGCTGGCCGGCCGCCGGGCCGCCTGGCTGGCCACCTGGGCCGAGCGCTGGGCGCTGGGAGCCGGCGGCGCGGTCGAGGTGGGGGAGAGCCCGGTGGAGACGCTGTTCCGCGAGCTGGACGAGGAGTGGCAGCTGCGCCCGGTGCGGTCGGCGGTGGAGGCGCTGGTCAGGCTCCCGAACGGCGTGGCGATGCTCGTCGGCCAGGCCACGGTGGCCTCCGACGCCCAGCCTGTGCCGGACGCCGAGCACGACGAGTTCGCCTGGTGGCCCCCGGATCCCGCGGATTGGCCCGAAGAGGCGGACTGGCGAGTACGGCGGATGGGCACCCTGCTGGCGCAGGGCAGCGCCCCCGCGTAGCTACCCTGAAGGGGTGCCCTCAGAGCGCCAGATCGACGTCGGCGGGGTCAAGATCGGCGGCGGCGCGCCGGTTGCCGTGCAGTCGATGACCAAGACCGAGACGGCGGACTACGACGCCACGCTGAAGCAGATCCGGGCCATCGCCGACGCCGGTGGGGACATCGTCCGCTGCGCGATCCCGCGCGACAAGGACGTCGACGCGCTCAAGCGCCTGGTCGTCGAGTCGCCGATCCCGGTGATCGCCGACATCCACTTCAACCACACCCTGGCGCTGAAGGCCATCGATGCCGGCGCGCACTGCGTGCGGATCAACCCCGGCAACATCGGCGGCCACGAGAAGACCGGCGAGGTCACCGAGCGGGCCAGGAAGGCCGGCACGCCGCTGCGGATCGGGGTCAACTCCGGCTCGCTGCCCAAGCACCTGCACGAGCTCGAGCGCGAGAACTCCGTGGAGGCGCTGGTGCAGGCCGCTGTGGAGTACGTGGAGCTGATGGAGCGGCTCGACTTCGAGAACTTCAAGGTCTCCATCAAGTCCACCAGCGTGCCCAACACCATCGCCTCCAATCGCCTGCTGTCCGAGCGGATCCCGTACCCGCTGCACCTGGGCATCACCGAGGCCGGCACCAAGTGGACCGGCTCGCTGAAGTCCGCCGTGGGCCTCGGCACGCTGCTCGCCGACGGCATCGGCGACACCGTGCGCATCTCGCTCTCGACCTTCCACGCCGAGGAGGAGGTCAAGGTCGCCTGGGAGATCCTCAAGGCGCTCAAGCTGCGCGAGAAGGGCCCGGTGCTGATCGCCTGCCCCACCTGCGGCCGGCTTCAGTTCGACATGGACACCGTCGTCGCCGAGGTCGAGACGCGCCTCGAGGCCTACGACGAGCCGATCGAGGTGGCCGTGCTCGGCTGCGCGGTGAACGGGATCGGCGAGGCCTCGCACGCGGACTTCGGCATCACCGGCGCCAAGAACGAGGGCCTGATCTTCGCCGGCGGCGAGCCGCTGCGGAAGGTCCCCCAGGAGCGCCTGGTGGAGGAGCTGTTCACCGAGATCGACCGGTCGCTGAAGCTCGGTCGCGTGGAGCGCGACGAGGGCAAGGTCGCCGAGGGCGCCGAGTGGCTGCAGAAGATCGAAGAGGAGAACGCCGGGGAGATGACCCCCGAGCGCATGGCGGCGATGGAGGCCGCCGCGGCCAGCGAGCAGGCCATGGCCGAGGGCGACGCACTGCCGATGGCCGGGGCGCCCAAGACCGAGCGCAAGCGCCTGGGCGAGGACGTCTCGCCGACCGCCGGTCGCCGCTTTACGCGGGCGTGACGGCGTCGAGAGTGCTCCGCTCGGGGGAGCGGAGCACCGAGATGAACGCGTCGACGACCTCGGGGTCGAACTGCGTCCCCGCCCAGCGCTGCAGCTCGGCCACGGCCTCGGCGCTCGACATCGCCTTGCGATAGGGCCGGTCGGCGGTCATCGCCTCGTAGGCGTCGCAGACCGCGACGACCCTTGCCCCGAGCGGGATGGCGTCGCCCTCCAGGCCGTCGGGGTAGCCCGTGCCGTCGATGCGCTCGTGGCTCGACCTCACCAGCCGCCCGACGGGCGCCAGCGCCGGGGCGGCGCTCAGGATCCGCTCTCCGATCAAGGTGTGGCGGCGCATGAACGCCCACCTTGAGATCCTCGAGCAGGCGACGGCGATTTGCCAGGCCGGTGAGGGCGTCGGTGTCGGCGTCCTCGCGCGTGCCGTCGAGCAGCTGCTGGTTGTCGTGCACGGCGACCGCCATCCGGGCGGCCACCGCCACCAGGGCGACGGCGCTGAGCAGCTGTCCCGCGAGGTTGAACTCTGCGATCGAGGCAAGGACGGCGCTGGCCACCGCCACCAACGCGCACGTGATGGGCACGGTCGAGACCCGGCGGCTGGGCTGGGCCTGCTCGGCCGGCTTTGCCGGAACCCAGGCGGCCATCGCTACGAGCAGCGCCGCCGAGGGCCACATCAGGTCGATCGGACCGCCCTCGACATAGGTGTTGCCGAGCGACTGGAGCACGTAGGTGCTGTCGCCGATTGCCATGAGGCCGAGGCCGCTCGCGAGCAGCGCCCAGCCGAGTCCCGGCCGGCGCCCCGCGAGAGCGGTCATACCCACCACGAGGCCGATCAGCAGGACGTCCCCGAGGGGATAGGCCAGGTTGGTCGCCACCTCCAGGGCGTCGCCCTCCGCGGCGCCGAAGATCGGGCCGAAGGCGGCCCCGATGGCCAGCGATCCCACGGCCAGCGCGGCGGTCACACCGTCCAGACCAATCCGCCGGCCTGCCCTTCCGAAGCGCGCGCGGCCCATCTTGAACACTGCCGCGTAGAACGCCGGGTAGAGCGCCAGGTAGAGGACGTCGGCGGGGGAGGGGATCGGGACCTCCTCCTTCCCCGTGAGGAAGATCGACCAGTAGATCTCGCCGGCGGTGAACAGCAGCAGTCCCGTGCCGAAGAACACCCAGGCCTGCCGTTCCGGCTTGACGAGCTTGGCGCGGACCAGGCACGCGATGCCGGCCGCGGCCATGAGCCCGTCGTAGAGCCAGGAGTCGAACGCTGGGCCCTTGCCCACGTCGAGAACGGCGTGGGCCGCGAACACGAGCCAGCCCAAGAAGACGAGCCCCGCGAGCGCGCCGAGCACCTTCTTTTTGCGATTTGGTAGCCCATGCCGAAGCGGCCCGCCGGGTGGCGGGCTCACCTCGATATCGACCGATCCGGCTCAGTCCTTGACCTAGACTCGGCGGCTCCGGTGACGCGTCTCTCGAACTACTTCCTGCCCACCACCAAAGAGGCCCCGGCGGACGCCGAGGCGGTCTCCCACCGGTTGCTGGTTCGGGCGGGGATGGCCCGCCAGCTCGGGGCGGGCATGTGGTCCTGGCTGCCGGCCGGATGGAGGGCCCACCGAAAGGCCGAGCAGATCGTGCGCGAGGAGATGGACGCCATCGGTGCGCTGGAGATGCTGATGCCGGTCCTGCAGCCGGCCGAGCTGTGGCGAGCCTCGGGCCGCTACGACATCGACGAGCTGTTCAAGCTCCAGGACCGCAGGAACGCCGAGCTGGTCCTGGCCATGACCCACGAGGAGGCGCTCACCTTCCACATGGCCCGCGAGGTCCGTTCCTACCGCGACCTCCCCAAGCTGCTCTACCACTTCCAGACCAAGGAGCGCGACGAGCCGCGGCCCCGCGCCGGCGTGCTGCGCACCCGCGAGTTCGTGATGAAGGACGCCTACTCGTTCGATCGCGACCGCGACGGGCTGGACCACTCCTACGACCTCTACGCCGGCGCCTACGACCGGATCTTCGACCGGGCCGGTCTCGAGTGGTACCGGGTCGAGTCCGACGTGGGGATGATGGGTGGGTTCGGGGCCCACGAGTACATGGCCCCCTGCCCAGCGGGCGAGAACGACGTCGCGCTGTCGGACGCCGGCTACGCCGCCAACGTGGAGGTGGCCAGCGCGACTCCTCAGCCGCCCGACGGCCTGCCCGAGGCATTGGCGGCGCCCGAGGCCGTGGACACGCCGGGGGCCACCAGCATCGAAGCGGTGGCCCGCCTGCTGAGCGTGCCCGCCACTGCGCTGATCAAGGCGATGCCGATGGTGGTCGACGGCCGAGGACCGGTGCTGGTGCTGCTGAGGGGCGACCACCGGCTGAACCCGATCAAGCTCGCCAACTCCCTGGGCGCCGAGACCCGCCCCGCGCACGAGGAGGAGGTTCGCGACGAATTCGGCACGGTGGCCGGCTACATCGGCCCCGTCGGCGCCCGAGTCGAGGTGATCGCCGACGAGGCCTTGAACGGGCTCAGCGGCCTCGTCACCGGCGCCAACGAGCCCGACAAGCACCTGCGCGGAGTCGAGCCAGGGCGCGACTTCGAGGCCACCTGGGCCGACGTGAGGACCGTGGAGGCGGGCGACACCTGCCCCAACGGCGCGACCATCCGGATCGAGCCCGCGATCGAGGTGGGGAACATCTTCAAGCTCGGGACCCGGTTCTCCGAGCCCCTGGGCGCCCGTTTCCTGGACGAGTCGGGCTCCGAGCACCCGATCTGGATGGGCTCATACGGAATCGGCCCCGCCCGCATCGTGGCCGCGGCCATCGAGCAGCACGCCGACGAGCAGGGCATCTCCTGGCCGCGGTCACTCTCGCCCTTCGACGTCGAGCTGGTGACGCTCGGGCGCGAGGGAGAGCCGGCCCGTGAGGTGGCCGACGGCCTCTACGGGGAGCTGCGAGAGGCGGGCCTGGACACGATCTACGACGATCGCGAGGCCGGGGCAGGGGAGAAGTTCGCCGACGCCGAGCTGCTCGGGTGCCCCCTGCGCCTCACCGTCGGCAAGCGCGGGCTCGAGTCCGGCGAGGTGGAGGCCCAGATCCGCCGCGGCCAGGAGAAGCGAAGCCTCCCGCTCGACGGAGCGGCCCAGGCCGCGGTGGAGCTATGGCAGACCCTCCCGTAGAGAAGACCCGCGGGGAGGCCGCCCGCGAGAAGGTCGAGGAGCGCGTGGAGGCGGTGCGCGAGAAGACCGAGGCCGTGCGCGAGCGCACCCGGCGGCGGCTGCTGGGCCTCGACCGCTCCGGGCCCCCGCCTCCGGAGACCCTGCGCCAGATGCCGCTGCGGCCGGTCACGCTGCCCAACGCAATCGGCTTCGTCCGGCTGGCGCTGATCCCGCTGTTCCTCGTCCTGGCGTTCAACGACCCCGACGGGCGTAGCACCCCGGCCTTCCTGCTGTTTGCCTTCATCTCGGCCACCGACTACCTCGACGGCCTCACCGCCAGGCTGACGGGTCAGTACAGCCGCCTCGGCGCGCTGATGGACCCGCTGACCGACCGCCTGCTGGTGGTGTCCGGCGTGGTGGTGTGCTTCCACTTCGAGCTGCTGCCCCGCTGGGCGCTGATCGTGCTGGCCGCCCGCGAGGTGCTGATGCTGGCGCTGACGCAGATATCGCTCAAGATGGGGGTCGACATCAAGGTGAACATGCTCGGGCGCTGGGCGGTCTGGCCCACCATGGGAGCCCTCGGGCTCGCGCTGGTGGTGGACAGCTGGGTGCCCGAGGTGATGCTCTACGTGGGGTTGGCCATGACCCTCGGAGCCACCTTCCTGTACCTGAGAGATGGCCTGCGCCATTTACGTCGGCGACCCTCAAGCTCGACTTGATCCCTACCTGTACACTCGCCCCGCCTCCTTACGAAAGAACCTGACCCGCCCCATGGACACCTTCCCTGACCTCGGCGCTCTCTCCGACCAGGAGCTCAAAGAGCTGATCCAGCAACTCACCGAAGACGAGCAGGAGGTCTCCTACCAGCGCCGGATCCTGCACGGCAAGATCGACATCCTGCGTGCGGAGCTGGTCAACCGGCTGCGCAAGAAGCACGAAGAGGGCGAGGCCGTCATCACCGGCGACGACGTCCAGCAGCTCAGCGACATCCTCTCGGGCAAGGGCATCCCCCAAGGCGAGGGCGAGTAGAGCCGGGTGCACTGCCCCGAATGCGGATTCGTCAACGCCGAGGGGGCTAACTACTGCTCGAAGTGCGGCGCGTTCGTGGGGGAGTCCAAGCCCTCGGGCGGCGGCGACACGACCGAGACGTACCAGGTCGACGAGACCGGCGAGCTCAAGCCGGTCGATCTCGAGGAGGTGGCCGGCGAGGGCGCGACACTGGTGATCAGGGCCGGCGGCGGGCGTTCGGGGGAGCTGTTCAACGTGGGCGGCGACCGCATGACGATCGGCCGCAGCCCCGAGGCCGAGGTGTTCCTCGACGACGTGACCGTTTCGCGCAACCACGCCCTGCTGGTGCGCCGGCGCGACGGCCTCTACATCGACGACCTGGGCTCGCTGAACGGCACCTACGTGAACCGGCGCCGGATCGAGTCACACCGGCTGGCAAACGGCGACGAGCTGCAGGTGGGCAAGTACAAGCTCACCTACCTCGAGCGGTGAGCACCGACGTAAGCGCCGGGGCGGACCCGGTCCGGCCGACCAAGTCGTTGACCATCGGCTCGGTGGTCAAGCAGCTCGAGCGCGAGTTCCCCGACATCTCGATCTCCAAGGTGCGCTACCTGGAGGACCAGAAGCTGCTCTCGCCGCGCCGCACCCAGGGCGGCTACCGCCTGTACGCGCCCGCCGACGTGGCGCGGCTGCGCACGATCCTGCGCCTCCAGCGCGACGAGTTCCTGCCCCTGCGGGTGATTCGCCAGGAGCTGGCCGCCGGTCGAGCCGACCAGGAGATCGCCAAGTCGAGCCCCAAGTCCGGCGATCAACGCGGCGCGCTGCGACGGGCGAGCGTGGAGGGCGGGCAGGAGGCCCAGTACCGGCTCGAGGACGTGCTGGAGGAGACCGGCGCGGACCGCGGGCTGGTCAAGGAGCTGGAGGAGTACGGAGTGATCAAGGGCGAGAAGCACGACGGCGAGACCCTGTACGACGACACCGACCGCGAGATCGTGCGGGCCACCCAGGAGCTCAAGCGCTTCGGTGTGGGCGGGCGCAACCTGAGGGTGTTCCGCACCTCGGCCGACCGCGAGGCCGCCCTGCTGGAGCAGATCCTGGCCCCGGCCCTGCGCTCGCGTAACCCCGACCGCCGCCGCGAGGCCGTGGAGGCGCTGGAGAACCTGGCCGCCATCGCCTCCAACCTCAAGCACCTGCTGCTGATCCGGGACCTGCGCAAGCTCACGCGGTGAGCGCGGCCGCGGACCTCCGGGCCCACATCCAGGATGTCCCTGACTTCCCCCGTCCGGGGATCGTCTTCAAGGACATCACCCCGCTCCTGCTTGACGCCGAGGCCCTGGAGTCCGCGGTGGACGGCCTGGCCGACTACGCGCGCTCGCGCGAGGTCGACTACGTGCTTTCGGCCGAGGCCCGCGGCTTCGTGCTGGGCGGGGCGGTGGCGGTGGCCTGCGGGGCAGGGTTCGTGCTGGCCCGAAAGCCGGGCAAGCTGCCACGCGAGGTCGCCTCGGAGGAGTACGAGCTCGAGTACGGCCTGGACGCGCTGGAGGTCCACAGCGACGCGCTGAGCGGCGGGGCCCGGGTACTGGTCCACGACGACCTGCTGGCCACCGGGGGCACCGCCGAGGCGCTGTGTCGCCTCGTCGAGCACGCGGGCGGCGAGGTGGTCGGCTGCGCCTTCTTGGTGGAGCTGGCGTTCCTCAGCGGCCGCGACCGGCTGGGCGGGCGCGACGTGCACAGCCTGATCACCTACGAGGCCGAGTGATGCCCACGGTTCGGCGTGAGCGGGCGCTCAGCGCCCCGCGGGAGAAGGTGTGGGCCGTTGCTCGAGATCCCCAACGCCTGCCCCAGTGGTGGCCGAAGGTGACCCGGGTGGAGGAGGCGGATGAGGAGGCCTGGACCACCGTGATGGAGACCCCGCGCGGCAAGACTCTGCGCGCCGACTACACCGTGCTGGAGTCCGTCGAGCCCGAGCGGCTGGTGTGGCGCCACGAGATCGAGGAATCGCCCTTCGAGCGGATCATGAGCGATTCGCGCTACCAGCTGCTGCTGGAGCCCGACGAGGGCGGCACGCGGGTCAGCCTCGCCCACCGGACCCGGCTGCGGGGCTTCGCCCGCTTTGGGTTCATCCAGGTGCGCCTGGCCACCCGCAAGACCCTGGACGGCGCCCTGGAGGGCCTCGCGACGCTCGCCGAGGGAGGCGGCTGATGCGCTGGTGGGGTTGGGGGGAGGACGGGCACGACCCCGAGCTGACGCCCGCTGCCGAAGCGATGCTCAGCGAGGAGCTGGGCGCGGACCCGTCGATCCGCCGTGAGCACGCCTCGCTGGAGGGCGTCGAGCTCGCTACGCCGCGTCTGAGCCCGGCGGCACACGCCGCGCTCGCGGCCAGCGCCGGCCCCGAGGCCCTTCTCATCGACACCGACACGCGGGTGCAGCACGCGGCCGGTCGCGGCTACGCCGACCTCGTCCGCCTCCGAGCCGGCGACTTCTCGGGCGCGCCCGACGCGGTGCTGGTCCCCGGCTCCGCCGAGCAGGTCGCAGCGGTGCTGGCCGCCTGCGCCGAGCACGGGGTGGCCGTGGTGCCCTTCGGCGGTGGCACGAGCGTGGTCGGGGGGGTGGAGCCGGTCAAGGGGGGTCACGACGCGGTCGTCACGCTGGACCTGTCGCGGCTGGACTCGATCGCAGACATCGACAAGGTGTCGTTGACGGCCACGTTCGGCGCGGGGCTGTTCGGCCCCCGCGCCGAGGACGAGCTGGGCGTTCTGGGCCTCACCCTGGGTCACTTCCCGCAGTCGTTCGAGTTCTCGACGGTGGGCGGCTGGGTGGCCACCCGTTCGGCGGGCCAGGCCTCGAGCGGATACGGGCGGATCGATGAGCTGGTGGAGGGGCTGCGGCTGTGCGCCCCCGCCGGCGAGCTGGTGCTGGGGCCGATCCCGGCCACCGCCGCGGGCCCGTCGCTGCTGGAGCTCGCCGTGGGCTCGGAGGGCGCCCTGGGCGTGATCACCGAGGCCACCCTCCGCGTTCGGCCGGCCCCTCAGGAGCGCATCTACGAGGGCTGGTCGTTTTCCTCCTTCGACGCCGGCTGCGAGGTGTTGAGGGCACTTGCGCAGCGCGGCGGGTCGCCCGACGTCGCGCGCCTGTCCGACGAGGAGGAGACGCGCCTGTCGATGGCCCAGGCCGGGGAGGGGCGGGCCCAGCGCCTGGGCCGCGCCTACCTCAAGGCCCGCGGCCACGAGGGCGGCTGCCTGGCGATCGTGGGCTACGAGGGCAGCCAAGACGACGTCTCCGAGCGCCAGAAGCGCACTGGAGCTCTGCTGCGGGCGGGCGGCGGCGTGTCGCTGGGCGGACGCCCCGGGCGGACGTGGGAGCACGGGCGGTTCGCCGGTCCTTACCTGCGCGACGTCCTGATGGACCGCGGGATCATGGTGGAGACGCTGGAGACCGCCGGCTCCTGGAGCGGCCTGGCGGACCTGCGCGCCGCGGTGGACGGCGCCCTGCGCCAGTCGCTGACCGACCGCGGCACGCCGCCGCTGGTGATGTGCCACGTCTCGCACCTGTATCCGTCGGGGGCCTCGCTCTACTTCACCTTCCTCGCCCGCCAGGAGGAGGGCGCCGAGCTCGAGCAGTGGAGCGCCGCCAAGAGCGCGGCCAGCGAAGCGATCGTGAAATCCGGCGGCACCATCACCCACCACCACGCCGTGGGCCGCGACCACCTCCCGTGGATGCGCGACGAGGTGGGCGATGTGGGCATCGGGCTGCTCCGGGCCGCCAAGCGCGAGCTCGACCCCACGGGGATCATGAACCCCGGGAAGCTGGTGTCGCTGCCTGGTTAGGGCTGCTGCTGGGGCTGCTGGGGCAGCTGCTGCTGTTGCTGCTGGCCTGCGCCCGGGACCTGCGGCTGGGCGCCGCCCTTCAACGGCGCGAGCGGGCCGCGCAGGATCGACTGGCCGGAGTGCTTGGCGTTGCGGTCGATCGGCTCGCGCGAGATGTCGATGGACTGGAACTTGTCGAAGTCCTTCGGCAGCGGGCCGGCACCCTGGTAGCGGCCCTGCTTGTCGGTGACCTGGGCGCCGATCGACTGGGCGTCGCCGTCGGAGTTGTACAGCCAGACCTCGTAGGCGGTGCGGCGCGCGCTGGGGGGCAGCTGGGCCTGGACGATCAGTTGTCGCTGGTTGCCGCGCTCGGCCACTACGGCCACGCCGCCGCCCTGCTTGTTGCCGTCGACGGGGCGAAGGACGGTCTGGCCGACGAGCCGCGGCTGGTTGCTGTTCGACGCGCGCTCGGTGGGCTCGTCGTCCTCGGTCAGGACACCCACGGGCCAGACCAGGATGACCAGGGCGGCGATCACCGCCAGGGCAGCGCCGGCGACCAGCAGCCGGCGGCGGCGCACCGCGGAGCGGGCCTCGGGGGTGAGGGGACGGCGGGGCCGCTCGTCCTCGTCGTCCTCGTCGGCCGCGGGACGGCCGCGTTCGCGGCGGGGCTTGCGCTCCGCGCGGGCCGATGCGCGGTCGCCCTCGGGAATGGCGGGGCGATCTTCGCCCTCGTAGAGATCGTCGAGTGAGTCGAGCAGCGAACGCGCCCAGGCGCGGGCGGCCTCAGAGCGGCGCAGGTGCCCGCGGGTGGCGGTGGACTCCGGGCCGGTCTGCTGGCCGAGCACATAGTCGGCGAGCTGGCCGCGCCAGTCCTCGTCGACGGCCGCGGCCGTTGCGGGCGCCAGCTCCACCAGGGCGGTCTGGGCGAGGTCGCGCACGCGATCCTCGGGCATCCCGAGCATGTCGGACAGCTCCGCGTAGGACTGTCCCCGCTTTAGGATGAGCTCGACTATTGCCCGCTGGTCGGCGGAAAGCTGGTCAAAGGTGGCCACGCTGGAGCGGAACTGTAGCCTGCGCAGCGTGGGCGCCGATCCACAACAGCTCGAGGGAACCCTCGACGGCGTCCTCGGGTTCGAGTTCCTCCAGATGGGTGACGAAGAGGCGCACGCTCGCTTCGAGGTCGGACCCCAGCACCGCCAGCCGATGGGAATCGTCCACGGGGGTACCTACGCGGCCCTGGCGGAGAGCCTGTGCTCGATCGCGACCTACTCCGCCGTGAGCCCCGAGGCCGTCGCGATGGGCCAGTCCAACTCGACCAGCTTCCTGCGGCCGGTGTCCGAGGGCACCGTCCAGGCCGTCGCGCGCCGCAGGCACCGGGGGCGCACCACCTGGGTGTGGGACGTCGACTTCACCGACGAGCAGGACCGGTTGTGCGCCACCACCCGGGTGACCATGGCGGTGCGGCCCGCCTAGAGGGCGCGCAGCCGGCGTGAGCCCTCGGGGGGCTCCACGCGGGACTCGTAGCGGCTGGTGATCGGCAGCCGCCGGTCGCGGCCGAAGGCGCGGGTGGAGATGCGGATGCCGGGCGGGGCCTGGCGGCGCTTGTACTCGGCGCCGTCGACCATCCGCACCACGCGCTCCACGTCTTCGGCGGGCAGCCCGCGGCGCACCAGCTCGCCCGCGTCGAGGTCGCCCTCGATGTAGCCCTCGAGGATCTCGTCGAGCACCTCGTATGGGGGCAGCGAGTCCTCGTCGAGCTGTTCCTCTCGCAGTTCCGCGGACGGCGGGCGCTCGAGCACGGACTCGGGCACCAGCTCGCCGTCGCCCGCCTGCGCGTTGCGCCAGCGCACCAGCCGGTACACCCAGCCCTTGTACACGTCCTTCAACACGGCGAAGCCGCCGGCCATGTCGCCGTAGAGGGTGGCGTAGCCCACCGAGAGCTCGGACTTGTTGCCGGTGGTCAGCACCAGCGAGCCGAACTTGTTGGACAGGGCCATGACCACGTTGCCGCGGATGCGGGCCTGGACGTTCTCCTCGGTCAGGTCGGGCTCGCGGCCCTCGAAGGGGGCGGAGAGCAGCTGTTCGTAGGACGTCATCACGTCCTGGATCTCGAGCTCCATGAAGTCGGTCCCCAGGTTCTCGGCGATCGCCCGGGCGTCGGCGCGGGTGCCCTCTGACGAGAAGGGGGAGGGCATCGACACGCACTGCACGCGGTCGGCGCCCAGCGCGTCAGCCGCCACCTGGGCGACCAGCGCCGAGTCGATCCCGCCCGAGAGCGCGATCACCACCGAGGAGAAGCCGTTCTTGTCGACGTAGTCGCGCACCCCGAGGCGAAGCGCGGCGTAGATCTCGGCCTCCAGCGACAGCGGTTCGTCGACCGGGCCGGTGGTCACCTCGTCGGGCGCGGCGGCGTCCACCGACAGCTCGGCCAGGTGCTCGACCTCGAACTGCGGGATGCCCGCGTCCGCCCGCCTCCGGCGCCGGCGCACGTTGGTGCGGTGGCGCGGGTCGCGCAGGCGTCCCCCGGCGGCAGCGGCCGGGTCGATGGTCCCCACCGTCAGCGCCTCCTCGAACTGCGGCGCCCGGGCCACCACCGACCCGTCCCAGTCGAGCAGCAGGCTGTGGCCGTCGAAGACCAGCTCGTCCTGGCCGCCGACGCTGTTGCAGAAGGCCACGGCGGTGAGGTTGTCCCGCGCGCGCTGGGCGAGCATGTGCTCGCGCGTCCTGCCCTTGCCGGCGTGGTACGGCGAGGCCGACAGGTTCACGATCAGCCGCGCACCGGCCAAGGCCTCGGTGGTGACCGGCGGGCCCGGCTCCCAGATGTCGTCGCAGACGGTGACCCCGACGGTCACGTCGTCGAGCTCGAAGACGGCGGGCCGCTGGCCGTTCTGGAAGTAGCGCTGCTCGTCGAAGACGCCGTAGTTGGGCAGGTACATCTTGCGGTAGACCGCGCTCACCTGGCCGTCCGCCAGCAGCGCCGCGGCGTTGTAGACGTCGTCCGCCCGCTCGGGGAAGCCGACCACGGCCACGATCCCCTGGGTCTGGGAGGCGATGTCCTCCAGCGCCTGGCCGACCGCGTCGAGGAAGTGGGTCTTCAGCAGCAGGTCCTCGGGCGGGTAGCCGGTGAGGGCCAGCTCGGGGAAGACCACCACGTTCGCGTCCTCGCTGCGGGCCCGCGCGGTGTACTCGTTGATCAGCCGGGCGTTCCCGGCGATGTCTCCCACCGTCGGGTTGATCTGAGCGAGAGCTACGCGGAGGGGAGCCATGGCCTCTTGAGATTATGCTCGCCCGGCCGTGGCCGAGCGTTCTCTCCCCGAGGTAGAAGGTGTCCAGCACCGCTGGGTCCACATCGCGGGCGGGCTGCGCGTGCACGTCGCCGAGGCGGGCGAGGGCCCGCCACTGCTGCTCCTGCACGGCTGGCCGCAGCATTGGTGGATGTGGAAGGGCGTCATCCCCGCCCTGGCGGAGAGGCATCGAGTGATCTGCCCCGACCTGCGCGGGCACGGCTGGACCGACGCGCCCCCCTGGGGCTACGAGAAGGAGGGGATGGCCTCGGACGCCCTCGCGCTGCTCGACGCGCTCGAGATCGAGCGCGTGGGGATGCTGGGCCACGACTGGGGCGGGTTCGTCGGCTTTCTGCTCAGCCTGCGGGCGCCCGACCGGATCGAGCGCCTTATGACCCTGAACACCGGCCACCCGCTGAGCGAACCCAGTGCTCAGCGCGCGCTGGGCCTGTTCCGCTTCTGGTACGCCGCCCTGCTGGGCACGCCGCTGGTGGGGGAGCGCCTGCTGCGCTCGGGGGGCGTGGCCAAGGCGATGAGCGGTCAGCTCGTGCCCCGGGTGTGGACCGAGCAGGAGGCGCACGTCTATCTGGACCAGTTCCTCGAGCCCGCGCGGGCGCGTGCGGCCAGCCAGGTCTACCGGAGCTTCCTGCTTAGGGACACCCCGTCGGTGCTGCGCGGCGACTACCGCGGCAAGCGGCTGCGCCAGCCGGTGCTGGTGCTGCACGGGACCGACGACCCCGTGCTCCCGATCGAAGCGGTGTCCGACCTGCCCCAGCACGCCGACGACTGCCGGGTGGAGCCGGTCGAGGGAGTCACCCACTTCGTCGCCGACGAGGTGCCCGACCTGGTGGCCGAGCGGGCCGTCGGCTTCTTCGCCTAGCCGCCTGCGCGGTGTTCGCCGGCGGCACGAACGACTAGCAACGAGGATCGCGGAGCCCACCCCTCCCTCGTTGCTCGAGACGAAGCACACACGCGTTCCTACAAAGTCCTCAGCCGCCTGAGGACTTTTCGAGAGCTGCGCGCTGTCGCGCCCGGGCGGCGGACGCCTCAGCCGGCGAACAGCCGCGCGGCCACGCCCCGCAACGTCGCCGTTCCGTAGCGGTGGGAGGGGTTGCCGTCGGTCATCACGGCAACGGCGAACCGCTCGCCGCCCCGCGCGAACAGGGCGATCTCGTGGACCAGGCGGCCCCGGGCGGTCCGGCGCCAGCCGCCCTTGAAGTAGGTGGTCCAACCCGCCTGCGCGGGCCGCGCGGGCCGCGCCCCAGCGCTGCCAGGGCACCACCGAGGCCAGCAGCTTGCGCGCCAGGCGGCGTGACCGCCGCGGCGTCAGCCGCGAGAAGCGCATCATGAAGCGGGCCCCGTCGGCGGCGCTGAGCATCGCCCGGGTCCAGTTCCCCTGCACCGAGAACGCCCGCAATCGCGCCCGGGCGGCGAGCCGGCGCAGCCCACCCGGCCCGACGCGCCGGTACAGGGCGGTCGCGGCCCTGTTGTCCGAGCGCTGGACCATCGCGGCGAGGGCACGTCGCTCGGCTCGGGACACGCCGCGGCTGCGGATCCTTCGCAGGTAGGCCACGAGGATCATCGCCTTGACCGTGCTGGCCGCCACGAAGGTCCGCCGGGCCGCGTGCCCGTGCAGGCGCCCGCGCGAATCGATCACCGCGAGCGAATTCACGCCCGCGCGGCCCTTCACGTACTCCCGCGCGGCCCGGATGCTCGCCGGCCCGGGCTCGGCGGCCGCCGCGGCGGGCGCGGGCGCCACGAGGGCGAGCGCTAGGACAGCGAGCGCTAGGAGACCCGCGCGAGCTGTGCGCCGGTGCAATTCAGCAGCTTGCGGGGGTTGACCTCGAACAGGCTGTGGCCGTCGCCCGCCGCGGCCCAGACGCAGTCGTGCGCGAGCAGGTCCTCGTCAATCACGGTGGGCAGGTCGTGGCCAAATGGGGCCACTCCGCCGACCGCGTAGCCGGTGGCCGCCCGGACCTCGTCGGGGGTGGCCTGGCGGACCTCGGCACAGTCGAAGATGTCGGCGAGCCGGTCGGTGTCGACCCGGTGGGCGCCGGAGGCGATGCACACGACCGGGTCCCCGTCGCACACGAACACCAGCGATTTGGCTATCTGCGCGTCCTCGCAGCCCACCGCCTGCGCAGCCTCGCCCACCGTGGCGGTGGAGGAGTCGAGGTTGCGCACGTCCACCTCGAGGCCCAGGCGCCGAGCGCTCTCGATCACCTTGTCGCGCACGTACTAATCGTACGTTACCTGCGAGCCCAGCGAAGCAGCCACCGCCGGGCGGGCCGCACGTAGCGGGCGGGTTGCTGATGCTGGGCTCCGCCCATGACCACCAGCCTGGCGCGAGGCGCCCTGCGGTCGTACCGGCGCGCGTCTGACAGAGGCGTCGTGAGATCCCGGTCGCCATGGAGTATCAAGTGGGGAGCAGACCGCCGGCTCGGCATCGGCCGACGCACCCGCCGCCCGCGCGCGGTGTCGATGCCCAGCAGCCGCCAGCTGATAGCGGGAAAATGCGAATGGCGCGCCCAGGCATCGAGGTGATAGACCCCGGCGACGGAAACCGCGGCCGTCACGTCGCGCCTCGCGGCGAGCCGCGTGGCGATGTACCCACCAGAGCTGAAGCCGTAGGCGAGCACGCGCCCTTTGTGGCGCCGAGCGACCCTTTGCACTCTCCTGTACGCCCGCTCGGGATCTCCGTAGGGGTACGCCACGCGTTCGACCCGTGCTTCGGGGGCCAAGCGGTGCAGTGCATAGGCCTGGTCTTGCATCTCGGCCGGGGAACCACCCACGAACGCTCCGCCGTGGATGACGAGGATCAGGACGTTCGAATAGATGCGGCCTCCCTCAGCTCCTCCAGGCTCAAGAGCACGTCCTCGGCGAAGTCTTCGAGGTCGAACATGATGTCGTAGTCGCCCACCAGGCCGAAGTTCAGGAGGCCGTTGTAGCTCAGGATGGCCACCCCGAGGCCCTGGTTGCGGGCCAGCGGGATCATCGGGAAGCAGTCGTCGAGCTCGCGCCCCAGCAGGTAGAGGGGGTTCTGGGGGCCGGGCACGTTGGTCACCACGACGTTGAAGTAGCGGCGGCGGGTGAACGCGCGTGCGGCCTGGCCCATGATCGTCGCGGCGGCGAAGCCGCCCATGTCGCTGATGACCTCGGCTCCGATGGCGCCGCCCTCCGCCTTGAGGTCCTTCAGCTCCTCGTGGACCAGCTCGAGGCGGTCGGCGGGGTCCTGGCACCAGACCGGAAGCGGGGCGTGGATCGCCTCGACCCGGCTGCGGCCGTCCTCGGCGTCCTGCACGCTCAGCGGGATCAGGCCCTGCAGCTCGATGGCGTCGGTGCGGATGCCGCGCCGACGCAGATGGCGGCCCAGTGCGCCGGTCACCGTGGCCACCACCACGTCGTTGACCGTGCCGCCCAGCTCGTCCTTGATCGCCTTGAAGTCGTCCAGTGACGTCCGCACCCACGTGAACCGCCGGTGGGGGCTGATCGGGCGGTTGTAGGGACTGGGCGGGGCGGGCTTGACCCCGGCCCAGGACAGGGCGCCGGCGGAGACGGCCCGGTCGCGGACCCCGGTCACCACCCCGCGCGGGGTGCGCAGCAGCGCGCGGGCCGTGCGCTGCACCTCGCGGGGAGCGGTGCGCTCGACCAGTGCCTCGCCGAGGAGCTCGACCCCGGAGGGCAGGGGACGGGGAAGCCAGCTGCGCCCTGGGTCGGCGGGGGCGGCCGGCTCGGGGGAGCTGTCGAAGAGCACCGTCACCAAGTCCACGCCGCCGACCCCGTCTACGAGCGCATGGTGGGTCTTGGACAGCAGCGCGAACCGCCCGCCCTCGAGCCCTTCGGCCAGCCACAGCTCCCACAGAGGCTTGTCGCGATCCAGAGGCTGGGAGAAGACCCGGCCGGCCAGCGCTCGCAGCTGCTGCTCGGTGCCGGGCGGGGGCAGCGCGGTCGCGCGCACGTGGTACTCGAGGTTCAGCCTCGGGTCATCGACCCACTTCGGCCGGCCCTGCCCCAGCGGAACCGACGCCAGGCGCTGCCGGTAGCGGGGCACCAGGTGCAGCCTTCGCTCGACCGCCTCGACCAGCTCCCCGTGGCTGGGCGGGTCGCCCTCGAACAGCATCACCGAGGCCACGTGCATGTGCGCGGAGGCGTCCTCCAGGTGGAGAAAGGAGGCGTCGAGGGCGCTGAGACGGTCGTCGGGCACTGTGACGAGCATCACATTAGGCGACCTGACTGTGGGTAAGGTCCACGAACAGTTGTTCGATCGGCCTACCGAGCCGGCTGCGCGAAAGGCGTATCCGGGCGGGGGAACCACCGCCGCGCCACTTGCGCGGCAGGGGCGAATCGGACGCGGTGCGCTTGGCGCACCCCGTTCGTAGCGCGTCGCTCACAGCGGCGTGCGAGCCCGTCAGCTAACCCCGTAGGCAAGGGCCGGGAAACGGAGTTTCACCGTGCGATGGACTCGCATACGCGGTCGCGCGACGCTTGGCGTCGCCGCCGCGCTGATCACTGCAGGTTCCCTGGCCGCCGCCGCGCCGGCCGCCCCGACCATCCAGATGGCGGGAGCGGGCTCGACCGAGCGCGTGGGCTACGGGGAGAACGTGGACGTGACCGGTCAGGTGCCCCAGGGCAGCGCCGGGCAGAACGTCCGCCTCGAGCATGCCCCTGCCGGCGAGAGCTGGCGGACCGTCAAGACGACCTCGACGCGGTCGGGCGGCTCCTACCGCTTCGACGTCAAGGCGGAGAAGTCGGGCTCCTACCGGGCGGTTGCCCAGGGTGCCGGCACCTCCTCGGAGAAGCGCGTCACCGTGATCGCTCGTCTGAGCGGCCGCTCCTCGCGCTACGTCAAGCGGGGCTCGCCGGTTCGCGTCAAGGGCAGCCTCCGTCCCGGCCTTCGCGGCCGGCGCGTGGCGCTGCAGCTGCGCTCGGGTGGCCGCTGGAAGACCGTCGACCGCGCCCGCACGGGTAGCGGTGGCCGGTTCAAGGCCGCGTTCCGCCCGCGCAAGGTGGGCTCGTACCGCCTACGCGTGCGCTTCGGGGGTGACCGCCGCAACGCCGCGGTCAGCCGAACCCTGCGCGGCAAGACCTACGTGCTCCGTCCCGGCCACGCCTCGTGGTACGGCCCGGGCCTGTACGGCAACAAGCTCGCGTGCGGCGGGACGCTGACGCCCAGCACCGTGGGCGTCGCCAACAAGTCGCTGCCCTGCGGCACGAAGGTCGTGTTCCGCTACAAGGGCCGCACGGCGACCATCAAGGTGGTCGACCGTGGTCCCTACGTGGGCGGTCGCGACTGGGACCTCACCGCCGGCGCCAAGCGCAAGCTGGGCTTCGGTTCGACTGGCACGGTTTGGACATCCAAGTAGCCGGTCTCGCTCGCGCCTAGAGCGCGAGCGACATCTGATCGCTCGGAGCGGGGGCGGCCTCGTCGAGGCCCGCCACCCGCACTCCGAGCAGCCGCACCGGCCGGGGCGGGTCGAGCTCTGACAGGAGCTCGCCCGCCACGCGCCGGACGGTGGCCAGGTCGTTCACGGCCGTTGCCACGCTGCGGGCGCGCGTGTGCGTGGAGAAGTCGTCCAGGCGCACCTTGATCCCGATGGTGCGCCCGCGTCGCTCGTAACGCTCCAGGTCGGCGCAGAGCTGCTCGCTGAGGCGCTCCAGCACCGGCATCAGCTCGCCCAGCCCGCGCAGATCGTGGTCGAAGGTGGTCTCGCGCGACTCCGACTTGCGCACGCGGTCGAGCTCCAGTTCGCGGTCGTCCTCGAAGCGGGCGAGCCGGCGTAGGTTCTCGGGCGCGCCAGGCGCGCGTGCCAGCTCCCCGAGGGTGGTGATGCCTGCGTGCGCCAGCCGCTCGACGGTCTTCGGACCGATCCCCGGGATCAACGCCGGCGACTCGCCGGCAAACCGCTCACAGGCCTCCTCCCGGCTGAGGGCCACGAACCCGTCGGGCTTGTCCGCATCGGAGGCCACCTTGGCCACCAGCTTGCTCGGCCCGATCCCGATCGAGCAGCACAGACCCGTGCCCTGCTGGACGCTCGTCTTCACCCGCCGGGCCGCGGCCTTGGGCCGTCCAAGAGAGCTCAGGTCGAGGTAGGCCTCGTCGAGGCCGACCGCTTCGACCCGCTCGATCTGGGAGCGCAGGAGGTCCATCACCTCGCGTGAGCGCGCGCGGTAATGCTCGAAGTCGGGAGCCACGAAGACGGCCTGCGGGCACAGCCGCCGCGCCCGGGCGGCCGGGGTCGCCGAGAACACGCCGAAGCGCCGTGCCTCGTACGAGGCGGTGGTGACCACGGCCCGCGGCCCGCTGCCGGCCACCACCACGGGGAGGCCTCGCAGCTCGGGGCGGCGCTGTAGCTCCACGCTCACATAGAAGGCGTCCATGTCCACGTGTGCGACGACGCGAGGCCAGTCGTGGACGCCCATCAGCGGAGCGTAGGCCAGCAGTCGGACCGGAGTGGGGAGCCGCCTTGCGGCAGCCCCCCGCGCAGCCGGGCCTACGCGAGGAGAATCACTAGGACCACAATCAGGATGAGCGTGCCGAGTCCGATACCGATGTACATACGACCTCCCTCAGGGTGAGCTTGTGAACGATGTTCGTCCTACCCGGGAAAGCCGGGCTGAGACATCACCGGCGAACCTTCAGTGCAGGCGGGCGTTCTGAGGTCTGAATGCCGTTCGTCACCCACCTGGCGCTCACGGAGGAGCGGTCAGCCGACCGGACGATCCTGCGAGCCGACGGAGAGGTCGACGCCGTGACCGCGCCCCGCTTCGCGGTGGCCCTCAGCAGGGCGGCCGGGGAGGCTGAGGGCACCCTGGTGATCGACCTCACGCGAACCGGCTTCATGGACGTGAAGGGATTCGCGGCCCTGCTCAACGCCCAGCGCAAGGTCCACGCTCGGGAAGGGGAGATGTTCATCGTCTGCCCATCGGCCCACATCCGCCGGCTGCTCGGCGTGCTGGACATCCACGGGCACCTGCGGTTCTGTTCCGAAGGGATTTGCCAGGGCTGACCGAACTGTCCGCCGCGCAACACCGTCGCCGTCATCCTGACGACGACGGTGGCACGAAGCCACTTCGCGACCGACGCCCCTTACCTCCTCGAACGCACCCGCGGACCGAAAGGTTCGCTGGTGTGTCTTCAGGGGCGCGAGGCGCCCGCGAGCGCCAGGGCACTGAACACGCAGCTGTCCACCACCGACTGCGAGCGCACGGTGAAGAGCTCGGGCACGCCGGCCGCCGACTCGCGCAGCCCCACGCGGATGCGCGCGAGGTGCATCATCCCCAGGCCCTGGGTCCAGAGGATGTTGGCGGTGTAGTCCGGGTCGGCGACGTCGAAGCTGCCGTCCTCCCGGCCCGCGTGCAGGACGGCGCTCAGCGCGCCGATGCACCGGCCCATGCCGCTCCCCAGGCGCAGCCACACCGACTCCGAGACGGACTCGCGCAGGTCCCGCGCCGGCTGGCGCATCAGGGCCAGCGAGCAGTCCAGGAAGGCGGGGTACCGCTGGCAGTAGCGGGCGAAGGCCTGGGTGAGGTACTCGAGCTGGCTCCGGGGCTTGCGCTCGCCCGCTACGGCATCCTCCATCGCCTCGCCCAGCTCGCGCAGGTAGTCGGTCACCGTCAGAACGAACAGCTCATCCTTGGAGGAGAAGTGCCGGTAGACGAGGCCCCGGGCAATACCCACCGAGCGGGCGATCTCCTCGATCGGCGCCTCCTGCATCCCGCGCTCGTCGAACAGGGCCCGGGTGGCGACTACCAGGTCCCGCTCGCGGGCCTGGCGCAACGGCACTTCTGAGGAAGCGCTCACCCGGCCAGCCTAACCGCTGTGAGAACGGGGTGTTGACAGTCGTTCTCATTCGCTAGGCTCCCCGGATGGCTGAAGTGGGCGCAAAGCCGAAGGTCTCGTCGGTCCGGCGGAAAGTGATGCGTGCGATGAGCACGTTCTTCACGCCGCTGATGCCCGACGACTACCTAGACATGATCAACCCGCTGTGGTCCACCGAGGAGCTGCGCGGCAAGGTCCAGAAGCTCGAGCGCCGGACCGAGGATGCGGTCACGATCATCATCAAGCCCGGCGCCGACTGGGAACGGCACAAGCCGGGCCAGTACCTCCGCGTAGGGGTGATCGTCGACGGCGTCCACCACTGGAGGGCGTACTCACTGACCTCCGAGCCCTCGGACGACTTCATCTCCATCACCCCGAAGCTCGTCCCCGAGGGCAAGGTGTCCCCGCACCTCACCACGAAGCTCGAGCCCGGGACGATCGTCCGCCTGGGCGGCGTGGAAGGAGACTTCACGCTGCCCGACGAGCGGCCCGAGAAGGTGCTGTTCATCTGCGCCGGGAGCGGGATAACTCCGATCATGAGCATGCTGCGGGCGCTGGATCAGGAGGATGGCGTCAAGGACGTGGTGCTCGTGCACTCCGCCCACAGCAAGGACGACGTGATCTTCCGCGACTTCCTCGAGGACCTCGATAGTCGCTGCGAGGGCTTCCGGATGCACCTCCAGCTGACCGAGGAGGTGGGCCGCATCGAGCCCAAGGACCTCGAGGAGATCTGCCCCGACTGGCGGGAGCGCGAAGCGTTCCACTCCGGGCCCACCGAGATGCTCGACACGATGGAGGAGTACTGGGAGAAGGAGGGCGATGTCGAGCTGCTCCACGCCGAGCGCTTCCAGCCCAAGCAGGGGCTGGGGTCCGCCGAGGAGGGCGAGGGCGGCGAGATCAAGTTCCTGAAGAGCGACACGACCACCGAGGCCGACGGCGGGACGCCGATCCTCGTGGCCGGCGAGGAGTGCGGCCTGATCCTCGACTACGGATGCCGCGAAGGCATCTGCCACACCTGCACGGGCGAGTTGAAGTCCGGCAAGGTTCGCGACCTGCGAAATGGGAACGTCTACGGCACGGAGGGCGAGTCCATCCGCGTGTGCATCAGCGCCCCGGAGGGCCCCGTCGAAGTCGACCTCTAAGAGAGAAGGAGCAACCACTTGAGCACCACTGAGATCGAGAGCCCGCTGGCGAAGCTCAGCCCCGAGCAGATCGAGCAGCTCGGCAAGGAGTTCGACGCGATCCACGACGAGGTCTTCTCTGACCTCGGCGATCGCGACCGGGCCTACATCACGAACATGATCGAGATGCACCGGCGGATCGTCGTGTTCGGCCGGGTCATGCTGCTCGCCTCGCGCTACAAGCCGGCCTGGATCGCCGGCACCACGGCTCTTTCCGCGGCCAAGATCCTGGAGAACATGGAGATCGGCCACAACGTGATGCACGGCCAGTGGGACTGGATGAACGATCCCAAGATCCACTCCTCGACTTGGGACTGGGACACCGCCTCCACCAAGGAGGCCTGGAAGCACTCCCACAACTACATCCACCACACCTACACGAACATCCGCGGCAAGGACAAGGACCTCGGCTACGAGATCATGCGGATCGACCCGCACCAGAAGTGGCACCCGGTCTATCTCCTCCAGCCGGCCTACAACGCGCTGCTGATGCTCTTGTTCGAGTGGGGCGTGGCCTTCCACGACATGGACCTCGAGGCCGTGCGTGCCGGCGAGAAGTCGCAGAAGGAGGTCCTCAAGGACCTCAAGGGCATCGCCGGCAAGGCCCGGTTGCAGATCCAGAAGGACTACATCGCTTGGCCGCTCATCAGCGCCCTTGCGATGACGGCCCTCGACGTCGCCCTCAACGCCAAGGAGCTGGGCGCCGCCGAACGGGGCGGCAGGCTGGGCCGGCTCAAGTCACGGCTCGGCCGGGTGCGCACCAGCCGCACCGAGCGCATCGTGCAGGACGCGCTGGCGATCGCGGTGCAGAGCGGCGGGCGTCAGTTCAAGTCCACTCTGATCGCCAACGCCATCGCCAACCTGGTCCGCAACGTGTGGTCGCACTCGATCATCTTCTGCGGCCACTTCCCCGACCAGACCTACACCTTCAGCCAGAAGGAGACCGAGGACGAGAGCCGGGGCGCGTGGTACGTGCGCCAGCTCACCGGTGCCGCCAACATCGAGGGCGGCCCGATGTTCCACGTGGCCAGCGGAAACCTCGGCTACCAGGTGGAGCACCACCTCTACCCGGACATGCCGAGCACGCGCTACGCGGAGATCGCACCGCGCGTGAAGGACATCTGCAAGCGCTACGGGCTGCCCTACAACACGGGCCCCTTCAGCCAGCAGCTGTACATGGTGCACCGCACGATCGCCCGGCTGGCCTTCCCAGGCGGCGAGCCGCGGCCCAAGCCCGGCCCCTGGCAGGGCGACGGGACCGAACAGCCATCATCCTCCAACGGCCACGGCCGCTCGAACGGGAGCACCGGGCCCACGGGCTCGGGTCCCGAGCAGGAGGCCGAGGGCGTGAAGTTCTCGATGCCCTCCGACGGCAAGGGCGCCGAGGAGGACGCGAGCTAGACGATCAGATCGGCTGGGTGACCGGGCGGACGAGGACCTCGTTGACGTCCACGTGAGCCGGCTGCGACAGCGCGTACATGATTGCGCGGGCGATGTCGTCGGCCTCCAGGGCGTTGTCGGGCCGGTTCTCGAAGAACTCCGTGTCCACCATGCCCGGCTCGATCAGCGTGACCTTGATCGGCGTGTCGGCGATCTCCGCCCGTAGGCCCTCTCCCATGGCCGTGACCGCGAACTTGGTGGCCGCGTAGAGGGAGCCGGGCAGCGCGCGCCGGCCCGCGACCGAGCTCATCAACAGCACGTGGCCTGAGTTCCGCTCGCGGAAGTGGCCCAGCGCCGCGCGGATCGAGTAGGCGGCGCCCAGCACGTTGGTGTCCACCATCGCCTTCCAGTGCTCGACCGACTCCTCGAGGAAGCCGCGCTTGGCCCCGAAGCCGGCGTTGGCCAGGAACGCGTCGAGGCGGCCGAAGCGTTCGACGGCGGCGCGCACGGCGTTCTCCTGGTCGTCGAACGAGGTCACGTCGCAGTGCAGGGCGACGGCGTGGTCGTCGCCGCCCAGCTCGGAGGCCAGGTCGGCGAGCCGATCTTCGCGGCGGGCGGTCAGAACCACCCGCCAGCCGGCATCGACAGCGTGACGGGCGGTGGCGGCGCCGATGCCGCTGCTGGCGCCGGTGATTAGCAAGACGGGCGAGTCGGACATGGTCAGAGCGTTCTAGCAGGGGATAGGGTGCCCGCCGTGCCAGAGGACCTCTTCGCGCCCCGCTTTCCCGCGCTGGGGCCCGGCGACGGCGGCTACGAGAGCTACTACCTCAAGGCCGCTCATCCCAGCGAGCCCAAGGCGGTGTGGGTCCGCCACACCGTCCACAAGCGGCCCGGAGCCGAGCCCACGGGATCGCTGTGGCTCACGCTGTTCGACCGCGAGACCGGCCCCCCGGTGGCGATCAAGCAGACGCTTGCCGGTGCGCGTGGCGGCGACGGCGAGCTGCTGCGCATCGGCAACGCCCGCTTCGGGCGCGGCGAGGCCAGCGCCCACGTCGAGGTGGGCGGGCGCGAGGGCGGCTGGGACCTGCGCTTCCAAACCGCCGAACAGCCGCTGAACCACCTCCCGCGGGGGTGGATGTACTCCGCGCCTCTGCCCAAGACCAAGCTGCTCACGCCACTGCCGGCCGCGCGTTTTTCCGGCAGCGTGGACCTCGACGGGACCGAGCTGACCCTGGACGGCTGGACCGGCATGGTGGGACACAACTGGGGCGCCGAGCACGCCGAGCGCTGGATCTGGCTGCACGCCTCGGGTTTCGAGGGCCGATCCGAGGACACGTGGCTCGACCTGGGCATCGGCCGCATCAAGGTCGGCCGGGCGACCCTCCCCTGGATTGCCAACGGAGCGCTGTCGCTGGACGGGGAGCGCCACGCCCTGGGGGGCCCGGGCCGGGTGCGGCAGACGAAAATCGAGGAGACTCCCACCGGTGCGCGCTTTGCGATCAAGGGCGCGGGCGTGAGCGTCAAGGGGACGGTGTCGGCCCCGAAGGACGCCTTCGTGGGCTGGGTCTACGCCGACCCCGACGGCTCCGAGCACCACACGGTGAACTGTTCGGTGGCCGACGTCGAGCTGGTGGCCGGTGGGACCACGCTCCGGGCACCCGCCGGCGCGGTGTACGAGCTGGGGATGCGCGAACGCGACCACGGGATGGCGATTCAGCCCTACGCGGACGGCTGATGGCCCGCTGGGCGTCCAGGCTGCATCGCGACTCCGCGCGCCTGCTCGCGGTCTGGGTGTTCGTTTTCGCCTTCGGGCTGTTTGCGGGCACGCAGGGCCCGCGACTGGTGGGCTACGAGCCCGAGTCGGCGGCGGTGGCGGAGGGCGTCGCACGCACGGGCGACTTCGTGGTGCTCGACGACTCCCCGCTGCGCCAGCGGCAGGGCGTGGCCGGCAAGGACGGGAAGCAGGTCGGTCGCGCCGGGCTCCCGCAGGCCCTGTTCGAGGTGCCCTTCTACTCGGCCGGCGCCGCCCTCGACGGCGTGAGCGAAGGCGGAGACGACTCCTTCTGGCGCCGCTGGACCGTGCTCTTCTACAACCCGTTCGTGGGCGCGCTGGGCTGCGCGCTGTTCTTCCTCATCGCCCTCCGCCTCACCGGCAGCCGGGGGTGGGCGGTGACGCTCGCGGGCCTGTTCGCCCTGGGCAGCCTGGCCTGGCCCTACGCGAAGATGGGCATGGAGACGACGCTCACGCTGGGCATGCTGCTCACGTTCTTCGGGGCGTTGAAGGCGCGCGACACCAAGCAGGTGAGCGCGTACGCCCTGGCCGGGATCGGCGCGGGGATCGCCGTGGCGGCGAAGCCCTACGCGTTCCCCGCGGTGGTGGCCGTCATGTTGTTGCTGCTGCCGCTCAAGCCGCCCCGGCCGAAGGCGATCGCGGCCGCGGCGGTGCCCTTCGCGCTGTGGATCGTGGCCATGCTCTGGTTCAACTGGGTGAGGACCGGATCGATCACCACCACGGGCAACACCGAGTACGAGGTGGCGCTGTCGGCTCCGTTCAACCTGGTGGGCTACTTCTTCAGCCCGGGCAAGGGGCTGATCTTCTACTCGCCGCTGGTGGTGCTCGGCGCGCTGGGCCTGGCGGGGCTGTGGCGGGCCGACCGGCGCTTTGCGCAGGCGCTTCTTCTGGCGCTGGGCCTGACCACCCTGGCGGTCGGCATCACGCCCTTCGGGGGCGAGGAGACCTGGGGGCCGCGCTACCTGGTCCCGGTGGCATGGTTGCTGCTGCTCCCGATCCCGTGGTTCGCCACCACCAAGCGCAGGCGCCAGGCGCTCGGAGCAGTGGCCGTGGTGGCCGTCGCCGTGCAGGTGGTGGCGGTGGCTGCGCCGTACGACCACATCATGAAGACGGCGCCCCCGGTGGTGGGGAGCAAGGTCTACAACTACCAACCGGGCGGCTTTCCCTACATCGTCCCCCTGGGCGACGACACCGTCCGGTGGATCCCGCAGCTCTCGCCGATAGTCATCCAGGGCGCGATGGTGACCTCCCGCTTCGGCGAGGCGGTCGGGGCGCCGCCCATCACCTACGCCTACCGGCCGCACCGCGGTATCGCGAGGAAGGTCACCTTCGAGGGGGACCGGACCACCCGCTTCGACGTGTGGTGGCGTGAGGGTGGCGCGCGGCGGCTGCTGGCGCCTCTGCTGATCCTGTCCGCGCTGCTCGCGGCGGCGGTGCTCGTGAGCAGCGTGCGCCCCGCCCGCGCCTGATGGCCCCGCTGCGCGTCAGCCTCGACGCGCCGCTCCCGCCCTCATTGCGGGTGGGAGCCGGCACCGCCCTGTTCGTCGGCGGCTGGTGCCTGTCGCCGGACGCGCGGATCCAGTCGCTCCAGCTCGTGGTCGACGGGGAGGCCCAGCCGGTGGCCGCGCAGGGCATGCCCCGCTTGGACGTCTTCCGCGCCCTGCACCCGGGGGTGGACCCGTTCGCGCTGCCGCCGGGCACCGACCCCGGGTCCGAGGACCCGCTGCTGCAGGGGTACCGCAGCGGCTTCTGGGGGATCGCCCGGGTGATCGCATCAGGGGAGTCCGTCCAGCTCTCGTTGCGGGCCGGCCTGGAAGGAGGGGGGCAAGCGGAAGCGGAGCTGGCCCGGATCGAGGTGGAAGACGCCCCCGAGCCGGTGCCTGCGCCGGCGCGCGAGGCGGCGACAGGCCCGCTGGTGGGCGTCGCCATGGCCACCTACGACCCGCCGCAGGAGCTGCTGGAGCGCCAGCTGGAGTCGATCCGCGAGCAGACCCACGGCAACTGGGTGTGCGTGATCAGTGACGACTGCTCCAGCCCCGAGCGGTTCGCGGCCATCGAGCGCGCGATCGAGGGGGACGACCGCTTCGTGCTGTCTCGGTCGCCACGCCGGCTCGGCTTCTACGCGAACTTCGAGCGCGCGCTGTCCCTGGTGCCGGTCGAGGCCGATTACGTGGCCCTCGCCGACCAGGACGACCGTTGGCGCCCGGACAAGCTCGAGGTGCTGCTCGGGGCGCTGGGGAACGCGCAGCTGGTCTACAGCGACGCCCGGGTGGTCGACACCTCCGGCACGGTCATCCAGGACAGCTACTGGGTGGCCCGCGGGAACGACCACGCCGACCTCACGTCGCTCATGGTCGCCAACGCCGTCACCGGCGCGGCCTCGCTGTTCGGCCGCCGGCTGCTGGACGACGTTCTCCCGTTTCCGCCCGGCCAATTCGCGCACTTCCACGACCACTGGATCGCGGTCACGGCCCGGTCGCTCGGCGAGGTCGCCTTCGTCGATCGTCCGCTGTACGACTACGTGCAGCACGGCCAGGCCTCGCTGGGACACGCCGCGGCCAACCGGATGACCAGCCTCCGCGCGCGAGCCGGCGGCCTGCGCCGCGACCCGCGGGACCGGGTGCGCAAGTGGCGGATGCACTACTTCGTGGACGTCTGCCGGCTCGCCCAGTTCGCCACCGTCCTGGACATGCGCTGTGGTGAGCGGATGACCGCGGACGACCGTAGGGCCCTGCGGCGGTTCACCGCCCCGTCCTCCGGCGACGTGGCGCGGCTGGCGGCCCGGGGCGCCCGCGAGCTGCTGCGCCGCCGGCCCCGGACCCTCGGGGCGGAGTGGATGCTCTTCTACGCGCTGGCCTGGCGGCGGGCGCTGGGGGCCAGCGCCAGCGAGCGCCCGCGGAGGCGCCTGCGCCTGGACGCCGTTCCCCCGCCCGACCTCGCGCCGCGGCCCGGGCGCGCGGTGCCCGACGCGGAGGGGCCTCGCACCGTGGCCGACAAGATCGCCCCGCTGACCCTGGCCGTGTCCGACGACGCGCCCGCCCGGGTCAACGTCCTGATCCCCACGGTGGACCTGGAGCACCTGTTCGGCGGCTACATCGCCAAGTTCAACCTGGCGCTGAGGCTGGCCGAGCGCGGCCACCGCGTGCGGCTGGTGACCACCGACCCGGTGGGCCCGCTTCCGGGCGCATGGAAGCAGCAGGTGGAGGGCTACGCGGGACTGGAAGGGCTGTTCGAGCGAGTGGAGGTGGCGTTCGGCCGCGAGGCGGCGGGGCTGGAGGCCAGCCGCTCCGACCGCTTCGTGGCCACCGCCTGGTGGACTGCCCACGTGGCCCACCACGCCGCGGAGTCGATCGGCGCGGACGGGTTCCTCTACCTGATCCAGGAGTACGAGCCGGTGACCTTCCCGATGGGCACCTGGGCGGCGCTGGCCGAGGAGTCGTACACCTTCCCGCACCGCGCGCTGTACTCCACCGACCTGCTGCGGGACTGGTTTCGCGAGCGGGGCATCGGAGTCCACTCCGAGGGCGACTCGGCCGCCTTCGAGAACGCGATCACCGGCGTCGAGCCCCCGTCGGCCGCGAAGCTCGCGCGACGCGCCGGGCGCCGGCTTCTGTTCTACGCCCGCCCCGAGGCCCACGCCGCGCGCAACATGTTCGAGCTGGGGGTTCTGGGCCTCGGCCGCGCGCTGGAGACGGGCGCCCTCGGCGGCGACTGGGAGCTGAACGGCATCGGCTCGCTCGGGGCGCAGCGCACGATCGACCTGGGCGGTCGCGGCACGCTGCGCCTTCAGCCACGCGCGGGCCAGAGCGGGTACGCGCGGATGCTCGGCGAGCATGACGTGGGGCTGGCGCTCATGTACACGCCGCACCCGAGCCTGGTGCCGCTGGAGATGGCCTCGGCGGGGATGAGCACGGTGACCAACCGGTTCGAGACGAAGACCCCGGAGCGCCTCGCCGAGATCTCGCCGAACCTGATCGCCGCCGAGCCGACCGTGGACGGCGTCGGGGAGGCGATCGGGCGGGCGGTGGCGCGGGCCGAGGACTTCGAGGCGCGCGCGCAGGGCGCCCGCATGGACTGGAGCCGCGACTGGCGCCGGTCCTTCGACGACCCGCTGCTGGAGCGGATCGAGGCGCTGCTTGGCTGATCGCCTCGCGCGGGCCGCTCCGTTGTTGGTCGGGGTCCTACTGGCGGTGGTGCTGTTCGCCCCGGCCACGCTGGGCGGGAAGGTGCTCTCCGCCGGCGACCTGCCGCTGTACGCCCCTCCGTTCGACCCCCAGGCGGCGCCGGCCGAGCCGCAGAACGAGCTGCAGTTCGATTCCGCCTACGTGTTCGAGCCCGACGGGCTGGAGGTCCGCGAGGCGCTGCGCGAGGGGCGGTTGCCGCTGTGGACGCGCCACCAGTCGGCCGGGCGGCCACTGCTGGCCGCCCAGCAGAGCGCGCCGCTGTACCCGCTCACGTGGCTGGGCGTGGTGTTCCCGTACTTCGAGGCCCAGGTCTGGATCGCGGTGCTCAAGCTCGCGCTGGCCGCGCTGGGCGCGGCGTTGCTGGGCCGGGCGCTGGGCCTGGGGCGGGGCGCGGCTCTGCTCGCCGGCGTCTCGTTCGGCTTCGGCACCTACCTGACCGACTGGCTGCTGCACCCACATTCGAACGCCTACGTGTTCCTGCCCTTCCTGCTGCTCGCCGCCGAGCGCCTGTGCCGCTCGGGAAGCGCGCGCGCGGCGGCTGGGCTGGCGGGGCTGCTCGGCCTGGCGTTCCTGAGCGGCCAGCCTGAGAGCGCCTTCATCGTCGGCGTGCCCACCGCGGCCTGGATCGCGTGGCGGGCGGAGTCGGTGCGCACGGCGGCCATCGGGGCGGCCGCGGCGGTACTGGCGCTGGGTGTGGGCGCCGTGATGGTGATCCCGTTCGTGGAGGCGCTGGGGCAGTCGTTCGACGCCTCGCGGTCCCAGGACGCGCTCCCGGGGCGCAGCGTGCTCAGCATGTTCTTCCCCGACTTCTGGGGCCGTCCCGACCGGCTCGAGATACGCGGTCCCTCGAACTTCACCGAGCGCACGCTCTACGTGGGCGTGCTGCCGCTGCTGCTGGCGGGAGCCGGCCTGGTGGTACGCCGGCCGCGGGGGCCGCAGCTGTTCTTCGCCGTCCTGACCGTCGTAGCACTCCTCCTGGCGCTCGACACCGGCCCGGTGGCCTCGCTGGTCAGGGGGCTGCCGGTGCTCGACGCCATGAACCTCAACCGCCTGCTCGTGCTGGCCTCGCTCGGCCTGGCGATGCTGGCGGGATTCGGCCTCCAGCTCCTGTTGGACGGAGACCGCTTCGAGCGGCGGCGGATGCTGATCGCCGCACTCGCGCTCGCCGCCCTGCCCGTCCTGGCCGTGCTCGTTGCGCACCCGTCCTGGCTGGGAGACCTGCAGCTGGGCGTCAACCGTCTACTGGGCCGCGACGACGCGAACCTCGGCGTGTCGCTGCCCCTGTCCTCGGTGCTGCGCTGGTCGCTGGTGGGGGCCGTGGCGCTGGCCCTGATCGCGTGGGCGGCGCTGCGCCCCGGGCGCCCGTTGGCGTTCACTGCGCTGGCGGTCTGCCTGGTGGCCGCCGACCTGCTGGTGGTGGCCTGGGGCGTCAACCCCCTGATCCCCAAGGATCAGGCCGAGCCCGCGGTGCCGCCGCCCGTCGAAGTGCTCAGCAGGCTCAGCTCAGACGGCCGGAGGATGGTGGGCGTGGGCGGCATCACCCCCAACACCGCATCGCGTTGGGGCCTGGAGGACGCTCGCGGGCACGAGCAGCCGCGGGTGGAGCGCACAACGAGGCTGTGGCGGGCGCTGGGCGGAGGCCTGGGGGAGGGCACCGAGGCGGTGGACGTCGCCGATCCCGGCACACCTCGCCTGCTGGACCAGTTCGGGATCGGCGCCGTGCTGACCAATCGGCTCGCGGCGGCCGCGCCCCGGGTAAGGGAGCGTTTGGGGGACGGCGTGGCGCTCAGCGGGCCCGATGGCGTGGTCATCGCCCGCGACGACCCGCTTCCGCGCGCGTTCGTGGCCTACCGATGGCGGACCGCGCCCGGGCTCGAGCGCTCGCTCGCGGCCGTGAGGGCCGCGCCCCGTGACGAGCCGGTGATCGAGGGGGCCGGTCGGACGCCGAGCCAGGCGCCGCCGCCCGTCACGCCCGCACGCGTCATCGAGAACGGCGACACCGAGGTGCGTGTCGCGGTGAACGCGCGCGCGCCAGGCCAACTGGTGCTGCTCGACACCTTCTACCCCGGATGGAAGGCGGAGGTGAACGGCCGCGAGGCGACGATCCGCCCGGCCAACGCCGCCTTCCGCTCTGTGGCCGTGCCGCGCGGCCGCAGCGAGGTCCGGTTCAGCTATCGCCCCGCCTCGGCCGTGGTGGGAGGTACGGTCAGCGTCATCTCACTCGTGGCGCTGGGGGCCCTGACCGTGCTCGGCTACCGTCGCCGCCGATGGTCCCGGCACTAGCCGCGCTGACGCTGCTGGCCTTCGGCCTGCGGCTGTCGCTGATGGGGCAGTCGACGGTGGGCGACGAGCTCTACCTGTTCGAGCTGATCCACGGCAAGGGGCTGGCGGAGGTGATCTCCGGCGTCCACGACACGGAGAGCACCCCGCCGCTGCACTTCGTGATGGCCTGGGCCAGCGCCAAGGTTGGCGGGGACGACCTGCTTTGGATCCGGGTCCCGTCGCTGGTCCTCGGCACCGCGGCGGTGCCGCTGGTGTACCTGCTGGGCAAGCGGACGGTCGGGCGCTGGGCGGCCCTCGCCGGGGCTGCCTTCTTCGCGCTCGCCCCGTTCAACGTCTTCTACGCCAGCGAGGCGCGCGCGTACGCCGCGGTGGCCTTCCTCTGCGCGGCGTCGACGCTCCTACTCCTGGAGGCGCTGAGACGGGGCGGATGGAAGTGGTGGGCGGGCTTCGCCGTGGCCACCGCGGCGGCCCTGCTCACCCACTACACGGTCGTGTTCGTGCTCGCCGCCCAGCTGGCCTGGGCGCTGTGGGCCCACCGCGACCAGGCGCGGGCGCTGCTGCTGGCTTACGGCGGCGCCGCGCTGCTCTTCGCGCCCTGGGTGCCGTCCTTCATCGTCCAGAGCCGCGACAGCGCCGCCGTGCGGATCGAGACGCTCTACCCGCTGCGGCTAGGGACCTTCCTGGAGGGGATGACCCGTGTGTTCGTCGGCCACCCCTCGGCGCTCGATCGGGTACCGGGCACGGTGGGCGCCGTGCCGCTGGCGGTCGGCTTCGCCCTGGCGATCGGCGGCGTCATCTGGCGCTTTCGCGATCGCCTGCGACCCCGTCCAGAGGTGGCCCTGCTGATCGCGCTGGTGGTAGCGTCGCCGCTGGGCACGCTGCTGTTCAGCCTGGGCCCGACCAGCATCTTCCTGCCGCGCAACCTGAGCGCGTCGGTGCCGGCGGCCGCACTGGTGGCGGGCCTCCTGCTGACCTCAGCCCGCCGGGAGGTGGCCATCGCCGCGACCGCGCTGGTGTTCGCGGGCCTGGCGGTGGGCGACTGGCGGACCCTGGGCTCCGAGCTCCGGCGCCCGGCCTACCGGGATATCGCCTCCACCCTGGACCGCGCGGCGCCGCGCGGTGCCCCGGTGGTCGAGGTGAGCATCGCCACCGGCCCGCCATCGCGCCAGCTCGGCTACTGGTTCGGCCGCCCTCACCCGTACTTCACCACCGGCCGCCCGCTCACCGAGGCGTTCCGCCTCGGCCGGGCGAGCGGGCGGTTCTACGTCGTGATCCCGGCCCAAGGCAGCGAGCGCTTCCTCGCGCTGCTCGGCATGCCCCAGCGCGGGTTCCGCCTGGCCGGCAAGCGCCTCTATCCGGGCGCCCCGAACCTGGCGCTGTACACCTATGAGCCGGTGCGCACATGAACCCCTCCGAGCGCAATCCGCGCTTCGTTCTGTTCGACTCGCTGCGGGCGATCGCGGCGCTGGCTGTGTTCGGTCTGCACCTGCCGTTCGCCGCCCTGCTGGGGGCCGACCACGCGGCCACGCCCTTCATCCTCAGCCTCGATGCGGGGGTGGCGATCTTCTTCCTGGTGTCGGGATTCCTGCTCTACCGCCCCTTCGCGCAGGCGCGCCTGGAGCGCCGTCCGGGCCCCCCTACCGGGCCATACGCCAAGCGTCGTGTCTTTCGCATCGCTCCGGCGTACTGGGTCGCGCTACCCCTGGTCGTGCTGCTCGTTGGCCCCTCTGGAGAAGGAGGGACGCTTCGCCCAGCCGGTGTTCTCGGCGGAGGGCATTCCGGCGTACTTCGGCTTCCTGCAGGCGTACAGCTCCGATACCCTGTTCGGGGGCATCAGCGCGGCCTGGACAGTGTGCGTGGAGGTCTCCTTCTACGCGATGCTTCCGCTGTACGCACTTGTCATGCGCCGGGTGCCGGTGCGCTCCGAGCCCTCGTTCCTGCGCACCGAGTTCGCCGGGCTCGCACTGCTCTTCGTGGTGGGAGTCGTCTGGACCGCCGTTGCCGCAGGCAACGTGCGCGTTGCCCCGGCCGCGTTAGTGGACGTGACCCAGATCAAGCCCTGGCTATACGTGCTGCCCGCCTTCCTAGACCATTTCGCGCTCGGCATGGGCCTGGCCGTCTTGAGCGTCTGGGCCACTCGGGCCGAGCACCAGCCTGCCTGGGCCGGCCACGTTGACCGCCGGCCCTGGGTGCCCTGGCTCGCGGCCGGTGTCGCTTTCGTTGCGATCGCTCAGGTGCCCGACCTCTTCGAGGACTTCCAAGGCCGGGTCGTTGCTACCCATCATCTGCAGGCCCTACTGGCGGTCGGGCTGCTGCTCCCCGCTGTGTTCGGCGACCCGCGCCGCGGCCTGGTGCGACGCCTGCTCGGCAACCGGGCACTCCTGTGGGTGGGCCTCGTCTCATACGGTCTGTACCTGTGGCACGTTGCCGCGATCGTGAAGCTGCGGGAGTGGGGGGCGCTCGATGCCCTCGGCTTGATCCCGTTCGCGCTGCTGGCCCTGGCCGTCTCTCTGGGCATGGCGGCGCTGAGCTTCTATCTGGTGGAGCGCCGCGCCCTGCGGCTCGGCCGCCGCCGTGGCTCTCAAGATGCCGAGGTGCGCATGCACGACCTTGCCACCCACGAGCAGTCGGAGGCCACGCGGTGAGCGACCGCGAGGCGTTCTGGCGCGAGCTACGCGCCCGCCACCCGCGCTTGCGCGAGGCCCTGGTGGCCGACGCCCGGGTGACCGCGATGTACCGCGGCGAGCGCCACGAGTTCCGCTCGGTCGCCGACGCCGCGGTGCAGGTCCTGCGGCTGGCGTGGGAGAGCGACGCCTTCTTGGCTCAGGCCTTCTACCGCGCCAAGGCGCGTATGCAGGCCCTGGGTGTTCCCGTGCTGCCGCGGCTGGCCCACCGCATCGCGATGGGCCTGGCCCAGGTGTCGATCGGCGATCCGGTGGTGATGGCCCCCGGCGTGTACATCGTCCACGGGCAGGTGGTGCTCGACGGGCTGGCCGAGATCGGGGAGGGGGTCCAGATCTTTCCCTGGGTCACGGTGGGTCTGCGGGCCGGCGACTTCAACGCCCCGAAGATCGAGCGCGACGCGAGCATCGGCACCGGGGCCAAGGTGATCGGCGGGGTGCGCGTTGGGGAGGGCGCCTACGTGGGCGCCAACGCGGTCGTCGTGCACGACGTGGCCCCGCGGACGACGGTCGTCGGAGCCCCCGCGCGGCCGGTCGACCCCGCCTAGGCCGCCAGGCCGCATTGGTACATTGCGCCCATGCTGCGACGCCTTCTCAGATCAGCCCGCAAGCCCCAGCAGAACGGTGGAGACACGGCCGTCGCCGAGCGCCCGCAGGTCGCTCGGCCCACCGAGATCAACGACAACTTCGACGGCAGCACCGACGAGCTGTTCGAGGAGATCGACCGCCTGGCTTCCACGCAGCGCTCCCAGCGCGACCGCGAGACCGAGCGGCGGCTGCTGAGGCTGCGCCACTGGGCCGGCATCCGGCTGCTGGTGGAGAACGGCCACCGGCCCGAGTTCGCCGATCCCGCCTCGGCGAGGCTGCCCGAGGGCGACCCGCTGCCCGAGTTCCGCCGCGAGGACCTCACGCCTGAGCTGCTGCGGGCCGGCATCCTGCGCGACGGCTGCGTGCTCGTGCGCGGGCTGGTGGACCGCGACGACGCCATCCACTTCGCCGAGGAGATCGACCACGCCTACAGCGAGCGCGACCGTATCTCGGTGGGCGAGAAGCCCGCGGAGGGCTATTACGAGGAGTTCGAGCCCGACACGCCGTTCGAGGTGGAGGACGGCGCCCGGCTGTGGGTGCAGGAGGGCGGCGGCCTGCTGGCGGCTGACGCTCCCCTTCTCTCGGCCGAGATGCTCGAGCTGTTCGCCGACGCCGGCCTGCGCGACCTGGTCAGCGGCTACCTGGGCGAACGGCCGGCCATCTCGATCCAGAAGACCACCCTGCGCAAGGCGGCTCCCAACGTGCCGGGCGCCTGGCACCAGGACGGCGCCTTCATGGGCGACGTCCGCTCGCTGAACCTGTGGCTGTCGCTCTCGCGCTGCGGCGACGAGTCGCCCGGGCTGGACATCGTCCCCCGGCGCCTGGACGAGATCGTGGCCACCACCACCGACGAGGCGGTGCTCAGCTACCAGGTCTCGCAGTCCAAGGCCGAGGAGGCCGCCGGCGACAAGCCGATCATGCGGCCGATCTTCGAGCCCGGCGACGCCTTGTTCTTCGACGAGCTGTTCCTGCACCAGACCGGCTCGGACCCGTCGATGCCCAAGGACCGGTTCGCCATCGAGAGCTGGTTCTTCGGCGGCTCGGCGTTCCCGGGCGAGTACGGGCCCATCGCGGTCTAGAGACGAGCGCATCCGGGCGCTCGGGCAGCGCCTGAGCCACTGGGACGAGGCTCAGCTTGGCTTTCAGCTCGCGGAGATCGCCGGCGACGAGGTCTACCTGCGCCACGGCGTGCGGGTCGACGAGGGCGACGTCGTGCTCGACGTGGGCGCCAACGTCGGCGTCGCGGCCGCGTACTTCGCCTTCGAGCGGCGTGCCGGGTTGGTGCACGCCTTCGAGCCCGTGCCGGCGGCGTTCGAGATGCTGAGCGAGAACCTGCGGCAGTTCCCGGCCTGTGTCGCCCATCCCGTCGGGCTGTCCTCGGCGCCGGGAGAGGTGGACATGACCTTCTACCCCGCCGCGGCCGCGATGTCCTCCGCCTACGCCGACCCACCACAGGACACCGCCCTGGTGCGGACGGCGATGGTGAACCTGGGCCTGTCTTCCGGCGAGGCCGGCCGGCGGGTGCCGGAGGACTACGCAGGCGAGCGCTGCAGCGCGCGGATGACCACCCTGTCGGCCTTCCTGCGCGACCAGGAGCTCGACCGGGTCGACCTGCTGAAGATCGACGTGGAGCGGGCCGAGCTGGACGTGCTGGGCGGCATCGAGCCCGAGGACTGGCCACGGATCGCGCAGGTGGCCATGGAGGTGCACGGCGAGGAGCGCAGCGCGGCCTCTCGCCGGCTGCTCGCCGAGCGGGGGTTCGAGGTCACCGGCGAGCAGGACGACGCCCTGCGGGGGACGGAGGTCTCGATGCTGTACGCCGTGCGGGCATGAGCTGGGGCGAGACACCCCCCGGGCCGCTGGTCCTGGAGCCCCAGGACAGCCCCGACCACCCGTTGGCCGCCTGGTTTCAGACCTGGCGGGGAGACCGCCAGGCCGCACGGGAGCGTTACCTGGCCGGCCTGGGCGGGCGCGCGGTGCGGCGCAGCCGGGCCGTGGTGACGATCGTGCACAACGAGCCCGTGTTCCTCCCGGTGTGGCTCGGCTACTACTCGCGGTTCTTCGAGCCCTCGGACATCTATGTGCTCGACAACGACACCACCGACGGCTCGACTGGGGACGACTCCGGCTACGTCCGGATCCCGGTGACGCGCGACGAGGTGGACCACACGTGGATGGTCCGGACGATCGAGGCGCTGCAGCACGAGCTGCTCGATCGCTACGACGCGGTGCTGGTGACGGACGTGGACGAGTTGGTGAGCCCCGTGCCCGAGTGGGGTGACCTGGGCGAGTACATCGACCTGCTCGACGAGGAGTGGGTGAACTGCCTGGGCTACGAGATCCTGCACCAGCCCGACGAGCCGCCGTTGGACCTGGCGCGGCCGATCCTCGACCAGCGCGGCTCGTGGTTTCCCAACGACGGCTACAACAAGGCCTGCCTGGCCACCGAGCCCGTGGTCTGGCGGCCGGGCTTCCACGGACGCGAGGACTACGGCTACAACATCGACCCCGATCTGCGCATGGTGCACCTGCACCGGATGGACCACGGGATCTGCCGTGAGCGCCACATGACCCGCAAGCGGCGCCGGTGGGCGGACCACGATCTGCGTTTCGACTGGGCCAGCCACAACCGCATCACCGAGGAGCAGGAGTTCGACCGCTGGTTCTACGAGGACAGCTGCTTCGAGTACGTCCAGATCAACCTCGAGCCGATCAGGCGGTCGTGGCGCGGCGTCTTCTGAGGCGGCTGCGCGGGCGCGCGGAAGGGCTGCTTTACCCCGAGGCGGCGTCGGGGGCCGAGCAGTGGCAGCGCGTCGTGCTCAACCGCGAGGTCGACCGGCACCTGCGCGAGCTCGGGACTGAGGGCGCTGGCGGCCGCCGAGATCAGCGGCGCCGATCACGCCGGGCGGCCGTGGAGGAGCTACGCCAGCCTGGACTTCCCCGAGTTCGACCTGTGTGCGCCGCTGGCGGAGACCGAGCGCTACGACGTTGTGATCTGCGAGCAGGTGATCGAGCACGTGATCGATCCCCACGCGGCCGCGCGCAACCTGCGCGACCTGGTGGTGCCGGGCGGCCACGTGGTGGTCTCGACGCCGTTCCTGGTCAGGGTGCACGAGCTCCCGGCCTACGGCATGCGCGACTACTGGCGCTTCACGCCGCGGGGCCTGCGGGCGCTGCTGGAAGCGGCCGGCCTGGACGTGGATGGCGTGGGGTCGTGGGGCAACCGTCGCGCCGTGGTGGGCAACTTCGACCGCTGGCCCGGCTACCGGCGCTGGCTCCCGCTGGGCGACGAGCCCGACCTACCGGTCCAGGTCTGGGCGTTCGCGCGCCGGCCCGCCTAGGCGCGCGGCTCGAGCTCCACCATGATCAGGCGCTTGCCCGACCGGTGGATGGGGCGCAGTCGGAAGCGCTTGTCGATCTCCTTGAGCGCGAAGACCTGCAGCGGGGAGGTCTTGGAGGCGGGGGTGAGGTTGGTCAGCAGGAGGGAGCGCGGGCTGTTGCGCACCTGGGCGAGAGCCAGCAGCGCGGGGGCATCGACCAGCACCCGGTCGCCCGCCTCCAGCTTCGCGACGGCCTCGCGGATCCGCCGCGGGCGGTCGTAGCGGGCGTACTCGTCCCCGATGGGGGCGCCCATGGGGAGCCTGCTCGCCCGGCCGGCCCTCATCAGGACCTCGGTTCGCAGGTCGGGCCCCACGAGCACCAGGCTGCGCTCCTCTCCCGGCGCATACCGCTCGAGCTCACGGGCTGCCCGGGGCGACAACGGATTGAACGGGGGAAAATCGGCCAAGCGGTCGACGGCCTCGGTCATCGACTCCCCGCCCGGCACCACGTGGGCGAGCGCCGAGTGCTCCAGCCGCTCGCCCACGGCGGGCCCGGCGCTGGCGAGCATGACGGCGGCGACCGTGCCCGCCAGGACCACCGACCCGGTGCGGGCCTCTCCCGAGACGCCGGCCCGCAGGATAGTGCCGAGCCACAAGCCGACCAGCAGCAGCGCGGGGAGGGCGACGTAGGCGAGGACGTGGGGTGCGGAGCGGTCGACGAAGTACCCGAAGGAGGCCACGCCGTAGGCGGTGAGGACGGTGAGCGCCGCCCCGGTGGCGCGCTGAGCCTCGGGCCACGGCCCTCGAAGGGCCCTTACGGCGAGTGCGATGCCCGAGGCCGCGTATATCGCCGCGGCTCCCAGCCCCGGGGACCAGGGCACGAAGTCGTAGGTGAAGTCGCCCAGCGCGCCCGCGAGGAAGTTGCGCAGGTAGGACAGGTACTGGTTCCAGTCGGGCAGCTGGCCGCTGACCGCGAGGGTGCCCAGGGCGAAGACCAGCTGGGCGACCAAGCAGGCGACCACCGCGATCACGGCCTGCCGCCCGAGCCACCGCAGGCGGCCTCCCTGCGGTACGGCCTGGGCCTCGTAGAGCATCGCCACGGCGAATGTGAAGACCGTGAGCCCGAACGCCTCCAGCGACCAGATAGCCGAGACGGCTACCGCGACGAACGCGGCGGCGCGAGCCACCCGCCGGCGCGAGGGCCAGCGCGCGGCCGCGGTGGCGGCGACCACCACCAGCATCGGGAGCCCGAACCGCAGCGGCCCTTCTTGAGGCAGCGAGCCCACCGGGTACACGCGGCCGAGCACCAGGCTGACCATCGCCACGCCCAGGACCGTGGCGGCCAGCCACCGGGCGGTGCCAGCCATACGGAGGATCCCGTAGCCGGCGAGGAACAGGAGGGCGGTGAGCAGGCCGTCCAGCAGGCCGAACATCCCGTAGCCGATGGGAGCCAGCTCGAACCACCCGGTGACGAACAGGATCGAGCCCACGCCGTACTGCGAGGCGGTGTCCACCAGCATGGCGTCGCCGCGCAGGATCTGGTTGGCCGGGCCGAGGATGAAGTCCTGGTGGTACTGCGCCAGCAGGTTGGCGTAGCGGCCCGACACGTCGATGGCGGGGTTCTCCGGGCTGAGGATGACCACGTCGATCACCACCAGCGCGACGATCACCACCACGGCGACGTCGAGGGCGAGGCCGACCCGGCGCCCGGGGCGCGGCGGCGCGGGGAGGCGCCCCGCAGCCAGGAGACCGGCCACCACCACGCCGAGGGCTCCGGCCACGAGAATCGGCACGTCGATCGCCTGCAGCGAGGTCCCGGCCAGGGCGAGCCCCACCACGGCCACGCCGGCGACCAGCCACAGCGTCGAGGCGAACCTCGCGGTGCCGAGCAACGGCTTCCACGGACCGCCGCGGGCGGCGCGGGCCAGACCCGCCGCGGCCAGCACCCACCAGACCGCGCTCGCCACCAGCGCCGCCGCGGACGCGCCACCCTCGGTGGTGATGAACCACAGGTGGGCCAGCAGCAGCAACAGGGCGAGACCCAGGCCGAGGAGGGCGATCAGCGAGGGCAGGGCCGCCGCGTTGGGGCCCCTCGCGAGCCTGCCGGTGAGGCGCAGGGAGCCCCACACCGACAGCGGGAATATCGCCACCAGCGCAAGCACGTAGACGCCGCTCTCGGCGTCCTGGCGCTGGCCCACGCCAAGATCGGGGATCGGCGTGGGCTCGACCACCACCATCACCGCGTCCATGAGGAGCGCGAAGCCCGCGGCGAAGAAGATCACCGCCAGCGCCACGACCAGCCCCGGAGCAGCAGAATCACTTACGCGCTCAGAGGCCAAGCAGGGCTGAGAGTAGCTATAGGGTGGCCTCCCGCTGTGGTGATTTCCGAACACCAGCGGGACGTCGCTTCGACATCCCGAGGCCTGCGCGTGGTGCGGCGCTCCGCTCGGCTCCTCGGCCGCTCGCCTTCGCCGGCAGGACCGCCTGCCCGGCCTGCGGCGCCGCGACCACCGACCCCTGGCCCGGGCCCGCACGAGCTCGACCGCGCCTACGCGCGCTACCGGCCCGACAGCGGGCGGTTCTCTGGGCGGCGGCGACGCCCTCCTGAGACGATTCGCGCGCGCAGCTGGCCGGCCGGGTGGACGCGCTCGCTCCGCCGGGCCCGGTGCTGGACGTGGGGGCGGGGGACGGCACGCTGGTCGACGCCTTGCGCGCCCGAGGCCGCGAGGCCGAGGGCCTCGAGCGGGGATCGTCCCGGAGCGACCTGCGGGACGGCGACGTCGAGTCCGTGCCCGGCGACGTGGTCGGCCGTGGTCTTCTGGCATTCGCTGGAGCATCTGCCCGCGCCCGGCGACGGCCCTGGAGCACGCCGCGCGTCACCTGCGTCCGCGGCGGCATGCTGTTCGTGGCCGTGCCGAACACCGCGAGCCTCCAGGCGCGCGCCTTCGGCGACCGGTGGTTCCACCTCGACCTTCCCCGGCACCTGGTCCACCTGCCCGCAGTCGCGCTGCTCCGGCGAGTGCGCGACCTGGGGCTGGACGTGACCGCGCGTGAGCCACTGGCGCGGGGGCCAGGCCCTGTTCGGCTGGCTCCACGGCCTGGTGGGCAAGCTGCCCGGCCGGCCCAACCTCTACGACGCGATCCGGCGGCCGGAGGCGCGCAGCGCGCCGATGTCGCGCGGGCGGCGCCTGGTGGCCCTGGCGGCCGGCGGTGGTCCTCGCTGCCCGTGGCGGCCGCGCGGCTACGGCCGTGGAGATCGCCGCCAGGCGCGGCGGGACCGTCTACCTGGAGGCCCGCCGTGGCTGAGCGCCCCGCCGGCCGCGTGGTGGTGGTGATGCCGGCCATGAACGCCGCCCGCACGCTGGAGCAGACCGTGCAGGCGATCCCGAGGGAATGGGTGGACGAGGTGATCCTGGTGGACGACGCCTCCAGCGACGACACCGTGAGCCGTGGCGCGCACGCCTGCCCCTGCACGTGGTCTGGCACCCGCACAACGCCGGGCTACGGGGCCAACCAGAAGACGTGCTACCTGGAAGCGCTCCAGCGCGACGCCGACGCCGTGGTGATGCTGCATCCCGACGGGCAGTACGAGCCCGAGCTGATCGGCCGGATGGTGGAGCCGATCCTGTCGGGCGAGGCCGACCTGGTGCTGGGGTCGCGGCTGGCCCGTCCCGGCATGGCGCTCGAGAACGGCATGCCGCGCTGGAAGTACGTGGTCAACCGGGCGCTGACCAAGGTGGAGAACCGCGATCATGGGAACCGAGCTGACGGAGGCCCACACCGGCTACCGCGCCTACTCGCGGCACCTGCTGCTGACGCGTTCCGTTCCTGCGCAACTCCGCCGACTTCAGCTTCGACTCCGAGATGCTCATGCAGTCGGTGCACTTCGGGATGCGGCTGCGCGAGGTGCCCGCGCGCGGGCCGCTACTTCGACGATGCGTCCTCGGTGGGCCTGCGCAGCGGCGATCATCTACGGCGTGAAGACGCTCTGGATCGGCGTGCGGCTGATGCTGCACCGGTCCGCGGATCGTGCGCTCGAACAAGTTCAAGTCCCCGGCCGCCAACGCCGGCGGGAAGTTGAGCCCCGCGGTCACCGGCGAGCGGGTGGTGACCCGGGAGGGGGGCTTCAACCCGACCTGGCAGCGCCACGTGGCGGCCTACGCGCTGTGCGAGCCGTACCTGGCGCCGGGCCGGGTGGCCGACGTGGGCTGCGGGGTCGGCCACAGCTACGAGCTGCTGGCGCCGCGGGAGACGGTGGGCGTGGACCTCGACCCGGAGGTGCTGGCAGGGCCAGGACCGCGAGACCGTGGCGGCCGACATGCGCAGCCTGCCGTTCCCCGACGGCAGCTTCGACGGCGCGATCGCCGTGCACTCGATCGAGCACGTGCCCGACCCCGGCACGGGCGCTCGCCGAGCTCGAGCGGGTGCACCAAGGGCGGCGGCGCGTCGGTGCTGGTGACCCCCAACCGCCTGACCTTCGCGCGGGCGGACGAGATCATCGACCCCTACCACTACATCGAGTTCTCGCCGCCGGAGTTCGAGGGGCCTGCGCGAGGGGTGTTCGGCTCGGTCGAGCTGCTGGGCATCTTCGGCTCGGAGCGCTACCGCGCGCTGGTGGCGGCCGAGCACGCCAAGCTGGACCGCGCTGCTGGCGCGAGACCCGCTGCGGCTGCGGCGACTGGTGCCCCGCCGGGTGCGTCAGCGCCTGTACGACCGGCGCCTGAGCCGCGAGCGGGCGATCCCGATCCCGCGGCGGCGCGATCACCGTGGCCGACTTCAGCCTGGGAGCAGCGGCCTGGAGGAGGCCTGGACCTGGTGGCGGTCTGCTCGCGCCTAGGCTGGGCGCCGATGGACTTCGACCGCTACGCCGACCACGCCGGGGAGCTGGTCCACGTCGCTGGCCAACGTGGCCGAGGTGATGATGCCCTGCCTCGAGGCCGCCGAGCGCCCGGTCGGTGGCGGAGGTGGGGCCTACGCCGGCGACCTGACCGTCTGCTGGCCGACTGGGCGGCCGGGCACGGCGGGCGGCGTGGCTGGCCGATCGACCCCTCGCCGCAGGAGGCGCTGGTGCGCGCTGGACCGGGAGCGCGACGACGTGGAGCTGATCCGCGAGACCAGCCGGACGCGCTGCCAGACCTCGACCTGCCCGACGCCGTGGTCATCGACGGCGACCACAACTACTGGACGGTCGCCGAGGAGCTGCGGCTGATCGCCGAGCGGGCGGGCGGCGCGGACCTGCCGCTGCTCCTGTTCCACGACGTGTGCTGGCCGCACGCTCGCCGGGACGACTACTTCGACGCCGAGCAGATCCCGGAGGCCTACCGCCATCCGCTGGTCGGCGACGCGCGGCGGCCTGACCCCGGACGACCCGGGCGTGTCGCCCCGGCGGCCTGCCGTATCCGCGCTCGGCGACGCAGCGAGGGCGGCGACCGGAAACGGGGTGCTGACGGCGGTCGAGGACTTCGTGTCGCGCGCCGCGAGGGCCTGCGTCTGGCCGTCGTGCCCGCCTTCTTCGGCCTCGGCGTGGTGTGGAGCGACGCGGGCGCCGTGGGGCGACGGCGTGGCCGACGTCGTCGGGGGCTGGGACCGCAACCCGCTGCTCGGCCGGCATGGAGGCCAACCGCGTGCACCTGCTCGCCGGCGGACACGCCATCCGACGCGAGGCCTGGGCGGCCCAGGAGCGCGATGTCGCGCCAGGAAGTGGTGCTTCGGCGGCTGCTCGAGTCGAGCGCGTTCGCGGTGGCCGAGCGGCTGTCGCGGCTGCGGGTGCGCGCCGGGCATCGCCACCGGGCAGTCGGTGATCTCCAAGGACGAGATCCGCCGCGCGCTGGGCGACTAGCGAGCTAGCCGCTCCCGCAGCCGCTCGGCCAGCAGCGAGCGCCAGCGGTTGGCGTGCCGCAGCGGCGCGGTGGCCTTCCAGGCCGGCGTCCCGGTGAGCTGCTCGAGCTCGCGCTCGTAGGGCAGCAGGCGCGGCGTCGACCCCGTGCGCGGTGGAGTAGGCGATGGTGCGGGCGGCCTCGCGCTCGGCCTCGGCCCGCCGCGCCCGTGCCTTCCAGTCCTCGGACTCCTTGCCGATGCCCGGCATCCGGCCCTCCCACTTCTCGGCGGCCTGGGTGTGGCCCTCGATCCACAGGTCGAGCTCGTCCACCAGCTCCAGCGGCTGGTGGACCTTCACGCGCAGGTCGCCGGTGCGCGACCTTCTTCCCGGCCTCCCGCGCCTGGAGGCAGATGTCGAGGTCGTAGCCGAAGCCCAGCGTGAGGGCCTCGTCGAAGCGCAGGTTCTGCACCGCCCAGGGGGAGAGGACCAGCAGCATGCCGTCGAGGCTGTCCACGTCCACCGGGGGCTGGCTGCGGGCTGGCCCACGAGAACGCGGGCAGCTCGCCGCCGCCCTGCTCGTGGTAGCTGTGAGCGACCTCGGCCGCGCTGACCTCGCCCTCCCACCAGGCGATGCTGCGCACTCCGGTGGCCCCGGCGCACCGGCCAGCGCCACGTCGGGATCGGTCAGCGCCTCGCGAACCGGTGCGCAGAAGCCCGGGTCGGTGATCTCGGTCTCTGGGCCACCAGCACCAGCGCCTCGAGGCCGTCGGTCTTCAGCGCCAGGTCGAGCAGCAGGTTGTAGCGAGCGGCAGATCGTGCCCGCGGCGGCGATCGCGAACACCTCCGAGCCGGGCTCGCGCGGCCCTCTCGATGCCCGGCTGCGGCGTAGCGGCGGTAGGCCTCGGGGTCGGTCATCGCCGACCCGAAGGCGATCAGGCCGGCGTCCGCCGGCGAGGCGCCGGAGCGGCGCACTGACCCGCCACGACAGGCTCGAGCGTCGTCTCTTCGCGGATGCGCTCGATGCGCTGCAGGCGGGCCTCGCCCTCCTGGAGGGCGGAGTGGGCGATCGGTCCGCGCCGCTTCGGTCTCGGCCTCGGCCCGCCGGCGCGCGTTCCTTCCAGGTGCCCGGCCCGGTGCCGATGCCCGGCATGCGCCCGTCCCACTTCTCGGCGACCGCCATGTGCGCCTGGACCCACTCCTCCTGGTCGGGGACCATCTCCAGCGGGCGGTGGTGGATCGCCCGCACGTCGGCGGTCAGCGATCTTGCGGCCCGCCTCGCGGACCTGCAGGCAGAAGTCCAGGTCGTAGCCGTGGAAGCGGCTCAGGTCCTCGTCGAAGCGGACGTTGCGCACCGTCCAGGGAGACAGGACCAGGAGGAAGCCGTCGAGCGTCTCGACCTCGCCGATGCGCGCGTAGGGCGGCGCCTCGCTCCAGTCCCAGGAGAAGGCCGGCAGGTCGCCGCCGCCATGCTCTTCGTAGCGGTTGACGAACGGGCGAGCGTTACCGAGCCCTCCCACCAGGCGATGCTGCGCACGCCGATCGCCCCGACGCAGCCCACCAGGCCCACGTCGGGGTCGGCGAGGGCGGCGCGCACCTTGGCGCACAGGTCCGGGTCCACGATCTCGGTGTCCTGGTGGACCAGCACCAGCGCCTCGAGGTCGTCGTGCGGCGCGAAGCGGTCCAGCAGGGCGTTGTAACTCTCGGCGATGGAGCCCGCGGCCGGCATGGCGTTCTACCACCGAGCCGGGCTCGGCAGCGCGGGTGATGCCGGCCGGGCGCAGCGCTCGAACACATCCGGCTTGGTGATGGCCACGCCGAAGGCGATCATCGCGGCCGAGGCTATTCACGGGTCGCTGACTGACCTCGGCGGCTCGCCCATGTGGAACGGAAAACAGGTCTCCGTAGTGCTGATGACCTACGCCGAGCGGGACTCGATCCGCAGCGTGATCGAGCGCTTCCTGGCCACCGGCGTGGTCGACGAGGTGCTGGTGGTGGACAACAACGCACAGCCGGGGACCCGCGAAGAGGTGGAGCAGACGACGGCGCGGATCGTGCACGAGCCCAAGCAGGGCTACGGGCACGCCACCCGGCGCGGCCTCGTCGGAGGCCACTGGCGACCTGATCGTGCTCTCCGAGCCCGACGGCACGTTCATGCCCGAGGACGTCACCAAGCTGCTGGTCTACAGCGACGAGTGCGACGTGGTGCTGGGCACCCGCACCACTCGGGAGATGATCTGGGCCGGGGCGAACATGGACTGGTTCCTGCGCTGGGGCAACTGGGCGGTGGCGAAGCTGATCGAGCTCTCGTTCGACACCAGCCACCTGAGCGACGTGGGCTGCACCTACCGCGTCCTGCGCCGTCCCGCGGCCGACCTGGCCGCGCGCGAGATGCGGGTGGGCGGCAGCCACGCCGGCGTGGAGATCATGCTGCTCACGATCGTCTCCGGCGCCCGGTTCGTCGAGGTTCCGCTGAACTACCTGCCCCGGGTGGGCGAGTCCTCGGTCACCGGGAAGCGGGTGTGGGCGATCGCGGTGGGGGTGCGCATGATCCTGCTGGCCCTGGCCTTCCGGCGCCGGAGCCATCGCCACCGCTCGCGTCCGCCGGCCCGGAGCTCCGCGGGCGTGACCTCCGAGGAGGCCCGTGAGCAGCTCCCACTTTGACCGCATAGCCGGGCACTACGACCACTCGCTCCCGGCCCACGTGGTGGAGCACTACCTGCGCAAGCGCACGGCGTTCGTGCTCGACCACTGCCCCGATGGGCGACCTGCTCGACGTGGGGTGCGGCACCGGGACCCTCGCGGCCCGGCTGGCCGGCGCCGGCTACAACGCCACCGGCATCGACCCCTCGGAGGGGATGCTCGACGTGCTGCGAGCCGGGCACCCGGAGGTGCGGGCGGTCGCAGGGCTCGGGCACCGACCTGCCCTTCGGCGACGACAGCTTCGACGTGGTGATGAGCGTGGCGGTGATGCACCACGTGGCCGATCCGGGCGACGTGCGCACGGCCCTCGGCCGAGATGGTGCGCGTCTGCCGCCCGGGCGGGCGAGTCCTGCACTGGGACCACAACCCCCGCAACCCCTACTGGAGGCTCCTGATGGCCCGCGTGCCGCAGGACACCGGCGAGGAGCGGCTGGTCCCCGAGGAGGAGGTCACGAGCGCACTGCGCGCCGCCGGCGCGGAGGTGGTCCTGTCCACTCAGCTCGGGTTCGTGCCGGACTTCGTGCCCCCCAGGGCGCCTGCGCCGCGCCGCCGCGCTGGAGCGGATCTTGGAGAGGGCCCCCGCTGTTGCGCCGCCTGGCGGCGCACAACGTGATCGTGGCTACGAGGCGGGCGGGTCGTAGACTTTGACCAGCACGTCGAAGGCTCCCTCGAAGCGCTTGCTGGCGACCATCCGGTAGCCGCGGGGGAGGCCCTCTAGCGAAGGGCCGCCGTTGAGGTCGGTGACCACGATCACCCGCTCGCCGGGTGCCTTCGCCGCCGCGATCCGGGCCGCCTGCACCGAGCTGATCTTCGGGTCCAGGACCCCGAAGGGACGGCTGCGGACCTGAGGCGCCCGCCCTCGCACCACCACGCGCGCGTTCTTCAGCAGCGGGTCGATGTGGCTCAGGGGGCCGGGGCTGACCACGGCGCTCTCGTCGACCACCACATCGCCCGGCCCGGCCTGAGCGTCGACGAACTCGGCGGCGGGCTCGTAGCGGGGACGCTCGAAGCGATGGAGCAACATCTTCGGCCCCCCGATCACAAAGCAGCCCAGCACCAGCACCGTGGCTACCACTCGGGGGCGAAAGGTGGCCCAGGCCAGCAGCACGCTCAACGCGAGGGCGAAGTAGGGCCACGACGGGGCGAGGTTGCGCGTGCTGAAGACGGTGGTCACGCCGGTTGCGCTGAACAGGGCCGCTCCCGCGGGCGTGGCCAGCGCCAGCAGGAAGATCAGGGTCGCCGGGTGCCTGAGCATGGCGGCCGAAACCACCGGACGCACACGCCGCCGTGCGGCGATCACCGACCCGGCCGCCACGGCCACCCCGACCAGTACCGCGATCACGGCCAGGGTGCCGGGCAGCTCCCTCCCGGGGACCGCCGTGCCGTAGGGGTGGCCCACCGACCAGTGCACCAGGCTCAGGCGTATGTGCGGCAGGTCGAAGGGCTGCAGCTGGGCGAGGATGTCCGTGGTCGGAGACTGGAAGTCGCGCACCAGACCCGGCGCCCATGGGGCGAACGCCGCGGCCGCGGCCGCGCTCGCTATCAGCGCCGGCTTGCGCGCCCCGGGCCGCGCCCAGGCAATCCAGGCGAACTGGGCCACCAGCACGAACACCGCGGTGTAGTGGCAGTACATGGCCCCGCTGGCAGCACACCGCGTAGAGGGCCCACCAGCGCTTTCGGGGGTCGCCGACGGCCACGAGCGCCGCGAGGGTTGACAGCGTGACGAAGGCCATCATCAGCGCGTAGCCGCGGGCCTCGCCGGAGTAGAAGAGCATGAAGGGGGCCAAAGCCGTGATCAGGGCCGCCACCAGGGCGCCGGCCGAGTCCATGACCCGGCGTCCGAGCGCGTAGACGAGTGGGATCGTGGCCGCGCCCACCGCCACGGACACCAGCCGCAGAAGGACGGGGCCATCGCCCAGTTGGCTCGTGAGCCAGGCGGCGAGGAAGGGCAGGGGAGGCGAGATCTCGGCGTCCGAATAGACCGTCGACAGCACGTCTCCCGGGCCGGGCTTGGAGGCGATCCACAGGGTGGCCAGCTCGTCGGCGAACACCGCTTGCTGGGCGACGATCAGCCGCAAGGCCAGCCCGAGCGCGGTGATCGCTACCACGGCCGGGGCGGGCGGAAACCGGGCGAAGCGCTTCATCGCGGGCGAACCCTACGCGGGGTTGTCACTCTTCCCGCCATGCCGGACGCCGTTCCACCCGCCGACGCGCCCGTGGCCATCGAGGCCCGGGACCTGCGCAAGGCCTTCCGCATCCCCACCCAGCGGATGGACTCCTTCAAGGAGCGGGCGCTGCACCCGCTCACCCGGGTGGAGTACCGCGAGCTGCACGCCCTGCGGGGTGTCTCGTTCGACGTCCAACGGGGCGAGTTCTTCGGGATCGTGGGCGAGAACGGCTCGGGCAAGAGCACCCTGCTGAAGCTGCTGGCCAGCATCTACGCCGCCGACTCGGGGACGGTGCGAATGGCGGGCCGGCTCGCCCCCTTCATCGAACTGGGCGTGGGCTTCAACCCCGAGCTGACCGCGCCCGGACAACGTCGTGCTCAACGGAGTGCTCATGGGCCTATCCAAGCGCGAAGCCCAGGGCCGCCTCGACGCTGTGCTCGACTTCGCCGACCTGCACGACTTCCGCGAGCTCAAGCTGAAGAACTACTCGTCCGGGATGCTCGTGCGCCTGGCCTTCGCGGTGATGGTCCAGGCAGACGCCGACGTGATGCTGATCGACGAGGTGCTGGCGGTGGGCGACGCCGCCTTCGCGCAGCGGTGCATGGACGTCTTCCACGAGCGCCACCGCGCCGGCAAGACGATCGTGCTCGTGACCCACGACATGGGCACCGTGCAGGACCTGTGCCAGCGGGCGATGCTGCTCCACGAGGGCGAGGTCCAGTACATCGGCGACCCCGAGGAGACCGCTTCGCGCTACTTCCGGCTGAACTTCCAGGGCGGCCGGGGACGGGGAGGGGCTGCACGCGGTGCCCGACATCAACGCGCAGGCGCTTGGAGGCGCGGCTCGAGGACCCGGCCGGAGAACCGGGTGGAGAACGTCGAGCAGGGCGTCCCGATCGTGCTCGACGTCCTGCTCGAGGTGCGCAAGCAGCTGGTCGAGCCGAAGTTCCGCCTCCTCGTCCTGAACGCCGACGGCACGCTGGTGTTCGGCCTGACGGGGGACCTGAGCGACCAGGAGCGGGTCGAGGAGGGCGAGCGGGTGCGCATCCGAGCGGAGATCGAGAACCGCGCTGGTGCCCGGGCGCTACTTCGTGGACTGCTGGGTGAGACGGGCGCACCACGCCGCCGATCAGGCGGTGCAGGGGATCCGGCTGCTCGACTTCGCCGTGTTCGGCACCGAGGGCGGGGCAGGGGCTGGTGACCGCGCAGGCGGAGCTCTCGGCGGTGATCGAGTGACCGACGAGGCGGCGAGGATGGAGCTGCGCGAGGTCAGCGGGCCCTCGGCGCTGGGCGGGGGTTGGAGGCGGTCCTGGGACCTGCTCTCGCTCATAGCCGTCTCGGACTTCAAGAAGGTCTACTTCGGCACCGTCCTGGGCTACCTGTGGTCGCTGGCCCGGCCGCTGATGCTCTTCGGGGTCCTGCTGGCGGTGTTCACGCAGATCTTCCGCGTCGGGTCCCAGGTGCCGAACTATCCCGTGCTGCTGCTGTTCAACATCGTCCTCTTCGGCTTCTTCCAGGAGGCGACCACCACGGCGGTGGTGTCCATCGTCGGGCAGGAGTCCGTGGTGCGAAAGACACAGTTTCCCCGCCTCGTGATCCCCCTGGCGGTGGTGCTCACCGCCCTGTTCAACCTGGGCCTGAACTTGATCGCGGTGTTCGTGTTCATCCTCGCCTGGGGGATCGACCCCACCCCTGCGTGGCTCCTGTTCCCGGTTGCGCTCCTGGCCCTGGTGGTGCTCACCACCGCCGTCTCGATGATCGTCTCGTCCCTCTATCCGCGCTTTCGCGACACCGCCATCATCTGGACGGTGCTGGCCACGGTCCTCTTCTACGCGTCGCCCGTGCTCTATCCGTTGGAGGTGGTGCCGGAATCACTGCGGGCGGTACTGGAGCTGAACCCGCTCGCGCCGCTTTTTGAGCTCATGCGCGTCCTCGTCGTCGACCCCACCGCTCCCGGTCCCGTCGAGGCGACCGGCGGCTGGGGCGCCGTCGCAGTCGCCGCCGCGATCTACGTGGCCATCTGTGCCTTCGCCGTGTGGATATTCCGGCGTGAAGCACCCCGAATCGCCGAGCAGCTCTGAGGCGCGCGTCGCTCCTGATCGCGGCCGGCGTCCTGCTGGCCGGCCCAACGGTCCTCGCATTCCACTCGGGGGGCTACTTCGAGGGGCCGCGGCTGGTCGCGGCCGTCGTGGTGTGGTTCCTCGTGTTGGTCGCGGCGCTGCTCGCTCCCCGCCCGCTGCCCCGGTCGGCACCCGGCATCGCGGCCATCGGCGGGCTGGTGGTGATCGCGGGGTGGACCGGCCTCTCCATCGCCTGGGCGCCGATCGCCGGCGACGCCGCCGACAGCTTCGTTCGCGTGCTGGTCTACCTCGGCGCCCTGGTCGCGGCCGCCGCGGTGCTGCGGCCGGGGCTGGCGCTGAAGGCCGTCGAGCCCGTGCTGGCGCTCGGCTCACTGGTGGTCATCGCCTACGGCTTGGTCGGCAGGCTGCTGCCGGGGATGATCAGGCTCGACCGCTCGGACAAGGCGGGCGGTCGCCTGGAGCAGCCGATCACCTACTGGAACGCCGAGGGGGCCCTGGCCGCGGTCGGCTTGGTGCTCTGTGTTCGGCTGGCGGGCTCTCCCTCGCGGCCCCTCTGGTTGCGTGTCGGCGCCGCGGGTGCTTGCGCGCCGCTGGGAGCTGGCGTGTACCTCTCCTACTCCCGCGGCGCCCTGGCGGCGCTGGCGGTGGGAGTGGTGGTGCTGCTGGCCGCGGCGCCCACGCGAGCGCAGGCGCGGGCAGCGCTGATCTGCGTGCTCGGCGCAGCGGTGGCCGCCCTCTGCTTCGTTGGGTTCCGGGGGGTCTCCTCGCTCGAAGGGCCCCTGTCCGCCCGGGAGGGCCAGGGGATCATCGTGATCGGCCTTCTGGGGCTCACAGTGCTGGCCACGGCCGCCGCACAGTGGTTCGTGGCCCGTCGTGAGGTGGGGGGGACCGACCGCCTGCGCTTCGCGCGCCGGCTACCCGCCGTGGCCGGCGTGGCCATCGCGATCTGCCTGGCCGGGCTAGTGGCGGGCGGGCTGGGTGAGAGGGCGTCCAACGAGGGCGTGACCGCCGAGCGGGGCAACGCGGCCCGGCTGGCCTCGGTGCAGTCGCGGCGCTACGACTACTGGCGGGTGGGCCTGGCCGAGTGGCGTGACGCGCCGCTGCGCGGCTACGGGGCCGCCGGGTTCCGCGTGGCCTGGCTACGCGAGCGTCCGGTCCGCGAGCAGGCACTCGAGATCCACTCGCTGCCCCTGGAGATGGCGGTGGAGCTGGGCCTGGTGGGGCTGCTTGGGTTCGTCGCCCTGGTCGGCGGGGTCGGGGTGGCCGCGCGCCGTTCGGTCCGCTCGGGGTCGGTGCTGGCCCCGGGCCTGGTGGCGGGCACCACCGTGTGGTTGCTCCACGCGGCCATCGACTGGGATTGGCAGCTGCCGGCCGTCACGCTGCCGGCGATCCTCATGTCCGGGGCGCTGCTCGGCGCTCAGCGACCGGAGCCCAGCGGGTCGAGCTTCCTGAGCCGGGCCTGAGCGCGCGCGGCGAGGGCGGGATCGAGCTGGGCGGCCGCGGCTCGGAGGGTCAGCCACGCGGCGATGTTCTCCGGCTCCCTGCGCGTCACCGCTCTCGGCGGCTTCGATGGCCCGCCGATGCTGGCCGATGCACCAGGTAGTAGCCCGACAGCGCCGAGGTCGAAGGTCGTGTCGGGGTCGAGCGTCCGTGCGTCGCGCAGCTTGTCGAAGGCCTCCGGGTCGGGCGCGGGGGCTCGCCCCGGGTGGAGAACGGCCGGGGCGCCACGTCCTTGCTGGACTCGAAGTTGCGCAGCAGCACCGCGTTCCAGCCGAGCACCAGCAGGGCGACCAGGGCCAGGGCGAGCCGGGGCAGCCAGCGAGACCACGAGCCGCAGCGTAGACGGGCGGCCGCCGGGCCGTTTGCTTGTGTGTGCGCCCATGAAGCCGCGCCAGATCAGAGCGTGTCCGGGCCTTCTCGGGCTCGGACACCGGCCGCGCAGCGGGAATGGGCGGCGCGGCCATGGCGGCCAACGTCATCTCGCTGGCCTTCACCGTGGTGTTCGCCCGGGTGCTCGGCGAGGACGGCTACGGCTCGCTGATCGCGCTGGTGGCCGCGTTCCTGGTCCTCGCCATCCCGGGGCAGGCCGTCCAGGTGGCGGTGGCGCGGGAGGTGAGCCGGGAGGTCGAGGGCCACGACCCCGCGCTGCTGGCCAACGTGCGCGGCTGGGCGCGCGCGCTGCTTCATCGCCGCGTGCGGGCTGGCGCGTGGCTCCGCCCTGGCCCGGGCGCCGCTAGCCGACCTGCTCGGCGTATCGACCGAGTGGGGCGCCGCAGCGATCCTTCCCATGGCCGGCGCTGTGGTTCCTGCTCTGCATCCTGCGCGGCGTGCTCCTCGGCGTCGGGAGCTACCTGGCGGTGGCGGCCAGCCTGATCGGCGAGGCCGTCGGCCGCCTGGCGTTCGCGCTCGTGCTGGTGGGCGCCGGCGCGGGCCCGGCCGGAGCCTTCGTCGGGCCACGGGGTCGCGTTCGTGGTCCTCTGCGTGGTGCTCGGCGCGTTGCTCGCGCGGCGGCTGGCCGGGCTCGGGCGCCGCCTCCGAGCGAGGCGGCGCGGCAAAGCCTCGGCGCGCTGCTGCGCAGCGCCGGGATCCCGGTGATGGCCCTCGGGCTGTTCGCGCTGCTCCAGAACCTGGACGTGCTGATCGTGCGCAGCCTCGCCACCGAGCGCGTGGCGAGCGACTACGCGGCCGTGTCGGTGGCCGCGAAGGCGCTGATCTGGGTGGCGATCGGACTGGGCATGTTCCTGCTGCCCGAGGCTTCCCGGCGCGCCGAGCAGGGCCTGGACGGGCGGCCCATGCTCGCGCGCACCCTGGCCCTCACGGCGGCCGCGGGGCTGGCGGCCACCGTGATCTTCGCGCTGTTCGGCGAGACGATCCTGGAGCTGGCCTTCGGCGACGACCTGGCCCAGGGCGCCGCGGCGTTGCCGTGGCTGACCCTGGCGATGTCGCTGCTGGCCGGCGTCTACCTGACGGTGCAGTTCCTGCTCGCGCTGCGGGGCCGGCGCTTTCTCGTCGTTCTGGCGTCGCCGTGGTGGCGGAGGCGGCGGCGCTGCTGCGTCGTGGGCGCGCAGCTGACCGAGGTCGCGATCGCGGTGGCCGTCGTGGACGCCCTGCTGTTCGCCGCGGTGGCCGTCGCCGCGATACCGGGCGGGCGCGCCCTCGCGGCTGAAGCGAGCCGGCGGGGTCAGCGCCGGCGCCGGTCGTGCCGCCCCCGTGGAGGCCTGACCGCCTGCGGGTCCTGGTGGCCACCTGGTCGGGGCTTGCCGGGCGGCAGCGGGCGCAACCTGCTCGACCTCGTCGACGCGCTGGACACGCCGCCGGTGGTCTGCGTCCCCGAGGGCCCCGTGGCGGCGGCGCGCGGGAGCGCGGCGTGCCGGTGATCACGCTGCCCGAGCGCTCCTGGCTGCTCCGCGGAGAGGCGCTTGGCGGCGGCCGACGGCCGATGCGGCGCACGCCGCGGAGCTGCGTCGGTCTGTCAGCGCGCTCGACCCCGACCTGGTGGTGGCCTGGGGAATGCGCACGCTCCTGGCCTCTCGCTGGCGTGCGCGGAGCAGGCACGCGCCCGTGCTGTTCTCGCACCCGGACCTGTTGCCCGAGGGGGCACCCGGCCGGGCGGTCAGGCTCGCCGCGCGCCGGGCGGGCCAGGCCGTATGTGCCTCGCAGGCGATCGCCGACGACCTGGATCCCGAGGTCGCATCGGCGATCTCTCGCAGTCGTGCACCACGGCGTGGACCTTGATCGGTTTCGCCCCGGCCGCGAGGAACGCGGCCGCACGGCGCTGACCCTGGGCGCGATCGTCGGCTGGAAGCGGCCTGACCTCGCCCTGGAGGCGCTGGCCGCGAGTCCAGGAGGCGATGCCCGGCGCACGACTGCGGCGTGGTGGGCAGCCCGCTCGGGGCGGACGGACGAGGCGCTGGCCGAGCGGCTGCGGGCGCGCGCAAGCGGCGCCGACCTGCGTCGGGCGGGTCGATCTGCTGGGGCGACCGAGGACCCGGTGACCGAGCTTCAGAGCGCCGGCTGCCTGCTGCACTGCGCCGACCGCGAGCCCTACGGGCGCGTGATCGCCGAGGCGCTGGCGTGCGGCACGCCGGTGGTCGCCGCCGCCGGCGGGGGCCCCGCGGAGATGGTCGACGCGCAGTCCGGGCGCCTGTATCCGGCGGGCGACGTCGACGGGGCCGCGCGGGCGCTGGTCGAGGTCCTCGGCGACGAGGCGGCGCCAGGCGCTCGGCGCGGGGCGCGCGGGCCCGCGCCGAGGCTCTGCTGGGAGTCGAACGCACGTACACCGGGCTGCGGGAGGCCGTGGAGGCGGCGGCCCGGCCGCGCCGCGCCCGGGCGCCGGCGGCGCGGGCGGTCTCTTGGTCGTGGTCACCCACGAGTCCGAGAACGAGCTCGCCGTCCTCCTCCGATCGCTCGAGCGCACCTGCCCGAGCGCGCAGGTGGTCGTCGTGGATTCGGGTTCCACGGACGGCAGCGCCGAGGTCGCCCGCCGCTGGCGGGCCAGGCGACGGTGATCGAGCTGGGCGAGAACGTGGGCTTCGGGCGCGCGGTCAACATCGGGCTGGAGCAGGTCGACAGGGCCGTCACGATCGTCGCCAACCCGGACCTGGAGCTGGTCGACGACTCGCTGGAGAGCTGGCCGCAGCGGGCGCAGGACGATCGGCCGCCTGCTGGCTCCGCTGCTGATTGCGGGCCGGACGGCTCGCGCCAGGACTCCGTTCACCCTGCGCCGACGTCGGCCGCCGACCTGCTCAGGGCCCTCGTCCCGCCGGCGATCCTGCCCCGCCGGCTGGCCGCGCCCCTGGCGCCGCAGCTCGCCGGCGGCCTCGGCGGTCGGGTGGGCGGTGGGCGCCTGCCTGGTGGCCCGTACGGACACCCTGCGCGGCTGGGCGGGTTCGACGAGTCGATCTTCCTCTACGGCGAGGACCTGGACCTGGGGCTGCGGGCTCATGCCGCCGGGGTCGAGACCTGGTTTTGGCCCGATGCCCGGGTGCTGCACCGGGAGAGCCACTCGACGGCCCGGGCGTTCGACGGAGAGGCCTTCGGGCTACTCGCCGAGCAGCGTCAGCGCGTCGTCGGCGAACGGCTCGGACCCCGGCGGGCCCGTGTCGATGCGGCCGCGCAGCTCGTGACCTTCCTGAGCCGCATCGTCCTGAAGGGGCTGGCCGGTAGAGAGGTGGGGCGGGAGCGCCGTCAGTTCGCGGCGGCCGCATTGGCGGCACGCCGGCGCTTGTCGGCGTAGAGGGCCCCGTCGGCACGGGCGAGGAGCCCTGTCGGGCTCTCCTGGCCATCGCTGACCGCGTACCCGACGCTGACCCCAGGCGTATGAGGCGTCGCCTCGCGGAGGCGCTCGGCGAGGCGTGACGCGTTGAGGTCGTCGCAGCCGGGGAGAAGCGCGGCGAACTCGTCTCCTCCCAGCCGCGCCAGCAGGTCGGCCGCGCGCAGCTCGGGCCGCCAGGCGGAAGCGCACGCCTTCAGTGTCTGATCGCCGATCTGGTGGCCCTGCTCGTCGTTGAGCTGCTTGAAGGCGGTGAGGTCGAGGACGATCACGGCGAGAGGCATGTGGTCCTGCCGGGCGACCGCAAGCGCGTCGTGGAGCGCCGTGTCCCATCGCCGCCGGTTCGGGAGCCCCGTCAGCTCATCGGTGCGGGCCAGCTCCTCGGCGTCCTCGGAGCGATCGCGCTCGTCGCTGATCAGCTCGTGCACGGCGGTGGAGATCAGCGCCGTTAAGTCGATGGACATCACCGCGCCGCGCAAGTCCGAGATCGGGTACTGCTCGCCTCCGATGAGCAGGATCGGCCCGGCGAACACCACTGTCATCCCGGCGATCATCCAGCCGAGCTCCCGCCGGGTCCCGTACATCGCCATCCAGATGCACGGCAGCAGGGCCAGCAGCCCGACGCCCGCCTGCGATCCGCCCGCGGAATGGCGCAGCAGCGCCACCCCAGCCAGGAACAGCAGCCAGTTCGGGACCATCAGCTTCCGGGGGAGCCGCTCGGTCACCACCAGGTAGGCGACGGCCAGGCAGTACAGGTCCAAAAGGGCGGCGAGGCCCAGTTGGTAGTAGTTGTGGTCGCTGCCCGGCAACGCGGCCAGGAGCAGGCCGAGGCCGGCGACGACCCAGAACGGCAGCAGCTTCTGCCTGGCCCGGGATTCGGACATCGTGGCTCTCATCGGCGTGAGACGCTTCGGGCATGAATGACTCCACGGATGTTGTGGTGGCGGGCGCCGGGCCCGCGGGCCTGATGCTCGCCAACTGGCTCACGCGGCTTGGAGTCGACTGCGTGGTGGTGGACCCCAAGGACGGGCCGACGAAGGAGTCGCGGGCGCTGATCGTGCAGGCCCGCAGCCTGGAGATCTATGACCAGCTGGGGATGGGGGACAGCGTGGACGCCGCCGGGCGCCACGTGACCTCGGCCACCCTGTGGCAGGGGACCGAGCAGGCCGCGCACGTCGAGATCGGGCCCTGGGGGGCGGGGCTGACCCCTCACCCGTACATCTTCACCCTGGAGCAGAGCCGCAACGAGGAGCTGCTGCTCTCCCACCTGCGCGAGCAGGGGGGAGAGGTGGAGTGGGGGACCTCGCTCGAGGGCTACGAGCTCGAGGACGACGGCGTGCTGGCCACCCTGGCGTCGGCCGACGGCGAGCGCACGCTGCGAGCCCGCTTTCTGTGCGGTGCCGACGGCGCTTCCAGTCCCATCCGCGAGTCGCTGGACGTCTCCTTCGAGGGCAGCACGAACCCCCACCGCTTCTACGTCGCCGACGTCTTCGCCGACGGCTCACTGGGGGCCGGCGACTTCAACATGAAGCTCGCCACCGGGACCCTCGCGATCGTGGTCCCGATGGCCGAGGAGGGACGTTGGCGGGTGATCGGCGTGGTGCCCGAGCAGGTGCTCGACGAGGACGAGCCGAGCTTCGAGGACGTGCGCCCGATCCTCCGGGACAGCTTCGACATCGAGGTGACCGACGTTCGCTGGTTCGCCAGCTACCGGGTCAACCACCGGGTGGCGGGCGCCTTCAGCCGAGGCCCGGTCTTCCTGGTGGGCGACGCCGGCCACATTCACAGCCCGGTGGGCGGCCAGGGGATGAACACGGGCCTATGCGACGCCCACAACCTCGCCTGGAAGCTCGCCATGGTCACCTCGGGGCGATGCGACGACGCCCTGTTGGACACCTATGACGCCGAGCGCCGGCCCTTCGCCGAGAAGCTGATCAAGTCGACGGACCGGCTGTTCGGCGTCGCGACCGGCGACAACCCGCTGCTGTCCACCCTGCGCGGCCAGGTCGTGCCCGAGCTGCTCGGCCACGTGGCAAAGGCGCCCGCCGTGGGGCGGAAGTTCTTCGGGCTCATCTCACAGACACGGGTCAAGTACGACAGCGTCCTGGGCGCCGGATACCGGCTGCCCTGGAGCGGCCCCAACTACGCGCCGCTGCGCAGCGCCCGGCCGCAGCTGCACTTCTACGGCCAGGCGCCGGAGGCGGCCCACGAGTGGCTGCGCGCCGGCCAGGGCCTGATCGAGCTGTGCGAGCTGCCCTACGACGACCAGGCCGAGGAGGCCGGGCTTCGGCGTGACGCCGGCTACCTGGTCCGCCCCGACGGCTACGTCAGCCTGGAGATGGACCCGTTCGACGCCGAGGAGGCCAACGCGATACTGCGGGTGGGGTGGGGGCTCAGGAGCCCTCGATGACCCCGATCAGGTGCCCCTCGGGGTCCTTCAGGTGGCCCAGCGTCACCCCCGCGCCCGGGACCTCGTCGGGGCCCATCACCCGAGTACCGCCCAGCTGCTCGGCCTTCTGAAGCGCTGCCTCGACGTCGGGCACCTCGACGTAGAAGGTGACGTGCCCCTCCTGGCCCTCGTAGCCGGCCACGCCGCCGCCGATCCCCACGCCGTCGGGGTTCGTGTTGCCCTCGCGGGCGACGATGCCGTAGTCCATCGGGTTGCTGTCGTCGATGTCCCACTCGAACAGCTCGGAGTAGTAGCTCCGTAGCTTGCCGCCGTCCTTCCCGATCACCTCGAAGTGCACCACCGGGTGTCCCATGATCCCTCCTGGTCGAATGTGCCTGGTTGCTAAGTCTTTCCCATGAGCAGTTCTGATTCTCTCGCCGTCGAGGCCACGGGCCTCGTGAAGACCTTCGGGGAGACGCGGGCAGTCGACGGGGTGGACCTCGCCGTCCGCCGGGGCTCGGTCTACGGCGTGCTCGGCCCCAACGGCGCGGGAAAGACCACCACAATCCGGATGCTGGCCACCCTGCTGCGCCCCGACGGGGGCAGCGCCACGGTGCTGGGGCACGACATCGTCGACGACGCGGATGCCGTGCGCGGGGCGGTCAGCCTGACCGGCCAGCTCGCGTCGGTGGACGAGGACCTCACCGGCCGCGAGAACCTCATCATGATCGGCCGCCTGCTGGGGCTGGCCCGGGCGGCGGCCAAGGAGAGGGCGGTGGAGCTGCTCGAGGCGTTCGGCCTGGCCGAGGCGGCCGCGAAGCTGGTCAAGAACTACTCGGGCGGGATGCGCCGCCGCCTGGACATCGCCGCGAGCATCGTGGTCACGCCGGAGCTGATGTTCCTCGACGAGCCCACCACGGGCCTGGACCCGCGCTCGCGCAACCAGGTCTGGGACATCATCCGCGCGCTGGTCGCAGGGGGGACAACGATCGTCCTCTGCACCCAGTACCTGGAGGAGGCCGACCAGCTGGCCGACGGCATCGCGGTGATCGACCACGGCAAGGTCATCGCCGAGGGCACCCCCGCGCAGCTCAAGGCCTCGGTGGGCAGCGGAGCGCTGCACGTGAGGCTGCTCGATCCCGACCAGCGCCCGCAGGCGGAGCAGATCCTCAGCCGCGAGCTGGGCGCTGTGCACATGGAGCCCGACCCGGCTGCGCTGTCGGTCCAGTGCGCCGCCGGCGATCGGGGCGCCGAGGCGGTGGCCGAGCTCACACGAGCCGGGGTGGGGGTCGCCGACTTCTCGCTGGGCCAGCCCAGCCTGGACGAGGTCTTCCTCGCCCTCACCGGCCGCCCCGCTGAGGACCAACAAGAAGAGGAGGCCGCCGCATGAGCACCGTTCCCGCCGCCACCAGCGCCCCGTCGCCCGGAGCCGATCAGGAGGCGGTGCGCAAGGCAATCGCCTCGACGGCACGCCCGCAGCGCGCCAGCGCGATCTCGGCCGCGCTCACCTTCGGCTGGCGCGGGATGCTCAAGGTCAAGCACGTGCCCGAGCAGCTGCTGGACGTGACCATCACCCCGGTGATGTTCCTCCTGATGTTCAACTTCCTCTTCGGCGGCGCCATCGCGGGCTCCACCGGGGAGTACCTCCAGTACATCCTGCCGGGCATCCTGGTGATGTCGGTGCTGTTCACCACCGTGTACTCGGGCATCGCGCTGAACACCGACCTGACCAAGGGCGTGGTGGACCGCTTCCGCTCGCTGCCGGTGTGGCGGCCCGCGCCGCTGGTGGGCTCGCTGCTCGGCGACACCGTGCGCTACGTGATCGCCGGCACAGTGATCATCGTGCTGGGCATGATCCTGGGCTTCCGGCCCGGGGCCGGACTGCCCGGCGTGCTGGCCGCCCTGGGGCTGGTCGTGCTGTTCTCGTTCGGGCTGTCGTGGGTGTTCACGACGCTCGGGCTGCTCATGCGCTCGCCCAATGCGGTCATGAACGCCGGCTTCATGGCGATCTTCCCGCTGACCTTCCTCTCCAACGTCTTCGTCGACCCCGAGACGCTTCCGGCCGGGCTGGAGGCGTTCGTCGACGTGAACCCGATCTCGATACTGGCCACCTGCTCGCGAGGCCTCATGGAGGGCAACGCCGACGGCGGGGACATCCTGATCGTGCTGGCGGTCGCGCTCATGCTCACCGCGATCTTCGCTCCGATCACCACCAGGCTGTACCGGACGCGGTAGCTGTCGATTTCGGCCTCTCCCGTTCGTCTAGGGGGCGTTCCCAACACAGGAGGAAGCAAATGAAGTACATGCTGCTGATCCATCAGGGCACGACCCCGGTCCCCGGCACCGAAGCCTGGGACGAGCTGTCCCAGGAGGAGCAGGGCAAGGTCTACGGGGCCTACAAGGAGCTGAACGAGACCCCCGGCTTCACCCCCGGCGAGCGGATGCAGGACCCCGACACCGCGACGACCGTGCGGGTGACGGAGGGGGAGACCCTGACCACCGACGGGCCGTTCGCCGAGCTCAAGGAGGCAATCGGCGGGTACGGCTTCCTGGAGGCCGACGACCTCGACGCCGCGATCGAGGTGGCCACCAAGATCCCGGCGGCGAGCATGGGCGGCGCGGTCGAGGTGCGCCCGATCGCCGGGTGACCCTCGAGCAGGTCTTCCGCGAGGAGTGGGGGAGGGTCCTCGCCACCCTCATCGGCCTCCTCGGCGACTTCGAGCTCGCCGAGGAGGCCGCCCAGGAGGCGTTCGCGATCGCGGCCGAGCGGTGGCCCGACGACGGGATGCCGTCGAATCCCCGCAGCTGGCTGATCACCACGGCGCGCAACCGGGCGATCGATCGCGCGCGCCGGAACCGCACCCTGGCGGAGAAGACCCGGCTCCTCGAGGTGCCTGCAGCCGTGGAGGACGACATCGACGATTCCGTGTTTCCCGACGAGCGGCTCGAGCTGATCTTCACCTGCTGCCACCCGGCGCTTTCGACCGAGGCTCAGGTCGCTCTGACCTTGCGAACACTCGGGGGCCTGACCACGCCCCAGCTCGCTCGCGCCTTCCTGGTGCCCGAGCCGACCATGGCCCAGCGCCTGGTCCGAGCCAAGAAGAAGATCAAGGCGGCGGGCATCCCGTTCCGGGTGCCGCCCGGCCACCTGCTGCCCGACCGGCTCGCCGCCGTACTCGCGGTCGTCTACCTGATCTTCAACCAGGGCTACGCCGGCGAAGAGGAGCTGTCGGTGGAAGCGCTGCGCCTGGGCCGGGCGCTGGCCGAGCTGATGCCCGACGAGCCCGAGGCTCACGGACTGCGGGCCCTGATGCTGCTGCACGACGCAAGGCGCAGCGCGCGCTTCGAGGGCGGCGAGCTGGTGCTGCTGGCCGACCAGAGCAGCGCCTCGTGGGACGCGGCCGGAGATCGCCGCGGGCCGGGCCGAGCTGGACCGGGCGCTGGCCCTGCGCGGCCGCGGTGCCTACGTGATCCAGGCGGCCATCGCGGCCCTGCACGCCGACGAGCCACGCGACTGGCCTCAGATCGCGGCCCTGTACGGGGAGCTGGCCGAGGTGACCGGATCGCCGGTGGTCGAGCTGAGCCGCGCGGTAGCCGTGGCCGAGGCGGTCAGCCCCGCCGCGGCCCTGGAGATCGTCGACCGGCTCGACCTCGCGGACTACCGCTACTTCCACGCGACGCGCGGGGAGTTGCTCCGCCGCCTCGGACGACAGGACGAGGCCCGGGAGGCGCTTCGGCGCGCTCTGGACCTGGCCGGCGACCCGGCCGAGCGCCGACTGCTGGAGCGCCGACTTGCGGAGGTCGCCTCCGGTCAAGAGACTGGGCGCTGATGCGCGCCGTCGTGTGCCAGAACGCCGAGCTCGACGTGGCGGATCGGCCCGAGCCGGTGCCCGGGCGGGGCCAGGTGCGCCTGGAGGTGGTCCGGTGCGGAATCTGCGGCTCGGACCTGCACGCGCGGCACGGCCTGGACGACTGGGCGGACATGGCGGCCCGCGCCGGCTACGACCGCTTCGGCCGCTCCGAGCAGCCGGTGGTGTTCGGGCACGAGTTCTGCGGCTCGGTGGCCGAGTACGGCCCGAAGGCCCGGGGCGACGTCCAGACGGGCACGCCCGTGGTCGCGCTGCCCCTGCTCCGCGCCGACTCCGGCGTGGACGCCGTGGGCCTCTCGGTGCACGCGCCCGGCGCCTACGCCGAGCAGCTGCTGGTGGAGGAGTCGATGATGCTGCCGGTGCCCAACGGGCTCTCTACCGACGTCGCGGCGATGACCGAGCCGATGGCGGTGGCCCACCATGCGGTGCGCCGCGGCGACGTGGGCAAGAAGACCGTGGCGCTGGTGATCGGCTGCGGGCCGGTGGGACTCGGGGTGATCCTCATGCTCAAGGCCCAGGGCGTGCGCACGGTCGTGGCCAGCGACTACTCCGCCGGCCGGCGGGCGCTCGCAAGGGCGTGCGGGGCGGACGTCGTAGTCGACCCAGCCGAGGACTCGCCGCACGCCGCGGCCGACGCCAAGGGCCACGTGAACAGCATCCCGGACGTGCTCGAGCTCGCGGTGGGCACCACCGAGAAGCTCAGCAAGCTGCCGTTCGGCTGGTGGCACGCGTTCCGCCTCGCGGACAAGCTCGGCCTCGAGCCCAAGCACCCGGTCATCTTCGAGTGCGTCGGCGTGCCCGGGGTGATCCAGAGCATCATCGACGAGGCGCCGATGTTCTCCCGCGTCGTGGTGGTCGGGGTCTGCGTCGGCACCGACCAGATCACCCCGGCAATGGCGATCAACAAGGAGATCGACCTGCGGTTCGTGGTCGGCTACACGCCGCTGGAGTTCCGCGACACGCTCCACATGCTCGCCGACGGCAAGGTCGACCCGCGGCCGCTCGTCACCGGCACCGTGGGGCTGGGCGGGGTGGAGGGCGCCTTCGACGCGCTCACCGACCCCGAGGCCCACGCCAAGATCCTCATCGACCCTCAGGCCTGACGCCGCCTCCAGGGGTGGCCCGGCCCACCCTCAGGGTCCCTTCTGCGTGCCCTCCTGCGCCCCGACCATCACCGGGACAGCGCAACCCACCGGAGGAGACCCACCATGTTCAAGCCCCGCACCGCACTCGCCTCGCTCGCCGCCATCGCCGCACTCGGAGCCATCGGGGCCGGCGACGCCGCCGCCCGAGCCATGCCCACCGACCTCGACGGGCCGACCATGCAGCAACAGCTGAAGCCCGACCGCGTCGTGCACCTCGAGGTGTTCCCGACGGGCGACGGCCCTGCGGACGAGGAGACGTGTGATGGCTTCGATACACGCATCGAGATCGTCCAAGCGCAACTGGTGAGCGACCTCAAGGCGGGGGACGGCGATTCCGCCCTCCAGCAAGCCGAGGCGCTCGACAACCTCGAGAACATGGCGATGGACGCCGGCTGCGCGATCATCTACTGACCTGCGGGGGGCGCGCGCTCTACAGGCCTTCGGGCTGCGTGCGCCCCTCGCCGTAGTCGGGGATCTGCTGGACCGCCCATCCGTTCCCGTCGGGGTCGCTGAAGAACACGAAGCGGCCCCACGGGAAGTCCTGCACGTCAGAGACCTCGAGCCCTCTGGCCGCGAGCTGCTCGTGGGCGGCCTCGATGTCGTCCACCACCACCTGCAGACCCTCCAGCGAGCCCGGCTCCATCTGGGTGATGCCCTCGCCGATCGAGATCGAGCAGGCCGATCCCGGCGGCGTGAGCTGGACGAACCGCAGGCCCTCCTTGACGGTCACGTCGTTGTCGACGGTGAAGCCGGCCCGCTCGGAGTAGAACGCCTTCGCGCGATCCACGTCGCTGACCGGGACCGGGATCAGCTCGAGCTTGAGGTCCATGAGCGGGGCAGTCTTTCAGAGTTCCTTGCGGAACCAGTGGTGGGCGAAGGGCTCGTCGTTGAAGGGCGGCACCTCTACATAACCCGCCGAGCGGTACATGGAGATGGCCTCGACGAGGAAGCGGTTGGTGTCCAGCCGCGCCGCGGAGGAGCCGTGGCGACGGGCACGGCGCTCGAGCTCGGCGAGAAGGCGCCGGCCGATGCCCAGTCCGCGCACCGATTCGGCCACCCACATCCGCTTGATCTCTGAGATGCCGCCCTCGAGATGCCTGACGCCTCCGCAGCCCACGGGCTCGTCCTGGAGGTAGACGACGAGGAAGGCGCCGGCGGGGGCGACGAAGTCGCGCGGCTCGGCGGGGAGGCTGGTGTCGGGGTCGAAGCCCGAGTCCGACCGCCGGTCGATCTCCGCGAAGTAGGCCCGGATGCAGCGCTGGGCATCGCGGCCGGCGGGATCCACCGCGCGCAGCTCGACGGTTCCTTTCATCAGTAGCCGCTCGACGGTCCGCATAGCGCCCACGAGTTCGCTGCGCCCGCCCGGGCCCAGTGGGGCCAGGATCGAGTTGGCCACCTCGTCGCTGCGCTCGTCGAGCAGCGCGCGCTCGGCCAGGCCGCGCGAGGTGAGCCGGGCCACGCGGACGCGGCGGTCGGCCGGGCTGGGCTCCAGCTTCACGAGGCCGTCCGCTTCGAGGGTGCGCAGGAGCCGGCTGGCGTGACCGGAGTCGAGACCCAGCCGCGACCGCAGCGACCGCACCTCGCAGCCCTCGGTGCCGACCTCCCAGACCATGCGCGCTTCGCCCAGAGGGCGGCTGAGCCCGAGGAAGCGGTCGTTCAGAGCTCCGACGCGCTGGGTGACGACTCGGTTGAAGCGCCTCACCTGGTCGACCTCGGTACCGGCCATTATCTGATCTTAGTCAGACATTCCGGGCCGCGGGTGGAACCGGCTCCAACAGGGAACAGACCAAGTGAGGGCGATAGAGGAGAGGAGCTTCATGTCCGACGAGGCACCCGGCGCCTACGACGGGAACGGCGCCAACAGTCCACAGTGGTGGCCATCTCGCTACGGGCCGCAAGACCTCATCGGCGCCGCCAACGAGCTGACCTCCGAGCGCACGCTCGAGGCGCTGGGACTACCCGAGGAGGGGCGCAAGATCGAGCTCGCGCAGCTGCTCACCGAGGACGTACCCGCCTTTCCGCCTCGCTTCTGGAAGCAGAACATCCTCGCTCACGGAACGCTCCATGAGACGCGCATGGGGCCGGACGGCAGCGACATGACCTACTTCGAGGAGCAGGTGACCGGCACCTACCACATCGGGTGCCACGTGGATGGCCTCGGGCACGTCGGGATCAACGGCCACTTCTACAACGGCAACCACTACAAGGACTTCTACACCCCCAAGGGGCTGACGAAGTTCGGCACGGAGACGATGACGCCGTGGATCTGCCGCGGGGTGCTGCTGAACATCGCCGAGGTGGTCGGCACCGAGCAGCTCCAGGGCGGGCACGTGATCACCCCCGACGACCTGGAGAAGGCGTGCGCCAACCAGGGGGTCGAGGTTGGCCCCGGCGACGTCGCGCTCCTTCACACGGGCTGGGGCGTCAAGTGGGACCAGGACATCCACGAGTACGAGGAGGTCGAGCCGGGCGCCGGGTGGGACGCGGCGCACTGGCTCACGGAACGGCGGGTGTCACTGGTGGGCGCCGACAACTGGGCGTTCGAGGTGATCCCGTTCGAGCGCGAGGAGGGGATCTTCGCGGTCCACCAGCACCTGTTGGCCGAAGCCGGCACGCACATCCTGGAGAACATCAAGACCCAGGAGCTGGTCGAGAGCGGGCGCTCGGAGTTCCTGTTCTGCCTCACGCCGCAGAAGTCCAAGGGCTCCACCGGCGCGATGGCGGCTCCGGTCGCGGTCGTCTGAGGAGGCGGCCATGGGCATCTACGACGACAAGCCCTGGCTGGCGCGCTACGGCGACCTGCCGGCGGAGATCCAGCCCGAGTTCACCAGCGCGCTGGCGATGTTCGAAGCCGCCGTCGAGAAGGGCTGGCGACCGCACCGCGGTGCAGTACTTCGACGCCTCGCTGAGCTACTCCGAGGTGGGGCGCCTCAGCGACGGCCTGGCGCTCGGGCTGAGGGAGCTCGGGGTGCAGCGCGGCGACCGGGTGGCCGCGTACATGCAGAACGTGCCGCAGTTCCTGATCACGATGGTCGCGGCCTGGAAGGCGGGCGCGATCCTGGTGTCGGCCAACCCGATGTACAAGGGCCGCGAGCTCGCGGAGCTGCTGAACGACTCCGGCTCGGAGGTGCTCGTCTGCCTCGAGTCCCTGCACCGGTCGGTGGCCGCCGGCGTGGTGGGCGACACCCCGGTGCGCGAGGTGATCACCACCTCCGAGCTGGACTTCGTCGAAGGCGACGTGCCCGGGCCACTGGCGGACTCGAGCCGCGACCGGCCCCCCGACACCCACGACCTGCTCGAGCTGGCCGAACGCCATTCGGGCGAGCGGCCCGAGCCGGTCGAGCTCGCCGGCGAGGACATCGCCTTCCTGACCTACACCTCGGGCACCACCGGCCCGCCCAAGGGCGCGATGAACACCCACGCCAACGTGACCTTCAACGCCCAGGCCTATCGCGACTGGATCGGGCTGGGGGAGGACGACGTCTGCCTGGGCGTGGCCCCCCTGTTTCACATAACCGGGCTCGTGGGCCACATCGCGGTCTGCGTCCTCACGCGCATGCCGCTGGTGCTCGGGTTCCGGTTCGAGCCCGCCGCCACGCTGGACCTGATCGAGAAGCACCGCTGCACGTTCACGGTGGGCGCGATCACTGTGTTCACGGCGCTGATGAGCGACGAGTCGGCCGAGGGGCGCGACTTCTCGTCCTTCACACGGGTGTACTCGGGCGGCGCGCCGATCGCGCCGGCGATCGTGGAGCGGTTCGAGGAGCTCACCGGCGCATACGTCCACAACATCTACGGGCTGACCGAGACCACGTCGCCGTCCCACGGCGTCCCGTTCGGCTCACGCGCACCCGTGGACTCCGACAGCGGCGCCCTGGCGGTCGGCGTCCCGATCTTCAACACGCGAGTGCGGATCCTCGACGACGGCGCCGAGGTCCCCGTGGGCGAGGTCGGCGAGATCTGCACCAGTGGCCCGCAGGTGGTGCCCGGCTACTGGGACAAGCCCGAGGAGACCGAGAACGCCCTTCCCGGCGGCGAGCTACGCACCGGCGACGTCGGCTTCATGGACGAGGACGGCTTCTTCTACCTGGTCGACCGCGCCAAGGACCAGATCAACGCCGCGGGCTACAAGGTGTGGCCGCGCGAGGTCGAGGACGGCCTGCTGGAGCACGACGCCGTCAAGGAGGCCGCCGTGATCGGGGTTCCCGACGAATACCGCGGCGAGAGCGTCAAGGCGTTCGTCTCACTGCGCGCCGAGTCGGACACGAGCCCGGACGAGCTGATCTCGTTCTGCAAGGAGCGGATGGCCGCCTACAAGTACCCGCGAGAGGTCGAGATCGTGGAAGAGCTCCCCAAGACGGTGACGGGGAAGCTGCTCAGGCGTGAGCTGCGGGATCGCGAAGCGAATGCCTCATAACATCGCTTATGTCAACTTGCGGTGAAATCCGGGTCCAGGGGCTTGCTGGCCCTGAACAGCCGCTCCCCGGCCTTTGACAGCCGCACCCCCAACCCCCAGGCCGCGGGTCCTGTCAGCGGAATGGTCCTTGCACTCGTGCCCTTCGGGCACGGGCAAGTTGCTTCCGCTGCCACCCGCGGGTGAAGCGGCGCGGCGCACACTTTCTCGCAAACTCCTCAGCCGGCTGCGGACTTTTTCGAAGCGTGAATGTGCTCCGCGCGCCGCGCACCGTTCAGGGACGCGAAGCGTGCGCGCGGCTTAGAAAAGTCGTCCGGCGGCGGAGCGTCCGGTGGCGGAGGGCTTTTCGGAGGGTGTGTGCGGTTCGCGTCGGGGCCGGTCAGCGGGCGCGCCAGGTTCCCTGGTCCGCCGCGAAGCCGCTCGAGGCCGTGAAACGCACCCGTTCCGGCTTCTCGCCCCGCGGCACCGGCACGATCACGCAGCCGGTCGCCGTGGCGCCCTGGGCGAGCTTTACCTCGCTCTTGATGGATGGGCACGCGTCGAGCTCTGCGACGTCGGCCTCGTAGCGGCCCTTGGCGGTCACCACCCGGACGCCGTTGGAGACGGTGTCGGTATAGGTCCCCGGACCCTCGCCCCGTAGCCGCATCTGCACGCCGACCCAGCGGGTCCCGCGCTTGGGGCCCTCGAAGTAGTCGCCCTGCGGCACAGGATCCACCACGTTGAGCACGGTCACCTGCACCTTCTGGCCGTCGTTGTCACGCAGCGTCACAGGCTCGCCGAGCCCCACTTCGGGCAGGCGATTGCTGTTCGGCGGCTCGTACTCCGTCTCCGTGGGAGTCGAGTTGGTGCGCGGCGGAGCGGTTGCCACCTCGTCGTCGGAGCCTCCGATCGCCACCAGCGCCACCGCCACGCCTGCCACCAGGAGCAGCGCGAGGACGCCCGCCAGGACCCACGGCCAAACCCGGCGCCTCCGCTGCCCTGCCGGCGTGGCCGCGGAGGTCTGCTGGGTCCAAGTCGAACCGTCCCACCAGCGCCGGTTCCCCGGGCTCCAAGGGTCGTCGTACCAGCCGGGTTGCCAGCTCATGGCCCATTCTTATCCGATGTGTCGAATTCCATCGCCTCCGTTCGACGCATCCACATGACCAAGCTCACGCTCGACATCTCCACTTCGCTCGACGGCTACGTGGCCGGCCCCGACGTGCGCGACGATCTGGCGCTCGGCGCGGGCGGCGAGCGGCTTCACGAATGGGCCTACAACCTGCGCAGCTTCCGCGAGCCGCACGGCCTGGAGGGCGGCGAGGAGGGCCAGGACGCCGACATCCTCGAAGAGGCCTTCGCGAACCTCGGCGCAGCGATCATGGGGCGCGGGATGTTCGGCGGCGGGCCGGGCCCCTGGGACGAGAGCTGGCGCGGCCATTGGGGCGACGCGCCGCCGTTCGACCACCCGGTGTTCGTCCTCACCCACCACCCGCGGGAGCGAATCGAGTTCACCAACGGAGCCTCGTTCACGTTCGTGACCGACGGCATCGAGTCGGCGCTGGAGCAGGCCCGGGCGGCAGCCGGCGACAAGGACGTCGGCATCTCCGGGGGCGCGCAGGTGGCCCAGCAGTACCTGGCGGCCGGGCTGCTGGACGAGCTTCAGCTGCACGTGGCGCCGATATTGCTTGGTGGCGGGACCCGCCTGTTCGAGGGAGCCGGGGGCCAGCAGTTCGAGCTCGAGCCGGTTCGAGTCGTGCACTCTCCCGCCGTGACCCACCTGAAGTACCGCGTCGTGCACTAGAGGCCCAGGGGTAGGGCGGCCCACCCTCAAGGTGCCTTCCGAGCGCCTCCGAGGCGGCCGATCATGGCCCCATGCTCACCTCGAGGCTCCTCCCCGCAAGGTCGTTGGTCGCGCTCGGCGCGTGTGCACTGGGACTGGCGGTGGGCGCGCCCTCGGCGTCAGCGGCCACCTTCAACGCGGCCTGCAGTGGCACGACCGGCAACCCGAGCTCGTTGATCGCGGCGATCAGGCAGGCCAACACCGCGACGGGGCCGGACGCTGTACGACTCGGACAGCGCTGCACCTACGCGCTGGGCAACCCGGACAACGGCTGGTACGGCCCGACCGCGCTCCCGGCGATTGCCAGCGACGTGACCGTGGAGGGCAACGGCTCGACGATCACGCGCGCCGCGATGGCCCCGAGGTCCCGGCTGTTCTTCGTCGGCGCCGACCCCGCCGCGCCGGCCACCCTCAACTACGTCACGCCCGGACCGGGGAAGCTCACGCTGCGAAACGTGATCCTGCGGGGTGGCCACGCCAAGGGCGGTGACGCCACCGCCGGCGGCGGCGGTGGCGGCATGGGCGGAGCCATCTTCAGCCAGGGCCGGGTGACGATCGACAGCAGCACGCTCACCGCGAACACCGCCCAGGGCGGCGAGGGTGGCGGGACGGCCGGTGGCAACGCCGGCGGCGGGATCGGCGTCAGCTCGAACGGCAGCACCGGCGGCGGCATGGGCGGCTCCGGGCCTCCGATGACGCCGACGGGCGGCGCCGGTGGGCCTGTAGGCGGCGGGGCGGGCGGTGGCGCCGGGCTGCGGACCGGCCAGAACGGCGCTCCGGGTGGCGGCTCCTCCGGCAGCCCGGGCGGTCGATCCACCACCCCGACCGGCACCGGCGGGCAAAGCGGAAGCAACGTCAGCGCGGGTGACGGCAGCGGAGGCGGCGGCAACGGGACCGGCACCGGGACCCTGGTCGGCGGCAGCGGCGGCGCCTTCGGCCGCGGCGGCACCGGGCCCAACTCGGGCGGCGGCGGTGGCGCGGGCGGCGGCGGAGGCTCCACGCAGGGTGCCGGGGCCACCGGCGGCGGTGGTGGCTTCGGAGGCGGTGGCGGCTGGGGCATCGCGGGCGGCGGCGCAGGCGGGTTCGGTGGTGGCGCTGGCGGCCACGGGGCGGTCGGAGCCGTGGGCCAGCCCGGGTTCGGCGGCGGCGCTGCGCAGGAAGGCCCGGCCCGGGGCGGCGGTGGCGCGGGCCTCGGTGGCGCCGTGTTCAACATGCAGGGGTCCCTCACCGTCCGGAACTCCACGCTGACCGCCAACACGGCGCAGGGCGGGGCGTCGAACGGGTCGCCCGACCCCGGCAAGGGCTTTGGCGGCGCGGTCTTCAACCTGAGCGGCGCCTTCACGGCCGTCGGGTCGACCCTCGCGGCCAACACCGCCGTTCCCAACACCGCCAACGCCGAGGGCACCGCGGTCTACAACCTCGCCTACGACGCCGCCACGGCGCGCACGGCTCAGACGACCCTGCGGAACACCATTCTCGGCGAGGGGACGGGCGACGACACGCTCGTGTCCAACCGCTCGGCCTTCATCACCCCCTCCCCGAATCTCGGCACCGCCAACGCCGCGGTCGGCGAGCGCAACCTGGTGCGCACGAGCAGCGTGCTCGACGGCGGGACGCTCACCGGCACCGCTCTGACCACCGATCCCCGCCTGGGTGCGCTCGGGAACAACGGCGGCCCGACCCCGACCATGGCCCCGGCCCAGAACAGCCCCGCGATCGACGCCGGCGCCGCCTTCGGGCTGACACGGGACCAGCGCGGGCTGACCCGGCCGTCGAACTTCCTCGACGTCCCCAACGCAGCCGACGGCTCGGACATCGGAGCAGTCGAGCGCCAGGCGCCCGCCGCGCCGGCGGCGCCCGGCGCGGGCGGGGCCACCCCCCTCCCCACATTCGGGTCTCGCGCCCGGATCAGCCTGACCCTGGCCGCCCGGAGGATCCCGGCCCGCGGGCCGGTGCCGGTGCGGGTCGTCAACGCCAACACGTTCACCGTGAAGGGGCGCCTCCTGGGTCAGACCACCCGCCGGCAGCTGGTACGGCGCGGCGGCGCGAAGCGGTTCGTGAAGCTCCCTTCCTCCCGGACGTTCACGCTCGACGCCGGAACGCGCCGCACCGTGCGCCTCCGGCTGCCCGGCTTCCTGCGGCGCCAGCTGGTGCGCCGGCGCCGGCTGTCACTGCGGATCGCCGCCTCGGTTCAGGATCCCGCCGGGAAGAAGCGGACGGTGCGCAAGACGATCGGGCCCAAGCTCCGGCGCCCTCGCCGCCGCTAGGCGAACAGCCGCCCGAGGCGTTCGAGGCGCTCGTCCCACTCGCCGCCCACCGTGGCGATCCAGGAGGCGGCGCCGCTGAGCGCTTCGAGCTCGAGCACGTAGACGATCTCGCGCCCCTGGCGAGACGACCGCACCAGCTCGGCCCGGCGCAGTGCGGCGAGGTGCTTGGCCACCGCCTGGCGGGTCATCGGCAGCTCGGCCGCCAGCGACGTGGCCGTCGCGCCGCGGCCGGTGGCCAGCGTCTCCACGACCTGACGGCGGGTGTCGTCGGCCAGGGCCGCGAACACCGGCCCGACGGGATCGCTCACGCCAGGGCGAGCGCGCTGGCCGAGGCGAGCGCGGTCAGGCGCGGCCCCCACTCCCCCACTCGCACCGGGGCGGTCTCCACCACGCGGACTCGGGTTCCGTGGCTCACGGCGTCGACGGTCAGCTCCACGCGGCTCCCGCCCCAGGTGAAGGCGAGCCGGTGACCGTCGTCGACCTCCTCGACCGTCCCCCAGCGCTCTTCGCCGTCCTCGGTGCGCACGAACAGGTCCCCGCCCTCCTCGGGCTCGAGCTCCACCTCCGGGGCGAGCCACTCGGTGAGCCGATCCTCCTCGGTAAGGGCCCGCCAAACGTCGTCGGGCTCGGCTGCCACAGTGATCTCTCGCTCTACTCTGCTCATGTGCAACCGTATAGTTGCACATCCAGCAGCCACCACAAGGAGAAACGCAATGCCCTTGATCCCCACCGTCGTCGAGCAGAGCGCCCGCGGTGAGCGCTCCTACGACATCTACTCCCGGCTGCTGGGCGAGCGCATCATCTTCCTCGGCCAGGAGGTCGACGACCAGATCGCCAACCTGATCGTGGCCCAGCTCCTGCACCTGCAGGCCGAGGACCCCGACAAGGACATCTCGCTCTACATCAACTCGCCCGGCGGCAGCGTGTACTCGGGCCTGGCGGTCTACGACACGATGCAGTACATCAAGCCCGACGTTCAGACCATCTGCTTCGGGATGGCGATGTCGATGGGCTCCCTGTTGCTGGTCGGCGGGGCCAAGGGCAAGCGGATGTCGCTGCCCAACGCCCGCATCCTCATCCACCAGCCGTCGGCCGGGTTCGAAGGCCAAGCGGCGGACATCGAGATCCACGCCCGGGAGATCATCAACATGCGCGAGCGGATCGACGCCATCTACGCCGAGCACACGGGCAAGCCGGTCGAGGAGGTCCACGAGGACATGGAGCGCGACCGCTTCTTCAAGCCCGACGAGGCTCAGGAGTACGGCCTGATCGACCGGGTGCTGGAGACCACCGAGGTCAGCCGGGGAGCCCCCGGCTCCACGAACGGCGGTCAGTCCTCTTCGTAGAGGGCCTCGAAGCGCTCTTGGTGGTTCTCGTAGACCACGTTGCGCTTGACCTTCATGGTCGGGGTGATCTCACCCTCGTCTTGTGAGAGGTCGTGCTCGAGGATGGTGAACTTCTTGACCTGCTCGATCTTGGCGAAGTTGCCGTTGGCCTCTTCGATGGCCTTCCAGATCTCCTCGCGCACCTCGTCGGACGACGCCATCGCCTCGGCGTCGTCGTCCACGCCGGCCTGTGAGGCGAGCTTCGAGCGCTCGTCCTCGTCGATGGTGATCAGCGCAACGAGGTAGTTCTTGTCGTCGCCGTAGACCACCGCCTGGGAGATCCAGCGGTTGTCCGAGATCTCGTTCTCGATCCGGGCGGCGGGAATGTTCTTCCCGCTGGAGGTGACCACGATGTCCTTGGTCCGGCCGGTGATGGTGAGGAAGCCGTCGTCGTCCACCGAGCCGACGTCGCCGGTGGAGAACCACCCGTCGGAGTCGAGATCCTCCTCGGTCGCCTCCTCGTTGCGGTAGTAGCCCTTGAAGATCTGAGGCCCGCGGACGAGCACCTCGCCGCCGGGGTCCTCACCCTCCTCGTCGGTTTCCTCCTCGTCGCGCTCGGCGATCTTGAGCTCGGTGTTGGGTAGCGCCTTGCCCTGAGTGCCGAACTTGAAGTCGTCGGGCAGGTTGGCCGTGGCGCCGCCCGAGGTCTCGGTCAGTCCGTAGGCCTCCAGCACCAACACGCCGCAGGCGTCGAAGAACTCGAGCATCTCCACGGCCACCGGCGCGGCGCCGGTGAGCGCCAGCTCCAGCCGGCCGCCGAACAGGTCGCGGACCGTGGAGAAGATCTGCTTGTCGGCCAGCTCGTACTCGGCCTTCAGCACCGGCCCGGGGCTCTCCCCCTCGCGCTCGAGCTGGCGGACCTCGCGGCCCACGTCGATCGCCTTGGAGAAGATCTTGCCCTTGATGCCGCCCTCGGCCTTCGCGGCGGCCTCGTTGTAGATCTTCTCGAAGATCCGCGGCACGGCCGCGAGGTGGGTGGGCTGGATCTCCTTCAGGTCGTCGAGCATCTTGTCCTTGTCGCGCTGCCAGAAGGCGAGGGTCGCGCCGGTGTCGAGGGCGACGACCTCGATCAGCCGCGTGAGGACGTGCGACAGCGGCAGAAAGGCGTAGAACACGGCGTCTTCGCCGATCTCGATGCTCTCGTCGAGCGCGTCGAGGCCGGCGCGGAAGTTGCCGTGGGTGAGCATGCAACCCTTGGGCGCGCCGGTGGTGCCGGACGTGTAGACCAGCGTGAACAGGTCGTCGGGGCCGATCTCCTCCACGCGCGCATCGAGGTCGGAGTCCTCGGTCCCCTCCCCCTTCTCCACCAGCTCGTCGAGGGTCAGCGCGTCGTCGTCGGAGCCCTTGAACAGCACGATGTGCGCGAGCTCGGTGAGGTCGCCCCGCACCTCCTTGACCTTGTCCAGCAGCTCCTCGTTCTCACAGAAGACGAGCTTGGACTGGGAGTTGTCGAGCACGTGCTGCGCCTCGTCGGCGGAGCCCGTGTGGTAGATCGTCGCCACCACCAGGCCCGCGCAGGCGGCGCCCAGGTCGGCTTCGACCCACTCGGGCCGGGTGTCCGCGAAGATCGCCACCGCGTCGCCCTTCTGGAGCCCGAGCGCGATCAGGCCCTTGGCCAGCGAGCGCGCGCGGCCGGCCAGGTCGGAGTAGGAGGTCTCCACCCACTCGCCGCCCTCCTTGTGCCTGAATGCGGCGCCGTCGCCGAAGCGCTTGCCACCCTCGAGCACGAGGTCGGCCATCGTGCCCGTCGTCTCTGCGGTGCTCATCCGAACAGCGGGAAGCGCCGTCGCCGCGCAAGCTCGTCCATGCCGCGCTGGATGCTCTTGCGCACCTCTTCGTACTTGCGGTTCACGTACTCGTCGTCCTTGGCCTTGGCCGGGTCGCTGGCGACCTTGACCGGCTCCTGGAAGGCGGTGCGGATCTTGGTCGGCAGCGGGATCTCAGGCAGCGCGGCGGGCGCGATGCCCCACGGCGCACTGATCGCAAACGGGAACACCTTCAGGCGCGCGATCTTGTCGAGCTGCAGCGCCTTGGCCAGCCGCCGGCCGCTGAACAGCACCGGCATCGAGTCGGGGCCGCCCACGGTGGCGATGGGGACGATCGGCACGCCCGACGCGATCGCGAGCTTGATGAAGCCGGTCCGCCCCGCCAGGACGGCCTCGTCGCGCTTGTTCCACGGCCGCAGCGAGTCCACCTCGCCGCCGGGCCAGAGCGCCACGTCGCGTCCCTCGGCCAGCGCCGCGGACATGCTGTCCGGTGCGGCCGGCAGGACGCCCATCTTGCGGAAGTACTTGCCGATGCCCGGCGCGGCCATCAGCACGTCGTGCGCGGTGCCGTGCAGCGGGCGCTCCTGGCCGTAGTGGCGCCACCACTGGATGCCGACCGTCCATGCGTCCCACACGAACGGCGCCCCGGAGTGGATGCCCACCAGCAGCGCCGGCGGCTCGGGGATGCGCTCCCACCCCTCCACCTCCTGGCGGAAGTAGAAATCCATGAGCGGGTTCCAGAAGTACTTCTGCTTGTGCATGAAGGCGTGGTCGGGCCCGTCGAGGCTCCACTGGCCCGCCCGGTCGGCGATCCAGCCCGCGGCGCCGTCTGCCTTCTCGCGGCGCGCGTCGACCTTCTGCTTGGCCCGCTCGGCCTGCTTCTCGGCCTGCGTGGGCCCGCCGTTCTTGCTTCGCTGCTTCTGAGATTGCTTCGTTTTGGCCATAGACCCTCCCGGCGAAGGTCTACCCGGGCAGGCCGGTAACTACGCGCGGGCGGCCGGCTGCACCTCGAGCGCGCCGGACATCACGCCGAAGCCGGTGACGAAGATCTCCATCATTTCCTCGAGCATCGCGTCGTCGACCACCTCGGGGTCGAGCATCTGCCAGATCTTCCACCCCTCGGCCATCGCGATGATCATCAGCACCATCCGGTCGAGCCCCACGACGGGATCGAGCCCGAGCTCCTCCATGCGGCGGCGGAAGATCGCCTCCATCCGCCCGCGCAGGGTGGCGAAGCGGGTCAGCAGCTCCTCCCGAAAGGGCTCGCTGCGCATCGCGTGCGCGGCGAACTCGAAGCCCAGCCGCGACTTGTCGGGGTTCGAGCGCATGGCCTCGGCGAAGTGCGCCGCCGAGTGGCGGGCCTGCTCGGGCGGCGCCTCATCGGTGGCGAAGGCCTGCTCGGTCTCGGCGATCCGCTCGGAGAAGCTCTCGTCGAGCATGGCCAGGAACAGCTCCTCCTTGCTCTTGAAGTTCGCGTAGAAGGCGCCCTTGGTGTAGCCGGCGTCCTCGGCCACCTCGTCGATCGAGGCGCCGGACATGCCGCGGCGGGCGAACACCCGCGAGGCCGACTCCATCAGGCACGAGCGGGTCTGCTCCTGCTTCTGCTTTCGCGTGAGACGGGGCATCAGGCGGCCACCACTTCGGTGCCGGCGCTCGGCGTCAGCGTGATCGCCCGGCGGCGGATGTGCTCGGAGTCGGGGCTTGTGGGACTCAGCGCCAGGCCGCGGGCCACCTCCTGCAGCACCGTCTTCATCTCGAACAGCGCGAAGCTCGCGCCCAAGCAGCGCCGCACCCCGCCACCGAAGGGGATCCAGGTGTAGGTGCCCGCCGGCTGCTCGAGAAACCGCTCGGGGCGGAAGAGGTGCGGGTCGGGGTAGATGTCCTCGCGCCGGTGCATCAGCAGGATGTTGGGCGTCACGCGCGCGCCCGCGGGCAGCAGCTTCCCGCCGATCTCCATCGGCTCCTGGAGCAACCGCACCACCACCGGGATGACCGGGCGCAGGCGCAGGGTCTCCTTGGCCACGGCATCGGTGTACTCGTCCTCGCCGGCCTCGGCCTCGTCGGCCACCCGGCGCAGCTTCTCCGGGTGGCGGACCAACCGCTCGACTGCCCAGGCCAGCGCGGTGGCCGTCGTCTCGTGCCCCGCCACCAGCAGCGTCATCAGCTCGTCGCGCAGCTCCTCGTCGGACATCGGCGACCCGTCCTCGTGCCGGGCGGTCAGCAGCAGCGAGAGGATGTCCTCGCGCTCCTCGAGGTCGGTGGCGGCGCGACGATGGCGGATCTCCTCGAACACCACCTCGTTGACCTCGTCCAGCTCGCGCTGGAAGAAGCGCATGCCCTCCAGCCGGCGGGGGCCCAGCGTGGCGATGGCCAGGAAGGTCTTGATGTCCGTGGCCCGCTCGAGCGTCTCCCGCAGCGTCCGGCGCATGCGCTCGAGGCGCTCGCCGCCCTGCACACCGAACACCGCCCGGATGATCACCTCGAGGGTCACCGCCTGCATCCGGGGCCACAGCGCGAACGGCTCGCCGCGCGGCCAGGTCTCGATCTCCTGGCGCGCGACCGAGGCCATCAGGTCGCCGTAGGCCCTCATCCGCTCGCCGTGAAAGGGAGGCAGAAGCAGCTTGCGCTGGGACATGTGGCGCTCGTCGTCGAGCAGCAGCACCGAGTTGTGGCCAAGCAGCGGCCCCAGGATCGCGTTGGCCTCCCCGGCGTGCAGCAGTCGGGGATCGCCCTTGAACACCTGCTGGACGTCGTCGGGGTTCGTGAGCATCACCCAGTCGCCCTCTTGGGCGATGCGGACGGTGAAGCTGTCCCCGTAGCGCTCTCGACAGCGCGTGAGCCAGGGCAGCGGGCGAGTGACCCAAGCCAGGGTCTGAGCGGCGCGCGGCAAGCGCGGGCCGGGCGGGAGAGCAGGCTGGGTCACAGTGCCTCTTTCATCTGGGGTGAGGGGCAGAGAAAACCGAGCGCCTGATCGGCGAAGGCGAACCGGCCGCGCGGCTCGGGGATGGCGATGGTACGGGCGCCGACGGGCTCGCTGAGGTTCTTCAGCCAGTGCAGCCGGTGGTCGCCCACCTCCAGCTTGCGCAGCCGGCCGGCGCGCTCGCGGGTGGCCTCGCTGACCAGCACCTCTCCCCCGCCAGCCGCGGCGCACAGGCGCGCGGCCACGTTGACGGTGGTGCCGTACCAGTCACCGAACCGCTCGACGGCGGGGCCGGTGTGCATGCCCACGCGAACGGGCACGCGCTCGTTCTGCTCGGCGACGATCTCCAGCCCGAGGCGCACCGCCCGCTCGGGCTCGGGGCAGCGCAGCATGAGGCCGTCCCCCAGGCGCTTGACCACCTCGGCGCCGTGGCTTCCGGCCAGCGGTTCGACACACAGGGCGAACTCCAGGGCGACGTCGGCGGCGTGGTCGTCGCCCTCGCTGGCGGCGAGGGCGGTGAAGCCCACGAGGTCGGTGAAGAGGAAAGTGTGGATGCTGCCCGCCACTTAGATACCGGACGGTATCGGAATACCCACAGGTACGCAAGGTGCCGTCCTCGGTTCGTTCATACTTGCGTCCATGGAGCGAGGATCGGAGGGCGGCAAGCCCCCAGAGGACCAGCCCACCCAAGCCGTGCCGGCGCAGCGGCCCCCCCAGCAGCTGGCGCAGCCGCAACGCCCGCAGGGCCCGGCTCGACAGCGCCAGCGGCCCCGCCAGGCGCGCCAGCGGTTCGGCCTGGAGCACGCGCGCAACCCCGAGTTCGCGCTGGTCTTCCGCGGCTACGAGCGCGAGGCCGTCGACCGCTACGTCGCCTCCGTGATCCAGCTCATCACCGAGCTCGAGGCCACCCAGACCCGCGAGGGCACCGTCCAGCGGGCGCTGGAGGAGGTCGGCGAGCAGACCAGCCGCATCCTGCAGCAGGCCCACGAGTCGGCCGAGGAGATCTCCTCCCACTCGCGCGCGCAGGCCGAGGGCCGGCTGGCCCGCGCCGAGCGCGAGGCCGAGCAGATGGTCAGCGAAGCGGACGCGGAGGCCCAGCGCATTCGTACCGACGCCCGCGGCGTGTGGCAGCAGCGCACCCGGCTGATCGAGGAGCTCCGCCGTCTCTCCGACGAGGTCCTCACCGTGGCCGACGATGCGCTCGAGCGGATCGACCCACCCGAGGACGCCAAGCCGCCCAGCCGTCCACCGGAGCCCACGGCCGCGGCCGTGGAGCCTCAGGTGAGTGAGGCCCCCACGGGCGAGGAGGACGAGCCCGACGAGGCTGACGAGCCCGAGACCGCCTCAGCCGAGGCCGCCCAGGGCGAGAACGGGGCCGACGAGGCATCGGGGGGCACCCCGCACCGAAAGACGCTCGGCCCCATCGGGGATCCGCTGGACATCCCGCCGCAGGAATCCGCGGACCCGGGCACCGACGAGCAGCCTGCCGTCCGGCGCGTCGGCCCCGAGCGCCGGCAGAGCTGATGGCCGAGCTCACCTCGGGGTGAGCGCAGACCAAGCGCCGGTGCGTCTCGGCCACCAGGCCGAGGGCAGCATCGCGCCCGCCCTCTTCGCCCTGGTCGATCGCGGGGCGGCGCGCTCCCCCCGGGCCGCGCACCAGCTGCGCGGACGGGTGGAGCTGCGCTTCGACGAGGGCTATCCGCCGGTGACCATCGCCCCCGAGTCAGGCGGCGGCCTCGTGGTCGAGGACACGCGACCGGACGCCCCGAATCCCGAGCTGGTGGTGGCCGGCCCCCTCCCCGATGTGCTCGAGCTGGCCACCGTCCCGCGCGCCGGCGGCCTGCCCAGCCTGCGCCACGCGCGCGGCCGGGCCGCTCTCGCGAGCCTCGCACGCGGTGGGGTCCGGCTGGAGGGATCGAAGCTGCTCGGACGGCGCCTGTTGGCTCTTATCGAGCTCTAGACTGAGGCCCGCGATGGCCAAGCCGAAGCAGGTGAAGATGCAGATGCAGGTGGGGGCGCTGGCGGCCATCCCATCGCTCGAGTCCCGGACCGACGAGCAGCTGGAGAGCGAGTCCAAGCACCGCGTGGCGGCCAAGGCCATCCTCGGCGCCCGCGCCGCCGAGCGCTATGACGTCCCCGCTGCCAAGGCCTACTTCAACCAGGCCATGGCGGGCGTGCACCCCCAGGAACGCCCGGCGCTGCGTCAGATGATGAAGGCGTCGCTGGCCCTGGCCGAGCGCCGGCCCGACGAGCTGCGCGACGCCATGGAGAAGATGGGCCAGGAGGCCCCCTCGAGCCGGCAGCTGTTCCTGCTGCGGGCGATGGGCCTGATCGCGCCGCCCGCCGGCGCGGGGATCGTCGCGCGCGTGCGCGGCATCCTGCTGCTGATCCTCCTGATCATCGTCGCGCTGGCGATCGGATTCGGCCTCGCTCTGCTGATCGGCCTGCCGTTCGGCGGGTTCTCGGCCGGCCTGACGATGCTCTTTGGCGTGGTCATCGTCGGCATCGTCATCGGTGTGCTGGTCCTGTTCGGGCGACGGCGGCAGGCGAAAGCCAAGGCCGACCGCTCGGCCCAGGCAGCGGCGATGGCTCAGCAGCGCCGGTAGCGCGCCAGCGCCGGCAGGGCGCCCCTACAGAATCGCGGCCAGGCGCCGGCGATGGGTGCGAGCGAGCTCGCTGTCGGGCCCGAGCTCGGTGAAGATCGCCACCATCACGGCACGCAGGCGGTCGCGGCGCTCGGCGTCCTGCTCGCCGGCGATGTCCTCCTGGAGCAGCTCCAGCGCCCGCTCGTGATCGCCCTCGTCCCAGGCCGCGAATGCCTCGACGGGCCCGTCGAGCTGCGCCCGGGCGGCCAGTCCCTCGGCCACGAAGTCGCCGGCGATCCCCTCCAGCAGCTCGGCGGCCTCGTCGGAGTCGCCGCGCATCAGCAGCATGCGTCCCAGCTCGCGGCGGGCGCCGGTGTGGCGCGCGTCCAGCTCCAGCGCGCGGCGAAGCGATGCCTCGTCACCGGCCGCCGTCAGCTCATCGGCCTCGGAGGGCACGAGCGTGTTGAAGAACCGCTCGACCTCAGCAGGCGGGATCGCGCCCGTGAACTCGGACGCCACCTCACCGTTGCGGAACGCCTTCACCGCCGGGATGCCCTGGATCCCGTAGCGCTGCGCGAGGCCCTGGTTCTGGTCGGTGTCCACCTTGGCCAGCTCAACCTTCCCGGGACGCGCGCCCGCGGCCTGCTCGAGCGCCGGGGTCAACTGGCGGCAGGGTCCGCACCACTCGGCCCAGAAGTCCACGACCACCGGCAGATGCTTCGAGCGCTCGATGACCTGAGCGGCGAATCCGGCCTCGTCGACGTCGTGAATCACTGCCGCTGTGGCGTCCATTCCCTTCACGGTAGTCGCCGGGTGATCCGGTCCACCCGCTGGCGCGAAGACGCTCACATGGCCCGTCTCGCGCTACCCCTTATCGTCCTGTCCCTGGCTCTCGCCGCGTGCGGGGAGAGTGAGTCCGACAAGCCCTCGAAGGCGGCTCCCAAGCCCGCGGGGGCCCCGGCCGCCAAGCCGGCGGACGAGGTCGTCATCAAGGACTTCAAGTACGGGCCTGCTAGCGCCTCGGTGAAGCCGGGCGCGAAGGTGACTTTCGTCAACCAGGACTCCGCGCCGCACACCGCCACCGTCAAGGCCGGCGGGTTCGACACCGGCACCCTGAACAAGGGCCAGAGCAAGGCGATCACGATCGACAAGCCCGGCACCTACGACTACGTCTGCGAGTTCCACGCCTTCATGAAGGGCAAGCTCACCGTCAAGTGAGCCGGCGCTGGAGCCGCCAGCGGGGCAGGGGCGCGATGTGCGCATGTCCCTCTGAAAACCCCTCAGCGCGCTGAGGAGTTTCTTCCAGCGCGTGCGCCGTCCGCGGCGCCCCTTCCCGGCCGCGCCCGGGGGCGCCATGCCCCAGCCGCCTCAGCCCTTCTTCGCCCGCTCGCGCTTCTTCTTCTGTGGCTTCGACGGCGTCTTGACCTCGGTCACGGTCGCCTTCTCGATCACCACCGGCTGGCTGGGCGTTCCGGCCTCGCCGCTGTTGGGGTCGCCCAGCTTCCCGATCTTGTCGACGGTGTCGATCCCCTCGGTCACCTTGCCAACCACGGCGTACTCGGCCGGTAGGCCGGCGTCGGCCCCCGTGACCACGTAGAACTGGCTCCCCGCCGTGCCCGCCGGCTCGTCGGCGGTCTTGGCCATCGCCACCACGCCCCGGGTGTACTGGGCGTCGGGCGGCGGGGCGTCGCGCGTGGAGTAGCCCGGGCCGCCCATGCCGCTGGCGGTGGGGTCCCCTCCTTGGATGACGAAGCCCGGGACGATGCGGTGGAACACGGTGTCGTCGAAGAAGCCTGAGCGCGACAGCGAGACGAACGAAGCTGCGGCCTGGGGGGCGGCCTTCTGGTCGAGGCCGATCGTGAAGTCCCCGCAGCTGGTCTCGAGCTTGACGGTGTAGGTCTTGGACGAGTCGAGCGGGCCATCGGGGCGCTGCTCGGTGCCGTCGGGCTTCTTCTTCGGGGCCTTCACGTCCTTGCAGCCGCCCGCGGTGGTGGTCTGCGGGGCCGGTGCCTTGGCCCCCGCGTCGCTCTTGGGGCTCTCGTCGTCGGAGCCGCAGCCGGCGGCGAGGGCCAGGCAGGGCAGGATCAGGCAGACGGTCAGGCGGCGCACGGTCGCGCAGGCTAGCTGGCGGTCTACGATCGTTCGCCGTGTCTCTCTCCCCCCTCCTTTCCCGCTACGAGCAGGTGATCCTTGACCTCGACGGATGCGTCTGGACGGGCGGGGAGCCGATCGCCGGCTCCCCCGAGGCGATCGAGAGGCTGCGCTCGGCCGGGCTGCGGGTGGCCTTCGCCACCAACAACTCCCGCTCGAGCACCGAGGACTACGTCGCCCAACTGTGGGGCGCGGGCGTGCAGGCGTCGGTGGCCGACGTCGTGACATCCGGCGGCGCCATGCAGCATCTGCTGGCCGACACTCGTCCCGGCCGGACCGCCTTCGTGGTCGGGACCGAGGCCATGCACCGCCACGTGCGCGACGCCGGCCTCAAGGTCATGAACGGGACCGACCTCGCCTCGCGCGCGGAGGTGGTGGTGGTTGCCGCCACCGAGGAGTTCACCTACGACGACCTGCGCACCGCCTCGCTGGCGGTGCAGCGGGGCGCCGACTTCCTGGCCACCGCCCGCGACCCGACCCACCCGATGCCCGACGGCCTGTGGCCGGGCACCGGCGCCCTGCTGGCCGCCATCGAGACCGCGAGCGGCGGGACGGCCACGCTGGTGGGCAAGCCCGAGCCGCAGCTGTTCCTGACCGCTCTCGACCGCCTCGGCGAGGGCAAGACGCTGGTGGTGGGCGACCGCCTCGACACCGACGTCGCCGCGGCCGCCGCGGCGGACCTGGACGCCGCCCTGGTGCTCACCGGGGGCACCACGCGCGAGGAGGCCGAGGCGGCAGGCCGGGAGAAGGACGCGCTCCAGACCGTCGAAGTAGCCGACGACCTGGCCTCGCTGGTGAACCGCGCACCGTCCTGATGGCCAAGAAGACCCACCACAAGCACTCGTCCTCAAAGGGCTACCGCAAGCTCCTGGACTCCCTGGCCGCGCTGGACGGAGTGCACCGGGTGGCCACCGGCCGGGTCAAGCCCCGGATGGGCTCGGGGCGGCCGATCGCGCCCATCTCCAAGGTCCGCCCCACCGAGTCCGGTCTCTCGATCACGATCAACACCGACGGCGCGATCATCGACGCCTACGTGGTCACCGACCGGCCCGACGAGGTGGCCGCCGCCATGGCCGAGAAGGGCTGGACGGCCTAGGCCGCGAGATGCGCGGTGGAGGGCTCCACCAGCTCGTAGGGCTCGCCCCGCTCCCACGCCGCCAGCCCGGGATGGGGCCCGGCGCTGCCCACGTGGTGGACGAGCTCCAGCAGGCCCGGGGGCGCTCGCCCGTCCTCGGCGGCCACCGACGCCGGTACGTCCAAATCGTCGAGCGGCTCCAGGACGTAGGAGACCATCACCCTGGCCGCCAGGATCACGAGGTTCTCCGTCCCGGGCAGCGCCGCGCTGACCGCGATGAAGGCATCGGGCGCCTGCGGGTCGGCCCGAAGCCGCCCCGCGAGCCGCTGGCAGGCCGAGCGATCGTCCGCCACGAGGTCCGCCGGCTCGAGGCCCCACTCCCCGGCGGAGTCGAAGGTCACGCGGGGCGGGTCCTCGGCCAGGACGACCCGCGCCGCCCACAGCGGCGGCCGCGCCTCGGCAGCGTCCTCGGCGGCGACTATCCCCTCGTTGCGCATGTACTCCGCCCACGGCGTGAGCGGGTGAAGGCTCAGGTACTGGGTGGAGCCCGTGCCGGCCTCGTTGTAGCGGCCCGCGCGCCGGTTGGGCAGGACCCAGAAGGGCGTGTCCCATCCGGCCAGGCGGTAGCCGACGAGCTCGGCCACCGCTAGGCAGCCAGGCTGGAGCGCGAGCTCGAGGCCAGCGTGGCCAGCCGAGGAAAGGCGCGCTCGTCCTCGAGCAGCTCAGCCGGGGTCCTGCCCTCGAGCTCGATCCGCGGGCGCTCGAACCACGCCACCACCCCGCGGCCGGTCAGGCCATGACGGAGCTGGTTGGCCAGGCGGGCGACCTCGCGCAACCGCCGCTCGTCCTCCCCGGAGGGCCGGGTGGGATCGTTCTCCGACACCCAGCGCTGCAGCGTCCGCCCCCCCACCCCGAGCAGCGCGGCCAGCCTGCCCTGGGGCACGTCCAAAGTCTGCGTCAGCCACCGGGCCACCTCCTCGGCGGGCCGTGCGTCGTCCACCGGCTGGCCGGCGGCGACGTCGCGGAAGACCTGGCGCATCTGCTCGAGGCGCAGCCGCAGCCGCCGGCGCTCCTCGCGCGGGTCGTCGGAGTCCAGCGCCAGGAGCGCACCCATGGCCGCCTGCTGGAGGGCGAGCACCAGGTAGGGGTCCACGTGGGCCCAGTCGGACTCCTCGGGGTCAGCCAGTCCCTCGGCGAAGTCGCGCACCAGCCCGCGGACCGCCGCGGGCACCTCCGGCTCTCGGGCCAGGAGCCGGTTTGCCTCGGCGAGCTCCCGTTCGGCCTTCGTCGGATCGGTGATGTCGACCGCTACCAGCGGCATGGCGTACTCCTGTCGTAGCTATGCGACAGTATAGCGCCAGTCCGGCACCACCCCCTCCGGATCGACGCCGAGCAGGGAGCAGGATTCCGGCGTGACCGTCAGCCCCGCCTCCGCCGCGCGCCGCAGCCCCTCGGCGGGGTCGATGCCGCGGGCGTGATGCAGGTGCGCCGCCCCCAGCGCGGCCACGAAGTCCGTGTGGCGGTTTCCGTGCACCGCCACCGCCCCGGCCCGGCGCAGCTCGCGCTTGAGGAAGGGCAGCAGCTCGTCCAGGGCCGCCGACCCGCGGTCGGTGGACACCACCGGCACGTGGTGCCAGTCCAGCCCCGCGGCCTCGTAGTCGCCGAGGTTGTGGCGCGTGGTCATGCAGGAGATCACCATCCGCACCCCCGACTCGCGCAGGTGGGCGATCTCGCCCTCCCGCCGGTCGGGGCGGTGGCTCCTCCCTCCCCCGCCCGGTCGTTCGAGGAGACAGAGCTTGCGGGGCCGCGCCCACCAGATTCGCTTGGGTTCCATGCCGCCCTAAGGGCGCGGCGCCCAGAGCTCGCCCCCCTCAGACCAGCCGCGCCGCCCGCATGTCCACCCGCTCGCCCCGGAAGGGGATCCCCTCGGCCTCCAGCAGCCGCCGCTGGCGATCGCCCTTGGCCAGCGAGCCGTCGGCTCTCACGATGCGGTGCCACGGCACCGACGGGTCGTCGCACCCGAACAGCACGCTGCCGGCGAACCGGGGCGCGCCGGGCGACACGTCGCCGTAGGTCCGCACGAACCCCGGCGGCGTCGCCCGAACACGCTCCAACACCAAGTCGGATCGACGGCTCACGCTCGTAGACTCTCGCCGGTGTGCAGGATCTTCGGCTGCGTGGCGGCCGAGCCGGTGTCGTTGCGTCACGAGCTGCTGGACGCGCCGAACCCGCTCATCCGCCAGTCAGAGCACCACGACTCGGGGTGGGGCATGGCCGTCTACGAGCGCGTGGAGGGCGCCGAGCCCACCCTCATCCGCATTCCCGAGGCCGCCCACGCGGGCACCGACTTCGAGCGCGCCACCGGCGCGACCGGCCGCATGTTCAACGTGCACGTGCGCCGCGCCACTGTCGGCGGCCTCACGCTGGAGAACACCCACCCGTTCACGTTCGGCGCGCTGTCGTTCGGCCACAACGGGACCGTCATCGACTACCCGCGCCTGGGCGTGTCCGACGCGCGGGGAGAGAGCGACTCCGAGCACCTGTTCCGCTACCTGGTCGCCCACTTCGACGGACGCGACGCGATCGGCTCGCTGCGCACGATGGTCGCCGCCGCCGTCGAGGCGTCCGTGTTCTCCGCGCTGAACTTCCTGTTCTCGGACGGCTACCGCCTCTACGCCTACCGGCTCGGGCTGTTCGACCTCTTCTGGGTCTCGCGCCCAGGTCAGGTGATCGTCTCCTCGGAGCAGGTGACCGACGACGAGGAGTGGCACACCGTGGAGCAGGACGTGCTGCTCGTGCTCGAGCCGGGCAGCCGGATGGGCGAGCCGCACGCCGAGCGCCTGCTGGGCGACGAGCTGGCCGCCACGGCGCGCCTGGACCCGCTCAACCAGGGCGCGGAGCTGACCGGCGAGGACCGCGGGCGGTTCGCCGCCGAACGGGCGCAGCGCATTGCCGCGGGCGGCTGAGTTCGTCTTCGGGTACGGATTGCTCGCGCGCGACGTCTCGGGCGCGGAGCTCGCCCACCTGCCGGGCCACCGGCGCACCTGGGGCGTAGCGATGGACAACAGCGTGGACATCCCGGGCTACAAGCACTACGTCACGCCCGCCGGCGAGCGTCCCGACGTGAAGGTCTGCTTCCTCGACCTCGAACCGCAGCCGGACACCACCGTGAACGGTGTGTGCCTCCCGGTCGCGCGGCCCGACGAGCTCGACGCCCGCGAGCGCAACTACGTTCGTCGTGACGTGAGCCACCTGATCGAGGAAGCACCGGGACGCGTGTGGGCCTACTTCGGCTCCCCGGACGGACGGCGGCGGCGGAGCGAAGGGCCGGCGGTCATAAGCCGGGCATACCTGAGCGGCGTCGACGAGGGGTTCCGCCGCCTCGGCGCCGAGGAGCACCGCGCTTTCGTGGAGAGCACCGACCTTGGCAGCCTGCCCGTCTGGGACCTCGAGCGGGTGGACCACCCGTCGTGAGCTTCCGGCTGCTCGTGAACCCCGCCGCGGCCAACGGCCGCGCCCTGCGGCGGCTGCCCAAGGTCACCGACGAGCTCCAGCGCCTGGGCGTCGATCCCGTCGTCATCCAGACCCGCTCCTTGGCACACGCGCGCGAGGAGGCGGCCGAGGTCGCGCGCGAGGGCGGCACGGTCGGCGCGATGGGCGGCGACGGCTTCGTCCGCCCGCTGGCCGGAGCGTTGCGCGGCTCCTCCGCGCGGCTGGCGGTGCTGCCCGGCGGCCGCGGCAACGACTTCGCCCGGGCGCTGGGCATCCCCCGCGAGCCGGCCGAGGCGGCTCAGGTGGCCGTGTCGGGCCGCGAGCGCCTGGTCGACGTCGGCTTCGTGGGTGACGAGCCGTTCCTCGGGGTGGCCAGCTACGGGATCGACTCCGACTGCCAGCACCTGGCGAACTCCACCAAGCTCGTGCGCGGCAGCCTCGTCTACCTGTTCAGCATCCTGCGGGCGCTGAAGGGGTGGCAGGGCGCGAGCTTCAGCGTCGTGGTCGACGGCGAGCGCCGCACCTACGAGGGCTATGCCGCCGCGGTGGCCAACACGGGCGTGTTCGGAGGCGGCATGGCGCTGCTGCCGATGGCCGAGGTCGACGACGGGCAGCTCGACGTGCTGCTCACCAAGGGCCACGCCAAGTGGCGCTACCTGCGCGGGCTGACCCAGGTCTTCAGCGGCAAGCACCTCGATCCCCGCTTCACCGAGGTTCTGCGGGCCGCCGAGGTCGAGCTCGACTCCGCTCCCCCCTACGACGTCTTCGCCGACGGGGACCCGATCGGGCGAACGCCGACGCGGGTGACCGTCGAGCCGCGCTGCCTGCGCGTGCTGGTGCCGGCGTGAGGCTGGCGTTCGGGCGCTTCCTGGCCCGGATGGCGCGCGCCCTGAGCCGGGTGGTGGGCCGAACCGGCGGGACCACCGTGCCGGGGCGCCTGCTGCTGCGGGCCGACCCCGAGGCGCTGGCGAGCCTCTCGGGGCGGCTGGACGAGGGCTCGGTCCTGGTCTCGGCCACCAACGGCAAGACGACAACCTCGGCGATGCTGTCGGCCTGCCTGGGTCAGGAGGGGCGCTCGGTGGTGCACAACCGCGCCGGCTCGAACATGGCCTGGGGCGTAGGCACCGCGCTGCTGGACGCCGGTGAGGAGAGGGGCCAGCTCGGCCTGTTCGAGGTCGACGAGGCGTGGCTGCCGCGCGTGGCCCAGCAGGTCGACCCCAAGCTGATCCTGCTGTCCAACCTGTTCCGCGACCAGCTCGACCGCTACGGCGAGCTCGAGCTGCTCGCCGACCGCTGGGCTGAGGTGGTCGCGGCGCACGAGGGCCGCGCCCGGTTCGTGCTGTGCGCCGACGACCCGCTGGTCGCCGACCTGGGCCGGGAGCGGTCCGGGGTCACCTACTTCGGGCTCGAGGACGACTCCCAGGCGCTGCCCGAGCTCCAGCACGCCGCCGACTCCAAGCACTGCCGCAACTGCGGTCACGCCTACGTCTACGACGCGGTCTACCTCGGCCATCTCGGTCGCTGGCACTGCCCCAACTGCGGCCGGTCGCGGCCCGAGCCGCAGGTGGTGGCGCGGCGGGTGACGCTGGAGGGGATGTCCGGGTCGCGCCTGGAGCTCTCCACTCCCGCCGGTGACATCTTCGTGCGGCTCCCGCTTCCGGGGCTCTACAACGTCTACAACGCGATGGCCGCCGCCGCGACCGCCCTGGAGCTGGGGGTTGCCCTCGGAAGCGTCCAAGCGGCGCTGGAGGGCTTCGGCGCCGCCTTCGGCCGGGTGGAGACCATCCAGGTCCCCACGAGGGGTGCCTCCGAAGGAGGTCACCCCGCAGTGCGCGACGTCTCGATCCTGCTGATCAAGAACCCGGCCGGGGCGAACGAGGTGCTGCGCACGCTGGCGCTCGAGGAGGGGTCGCTCGACCTGTGGCTGGCCCTGAACGACAACATCGCCGACGGCCGCGACGTGTCCTGGGTGTGGGACGCCGACTTCGAGCTGCTAGCGGGCCGGACCCGCCGGGTCACCTGCTCGGGCACCCGCGCCGAGGAGATGGCCCTGCGCCTCAAGTACGCGGGTGTGGATGCGGACCCGGTGGTGGACCGCGACCTGAAGAGCTCGCTGGCCTCCGCGGTGGCCGACCGCGACGACGGCCGCCCGCTGTTCGCCCTCCCGACCTACACCGCGATGCTCGAGATGCGCGGGGCGCTGGCTCGCCGGGGCCTGGCCCGGAAGTGGTCGGAGTGAGCACGATGACCACCGACGGCCTGGCAATCGCCTGGCACGACGCCGAGTGCGGCTCCTATCGCGCGGACCTGTCGCTGTGGCGGGAGCTGGCCGCGGAAGTGGGCGGGCCGGTCCTCGACCTCGGCTGCGGCTCGGGGCGAGTTGCGCTGGACTTGGCCGCGGCCGGCCACGACGTGACCGGGGTCGATTCCGAGGCCGCGCTGGTGGGCGCGCTGCGCCAGCGGGCGGGTGACCTGCCGGTGAGCGCCGTCACCGCCGATGCCCGATCGCTGGAGCTCGGCCGCCGGTTCCCGCTGGCGATCGCCCCCATGCAGGTGGTCCAGCTCATGGGCGGGCGCGCCGGGCGGGCGTCGCTGCTCGCCGCCGCCGCCCGCCACCTGGAGCCGGGCGGACGGTTCGCGGTGGCCCTCGCCGACCCCTTCGAGGAGCTGCCCCCTCAGGACGCCCTCCTCCCCCTGCCCGACGTCCGCGAGGAGGACGAGTGGGTGCTGTCGAGCCAGCCGGTGGCCGTGCGCGTGGAGGAGCAGGGCGTGGCGATCGACCGGGTTCGCCAGGCGGTGTCGCCGCAGGGCGACCTGACCGAGGAGCTGGTGACGATCGTGCTCGACCACCTGCCGCCCGACGAGCTGGAGGCCGAGGCGGCCGAGCACGGCTTCGCGGCGCTTCCCCGCCGGCGGGTGGAGGCGACCGAGGACTACGTGGGCAGCTCGATCGTGGTGCTGGAGCGCGCGTGAGCACCCTCCGCGTCGCCGCGCTCTATCCGGAGCTCATGAACATCTACGCCGACCGCGGCAACATCGCGATCCTGCGCGCGCGGTGCGAGTGGCGCGGGCTGGGGTTCGAGCTGGCGTCGGCCTCGATCGGCGACGAGCTGGACCCCGACGCGCATGACTTCTTCTACATCGGCGGCGGCCAGGACCGCGACCAGGTCGCGGTGTCGAAGGACATGGCCTCCGCGAAGCGCGACGCGTTGCACGCGGCCGCCGACCGCGGTGCGGTGGTGCTGGCGGTGTGCGGCGGCTATCAGCTGCTCGGCCACTCCTACCAGCTGGACGACGAGAAGCTGCCGGGCGTGGGCCTGGTCGACCTCGAGACCGTGCGCGAGGAGGGCCCGCGACTGATCGGCAACTGCGCGATCGAGTCCGATCTGGGCGTGATCGCCGGCTTTGAGAACCACGGCGGGCGCACCTACCTGGGTGCGGACGAGAAGCCGCTGGGCCGGGTGCTGAGCGGCCACGGGAACAACGGCAAGGACGGTTACGAGGGAGTGCGCCGCGGCAACGTGATCGGCACCTACCTGCACGGGCCGCTGCTGCCCAAGAACGCGTGGCTGGCCGATCGCCTGATCGAGCTCGCGCTGGGCATCGAGCTGGAGCCGCTCGACGACCGGCTGGAGGACGCCGCCCACGGCTCCGCCCGCCGGGCGGCGGGCGTCTAGGGTCGAAGCCGATGGCCGAGAGGGCGTTCGTCACCGGAGGATCGGGCTTCATCGGCGGAGCGCTGATCCGCCGCCTGGTGGCCGACGGGCACGAGGTCAGGGCCCTCGCCCGCTCCGACCGCTCGGCCGAGAAGGTGCGCGAGTTGGGAGCCGAACCCGTGAAGGGCGACCTTGGGGACCGCGGCTCGCTCGCGGGTGCCGCCGTGGGCTGCGAGTGGGCCTTCCACGCCGCGGCCGAAGTGGAGGAATGGGGCCCGTGGGAAGACTTCGTGCGCGGCAACGTGCTCGGCACGCTCAACGCGCTGGGCGGCTGTCACTCGGCCGGCGTGCGCCGGTTCGTGCACGTGGGCACCGAGGCCGCGCTGCTGGCTGGACAGCCCCTGGTGAACGCAGATGAGACCACCGAGCTGCGTCCCGACTCGCCCGCCTACTACCCCGCCACCAAGGCGATGGCCGATCGCCTGGTGCGTCGCTTCGAGGGCATGGAGACCGTGGTGATCCGGCCGCGCCTCGTGTGGGGCCCGGGCGACACCACCGTCCTCCCCGGCTTGCTGGACGCCGTGCGCTCCGGCCAGTTCGCCTGGATCGGCGGCGGGCACCACCGCACCTCGACCACCCACGTGGACAACGTGGTCGAGGGCCTGATCCTGGGCGCCCGCGAGGGACGGCCGGGCGAGGCCTACTTCGTGACGGACGGGGAGCCGCTCGAGTTCCGTGACTTCGTCACCCGGTTGCTGGCCACCGCGGGCGAGGACCCGGGAGACAACCAGGTGCCCCGATTCGTGGCCGCAGCGGCGGCCCGCGGCGCCGAGTCGCTGTGGCGAGCGCTGCCGCTGAGCGGCTCGCCGCCGCTGACCCGCCTGGCCCTGTGGCTGACCTCGCTCGAGTGCACGATCGACACCACGAAGGCGCGCACGGAGCTGGGCTATCGCCCGGTGATCTCCGTGGAGGAGGGCCTCGCCGGCCTGACCGAGGGTGCGGAGCACGGCTCCCCCTCGAAAAAGCCCTCAGCCGCCTGAGGAGTTTTCCAGTGGGTGCGCCGGTGCACGCCTCGGAGCCGGGCGCGGCGGCGCTAGCGGCCGCTGGAGCCGAAGCCGCCGCCGCCGCGGGCGGTCTCGTCCAGCTCCTCGGCCTCCTCCAGCGCCGGTGCCTCGGCGCGGACCAGCACCAGCTGGGCGATGCGGTCGCCCTCGACCACCTCGAAGGCCTCCGTGCGGTCGGTGTTCAGCAGCAGCACGCGCAGCTCGCCGCGATAGCCGGAGTCGATCAGCCCCGGTGCGTTCACCAGCGCGATCCCGTGCCGGGCGGCCAGGCCCGAACGCGGGAGCACCAGGCCGGCGAAGTCGTCGGGGATCGCCACGGCCAGGCCGGTGCCCACGCTGGCGCGCTCGCCGGGGCCGAGGTGGGCGGGCTCGGCGGCGTGGAGGTCGAAGCCGGCGTCGCCGTCGTGAGCTCGCCCCGGCGGCCGGGCGGCCGCCGACAGGCGGCGGAAGCGCAGCGTCACCCGGACGAGCCGTTGCTGGCGAAGCGCTCGAAGCGCGGCACGGCGGCGGCCGGCACCCGCGCGCGCACGCGGACCCCGTCCGGTGTGTCCTCGCGCTCGACGTCGCCGGCCAGCTCGTGCAGCTCGGACAGCCGCCCGCCCTCCGCGTAGGGCAGCAGCAACTCCATCGGCCGCAGCGTGGCGAGGAAGCGCGCCTCGAGGGTGGTGCGCAGCTCGTCGAGGCCCTCCCCCGTCTCGGCGGAGACCTGTACGGCGTCGGGGTAGCGGTAGCCGAGCGCCCGGCGGGCCTCGTCGTCGAGCTGATCGACCTTGTTCAGCGCCAGCAGCCGCGGGCGCTCCGCCGCGTCGATCTCCGCCAGCACCTGCTCGACGGCGTCGAGCATCTCCACCAGCTCGTCCTCCGGGACCAAAGCGTCGGCCACGTGCACGATCAGGTCGGCCTCCAGCGCCTCCTCCAGGGTGGCGGCGAACGCCTCCACCAGCTGGTGGGGCAGCTTGCGGATGAACCCGACCGTGTCGGTGAGCAGGAAGGTGCGGCCGCCGACCTCGAACGAGCGAGTGGTCGGGTCGAGGGTGTGGAACAGGCGGTCGCGCACGCCCACCTCGGCGCCGGTCAGGGCGTTGAGCAGCGTGGACTTGCCGGCGTTGGTGTAGCCCGCCAGTGCCACGGTGGGAAGGGCGGCGCGCTCGCGCTCCCGGCGCATCGTGGCGCGGGTGGCCTTCGTGCCCTCCAGGCGGCGGCGCAGGGCGGCGATCCGGTCGCGGGCCAGGCGGCGGTCGGTCTCGATCTGGGACTCGCCCGGGCCCCTGGTGCCGATACCGGCTCCGAGCCGCTCGAGGTGGGTCCACAGCCCCCTCATGCGAGCGAGGTTGTACTCCAGCTGGGCCAGCTCGACCTGCAGCTTGCCCTCGGCCGAGCTGGCGTGGTCGGCAAAGATGTCGAGGATCACCGCGGTGCGGTCGATCACCGGCACGCCCAGCTCCTGCTCGAGGTTGCGCTCCTGGCGGGGGGCCAGCTCGTCGTCGACGGCGACCAGGTTGGCGTCGGCCTCGCCGATCGCGGTCTTGAGCTCGCCCAGCTTGCCCTTGCCCAGGTAGCGGTCGGGGTCCGGCTGGTCGCGGCGCTGGGTGAGCTCGCCGGCGGCCGCCACGCCTGCGGTGCGCAGCAGCTCGGAGAGCTCGGCCAGCTCGGGCTCGTCGGGCCCCGCGGCCACCATCAGCGCACGCTGGCGTGCGCGCGGGTTGCGGGTTCCGTTCTCAGCCATGCCGGTCCAGTGTAGGTTCCCGCCATGCGGGCTTTCGTCACCGGCGGAACCGGCTTCATCGGCGCACACGTGGCGCGAAAGCTGTCAGAGCGGGGCGACCAGGTTGTGGCGCTCGTGCGCTCGCCGGACAAGGCCGACGCGCTCCGCGAGCAGGGCGCCGAGCTGGTCGAGGGCGACCTTTCGGACGTCGAGGCCATCAAGCGCGGCGTGGACGGGGCCGACGCCGTCTTCCACGTGGGCGCGATCTACAAGGTCGGCATCCCCAAGAAGGACCGCGAGGGCATGATCGACACCAACGTCCACGGCACCGAGCGCGTGCTGGACGCGGCCCACGACGCGGGCGTGGGACGGATGGTCTACGTCTCCACCGTGAACGTGTTCGGCAACACCGGCGGCCGGGTCGTCGACGAGACCTACCGCCGCAACGAGTCCGAGGGCTTCCTCTCCTGCTACGACGAGAGCAAGTACCGCTCACACCAGGTGGCCGAGGACCGCATCGGCCGCGGTTACCCGATCGTGATCGTGCAGCCCGGCGGCGTGTACGGGCCCGACGACCACTCCGAGGTCGGCAACATGATCTCCCAGGCCAGCACGGGCAAGCTGATGGCCAAGGCCTTCCCCGACATGGGGATCATGCTGGTGTACGTGGAGGACGTGGCCGACGGCGTTCTGCTGGCCTACGACAAGGGCGAGATCGGCGAGTCCTACGTCCTGTCGGGCGAGCAGGACCACGATGGGCGAGATCGTCGACAAGGCGGCCGCGATCGCCGGCCGCAAGCCGCCGCGGATGACCATGCCCACGCTGATGATCAAGGCCTCGGCTCCGCTCGGGCCGCTGGTCGGGCCGGCCCTGGGCTTCCCGCCCAACGTGCGCGAGCTGGTCACCGTCTCCGACGGCGTGACCTACTGGGCCAGCGACGAGAAGGCCCGGCGCGAGCTCGGCTTCCAGCCCCGCGACATGGACACGGGGCTCGAGCAGACGATCGCCGCAGCGGCGGACTAGGACCCGGCGAGCGGCAGGCGCTCGACCGGCGGCACCACGCCGCGGGTCTCGAAGCTCTCCGGCGGGGCGGAGCCCGGCAGGACGATGACGCCGTTCGGCCCGCCCAGCCACGATGCGTGACCGACCGCGTAGCGGTGGGCGCACAAGGCCGCGGCGGCGGCTTCGAGCTCCTCGATGCGCCGGTGCCACAGGTCGCCCCCGTCGTCGATGACCTCCTCGGCCTCCAGTTCCTCGATGCGCATCTGAATGCCGAGCGGGTGACGGCGGGCCGGAAGCCGCTGGTTCTGCAGCGCGCAGAACACGCCGTCTGCGCTGGTCTCGATCAGCGGGGCCTCGGTGTAGGCGCCGTCCCCCACGCTGCCGGCGCCCTCTTCCTCCACCGCGAACCGGGTCAGGGAGTCGAGCTCCGCCGCCAGGGCGGACAACTCGGGCGCCGGGCGCGTAGGTGCGACGCCCAGGCCCGCCAGCATCGCGTCGCACGAGCGCTCGCCGGCCTCCGGGTCGGCCGGGCCGCCCAGCGCCACCACGACCTCGCCCTCCCACAGCCGCAACTGGCTGGCCACCTCGGCCGCCGAGCCGGGCTCGAAGAAGCTGGCCACCAGGCGGATGGGCGGATCGGGGTCGCGCAGCTCCTCCACCACCACCAGCTGAAGGTGGCTGGGGCCCAGCGCGACGATGCCGGAGTAGCGCATCAGGCGGGCGTGAGCGACGAGCGCAGCCGCTCCACGGCCTCGGCCAGGCGCTCGTCGTCGATGGTCAGGGATATGCGGAAGAAGCCCTCGCCGTTGGGCCCGTAGGCACCGCCGGGCGACACCACCACGCCCGACTCGTCCAGCACCATCTCGCAGTAGGAGGCCGACGTGTGGCCCTCGGGCACCGGCGCCCAGACGTAGATCGTCCCCTTGGGCCGCGTCACGTCCACGCCGATCTCCTCCAGCGCGGAGCAGACCAGGTCGCGGCGGCGGGCGTAGATGGTGTTCATCTCGCGGGGGACGTCGTCACCTTCGTCGAGCACGGCCGCCTGTGCAAGCTGCACCGCCTCGAACATGCCCGAGTCGATGTTGGTCTTCAGCTTCCAGTAGGTCTCGACGGCCTGTGGGTTGCCGGCGATGGCCGCGGTGCGCCAGCCGGTCATGTTGTAGCCCTTCGACAGCGAGAAGACCTCCACCCCGACCTCCTTGGCGCCGGGCGTGGCCAGGAAGCTGGGCGCCACGTAGCCGTCGAAGGTGGTCTCGGTGTACGAGGCGTCGTGGACGATCAGGACGTCGTTGGCGCGGGCGAAGTCGATCGCCTCCTCGAACAGCCCGTCGGGCACCACGGCGCCGGTGGGGTTGTTCGGGTAGTTGAGGTACATCAGCCGCGCGCGGTCGGCGTCCTCGGCGGAGATCGCGCTCAGGTCCGGGGCGAAGCCGCGCTCGGGCAGCAGCGGCATCAGGACGGCCTCGGCGCCGGCCAGCAGCGGTCCGCCGGTGTAGACCGGGTAGCCCGGGTCGGCGGCCAGCGCGGCGGTCCCGGGATCGAGGAACGCGAGGTTGAGGTTGAACACGCACTCCTTGGCCCCCAGCGCCGGGATGACCTCGGTCTCGGTGTCCAGCGTCACGCCGAAGCGGCGGTCGTAGAAGCGGGCCAGGGCCTCGCGCAGCTCGGGGCGGCCGCGGTTGGAGGGGTACTGGTGGGTGCCCGGGTCGGCCGCGGCGGCGGCGAGCGCCTCAGCGGCCAGCGGTGGCGTGGGCGTGTCGGGATCCCCGATCCCCAGCGAGATGACGTCCACGCCCTGGGCCTTCTTGGCCGCGATCTTTCGCTCCAGCTCGGCGAACAGGTAGGGCGGGAGGCGGTCCAGGCGACTACTCGACTGCATTCAGCTCCTCTACGAACTCGTCGCTGAGCGTGCCCCGATACACGGGCACGGCCCAGCCGGTCAGGTCAACGTGCATGTCCTCCCCCACGTCCACGGTCAGCTCGCCGCCGTCCAGCCGCACGGTGACCGGGCTGTCCAGCCCGCGCAGCACCGCGGCCACCGCCGCTCCGGTCGCGCCGGTGCCCGAGGACATGGTCTCCCCCACGCCGCGCTCGAAGATCCGGACGCGGATCGTGTCGTCGGACTCGCGACGCCAGAACGAGACGTTGGTCCGGTTGGGAAACAGGTCGTGGCTCTCGATGGGCGGCCCGACCTCGGCCAGCTCGAGGCCCTCGAGCTCGTCGCCGGCCTCGATGGCGCACTGGGGGTTGCCGATGGACACGAACTGGAATTCGAAGGTGCGGCCGGCGGCCTCCAGGGTGCCGCGGCCGTCGTCGCCTCCGCCGGGGAAGTCGGGCGCGGTGAGGCCGGCGCGGCCCATGTCCACCGTGCAGGTGCGCTCGCCGGTGATGCGGGGGCGGACCTCCCCGGCGGCGGTGGAGACCGAGAAGGTGTCGTGCTCGGTCCATCCGCTGCGGCGCAGGTACATGACGGCCTCGCGTACGCCGTTGCCCGACAGCTCGGCCTCCGAGCCGTCGGGGTTGAAGATGCGCAGGTCGGCGACGAAGGCGCTGTCGGCCGGCTCGTCGAGGAGCAGCACGCCGTCGCTGCCGACGCCGGTGTGGGGCGCGCACAGCGCGCGCACGCGCGCGGGCGTGAGCTCGATGCCGAGCTCGCGCTGCTCGACTATCGCGTAGTCGTTGCCCAGGGCCTGCCACTTCTCGAATCGCACGCGGCGGCCACTCTAGGGGTTCAGTCGCGCCGGTTTCCGGGTATGGCCCGGGACGACGTATCGGAGATCGGGAGTCTCCGTCGCGCAGGGATGACTCGAAACGCTGTCACGCTCGTCCTTCTGACGCTCGCCATCGCGGGTCTGATGGCGATGCCCGCGTCCGCCGCGCCGCTGCACTCGGACAACGTGCGCCTACTGGGCAAGCGCCCCGAGGCCACGGGCGCGATAGGCGCGCGCTTCAGCCCCGACGGCAAGACGATGTACGTCACCGCGGCCACCGGGCTGTTCGTCTACGACGTGAGCGATCCCGAGAGGCCCGATCTGAAGGGGTTCCTCGCCCTCCCGCACTTCGAGAACGAGGACGTCGACGTGGGCGACGGGATCGTGGTGATCACCAACGACCCGAGTTTCAGCACGGTGGGAGCGCTGTACGTCATCGACGTGCACGATCCGGCCAACCCCACCCTGCGCTCGGTCACCCCCACCCAGCTGCCGGCCGGCCCGCTGAATGACGCCGCCGGCGTCAAGGGCACCAACAACGGCCACATCGCCAACTGCATCAACGACTGCCGGTACCTGTGGACCACGGGCACCGAGGAGGGCATCGCGGTCTACGACCTGCGCGACCAGAAGAACCCCGAGCTGATGGGTACCTTCGAGGCGCCGACGCCCAAGGCGCGAGCGGGTGAGCCCGCCGAGTCGGGAGGGTTCACCCACGACGTGTTCGTGGACCGATCCGGCGTCGCGTGGATCACCGGTGAGGACGGCACGTTCGGCTACACCACCGAGGACCCGCTGAGGCCCAAGCTCGTCTTCCGCAGCGACGAGAACGTGACGAACTCCGGGAACTCGGGCCCGGCCAGTCCCGAGACCGCAGAGACGAACCCGCTCGACTTCCTGCACCACAACTCGATGCGGACCGGGCTGACCACCTCCGGGGAGGGCCCCGCGGCGGTCGGGGAAGAGACTCCGGGCCGCGGAGGCGCCGGAAACGTGATGGCGATCACCGAGGAGGACTACACCCGTCCGGGCTGCCAGGGCCAGGGCTCACTGCAGACCTGGGAGATCAGCGGGGAGCGCAACTCGGACGGCACGGCCAAGCTCAAGTTGCTGGACCTGTGGACCACCGAGCTGAACGAGCTCGCCTCGCTGGAGGGCCGCTCCCCGGCGACCGCCAACTGCTCGGCCCACTGGTTCGACGAAGACCGCGGTCTGGTCGCCCAGGGCTGGTACGACCAGGGCGTGCGCTTCCTGGACATCTCGGACCCGAGGCAGATCCGCCAGGTGGGCTACTGGGCCACCGGGGGCAGCTTCTGGGCCGCCTACTTCGCTCCCAGCGACCCCGAGCGCGAGGTCGTCTACGGCCTCGACACGGCCGGCGGGATCGACGTGCTGCACATCGACCGCGGCGCCCCCAGCAGTACCGTCACCGCGCCCACCGAGGGGCTGGGACAGGGCGTGAGCGCGCGCTACCGGGCGCACAAGACCTTCGGAATGGCCTGCCCGCTGGCGGGCTAGAACTGGAGCGGCGGACCTACCGGTGCCCGTCGAACTCGATGATCTGGTGGATCCCCGACGCGCGGTTCGTGTAGCGCAGCGTGGTCGACAGAAGGCCCGGCCGGAACTTGATCCGCTCGCGCTCGGCGTCTGACCGCCAGGCGTCGGGGTTCGGGCCCTGCTCGGCGGCGAGCTCGCCACCGGCCCGCTCGAGGGCGCTCCACAGCGAGTCGCGGCAGCGGGTCAGGTTGCCCCGGCCGCAGAAGCGGTTGCGGAACGGGTCGGCGACGCGCAGGCGAAGCAGCTTGCGCAGGTCGCGGTCCAGGTACTGGTACCAGCCGCTGAACTGGCCTCCCGGCGGGGCGGAGAAGCGACTGAACAGGCTGTTGAGCTGGTTTGCGAGCTGGCTGCCCAGCAGCGGCTTGATCAGGGCGCTGCTGATATTCGGCCACGCCGCGTCCATCACCGCCGCCCCGGGATCGTCGATCTTGCCGTCCAGGTCCACGTCCAGCCGGCTCGAGCCCCGGCTGCGCCACTGCTCGAGCAGCTCCAGCATCCGCTCGGCGCGGGCGCTCGGCGCGGGGCCGGTGCGGAGCAGCCGCGCGAGCACGGGCAGCATCCGCTGCCGGACGTCCTGGGTGGCGGCGGCGTTGATGGCGGAGACGAGCGACGCGGCGTCGTGCTTGCGCCGGTTCTTCAGCCGGCCGTTCAGCAGGTCGACGCGCCCGACCGTGCCGTAGCCAAACTGGTCGTCGGCGCCGGGGAACTCGGCGGCGGGCTTGTTGTTCCAGTTGACCAGCAGGCCGCTGCGCGGGTTGATGCCCTGCGGATGCTTGCTGGCGGGCAGCCTGCCTGTCCACTCGTAGCCGCCACGTCCGTCAACCGGCAGGCCCGAGTCGACGGACTTGGGCCGCACGGGAAGGCTGCCCGAGGTGTACATCGCGACGTTGCGGTGGTCGACGTAGAAGGTGTTGAACGTCTGGGGGCTCTGGCTGGCCGCGCGGAAGAGGTCACGTGGGCCGTCCATCTTCCCTTTGGTGATGTCGCGGTAGAGCAGCTGATCCTCGACATCGCGGCCGTAGCTCGACCGCTTGCGCGAGATGGCCACCCGGCGCCCGTCCACCGTCGCGTAGCCGATCACCGGCCCGTGCACGGTGCGGTTGAACACCACGGGCCGGGTCACGCCGTCGGTTCCCTTGAGCTTGCCCGCGTCGAAACGCTCCATGTCCCGGCACTGGCCCTTGTAGAGGTACTTGGTGTCGCTCCCGCACAGCGTCTCGACGTAGTGGTCGATGATGTCGGCGCCCGCCGAGGTCAGCGTGAACGCGAAGTCCTCGCGGCGGCCGATGAAGACGTAACCGGGGAAGGGCGCCGTGGTGACGCCGCGCGCTTCGTAGCCCGGCCCGGCGATGTCGACTTCGAGCACGAAGCCCGGGTAGAAGTAGCCGATCTGCGGGCCCCCGGTCATGACGGCGCGGCCGCTGGTCGAGCGCTTGGGTGCGGCCATGATCACGTTGCTGGCCTGGGTCGCCCCGCCGGCCCCGGGTGCGCCGGCCACGGCGGTGGACTGAAAGGAGCCGTTGTCCACGATCACGTTGCCCCTGCGGCGCTTCGGGATCGGCGCGTAGGGGAAACGCCCGTCGACCGTCACCGTGGTGCCCGCCACGCGCCGTTGGCGCAGGTCGTTGAACACCGACAAGCCCTTGCTCGAGCCCAGCTTCTGCTGCAGGCCGTTGAGGAGCATCGACGCCGACGTCTCCCGGCCCCCGCCCTGGCCGACGAACTGGCCCTTCAGGGCGTTGAGGGCGAAGATGTCGGTGCGGGTGACGGGCTTGGGATTCGCGCCCGTCGACCGCAGGTATCCGTTGGCGCCCTCCAGGTAGACGTCGATGTCGTGGAGCACCGCCCGGCCCTTCTCGCCCTTCGACTCCAGTACCTGGGACTGCTTGGCCACCTCGGCCTCGGTTTGAGCCGAGGGCTCGAAGTTCAGGAGCTGGGCGGTCAACTCGAGCGCGTTCAGGCCAGGGGCATCCACCGCGGCGGCGCGGGCGTTGTACCGCGCCTGCTGGAACAGCAGCCCCCGATCCTCCGCGGAGACCCAGCCCACGGCGAAGGTGACGTCATCATCGGTGGCACCCCTGATGTGGGGCACGTTGAACTCGTCGCGCTGAATGCTGATGCCCGGACGGCCGGGGATCCGCTCTTCGCGCGTGGCGCCCGGCGCACGCCCTAGCGCCTCGGACTTGAAGAAGCGCGTCAGGTCGCTCTGGGTCACGCGGTTGAACAGCGGCGTGAGGCCGTCGTACATCTTGGCCTGGCGATCCGCGGCCGCCGGTGCGGGGATGCTGCCGTACTGACCAGCGGGAAGGACGTTCAGCGCGGTATCGGCGTAGTCGCGAGCGGATGCTCCGCCAGCCGCGAGGAGAGCGGCTGTGATGGCCAGCGCAGATGACGTGAGGGCACGAAGCAGAAAGGACTCCTTTCCTTTCGGCGCTTCTCCCGGGGAGGAAAGCTACCGGACTCGGGCTGTCGGCCGCGCCGGTCTGGGCGCCAAGTCAGGGCGGAGCGGGCGCCCGTCGAGGGCGCCCGTCCTCCCTCTCCTTCCTCTAGCCCATTCCGGCAGCGGGGCGGATGCCCCGGTAATCGGGCGTGTGCTCCCAGTCGGCGTCCGACTCGCGCAGCACGAGGACTCCCGTCGAGCCCAGGCCCACGAGGAACACCGCCGCGCCCACGATGCCGACCGTCACGCTGGCGAGTGGTCCCGCCAGGGTGATGCCCAGCGCACCGAGCATCATCATCGCGCCCATCCACGAGTCCACCGCGTGAGCCCGGTACAGACCGAGCCCCAGGAACGCGAACCCGAGCACGGCGGCCCAGGGGATGATGAACAGCGGGATGACCGTCGCCGTGTCCTCGGTGATGGACCGCCAGGTCGCGATGTCAGCGGCCTGGACGCCATCCTGCACCATCGGCCACAGCGCGAACTGCGTGCCGATCTGGGCCATCGTGGCCAGCAGCCCGATCAGCGCGAGTGCGCCCCCCACGTGCCCGAGTGCGACCTGCCGCTCTCGGAGCATGTGCATGAGGCCCATCGTGGCGCCCGTCGCCAGCAGCACGGCCGCCAGCGAGAGGAGCACCGAGATCAGGAAGCGGTCCTGATTGGCCGCAACCTCGGCGATCTGAGCGGCGCTGTCGCTCTTGATCGCCGGCGAGACGATGAACGCCGCCAGTGCCAACAGCGGCGCCGTCACCATGCAGAAGCCCGCAACTGTCTTGCGGAAGTGGTGCGAGTCCGAAAAGCCCATCGAACCTCCTTTGGCTCGGCTTTCCTGTGGTCCAAGGTACACCGAAAGGTGGCAAATGGCACAAGGAATCAGACGAGCTGGCGGAGCACCTCGCTCGCCACGTTCGCGGGCTCGCGACCGGTGGCGTCGAGCAACAGATCGGGCTCCAGGCGACGCATCCAGGTGAGCTGGCGCTTGGCCAGCCGGCGGGTGGCGCGGGCCATGCCCTCCTCGTCGCCACGCACGAGCTCGTCGAAGCCCACGGCAGCGCGGGCGGTCGCGCTCGCCCCGGCCTCGTCGGCCCGGCGCACCTCCTCCGCGGCGCCCGCCTGCGACCATCGCGGGGACACGTCGGTCGATCGCGGCGTACAGCTCCTCCCGCTCCATCGTCAGGCCGCACAGCAGCGTCGGGTGACGCAGCCGCGCGGTCCACAGACTCGAGTCCTCGCCCCGCGGTGCCGGCTCCTCCCCCATCTCGAGCAGCTCGAGAGCGCGGACCAGGCGGGTCCGGTCGCCGGAAGGGATTTCGGCCGCCGCGTCTGGCGCGCGCTCGGCGAGCTCGGCGTGCAGGGCGGCGGGCCCTTCCGCGGCCAGTCGGGACTCGATGTTCTTCCTCAGTCCCTCCGGCGGCGGCGGTCGCAGCTCGAGCTCGGTGAGGGCAGCCTGGAGGTAGAGCCCCGTCCCGCCGACCACGATCGGGCGCCGCCCGGCGGCGAGGGCAGCGTCGACCTCCGCGTGGGCGCGCTTGGCGTACTCGCCGGCGGAGAAGGTGGCCGACACGGGAAGGACGCCCACCAGCCTGTGCTCCAACCGCTCGCGTTCGGCCGGGCTCGGCGCGCCCGTGAGCGTCTCCAGGCCCGTGTAGACCTGGAGCGCGTCCGCGGATACCGCCACGGGGTCCTCGCCCCGCTCGCGCAGCAGCTCGGCCACCGCCAGCGCCACCGCCGTCTTGCCCACCCCCGTGGGCCCGAAGAGCGCTAGGAGCTTCAGGCCACGCGGGCGAGCAGGCTCTCCGAGCCCGCCAGCGTGGTGGAGGTGGCGGACTCGATCTCCACCCGCGTGTACTCGCCCGCGCGTGCGACTCCGCTGAAGTTGACCGTCTTGTTGTGGCGGACGCGGCCGCGCAGGCGGTCGGGGTCGGTGCGAGACGCGCCCTCGACCAGGACGTCCATCTCCCGGCCGACGAATCGCTGCGAGCGCTCGGTGGCGCGCCGTTGCACCAGCTCGACCAGCCGCTCCATCCGCGCCCGTTTGACCTCGTGCGGGAGATGGCCGGGCAGCTCGGCCGCCTCGGTCCCGCGGCGCGGCGAGAAGATGAAGGTGAAGGCAGAGTCGTAGCCGACGGCGTCGACCACCTCCAGCGTCTCCTCGAACTCCTCCTCGCTCTCGCCCGGGAAGCCGACGATGATGTCCGTGGTCAGCGCCACGTCCGGCACGTGCTCGCGGATCATGGCCACTCGGTCGAGGTAGCGCTGCCTGTCGTAGGTGCGCCGCATCGCCTTGAGGATGCGGCTCGATCCGGCCTGGAGCGGCAGGTGGATGTGCTCGCACACGCTGGGCAGCTCGGCGTGCGCGCGCAGCACGTCCTCCTTCATGTCCTTGGGGTGCGGGCTCGTGTAGCGGATGCGGTCGATGCCCTCCACCGAGTCGGCCAGCGCGAGCAGCTCCGCGAAAGTCGTCTTCTGGCCCTTCGGCAGGTCGCGGCCGTAGGAGTTGACGTTCTGGCCCAGGAGCGTCACCTCGGTGACGCCGTCGGCCGCCAGGCGCTCGAGCTCCTCGTGCAGCTCCGCCGGGGGGCGCGAGGCCTCGCGCCCCCGCGTGGAGGGCACGATGCAGTACGAGCAGCGGCAGTTGCAGCCCACCGAGATCTGGACCCAGGCCTGGAACTCGCGCTCGCGGCGGGCGGGGAGGTGCCCGGGAAAGCCCTCGAACTCGAAGTAGCCCTGCGCGGTGAGCGAGTCGCTGGTCAGGAACTCGGCCAGCCGGTGGATCTGGCCCGGCCCGAAGGCGACGTCCACGAACGGGAACATCTCGAACACCTTGTCCTTCAGCGACTGCGACCAGCAGCCGCCGACCCCGATCACCCGGGTCGGGTCCTCGGACTTGAGCCGCTTGGCCTCCCCCAGGTGGCCGACCAGGCGGCTGTCGGCCTTCTCGCGGATCGAGCAGGTGTTGAACAGGATCAGGTCGGCGCCGTCGCGTGCCGGCGCCTCGCTGTAGCCGAGCGACTCGAGCATGCCCTTCATGCGCTCCGAGTCGTGCTCGTTCATCTGGCACCCGAAGGTGGTCAGGTGATACCGCCGGAGGGCAGGCCGGGCGTTGGCCGGCCGAGCACCGCCGGTCGGTTGGGTCTCGCGCTTCACGGCGCGACGGAGGATAGTCCGGATATGGCCGATCTCTTCGTCTATCAGGTCCACTCCATCCCGACTGCGTGCGAGCGAGTGTTCGCTGCCCTTACCGACCCTCAGGAGCTCGCGGCTTGGTGGGGGCCAGACGGCTTCACCGTGCCGGAGGTCGAGATGGACCTGCGGGTGGGCGGGACATACCGGGTCGCCATGCAACCACCCGAGGGAGAGCTGTTCCACCTCACGGGTGTCTTCCGAGTGGTGGACCCGCCCGCCCGCCTGGCCTACACGTTCGTGTGGGACCCGCCCTCCGCCGACGACCAGGAGACGCTGGCCGAGCTCGACCTCGCCGACTTGGACGGCGCGACCGAGCTACGGCTCAGGCAGGGCCCGTTCGCCACCGAGGAGCGGCGCTCCCTGCACGACGACGGCTGGAGCCAGAGCTTCGCCAAGCTCGAGCGCATGCTGTCGGGCTAGTGCAGATTGCGCGCGATCTCGCCGAGCGCCTGCTGGGCGTATCGCTCCCACAGCGGCGCCAGCACGAACTCGATGAACACCCCCATTCCAGGGCGCGGTGCCAGGGCCCAGGCCCACTCCAGGTCGGTGCCTCCGTCGTCGGCGGCATAGAACCACCACGTGCCGGCGGCCTCGGAGGCCAGGACGCTGGTGGGCAGGCCGAGGGTGAGCGTGTAGCCGAAGTGGTGCGGCGGGTTGTAGGCCGTCAGCTCCTCCTTCCCCGACGAGCCATCCTCCAGCAGGACCGTGCGGGTGGCACCGACGTGGTCCCACGTCCCGCTCTGGTCGCGCGTGCCCTTGACCCCGGGCAGCGGCCCCCAGCGCTTGATCACCGTGGGTAGGTCCACCGGGGGCACGTACTCGAAGACCCGCTCGGGGGTCTGCGGCAGGTAGCGGCTGGCGCGGGCGGTGACGCGCCTCACTTGGCGAAGTCGGTGGCGCGGCTCTCCCGGATCACCGTGATCTTGATCTGACCCGGGTACTCGAGCTCGCGTTCCACGTCACGGGCGATCTGGTGCGAGAGCAGCGTGGCCCCGTCGTCGTCGAGCTTCCCCGGCTCGACGATCACCCGGATCTCGCGCCCGGCGTGCATGGCGTAGGCCTTCTCCACGCCCTCGTGCCGCGTGGCGACGGCCTCGAGGTCGTGCAGGCGGGTGACGTAGTGCTCGAGCGACTCGCCGCGCGCTCCCGGCCGCGCTCCGGACAGGGAGTCCACGATCTGCACGATCACGGCCTCCACCGTCTGCGGCTCGACCTCGTTGTGGTGGGACTCCATCGCGTGCGCGACCGCCTCTGACTCGCCGTAGCGGCGGGCGAGCTCGCCGCCGACCAAGGCGTGCGGGCCGTCCACCTCGTGCGACACGGCCTTTCCGATGTCGTGCAACAGCGCCGCCCGAGCCGCGGTCTTCGGGCTCGCTCCCAGCTCGGCGGCCGCCAGCGCGGCCAGGCGGGCGCACTCGACCGAGTGGGCCAGCACGTTCTGGCCGTAGCTGGTGCGGTAGTGCAGGCGCCCGAGCAGCCGGGTCAGCTCCGGGTGCAGCGAGCCCACGTTGGCTTCGTAGACGGCCTTCTCCCCCACCTCGACCACGTGGAGGTCGATCTCCCCCTGCGCCTGGCCGTAGGCCTCTTCTATCCGTGCCGGGTGGATGCGCCCGTCGGCCAGGAGCTTCTCCAGCGTCAGCCGCGCGATCTCGCGCCGCACGCCGTCGAATCCCGACAGCAGGACGGCGCCCGGGGTGTCATCGATGATGAAGTCGATCCCCGTGAGGTTCTCCAGGGCGCGGATGTTGCGCCCCTCGCGGCCGATGATGCGCCCCTTCAGCTCGTCCGAGCGCAGCTCGACGACCGACACGGTGGTCTCGATCGCGTGGCCGCCCGCCACCCGCTGCATGACGGTGGAGAGGATGCTGCGAGCGCGGCGCTCCGCGTCGTGCTTGGTCTCCTCCTCGACCTGGCGGATCACCCGCGCCGACTCGTGGCGCAGCTCGTCCTCGAGCTCGCGCATCAGCAGCTGCTTGGCCTGCCCGGCGCTGAGGCCGGCCAGCCGCTCCAGCTCCCGCACCTGGCGGCTGCGCGCCTCCTTGAGCTTGGAGATCTCGTGCTCCAGGTTGCGCTGGCGGTCCTCCAGGGACTGCTCGCGGGCCTCCTGGGCCGATTCTCTCGCTCGCAGGCGCTCCTCGAGGCGGCCCAGCTCGGCGCGCCGGGCCTGCAGCTCCTCCTCCGCCGCCGGGTCGCCTGCGGGCGGCGCGCCCGCCTCCTCCCGGGAGGGCGCTACGGCCGAGCCCGTGCGGACGCCTTCGCCGTGGCCTTCGGCACGTCGCGGGGGACCACCCCGCCCGGCTCCGGCCGGTACCGGCCCGCGCACGCGACCCATCGCGAGCACGACCCCCGCGGACACTGCCGCGGCCACCAAAGCCGCCAGGGCGATCTCCATCGAACCCTCCTCAGTCCGGCGCACGCGCCGTTGCTATTCGTCGTCGAGCGTCCGGCTCGGCGCCGTGGGGACTTCGGCTCCTGGCTGGAGGGTGTTGCGGCGTGCCCTTGGCACGCTCCGACGGGTCAGCGGTCGGTCGCTCTACTCCTTTCGAGCCCGCTGCTGAAGAGTTCTGGGGCGGTGTTCAAGTCGCAGAATGCAGCCATTTGCACGTAAATCGCTTCACGACGGCCAGGGCGGCCGCTTCCTTTTGAGGGTAGCCCCGGTTGCCGAGCCGCGCAAGCTTCGAGTTTCTTACGCGGCGCGCTGCTGCCCGTGGCGGCGGACCGCCTCGTAGGCCAGGTCCGGGCTGTAGCCACGGCGGACCAGCAGCTGCCAGGCCCGGTTTCGCTCGCGGTCGTCCTCGGGGACCACCGCAAACCGCTCCCCGAGCACGCCCAGCGCCGCGTCGAGCTCGTCGTGATCCTCGTCCTGGGCCAGCGCGCGCTCGATCAGCCCCCGCTCGACGCCGCGGCGGAGCAGGTCGCGCTCGATCCGCTCGCGCCCCCAGCTCTGCACGGCGCGCCGGTCCTCGGCGAAGCGCCGCGCAAACACGGCGTCGTCCACGAACCCGGCCTCGGTCAGCTCCGCGACGGCCTCCTCGATCGCAGCGGGCTCGATCTTCTTGCTCTCGAGGTAGGTGCGCAACTCGTGCTCGGTGCGCTCGCGCGTGCTCACGGCCTTCCAGGCCAGCGCAACAGCACGTTCGGAGTCAGCCGTCATCACGCGGCCTGCTCGTCGGCCTCCTCGTCGGCCTCCTCAGGCGCATCCGCCGGCGCCGCGGGGGCCTCGCCTTGATCGGGCAGGGCAACTACCGCCACCGGCGGCTCGGCCCCCGTGGCCTCGTAGACCTTGCGCTCGATCTCGGCGAACACCTCGGGGTGCTCGCGCAGGTAGCCCTTGGCGTTGTTGCGCCCCTGGCCGAGGCGCTCTTCGCCGTAGGAGAAGAACGAGCCGGACTTGCGCACGATGTCGTGCTCGAGCCCGAGGTCGATCAGGCAGCCCTCGGCGGAGATCCCCTCGCCGTACTCGATGTCGAACTCGGCCTGGCGGAACGGCGCCGCGCACTTGTTCTTGACCACCTTCACCCTCACCCGGTTGCCGACCGCCTCTGTGCCTTCCTTGAGGGTCTCGATGCGGCGGATGTCCAGGCGGGCGGACGAGTAGAACTTCAGCGCGCGGCCGCCGGGCTGGGTCTCCGGGGAGCCGAACATGACGCCGACCTTCTCCCGGATCTGGTTGGTGAACACGCACATCGTGTTCGCCCGGTTGAGGTTGCCGGCCAGCTTGCGCATGGCCTGGCTCATCATGCGGGCCTGGACGCCGACCGTCTGGTCGCCCATCGCCCCCTCGAGCTCGGCCTTGGGGGTCAGCGCCGCCACCGAGTCGATGGCCACCACGTCCACCGCTCCGGAGCGGATCAGCAGGTCGGCGATCTCGAGCGCCTGCTCGCCGTGGTCGGGCTGGGAGACCAGCAGCTCGTCGATGTCCACCCCGATGCGCTTGGCGTACGCGGGGTCCATGGCGTGCTCGGCGTCGATGAAGGCGCAGATGCCGCCCATCTTCTGGGCGTTGGCCAGCACGTGGTAGAGCAGCGTCGTCTTTCCCGACGACTCCGGGCCGAAGACCTCGACGATGCGCCCGCGGGGCAGGCCGCCGACGCCCAGCGCGAGGTCGAGCGACAGGGCGCCCGTGGGCACGGCGGAGACGCGCACCTGGGCCGCGTCGTCGCCCATCTTCATGATCGAGCCGGCGCCGAACTGCCGCTCGATCTGCGTCAGCGCGCCGTTCAGCGCGGTGTCACGGGCCTTGGCTGCCTTCTCCTGCTCCTTGTCCATGCGTTCTCCTACGAAGTTCTGGGACTTGCACCGTAGGAGTGCGGTCGGACGGCTTCTCGCCCCCTGAGAGGTCCTCCGCCAGGCGCGAGTAGACGTACAGGTCCTCCCGCGCGCCGTGGCGGTATCGAAGCTTGCGCAGAAGGCCCTCGCGCGTGAACCCGGCGCTTCTCGGCCACCCGCTGGGAGGCCTCGTTGTGCGGCGAGGCGTACAGGTCGAGCCGCTCGAAGCCGCCCTCGGAGAGGGCCCAGGACGACAGCAGGCGCACGGCGCGGCTGCCCAGGCCGCGCCCCCGGCGCGCCGCGGCGACCCAGTAGCCCACCTCGGCGCGCCGGTCGCGCCAGTTGACGTCGGTGATGCCCACCGCGCCCTGGAGCTCTTCGCCGATGGCCAGCGTGAGGGCCCGGCCGGCCAGCCGCTGCGGCTCGACGTGGATGAGGAAGGCCTGGCCCTCCTCGGTGCCGTAGGTCGCGGGCACGTTGGTCCAGCGCGGTATCTCGGGGTCCGACAGCTCCCGCACCAGTGCCCCCAGGTCGGCTCGCCGGTAAGGCCGCAGACGGACGTCGCCGTCGGCCAGCGGCGGGTCGGGGTAGTGCAGCTCGGGCACCCGCCGGCGTCAGGCGGGAGCGAACAGCTCGTCGAGCAGGACTCGCGCCTCCGGCGGGGCGGTTGCCTCCAGCACCAGGTCGGAGGCGCTCTCGTCGAACGAGAAGTCGAAGAACGGGCAGCAATCGCGCTCACGCCGCACGAGGTCGCGCAGCTCGCGTCTCGGTGGCCCCGTCGGCGCTGAAGCGCAGCCGCAGGCCGTCCTCGATCGGCTCCCGCGCCCGCAGCGAGCGCCTCATCAGGGCCGCCGCCTCCTCGCGCCGGCCCTGCTGGGCCTCGGCGGTCAGGCGGCAGGCGACCGGCTCGCTCACCTTTCCAGCGTAAACCCCCGCAGGGGCTCGTATACGGCGCCCCTCGGGGTGCAGCGTGGAGCGGTACAGCACGACCCGATCGGCCTCGAAGGCAGGCGGCAGCGCCCCGGTGTCCGGGGCCGCGGCGACCCGGTGACCCCGCCTCACCCGCGCCAGGGTCACGTGCGGCCAGAAGGGGCGCTTCTCGGGCTCGTAGAGCCCCTCCCCGGCCAGCGCGGCGGACACCGACCCCTGCAGCTCACCGCATGCTCGCGCGGGGTCGTCGAGGTCCAGGGCCAGGAGGCGCGGCCGCCGGGGCGGGACGGCGCGCACGGCCGCGGGCACCAGCCCGACGGGCCCCACCCCGGTGACGGCACCCGCGGTGAGCGCGCCGATCCGCCCGATCTCCTCCTCCGCCCGCCACCCGAGGAAAGCCAGCGTCACGTGCAGCGACTCGGAGGGGACCAGCCGCCAGGCGTCGTCGGGGCTCAGCAGGCGGGCGACGTGGGCCCGGCTGGCCTCGGGCAGCTCCAGCGCAACGAACAGCCGCGCCTTAGAAGGTCGGCTCTTCGCCACGGAGTAGGCGCCTCAGCAGGTGCATGCCCACCGTGGTCGAGCGGTCGCGGACCTCAGCCCGGTCGCCCGGCAGACGCGCCTCGCGGGCGAGCGTCGAGCCGTCGCCCAGCCGAGCGCACCAGCACACCGTGCCCACGGGCTTGTCCTCGGTCCCCCCGCCGGGGCCGGCGATTCCGGTGATCGACAGGGCGGTGTCCGCCCCGAAGCGCGCCAGCGCACCTTCGGCCATCGCCGACGCAACCTCGGGCGACACCGCGCCGTGGGCCTCGATCAGCGCCGGGTCCACACCGAGCTGCTCGACCTTGGCCTCGTCGGCGTATGTGACCGCCCCTCCCACCACGTAGGCCGACGACCCGGCGCGCTCGGTCAGTCGCGCCGCCATCAGCCCCCCGGTGCACGACTCGGCCAGCGCCAGGCGGCGGCCCGCCAGCAGGGCGGCCACCTGATCGTCGACCGAACTTCCGTCCGAGGAGAACAGCGTGTCGCCGTGGCGGGAGGCGACCATCTCGGCCAGCTGGGTGTACAGGCCTTCGGCGCCCGGCTCGTAGCGCGTCACGACCTCCACTTCGCCGCGGCGCAGGCAGGTGGTGATCTCCAGCGGCGAGAGGTCGCCGAGCTCGCCCTCGGCCACGCGCAGCGTCTCGGCGATCTCCGACTCGGGGATCCCGAAAAGGCGGAGCATGCGCTGCTCGTAGGACGTGCGCCCGCCGATGGCCGACCGGAGCTCGTCGGACTCGGCCGCCTCTTTCCACATCGCGTGAAGCTCGCGCGGCGGGCCGGGCAGGACGACCACCGTGGGCCGGGCGCCGTCGAGCGGGGGCACGACCAGACCCGGCGCCGTCCCCGCGGGGGGGATCACGTGCGCTCCCTCGGGCACCATCGCCTGCTTTCGATTGGCGGTGCGGACCGCCTCGAAGTCCAGGTCCGGCCAGCGCCTGAGCAGCGGCCGCAGGATGTCGGCGATCCGGGCCTCGAGCTCGGTGTCGAGGAACAGGGGCCGGCCCGTGAAGCCGGCCACGACCTCGGTGGTCAGGTCGTCGGCCGTCGGGCCTAGCCCGCCGCTGGTCACGATCAAGTCGACGCCCTGCTCAGCCATGAACCCCAGCTGGGCCTCCATGTCCTCGGGGCGGTCCCCGCAGATGGTGATGTGGGCGAGGTCGACGCCCAGCTCGCGCAGGCGGTCGGACAGCCACGGCCCGTTGCGGTCCTGCACCCGGCCGGTCAGGACCTCGGTCCCGGTGACGACGATGCCCGCGCGGGCGGGCATCAGGGGGTCAGGCGCACGGGCGCTGGCCGGCCTCGAGCGGCTGCACCTTCGTCGGCGTGACGTCGTATCCCACCGGGACGGGCGAGGGCTCCAGCGGCACCGACTTCCCGTTGGCCGTGAGCTTGACCGACGTCTTCCCGAGGTTCAGCCGGACCCGCTTTGCCTTGAAGTTGCGCGACGAGTCGAGGGTGCCCTCGAAGACGATCTCGGTGCCAGGCCCGGTGTCCACGCACACGTAGGTGGGCACCGTCGGCGCGACGTTGAGCGTGGCCTGAGCGCGAGCCGGCGCGCGCTTGGGCTTGGGCTGTTGAGCCTGCTTGGTCGTCGTCTTGTTCTCGTTGGAGGACTTCTCGCTGCCCCCCTTGTCCTCGCCGCCGATCAGCCCGATCACCGCCAACAGGACCAGGACGGCGATCAGGGTGCCGACGATCACGGCCAGCGGGCTGGGGCCGCCCCGGCCTCCCCGCGGCGCCGGGGAGGGGCGGCGCTCCCGCCGCTCGCGTCGCTCGCGACGGTCTCCCCCGCGCGACGGCGCAGGCACCGGCTGGATGTCCGCCTCCTCGCGGTCCTCGATCTGCTGGCGGAACTGCTCCACGAGCGGGTGGGGATCCAGTCCCAGCAGCTCGGCGTAGGTACGGATGAACGAGCGCACGGTGGTCGCGCCGGGCAGCACCGCGAACTCCTCGTTCTCGAGGGCACGGAGGTACTTGGCACGGATTTTCGTCCGCGCCTCGACGTCGGCGATGTCCAGCTCGTGACGGATGCGCGCCTGGCGCAGCGTCTCCCCAATGGGTGGCACGGCGCCTATTCTGGCGGAACCGGGCTACTCGTCCGTAGTAGCGCCGACCATCGGGTCGGCCAGCTGCTCCAGAACGCGCGGCAGGTCGGCCTCGGTGACCAGTACCTGGCGGGCCTTCGAGCCCTCGTATCCCGAGATCACGCCCCGGCGCTCCATCATGTCGATGAGCCGTCCCGCGCGCGTGTAACCCACCCGGAGGCGCCGCTGGAGCATGGACGTAGAGGCAGTGCCCATCTGCACCACCGTGGCGATCGCGTCGGCGAGCAGGTCGTCCTGGTCGGCGCTGAACTCGTCGTCGCCCTCGGGCTCGCCCTCGGTGTCTACGGCCTCGAGCAGCTCCTCCTGGAGCTCGGGCTCACCCTGGCGGCGCCAGTGGTCGGTCAGCTTGAGGATCTGGTCCTCGTCGATGAACGCCCCCTGGATGCGGGCCGAGCGCGACTCGCCGGCGGGCCGGAACAGCATGTCGCCCTGGCCCAGCAGCGATTCCGCGCCGTTCTGGTCGAGGATCACGCGCGAGTCGGTCTGGGAGGCGACTGCGAACGCGATGCGCGCTGGGACGTTGGCCTTGATCATGCCCGTGATCACGTCGGCACTCGGGCGCTGGGTGGCCAGCAGCAGATGGATGCCGACCGCGCGCGACTTCTGGGCGAGGCGGATGATCGAGTCCTCGACCTCGCCGGGAGCGATCATCATCAGGTCGGCGAGCTCGTCGATCACGCAGAGGATGTAGGGCAGCGGCCGCTCGCCCTCGCGCAGCCGGGCCCGGTTGAGCTCCTCGAGGTTGCGCGTGCGAGCAGCGCTCATCACGTCGTAGCGCTCCTCCATCTCCTTGATCAGGTTGGCCAGCGCGTTGGCGGCCAGGCGCGGGCTGGTGATCACCGGCGTGAGCAGATGCGGGATGTGCTCGTAGTGGTTGAGCTCGACCCGCTTGGGATCCACCAGCACCAGCCGCACCTCGTTCGGCGTGGCCCGCAGCAGGATCGAGGACAGCATCGCGTTCACGCAGCCCGACTTGCCCGAGCCGGTGGTGCCCGCCACCAGCACGTGGGGCTGCTTGGCCAGGTCGGCCCCGATCGACTTGCCGCCGATGTCCTTGCCCAGCCAGACGGTGAGCGGCGACCACTTGGGCGGCGATTCCTGCAGGACGTCGCCCAGGTGGACCATCTTGCGCACCCGGTTGGGCACCTCGACGCCGACCGCCTGCTTGCCCGGAATCGGGGCCAGGATGCGAACGTGCTCGGCGGCCATCGCGTAGGCGAGGTCGTCCTTGAGGTTGGCGACCTTCGACATCTTGATGCCGGGTGCCAGGCGCAGCTCATAGCGGGTGACGTGCGGGCCGCTCACCGTGCCGGTCACCTGGGCGTCGACGCTGAAGTGGGCCAGCGCCTCCACCACCTGGCGCCCGCCGCGCTCGATGCCCTTCACGTCGGTCTTCTGGGTTCCGTTGGAGCGGGTGAGGAACTTGTCGCGGGGCAGGCGGTAGTCCAGGTCGTCGGACTCGGTGACCGGCGTTCGCCGGTTGCCCATGGGAGTCAGCTCCTCCTGAGCGGGCTCCTCCTCGATCTCAGGGCCCGGCTCGAGGTCGGGCTCCTCCTCGAAGGCCTCGACCTCCTCGACCTCGCCGGCCTCCGGCTCGCCCTCGAGGTCGAAGTCGTCGACGTCCTCCTCCTCCTCGGGCGGCACCTCGACGTGGGTGGCCCGCACCACGGGCTCGACCTCGGGTGGCTGATCGTCCTCGGCCGGCAGGGGGCGAGTGCGCTCGGTGCGCAGCACGGCGGCGAACTCGCCGGTGGAGTTGCGCACGCGCCGGGTGGTGGAAGCGACGCTCTCGCGGGTCCCATTGACGATGCCGGCCACCGACGCGCCGGTCAGCAGCAGCACGCCGGACAGCAGCAGGAACACGAACAGGATGTGGGCGCCGACCTCCTGGAACAGGGTGCGCACGGCGTAGAACAGGCCCTCGCCGACCACGCCACCGTGCACGCGCAGGTACTCGGGGTCGAACGTGCCGGTGCGGGCGGTGTCGCCCGGGCCCAGGCCCAGCGAGCCCGCGGCCAGGCCGAGGCAAAGCGCGGCGCCCAGGCACAGCGCGCCGGTGCGGAACGGGTGGACGGCAGGGAGCATCGGCCGCAGGACCAGGACGGCTCCTGTGCCGAACAGCGCGACGGGGACCAGATAGCCGGCGCCGCCGAAGAGCAGGAGGAAGCCGTCGGCCATCCCCTCGCCCACCTCGCCGCCGGCCCAGCCCAGGTAGAAGACGCAGGCGAAGAAGGCGGCGAAGGCCACCAGGCCCAGGCCGATCAGGTCGAGCTGGTGCTGGTCCAGGCGGGGGAGCGCGAGCTTGGGCAGGGAGGGGCCCGACCTGCGAGAGGCCTTCCTGCGGCGCTTGCCCTTGGTGGGGCGCTTGGTGCGCTTGCGGGTTGCCACGGCTCCGGACCGTCTTTCGACGCCGGGTCGCGCGCCCCTGCGCCCTACCATGCCTCCCTGTGAGCGATGAACCGCGAGTCCTCGTAGTTGAGGACGACGGCGACATCGCCGGCGTGCTGCGCCGCTCGCTCGGGATGGAGGGCTACGAGGTGCGTATCGCCGGCGACGGCGAGGCGGCTCTGGAAGAGGCCGCCGTGTTCGAGCCTGACGCCGTGGTGCTCGACCTCGGCCTGCCGGGGATAGACGGCGTGGAGGTGTCCCGCCGCCTGCGCGAGGGCGGCGACGTGCCGATCCTGATCCTCACCGCGCGCGAGTCGCTCGACTCCCGCGTCGAGGGCCTCGACTCGGGCGCCGACGACTACCTGGTCAAGCCTTTCGAGCGGGAGGAGCTGCTGGCTCGCCTGCGCGCTCTGCTGCGCCGCCGACCGCCCCGGGGCAGCGCGTCTCTCACCAGCGGCGACATCCGCCTGAACCCGGCCACGCGCGAGGTGTTCCGCGGCGATCGCGCCCTCGACCTCACCAGCCGCGAGTTCGAGCTGCTCGAGCACATGGTCCGCAACGAGCGCCTGGTGGTCTCGCGGCAGAACCTGCTCGACGAGGTGTGGGACTACCACCCCTACGCCGAGACCAACACGGTCGACGTGTTCGTGTCCAACCTGCGGCGCAAGCTGGAGGAGGGCGGGGAGCCGCGCGTCCTGCACACCGTGCGTGGGGCGGGCTACGTCCTGAGGCCGGCCTAGTGAACCTCCTCTCCGAGGCGCGGCTGCGGCTTCCGGTCCGGCTCAAGCTCGCCGTGGTCTCGGCCGGGTTGACCTTCGTGATCCTCCTGCTGTTCGCCGTGGTGGTCGGCACCTTCACCGTGCGGCGGCTGAACTCGAGCTTCGACTCCGAGCTGCGCTCGGCCACCGCCAGCCTGGCCGACCGCATCCGCCTGCGGCCCGAGCCCACCGTGCCCGAGGACCTGCTCAGCGCCGCCTCGGCCGGCGGCGCCGAGATCCGCGTGCTCGACCGGTCGGGACGAGTGATCGGCTCGGCCCCGCTGAACGGCGCGAACCTCGGGCCACCGAGCGACGACCTGCCCGACGTCGGCGGCTTCCGCGTCGCCTCGCGGCCGCTGCTGGTGGGCAACGTCGGCGGAGGGAGCTTCCAGTCCCCCACGCTCGACCGCCGCTTCGCCGAGCCGGTGGGCTATGTCCAGTTCGCGCGCCCGCGCGGCGGGTTGACCTCCACCATCGCCCGCATCAAGGCCTTCCTCGGCTTCGGCGTGCTCGGCGGCACGGCGCTGGCCTTCCTCGCCGGGCTGGCCGTGGCGCGCCGGGCGATGCGGCCTGTCACCCGCCTCACCGCCGCGGCGCGCGAGGTCGCCCGCACCCGCGACCCCTCCACCTCCCTCCCCAAGCCCTCGGCCAACGACGAGGTGGCCGACCTGGCCCACACGCTCGAGGACATGCTCGGCGAGCTGGGCGCCGCGCGCTCGGAGACCGAGTCCGCCCTGAGCCGCCAGCGCGAGTTCGTGGCCGACGCCTCCCACGAGCTGCGCACGCCGCTGACCAGCATCCTGGCCAACCTCGAGCTGCTGGAGACCGGGCTCAAGGGCGAGCAGGCCGAGATTGCCGAGTCCGCGCTGCGCTCATCGCGCCGCATGCGCCGGCTGGTGGCCGACCTGCTGCTCCTGGCCCGCGCCGACGCCGGCCGCCAGGCGCCGCGCAGGAGCGTCGACCTGGCGGCCGTGTCCCGCGAAGCTGCCGCCGAGGCCGCGCCGCTGGCCGTCGAGCATCAGCTCGCGCTCGACGCGCCCGGGCAGCTGTGGGTCCAGGGCGTGCCCGATGACCTGCACCGCGCGGCGTTGAACCTGATCGAGAACGCGCTCGCCCACACCCCGTCGGGGACCCCGGTGACCGTGTCGGTGCGCGGCCAGGACGGGAGCGCCTGCCTGGAGGTCTCCGACCGCGGCCCCGGCGTGCCCGACGAGCTGCGTGACCGGGTCTTCGAGCGCTTCTCCCGCGGCGGTGGCGACACCGGCGGCGGCACGGGCAGCGGCCTCGGGCTGGCCATCGTGCGCGCGGTGGCCGAGGCCCACGGCGGGGTGGTCACCCTCGACGACGCCGAGGGAGGCGGAGCCCGGTTCGTGCTGCGCCTGCCGCTGGCGACCGCGCCGGTCCCGGCCCCCCAGCACGTGGCGCCTTGAAGGTCGAGATCGACGACGCCCTCCCCTGGGCGCTGACCTGGACGGTCCAGGAGCCGGTGGAGCGCTCCTCCCACGCCCTGCTTCACGACGGCCGCGTCTGGCTGTTCGACCCGGTCGCCGACGAGACCGCCTTGCGGGCCGCCGTCGGCCTCGGCGAGATCGCCGCGGTGGTGCAGCTGCTCGACCGCCACGCCCGCGACTGCGAGAGCGTGGCCGAGCGCTTCTCGGTGCCGCACCTGCGCCTGCCCGAGGAGCTCCCCGACAGCCCGTTCGAGCTGCACCGCATGATCTGGAAGCCGCGCTGGCGCGAGCTGTGCCTGTGGTGGCCCGAGCACCGGGCGCTCGTGGTGGCCGAGGCCGTGGGCGCCTCCTCCTACACGGCGGTCGGCGACCAGGCCCTCGGCGTCCACCCCTTCCTGCGCATGAAGCCGCCCGAAGCACTGGGGCGCTTCTCGCCCGACGTGCTGCTACCCGGTCACGGCCCGGCGGTGCACGCGGACGCCGCCGGGGCGTTGCAGGAGGCCCTGTCGCGCACCCGCAAGGACATCCCCCGCGTGCTGCCGGCGATGGTCAAGGGCTGGCGGGAGAACGGCTAGCCCGCGAACGCGCGCTAGACCTCGACGACTACGGGCAGCACCATCGGGCGGCGCTTCAGGCGGTCGTAGACGAACTCCGCCAGGTCGTCGTGGAGGTGGCCCTGGAGCAGGTCGATCTCCCTGATCTCCTCCTTGGCCGACCGGGCCAGCGACTCGTCGACGGCTTCGCGCAGCTGGTCGACCATCTCGTCGCCCTCGTCGATGAAGGGCACGCCGCGGAAGATGATCTCCGGCGGCGCGACCGAGCGGCCGTCCTGTTCGGAGACGGTGGCCACGACGATGAAGATGCCGTCCGCCGAAAGCATGCGGCGGTCGCGCAGGGCGATGTCCTCTGGGTCGCCCACGTCGACCCCGTCGACGAACACCAGCCCGGCCTGCTCGCGCTTGCCGAAGCCGGCCCCGTCCGCGGTGATCTCCAGCGGCAGGCCGTTCTCGCCCCGGAACACGTTCTTGGGCGGCACGCCCACGGCGGTGGCCAGCTCGGAGTGCAGCCGCAGGCGCTTGTAGTCGCCGTGCATGGGCAGCACGTAGCGCGGCTTGGTGAGGTTGATCATCAGCTTCAGCTCCTCGGCGTAGCCGTGCCCCGAGGCGTGGATGGGTGCGTCCTGGGTGGTGATCACGTCGGCGCCCAGGTGGAAGATCCGGTCGATCGTCTCGTTCACCGCCCGCTCGTTGCCGGGGATCGGCGTGGCCGAGAAGATCACTGTGTCGCCGTCGTGCAGGGCGACGTTGGGGTGGTCGCCGTGGGCCATGCGGCGCAGCGCCGACAGGGGCTCTCCCTGGGAGCCGGTGGAGATGACGACCACCTTCTCGTCGGGGAAGTCCTCGATCTCCTTGGGGCCGACGATCATGCCCTCCGGGATCTGGATGTGGCCCAGGCTGCGGCCGATGTTGGTGTTCTTGCGCATCGACCGGCCCACCAGCGCCACCTTGCGCCCCAGCGCCGAGGCGGCGTCGACCACCTGCTGCACGCGGTGGATGTTCGAGGCGAACGAGGTGACGACGATCCGTCCCGCAGCAGCGGCTGAACGTCTCCTCCAGGCGGGGGCCGACGCCGGACTCCGAGGGCGACATGCCCGCCCGGTCGGCGTTGGTGGAGTCCCCTCCCAGCAACAGCAGCCCCTCGCGGCCCAGCTCGGCGAGCCGGGAGACGTCTGCGGGCACGCCGTCGACCGGCGTTTGGTCGAACTTGTAGTCCCCGGTCAGGAGCGCGGTCCCCAGCTCGCAGGTCAGCGCCACCGCGAAGGCGTCGGGGATCGAGTGGGTCATCTTGACCATCTCGACGCCGAACGGGCCGGCATCGAAGGTCTCCCCCGCCTTGACGTCGGTGATCTCGACCTCGCGCAGGCGGTGCTCGTCGAGCTTGGAGCGCACCATCGCCGAGGTGAGCGGCCCGCCGTAGATCGGCGGTGTGCTGTCGAGCTGGCGCAGGACGAAGGGCAGGGCACCGACGTGGTCCTCGTGGCCGTGGGTCAGGACGATCGCCTCGATGTCCTCGGCCCGCTCGCGCAGGTAGGTGAAGTCCGGCAGCACCAGGTCCACACCGAGCTGGTCCGGGGTGGGGAACATCAGCCCGGTGTCGACCACCACAATCCGCCCGTCGTACTCGACGACGGTCATGTTCTTGCCGATCTCGCCGAGCCCCCCCAGCGGGAGCACTCGCAGGGTGGAGCTCAAACCGCGCTCAGCAGCCCTTGGCGCTCGAGCGCCTCACGCAGCGTCGCCGCCTCGTCTTCGCTGACCTCGACGTAGGGAAGCCGGGGGACGCCGACGTCCCGTCCGAGCATCCCGAATGCGCCCTTGATCGAGGCGGCCGGGGGGGCCACGGTCAGCGCCTGGTAGAGCGGCTTGAGGGACTCGTGGATCTCGCGCCGGCTGTCGGGCTCGTCGATCATCCGCCGCATCTGCGGGCCGGCCAGGTGGGAGGCCACCAGGATGCCGCCACCGCCGCCCATGTCGAGCACCTCGGGAAGCATGTCGTCGTTGCCGGCGAGGGTGGTCAGGCCCTCGATCGGCTCGAGCTCCTCGTAGCGGGCCTGCTTGACCGCCACCACGTTGTCGATCTCGGCCAGCTCGCGCAGCAGGTCGTTGGGCATGTCGATCGCGCACCGCTGCGGAATGTTGTAGAGCACCACCGGCAGCTCGGTCGCGGCAGCGACGGCCTGGAAGTGGGCGAGGATCCCGCGCCGGTTGGGCCGGTTGTAGTACGGGGTGACGGCCAGCACGGCGTCCACGCCCAGGCCCGAGGCGCGCTCGGTCAGCTCGGCGCTGTGCTTGGTGTCGTTGGACCCGGTCCCGGCGATCACGGGGGCGTCGCCCGACTCGGCCACGGCGAGCTCCCACAGGCGGCACTTCTCGTCGTCGCTGAGCGTGGAGCCCTCGCCGGTGGTGCCGGCCACGACGAGCCCGTCCGAGCCCCCTTCGTCCAGGAGGTGACGGGCGAGCGAGACGAAGGCGTCTTCGTCGATCGCGCCGTCCGCCCCGAACGGGGTGACCATCGCGGTGAGGATTCCGCCTATCGCCACGCCGCGATTATGTCAGCGGCGCGAGACCTATTGAATCGGCTTGAACGGGTCCGGCGTTGGGTTGTTCTCGCCCTGCACGGCCGGCGGCTGCTCCTCGGGCATCGGCTCCTCGGTCTGGGGAGGCGGCTCAGAGCCCGTGGCGGGCTGGCCTGCGGGCGCCACCGGCGTGGCGGGCGGGGTCGCGGCGGGCGGGCCCGGCTCGGTGCCCGGCATCGGCGGGGTCGAGGGCGGCACGGGCGGGGAGGCCGCAGCGGGCGGGGACGCCGCAGCGGGCTGGCCCTCCTGGGGGATCGGGCGGCCGTGGTTGTCGTACTGCACCGGCGCGGGCTGTCCTCCGGCGGCCTTCTGCTGCTGGTTCTCGTTGAAGCTCTTCTGCGTCTCGTCGATCTTCTGCTGTGCCTGGTCGGCCAGCTTTTTGGCTTTGTCCATGAAGCCCATGTCTGCTCCTCTTTCCTCTGGAGAATCGCACGATAGCTGAGCGAACTTGGCGCGTAGAATGCAGTGCCGCCCACGATGGCCCCGGAGCGCGACTACAGCCACCGCAGCACCGTTCAGAAGCTGGGCATGGCGCCCCAGCAGCGGGTGGAGGTGGCCGGCGACGTGGGCCCGGGGCTGCGCCGCGACGTCAAGGAGGCCATCGGGCGCGGCCTGGTCCGGTCCGGTGAGCTGGACGTCGCGATCGTGCTCGTGCAGTCGCCCGAGGAGGCCGAGGAGGCGCTGGCCGCCTACCGGCCCCGGATCCGCGACACCGGCTCCTTGTGGCTCATCACCCGCAAGCGCGGTCACGACGGCTACCTCAACCAGATGACCCTCGTGCCCCACGGCAAGCGCCACGGCCTGATCGACAACAAGACCTGCTCGATCGACGCCGAGCGCTCGGGCATCCGCTTCGTGGTCCCGCGCGCGCTGCGCAAGCCGGCGCGCGAAGCCGCGGCTTAGTCCAGCGGGGCGCCCGCGCCGCGATCCAGCGCGGCCGTCATCGCGCTGACCACGTCGGGGTCGAACTGGGTGCCGGCGTTGGACTCCAGCTCCGCGCGCGCGTCGGCCTCGCTCATGGCGCGCCGGTACGGACGGTCGGAGACCATCGCGTGGTAGGCGTCGACGACGAACACGATCCGCGCGCCGATCGGGATCTGCGAGCCGCGCAGGCCGTCGGGGTAGCCGGCGCCGTCCCAGCGCTCGTGGTCGTGGCGGACGATCTGGCGCACGCCGCTGAGGAACGGGACCGGAGCCAGGATCTGCTCGCCGACCACCGGGTGGCGCTTGATCACCGAGAACTCCTCCGCGGTGAGCGGGCCGGGCTTGGTCAGGATGGCGTCGGGCACCGCGATCTTGCCGATGTCGTGGAAGATCGCCCCGTAGCGCACGGTCTCGAGGTCTGACTCGGGCAGCTGAAGCTCGCGGCCGACCTCGACGGCCAGCTCGGCGATCCAGCGCGCCGTCGGCCTCGTAGTCGTTGGACGACTGCGCCCTGCCGGTGGCGATGACGCGGCCGAAGAGGCCCTCGTCGGCCTCGCGGCGGTGGCCGATGAAGTCGTCGGGCACGCCGTGGGCCGCCACGGCGTGGGGGCCGAACATCCGCACGGCTCGGCATCCACCTTTCGGCCAGATTCAGGCGCTAGAGCAGGGTCTCCAGGCCGATTGTGAGCTGCTGGTCAAGTTGGCCAACCCTTCTAACCGCAAGCAATACCCCAGGCATGAACGACTCGCGTGAGATGGTGTCGTGACGGATGGTCAGAGTCTGGGCCTCTCCCCCGAAGATGACCTCCTGACAGGCCACCAGCCCCGGCAGGCGGACCGAGTGAATCGGCTCGTGCACGTTCCCGCCCGCCTCCTCGATCAGCTGGGCCGTGCGGATCGCGGTGCCGGACGGGGCGTCCAGCTTGGCCGGGTGGTGCAGCTCGGTGATCTCGCACTCGCCCATGTGGGGGGCGGCCAGCTTCGCCGCCTCCATCATCAGCACTGCCCCGATGGCGAAGTTCGGCGCGTAGAAGAGGTTGGCTGTGCCGACCCCCTCCAGCTCGGTGAGGTCGGCGCCCGTGGTTCCCACCACGCAGTGCACGCCGGCCTCGAGGCACTCGCGCGCGTTGGCCGCCGCGGTGTCGGGGGTGGAGAAGTCCACCACCACCTCGGCGTCGTCCAGCACGTCGGCCAGCGAGGTGCCCAGCGACGGGTCCGCACGGCCGGTCAGGTTCATGTCCTCGGCGCCCTCGACCGCGGCGCACACGGTCTGGCCCATGCGCCCTGCGGCGCCCGAGACCGCTACCGAGATCACGCCGCGGCGAGCTCCGCCCCAGCGAGCCCCTCGCGGAAGATCGCCTCGTCGGGGCCCACGCCGGCGGCCGACATCTGGTTGGGCCCGTAGGTGCTGCGGGCGAGCTCGGCCACGTCCTCGGCGGTGACGGCGTCGATCTTGGCCAGCAGCTCGTCCAGGCTGAGAATCGGGACGTCCATCAGCACCGCGCTGCCGAGGCGGTTCATGCGGGCCAGCGTGGACTCCATGGAGAGCACGGTGCGGCCCTTGACGTTCTCCTTGGCCCGTTCGAGCTCCTCGGCGGGGACGGCGTCGTCCCCGATGCGGCGGAGCTGGTCGCCGATGATGGCCAGCGCCTCGGCCACGTTGTCGCGCCTGGTGCCGACGTAGACGCCCACCTGGCCGATGTCCACGAAGCTGCTGGCGTACGAGTAGACCGCATAGGCCAGGCCGCGCTTCTCGCGCACCTCCTGGAACAGGCGCGACGAGCTCGAGCCGCCCAGCACCGTGTCGAGCACGCGCAGGGCGAAGCGCCGATCGTCGCCGCGCGCCAGCCCCGGCCCGCCCAGTGCGAGGTGGTACTGCTCGGTGTCCTTGGTGTGGAAGCGCACGGTGGGCGCAGGGAACTCGACGGGATCGGAGCCGTTCGATGCGGCTCCGTTGCGATCGCCCAGCAGGCGCTCGGCCTGCGCGACCACCTGCTCGTGCTCCAGGTTGCCGGCTGCGGCCAGCACCAGGTTCGAGCCCACGTAGCGCGAGTCGTGGTACGCGGCGATGTCGGGGACCGGCACCGACCCGACCACGTCGGCGGAGCCGATGATCGGGCGACCCAGCGGGTGGTCGCCGAAGACCGCTCCGGCGAGCACGTCATGGACCTTGTCCGAGGGCTCGTCCTCGTACATGGCGATCTCCTCGATCACCACCTGGCGCTCGGAGTCCACGTCGCGGTAGGCGGGCGCCAGCATCATGTCCGCGATCACCTCGAGCGCGCGCTCGGAGTGGCGGTCCAGGCAGCGGGCGTAGACCGAGGTGGTCTCCTTGCCCGTGCCGGCGTTCACCTCGGCGCCCATCCCGTCGAAGATCTGGTCGATCTCCTCGGAGGAGAAGCGCTCGGTGCCCTTGAACAGCAGGTGCTCCAGGAAGTGCGATATGCCCGCCTGCTCGGGCACCTCGTCCCGGCTGCCCGTGCGCACCCACAGGCCCATCGCCACCGAGCGCACGGACGGCATGCGCTCGGTGACCACGCGGAGGCCCGAGGGCAGCTCCGCGGTCTGGTGGGTCTGGGGGGCGTCGGCCAAGTCGGGCTGACCGCTAGCTGCGGTCGGGGTCCCGACGGGAGTCGCCGCCGCCGTCACGGCCACGCCCGCGGCCGTTGCCGCCGCGGTCACGTCCGCGACCGCCGCCGCCTCCTCCGCCGCGCGGGCCCTTGTCGCCCGTGCCCACGGAGGCCAGCTCCTCGGCTGACTTGCCCGCGACGTCGGGGTCCTCGGCCAGGCGCAGGCCGATGCGGCCGCGCTCCTTGTCGACCTCGACGACCTTGACCTCGATCTCGTCGCCGCGGTTGAGCACGTCCTCCACCGTGTCCACCCGGGAGCCGGGCGAGACGTTGGAGATGTGCAGCAGGCCGTCGGTGCCCTTGGCCAGCTCGACGAACGCGCCGAAGGTCGTCGTCTTGACGACCTTGCCGGTGAACTCGTCGCCGACCTCGACCTCCTTGGTCATCTGGCGGATGCGGTCGACGAGGGCGTCGCCCTGCTCGCCGCTGGCGGCGAACACGCGCACGATGCCGTCGTCGTCGACGTCGATCGTGGCCTCGAACTCCTCGGACATGCGCGCGAATGGTCTCGCCGCCCTTGCCGATGATCATGCCGATCTTCTCGGTGTCGATCGGTGATCTGGCCGATGCTCGGCGCGTGGCGCGAGAGCTCGGGCCGCGGTCCCTCGATGGCCTTGGCCATCTCACCGAGGATGTGCGTGCGTCCCTCCTTGGCCTGCGAGAGCGCGTCGCGCAGGATGTCGAAGGTCACGCCGGTGATCTTGATGTCCATCTGAAGGGCGGTGATGCCCTTCTCGGTGCCGGCGACCTTGAAGTCCATGTCGCCCAGGTGGTCCTCCACCCCGGCGATGTCGGACAGGACGATGTAGTCGTCGCCCTCCTTGATCAGCCCCATGGCGATGCCCGCCACCGGAGCCTTGATCTGCACGCCGGCGTCCATCAGCGCGAGGCTGGAGCCACACACCGAGGCCATCGAGCGACGAGCCGTTGGACTCGAGGATGTCCGAGACGACGCGGATCGAGTACGGGAACTCCTCCGGGTCCGGGCACAACGGGCACCAGGGCGCGCTCGGCGAGCGCTCCGTGGCCGATGTCGCGGCGCTTGGGGCCGCGCATGAAGCCCGCCTCCCCGACCGAGAAGGGCGGGAAGTTGTAGTGGTGCCAGTAGCGCTTGGTCGTCTCGATGCCGAGCGTGTCCAGGCGCATCTCGTCCCGGGTCGTGCCCAGGGCAGCGACCGACAGGGCCTGCGTCTGGCCGCGGGTGAAGATGGCGGAGCCGTGAGTGCGCGGGGCCACGCCGACCTCGATCCAGATGGCGCGGATCTCGTCGGCGCCACGGCCGTCGGGACGCTTCTTGTCGACGGCGATCCGCTGGCGGATCGTGTCCTTCTCGAGCTTGTCGAAGGCGAGCTGGACCGCCGCGCGGCGGTCCTTGTCGTCCTCGTCGGGCGCGAGGCCCTCGAGGGTCTCGTCCTCGACGCGCTTGGTGGCGTCCTGGCGCTCGAGCTTGTCCTCGACCTGCGTGGCGGTGGTCAGGGCATCGCCGAAGCGCTCCTTGACCTCGGAGAGCACGGACTCGTCGACCTGAGGCGGAGTCGATACCGGTCTTCTGCTTGCCCGCCTTCTCGCGCAGCTCGGTCTGGGCCTGGCAGAGCTTCTTGATCTCGCCGTGGGCGATGTCCAGCGCGTCGAGGATCTCCGCCTCGGAGATCTCGTTGGCGCCGGCCTCGACCATCAGGATGGCCTCCTCGGTGCCGGCGACGACCAGGTCGAGCGGGCTCTCCTGGATCGACTCCTCCGAGGGGTTGACCAGGATGTCGCCGTCCTCGCTGAGGCCGATGCGCACGGCGCCGACCGGGACGGGGAACGGGATGTCCGAGACGGCCAGCGCGGCGCTCGCTGCGTTCATGGCGAGCATGTCGTAGGGGTGCTCGTGGTCGATCGACATGGGGATCGCCACCAGCTGGGTCTCGCGGTGCCAGCCCTTGGGGAAGAGCGGGCGGAGCGGACGGTCGATCATGCGCGCGGTCAGCGTGGCCTTCTCTCCGGCCCTGCCCTCGCGACGGAAGAACGAGCCGGGGATCTTGCCCGCGGCGTACATGCGCTCCTCGACGTCGACGGTGAGCGGGAGGAAATCCACGTCGCGCTCGTTGCCGGCTGTGGCGGTGCCGAGCACCATGGTGTCGCCGGCCTGGATGACGACGGATCCGCTGGCCTGCTTGGCGAGCTTGCCGGTCTCGAGAGTGATCTCGGTACCGCCAATCTCGACAGAGACGCGGGTTGCTTCAGGCTTCATGTGCTTCCTTTCGGCCGCCTCCGGTTGGCGGCTACTTGTCTAAGACTCTCCGGTAAGGGGTCGGAATCGAGCCTAGCAACGCCTCAGGTGGCGGAAGCCGACGCGCCCTGCGCACGCATGGTGAGCAGCACACTGATGATCAAGATCAGGATCCCACCGGCCAGGAAGGCGAAGAACCCGATCGGCGTCACCGCAACCACTCCGAGCACGATCGCGATCCAGCCGATCCACGCCGGCAATGCGCCGTGACGCACCACGGAGATCCCCATCGCGAGAAGGAAGATCTGGAGGCCCAGGATGAAGACCAGGAAGTCGGAGCTGTAGAGCGCGCTCAGCGCCTGGATCCCTACCGGCTGGAGCTTGTTGGCCGTGTCGGCGAGCGCGAAGCTGATCGTGGAGTCGAGCGCGATGCCCGATGCGAAGATGATCGCGCCGCCGAAGGCCACCGCCGACAGGATGCCTCCGGGGCCCTCTGCGTCGCGCAGCACCCGTCTCAACACCCCCGCGAAGAACACGAAGAAGCTCGCCGCAAGGGTGGCGAGGATGGCTCCCACAATGACCGAGTCCTCGTTGTCCACATAGAACCGGACGATCTCCCGCACCGAGTCGTCGGTGTCAGGGCTCTCGCCGGTGACCGCGAACGACACGACCGCGAGTACGAAGAAGGCCGCACCGGTCAGGGGCGCCCACCTGCTCATGCCTGTGCTCATGTCTCTCCCGCTCTAGACAGTGGCTTGGGGCGAGTATCTACCGGAGCGGGTCGCCGCGCAAGAGCCCGCCCGGGCCCTCAACGAAGAAGGCCGGCGTGTTGGTCACCCCAGCCCGGATCCCGGAGCGGAAGTCGCGCTCCACCCGCTCCGCGACGGCCTCCGAGCGGCGGTCGCGCTCGAAGCGGTCGAGGTCGAGCCCCATGCGCTCCGCCCGCTGCCACAGGTGGGGGTCGTCGAGGTGTGCCTGGTCCTCCAGCAGGGAGTCGTGCATCTCCCAGAAGCGCCCCTGCCGCGCCGCTGCCTCGGCCGCGTGAGCGAGGACCCGGGCGCGCGGGTGCTTGGACTTGACCGGGAAGTGGCGGAACACGCGCGTGAGCGCCTGATCGCGCAGCCTCAGGTGGGCCAGCGCGCAGTGGTGGCACTCGAGGTCGGCGTACTCCACCACCAGCGGGCCATCGCCGCGCTGGTGGTCCTCGGGCCCGGGCTCAGGCGGGCTGGCGCTCGTCCAGGGCGTCGAAGATGAGGTTGGCACCGGGAACCTCCAGCGGCGGTGACATGTACGACCACTCCACCGTGCCCTCGGGGCCGACCATGACCAGCGCGCGGCCGCTCACGCCGTAGTCCTCCGCCCACACGCCGTAGGCCTTGGCCACCTCGCCCTTGGGGTGGAAGTCGGCCAGCAGGGGGATCGAGATCCCGATGTGGGCGCGGAAGGCTCTGTGGCAGAACGCGGAGTCCACCGAGATGCCGACCAGCTGCGCCCCGCGGTCTTCGAGCTCGCCGATGACCTCTTGGTAGACGTTCAGCTGGTCGGTGCAGGTGGGCGAGAAGTCGTTCGGGTAGAAGACGAGCACGAGCCGCCGGCCCGCGAAGTCGCTGAGCGAGACCTCGTTCCCGTCCTGGTCGGGAAGGGTGAAGTCAGGCGCGGGTGCGCCCGCCTCGATCACGGCTAGCGGCGGAGGCCGAGCTCGGCGATCAGCGCGCGGTAACGGTCGATGTCCGTCCGCGACAGGTACTTCAGGAGCCGGCGTCGCTTGCCCACCAGCATGAGTAGGCCGCGACGCGAGTGGTGGTCGCGCTTGTGCTCGCGCAGGTGCTCGGTGAGCTCGTTGATCCGCGCCGTGAGCAGGGCGACCTGGACCTCGGTGGAGCCGGTGTCCTGGGGGTCGCGCCCGTGCTTGGCGACGATCTCCTGCTTGGCCTCGACGGTCAGCGTCATCGGCGGGAAACGGTAGCAGCGGCCCGGCATATCTCACGCGCCTGATCCACGTCTTTCCACATCTGCTCGACCAGCGCCTCGGACGACTCGAACCGCCTCTCGCCGCGCATTCGCTCCACGAACGCGACCCGCATGGTCTCGCCGTAGAGATCCCCTTCGAAGTCGATCAAGTGGCTCTCGACCAGCAGCCCGCGGCCGGTCTCGAAAGTGGGCCTCACCCCCACGTTCACAGCCGCCGGATGCCCGTGGGCCCAGGCCGCATAGACCCCGTGGCCGGGGACCACCAGCCGGCCGTCGGGGACGATGTTGGCGGTGGGCATCCCGAGGTCGCGGCCGCGGCGGTCGCCGGGCACCACCTCGCCCTCCATCAAGAACGGCCCTCCGAGGAAGCGGGCGGCCAAGTCCACCTCGCCGGCCGCAACCAGGCCGCGGATCTGGGTCGAGGAGACGCTCTCCCCCTCGGCCTCCACCATCGGCACGACCCGGGTCTCGAACTCGTCGTGGGAGGCCAGGAACTCGGGAGTCCCCTGCGCCTTGGCCCCGAAGCGGAAGTTCTCCCCCACCGACACCCGCTCGGCCCCCAGCTGGCCGATCAGCACGTCTTGGACGAACCGCTCGGCGCTGCGGGAGGCGAACTCCTTGTCGAACGGGATCACCACCAGCTCGTCGACCCCCAGCCCGCCGATCAGGTCGCGCTTGATGTTGAACGTGGTGAGCAGCTTGGGCAGCGCCTCGGGGTGGGTGATCGCCACCGGGTGCGGGTCGAAGGTCAGCACGGTGTCGCTGCCCCGGATGACCTCCCGGTGGCCGAGGTGGACCCCGTCGAAGGTGCCGATGGCGACCTTGCGCGGCCCGGCCTCCCCGGGGCTCAAGACCGGCAGGTCGGGAAGCGAGGTGACCTTCATCGCGGGGCGAACACTACGGCCGCGCCCCTCCGGCCGGGGCGAAGACGACGTCGGGCTTGACGAACTCCCCGCGCGGCACGCCGATGGCGAGCAGGGCGCCCTCGAAGGTCAACCGCACCGCTTCGTGCTCGGCCGGGCCTTCCAGAGCCCTGCCGTGGCGCACGCCCTCGGCTTCGTCGGTCTCCAGCACCCGCTCAGGCAGAAAGGCCAGCGCCTGGTCCAGGGGGACCGTCCGCTCGATGTTGGCGTCCTCGAGGCGGAAGTCCCCCACGGCGGTGCGCTCGAGCTCCTCGCAGTAGGCGTCGCCCAAGTCGGCCACAAGCGAACGCACATAGGTACCCGAGGAGACCTCGAGCTCGAAGGCAGCCCGATCTCCCTCGCGCCAGAGCAGTTCGGATCGGAACACCGTCACGGGGCGAGCCGCCGGGGCCACCTCCTCGCCGCGCCGAGCGCGGAGGTAGGCGCGCTCACCACCTACCCGGACGGCCGAGAACGCCGGCGGTGCCTGCATGATCTTGCCCTCCGGTAGCCGCAGTTCGGAAGGCATGCGGCCGGTCTCCACCAGCTCTCCGTCGCGGTCCCCGGTGTCCGAGGCCCACCCCAGCCGCGCGACGGCCCGATAGGTCTTCGGCAGGCCTATCAGCCACCGCTGGGCGCGGGTGGCACGGTCCACCAGCACGAGCAGGACCCCGGTGGCGAAGGGATCGAGCGTCCCGGCGTGTCCCACCCGAGTGCCGCGCGGGAGCGACCGGCGGATCGAAGCTACGACGTCGTGTGAGGTGACGCCCGCGGGCTTGGCGACGATCCGGACTCCGGGAGTGGTCAGAGCTGGTCGGCGACCTCGTCCCGCAGCCGCTCGATCAGCTGGTCCAACGGGAGCTCGGTGGTAAAGCCGGCCGCCTGCGGGTGTCCGCCCCCGCCCAGGGCGCGCGCGATGCGGGAGACGTCGACGCGGCCGTCGGTGGCGCGCAGGCTCACCTTGCGCAGCCCCTGGCGGTCCTGGGCCAGCAGCTCGCGCACCAGCACCGCCACCGCCGTGCCCTCGACGGCGCGCATGTGGTCGACGATGCCCTCGGAGTCGGTCTCCAGGGCGTCGGTCTCGCCGAAGTCCTCGCGGGTGAGCGAGGCCAGCGTCATCGCGCCTTCGTCGTGGCGCTCGACACTGGCCAGCGCGCGCTGGAGCAGTTGCAGCCGCCGGAAGGGAAGGTCCTCGTACAAGCGGCGGTAGACGAGATGGGGGTCCACCCCGGCCTCCATCAGCTCGGCTGCCATCCGGTGGGACTCGGGGGAGGTGTTCTCGTAGGAAAAGCGCCCGGTGTCGGTGACGAGCCCGACGTACATCGCGTCGGCGATGCCCGGCGTCAGCTCGGCGCCCAGCTCCTTGGACAGGCGCCACACGATCTCCGCCGTGCACGAGGCCGTGGCGTCGACGAGGTTCACCGTCCCGAAGCGGGTGTTGTCGTGGTGGTGGTCGATGTTCAGGATGTGCAGCCCGTCGCCCTTGAGGAAGTCCACCGGCATGCGGTCGATGTTGCCGCAGTCCAGGAACACGATCGTGCGCTCGTCCAGGTCCGCGGGCGGCGCCCCGACGATCCCCTCGAAGACCATGTCCCGGTACTCGTAGGGCAGCGGGAACTCGTCGGGCGACATGTACATCACCGAGTCCTTGCCGAGCTGCTCCAGCGTCCAGTGCATGGACAGCAGGGAGCCCAAGGCGTCGCCGTCGGGGTTCTCGTGGGTGGTGAGCAGCAGCTTCTCCGCCTGGCGAAGCTCGGCCAGCACCTCGTCGGTCTCGGTCAGCGTGCTCACTCCGGGGCCTCCCGGTCGATGAGCTCGGTGATGCGCATCCCCCGGTCCACCGAGTCGTCGTAGACGAACTCGAGCTTGGGAGTGCGCTTCAAGTGCAGTTCCTCGTTGACCTGGGCCTGGAGGAACCCGTGCGAGGCGGTCAGCCCCTCGAGCGAGGCCTCGCGCTCGGCCTCGGAGCCGAGAACGCTGACGTAGACCCGTGCGTGGCGGAGATCTGGGCTGGTGTCTACTGAAGTAACGGTCACGAATCCGATCCTTGGATCTTTCAGGCCTTCTGCGAGGCGGACGGAGAGCACTTCGCGAAGCGCCTCGTTGACCCTTCTCATCCGATCGCCCGCCACGTTATCTATCCACCACGTCCCCGAAGGAAACGAGTTCTGCCTGAATAGACGCGCCGTCGGGGTAGCGGTCAGTCACCCAGCGCTCCAGCGAGTCCCGCATCCCGGCGACGGTGCCGGCCTCTCGGCCCACCAGCGCGGCGGACAGCTCCGATCGCTGCCACAGGTCGTGATGGTCGGTCTCGGCCACGGCGGCTCCGAAGCGGCGCTGCAGCTGGGCCTTCACCGACTGAAGCTCCTTGCGTTTGCCCTTCAGGCTCTCGTTTTCGGGGAAATGCAGGTCGATTCGAATCAGGCAGACAAACGGCACGCGCTCACAGAGCCCGCTCGCGCTGCCTCGTCTCGTAGACCTCGATCATGTCCCCTTCCTTGACGTCGGCGTAGTTCTCCAGCACGACGCCGCACTCGAGGCCGGCGGTGACCTCGCGGACGTCGTCCTTGAACCGGCGTAGGGAGCCGATTCGGCCGTCGTAGATAACGGTGCCGTCGCGGACCAGGCGCGCCTGGCCGCCGCGCCGAACGGTGCCGTCGGTGACCTGGCAGCCGGCGATCGTGCCTACCCGTGAGGCGCGGAAGGTGGCCCTGATCTCGAGCTGGCCGACGGTCTCCTCGATCTCCTCGGGGTCCAGCAGGCCCTCCATGGCGTCGTGCAGGTCCTCGATCACCTTGTAGATGACCGAGTAGGTGCGGATCTCGACGCCCTCGCGCTGGGCGACCTGCGGGGCGTTGCCGACCGGCCGCACGTTGAAGCCGATCACCACCGCCTCGGAGGCGGCGGCCAGCATCACGTCGGACTCGTTGATGCCACCCACGGCGTCGTGGATGACGTTGGCGACGACCTGGTCCTGCGGCAGCTTGGCGATCTCGTCCGCGAGGGCCTCGAGCGAGCCGGCGACGTCGGCCTTGAGCACCAGGTTGAGCTCCTTCTCGCCCCGCTGGGCGCGGGCCATGACGTCCTCGAGCGAGACCCGCACTCCGGCGCGCCGCGCCAGGGCCTCGGTCTTGAGCCGGTTGGCCTTCTCGCCGGCGATACGCCGGGCTTCGCGCTCGTTGGAGACCACCCGGAAGTGCTCGCCGGCCTCGGGAACGCCGTCGAAGCCGAGCACCTCGACCGGCTCGGCCGGCGTGGCCTCCTTGACCTTGGTGCCGCGGAAGTCGTGCATTGCGCGGGCGCGGCCGGAGTGCGCGCCGGCCACCAGCGCATCGCCCACCTTCAGGCTGCCGCGCTGGACGAGCAGGGACACGACCGCGCCCCGGCCGGGGTCCAAGCGCGACTCGATGACCATGCCCGATGCCTCGGTGTCGGGGTTGGCCTTGAGCTCCTGGATGTCGGCGAGCGTGACGATGGTGTCCAGCAGCTCGTCGAGGTTCTGGTGGGTCTTGGCCGAGACGTCCACGAACTCGATGTCGCCGCCCCAGTCGGCCGGCGTCAGCTCCTGCTGGGCCAGCTCGCCCCGGACGCGGTTGGGGTCCGCGCCCTCCTTGTCGATCTTGTTGACCGCGACCATGATCGGCACCTGGGCCGCCTTGGCGTGGTCGATCGCCTCCACGGTCTGGGGCATCACGCCGTCGTCGGCGGCCACGACGACCACGGCGATGTCCGCGGCCCGGCCACCGCGGGCGCGCATGGCGGTGAACGCCTCGTGGCCCGGGGTGTCCAGGAAGGTGATCGCGTGGTCGGAGTGGTGGACCTGGTAGGCGCCGATGTGCTGGGTGATGCCGCCGGCCTCGGCCGCGGCGACCTCGGTCTCACGGATGGCGTCGAGAAGGGACGTCTTGCCGTGATCGACGTGGCCCATGATCGTGATCACCGGCGGGCGCGCGACCAGGGCGGCCTCGTCGTCCTCGTACTCCGGCTCGGCCTCGACCTCTTCGTCGGCGTGGACGATGTTGACCTTCTTCTCGAAGGAGTCGGCCAGCACCTCGATCGCCTCGTCGGAGAGGGTCTGGGTGAGCGTGGCCATCTCGCCCAGGGTCATCAGCTTCTTGATCACCTCCGAGGAGGAGATCCCCAGCGACTCGGCCACCTCCTTGACGGTGGCGCCGGACTGGATCTCCGTCGGCGGCTGCTCCTTGGGCTCCTCGGGCGGCGCGTTGAGGTCGGGCTCGACCCACGGCGTGCGCCGGCGGCGCCCGCGACCGCGGCGGAGGGGCTGCTGGGGCGGTGGCGGGCCGGGTCGCCCGCGAGAAGCCTGGGAGTCGATCACCACACGGCGGCGGCGTCCTCCGGCGCCGGGGGCCTGCTCGCCCCCGCGGCCGCCGCGGGTGGGCCTGGAGGGACGGTTCTGGCCGTCCTGGGCCGGCGCCTTCTGGCCATCGCCGGATGCGGCGGGGGCCGGGGCGGGCGCAGAGTCGCCTGCGCCGTTGCCGCTGGCAGGCTCCTCGGCTGGGGGCGCGGGGTCGAAGGCGCGCTGGACGTCGGCGTCGTCCACACTGGACGCGGCCGCCTTGACGTCGAAGCCGGCAGCCTGGAGCTTGGCGATGACCTCCTTGGAGGGCATGCCTCGTTCCTTGGCTATCTCGTGAACGCGCTTCTTCGCCATCGACTGACCGATTGTATGGACTCTTGGCCGATCGTCACCGGGGCACGGAAGGACCTGGCAAAGGCGCCAGGACCGGCGAACGCGCGCTCGGCGCACTCCTCGCGGGCGCACAGATACGCGCCCCGGCCAGACTCACGGTGCTCCGGATCGGGGATGACCTCGCCGTCAGCACGGCGCACGAGCCGCAGCAACTCGTGCTGCCCGGCCGTGCGGCCGCAGGCGACGCAGGTTCTCTGAGGTTCTACGAGGTTTCCTCTGAGGCCGGCGGCTGGGTCACGGACCCGGCGGCAGGCGAGCCGTCCGGCTCAACGGGCTCAGGCTCGGCAGCTTCGGACTCGACGGGCACAGGCTCGGGCTCGGGCTCGGGCTCGGCAGCCTCGGGCTCGACCGCCTCCGGCTCCACGGCCTCCGGGTCGCTCGGCTCGCCGCCGTCGTCGTCCGCGGCTGCGGAGAGCTGGTCGCCCTCCTGGTCCACCAGCGCCTGGTGGGCGGGCAGACCGCAGTAGCGCGAGCCCGGCAGGGCGGCGTTGGGGCAGCGGCGGCCGTTGGTGAGGATGGCCGCACAGCGGCCGGTCGCCGTCTCCTCCTCCTCGTAGCCCATCTCGGCCTCGTCCTCGGCGAACTCGGTCTCCGAGCGGATGTCGACTCGCCAGCCGGTGAGCCGCGCGGCGAGGCGGGCGTTCAGGCCCTCCTTGCCGATGGCCAGCGACAGCTGGTCGTCGGGCACGATGACCGTGGCCTGGCGGCCGTCGTCGTCCACCAGCACCTCGCGCACGCGCGCGGGCGACAAAGCCTTGGCCACGAAGCGGGCCGGCTCGTCGTTGAACGGGATGATGTCGATCTTCTCGCCGCGCAGCTCGGACACGACCATGCGCACGCGGGAGCCGCGGGGTCCCACGCAGGCGCCCACCGGGTCGACGCCGGAGGCATGCGAGACCACGGCGATCTTCGAGCGGTAGCCGGGCTCGCGGGCCACGTTCTGGATCTCGACGAGGCCGTCGGCGATCTCCGGCACCTCGAGCTCGAACAGCTTGGAGATCAGCTCGGGAGAGCGGCGGGAGACCACGATGCTCGGGCCCTTCGCCTGGTTGGAGACGTCGGAGATGATCGCCTTCACGCGCGCGCCGTGCTCGTAGCGCTCGCCGTGGACCTGCTCGGAGCGCGGGAGGAGGGCTTCGACGCGCTCGCGCAGCTGCACGAGGGTGTAGCGCGAGTCCGACTGCTGGACGATGCCGGTGATCAGCTCGCCCACGCGGTCCTGGTACTCGTCGTAGGTCATGTCCCGCTCGGCCTCGCGGATCCGCTGGAGGATCACCTGCTTGGCGGTCTGGGCGGCGATGCGGCCGAAGTCGTCGGGCGTCACGTCGCGCTCGTCGATCTGGTCCTTGTACTGAGCCAGGCGCTCCTGGCCGATCTCGGGCGCCTCGGGCTCGACCAGCTCGCCCGTCTCGGGGTCGACCTGGGCCTCGCCGGCCTCCTCCTCGACCTCGTCGAGCAGCTGCTCCTCGAGGTCGGGCGGGAGGATCAGCTCGTAGACCCGGAAGTCCCCGGTGTCGTGCTCCATGTCCACGCGCGCATAGCGGGCGGCGCCCGGCGTCTTCTTGTAGGCCGAGAGCAGCGCGTCCTCGAGGGCCTCCATCAGCCGGTCGGCCGAGATGCCCTTCTCGCGCTCGAGCACGCCCACGGCCTCGACGATCTCCTTAGACATTGGATCCCTCCTCCACGAGGTAACTGCGATTGATCTCCGAGTACGGGATCGACACGACCCCGGTGTCGGCGGCCACGGTGACCTCCTGCTCCGTGGCTCCGAGTAGCTCGCCGGTGAAGCTCTTGTGCCCGTCCTTCGCCTCCCGCGTGCGCACGCGCGCGCGGCGACCGAGGAAGCGGCGGAAGTGCGCCGGCTTGGTCAGCGGGCGCTGGGGCCCCGGCGAGGAGACCTCCAGCCCGTAGTCCACCAGCACTTCGCGCAGGTGGTGGGTGACGCGCTCACACAGGTTGAGATCCACCCCGTTGGGGTGGTCGATGGTCAGTCGCAGGCGCTCGCCCGCGACCTGCTCGCATGCGAGCACCTCCACCTCGGGCTCGGCCGAGGAGAGCTTCTGTTCGATCTGTGTCTGCACGCTCATGGGGATAAAAAAAGGTGGGCTGCGAAGCCCACCTTCAGGCGCGGCCGGCGGCCGCAACGTCTGAAAGTCCTGGAGGCGAGTATAGGCACTCAGACCTCGAGCATCAGGGTCACGGGGCCGTCGTTGACCAGGGACACCGCCATGTGCGCCCCGAAGACCCCGCGCTGTGCGCCCAACGCCTCGCACACCCGCTCGTAGAGGGGCTCGGCCTCCTGCCCCGGGGCCGCCTCGGTGTAGCTCGGCCGGTTGCCCTTGCGGGTGTCGCCGTACAGCGTGAACTGGCTCACGCAGAGCACCTCGCCGCCCGTGTCGGCCACCGAGCGGTCGTCGAACACGCGCAGCTTGAGCACCTTGGCCGCCAGGCGGTCGGCCTGCTCGGCGGTGTCTCCCCGAGCGACCCCGAGCAACACGAGCAGACCCGGCCCGATGCTCGCGATCTCCCGATCCGTGCGCACCGCAGCTTCGCTGACCCGCTGCACCAGGGCGCGCATCGCGACACTGTAGGTCGATGGCCGTTCCCGACGTGATCGACGCCTACCTCGACGACCTTTCCGGCCGACGCCTGGCTCAGGGGGAGTGGGGCCTGACCGTGCCCGCCGACGCCGCCGGGGGCTGGCCGCTCCACGTGGGCCTGCGGCTGGCCGACGGGCTGCTCACCGCCAAGGCACCCGTGCTCGAGGAGGAAATCGACCCCTGGATGCTGCTGTGGTGGAACCGCCAGACGCGCATGGTCCGCTTTGGCTGCACCCAGTCAGGCGAGATCTGGGTGCACGCCGACCTCCCGGCCGCCGCCGTCGACGAGCGGGCGCTGGACCGGCTGCTGGGGCTGCTCTGCGAGGGCGCGGTGGCCGCGCGCGGCTACGTGCGGGCGCGAGACGTGGAGCCGGCGGCCGGATCGTCCTGGCTGGACGGCCCCGACACACGCGCACAGTCCTGAAAACTCGTCAGCCGCCTGAGGACTTCCAGAGAGAGCAACCGTGCAACGCGCCCCGGAGAAAACCGGGGGCGCTGGGGCCACGGACGCGCCTCCCCGGTTGCCGTAGTTCAGTCCTGGGGCCCGCGGTCAGACGGCGGCACGGGCCCCAACATGCGAACGATGCTGCGCTCCATGCCGAACCGCCGGTAGAACCGCTCGGCCTCCTCGTTGCCGGCCATGACGCTGAGCGAGACGAAGCCGATCCCCTGCTCGGCGGCCCACTCGTGGACGCGGCGAAGGAGCAGGGATCCGAGCCCCTCGGACCGGTGCGAGGGCGCCACGGCCATCGCGTCCACCTCCACGACCCCGTTCCCGGTGGCGAACGACGCCTCCCCCTCGGGCCGCACCCGGACCATCGCGAACGCCACCGCCTCGCCCTCGTCGCGGAGCAGGAACAGGGTCACCCTTCCCTGGCCGAGCTCGCGGCGAAAGCGCTCGAAGCGGCGCTTCAAGGCCTGGTCGGCCGGCAGGGCGGGGACCACCGAAGAGGCCTCGGGCGGCAGCGAGCGGTGCCACTCGAACATCGACAGCCACAGCGGCTGCACCACGTCGAGCAGCTCGGCGCCGCCCTCCTCGATGGTCAGCTCGGGCACTACGCGACGTTGCGCAGGTATTCGTTGAACGCCCGGTAGTCCTCGCGGTCGGGCCGCATGCCGACGGCCAGGGCGGCGTGGCGGCGGGCCTCGGCCGGCTGGCCGGTCTTCTCCAGCGAGCGGCCCAGGCAGAAGTGTGAGTAGTGGTCGACCGGCGAGCGCTCCACCACCGCCGCGAATTCCTCGCGCGCCTGCTCGAAGCGCGCGGAGCGGAAGTAGGCGCGGCCAAGCGCCTCGCGGATCGAGGTCTTGTCGGGCTCGAGGTCGCGGGCCTGCTCCAGCGGGATCGCGGCTGCCGCGAAGTCGCCGGACTCCAGCAGCGCGCTGCCCTTCTGGAACAGCTGGTAGACCCGCTCGCCGCGCTCCTGGGGTGACTCGCTCACGCCTGCGCCCCCACCGGCCGCATCTCCTCGACGACGTCGAGCACTGCGGCAGCCACCTCCTCCTTCGATGCCCTCGGGACCTCTCGCCGGCCGTCCGCTGTGACCACGACGACCTCGTTGTCGGCGGCCTCGAAGCCGACCCCCTCGCCCGAGACGTCGTTCAGCACGATCGCGTCGACCCCCTTGTCGCGCAGCTTGCGCTGGGCCTCGGCCATCGGGTCGCCGCCATGTTCGGCGGCGAACCCGACCAGGATCTGGCCCTCGCGCCGGGAGGCCCCCAGCGTGGCCAGCACGTCCTCGGTGGGCTCGAGCTCGATGCTCAGAGAGTCGGAGTCGGCCTTCTTGAGCTTGGTCTCCCCCGCCTGGCTGGGCCGGTAGTCGGCCACCGCCGCCGCCATCAGCAGCACGTCGGCGCCGGCGAACTCAGCGCGTGCGGTTTCGGCCAGCTCGGCTGCGGTGGGCGCCTCGACCACCCGCACCCCGTCGGGGACGGGCAGCGAGACGTTGGCCGCGATCAATGTCACCTCGGCCCCGCGCCTGGCGGCCTCGGCCGCCATGGCCACCCCCATCCGGCCCGAGGACCGGTTGCCGACGAAGCGCACGGGGTCGATCGGCTCGCGGGTCCCGCCGGCGGTGACCAGCACGCGGCGCCCCAGCAGCTGGGATGGCGCCTGGGTCACCAGCGCGGACTCGATCGCCGCGAACACCTCGGCCGGGTCGGCCAGGCGGCCGACCCCCCACTCGCCCTCGGAGGCCAGCCGGCCGGTGCCCGGCTCCACCACGCGCGCGCCCCGCTCGCGCAGGAGGTCCAGGTTGGACTTGGTGGCCGGGTGCTCCCACATGTGGTTGTTCATCGCGGGAGCCAGGACCAGCGGCGCCGTGCAGGCCAGCGCGGCGCTGCTGAGCAGGTTGTCGGCCAGCCCGCCCGCCAGCTTGGCCAGCGTGTTGGCCGAGGCCGGCACGACCGCCAAGACGTCGCAGCGGCGCACAAGCTCCAGGTGGGAGATCGGGTCGTGGTCGGAGGCGGCGTCGCCGGGGAAGGCCCCGCGGGCGGGGTCGCGCTCGAACTCGTCGGTGAGCACCGGGGCGCCGGTGACCCCCTCGAAGGTGGCCGCGCCCACGAACCGGCGGCTGGCAGGCGTCTGAATGACCCGCACCGAGTGCCCGGCCGCGGTGGCCAGGCGCACGACCTCCACCGCCTTGTAGGCGGCGATCCCCCCGGAGACTCCGAGCAGGATGCGGGCCACGGACTACCGGTAGCGGTAGGAGATCTTGCCCTGAGCCACTTCGTCCAGAGCGATCTTCAGGTAGTTCTTCGACGCGGTCTCGACCATCGGCGGCGGGTACTCGTCGAACGTCCCCTCGCCGAGGTTGTGGTAGTAGGCGTTGATCTGCCGGGCCCGCTTGGCTGACACCAGCACACACGCGTAGTGGGAGTCGACCTTCTCGAGCAGGGTGTCGAAGCGGGGCTTGATCATCGTCTGAAGACTGTAGCGGCGAGGGCCGTGAGCTCCTGCAAGGCCCGATCCAGGTCGTCGTTGACGATCACCTTCCGAAACTCGCCCTGAGCGGCCAGCTCGCCTTCCGCCTCGGCCAGGCGGACCTTCACCTGCTCGGGCGAGTCCGACCCCCTGCCTTCCAGGCGCTCGCGCAGGACTTCCACCGACGGCGGGGCGATGAAGACCTGAGTGGCCTCGGGCAAGGTCTCGCGTACCTGGCGCGCCCCCTGGACGTCGATCTCGAGCACGATCCCCTCCGGCGCCTCCTCGAGCTCGGAGCGAAGCGTGCCGTAGCGGTTGCCGGCGTACTCGGCGTGCTCGACGAAGTCCCCCGCCGCCACCCGGCGGTCGAACTCGTCGTGACCGAGGTACCAGTAGTCGGTGCCGTGCTCCTCCCCCGCACGCGCGGCGCGCGTGGTGGCCGACACGCTCAGGCGCAGGCCTGGCATCCGCTCGAGCAGGCCCCGGATCAGCGTGCCCTTGCCCACGCCCGAGGGACCCGTGATGACGAGGACCGGCGGGGCTATTGCTCTAGCGACGCAGGTAGCTGACCAGCTCGTTGCGCTGGCGCTGCGAGAGGCCGCCGATCGTCTTGCTCGGCGAGATGCGGCAGTGGGTCAGGATGCGGTTCACCTTCACGCGCCCGTACTTCGGGACGGCGAGCAGCAGGTCGAAAACCTTGGCCGTTTGCAGGTATTCCGGCGGATCGAGCAGCAGTCCGTGGATCTGGACGCGGCCCGCCTTGAGGTCCTTCTTGAGCCGCGCGCGACGGGTCCTGATGTCGTTCGCGCGCGCCAAGGCGTCCATCCGCTGGGACGTCGTGCGCCGCGGCGCCGGGCCCGCTGAGGTGGTCTTTGCGGGCGTCTCGGAGGCGGCCGGCATGGGCGGCGATACTACACACCGGCCAACCGTTTAAAAGGCGTGAACGCCAGAAAATCCGCCAATTCACCTCGACCTCGACCTAAGCTCCAAGGTGGTTCGGGGTACTTGACCCCCCGGCCTGTATTTTGCAGGGACTTTAGGCGTTTCTGACGCTCGTTTTCGCCTCTTCTGGTGCGGCTGCGCCAGCGGCTTCACCCGTCCCGGGGGCACCGTGTCCCTGCAAGGGGGAAAGCTCCCGCCTGATGCGTAGCCCCGCGGCCGGGTCGCGGAAGCTCTCGGTGCCCACGGCCACCACCCGCGCGCCCGCGGCCAGGAAATCGGCGGCATCGGCGCCGGTCGCGATTCCGCCCATCCCCACCACCGGGATCCCGACCCGCGCGCTCACCGCGGCGACCTGTTCCAGGGCCACGGCCCGCACCGCGGGCCCAGAGAGGCCGCCGCTGCCACCGCCCAGCCACGGCAGGCGCGTCCGGGGGTCGAGCGCCATCCCCTTGAGCGTGTTGAGCAGGGAGACCGCGTCCGCCCCGGCCCCCTCGGCGGCGGCGGCCACCGCCGCCGGCTCGGTGGCGTTGGGGGTGAGCTTCACGATCACCGGCTTCTCGGACCGGGAGCGCACCGCCTCCATCGCACGGGCGGTCTCGGAGGGGTCCGCGCCCATGACCAGGCCGCTTTCGACGTTGGGGCAGGAGACGTTCAGCTCGACCATCGCCACCTCGTCGCGCTCGGCGACGGCGCCGGCCAGCTCGGCCAGGTCGCCGGGCGTGTAGGCCATCACCGAGACCACGAGCGGAACCGGCAGCTCGGCGAGCTGGGGCAGGTCGTGGGCGAGGAAGCCGTCGAGGCCCTTGTTGGGGAGGCCGATCGAGTTGATCAGGCCCGCGGGCGCCTCCCAGAGGCGCGGCGGCGGGTTCCCCTGGCGCGGCTCGCGGGTGATCGTCTTGGAGACGAACGCGTCGAAGGGGAATCGCTCGAGCAGCGCATCTCCGAACGCGCGCCGGGCGGCGATGGCGTCGAAGGTGCCCGATCCGTTGAGCACGGGGCCGGAGAGCGAGACGCCGCAGAGGTCGACGCTCATCCCTGGTGTCCCCCACCGGGCGCCGCTGCCGTCTCCAGACCGGCCGCGTCCAGTACCGGCCCGTCAACGCACAGGCGGACGTAGCCCTCACGGGTGGGCACCACGCAGCCAAAGCACGCCCCGAAGCCGCACGCCATCCCGGATTCCATGGCCAGCTGGGCGGGCACCTCGCGCTCGGCGCACAGCGCCCGCACCGCCTCCAGCATCGCCGGCGGGCCGCACGCGAACACTTCGGCGTCGGCGTCGGAGTCGAGCTCGGCGGACAGCAGCTCCGTGACCAGGCCGGGGCGGCCGGCGGAGCCGTCGTCGGTGGCCAGCTGGGTCTCCCCCGCGAACATTGCGGCGGCCGCGGCGTGGGGAGCCGAGCGGAAGCCGAGCATCACGGCGGGGTCGTCCAACTCATCGGACAGGCACAGCAGCGGCGCGGTGCCGATGCCGCCGCCCACCAGCAGCGGCCGGCGGCCGTCTCGGGGCGGGCGAAAGCCGATGCCGAGCGGGCCGACCAGCGACATCCCTTCACCCGGCTCCAGCCCGGCCAGACGCTCGGTCCCTGGGCCCACCTCCTCCAGCAGGAAGGCCAGGCGGATCCCGTCCCCCTCCTGCAGGGCCCGTGCGAACGAGAACGCCCGCGGCAGGTACGGGCGCTCCGAGGCTCCCCCGCCCCACCGCTCGGCGGTGGACAGCATGTAGAACTGGCCCGGCCGGGGCTCCCGCGGGCCCTCGCGGTCGATCGCCCACAGCATCCTGTAGGCACCCAGCGCCTCGCAGCCGACCACCTCGACCGTCCGCCGCTCGGGCGGGGCCAGCGTGCGCGGCTCGACCTCCGTCACCGCGAGGCGGCCGCGGAGCGTCCCGTCGCGGCGGCCCGGTGCAGCTCCTGGAGCGAGACCGGCTCGGGCTGGCCCTCGCGACGCGCCCGGATCGCGCGCTGGGCGGCGCTGGCGCCGCTCATGGTGGTGATGCAGGGCACTCCGCGAGCCACTGCGGCGCGGCGGATCTCGTAGCCGTCGGCCCGCGCCCCGGAGCCGGTGGGGGTGTTGATGACCAGGTCCACCTCGCCGGCTTCGATGCGGTCGACGACGTTCGGAGAGCCCTCGGTCAGCTTCATGATCCGCTCCACGGGGACGCCCATCCCCCGGATCGCCTGGGCGGTTCCGCCGGTGGCCAAGACCTTGAAGCCGACGTCGTGGAGGGCGGCAGCGAGCTGCGTGGCGCCGGCCTTGTCGCCGTCGGTCACCGAGATGAACACGGTGCCGCTGTCGGGCAGCTTCACCCCCGCCGCGGCCTGGGCCTTGCCGAACGCCGCCGGGTAGTCAGGGGCCACGCCCATGACCTCGCCGGTGGACTTCATCTCCGGCCCCAGCAGCGAGTCGGCCAGCGGGAAGCGCCCGAACGGCAGCACCGCCTCCTTGACCGCCACGTGGTCCGAGCGGGCGGGCAGCTCCAGGTCGAGGTCCTCGAGCCGCTCGCCGAGCATCAGCCGGCACGCCACCTTGGCCAGCGGAACCCCGGTGGCCTTGGAGACGAACGGCACCGTGCGGGAGGCACGCGGGTTGGCCTCGATCACGTACAGCTCGTCCTCGCCCCGGACGGCGAACTGGATGTTGATCAGGCCGACGACCCCGAGGGACGTGGCCAGCGCCTGGGTGGCCTGCTCGACCTGGCTGAGCATCTCCTCGCCCAGCGACATGGCCGGGATCACGCAGGCCGAGTCGCCGGAGTGGATGCCGGCCTCCTCGACGTGCTGCATGATCGCCCCGATCTTCACCGTCTCGCCGTCGCACAGCGCGTCGACGTCGATCTCGATGGCGTTCTCCAGGAAGCGGTCGAGGAAGATCTCGCCGTCGCCGCGATCGGTGCGGGCCAGGTAGGTCGCCAGGCCCTCGCGGTCGTAACAGATCTCCATGGCCCGGCCGCCGAGGACGTAGGACGGGCGGACCAGCAGCGGGAAGCCCACCCCGTCGGCCTTCTGGAGCGCCTCCTCGGGCGAGGCGGCCACCGCGTACGGCGGCGACATCAGGCCCAGCTCGTCGAGCAGGGCGCCGAAGCTGGGGCGGTCCTCCGCCCGGTGGATGGACTCCACCGGCGTTCCCAGCAGCGGCACGCCGGCGTCGGCCAGGCCGCGGGCCAGGCGCAGCGGGGTCTGACCGCCGAACTGGACGATCACTCCCTCGGGCTGCTCGATCTCGACCACGCCCAGGACGTCCTCGAGCGTCAGCGGCTCGAAGTACAGCCGGTCGGAGGTGTCGTAGTCGGTGGAGACCGTCTCGGGGTTGCAGTTGACCATCACCGCGTCGCGCCCCGACTCACGCACGGTCATGGCGGCGTGCACGCAGCAGTAGTCGAACTCGATTCCCTGGCCGATGCGGTTCGGGCCCGAGCCCAGGATCATCACGCTGTCCCGGTCGCCGCGGTCGACCTCGTGCGTGGCCTGGCGCTCCCAGCCCGAGTAGAAGTACGGCGTCTCGGCGGCGAACTCGGCGGCGCAGGTGTCCACCGCCTTGAACGACCGCTGCAGCCCCTCCTGCGGGTCGTGCCCCGCGGCCAGCGGCGCCAGCTCGGCCAGGAACCAGGGGTCGATCCCGGTGCGCTCGTGCACCTCGCGCTCGCTGGCCCCGCAGCGGAAGGCCTCGAACAGCACCTCGTAGCGGTCGTGCGAGGGGGTCTCCAGGCGGGTCAGCAGCTCCTCGAGGGCCCCCTCGGGCGCGCCGTCCACGTCGAGCTCGCGCGAGCGCATCGCCTTCACCCAGGCCTGCTTGAAGGTGCGCCCGATGGCCATGGCCTCCCCCACCGACTGCATGGAGGTGCCCAGCGAGCCCTCCGCGCCGGGGAACTTCTCGAAGGCGAAGCGCGGCCACTTGACCACCACGTAGTCGATCGTGGGCTCGAACGAGGCGGGCGTCAGGCGGGTGATGTCGTTGTCGATCTCCTCCAGCGCGTAGCCCACCGCCAGCCGAGCGGCGATCTTGGCGATCGGGAAGCCCGTGGCCTTGGAGGCCAGCGCGCTCGAGCGCGACACCCGCGGGTTCATCTCGATCACCACGATCTCGTCGGTGTGGGGGTTGACCGCGAACTGGATGTTCGAGCCGCCGGTCTCCACGCCCACGGCGCGGATGACCCGCAGCGCCTGGTCGCGGAGCGCCTGGTACTGGCGGTCGGACAGCGTCTGCTGAGGGGCCACGGTGACCGAGTCGCCCGTGTGCACGCCCATCGGGTCGACGTTCTCGATCGAGCACACGATCACCACGTTGTCGTTGTGATCGCGCATCACCTCGAGCTCGAACTCGCCCCAGCCGATCACCGACTCCTCTACCAGCACCTGGTTGATCGGCGAAGCGGCCAGGCCCTCGGCCACCCGCTCGCGGTACTCCTCCTCGGTGAAGGCGGTCCCGCCTCCCTCGCCGCCCATGGTGAAGCCGGGCCGGACGATCGCCGGAAGGCCGATGTCGCCCAGCGCGCGCTCGGCTTCCTTGATCGACTTGACCGCGGCGCTGCGCGGCGTGCGCATGCCGGCGTCGTGCATGGTCCGGCGGAAGACGTCGCGGTCCTCGGCCCGGCGGATGGCCTCGTAGTCGGCCCCGATCAGCTGCACGCCGTAGCGGGCCAGCGTGCCGTCGTCGGACAGGTCGCGAGCCAGGTTCAGCGCTGTCCCGCCGCCCAGGGTGGGCAGCAGGGCGTCGGGGCGCTCGCGCTCGATCACCCTCGCCACCGAGGCGGGCACCAGCGGCTCGATGTAGGTGGCCGTGGCGAACTCCGGGTCGGTCATGATCGTGGCCGGGTTCGAGTTCACGAGCACGACCTCGTAGCCCTCCTCGAGCAGCACCTTGCAGGCCTGTGCGCCCGAGTAGTCGAACTCCGCGGCCTGACCGATCACGATCGGGCCCGAGCCGAGCACCAGGATCTTCTTGAGGTCGTCGCGCCTAGGCAACGGCCAGCCCCCGCAGGAAGCGGTCGAACAGGTGCAGCGCGTCGTGAGGCCCGGGGCCGGCTTCGGGGTGGTACTGGACCGTCGACCCCGGCACGTCTCTCAGGATCAGGCCCTCGACCGTGCGGTCGTAGAGGTTCAGCTGCTGCAGCTCGGCGGCACCGAAGTCGGTCTCCCAACGCAGCGGCTCGTCGGTGTCCACGGTCTGCTCCCCGTTGGGGCCGAGCACGGCGAAGCCATGGTTCTGCGAAGTGATCTCGATCTTGCCCGTCTCCAGGTCCTTGACCGGGTGGTTGGCGCCCCGGTGGCCGAAGGGCAGCTTGAAGGTCTCCAGGCCGACCGCCCGGCACAGCAGCTGGTGGCCGAGGCAGATGCCCCAGACCGGGACCTTGCCCACCACGCCGCGCACGCTGTCGACCACGTAGTCGAGCGCCGCGGGGTCGCCGGGGCCGTTGGCCAGGAACACGGCGTCGGGATCGCGGGCCAGCAGCTCCTCGGAGGACGTGTCGCACGGGTGCAGCTCGACCGTGGCGCCGCGCTCACGCAGGTTGCGGACGATGGAGTCCTTGATGCCGGTGTCCAGCGCCACCACCCGCGGTCCGCTGCCCTCGAGGATCACCGGCTCGGCGGGGGTGACCTCCTTGGCCAGGTCCTGGCCGTCCATCCGCGGCTCGGCCCGCACGCGGTCCATGGCCTCGCCCTCGGACATCTCGGCGGCGAACACGCCGCCCCGCATCGCGCCGCGGCTGCGCAGGTGGCGCACCAGCGCGCGGGTGTCGATCCCGCTGAGGGCCGGGATGCCGCAGTCGGCCAGCCAGGTGAGCCAGCCGGCCTCCGCGCCGGGGGCGTCCTCGCGGTCGATCCCCTCCCGCATGATCACCGCGCGGGCGTGGACGGAGTCGGACTCCATGTGGGCCGCGGCCACGCCGTAGTTGCCTATGTGGGGGTAGGTGAAGACGATCACCTGGCCGCGGTAGCTGGGGTCGCTGACCGCCTCCTGGTAGCCGGACATGGAGGTGTTGAACACCACCTCCCCCGTGGCCGGCGGGGGCGCACCCACCAGGTCGCCGTCGAACCGGGTCCCGTCCTCGAGCAGCAGGTAGGCGCCGCTCACTTGACCAGCCTCTGCACGGCCTTGAACTCGTCGCTGCCGGCGGCGCCCAGGAGCTCGAACAGGGCCGCCTCGACGCTGGTGATCACCGCGCCCTCGCGCTCCATCCGGCGTAGGCCGACCTCGCGGTTCTCCTCGGTGCGCGAGCTGACCGCATCGCGCGCCACGTGGACCTCGCGGCCCTCGGCCAGCAGGGACAGCGCGGTCTGGGAGACGCAGACGTGGGCCTCGATGCCGCACACGAGCACCTGGTTGCGACCGTTCAGCGAGAAGCCGTCCGCGTCGGAGGCGGAGAAGCACACCTTCTCGAGCGGCTCCCCAGCGAGGTGCTCGGCAACCTCCGGGACGGTTTCGCCCAGCCCCTCCGGGTACTGCTCGGTGGCCACCACCGGGACCTCCATCGCGTTCGCGCCTTCCACGAGCACGGCGGTGTTCTGAGCCACCCGCTCGAAGTCCAGCACGGCCGGGCGGAACGCCTCCTGGACATCGACCACGACCAGCGTGGTTTCCTCGCGCCGCAGCTTCATCTGACCGCTCCGATCGCGAACGACCGCTCGCGGTAGGCCACCTGGCCGCCGGCGATGGTCAGCCGCACCTTGCCCCGCACCCGGCGGCCGCCGAAGGCGCAGTTGGACGAGCGGCTCTGGTAGCCGTCCTCGCCAACCTCCCACTCGGCGGCGAGGTCGACCAGGCACAGGTTGGCCGGCGCGCCGGGCTCGATTCGCGGGATCCCCAGGCCGAACGGCTCGCCGCCCGAGGTCATCCGCTCCACCAAGAGCCCCAGGTCGAGCACCCCGGGCTCGACCAGCTCGGTGTACAGCGCGGCGAAGGAGCTCTCCAGGCCGGTCACGCCCATCGGAGCCAGCTCGAACGGCTGCTCCTTCTCCTCGGGGGAGTGGGGCGCGTGGTCGGTGGCCACGCAGGACAGGACCCCCGACCGCAATCCCTCGATCAGCGCCTGGCGATCGTCCTCGGAGCGCAGGGGCGGGTTCATCTTGAAGTGGGTGTCCAGCGAGCGGACGTCGTCCTCGGTGAGCAGCAGGTGGTGGGGCGACGCCTCGGCGGTCACCTGGGCCCCGTCGGCAAGCCCCCGCTCGATCGCCTCCACCGACTCGCGCGCGGAGACGTGCTGGATGTGGATGCGACCCTGCTCGTGACGGGCCAGCAGCAGGTCGCGGGCCACCATCGTGGACTCGGACACCGACGGGATTGCCGACAGGCCCAGCGCCGTGGAGGCGGCGCCCTCGTGCATGCCGCCGCCCCGCGACAGGGAGGGCTCCTCCTCGTGCAGCGCGAGTGTGCGGCCGGCCAGCCGCTGGTACTGGAGCGCCTGGCGCATGACACCGGCCGAGCGGACCGGGAGGCCGTCGTCGGTGAACGCGAAGGCCCCCGCGTCGGCCAGCTCGGCCATCTCGGTCAGGTCCTCGCCCCTCTGGCCGCGGGTGATGGCCGCGGTGAAGCCGGTGGGGATGCGGGCCTCGGTCCGCGCGCGCTCGCGCAGCGCGCCCAGTACCGGAGCGGTGTCCACCACCGGCTCGGTGTTGGGCATGGCCAGGATCGCGCAGTAGCCGCCCGCCGCGGCCGCGTGGGTGCCGGTGTCCAGGTCCTCCTCGTCCTCGCGGCCGGGCGTACGCAGGTGCACGTGCGGGTCCACGAACCCCGGGAAGGCGGTCAGCCCCCCGGCGTCCACGTGCTCGCAGCCATCGGGGGCTTCGAGCGACCCGGCCTCCCCCACCTCGGCCACCCGCCCGCCGCGCACCAGGACGTCGCCCTCGCGGTCGAGCCCGCTACGCGGGTCGAGCAGCCGGGCGCCGCGCACCAGCACGGTGCCAGGAGCCGACTCGGCGCGGTCGAGCGCCGGGTGGAGCAGTCCCTCGGCGCTCACGCCGGCTGGGGCTCCGTGGTCTCGCCGAGCGGGCTGCCGGGCCGGCGCTCGTCGGCACCCGCCCCGCCCCCGCCGGCCAGCAGCTCGTACAGGACGGCCATCCGGACGACGACGCCGGACTCGACCTGCTCGACGATCAGTGCCTGGGGCGAGTCGATCACGTCGGCCGCGAGCTCCACGCCGCGGTTGACCGGTCCCGGGTGCATCAGCAGCTGGCCGCGGCCCAGTCGGCGGCCGTCGATCTGGTAGCGCGCCGCGTACTCGCGCAGCGAGGGCACGAACGAGCCCTCCATGCGCTCGGACTGCATCCGCAGCGCGTAGACCACGTCGGCCTCGCCGAGGTCGTCGAGCGTGTAGCGCACCCGGCACCCGAGCGACTCGATCTCCCGCGGGATCAGCGTGGGCGGCCCGCAGACGGTGACTTCGCAGCCCATTCGGCTGAAGGCGAGGATCCCCGACCGCGCCACCCGGCTGTGCAGCACGTCCCCGACGATCCAGAGCTTGAGGCCCTCGAGCCGGCCCGCCCGGCGGCGCAGCGCGTAGAGGTCCAGCAGCGCCTGAGTGGGGTGCTCGTGCTTGCCGTCGCCGGCGTTCACCACCGCGGCGGGGCTCCACCGCGACACCAGCACCGCGGCCCCGGCGTGGGGTGAGCGGATCACGATGGCGGCCGGGTCGTAGGCCGACAGGGTCTGCACCGTGTCCTTGAGCGACTCGCCCTTGTCCACGGCCGATCCCTGAGCCTTGATCGAGACCAGGTCGGCCGACAGCCGCTTGGCGGCGAGCTCGAACGAGGAGCTGGTGCGCGTCGAGGACTCGTAGAAGAGGTTGATCACCGTGCGCCCGCGCAGCGTGGGGACCTTCTTGATCTCGCGCCCCGAGACCTCGGCGAAGCTGGCCGCCCGGTCGAGGATGCGCTCGATGTCGTCGCGCGAGAGGTCGTTCACGGTGAGCAGGTGACGGTTCACGCGTGCTCCCCCTCGGCGACGGCGATCTCCACCGAGTCCACCCCGTCCAGCTCGGCGAGCGAGACATTGACCCGCTCGTCGCGGGCGGTCGGGAGGTTCTTGCCCACGTAGTCGGGGCGGATGGGAAGCTCGCGGTGCCCGCGGTCGGCCAGCACCGCCAGCTGAACCCGGGTCGGGCGCCCGTAGTCGAACAGCGCGTCGATGGCCGCGCGCACGGTGCGGCCGGTGTAGAGCACGTCGTCGACGAGCACCACGGTGGTGTCGTCGAGCGGGAAGTCGATGTGCGTGGAGTGCACCACCGGCTGGTAGTCCGAGCCGCGGGTGCCGACGTCGTCGCGGTAGAAGGAGATGTCCACGTCGCCGAGCGGGACCGGCTCGCCCACCAGCTCGGCGATCAGGTCGCGCAGGCGGACGGCCAGAAGGGCGCCGCGGGAGTGGATGCCGACGACCGCGATCCGCTCGCCGCCGGTCTGCTCGACGATCTCGTGCGCGATGCGGACCAGGATCCGCCGCACGTCTTCGCGGTCGAGCACTTCTTTCTCGCTCAAGTCAACGTCCTTCCTGGCCTCTCCGGACCGGGTTAAAGGAACCGCGTTGAAGGTAACAGCGACTCAGGATGATGCCGGGCGCCGGTGGACCGGGTCGCCGCGCTCGGGCAGCGGCAGCTCGACGGTGTCGAAGTCGTCGGGAACCACCGTGGCCTCGAACTCGGCGCGGGCCTCGTCGCGCACGTCGCGCACCGGGTAGCGCGCCGACAGGTGGGTCAGCGCGAGCAGCTTGACCTCCGCCTCCGCCGCCAGCGCGCCTGCCCCCCGCGCCGTGGAGTGCCGGGTCTCTGCCGCGCGCTCGGCGTCCTCCTCGGTGAAAGTGGCCTCGTGGACCAGCACGTCGGCGCGGTGGGCCACGGCCGAGACCAGCTCCGACGGCGCGGTGTCCCCGGTGATCACCAGCTTGCGCCCGGGCCGCGCCTCACCGAGCACCTGGTCGGGGGTCACCTCCCCCACTGCCTCGCCCTGCTGTAGCCGCCCAAAGTCCGGGCCCGGCTCGACCCCGAGCTCGCGCGCACGGGCCTCGTCGAACCGCCCGGGGCGGCTGTCCTCGAGCAGCGCGTAGCCCTGCGCGGGCACACCGTGGTCGGTGTCGAAGGCGGCGATCCGGTAGCCGTCGCGCTCCAGCTCCTCGCCGTGGTCGAGCTCCACCAGGCGCAGCTCGAAGCCGGTCCGCCCGATCAGGGGGGCGAAGGTCCGAAACAGGCGCTCGAGGCCCGGCGGGCCGTAGACGGTGAGCGGGCGCTCGCGCCCGCGCAGGTTGAAGGTCTTGACCAGGCCCGGCAGCCCGAGCACGTGGTCGGCGTGGAAGTGTGTGATGAACACGTCCTCCAGCTCGACCAGCCCTACCGAGCGGGTGAGCTGGCGCTGGGTGCCCTCGCCGCAATCGAACAGGAGCCGCTCGCCGCCGCGGCGCACGAGCGTGGCGGGCAGGGAGCGCCGCGCGGAGGGCACCGAGCCGGCGGTTCCGACGAAGAGCACGTCGAGGTCCATGGCGCAGCGAACCTAGTCCAGTTCGACGAGGGTGAACACGGCCCGGCCGCCTTCCACCTCGGCCAGCCCCATCGTGTGGTGCGGGGCGCGGCGGCGCTCGGTCGGGCTGCCCGGGTTGAAGATCTGGAACCCGTCTGCCCGTTCGTGCAGCGGGAGGTGCGAGTGGCCGAACACCACCGCGTCCGCCCGGGGGAAGCGCCGGCGCATGCGGGCCAGGCGGCCCTTGGCCGGCCCGGCGTCATGGACCACCGCCAGGCAGACGCCCTCCAGGTCCAGTTCGAGCTCAGCCGGCAGCCGAGCGACGAGCTCCGGCACATCGACGTTGCCGCACACCGCGGAGACCGGCGGCCCGAGGGCCTCGATCGCCTCGAGCACCGAGGGCTCGGAGAAGTCGCCCGCGTGGATGATGTGGTCGGCGCCCGCCGAGCGCTCGACACACCCGGCGGGCAGCCGGCGAGCGCCGCGGGGCATGTGGGTGTCCGAGACGATCGCGATTCGCATCTCGTGCGGATCAGCGCGCCCGGAAGGATTCGAACCTTCGGCCTCTCGCTCCGGAGGCGAGCGCTCTATCCACTGAGCTACGGGCGCCGGCTGGCGAGGCTACCCGACCCGCCGCCCCTTGCCCGCGACGCGCCCCTATCGTCCGAGGGATGCCAACCGAGGTAAAGAAGTCCAAGCGTTCGCGATTGCTCCGGACGGGCGGACGCGACATCGCGATCGACCTCGGCACCGCGAACACGCTGGTGTTCGTGCGCGACGAGGGGATCGTGGCCTCCGAGCCCTCCGTAGTCGCCGTCGACACCACCACCGGAGAGGTTCACGCAGTGGGCCACGAGGCCCAGCGGATGATCGGGCGAACCCCCGCCACGATCTCGGCCGTCCGGCCTCTGCGCCACGGGGTGATCGCCGACTTCGAGGTGACCGAGCAGATGCTCCGGTACTTCTTCAGCAAGGTCCACCGAGGCCGCTTCGCGCACCCCCGCGTGATCATGTGCGCGCCGTCGGGGATCACCGACGTCGAGCAGCGGGCGCTCACCGAGGCGTGCCTGGCCGCGGGCGCCCGCTCTACCCACCTGATCGAGGAGCCGCTGGCCGCCGCGATCGGCGCCGGGCTCGAGATCGACAAGCCGCGGGCCAATGCGGTGGTGGACGTGGGGGGCGGCACCAGCGAGGTGGCCGTCCTGTCGCTGGGGGCGATCGTGGCCTCCCGGTCGGTCAGGGTCGGCGGTTACGACTTCGACGAGGCCGTCGCGGCGTTCCTGCGCCACCGCCACGGGCTGGCGATCGGGGAGCGCAGCGCCGAGCACCTGAAGCGGCAGGTGGGCAGCGTCCTGCCCGACACGCGCGAGGCAAGTGACACGGTACGAGGCCGCGACCCGGCCAGCGGCCTACCGCGAGAGGTCATCATCACCAGCGAGGAGCTGCGCGACGCGCTGGAGCCGCTCGCCGCGGAGATCGTGGCCGCGGTGACCGGAACGCTCGAGGAGACACCGCCCGAGCTCTCCTCTGACCTGGCCGAGCGCGGCGTCCTGCTGGCCGGCGGCGGCGCGCTGCTGTGGGGATTGGCCGAGCGCCTCGAGGCCGAGACGGGGCTGACCGTGCGGATGGCCGACGACCCGCTCACCTGCGTCGCGCTGGGAGCGGGGCAGGCGCTGAGCGAGATGGAAGTGCTCGAGCGCCGGGCGCGCGCCTGAGCGATCAGGCCAGGCGCGTCGGCGTACCACTCCCAAGTTCGCCGCAGGCCCTCGTCGAAGCCGACCTTGGGCTCCCAGCCCAGCTCCTCGCGGATCGCGGTCGAGTCGAGGAACTGGCGGTCGATCTCACCGTGCGGGGTCCCCTCGCCCTGGATGTCGGGCTCGACCTCCCGGCCCGAGGCGGCGATCAGGCGCCTGACGATGTCCTCTACCGAGCGTGGCTCGCCCCAGCCGGCGTTCCAGGCCCGGCCGCGCAGCCGCTCGTCGGCCACCGACGCGCCCACCGCCAGGTAGGCCTCCACCGCGTCCTCGACGTAGAGGTAGTCGCGCTCCGGGGTGCCGTCAGAGCGGACGACCGGGCGGTTGCCCTTGACCAGCGCCTGAGCGGTGTCGGGCACCACGCGGGACCAGTTCAGGTCGCCGCCTCCGTACACGTTGGCCAGCCGGGTGACGGCCACCGGCAGCCCGTAGGTGTGCGCGTAGGACCGCGCGATCAGGTCGGTGCACGCCTTCGAGACGTCGTACGGGAACCGCGGCTGCAACGGGAAGTCCTCGCGGTAGGGAAGATCGTCGTGGCTGCCGTAGGCCTTGTCCGAGGAGGCCACCACCACCGCGTCGACCCCCGACCCCACCACGCCGGTGGCCCGGCAGGCCTCCAGCAGCACGTAGCTGCCCCGCACGTTGGCCTCGAAGGTCGACAGCGGCGAGCGGTTGGCGGTGCCCACGATCGTCTGCGCGGCCAGGTGGAAGACCGCGCCGACCTCGTGCTCGTTGAGGATCCGCAGCATGCTCTCGTAGTCCTGGACGTCCGCAGCGACCACCACGCAGCGGTCCTCGATCCCGTCGCGCCTGAAGCGCGACTCGGGCTCCACGTCGCGGCGCGGGACCACCACCTTCGCCCCCTCGTGCAGCAGCCGCTCGGCCAGCCACGAGCCGACGAAACCCTGTGCGCCCGTGACTAGCACCGAGGTGCCCTTCCACTCGCGCACGCTCACACCCTCGGCCTGGTCAGCGCGGCGGCGTGGGTGACGCCCGGGTTGCCGGCCACCAGCCGCTGGCCGAGCCGGCTCGGCAGCGTCCGCAGCCCGGTCCGGCGGCCGGGGTGGCCGGGGCCGAAGGGCACGCAGTACGGCCGCGTCGCGGTGAGGATCTCGAAGCCTGCCGCGAACAGCATCCGCCGGTGGCCCGCGGCGTTGGGCACCCACCACTGCAGCTGAGGGCCGCTGCCGTTCAGCCGGGCCAGCGGCCGGCGCGGGTGGGACATCGTGAGGGCCAGGCTCACCTGCTCGGAGGACATGAACTGGCCCGAGCACACGCTGCGGATCGCCTCCAGCGCACGCAGCGGGTCGCGCAGGTGAAGCATCAGCGAGCCGCACAGGACCACGTCGAAGCTGCCCACCCGCTCGGGGCTGAGGTCGTAGACCGTCATGTCCACCTTCTCCACCGAGGAGCCGAGCGCCTCGCGGGCCACGCGAAAGCCGGCGCCCTTCTCGGGCCCGGCCAGCTCGGCCAGACGCTCGCCGCCCTGCGCACGGACGTCGGCGGGCCAGTCCCAGTCCTCGTGGTCGGGGATGTCGAGGGCCACCACCTCGGACGCACCGCGGCGCTCGAGCTCGAAAGCCAGATAGCCGTCCCAGGTGCCCACGTCCAGGCAGCGCTTGCCCCGCACGTCGGGCCACGGCATCCGGTCGGCGATCGGCCGCAGGTCGAACCACCCCGGGGTCTCCACCCCGCCTCCGAGGTCCATCGCGTGGTACCAGAGCGGCACCGAGGAGACGGCCGGCGAGCGGTGGGAGCGGCCACCGCCATCAGGGGACCAGCCCCTCCACGTAGGGCACCTCGAGCACCTTCTCGTGCGCGATCGGGCCGTGGCCGAAGAAGCGGTCCTCGCCGAACAGCTCGCCGTGGTCGGAGGTCACGATCACCCAGGTGTTCGAGGGGAGCAGGTCGAACAGCCGCGCGAACACGCCGTCGAGGTAGCTCACGGCGTCGATCTGGCGCCCGTGCAGCTCGCGCAGCGCGGTCTGGTCGAAGAACTCGGGCGCGTCGGGGCGCGTCGGCGTCGTCGAGGCGCTTGAAGACCCCGTGCACGCCGTGGATGTGCGGCCACTCCGACGGGTCCTCGTCGGGCTTGGCGTAGGGGTAGTGCGTCTCCCCCACGTTCAGCAGGTGGAACGACGGCCGGTCGGAGTCGAAGGCTCATCTCGCCGAGCATCGCCGCCATGTCGTTGTGCTTGGGCATCAGCCGGTAGGAGTCGAAGTCGCGGTTGATCGCGGTGTGCTCGTTGAGCACCGGCATCGAGACCTGCGCGTGCGTGGAGTAGCCGAGCTGGTGCTTGAGGTAGGTCGGCACGAACATCGACGGGAGCATGTTGCGGAACTCGATCCCGTCCACCCCGAGCCGCTCGCTGTAGCGCAGGAAGTCCTGCTTGTAGTACTCCGAGGCGTAGACCTCGGGCGGGTTGGTGTGGGGCAGCAGCCCCATCAGCAGGTTGTAGTGCGAGGGGGCCGTCCAGGTGGCGTAGCTCCACCGCCGCTCCACCGGCCCGAGGGTGCCGAGGACCTGCGGAGAGGCCTCGATCCACGAGTCGTAGCGCAGGCTGTCGAGGATCACCACGACCAGGTTGCGGGCACCGTTCGGGGGCGCGGGCGGCATGGCGGGGGAGCCTAGACTCCCCCTGTGCCGCGCAACGTGGTCCTCCTGGTGCTCGACACCGTCCGGGCCGACGCGCTGGAGCCCTACGGAGCGCCGAGCGGGGCGTCGCCGGCGCTGGCCTCCCTCGCCGCCTCGGGCGTCGCCCGCTCCGACGTCTTCTCGACCGCCTGCTGGACGCTTCCCGCCCACGCCTCGCTGTTCAGCGGGCGGCTGCCCCGCGCGCTCGGCCTCGGCCAGGCGCCCGGAGGCTCGCCGACCGGCGCGCGACCGGTGATCGAGGCCGAGCGCGAGCGGCTGCTGCCCGAGGTGCTGCGGCGGGCCGGGCTGGGAGACCCGCGCGGTCAGCGCGAACGTCTGGGTGAGCGAGGCGGCGGGGTTCGCCACGGGCTTCGACGTCTTCGAGGAGGTCGAGACCGGGCGGCGCCAGGCCGAGCTGGAGCGCGAGGACCTCCGCGGGCGCCTGGCGTGGGCTCGCGACGGCCTGCGCGCGGACGCCGACGACGGCGCCGGCGCGGCCGAGGCGGTGCTCGAGCGGTGGCTGGCCGAGTCGCGCGAGAAGCCGTTCTTCTGGTTCGTGAACCTGGTCGAGGCCCACTCGCCCTACCTGCCGCCCAAGCCCTACGACGACCTCGGCCCGCTGGAGCGGATGCGGGCGGCGGACGAGGCGCGGCGCTACCTCAACCTCAGCGCCATCTGGCGCGCCTGCCTGACCGGGGCGGTCCCGCCGGCTGACGCGCTCGACCGCATGCGTCACCTCTACGCCCGCTCGGTCCGGCTGGCCGACGACTGGGTCGGGCGGTTCCTCACCCGTCTCGCCGACGCCGGGCTGGCGGACGACACGCTGGTGCTGGTCACGTCTGACCACGGCGAGAACTTCGGCGAGGAGGGCCTGATGGCCCACGCCTTCTCCCTCGACGACCGCCTGGTCAACGTGCCGTTCGTCTCCAGCCACGACCTGTCCGCCCCCGGGCCGCTCAGCCTCGCCGACGTGCCTGCGCTGCTGGCCGGCCGAGCTCGGCATCGAGGATCACCCGTGGCGCGAGCGCGCCTGCCCGGCCGGACTGGCCGCCGCCCAGTGGGACTTCGTGGCCGAGGACGACCCGCGAGTGGAGGTGGCCGGCGAAGCGTGGGACCTAACCGCCGAGCAGCGCGCGAGGCTGTCGACCCCGCTGACCTGCGTGACCGACGGCACCGCCAAGCTGCTGGCCGTGGGTGACCGCCACGAAGGCGACGCGGCGCTCGAGCCCGGGCTTGCGAGCCCGGGCCTGTGGGAGACCCCCGAGCACAAGCCTGCGCCCGCCGCCGAGTCCGACACCGAGGACATCGAGCGGCGGATGAAGCTGCTCGGCTACATGTAGCCATGGTCGAGCGGACGTTCGGCGAGGAGCGCGCGGCGGAGAGGGACATCGACCTGGGCGGGCGCAGCCTGCGCGAGCACACCGCGCGTGGGGCCCTGATCAACGCCGCCTTCTTCACCGGCCTCGCGGCGATCAGCCTCGGGCGCCGCTTCGGCGTGGCGGTCTTCCTCACCGCCGCCGACTACGGCCTGTGGGGGCTCATATACGTGGCGGTGGCCACGGTGCTGTGGCTGAAGGACGTGGGGATCGCCGACAAGTTCGTCCAGCAGGAGGAGGACGACCAGGAGGTCGCGTTCCACAAGGCGTTCACGCTGAACATCCTCTGGACGCTGGCGTTCTGCCTGCTGATCGCGGTGCTGGCGCCGGTGTTCGCGCTGGTGTACGGCCAGCCCGAGATCATCGTGCCCGTCTGCGTGATGGCGCTGGGGGTGTTCGCCACGGCCTTCGACGCCCCCGCCTGGGTGCTGCACCGCCAGATGCGCTTCGCCCGCGAGCGGACTCTGCTGGCGATCGAGCCGCTGGTGGGCTTCGCGGTCACGATCGCGCTGGCCGCCGCCGGGCTCGACTACTGGGCGCTGGTGATCGGCTTCGTGGCGGGCACCACGGCGATGGCAGTGGGCTGCGTGCTGGCCTCGCCCTACCGCCTGCGGCTGAACTTCGACCGCGGGGCGCTGCACGGCTACTTCCACTTCTCCTGGCCGCTGCTGGTGGCCAGCGCCAGCGGGCTGGTGACGGTGCAGACCGCGACCATCCTCGGCGAGGAGACCGCCGGCCTGGCCGGCCTCGGCGCCATCGGCCTGGTGGGCTCGATCATCGCCTTCGCCGACCGGGTCGACCAGATCCTCACCCAGACCCTCTACCCCGCGGTGTGCGCGGTCAGGGATCGCATCGACCTGCTGTACGAGTCGTTCTCGAAGTCCAACCGGCTGGCCCTGATCTGGGGGATGCCGTTCGGCTTCGGGCTGGCGCTGTTCGCCGAGGACATCGTCCAGTACATCCTCGGCAGCAAGTGGGAGGTGGCGGTGGGGCTACTGCAGGTCTTCGGCGTGGTGGCCGCCTTCAAGCAGGTGGCGTTCAACTGGACCGCGTACTTCCGCGCGCTGGACCGCACCCGCCCGCTCGCGGTCAACGGCGCGCTGTCGGTCGCCACCTTCCTCGTGGTGGGCATCCCGGGGATGCTCATGTACGGCCTGACCGGCTTCGCCGTCGCCTCCATTGCGTCCGAGGTGGTGGCTCTCACCACGCGCACCTGGTACCTCCACCGGCTGTTCGAGCACTTCAACGTGCTGCGCCACTGCGTCCGGGCGGTGGCCCCCACGCTCCCCGCGGTGGCCGCGGTGCTGCTCCTGCGCGTGCTGGAGCAGGGCGAGCGCACCGGGGCGATGGTCGTCGGCGAGGTGGTGCTGTTCGTGGCGGTGAACGCGGCGGCGCTGTGGCTGACCGAGCGCCCGCTCCTGCGCGAGCTGGTCGGCTACCTGCGCGGCGCGGCGCCCAGCCCGATCAGGACGGCCTGAATGCCGGCGCACGAGGAACTGGCCGCGGAGGTGGCAGCGATCCCCTGGTACCACACGATGGAGCTCGCCCCCGGCGTGGTCACCCCGGGCTGGCTGGACACCCGGCGGGTCGCCCCCGCCGTCCCCCTCCCCCCCTCGCTGACCGGGATGCGTTGCCTGGACGTGGCCACCTTCAACGGCTTCTGGGCGTTCGAGATGGAGCGCCGCGGCGCGGCCGAGGTGGTCGCCATCGACGTACTCGACCCTGCGCAGTGGGACTGGCCGGCGGGCAGCGAGGCCGAGGTCCGGGCGGCGATCGGAGAGCGGCATGCGGGCGGTCGCGGGTTCGAGATCGCCAAGCGCGAGCTCGGCTCGGCGGTCGAGCGCGTGGAGCGCAGCGTCTACGAGCTCGACCCCGGGCAGGACGGCCAGTTCGACGTCGTCTACCTCGGCAGCCTGCTCGTGCACCTGCGCGACCCGGTGCGCGCGCTCGAGCGGATCCGCTCTGTCTGCCGCGGCACGCTGGTGGTGGTGGACGGGGTCGACCTGCCGTTGTCGCTGCTCTTCCCGCGCCTCCCGGTCGCGCGCTTCGACGGTCGCGGGCGCCCGTGGTGGTGGTACTCCAACGCCGCCGGGCTGGGCCGGCTGGTGGAGTCGGGGGGCTTCGAGCTGACACAGCGGCCGCGGCGGCTGTACATGCCGCCGGGACCGGGCCAGCCGCTGGCGGGCGCCGACCCGCGCCTGCTGCTGTCCCAGGCCGGGCGCCAGGCGCTGGTGATCGCCCGCAAGGGCGACCCCCACGCCGCGCTCAGCGCGCGGCCGCGCCTCTGACCCGCCCGGCCGCCAGCCGGGCGTACCCCGCCAGGCGCGGGCCGCCGGTGGTGCGGTAGGCCAGGAGGTGGGAGCGGCCGTGCAGCAGCCGGTAGCGCAGCAACCCCTTCCGGGCCGCGTGGCGCCGGATGGCGCCGATCGGCAGCTCGTGGTGAATGTCCTGGTCGTCCTCCTCGGCCTCGAGCAGGTTGACCACCACGACGCCGGCCCGGCGCTCCATCTCGGCCAGGAAGGCGAACGGGTCCTCCACGTGCTCGATCACGTCGAAGGCGAAGGCGGCGTCGAAGCCGGCTGGGACCTCGCGGTCGAGATCGTGGACCGGCGCGTCGAGGCCCCGGCGGTCCAGGCGCCAGCGCAGGTACTGCGCGCTCGGGTTGTCGAAGTCGGCGAAGTCCACCCGGTAGCCGGCCTCGATCAGGGCGAGGCCGTCGGAGCCGATGCCGCAGCCGTAGTCCAGGACCCGCGCGCCCGGTGAGACCAGGGAGGCGAGCTGCTCGAGGTAGGGCAGCTTGGTCTGGGTCATGGCGAACGCGGTGAGGTTGTAGAGGTAGCCCTCCGAGCTGCGGTAGAAGCGGCCCTCGTCGCCGCAGCCCGCGAACTCGTCGGCCAGGGTGCGCTCGTACTGCTGCAGGCGCGAGAGCTCGAAGCGGTCGCCCAGGTAGTCGCGCAGCTCCCGCTCCTCGCGCGCGGGGTCGATCTCGACCGGCATGGGCTCAAGCTACAGTCGGCCGGTGCCCGGCCCACGGCTGAGCGTGGTGCTCTCGACGATCGGCATGCACCAGGTCCTGCGCCGCGTCCTCGACGCCTACGACCGCCAGGACCTGCCGCCGGGCGACTTCGAGGTCGTGCTGGCGGTGGACGCCGCCGAGGAGGACCTCGCCGCCGTGGAGAACGTCGCCGCCGGCCGCTCCTACCCGGTTCGGTGGGCGCGCGGGGAGCGGCCGGGCCTGTCGGCCAACCGCAACGCCGGCCGGCGCGCGGCGCAGGCCCCGATCGTGCTGTTCACCGACAACGACACGATTCCCCACGCCGACCTTCTGCGCCGGCACCTCGACTGGCACAGACGCCATCCCGAGAGCGAGACCGCGGTGCTGGGTCTGGTGCGCTGGGCACCCGAGCTCGAGGTGACCACCTTCATGAAGTGGCTGGACCGCGGGATCCAGTTCGACTACCCGAACATCCGCGGCACCGAGGCCGGCTGGGGACGCTTCTACGGGGCCAACGTCTCGGTCAAGCGGGCCTTCGCCGAGCGGGTGGGCGACTTCGACGAGGAGCACCTGCCCTACGGCTACGAGGACCTCGACTGGTCCTACCGCGCGAGCCGGCTGGGCCTGCGCGTGCTGTTCAACCGCCGCGCAGTGGTGGACCACCTGCGCGAGATGACCCCGGAGTTCTGGAAGCGCCGCGCCGCGCGCGTGGCCGTGTCCGAGCGCGCGTTCACCCGCCTGCACCCCGAGCTCGACCCCTGGTTCCATCGGCTGTTCACCGACGCCGCCGCCCAGCCGCCGGCCAGCGGCCGCGGCCTCAGGCTGGCGCGGTGGGTGCCTCCGTGGGTGCCGGTGGTCGGCCCGCGGGTCTGGCACAGCGTCGACCTCTCCTATCGCCAAGCGCTCGCGCCCTACTTCCTGGAGGCGTGGGAGAGCGGGGAGAGCGGCGGCCCCGACCTCTCGGAGCGACGAGGCAGAGGGAGCTCAGTAGCGCTGGAGCAGCCGCGCGCGCCGGCCGAGGCCCACCGCGTGCACGCGGGCCCAGCGCCGGTGGTGCGCGGCGTCGCCGCGGCGCCCCGCCAGGACCAGGCCCAGCCAGCGTGCCGAGGACCCGGCCACGTTCAGCGCGGCGACGGTGCGGGCCACGGCGAGCCCCCGGCGGCGGGCCATCCACGCGTAGCTGGCCGCCGTGTGGCGGCGCTCCACGTCGTCGAAGGCCTTGCTCGTGGCCACGCTGCCGGCGTGGCGGACCACCGCTGAAGGCTCGTAGAGCGTGGTCCACCGCGCCGCCCTCATCCGCCAGGCCAGGTCGAGGTCCTCGGCGTGCAGCCACTGGCCGGGGTCGAAGCCGCCGACCGAGGCGAACGCGATGCGCCGCAGGGCCAGGAAGGTCGCGAACGACCACGGGACCTCGCGCGGCCGGGTGCGGTCCCAGCGGTCCTCCAGGCACAGCCGCTCCCCCAGGCGGGAGGCGAGGCGATGCAGGCGCAGGTTGTAGGCCAGCGTCACGGGGATGGTCGGAAACGGCTGGACCGAGCGCTCCTGCGAGCCGTCGGCGCCGATCAGGCGCGGGGTGACCGCCCCCGCGTCCGGCCGCGCGCCGCCGGCCTCGACCAGGCGCGCCAGCGCTCCCGCGTCGGCCTCCACGTCCTGGTTGGCGGCGACCAGCCACGGCGTTGCGGTGCGCTCGGCCACCAGGTTCACCGCGGCGCCGTAGCCGACGTTCTCGTCCAGCGCGAGCAGCGAGACCCACGGGAAGTCGTCCCGCACCATGTCCGCCGAGCCGTCCCCGGAGGCGTTGTCCACCACCCACACCTCGGCCAGGCCCGACTCCTGGTCGGCCTGCAGCGAGCGCAGGCACCGCGCCAGCAGCTCCGGCTCGCGGTAGGAGACGACGGCTACGGCCGCGAGCGGCTCAGCCATCGGGGGGCCAGCCCGCGGGCTCCTGCCCGGGGGGCCCGAAGTAGTCGATCACCCGGGCGGGCACCCCCACGGCCACCGTGTACGCCGGGATGGGCTTCGTGACCACCGCGTTGGCGCCGACGAAGGCCCGGTGTCCGATGCCGGCGATGATCGTGCACTTGGTCATCGTGGTCGCGTCGTCCTCGATGCGGATCGGCCTCAGGTCGTAGCCCTGCTCGGCGACCGGCTTGTCGAGGTCCCGGAAGCGGTGGCTGCCGTCGATGACCATCGAGTAGCCTGCCCGAACAGGACGCGCTCGCCGATCGAGATCGACCCTCCGCACTGGATCAGCGAGTCGTAGGTGAACACCGTGCCGGCGCCGATCTCGACGCTCGACTCCGGCCCCGCCAGCTCGGCGCGAAAGCCGTCGCGGAACTCGCACGCCCGGGCCGCAGACGAAGCGCCCTCCCCAGGGGGCGCGCAGGCGAAAGCCCGGGCCGAGCCGGCAGCCGGGGCCGAAGCGGATGTCGGCCACCGGGTTGCGAAGGCGGACGACCACGTTGGCGCACGCGCGAGGCCAGGCGCGGCCCCCAGTCGTGGGACAGCCGGATCTGCAGCCGCTGGCGCTTGGTCGGGTCGAAAGCTCACGCCGTCGCACCCCGGGCGTGGACCACTACGTGGGGAACGCCCTTGCGCTGGTCGCGAAAGCGAAGCTGGAAGCGCCCGTGACGGCGCACGTTGGTGAAGCCGGCGGTGTGCACCATGACCTCCCAGGTTCGCGCGGTGGGGATCCACCAGGTGCTCCAGGGCGAGTCGCCGCGGAACTCCGCGGCCTGGACGAAGCGCAGCGGGGCCAGGCGGCGGCTGTACTCCTCGGCCATCACGAACAGCCCCTCGCACAGCTGCGCCATCCGCTCCAGGGCCAGCATCGGGTCGCGCAGGTGGATCAGCACCGAGCCGCAGAAGACCAGGTCGAAGGACCCACCGAGCCGCTCGGGCGTGGCGTCGTAAACCGACAGCCCCACCCGGTCGACCTCGCTGCCCAGCGCCTCGCGCGCCAGGCGGAAGGTGTGCCCGCGCTCGGCGTCCTCCTCGGGCCGCAGGCGCGGCGGCCAATCCAGCTGCTGCGTGCGGTCCAGATCGAGGCTCGTGACCTGCGCCCCGCGGCGCTCCATCTCGAACGCCCAGAAGCCGTCGAAGGTGCCAACGTCGAGCACCCGCATGCCGCTGAGGTCGTCGGGCAGGCCGTAGCGCGAGACGAAGGGCCGCAGGTCGAACATGCCCTCGGTCACCACGCCCTCCCCCAGGTCCAGCGTGTGGTACCAGGGCCCCGCCTCGCGGACCCGTGAGCGCAGGTCGCCGGGTCCGCCCTCCACGGCGGTGACCATACTGCCGCCGTGCGCGTCCTCACCGTGGGGAACCTGTATCCGCCCCACCACCTGGGCGGGTACGAGCTCATGTGGCGCTCCGCGGTGGCCCGCCTGCGCGAGCACGGACACGACGTGCGGGTGCTGACCACCGACTGGCACGAGCCCAGCGCCGACACCTCGATCCCCGAGGACGACGACGTCCACCGCGAGCTGCGGTGGTACTGGCACGACCACGCCTTCCCGCGCATGGGCCCGATCGCCGTGGCCCGCCTGGAGCGCCACAACGCCCGCACGCTCGACCGCCACCTGGAGGACTTCCGACCCGACGCGGTGAGCTGGTGGGCGATGGGCGGCATGTCGCTGTCGCTGATCACGCGCGCGCAGCGCCCGGCCCAGTGCGTGGTGGTCGACGACTGGCTGCTGTACGGGCGCAAGGTGGACCGGCGCTCGCGCCTCACCCGCCGCCCGACCCCAGGCGCGATCGAAGGTGCCGCGCGGTGGCTGTTCGCCAGCCATACCCTGCTCGACCGGGCGCGCGAGAACGGCTGGCAGCTTCCCGATGCCGCGGTGGTCCATCCCGGCATCGACCAAGCGCTGTTCGGCTCGCCACCCGAGCGCCGTCCCTGGAGCTGGCACCTCCTGTACTGCGGGCGGATCGACGAGCGCAAGGGAATCGACCTCGCCATCGAGGCGATGGCCCACCTCCCCGCCGAGGCGAGGCTGCGAGTGGTGGGCTCGGGGGACGAGCGCCACCTCGAGGATCTGCGCCACCTCGCCGGGCGCCTCGGCGTGCGGGTCAGCTTCGAGCGCCACCCGCGCTCGGAGATTCCCCGTGTCTACGCCGAGGCCGACGCCACCCTGTTCCCCGTTCGCTGGGACGAGCCGTTCGGGCTGGTGCCGCTCGAGTCGATGGCGATGGGCACGCCGGTGGTCGCTTCGGGCCGTGGCGGCTCGGCCGAGTACCTCAGCGACGGCCAGAACTGCCTCTTGGCCGACCCGGACGCCGGCGCGGAGGCGGTGGCCGCGGCAGTCCGCCGCCTGGCCACCGAGCCCGCGCTGAGCGAGCTGATCTCGCGCCAGGGAGCCGCCACGGCGGACCGCCACGGGGACGAGCGCTTCGACCTCGCGGTGGAGCGCTCGCTCACCGAGGCGATACCCAGCGGGTCCGAAGGCGCAGGAACGGCTCCTCCACCAACCGGTAGCTGACGAAGGCCGACCGCCACGCACAGCACCCGCTCCGGGAAGCCTCGGCTTCAGCCGCCGGCGACAGCGGGAAGGATGGTGACCTCGTCGCCGTCCTCGACCGACGTATCGAGCCCGTCGAGGAAGCGGATGTCCTCACCGCCGACGTAGACGTTCACGAAGCGGCGCAGGTCGCCGTCCTCCGCGATCCGGCTGCGCAGGCCGTCGTAGCGCTCGTACAGGCGGTCCAGCACGTCACCGACGGTGCCCGCATTCTCTACTTCCGTGTCCGACTCGCCACCCGTGACGCTGCGCAGCTGAGTCGGGATCTTGACGGTGACGCTCATTGCGGCGGGCAGTCTACGCAGCGGTGACGGCGGCCTGCCCGACACCAGCCTCGAACGACTCCACGGTCGGGTCCACCTCGGTGGTGTCGAACGTGCCGCGCACGGCGTCGAGGGTCTTCAGGCCCTCGCCGGTGATCACCAGGACGACCCGCTCGGACGGGTCGATGTCGCCGCGCTCGGCCAGCTTGCGCAACGTGGCCGTGGTCACGCCGCCGGCGGTCTCGGTGAACACGCCGGTGGTCCGCGCCAGCAGCGAGATCCCGTCCTTGATCTCGGCGTCGTTGACCGAGTCGACCGAGCCGCCCGAGCGCCGCGCCAGGTCCAGGGCGTAGGGCCCGTCGGCGGGGTTGCCGATGGCCAGCGACTTGGCGATGGTCTCGGGGCGCACCGGCTTGCAGACATCGTGGCCGGCGTCGAAGGCCTGCGCGACGGGCGAGCAGCCCAGCGCCTGCGCGCCGTTCATCGTGGGCGCGCCGCTCTCCAGGAGGCCGACCTCGTGCCACTCGTCGAAGCCGCGGGCGATCTTGGTGAACAGCGACCCGGAGGCCACCGGGCACACGATCCGGTCGGGCACCTCGAAGCCGAGCTGCTCGGCGATCTCGAAGGCCAGCGTCTTGGATCCCTCGGCGTAGTAGGGCCGCAGGTTCACGTTCACGAACGCCCAGTCGCGTTCGGCGGACAGCTCGGTGCACAGCCGGTTGACGTCGTCGTAGCTGCCCCGGACGGCGACCAGCTTGGTCCCGTACACGCCGGTGGCGAGGATCTTCTGCTCCTCGAGGTCGTGCGGCACGAAGACGTAGGACTCCAGGCCCGCCGCCGCGGCGTGGGCCGCCACGGAGTTGGCCAGGTTGCCGGTGGAGGCGCAGGCCACCACCTGGAAGCCCAGCTCCTGCGCCTTGGCCAGGGCGACGGTGACCACCCGGTCCTTGAACGAGTGGGTCGGGTTGGCGGCGTCGTTCTTGACCCACACCTCGCGCAGCCCCAGCTCAGCGGCCAGGCGATCCGCGCGCAGCAGCGGGGTCATGCCGGCCCCGAGGGCGCTCTTCGGGCGCTGGTCGAAGGGAAGGAAGTCCGAGTAGCGCCAGATGGAGGCCGGCCCGGACTGGATCTTGCGCTTGGTCTCGGCGGCGTCGAGGCCGCTGAGGTCGTACTTGACCTCCAGCGGGCCGAAGCAGACCTCGCACACGTAACTCGCCTCGAGCGCGTACTGCTCTCCGCATTCCCTGCAACTGAGTGAAACGACTGACATGTCCGCTCTAACCCCTTTTTTCCGTTGGATCCGCCGCCCATGGGCGTGACGGAGGCCCTCGGAAAGGAGCGCCTCGTCACATCTCGATGGAATTGGCACCTTCCCTGCCGGCCGGGGCCGGACCGGGTGGTTGCCGGGGCTTCAAAGGGCCATGTCCCTCCACCCCTCTCGATGTAACGGCGATATGTCGGTTAGGGAGGATACACAAATAGGCCGGATACCTTGCCCGAATGACCTTCGAGGCCCAGCTCGCCGCCCGGCTTCACCGGGCGGGTCGCGACCACGTTCCCCGCACGGGCAGCGGCTTCGACCTCAAGGCCGGCTGGCGGCTCAGCCACGGCGACCGTATTCGTGACCTCGCGCGGCCGGTGCTGCGCCGTGGCGGGCGCCCCGACGAGGCCTTCATCGAGCGCCTGCCCGCGCTGGAGGGCGGCCTGGCCCGCACCCACCAGCTCCTGGCCGACCAGCGCTCCCGCGACCTCCTCCTCGACCTCCTGGCCTTTCGCGCGTACGGCGCGCGCCACGTGCGCCTGCCGGTCACCGTCGACGGCTTCTGGCGCGAGGTGAAGCGGGTCGACGCCGAGCTGCGCACCGGGCCCGCGCCGGGACCCGTGCCGGAGTTCGGCACCTACCGCATCCCGGGTCGCGAGGGGCCCATCACCCTGCTCGGACTCCCCACCCAGGTGGTGGAGTTCTTCGTGCTCGAGCAGTACGCCTACCGCCACGGGGCCGAGCACATCGCCGCCGAGCAGGGCGACGTCGTGATCGACGGCGGCGGCGGCATGGGCGACACCGCGCTCTACTTCGCCGACCGCGTGGGCCCCGAGGGCCGGGTGCTGTGCCTGGAGTTCGAGCCCCTCAACCTCGCTCAGCTGAAGCTCAACCTCGAGGCCAACCCTCACCTGGCCGGCCGGATCGAGGTGATCGAGCAGCCGCTGTGGGACCGCTCCGGCGAGGAGCTCCCCTTCGACCCGGCATTCGGCCGCACCACCGTGACGCAGGACGAGGGGAGCCGGGCGGTGACCACCACCACGATCGACGCGCTGGTCGGCGGGGGCCGCGTGGACCTGGTCAAGCTCGACGTCGAGGGAGCCGAGCGGCGGGCGCTGGAGGGCGGCCGGGACGCGATCGCCCGCTGCCGGCCCAAGCTGGCGGTGTCGGCCTACCACCGCCTGGAGGACCTGGTGGAGCTGCCCGAGCTGATCGCGGGCCTAGGGCTGGGCTACGAGATGTTCCTCGATCACTTCCTCCCCGCCGCCGAAGAGACGATTCTGTTCGGGAGACGGCCTAGACTCGGGAGAGAGCCTTCGTGAGCGACGACCCCCTGAGACCGAACGATGCCGAGCCTTCCCAAGCCCCGCCTCAGGCGCGCCGCCCGCGAACTCCCGGCCACTAGGCCGCACAGCGAGCCGAGCGTCGAGGTCATAAGCCTCGACGATCTGCGCTGGATCAACATCGAGCGGCCGGGCCCCGCCGACCGCGCGTGGCTGGAAGAGCACTTCGACTTCCACCCCCTGGACCTCGAGGACGTGTCCTCGCGCAACCAGCGCCCGAAGATCGACGAGTACCCGGGCTACCTGTTCATCGTCCTGCACTTCCCGGTGTACGACAAGGCCGTCGGCCGCCTGAACGCGGCCGAGCTGGACCTGTTCGTTGGCCCGGACTTCGTGGTCACGCTGCCCAACACCGACCTGCCGCCGCTCGAGTACCTGTTCGAGCGCTGCCGCACCTCGGAGGAGGCGCGCGAGACGATGCTCTCCAAGGGCTCGGGACTGCTGCTGTACCAGATCGTCGACCAGTGCTTCGACTACTGCTTCCCGATGCTGCGCAAGATGGGCAACAAGCTCGAGCGCCTGGAGCAGGACATCTTCGAGGGGCGCTCGCAGGAGGTCGTCCGCGACCTCTCCAACGCCAAGCAGGAGATCATCAACTTCCGCAAGGTGATCCGCCCCCAGCGCGCGGTGCTTCGCGACCTGGAGCGCACCAAGCAGCGCTACCTGCCCGACGACCTCGACGTCTACTTCGACGACATCAACGACGCCTCCGAGCGGATCTGGGACCTGCTCGAGAACTACAAGGAGGTCGTCGAGGCGCTGGAGTCCACCAACGAGACGGTGCTCTCGCACCGGGTCAACGAGGTGCTCCGCGTGCTCACGGCGTTCAGCGTCGTGGTCCTGCCGCTGACCCTGTTGGCGAGCATCTTCGGCATGAACGTGGACTTCCCGTTCGCGGACAACGTCGGGGCGTTCTGGACCATCGTGGTGGGGATGATCGGGCTGCTGATCGGCATGCTCGGCTTCTTCCGCTGGCGCGGCTGGCTCTAGTGGGCCACCTCTAGCCGCTTGCTGGAGGGCCTGCCGCAACAGCTGCTGCTCGTCGCCGCCTTCGCGGCGCTCTGCTTCGCCGGTCGCCGGGTAGCCGGGCGGATCACGGCCCCCGGCCTGGAGCGGTTCGTGGCCGCCGCGCCGCTGGTGGGTGCGGCCGCGGCGCTCGAGGCGCTGCTGCTCGGCCGCTTCGGCCTCGGCGGGGAGCCCCTCGTCCTGGCCGGCGCCGCCGGCCTGACCGCCGCCGCGGCCCTCGCTCTTCCGCGCCCCGAGACGGCCGGCGTCTGGGGCTCGACTGGACCGCCGCGAGCGGGCGATCTGGGGCGCGGTGGCCGGGATCGGGCTGGTGTGGGTGGCCTGGATCCTCCGGCGCCCGCTGATCGGGATCGACGGCATCACCTACCAGCTGGCCGAGGCCGCGAGCTGGGTCGGGTCGGGCGACACCGGCGCCGCCGTCCAGACCTTCTACGACATCCCCACCGCCAGCTACCCGCTCACCAACGAGGTGCTGCTCAGCTGGGTGGTGGGGATCTCCGGCAGCCTCGCCCCGGCCCTCGTGGTCGGTCCGGCCTTGACCGTGCTGCTGGGAGCGTCGGGGTGGCTGGGGCTGCGGCGGCTGGGCGTTCCCCGCCCGGCCGCCGGCCTGGCCGTCGCCGGCGTCCTCACGCTGCCCTTCGTGGTCCGGGGCGCCGGACAGCCGGGCTCCGACATCCCGGCGGCGGCCTGGCTGGCGTGCTTCGCCGCCCTGGTGGCGTGCTCGGGCCGCCGCCCCGCCCTGCTGGGACCGGCGTTCGTCGCCGCTGGGCTGGCGATCGGAACCAAGACCACCGCCCTGCCGCTGACGGCCGTGCTGGTGGCCGCGGCGCTGCTCCTGCACCGGCGAGAGCTGAGGCAGCCGGCCGTGGCGGCCGGCCTGGCGGTCGGCGCGGTGGTGGGTCTCGGGTGGTACGTGCGCAACCTCTTCGAGCACGGCTCGCCGCTGTGGCCGTTCGCGGGCGGGGATCGACAGCCGCCGCTGTTCGAGGCGCTGGACCACTCGCTGCTGGAGCGCCCGCGGGCGACCCTGCGGGGCCGCCTCGGGGTCTACTTCGACGACCTGGGCGGCGCGGTGGTGCTGTTCCCCGCCGCGGTGGTGGCGGCCATCCTGGTGCGCCGCCGGCTGGTGGTGGCGGTCGCGCTGGCCGCGGCGGGCTCTTTGCTGGTCTGGGTCGCCGGCCCCGTGGCCGGCCTGCCCGACATCGACCAGCTCGGCTTTCTGCCCGCCACGGCCGTGCGGTACCTGCTCCCCGGCCTGGTGGCCGCGGCGGCCGCGGTCGCGTTGGCCGGGCGGCCGGGCGGTTTGCCCAGGCTCGTTCCCGCCGCGCTGGGGCTGGCCGTGCTGGCGAACCTCGTCGCCACCTGGCCGTTCGGCTTCCCGCGCGGCCCGGCTTTCCTGGTGGCCGCGGCGGGGGCGCTGGCCGGTGCGGGGGTGGCGGCTCTGGTCCGCCGCGCCCCGGCGACGGCGGTCGCGGGGGCCGTGGCCCTGGCCGTCGCAGTCGGCCTCGCCGCCGCCTCGGACGGCTTCGTGGACCGCCATGCCAGCCTTCGCTCCAACCGCTTCTCCCAGCTGACCCTCTTCCTCCAGGGCCAGGCCGGATTCCGGCGGTCGACCCTGCCCGTGGCCACCAACACCAGCCCCATCGCAACCCTGGCCGGCGACCGGCTGGATCGCCGCGTCGTGCTGATTCCCGCGGGCGAGAGCTGCGCCGGCGTGGAAAGGCGGCTGAGCCGCAGCTGGGTGATCCTCCAGACCCCACCGCCGTTCACCCGCGGCGGCCGGCCCACCGGCCTCCCCACCCCCGGGCCCGCGCGCTGCCTGGCCCGCCGCCGGCCCCTGGCGACCGTCGACTCCTACCGCGTCTACGCGCCGACAGGATGAGCGAGCTCGCCGTCTCGGTCATCGTCCCCTGCCGCGACGCGGGCCCGACCCTGCCGCGGCTGCTGGATGCGCTGCGGGCGCAGACCCTCGACTCGCGATCGCTTCGAGGTGGTGCTGGCGGGTCACGAGCTGGGGAGCCACGACGGAGCTCGCGTGGTGGACGCGCCGGCCGACAGCGGTCCCGCGCTCAAGCGCAACCTGGCCGCGGCCCAGGCCCGCGCGCCGGTGCTCGCCTTCACCGACGCCGACTGCGTGCCCGAGCCCGAATGGCTGGAGCGAGGCCTGGCCGCCTTCTCCGCCGACGTCGGCGTCGTCCAGGGCCGCACGCTGCCCCCGCCCGGCGAGGAGCCCGGGCCGCTCACCCACTGGATCGTGGTCGCCGAGGACCACGGCCTGTACGAGACCTGCAACATCTTCTACTCGCGCCCGCTGTTCGAGTCGCTCGGCGGCTTCAGCGAGCGGTTCTACGAGCGCTTCGGGCTGCCCTTCGGCGAGGACGCCGACCTCGGATGGCGGGCCCGGCGGGCCGGGGCGGGTGTTCGCTTCGAGCCCGGGGCGCTGGTTCGCCACCCCGTCGAGCCGATCAGCCTGGGCGCACACCTGCGCGCCCAGTGGCTCGGACGCGGCTTCCCTCAACTGGCCCGCGACCTGCCGGAGCTGCGCGAGGCGTTCCTGTACCGGAGGGTGTTCCTCTCGCCCCGTTCGGCCCGCTTTGCCGCCGCCGTAGCCGGCCTGGCGCTGGCGCGGCGCTTCCCGCCGGCGCTCCTGCTGACCCTCCCCTATGCGCGCCTGCTGGCGAAGGGGCCACGCCCGGACGTCGCGCTGCTCACCGACGCCACCCTGGCGGCCGCTCTGGCCTACGGGAGCGTGCGCGCCGGGCGCCCGGTGATCTGAGCGCGCGGCGCCAGCAGCGAGCAGGCCAGGATCACGATCAGCGGCTCGAACGGCACCCGGTAGCGGGTGGCCGCCGCGATGGTGAACAGGATCGAAGAGGCCAGGGCCAGGGCCAGCACACCCGCCACCAGGTCGCGTCGGTGCCGCTGTCGCCACAGGCCCGCGATCGCCAGCGCCAGCAGGATCCAGTAGGCGGCCAGCGCGACCTTCTCGACCGTCCGCGAGCGGCCCTCGAAGCGCGCCTGGTCCAGGATCCGGCTCGGCCGCTGGATCTCCCAGGTGCGCACCAGCCCGTTCCAGAAGAAGGCCTTGGGCACCGACGAGGGGTGCTCGCGGACGTAGTCGCGGGCCCGCCCCTGCAGCACCGAGCGGAACTCGGCGTCGCTGCGCGGCCGGAGGACCACGTCGCGGTCTCGGCGCACGAACACCCGCCACGCCCACGGCTGGACGCGATCGTGAGCGGCGTCGTCGTTGAAGGTGCCCGACACCGCCGCGTCTTGGACGGAGATCGGCACGAAGGCGTCGTACTTCACCGCGTTGCGCACGGTCCAGGGCGCCACGACAGCCACCGCGACGGCCGCCGTGACCGCCGCCATGCCCAGCCCCCTGCGGGTTCCGTGGGAGACCCACCAGGCCGCCACTGGAAGCGCCAGCAGCGCCAGCGACGTGGGCCGGACCAGGAGCGAGACCCCGAGCAGGAGCCCGGCCGCGGCCGCCCGGCGCGGCGTGGGCTCGCGTCCCAGCACCACCAGGTAGAAGCCGAGCGCCAGCGGCAGGGCGAGCGCCTCCGGGTGCAGCGAGGCCTCCCATTGCCACAGGTGCGGGTACAGCGCCGCGACCACGGCCGCGGCGATGGCCGCCCGCGGCCCGAACAGCCGCCGGGCCAGCACCCACGTCATGAGGATCACGGCCGGCCCCAGGAGCGCCTGCAGGCCGATCACCTTGTTCGGCCCCGGGCCGAGAACGCTGTAGACCGCGCCGACCCACAGCGGGTACCCGGGCGCCTTCCACAGGGACGGATGCGGCTCGCCGTAGGGCGGCGTGAACCACATCCAGTGGCCGTCCGCCGCGAACCGGCCCGAGCGGTCGTAGTCGGCTTCGTCGACCCCGAGGCTGCCGTCGTGGGTGATGAGGACGTAGGCCAGCCGCAGCGCCAGGCCGAGCGCGATCGCGCCGAGCAGCCAAGCCAGCTCCCGCCGGCGAACCTCGTCACCGCCCGACCACGCACTCAATCGGGCGAGCATCGGCGGGCGAGTATAGGTTTCGCCACGTGAGCGGGCGGATCCGGCGCGCGGCCTCAGCGCTGGGCCTCCACGTGGCCCGGACGCGCAACTACGACCTTGTCGCGCGCAACGCCTACTCGCCGATCCCCGACGAGTCCGAGCTGCCGGCCGACGTCCGCGACCGCCGCAGCGAGCTGCGCGGGATCGACTTCGACACCGAGGCGCAGATCGCCTGGGCCGAGCGGGAGCTGGCGCCGTTCGTCGGCGAGCTCGAGGAGGGCGAGGGCTTCGTCTTCGACAACACCCTGTACGAGCACGGCGACGCCGAGATCGCCTACGCGGTGGTCCGCTGGGCGGGACCCCACCGGGTGGTCGAGCTGGGCTCGGGCTACTCCACCATGGTCCTGCGAGCGGCCGCGAAGGCCAACGAGGCCGACGGCCTGCCCACCTCCGTCCAGACCAACGACCCCTCGCCCCGGGACGACCTCGGGCTTGGGGAGGTCGAGCGGCGCCGGGCCCAGGACATCCCGGTCTCGGAGCTCCAGGAGCTCGGGGACGGCGACGTGCTGTTCGTGGACACCACCCACGTGGTCAAGCTGGGTGGCGACGTCAACCACGTCGTGCTCGACCTGCTCCCGGCCCTGGCGCCGGGGGTGCTCGTGCACTTCCACGACATCTGGCTGCCCTACGAGTACCACCGCGCGCTGACCCGCTTCCACGGCGTGCACTGGAACGAGCAGTACCTGCTGCAGGCGCTGCTGAGCGGCAACCCCGGCTTCGAGGTGCTGTTCGCCACGCACGCGGTCTCGATCGAGCAGCCGAAGCGGTTCAAGCGCCTGCTGCCGGGGTTCAGGGGCGCGAACTTCCCCACCGGGTTCTGGATCAGGCGCCGGTGATGCCGCTCTCCAGCGACATCTACGACCGCGACTACTTCCTCAGCGACAAGTGCGAGGGCTGGGACCGCTTCCGCGAAGACCGTGGCCTGTCACCGATCAAGCGCCGCCTCGCGGCTGCCCTGGCTCCCGGTCCCGGCGTCCGGGTGCTCGACGCCGGCTGCGGGCGCGGCGAGGTGCTGCTGGCCTGCGCCGCGGAGGGAGCCGAGGTCGCCGGCGCCGACTACGCCGAGGCGGCGGTGGAGCTGACCCGTGAGACGCTGGCCGGCGTGCCGGGGGCAGACGTGCGGCGCGCCGACCTGACCTCACTGCCCTGGGCGGACGGCTCGTTCGACCGCGCGCTGCTCGGAGACGTGGTCGAGCATGTCGACCCGGCGCAGACGGTGCCGGTGCTGGCCGAGCTCGAGCGGGTGCTCGCTCCGGGCGGGACGCTGCTCGTCCACACCGCCCCCAACCGCCTGTTCACCAAGGTCGCCTGGCCGCTGGCCCGGCCGCTGATGCGCCTCGCGGGACAGGGCGGCGCGGCTCGGGCGCTGGACGAGCGCCTCGCGGCCGCCGAGAGCTACCACGTCAACGAGCAGAGCCTCCACGGCCTGCGCCGCGCCATGCGAGCGGCGGGCTTCGCGCGTGTGCGCGCGTGGATCGACCCGAACGTGCTGCGCACCGGCGAGCACTTCCTCACCGAGGGCCTGGAGCAGAGCGCCGCGATGCGAATGGCGGCCCGGGCGGCCGGCGCGCGCCCGGTTCGGCTGTTCCTTGGGAACGACCTCTACGCCGTGGGGCGCAAAGCTGTCTGACCGTGCCCCGCCTGCTGCCACTCGCCAACGCGGTCCTGTCCACGGCGCACCCCCGGCTGGCCGAGCGCCGCGAGTGGGTTCTCAACGAGAAGCGCCTCGTCCAGCGCGCGGGTCTCGGTGCCGTCGAGAAGCTGTTCGCCGAGCAGGGGCCCGACCTGACGGAGACGGTGGCGGCGGTGTCGGGCGCGCTGGGCACCGAGCCCCTGGTCGCCCGCTAGGCGATCAGCGCGGCCGCGGCCTCGCGGCCCAGACGGACCGCGTAGTTGGTGCCGCGGTCCTCGGGATACACCTGCGTGGTGTTGGCCAGCAGCAGGCCGTCGACCCCGGTCTGGAGCGGGGGTATCCGCTCCCGGTAGCCCGGGGTGACGATCGGCTGGGCGTCGGGCTCGCGGAACAGCCACCGCTGGCGCACCCAAGAGCGGTCGAAGGCGGGGTTGACCCGCTTCAACCCGGGCTCGTAGCGGTCGAGCAGCTCGTCGGGCTCCAGGCCCAGCAGTTCGTCGTCCTGCGCCGTGTAGTTCGCCACGTAGAGGAAGCGACGGCCGCCCAGCGCGTCGGTCCCGACCAGCCGCTCCTGCTCGATCAGCCCGACGAAGGGCATTCCCGGGTCGGCCACGTTAGTCCAGTAGAAGGGCGTGAAGCCGCGGTCGAGCTCCAGCACCAGGCACAGCGCCGCGTGGTACTCGATCGAGCGCAGCCGCTCCAGGTAGGGCGCGGGCAGCAGCTCGGGGTCGACCAGTCCCTCGAACACCCGGTTCGGGACGGTGGCCAGCACCGCGTCGTACTCGACCTCGGCGTCGGTCTCGAAGGTGCGGGGGTCGTGGCCGCGGCGAAACGAGCCCTCCTCCCCCAGGGCGACCGCGAAGCGGCCGTCCCGCTTGGCGACGCGGGCGGCGGGCCGGTCGATGTGCACCCGGCCCCCGTGGGCCTCGATCTGCTCGCCGAGCCGTTGCAGCATCGGCTCGAAGGTGCCCCGCGGGTAGCCGAGCACCTCGCCCCGGGCCTCCGCGCCCTTGATCTGCCGGCGCAGGGTGAGCTTGCTCCACAGCCAGGCCATGGAGATGTCGCCGGCGCGCTCTCCGAACTTGCCGCGCAGGAGCGGGCCCCACACCCGCTCCCAGGCCTGGACACCCATCGAGGAGACGATCCAGTCGCGGCAGGTCCGCCCCTCGAACGGCCCGACGTCGGTCTGGCGGCGCTGCAGGTTGACCACCGCCAGGCCCATTCGGATCCGGGCAAGCGGCGACAGCGGCCGAAAGCGCAGCAGGTCCATCGGCGTGGTGAACGGGTGGCTGCGCCCGTCGGCAAAGACGGCGACGCTGGAGGGCATCCAGTCGATCTCCACCCCCAGCTCGGCGGCCAGGGCGGTGATGTCGCGGTCGGAGGTGAACAGGTGGTGGTAGTAGCGCTCCAGCAGCAGGCCGCCCCCCACGTCCATCGTCGCGGCCTGCCCGCCCAGCCCGGGCCAGCGCTCCAGCACGTCGACCTCCCAGCCCGCGCGGGCCAGCTCGTAGCCCGCGGTCAGGCCGGTCAGCCCCGCGCCGATGACCGCGACCCGGCTCACTGGCCCCGCAGGCGGGCCACGACGGCCATCCGGTCGCGGAAGTCCGGCCACACGAGGCGGTCGGCCACACCGAGCGCCGTCGCCACCCGCACCGCCGCCCGGGCCAGCGGCGGCGAGTAGCCCTCCAGGCGCTCGAGGTAGTAGCGCACGGTGAAGGCCTTCGGGGCGGTGCTCATCCACTCGACCACGTACCCGTGGCGGCTCAGCAGGTGGGCCAGGCTGTGGCGGGTGAAGTACTGCACGTGGGTGGGCAGCACCGACCACCAGCGCGCGCCCATGGCCCGCGCGACTGCGCTGCCCGCGTCGGGGAGCGCGAGATAGAGCACGCCGCCTGGGCGCAGCAGGCCGGCCGCCCGGTCCAGGCCGGCGCCCGGGTCGGGGAGGTGCTCGATCACGTCGCCCATCACCACGCAGTCGAACGTGCCCGACGCCTCCTCGATCGTCCCGGTCTGCACCGCGAGGCCCATCTGCTCACGCGCGTACTCGGCCGCGAACCGCGACGGCTCGACGCCCTGCGCCTCCCAGCCGCGCGCCTCGGCCTCGGCCAGCAGGAACCCGACCCAGCAGCCCAGGTCACAGACGGAGCCCGGGGCCGGCAGGTGGCGCTCGATGTGCTCCAGCGCCCGCGCCGCCGTGGCGCGCTGGCCGGCGGCCTCCGACAGGTAGGCGCCCTCGTCGACCTCGGCGTAGGCGCCCTCCAGCTCGGCCTCGGCGGGAAACCGGCTCACCTGGATGTGGCCGCAGGTGCGGCACCGGACCAGGTCCGCGGGCGCGGCGCCGTAGGCGGTGGTGGTGGCCACCAACCCCTCGCCGGCGGCCGTGGTCACCTCGAGATGGGGGCGCAGGGCCCCCGACCCGCACGCCGCGCAGCTCACAGGTGACGGCTGTCGAGCTCGGTCAGCTCGGCCCGCAGGCGCACCAGCTCGCGGAACGCGGTGAGGATCACGCGCAGGCTGGCGCCGCGCGCCTGGCCCGCCCGACGGGGGCGATGGTGCACGCCGACCTCGACGATCGACGCTCCGCGGCGACCCAGCCGGACCATCAGCTCGGTGTTGACCATCGCGCCCACCGAGCGCACGTCCACCTGGGACAGCGCGTGGCGGCTGAACAGCTTGAACGCGCAGTCGATGTCGCGCACGGGGACGTAGAAGAGCACACGCACGAGGAAGTTCCAGGCATAGGCGTTCATCCGCCGCTGCAGCGGGTCCTGGCGGTTGACGCGGTAGCCGGCGACCACGTCCACCGTCCCCGCGTAGGGCAGGAAGCGCTCCAGCTCCTCCATGTCGAACTGGAGGTCGGCGTCGGTGAAGAACACGTGGTCGAATCGAGCGGAGAGGAAACCGGTGCGCAGGGCCTCGCCGTAGCCCTGGTTCACCTCGTGGGAGACCAGGCGCACGCGGGGGTCCTCGGCGCCCAGCGCCTCCACCAGCCCGGCGGTGCCGTCGGAGGACCCGTCGTCCACCACGATCACCTCGTGCTCTTCGGTCAGCCGGGCCGCCACCGCGGTCGCCTCGGCCACCGCGGACTCGATGTTCGCCGCCTCGTTGAAGGCGGGAAGGACGATCGAGAGGCGCTGCAGCCCGGCTCTAGAGTGGCCGCCCGTGTCCGCGGTCGACCCCGGCATCTTCAAAGCGTATGACGTGCGCGGGATCTATCCGGACCAGATCGACGGGGACGTGGCCTACCGCGTGGGCCGGGCCTTCGCCCGGGTGCTGGGCGACATGCAGGACAAGGCGCCCACCGACCTGACCGTGGGGCTGGGGCGCGACATGCGCCTGTCGGCGCCCGAGCTGGCCGACCGCTACGCCGCCGGCCTGTGCGACGAGGGCGCCGACGTGCTCGACGTCGGGATGGTGGGCACCGAGATGCTCTATTACGCCGTCGGCTCGCGCGGTCTGGACGGCGGCCTGATGTGCACGGCCTCGCACAACCCCAAGGCCTACACCGGCGCCAAGCTCGTGCGCCGCGGGTCGATCGCGCTGTCGGGGGACTCGGGCATCGGCGAGCTGCGCGACATCGTCGCCCAGGGCGAGCCGGGCCCGGCGGTCGACGAGCCGGGCGAGCGCGAGCACGTGGACGTCGGCCACGAGTTCCGCGAGGCCGCGCTCAGCTGGATCGACGCCCAGGCGATCGAGCCGATGAAGGTCGTGCTCGACGGCGGCAACGGGATGGCGGGCCCGATGGTCGGCCCGCTGCTCAACCAGCTGCCGCTCGACCAGGTCACCACCTACTGGGAGCCCAACGGCGACTTCCCCGACCACGAGCCCAACCCGCTGCTGGAGGAGAACCGCCGCTTCATCGTCGAGAAGGTGCGCGACGCCGGCGCGCAGCTCGGCATCGCTTGGGACGGCGACGCCGATCGCTGCTTCTTCATCGACGAGACCGGCCGGTTCGTGGACGGCGACTTCCTCTGCGCCCTGCTGGCAGAGGCCGTGCTGGCCAAGGAGCCGGGCGCCGCGATCCTCTACGACGTGCGCGCGAGCCGCGCGGTCCGCGACCGGGTCGAGGCCGCCGGCGGCACCGCCCACGTCAACCGCGTCGGCCACGCCTTCTTCAAGACCCGGATGCGCGACGAGGGCGCGGCCTTCGGCGGCGAGGTGTCCGGGCACTACTACTTCCGCGACTTCTACAACGCCGACTCCGGCACGCTGCCGGCCCTGCTCGTGCTCGAGCTGCTCTCCGCGCCGGGCGCGACAATGGCCGAGCTGCTGGAGCCGCTGCGCTCCAACTACTTCATCTCGGGCGAGATCAACTCCGAGGTCTCAGACCAGGAGGCGAAGATGGACGAGACTGGCCGAGCGCTACTCCGACGCGGAGGTCTCCTGGCTGGACGGCGTCTCGGTGGACTACGAGGACTGGCACTTCAACGTGCGCCCGTCCAACACCGAGCCGCTGCTGCGGCTGAACCTCGAATCGCTGCGCTCCGCAGAGCACATGGAGGAGAAGCGCGACGAGGTGCTAGAGCTGATCCGCAGCTAGCCACACAGGGCGATCACGGCACCCGGGCCTGCGACCGCCCCGACTTTCTCACCTTGGCACCACTGCACGGCGTGGGGCCGACCTTGCGATCCGGAACGATCCGGAAGACCCCGCCGTTCAGCGAGGTCACGTACACGCAACCACCGTGGTCCTCAGAGAAGCTCGCCAGGTTCGGGACCGTCAGGCCGATCGGGTCTCCGTGCGGTGCGCCCGCTCCGGCCACGAGCGACCGGGAGCGGATCGCGCCCTCGTAGAAGTCGGCGTAGATGTAGCGCCCGGCGAGCTCGGGCAGGCGCCGGTCGTGGACCACCACGCCACCGGTCACGGCCCGCGGTGCCGCTTGGGTGTAGGCCAGCGCCGGGGCCAGATAGTTCGCCGGCGCCGGGGCGCTGCAGCTGGTCCCCTCACAGATGGGCCAGCCCAGGTTGCGCCCACCGGGCGTGCCGGCGGGGATCAGCGTCGCCTCCTCCTGCAGGCCCGCTCCGACGTCGCCGATGACGAGGTCGCCGCCTGAGCTGTCAAACGAGAAGCGAAACGGGTTGCGCAGGCCCAGATGGAGGATCTCGTCGCGGCCCGGCGTCGCGCCGGCGAACGGGTTGGTCGACGGCGAGGAGTAGCAGTCGCTGGGCGTGGCCGGGCAGGAGGGCCCCGAGGGGTCGGGGTCGATTCGCAGCACCTTGCCCAGCAGCGAGGTGGTGTCCTGCGCCTGGGCAGGCGTGTTCCCGCCATCGCCGGGCGCCGCGTAGAGCAACCCATCGGGGCCGAAGGCAATCTGGCCGCCGTTGTGGTTGGTGGCCGTCGTGTGCGGGACGACCAGCACCTGGCGACGGCGACAGCGGATCGGCGACGCTGCGATCGGACGAGACCCGGAATTCGTCGATCCTGTTGCTCTGGCCGTCGGCTGCCGTGTAGTAGACGTAAAAGCGCCCGCTGGTGGCGTAGTCGGGCGCGAAGGCCATCGACAGCAGGCCCTGCTCTCCCGCGCTCTGGATCCCCCCCACCGCGGCGGCCACGTCGAGGAACAGGCCGCTGGGATCGCCTCCCTTGCGCCACACGCGGATCGAGCCCCCCTTTTCGACGACCATCAGGCGCGCGTTGTCCCCCGGCGGAGCGGCCAAGTGGACAGGCTGGGCGAACGAGCCGAGCGAGCTCAGCTGCGCCGCGTCAGCCGTGCTGGGAACGAGCACAAGCGCGAGCAACGCGAACACAACGAGCGTCAGCCGGCGCACCATCCGATCGTATCGCCGCCAACAAGCCCGGCCAAGCGCGAGTCCGGTGCCGTACCCTGCGCGGGCACTGGAGTGGAGGAGCTGAACGAACCCGGTCCGGACCCCTACGCGCCCGCCACGGCGCAAGGCATCCACCGCATAGCCGTCCCCACGCCGTTCGCGGTGGGCCGGGTCAACGTCTACCTGATCGAGGACGACCCGCTCACCTTGGTCGATGCGGGGCCCAACTCGGGCTCCTCCTTCGACGAGCTCCAGAGCGGCATCGAGGCGTGCGGCCACCGGCTCGAGGACATCGAGCTGGTGATCCTCACCCACCAGCACATCGACCATCTGGGGCTGGTCGGTCTGGTCGCCAAGCGCTCGGGGGCCGAGGTCGCGGCCATCGACGTCGCCGTGCCCTTCGTCTCGCGCTTCCGCGATGAATCCGAGGCCGACGACGAGTTCGGCCGCCAGGTCATGCTGCGCCACGGGATCCCAGAGGATGTGGCAACCGCGTTACAGGCCGTGTCGCGCACGTTTCGGGGATGGGGCGCTCCCGTCGACGTGACTCGTCCCCTGCGTGACGGCGAGGTGGTCGAGTTGCGCGACCGCAGCCTCCAGGTCTGCTTTCGGCCCGGCCACTCGCCCACCGACACTGTCTTCCTGGACCACGACCGGAAGACCCTGCTCGCAGCCGACCACCTCCTCAAGCACATCTCTTCCAACCCGCTGATCACCCGTCCACGCGAGCCCGGCGCCACCGAGCGACCCCAGGCGCTGGTCACCTACCTGGAGTCCTTGCGGCGGACAGCGGAGATGGACCTCGAGCTGGTGCTCCCAGGGCACGGCGACCCGATCACGGATCACCGCGAACTGATCGAGGAGCGATTCCGGATGCACACCCGGCGTGCGGAGAAGCTGTACGGGCTCATCGCCGAGCGCCCGCGAACCGCCCACGAGCTCGCCCAGGCGCTGTGGGGCAACATCGCGGTGACTCAGGCCTATCTGACCCTCTCGGAGGTTCTGGGCCACACCGACCTCTTGCTCAACGAGGGACGGGTGCGCGAGGTCGAGGTCGACGGCGCAGTCCACTTCGAGGCGACCCCGTCCGAGGGGTAGGGGTTACCCTTGACCGGTGACGATCAGCCGCACGCTCGCCATCGGCCTCGCGCTGGCCGCGATCGCACTCGCCGGCGCGCCGTCCGCCGGCGCGGCCCCGCGCAGCTTCTACGGGCTTCAGGCGTGGAGTACGCCAAGCAACGGCGAGCTGATCCGAATGCACCGCGGCGGGGCGGGCACCTACCGCTTCGCGCTGCTCTGGCCGGTGGTCGAGCCCCGACGTGGCGCCCGCCACTGGGCGGCTTACGACCAGGTGGTCGCCAGCGTCGCCCGCGCCGGCCTGCGCATGCTCCCCGTGCTGAGCGGGTCCCCGCCCTTCGCCGCGCGGAAGGCTCAGTACCCACCGCGCTCCCGTAGCGGCAAGCGGGCTTTCGCGCGCTTTGTACGCGATGCGGTGAGGCGCTACGGACGACGTGGACGGTTCTGGCGCCAACATCCCGACGTCCCGAAGCGGCCCATCACGGCGTGGCAGATCTGGAACGAGCCCAACTACCCGGCGTACTGGAATGGGCACCCAAGCGCCCGTGGCTACGTGAGCATGCTGAGGTCGGCTCGCTCGGCCATGAAGAAGGGCGACCGGCGGGCGAAGCTGGTGACGGCGGGCCTGCCGCAGACCCGCAACCGCAAGGGCGTTCCGATGACCCGCTACCTGAGGGCGCTCTATCGCAGGCGGGGCCGGCGGCTGTTCGACGTCGTCGCCGTGAACTCCTACTCACGCACCGCAAGCGGCGTGATCGGCACGGTCAAGCGGGCACGGTCGGTCATGCGCCGCGGGGGCGACCGCCGTAAACAGGTCTGGGTCACCGAGGTCGGATGGGGCACCGATGGCCGGGCCAACGGCTTCTCAGCCGCGTACAAGACCACCCAGGCCGGTCAGGCCGCCCGACTGTCCGGCATCTACCGCGGATTCGCCAGGGCTCGTCGGCGCTTGAGGGTCGGCATGGTGGTCTGGTTCTCCTGGCGCGACCGGGCCCCCGTTGCAGGGGAGGACAACTGGTGGGGGATCAACACCGGGCTGTTCTCCCGCTCGGGAGCTCCCAAGCCCGCGTGGCAAGCGTTCGCGCAGGAGAGCGGCGGAAACGCGGGAGGCGGCTCGTTCTCCCCCGCCCCTGCGAACCCCACCCCGAGCCTTCCGCCCGCGCCGCCGCCCAGCGCCGGTGGCGGTGGAGGCGGGGGTGGCGGTGGCGGCGGGGGCTGCACCCTCATCATCATCTGCTGATTCGAGCACGCGCTCAGGTAACTCGGCGCCCCGGCCGGGGTTGATCGTCCGTGGCCACGATCGAACGCGCCGAGGAGCTCGCGGAGCGCCTGCTTCCCGACCGAACGCCCCAGCGCCGGATGCTGGTGATCGTCAACCCCTACGCCACCACGGTCTCCGACCGGTTGCGCAACCTCGTGGTCTACGCGCTGCAGTCGCGCTACACGGTGGAAGCGATCGACACCGAGAAGCGCGAGCACGCCACCCAGCTCTGCCGGGAAGCGGCGCAAGAGGGCTACGACGTGGTGGTGGCCTTCGGCGGCGACGGCACCGTCAATGAGGCGGCCAACGGCCTGGTGGGCACCGATACCCCCCTGACCTGCCTGCCGGGTGGGGCCACCAACGTCTACTGCCGCATCCTCGGCATCCCCGACGACGTGGTCGACGCCACCGAACACCTCCTGGGCATGGCCGACGCCTGGACCCCCCGCCGCGTCGACCTCGGGCGGGTCGACGGCCGGCACTTCCTGTTCGCTTCGGGCGTGGGACTCGATGCGTCGGTCGTCGAGCGGGTGGACTCCCACCCCTACCGCAAGGCCAAGTTCGGACCGTGGTACTACACGATCTGCGGGATCGGGACGTTCAACCGCCGCTACCTGGTCAATCCGCCCCGGGTGCGCCTCCGGGCCGATGGCCAGGAGATCGAGGCGGTCACCGTCGTGGTCCAGAACGCGGGGCCCTACACCTACTTCGCCTCCCGGCCGATGCGCGTGGTGGGCGGCGCGGAGCTGGACAGCGGCGGCCTGTCGCTGGCTGCGCTCAAGCGCGCCACGCCGCTGGAGGTGGCCACTCTGCTGCCGCGCCTGGTCTCGGGCAGCGCTCGGAGCGTGCAACGCCACCGCCACATCGCGGGCTTCGAAGGAGTGCGCGAAGCGGTGATCGAGGGCGTGGAGGGAGAGCCGTTTCCGCTTCAGGTGGACGGCGACTACATCGGCCTCCGCACGCGGGTGGAGTACACCGTGTGGCCGGGCGGCCTGTCGGTCGTCTCCTAGCCGTGAGCCCCC
>CAWHLA010000011.1:0-225152 GCA_963830065.1 uncultured Thermoleophilaceae bacterium
TGGGACGACCGCGAGCCACGCTCGAAGGTGGTCCTGATCGGGCTGCCCGAGGCGGTAGACCCCCGGGCGCTCGACTCGTCCTTTGCAGGCCTGGCCGGCTAGGCCGAAGCCGGGCCGGCGGTCACGGGGACCGCGCCCGCCTGCTCCGCCGGTGTTGAGCACGGACGCAAGGGACGGGAGTAGAGGGCTATGGCGTCGCCTGCCCATCGCCGGACTCGGGCGGCGGCGCGGCGGTGTCGGAGTCCGAGTCGAGGGCGATGACCCCGTCGAGGCCCTCGAGCACGCTCCGCTGTATCTCCTCGAGCGCGGCGTGGATCTGGGCTCCGGTGAGAGAGCCGGCTGTCGCCTCAAGCTTCTCCAGACGGGCGCGCGCATCGTCGAGCGTCTCCTGCACCGCCGGAGTGACCTCGGTGACCGAGGCCACGATCTGGTAGGCGAAGGCGAAGGTCCGGCACCTGACGCAGTGGTAGTTGGCGGCAGCCGCAGCGTTGACCGGCGTGATCTCGTCCGACTGGCCGACGATCAGCACCACCTGGAATGCCGTCGCGCCCGTGGCGCAGTCGGTGCACGACGCGTAGGCGTGAGCATCGTTGGTGTGCCGAGCGGCTCCGCCGTCCTCGACCACCACGAACGACGACGCGAAGTCCCACTTGGCCGACCTGTCGGTGGTGTTGACCGCCATCGCCCGGTTATCACCCGGCTGGGTAGGCAGCGGCGGGTCGAAGGGGAAGGGCCACGCCGACCGAGGCGCGGCCGTCGGGCCAGTGACGGGCGCTGTGCCCGTGGCCTCCCGCGGCGGCTCGCCCGAGGGCGCCGGAGCGCTCTCCGTGGTCACGCCCACCGTCGGGGCGGGCCCGAGCCTGCGCTCTATCTGCTGCTGGACCGACTGTGCGATCGGCAGCCGCTGGACGCCGGCCTGCGGTGAGCCGGCCCGCCCCGGACGACCCGCGGGACCGACTGCGGGCGAGCGGCCTGGTGCCGGTGACCGACGGGCACCGCACGGATGCCCGCGCTGTCCACCGGCGGACGCAGGACCGTCGGGACGGCGCCGCCCTCCTTCGACGAGATCGGCCGGTAGTGGTCGCCCGGCCACCACGCCCAGGCCACGAGGGCCGCCACGCCGGCGGCGGCCAACAGCGAGAGCCCGCGCAGGCGGGGGCGCCCGGCCGTCTTGCGCAAGACGGAGACCGCGACGGACCTCGCCACCCGCCAGAGGAGGTAGACGATGCTCAGCAGCGGCACGGCCACCAAGGCGGTGGACAGGAGCGACACGGCCGCGCCGGCCACGTCGTCCCGCTCCCAGAAGACCGTCGTCTCAGCCCAATGCTGTCCGATGCTGTCCCAGCCGGTCGCGGCCAGCCGGGGGAATGTCACCACGATCAGCGCGAGCAGTCCGAGCAGCAAGGGCACCGTGGTCAGCACCCAGACGGTCACCACCGCGCGGGCCCAGGGCCGCAGCGCCTGATGCTGCCCGCCCCTCCAGCGGGTGGGCAGCAGGCCGGCCAGCGTGGGCTTGATGTGCGCGAAGAGGTCGGGAACGCCGATCAGGTCCGCGACGATGTGGTAGCCGTCGGCGCGGATGAACGGCACCAGCTGCCGGACCATCTGGATCAGCTGCATGGCGACGACGAGGAGCAGGGCGTCGAGGCCGGTCACAAGCCAGACCCCGGCGGTGATCACCGCGAAGATCGCGGTGAAGTACAGGCCGCCGAAGTCGACACGCAGCCGGCCCCGCCGGTCGAGCCTGTACGCATCGCTCACCTCGGTGTAGAAGGCCGGCCAGATCAGGTACAGCCCCCCGCCCATCACCCCCGGGCTCGCACCGCTGTAGCGGCAGGCCGCGGCATGCCCGATCTCGTGGAACCCCGCGGACACGACCACCAGGGCCCAGACGGCGAGAATCAGCCCGGGCTCGTAGAACGCCTGGTGCAAGGCCCCCGACAGCCCCTTGTCCCCGATCAGCCACACGGAGATCGCGGTGAAGACCGCCATCAGGACCGCCACGACCGCCGGCTTGAACAGCCATACGAACGGCTGCGTGAGGCTGCGGGTCAGGCCCGGCTGGGTGATCACGAACCGGGGCCGGAGCGCCAGCAGGGGGTTCGCCTGCGCGAGCTCGGGCGTGACGCCGTCGGCACCCCCCACCAGGCCCAGCGGCATGAGCTTGCGCTCGATCAGGAACCGCACGTCCTCCCCGGTCACCTGCCGGTCGATCCGGGACCCGAGCTCGGCAGCGAGCTCGTCGCAGTCCCGGCGGCCGTCCAGCGCCCCCAGCAGCTCGTAGAGCAGCGGCGTCAGCTTGACCATCTGGCCATCCGAGCGACGGACGAGGGTCGGGGCCTCGCGGTACCCCGAGTCCCTCAGCTTGCCCAGCAGCTCGACCCCGCGCTCGAGCACGGGCGCACTGGGCGCTGCTACTGCCGATGCCGTCACGCGACGGTCTGCGTCGAGCTGCCTCCCGCTTGCCTACTGGGTGATGTCGGCGTTCTGCTCCGAGGTGGCCGACGCGGTGACGTCGTCGAGCTGCTGGTTGATGATCGCGTCCTGCTCGGCGATCGCCACCGACTGTGAGTCGATCGTGCCGATGTTGGCCGAGACCGCCGCATCGATCGGAACCGCGGCGTTGGCGTTCGCCGCAACCGCTCCGGCGGTCGGCGCCGCCGCGTCCGCGTCGAGGTTGACGTCGACGTCGACGTTCAGCAGCGGGCCGGACAGCAGCTCGGAATCGCTCGTCGGCAGCTCGATCGCCTGCGCGTTCACACCGTCGCTCCCGGAATCGCCGGCCGGTGCGGCGCCGTCGCCGGTACCGGGGGCCGGAGCCAGCTGCTCGCCGGTCTGGTCGCCGACCGTGCCCGTGCCGTCGCCGGTGCCAGTGCCGTCGCCGATAATGTCGTCGCTCTGGTCGATGGTGGCGTCCTGCGGTGCAGTGGCGACCGCCTCGCCCGAGATGTACTGGTCGATCATGGTGCCCTGGTCGGCAAGCGCCTGGGAGTCGGACCCGATGGAAAGCACGTTGGCGGACGCTGAGGCGTCAACCGGGGCGGCGACATTGAGGTTGGCCGCGACCGATAGGTCGATCGGGGCGGCGAGGTCAATCGCCAAGTCGACATTTACGAGCAGGTCGAGAATCGACAGCACTTCCTTGTTGGGAAGCAACTGCCCTCCCTCGAGCTCCAGCTCCTCCATGGAGAGACGGGGGCTCAGTTCAGACACGGGGAATCCTTTCCTAATGCGGCAGGTTTGTCAGGTCGGAGTACCCGCGCACACGAACCGGGAAACGGCCGATACACGTCCGTACGGCCGCCTTCACGCGCCCTCAACATGCGGATGAGAGCGGTCAGTCGTTTGGTCATAGCCACATATTCCGTTGCGCGCGCCTTCGCGTCTGTACCGCGGTTGCAGTATTGAGGGCGTTTAGGCCACTATTGGGCCAGGCCGCTCGGAGCGCTGAGGAACTGCGGGGCGCCCGCCCTCAACATGCGGCCGGGAGCGGCCTGGCTGCGTGCACACCGGTGTAAGCCTCGCCTCCCATGCCCCAGGAGCCCCCTGTACTGGTGGCCTACGACGGCTCTGAGCTGTCAAAGGCCGCGCTGCGACACGCCGCTGAGCTGTTCCCCGACTTCCGTGCGCTGGTGGCGACGGTGTGGGAGCCCGAGCTGCCCGAGCTGCCCGTCGTAGACCCCGGCGGCGGGACCGGCTTCTCCATCTCCGCTGACCCCGAAACCGTGGAGGAGATCGACCGCGGGGGAATAGCTCCTCCCCGACGGAAGGCCGACCCCCGGTCGGGAAGCAGTGACCTGGTTACCAGGGCCACCGTAAACCGGAACGTCAGCTAGCGTGGGTTGCCCAGCCGTTTTTGCCCAGCGCGGTAGAAGCCTGTCCGCGGGCCGACCTCCCAAGAAAGCCGGCCCGGGGTGTGTGCAGGCGATCAGCGACCCAGCAGCCGGCGCGCGAGCTTCCCGGCGGGCCGCCGGACCCGCTGACGCCACTGGAGCCGAGGCGGGTCGAGCAGGATCGCGTCGAGCACCGGGCTTTGGGGCTCCGGCCCGGTGCGCCGCCGAAACACGCCGCACGCGCCCACCTCGGAGAGCAGGTCGCACTCCCGCGCCACCCAGCTGGCCCGGATCGCGTCGCGCACGCCGATCGTGGGCTCGTCCGCGTCCTCGTTGCGGGGGTCGGTGTAGTCGTGGAACACCAACACCCCGCCCCGGGTGAGGGCGGGCTCAAGCGCGAGCAGGTCGCGGCGGACGCCGGGAGTGGAGTGGTCCCCGTCGACGAACACGAGCGCGGGCCGCAACCCTGCGAGCCGCCTCAACGCTCCCTTCAGCGATCCCCTGATGAGCAGGACCCGATCGGCGACGCCGTGCTCGAGCAGCGCGCCACGGGCCGCAGTCTGAGCCCGCGGGTCGATGTCCACTGACACGACCCACGCCCCCCGGCCCTCTTGAGCGCCCAGGGCGAGGATCGCGGTGGAGCGGCCATGGAGCGTCCCGATCTCCAGGATGGGGCCCGCCGTCTCGCGGGCCAACCGGTAGAGCTCGTCTTCGTCCTCCGGGCGCAGCTGCCCTGGGATTCCCGCCACCCCTTTCCCGATCTGTTCCGGCATCCCGCGCAAGCTATACGCGCTAGGCCCCTTCGACGAGTCCGTCCGGGGGCTCGCCGGTAACGGCTCCGCAACGCCCCGGCGTCTTCGACCTCGGCGTCCGCCTGGGGGTCGCTAGGTCGAGCAGGTTCCGCTCAATGTTGTCGGGGTCTTCGTCAACGCCGGCGTTCTCGCAGGCGTCGAGGCGGTCGAGCTTGGCCTGAAGGCGATCACGCTCAGCCTCGGCCTCTGCAGCGGCGGCGCTGGCGGTCTACCTGCTCGCGGTCGATCATCGGCATCCCGTTCATCCTGCCGACCGCTCAGGTCGTCTTCGGCAAGTGCCGGTAGACCGAGCGCAGGGTGGCGGCGGCCTCGCGGTCCGTGTACGGGTGATCGCCAGCCGGGCACCGCTTCACGTACCCGCTCATGAATAGCGCGGCGGTCTCGGAGTCGAGACCACGCTCAGCCAGACGACAGGCCAGCCAATGGGCGTGGCGGTAGCGGTTACCAGGCCGAGCCCTGCTCGCTGCGTGATTCGCGAGCTGAACGGGCGCCACCGCCCACTGGACGCTGACCACGGCGCTGCGGCACACCGATGGCGGCGGCAGGAACTTGGCCGTGCCTCGCGGGTAGTCGGCTCGGGGCGGGAGCGGGTCGCCCTTTTCCAGCGCACCGGCCTCCACCAGCGTCTTCAGTGCGCGGGCCACCGTGCGATAGCTGAGCCCGAGCACCCCGGCCCGCCACCGGCAGGCATACGGGACGGGTCGAAGGTCTCCCGCCGCCAGCCGCAGACCGATCGGGAGCGACATGTCGGCCGCCACCCGGCGCACCGCCTCGCTTGCATCGCCCGGCACCGGGAGGTCCATCGGGACCGGATCGAGCAGTCCCGCCGTGTAGTCCCTCCACAGCTCCTCCGGCGATGCGCTCGCGCGGGCGCGCCGTCTACGTCGCTTATCCGCTGTTCCGCCTTCATACCTCTCCCTGTAGTTCTCCTTGTGACACCGGCCCCACGGCTCAGCGTCTAGGAACGGATTCTGCGCTTCCGCTAGCGCGGTCACCGGGCGGCTCCGGTGGTCGGGCGTGGACCAAGGCGCGGACCAAACGGTGGTCCACACACGGGTCGAGGCGGGTCGAGGCGGGTGAGGATCTGGCTCTGTAGAGCGGAAGCCCGCTCTGCGCCTACCCCCTCGTTAGATGTAGTACGCGCGTGGCCCGTGCCCGGAGCCCCTGTTAGAGCGGAATCCCTTGGGTGTGCGTAGGAAGCGCGCGTTGAGCTACGCACCAGCGGCCTCGTCGAGGTAGCCCTGAATCAGCTTCGCGGCCTGCTCTTCAGCCCCCCTGCCCTCCGCGGGATACTGCGCAGGGATGTCGCAGGAGAACCTGGAGCTCGTTAGGCGGCTGTATTCGCTCACCCCCGATGCAGCCGGGATTGTGCGGGGCGACTACGACGACGTCTTCTTCGACTACTTCCATCCCGACGTCGAGGTAGTGCCGCCGCTGATCTATCCCGATACCGAGTCCTCGTATCGGGGTCAGGAAGGGGTACGCCGTTGGTTCCTGCAAATCGACGAAATCTGGGCCGACTGGCGGTTCGAGGCCGAGCGCTTCATCGAGGCCGGTAGTCGAGTTGTGGTGTTCGTCCGCGTGTCCGGCAGCGCCAAGCAGAGCGGTGCAGCGGTCGCGATCTCGAACGCGCACGTTCTGACGGTGCGTGACGGCCTGGTCACGCGCATTGAGGTCGTCCTCAACCGCGCGGAAGCGCTCGAAGCCGTGGGGCTGTCGGAGTAGGCGATGTCGCAGGAGAACGTGGAGATCGTCCGCGAAAGCGTCGCCCGCTTCGCCCGCGGCGACATCGACGGGCTCGCCGACCTCTACGCCGCTGACGCGGTCACGTTTGCGCCGGAGGGATGGCCGGAAGGAGGCCGGTTCGACGGTCGAGACGCCGTCAAGCGACAGTTCGCGCGCCTCCAAAGGTCGTCGACGGTGACACGGTCCGTGTGCGCTCGCTGGTACGGCATGGGCGCGGACGTTTTGCCGTTCGGCTGATCGGCATCGACACCCCCGAGACCAAGCGCCCCGGCACGCCAGTCGAGTGCGGTGCGCCGGAAGCCACCCGCAGCATGAGGCGGATGGCGCTTCATCGTGGTCGCGGGCGCAGGGTCGTGCTCACCACTGACCCCAGCCAGTCAAAGTGGGATCGCTACGGGCGACTGCTCGCCTACGTGCAAGTTCATCGAGGAGCGCGCCTGAACCTCGCGCAGATCAGCCGGGGCTGGGCGAAGGTCTACGTCTACCGCAACAAGCCCTTCGGCCAGATTCGTCCCTTCCGCCGCGCCCAGACGCGAGCCAAGAACGCGGCGCGTGGTGTCTGGGGCCGGTGCGGGGGCGACTTCCATTCCGCCAGCTAGCGCCGTGCGTGCAGTCGCGCGCCTGGCGCTCCCTAGCGATCCACGAAACAATGAACGAAAGAGAGACCCACTGCCCGCTCCGATGGGAGGATGGGCCCCAGCCCGTAAAACGAGCCCCAATAAGGGGCCAGCGGGCACTGGGAAAGGTGCAACTATGAAGAAGACAGTTTCATTCCTGGTCCCCCTCGTGGGCCTGGTCCTACTCACGGCGCTGGCGGCGACGGGCGGTCTGGGTACCGAGCGCGCCGAAGCGGCGTCTCGGCCCGGGCTCACCTACGGCGGGAGCACCTCCCAGCAGGCGGACGTGTTCCTGCGCAAGTCGCGCAACCGTCGGCAGCTAGTCCGCCTGTCCGTCGACTGGTTCGCGCCGGCCAGCCGGTGCACCAACGGCCGGGAGTACTCCAGCTTCACCCTCCTCGACCCTGAGTCGAGCGGCCGAATCAGCATCCGCCGGCACGGCAGGTTCAGCAAGAGGGACGTGTTCGTGGACCAGGACCCCGAGGGCTGGTTCATCGAGGAATTCAGCATCAGCGGGAGGTTCCGTGGCAAGCGCGCTCGCGGCGCCTTCCGGGTCCACGTCACCGAGCGAAATCCTGCCGGCGTGGTCACCAACCAATGTGACACGGGCCGGGTGCGGTGGAGCGCTGTCGACTGAGGACCTTCATCGACGGCGCAGCTCTGACGGAGAGGTCGAGGAAGATCGGCGGGCTGTTGTAGCTGCCGCGGAGGGTTACCTCTACGTGCCGGCCGAGCATGTCCGTCAACTGGACCAACGTCTCGGGGTAGTCCAGGGCCTCCGGCTCCATGACCAAGCCTGGCCCACCCCTTCCGGTTGGCCCGCCCCCAGCACGCGGAGCGCTTTCGACACCGGGCCGGCGGGGCGAGTCCAAGGAGGGCCAGGGTCCCTTCAAGAACGGGTAAGCCGTCCGCCGTTCCCGCAGTCTCCGCACGGCGAGGACGGAGGGCCACCGTAACATCGGTGTCCCTTTGCGGGGGTGCATGCTCAGCTACAACGCGGGCCCGCAGAAAGTCAATGCCCTCAGGGGCGCGGCTCAGCGAGTCAGGCGCACCAGCCGGCTGCGCACCGTCAGGTTGCCCGTTCGGTCACGCACCCGCGCGAGCACGCGCGCCCGCACACGGGTGCCCCGCCGCAGTGCCCGGCGCAGCGAGCGTGCCGAGGGGTTCGACAGCGGCAGTCGCTGGCGCGCCGTGCCGTTGGCGGGCAGTTGTCCGAGCCGCTGTCTGAGCACGATCTTGCGTCCGCCGCGTCGCAGGTCCAGGCGGCCATAGACCCTGTAGGTGCATGGCTCGTCGCAGCGAATGCGCACGATGACCCCATGGTTGCGCAGCGGACGCTGGCGCTGCCCCGTGCGCAGGCCCAGCAGCGGCGAGCGCAGGTCAGGCGCCGGTCCGGTCGGGAACACGGCTGGTGGGACGGTTGGCGTCTGGGAGATGTCAGGGTCGAGCCACTTGGCGGCGTCATCTGGACGCACTTTGAGGAAGTCCCGGGTGGCCTTCACAGCAATCGGGATGTATTCGAGTGGGTATTCGCGTCGCGGGTCCTTCTCCTGCCATGGCGCCAGGAGCGCTGCCGTGCTCGCCGCTTGGGCGTCGAGGTCCAGTTCGTCGATCGCCGATCGGACCTCGCGGACGGCATCGCGGTACATGCTGGAGCAGCTGGCGTCCGCCAGGCACTTGTCGAACATGACACCCGCCTCCCCGCCGAACGCGAGGCGCACACCCCAGGTCTGATCTGTACCCCAGGGCAGCATTCGGAATATGCCGGAGGAGTCGCTGTGGAGGAAGTAGTTGTTCGGTTGGTTGATAGCCCGGCGCCCCGAGTAGCCGTCCCAGTGCCCGATGTACTTCTCGACGGCCCACATTCGAGTCATCTGCTGTAGGTCGGCGACTGCCGCCATTCGGTCTGACCAGTCGCCGCCATCGCCGTTGACCGCCGCGATGAGGGCATTCAGATCACTCAGATCCGCCTCATCGCCCTCATCCACACCGAAGCGGCCGGCGTTACCGGGGACCACGTCTACCCCGCCTTGCGTGTCGGACTCTCCCTCGTAGAGATGCTGGGTCGAATCAAACCAGCGCGGCAACATCACGCGATCAAGCGTCTCGACGTTGACGTAAACGCCGTAGTCCTGGCCGTTCAAGCGCACGTACGCGTAGCCGGTGCGTGGAGCGGCAATGCCGGCTGACCGGAACGCCTCGTAGGCCAGGACCTCGTGGATCATCGAGCCATCCTGGACCATGTTGTTGAGCGTCAGCGTCCTGAGGCCCAGGAACGTCGGATCCGGGGCGCGAGGGAGTTTGACCTTGAACGCCGCCTTGCCGCTCAGCGGCCGGAACGTGGTCTTTCCTTTCAGGCGTATGCCGACGTTGAAGGGTCCATATTTTGCGCTCCCGGCAGTGAGCGTGAACGTCCCGTTCTGGTACTCGTCGGGGGCAGCGTTCAGCGCATCGATCGCCGTCTGCGGGAGTGTCATGTCTATCTCCACAACGTGACCCGGGTCGTACAACCACGCTGCGGGATCGGTCGGGGCTTGCGCGCCAGCGGCCGGGGCTGCTAGCGCACTCCCGGCCAGGCACAGCGAAACGGTGGTGAGCAGGCGGATAAGCCCTATATGACTGAGGGTAGGGCGCCCTGACGGAGGATGGATGTCCTTTCTCTGGTATCCCGGGCAGGGAGGATCCCAGCCGTCATCGTTGGCCTCCAGGCGCACGATGCCGGCCCGTGCTCACTGCCTCCCACAGCGCCACGCGGAGCTTGTCGCCGCCGAAGTTCGGGCTCAGCGCGGATTTCTGTTCGCGGTCGGTACCGATCCGCTCCCTCGCCTCGGCTGCTCGGCGCTCAAGTATCTCCAGCTCAAGATCGGTCAGGTGGCCGTGACGCGCCATCCAGCCGATGCTCTCGACCTGACGCTCATGGTCCAGCCGGGTAGCAGTGGGTAAGTCGTCCTCTCCAGACCCGTTCTCGGTCAGGTACTGAGGACGGCCTGCCTCAAACTCCCACCAGGCGCTGGGACGCCGGCCGGGGAGCAGCGGCGGCGCCAGGAACTCGGCCATCAGCCTGTCCCGGTGGGTCTCCCAGGCCTCACGGCGCTCGCGCCCGGTAGGGAACATCGAGCCAGTCCCCTGCGGCGACCGCCACGCCGGCACGCATCCGTAGCGGAGCTCGTCCTCGACCCCCGCCTCCCAGCCAGCATTGGCCTGGGCTTCGGGGTTGCGTCCGGTCGTCGCCAGGTACCTGTCCTCGTCGTAGTGGGTTCGGCAGAGCCCTCCCCCATGGGCCTTCGCATGGCACCCATCGACAGAGCAGACGCCTTTCGCGACTCCGGTCACCACTTTTTCCTCCCAGGTGGTGGTGGATGTTCCTCAAATCGAGCCACATCGGCGGTCAGCTGAACGCGAAGGGGGGTCGGCCGCCCCTCCGACGGTACGTCCGCCTCCAGATACATCGCCGCCATCGGCGAGCGCCAGAGCGTCGCCCACCACTTGCGCGTCGAGTCGAGCCATTTGCGGCGCGGCAGCGGCGGTGGCCGCTCGAACGGCTCAGCCGGCGGCAGCCTCCGCCAGCCCGCCTGCTGCGTGCCCTGGCGGACTCGCTGACCCGGAGCTTTGGGAAGGGGAGCCATCATCCCGTCCCGGCCGGCTGAGGACGCGGGATACTGGGCGGGCGATGTCGCAGGAGAACGTCGAGGTTGTGCGCCGGGCGCTCCAGGCGTTGGCCGACGGGGGCCTGGATGCGATGGCTGAGTTCTGGGACCCCGACATCGTTTGGCGGGCGGCCGAGGGCGCGGTCGATGACGTCGGCGAGATGCATGGGCGGGTCGCCGTGCGTCGCTATGCCCAGGACTGGATCGAGACCTTCGACGAGATCAGCGTGGTCGCGGAGGAGCTGCGGGATGTCGGGGATGACCGCGTCCTCGCGATCCAGCGACTGAGCGGGCGGGCGAAGCTCAGCGGCACTGCAGGTCGACCTGCGTTACGCCGTCGTCAGCACCGTGCACGACGGGAAGGTCGTGCGGGGGCGGGAGTACCTGAGCATCGATGAGGCCCTCGAAGCCGTGGGGCTGTCGGAGTAGGCGATGTCGCGGGAGAACGTGGAGCTGGTCAAGGCCCTGTTTGAGGCGTTCGCCGCCAGGGATCATGCGGCCGCGGCCGAGCTGCTCCACTCGGACGTCGAGATCCGGCCCGCCATCGTCGGAGGTCCCGAGGGAGCCGTTTACCGCGGCCGGGAGGGCAACCGGCAGTTCTGGGACGACATCGATGCGGCTTGGGCGGAGTTCCGCATTTCGCCCGAGGAGTTCCGCGACCTCGGCGGCGAGGTTCTCGTGCTGGGACGAGCCTTCGCCCTCGCTCCCGAGAGCAACATTGCCCTCAATGAGCCGGCGGCATGGGTCGCCGCTGTCAACCAAGGGCACATCCTTCGATTTCGCAGTTTCAGCAACCGCCGGGAAGCCCTCGAAGCCGTGGGGCTGTCGGAGTAGGCGATGTCGGAGGAGAACGTCCAACTGGTGCAGAGGGCGATGGGGGCCTGGGCGGAAGTGGACAGCGGCGACGCCGGTCCCGAGCGCCTGGCGGAGTTCTTCGCCCCCGATACCGCCTGGGACATGAGGCCCTTCTCGGGCTGGCTGGAGCGAGGGGAGCTCCGGGGAATCGCGGAGTTCCTCGCGTTTCGGGACAGCTGGACGGCGGCCTATGACGAATGGGGCTACGAGGTGGAGGAAATCGTTGACGGCGGCGACGACCGCGTTGTCGCCACGATGAACCAACGCGGGAAGCTCGCCGGTAGCGATTCCTGGGTCGGGCTCCGCTACGGCATCGTCTACACGGTCGAGGGTGGGCTTATCCGGCACGCGGCGGTGTACGCCAGCCCGGAGGAGGCCCTCCAAGCCGTGGGGCTGTCGGAGTAGGGCGCTCACTTCACGCCCCGGGCCGCTCTTGGGAGCCCGTCTTGTGGATGCGTAGACGTGGCGGGATGCCCACCACAGCGGTTTCCCAGACGCGCCTGAGGGGTTGCCGCCCGGGGCCTGCCCTGCTTAGGCTCTTCTCGACATGTCGCGGAGGCAGGTGGGTGTCTTGGTCGGAGCGGTCGGAGTCGTGGCCGTCCTCATCGCCGTGCTGACCGATCCGCTCGGGATCGGGGGCAGCGGAGGCGCCTTCGGCTGGAAGCAAGGAGTGCTGCTTGGGCTCGGGATCGTGTTGGTCATCGCCGGAGCGGTGATGGCGCTGCGGTCGCCTGGCGGCGACAGCCCGACGACAGCGGCTGAATAGGCGACCTTCACGGCCCCGGTCTCGCGGGCCCATCAAAATCGTCCCCGCTGACCGACGGAAGCCGCCGCATCTGCTTCCGCGAGCAGCGCAAGGAGGCCGGCATCCCCACGGGCACCCTTCACACGCTGCGCCACACGGCGGCGACGCTGGCGCTCACGTCCGGTGTTCCCGTGCACATCGTGGCGGCGAGGCTTGGAGACAAGCCAGAGCAGCTCCTCTCGACCTACGCCCACCTGCTGCCGCAATCCGATGAGCTGGCTGCCGAGCGGGTGGCGGCGGCGCTCGAGGGGCCGACCTTGGCCCCGACCTCGCCGCGCTAGTGCGCTGGCACACAAGCGACGATGATCATCGTCGCCCTGCGCCCACTGCCCCTCTCTCCCGTTAGCACCTCGTTAGCAAATCGGCCGCAATCCCGCTCGTAGAGCGGAGCTATCTAGATGTAGTACACGCGTGGCCCCGGACCCAGAACCGCTCAGTAGAGCGGAACGCGCCCCTTGCGCGTAGGAAGTGCGCGTAGAGCTAGGCACCTGTGGCGTCCAGGTAGCTCTGGATCATGCGCCCCGCCTGCTCCATCGTCCCCGGCATCAGGTGGTGATAGGTGTCCCAGGTGATCTTCACCGACGCGTGGCCGAGAGCCTCTGACACAGCGCCGATGTTCACCCCGGCCGCCAGGGCGATCGAGGCGAAGCTGTGGCGGCACTCGTGGAGCGTGATCCTGTCGAGTCCGGCCGCGGCCCAAGCCTCATCAGGTCTGCGCTGCAACGCCTTGGCACTGAACGGCGAAGCGGAGCTGGCCCCGAACAGGAGATCTCTCCCGCGACGACCGGTGCGGAGACGGTGGGCAGCGAGGATCGCGCGCAACTCAGGGACGATGGGAACCAGCCGCCGCTCTTTCCCCTTCGTCGCCTGCTCGCCCTCCACTGCGTCCCAGCCCGCCACTACGCGGATCTCGCCCGCCTCAAGGTCAACTGCGTCGTCGCGCAGCGCGAAGAGCTCCCCCCGACGCAACCCGGCGTAGAGCGCCGTCGCCCATATCGCTCGGTCCTCCTCGGGCGCAGACGCCAGTAGTGCTTTGGCCTCAAGGGGGGGTGGCAAACCGCTCGCGGCGAGCCCCGCCCGTCGGCAGCTTCACCCCCCGGGTGGGGTTCACCTTGAGCCGATCTCGGCCGATCTCGTGGCCGTAGATTGCTCTGACCGCGTTCACGGTCGTCTCGATCGTGGTCGCGGGGAGCCCGTGAGCAGAGAGTGTGTCGACGAGCTCCTGCACATCCGCCCTACTGATCTGGTCTAGCGGCTCCCGCCCGAGTGCTGGGTAGGCGCGGAGACGGAGGGCCTGCTCATAGCCACGAACGGTGGCCGGCTTGTACCGGTCGCCGCCCCTGGCCCGAACGACTCCAGCACGAGCCATGTCGAGCCACGCATGGCCCGCCGCCTCCAGGGTCGGTAGCGAGGTCGTCACCTGACGACCTCGCCGGATCGCGATCCTGCCGTCGCGGACCCATCCGCGTGCCTCGGCGGGGTCGCGGAACGTTCGGCGGATCGGCTTCTGCTCCGTCGGATTCCAGAGCTGGGCCTCGTAGGACGGACTACAGGAGCACCGGCCCCCAGCGCTATGCCGACAGCTTCGGGCGTGCCTCCCTGATCCCAGCGGGCATCAGCGGACCTCGACCAGATCGTGGTTCTTCGACTGATAGCGGGCATCCTTCGCCGCGCGGTAGAAATTGAGGTACTCCCCATCGCCCATGACTTGCCCCTCTCGGTTGGGCACCGAAGGGGAAGCCAGCGACGGCGCGCGCGGATACGCTCGCGGCGCATCGAGGGCCTCTACCTCGGTGCCAGGCCCCCGGGTGTTACAGCACCGCGGGGGCCGCTTGGTTGACGAGTCGACTCTAGGGCCTCTGGCAGTCGAGAGCAACGGGCTGCCCGCGCCCTGCCCGAAGTAGAGGCCGTGCGGGCCCTCCGGGCGCTGGCCACCTAACGGCGCTCGACCTCCGAGCAGACCAACGACATCGACCAGGCAGGGCTGGGGTAGGGTCCGACCCGTCGGGCCAACCGCCGCCAGGGAGGCAGATTGGAAGCGCAGGGACCGCAAGGGACCCCCCGGGCTGGTATCCGAATCCGCAGGGGTCGGGTCAGCGTTACTGGAACGGCACCCAGTGGACCGGGGACGCCTGGGAGCCGAAGCCTGAGTCCAAGTTTGGGACGACCCTGCAGGAGTGGTGGTGGGAGTGGTGGTGGGTGCCACTCACCGCCATCGTCGTGATCGGGGTCGCTGTCGGCACGCTCCAAGGTCTTCTCTCCGACTCGCTCAGCGCCAGCGAGGTCGACTCCGTGGAGCTCGGCACCACCCGCGCCGGTGTCGAGGAGAAGCTCGGCTCGCCAGCCGGCACTGAGAGCAGCGGGATCGGGGGTCGCGAGTGCATCTTCTACAACCGGGAAGGTGGGGCGGGGCGCAACCAGTGGCAGTTGTGCTTCAGCGGCTCGGGCGAGGATGCCCGGCTCGAGGTCAGGCGCTGACATCGTCAAGCCCTACCCCTGCGAGGGAACGGGAGAGAGATCGCGTTAGCGGTGCCTCAGTTGCCCCGCCAAGCGCCTTCGCGAGGGTCAGTAATGGAAGTTGATCTCCACCTGCCCCATCACCAGCTTCAGCCAGCCGCCGTGCGGGGTGGGCGTATGCACCGCGTCGATGAAGTGGTCCGGGTGCAGCGTGAGTCGAGCGTCTCCCACTCCCAGCCGGAGGGCCTGAGGGTCCCAGCCGATCGTCTCGGCGTCCTCGACCTGGTCGGTCTGCTGGAGAACGCCCTCCAGGTCTAAGAGGATCGGCGGCTTGCTGCCGACTCCGCGGACGGTGACCTCCACCCGCTGGCCGAGGTGGCGGCTAAGCGCGCGAGCGCTCCGGGATAGTCCAGCGCCTCGGGCTCCACCTCCCCTTTGTTCGGCGCTGTTCTGCAACCACCCTGTTTCGCGACTGGCAGCAACGCCGGGTTGCTCTTCCCTGGCGGTGTGCTCGCGAAGTCCGCTCGGGCTTGTGGAGAGGTCCTGCTCGCGCGCTGTCTGTAGCCGTCCATAGGGTCGTGCCGAAAAGCGAACTCTCCGAAAGGACGGAAACTCATGCGCGCAAGGATCAGAGGCCGGCGTCCGACGCCGGCCTTCGTCATCGCCTGCATCGCCCTGTTCGTGGCGATGAGCGGCGTGGCCTACGCGGCAAATACCGTGCGTAGCCGCGACATAGTCAACGACGCGGTGACCAGCGCCGACATCAAGGGCGGCGGCGGCAAGACGGGCGACATCAAGAACCGTGACGTGAACGCCCTCTTGGCCGTGGCCAAGGGCTTCGCGACGGTTCAGGCCCGCGCCACCAACGGGCCGGCGACCATCCTCAACTACGGCGGACAGCAGACGTCGACCACCAGTGGCGTCACCGCTCAGCGTGTGGCCCCAGGCGTCTACGACGTCACCTTCAACGCCAACACCGGCACGGGCAAGTTCGTCAACGTGAACAGCGTCAACGACCTCGCCTGGCAGGTGACCGGACGCACCAGTTTCTCCGACGGCAGCGTCTTCGCCACCGCCAGCTCGGCAGACGAGAACCAGGTCAAGCTCCGGGTGATCATGCGCCGACCTGACGACGGCAACGAGACCGATGCCTCGTTCAGCGTCCAGTTCTACGCGCGCACAACCAGCTAGGCAGCCTGGCTGCGCCCCTCGGGTCGCGTCGTGTACTCGCGGCGCGGCCCGGGTGGGCGCGCGACCCCGGCTGGGTGCGCCAGCCGATACGGGCCCTCGCGCTTTCCCCTGTTCGCTCGCGCGACCTCGAAGAGGTCGAGGCAGAGTTGCGCTCATCGCCAGTCCGTCAGGTCGAGCGCGACGCTGTCATCGTCTACAAACCTGCGCGTCGGGCGATCCATGGGCGGCGGCTTGGGCTCGGGCGGCGGCTTCGGTGCCTCACGGCGTCGACGCTCGAGGATTCGGTCGGCCTCCGCGACAGCGCCCCGCAGGTGGTGCTGGATGGCCTCATCCTTCGTGAAGGCCGCGTCGTCCCACGGCGCGCCCAGTGGCGTCTGCTCGACCTGGCCGTGCTCATCGATCAAGACCAGCCGGAGACTCCCGGCGGACAGCATGGTCGGCTGGACCTTGATCCAGTACTTCCCCTTCCCCTCGCCCGTCCCCAGCGGGCGGATGTCGCTGCTCATCGGTTCGCTCCTTTCACGAGAAATAGACGCTCGATCCACGGGCCGCGACTTCGGGACGCGGCTCCGCGGCGGTGGCTTCGGTGGCGTGCAGGACGCGGAGAGCCATCGCCAGGGCGATCACGCCGTCGATCGGCAGGTTCTTTCCCTTCGGCTTGACGAAGCGCCAGACCGCCCCGACGAACTTGGCTGAGGCGCTGATGACGTGGCGGGTCAGCTCGTCGTCGTTGGGGTGGGCCAAGCTCCTGGTGGCGATGGCCTCGGCCAGCTTCTGAGAGGCGTCGGCCATCGGCCCCGGCTTTTGGCTGTGCGTCAGCACCGCCGCGTCCAGCTCGCGGTCAAGGCGCTGCGCCAACTGCTCGCCACCGGCCTCGGGGTCGAGGACGAACGTGCACCCCGGCCAGCGTTGCGCGAACGCCTCGGCGGCAGCAAACACATCTTCGGCGTCGAGGCTGGTGCCGTCCTGGGGCGGGGTGAGGATGGTCGGCGGGTGGACCTCGATCAGGTCGTCCTCGCCCCGGCGGATCGGGACGAAGGCGGTCGTGTCCCAGCGCCAGCCAAGGTCGACGCCCACCACCACGCCGTCGACCGCCTCGGGGATCTCGAGCCCGGGTCGAGCACACGCCGCCCACTCCTTGGCTGAGATGGCCGCGTCCTCGCCGGCCACCCACAGCCCGCAGGCAAACCGCGCCCAGGCCCAGGGGGTCATCGACGGGGAGTCGAAGCGGCGGCGCAGCGCCTCGGGCGTCTGCCAGCGACGCGGGGTTCGCGGTGGCGACCACGTCCATGTCGTCCATGTCGTCCGCTTCGTCCAAGGCCCATTCGTGGAGGACGAAAGCCGCCGTCACCGGAGCGGCAGTAGCGATAGGCCCCGTCGCGCTCGACGGTGGGGAGCTTGTACGCCGCCTTTCGCATCCTCCCCAGCGGCGAGTCCTCGTCGTCGCCCGCGGTGGAGATCCCGATGAGCCTGCCCTGGCGCGGCCCGAGCCCGTCGCGCAGCGTGCCGTACAGCTCCGCGCTGCGGTGGCGCGCGACCTCGTCAACGATGGCGAGCGTGCAGATGGTGCCGTCCGCGGTGTCGGCGTCGGCGGCCATGACCCTGATTCGGCCGGCGTCGCTGCGGCTGCGTAGCTCGCGCAGCGTCAGCTTCACGCGCGCCTTGAACCACTCCGAGCGCCGCACGAACCCTCCGGCCTGGTTGAAGAGGATGCCCGCCTGCTCACGCGAGGCGGCGACCACCACGCACTCGGCGTCGGGGGTGGTGACCAGGTGGAAGAGCGCGACGGCGGCGGCGCTGGTCGACTTCGAGTTCTTCTTAGGGACCAAAATCACGGTTTCGGTCGTGCCGGCGAAGTAGTCCCGGAGCATCTGCTTCTGGAAGTCCTCGATGAGGAGCGGGCTTCCGTCCTCGAGGCGCAGGTGGGTCGCGCAGAAGCGGGTAAAACGCTCCAGATCCTCACCCGCCACGGGCTGACCTCCTGGCCTTTAGCTCATCGAACTCGTCGGCGGGCTCCTGCTCGGGTGCGTCCTCGGCTCCCAGCTGCTCATGGCGGAGCTTCATCGCGGCCACGCTGCCCCTGCGAGCGGCCTCGGAGACGACGCGGGCCAGCTCGTCGGGGTCCATCGGCTGGGGCCGCTCGTCGGCCTCACGGCGCGCCTGCTCGATGCGCTGCGCGAACTCGGTGTAATCGCCTTCGTCCTCGCGTCGGCCGCGGGTGATCCAGCCCTTGACGGTCTTCTCGCGCAGGCCGATCGCCCGCGCGGCGTCCGTCAGAGAGACCCCGGAGGCGACACGCTCGATGAGCGCGCCGCGGGCCTGCGGGGTGAACTTGGTGGCGCTCACTGCCGATCTCCCGCTGGAATACTGCGGCGGCGATGTCGCAGGAGAACAGCGTGACCACCCGTCGCAACCGGCCCCTGCCCGACCGCGTGCTGGTTCGACTGCCGTGGCTCGCGCACCTCTTTATTGCATGGTTGGTGCGTCTTCGACCGGGCTCGGCGCTGCGGACACGGCTGACCGACTGGTCGTTCAGACGCGGCTTTGCCGCGATCAACCGAAAAGACCCTGACGCGGTGGGGCCGCTGGCCTATGAGCCCGATGCCGAGGTCTGGGTCAGCGGGCTCGAATTGGTAGCGACGAAGGACTGCTACCGCGGCCATCAGGAGTACCGCGACTTGTTCGTGGAGTTGGAGGACGCCTGGAGCGACTGGTCGTGGGCCGTAGGGACAGTGCTCGTCGCGGGCAAGCGAACGGTGGTGGCCCAGCTCGATCTCACAGCACGCGGACGAGTCAGCGGGGCGGAGGTCACGGTGAGCGGTGCCGGAAGCGTGTACCACCTCTCGCCGCGCGGAAGGATCAAACGTCAAGACTTCCTGATCGAAGGAAACGGCTGGCAAAAGGTCCTCGAAGCCGTGGGGCTGTCGGAGTAGGCGATGTCGCACGAGAACGTGGAGCTGGCCCTTGCCGTTATGGAGGCGCTTGGCCAACGGGACGCCGAGACGTTGATAGCCCTCGCGGACCCCGAAGTCGAGTGGCACTCGTTCTTCGCCGTGGGCCAGGAGGGAGGGGTATACCTCGGCCACCGCGGCACGCGGCAGTACATGAGCGACCTCCGCGATGCGTGGGAGGCCGTGCGTGCCGAGGTAGATGAAGGGCTTGGGGTAGGAGAGGTCGCCGTGCTCGTGGGTCGCATCCACTACCGGGGTCAGGGCAGCGGGATCGAGACCGAAACGGCGGCGGGCTGGATGCTCAAGTTTCGTAGGGAAAAGGTGGTCCTCTTCCGGGCGTTCCGAGACCCCGACCATGCCCTCGAAGCCGTGGGGCTGTCGGAGTAGGCGATGTCGCAGGAGAACGTGGAACTCGCGCGCTGGGCCTTCACCTCGGGAGACCCGACCCGCTTCTTCAGCCTGCTCGACGAGGAGATCGAGTTCGACGCGCGGGGCCAAGCGAAACTGCCCGGAGGTCTGTCCGCCGGCCGCGGGCGAGAGGTCGTCGAACGTTATTGCCGGGAGTACTGGGGGACCTGGGCTGAGTACGCGGCCACCCCGCAGGAGTTCATAGACGCGGGTGACGACGTGGTCGTCGATGTCCACGAACGCGGCAAGGGCAAGGGCAGCGGAGTGCCGTTCGAGACAACCCACACCCAGGTGTGGACGCTGCGCGATGGGAGGCTCGTGCGCTGGCTGCTGTTCGCGGACAAAGCGGACGCTCTCGAAGCCGCGGGGCTGTCGGAGTAGGCGATGTCGCAGGAGAACGTGGAGGTCGTGCGCCAGCACATCGAGGCTTATGCGGCTGGCGACGCCGAGGGCGCGCTGAGGTCCGTCCATCCCGAGATCGAGATGGACTTGAGCAGGGTGGCGATCGAGCCGGAGACCTTTCACGGACATGCAGGGCTGGCCCAGGGCGTGAGGGGCTTCCGAGGCGCGTTCCTCGAATACCGCTTCGAGATTCGGCGGCTCGTGGAGGCCGATGACCGAGTCGTGGGGCTGATCCGCGACCGGGGACGCGGGAAGGCGAGTGGTGTCCCGAGCGAGCGTCTCTTCGCCCTGGTCTACACGCTGAGTTCGGGGAAGATCGTGCGCATAACCGGATACAACGACGACGCCGAAGCCCTCGAAGCCGTGGGGTTGTCGGAGTAGCGCAGCCGGCCTCATTCGGACCCGCCCCCCTGCGTGAGGAAACGGCGCGCGCCATGAGCCACCCCGGCGACCCCGTCAGATGAAGCGGCCTCCGGGTTGCCCCCCTGCCCGGGCCACCGGATACTGGGCGGGCGATGTCGCAGGAGAACGTGGAGGTCGTGCGCCGGTGGGTCGATGCCTGGAACCGCCGCGACCGGCAGGCTTGGTTGACCCTGCACCACCCGGACGTGGAAGTGGACTGGTCGCGCTCCCGGGGGCCGCTGAAGGGCCTCTACCACGGCCGCGGTGCGCTCAAATCGTTCTGGAATGACTGGTTGTCCGTCTTCGAGGCGGCTCAACTTGAGGCGCATGACTTCATCGACGGCGGCTCCGAGGTGGTAGTCCCCAACACCGCCTATCTTCGAGGGCGTCAAGGCATCGAAACGGTTGCGAGAAGCAACTTCGTATACACCGTGGAGCAGGGTCAGATCACCCGCTTTCGGATGTTCCAGGAGCGTGCCGAGGCCCTCGAAGCCGCGGGGCTATCGGAGTAGGGACTTCACGACCTGGCCCGCCTGGCCTCCGCCGCCGTCTTCTCCGCGTGGCAGGAGGCCGAGTGAATCGGGGCGAGGTTGCTCTCGTCGTCCGCTTCCCCCTCGGCCAGCGGCACGACGTGATCAACCTGGTCGGCCGGCGGCCTTGACCGCCCGCACCAGTGGCAGGCGTGCATGTACCGAGCCAGCACCCGCTTGGCGCGTCGCTGCTCTTCCCACCCCGAGACACTGAGCCGGTGCCTGCGGCGTGAGGTCGCCCAGGGCTTGGGCTGGTGCTCGGGGCAATAGCTGCCCTTCGAGGGGATGCCACACGCCGCACAGGCCCTCAGCACGCTCACGCCGCACCATCTCCGTGAATCGAGCGGATCATCTCGACGTGCCCGCGCTTCGGCTCGAACAGGCGACGCAGGAACTCAGAGCCATCCTCGTCCTCGGTCGGAGTAGGAGCGGGCGGGCCCTCCTGCTGCGTGGCCTCCACCACCTCCTCGTCGGTGGGCTCGGCCTCACTCGGCTCCGCCCCGAACAGTCGCGCGAAATCCTCAGCAGTTCCCTCTCGCTCGCTCATGCCGGCCGCTCGATCTTCTCCGGCTGCTCGCCCAGCTCAGTTCTGCCCGCGTGAGCCAGGCGCACCCAGCCACCGGCAGCGGTACGCACGACCTGCGGCTCCTCGTCCTCGAACGGCGTGAGGTTGGGAATGCGCGCCGGCTCCAGGTCATCGAGGCTGTCGAGCACGCGCTCCAGCTCCTGCAACCGCGGGTCGATCTGAACCGACCGGCCATCGATTGACGACCCGGGGACGGCGGTCGTGATAGCCAACAGTGCGGGCTCGTGGGACCGGATGCGGCCGATGACCTCCCCCACCCCGGCGAGGTAGCCCCGAAGCTGCTGGACCTCCTCAAGGCCGCGCTCGTACTCCGCCCGGGCCAGCTCCACGCATCCCTCGCTCGTGAGATCCGCTACGTCCTTCTCGAGGTCGCGGATGCGCTGGTCGGCGCCCTCGAGGATGGCCGGCCACCGACTGGTCGATGCCTCCTCGATGATGCGCTTCGCCTTCGCCGCTTCGGTCTTGGCCTTCGGCTGACCGTTCTCGAACTGGTCGGGGGCCGAGCGGGCGAGGTGGTCGAGGGCGGCTTCAGCGCCCTCCACCTTGCGCTGATCGGCGCGGGCCTCCTCGCCCAGTCGGGCTCGCTCCTTGCGCGCGGCGTCAAGCTGCTCGCGCTTGGCGGCGATGGCGGCGGCGGGGTCAGTCTTGGTTGCGGTGCTCATCTATCTGTGCTCCTCGTTGTGGTTGGAAGTGGGGACGGCGAACGCCTCCACGGGCGCCTGGCCCGCGGAGGCCGTCCACCCGGCGCCCTTGCCGTCGCTGGGCGTTCCGGGCCGGAGGAGAAAGGAGGAAACGCCTCCGGCTCTCCGGGCCGGGTCGACTTGTGTGCCGGCCTGAAGCTCAAGCTGCAGCTTTGGGACGCGATTCGGTTAGGCGCTCGATGTCGTCCCGGCGTATGCGAACGGCGCGGCCGGTTCCGCCGATCTGCACGACAGGCAGGAAGCCCTGGGCGATGTAGCGCCGGATCGTGGGGCCGCTTCGCCCGAGGGCCAGTGCTGCCTCGGGGATGGTTAGGAGTTCGTGGTCAGGCACTTCAAGCCACCCTTCTTCGGGGATCGCTGTTGGCGGTCGCCCCTTGGCTGGAGGGGGGTGGCTAAGACCTGAATGTCGGTTTGCATCTCCGATGCTACTGGGTGAGCGCGACACTCCAGATGCGCTCAGGGAGCACCGGCCTGCGGTGTAGTTGCGGTGTAGTTGAGGTCCCCTATCCCAGCGGTTCTGAGCGGTTCCCCAGCGGTCGAAACCGCTCTAGCAAGCGGAACCGGGCTCTACGGTGGGGTGCCTTTCAGATGTAGTACATCGGCGCCGAGGCCTGCGCCTCGCGCTCGGCGACCTCGATGATCGTTGCCGAGCCCAGCGCCGTGCGCAGGGCCTCCACTCCGTCGGCCCACGGGTGGCCGGCGGCGCGGGCCTCGGGGCCCAGCTCCCCGTCGAGCAGCTCGACCACCTCCAGCACCGTCACCTCCCCGGGCGGGCGGGCGAACAGGTAGCCGCCCTTCACCCCGCGCTGGCTCTGCAGGATCCCGGCGCGGCGCAGGGAGGCGAACAAGCCCTCCAGGAACTGCACCGGGATGTCGCGTGCCTTGGCGATCTCGGCGATCGGCACCGGCGTGGCACCGCCTCGCCGGGCCAGCTCGGCCAGCGCTCTCACTGCGTACGGCGACTTCGAGGTGATCTGGAGCACGCGCGGTCCCTAGGGTAAGCCTGTGCGGGAACTTCGTGCATTCCTGCCGCCCCTGGCCCTCATGGGAGTCATCTTCGTGCTCTCGGGCCAGCAGAGCCTCGACTCCGGCCTCGGGTGGCTCGACACCGTGCTCCGAAAGCTCGTCCACTTCGGCGAGTACGCCCTCCTGTGCGCGCTGTGGTGGCGCGCGCTGCGCACCCGGATCACCGGTGACCAGGCACTGCTGATCGCCTTCGCACTCACCAGCGCCTACGCCGCGTCCGACGAGCTGCACCAGACCTTCGTCGGCGGCCGCCACGGCACGCCGGTCGACTGGCTCATCGACACCGCCGGGGCCCTGACGGCGGCGCTGGTCATCCGCCGCCTTGCGCCGGCCCGAGAGCGGGTGCCCGCGTGAAGCCGCAGGCGGCCATCGGCGGAGTGGCGGCCGTCGCGCTCGGCGTGGCCGGCGGCCTCATCGGCGCTCGGCTGCGCAACCGCGAAGCCAACCGGGGGCGCCGGGCACGCGAGCTGGCCCAACACGCCATGCGCGAGGAGGGACAGGTCCGCCGGCGCGTAGCGGAGGCGATTCACGACGGCCCGGTGCAGGAGTTCATCGCCCTCGACATGGTGCTCGCCAGCGCCGGCAATGCGCTGGCCCGGGGCGACCACGAGCGCGGCGCCGAGCTGCTCAAGGAAGCACGCGAGGCCACCGCGCGCAACGTGCGCATGCTGCGCGAGGAGCTGGTCGAGCTCGGTCCGTACGCCTTCGAGGAGGCCAACTACGAGACGGCCATCGAGCGCTGCCTGCCGATCTGGAAGCGCCGCTACGACCTGGACGTGGCCGTGACCCTCGAGCGCATCCCGCTCGAGCCCGAGATGGCCGGTGAGCTGTTCCGCATCACCCAGGAGGCCGTGATCAACGCCGGCCGCCACGCCGGGGCCGACACGGTCGCGGTCAGCCTCCGCACCGTCGACGGCCAGATCGAGCTCAGGGTGACCGACGACGGGCAGGGCATCGAGGGCTCACCGCTGGAGGACCCGGTGGCCGGTCACCTCGGGCTGATGAGCATCCGCGAGCGCGCCGAGCTGCTCGACGGGACGCTCGAGCTCGAGAGCTCAGACAGGGGCACCAAGCTGGTCGTGCTGGTCCCCGCTCCCGGCTAGCCCCGGCGTCACCGGCTGCAGGCGAACCGGGATCCCGTTCAGGTGGGCCATGCCGGCCAGTCGCTCGAGGTCCTCGGGGTCCGAGCTGGCGAGCAGGTTCACGTTCGCGCCCGCGTTCTGGTTGGCGAGCTGCCAGCCGCCCCGGTGACCCCAGCCGTGCGGCAGCGCGACCGCCCCCGGAATCATCTCGTCGGTCACCTTCACCGGCACGGTCACGGCACCGGACTTCGACTCGACGCACACCTCTCCCCCGTCCTCGAGACCGCACGCCGCGGCGTCGTCGGGGTGCACCCGCAGCGCCTGCACCCGCCCGCCGCGCATCAGCAAGGGCGTGTTGTGCATCCACGAGTTGTGCGAGCGCAGCTCGCGCAGGCCGATCAGCCGCAACGGATACGCGGGGTCGTCGCCGTTCGCCGACTCGGCCCGCGTCATCTCCTTCACGATCTCGGGTGGAGCCAGACGAACGCGGCTGCCCTTGTGACGGACCTTCGCCGACAGCACGCCGGTCTCGATCTCCTCGCCCAGCAGCAGCCCGTGCGGGTGCCTGCGCAGCTTGTCCAAGCTCAGGCCGCCCCGTCGCGCCCCGAACAGGTCCCCGTTGGGGCCGGTACGCAGCAGCAGGTCGACGAGGCGCTTGGGGCTCGGGCGGATGCCCACCCTCGCCGACGCCCGCAGGGCGGGGATTGAGTACGGCGCCAGGCCCATCCGCTTCGAGAGGTCGTCGATGATCTCCCACTCCTCGCGCGACTCCCCCATCGGCTCGATCACCCGCTCGGTCGTCTGGATGAAGGGCTGCGAGAAGAAGCCGAGGAAGGCGATGGGCACGTCGTCGCGTTCGTACAGCGTGGTGGTGGGCAGCACATAGTCGGCGTGCTTGGTGGTCTCGTTGACGTAGAAGTCGAGCGCCACCATCAGGTCGAGCTTTTCGAGCGCGCGCTCCATGGAGTCGCCGTCGGGGACCGACAGCACCGGGTTGCCCGCGGACACGAACATCGCCTTGATCTGCCGCGCCCCGGGCGTCTCGATCTCCCGCGGCAGCAGCGACGCGGGCAGGTTGCCGATCACGTCGGGGAAGTCGCCGAACCGGGCCCGGGTCTTGCCGTAGGAGGCCAGGCCGACTCGCTCGGCCACGTCGTCCAGGGCGATGGGCGGCCGCCCGAAGACCGCACCGCCCGGCGAGTCCAGGTTCCCGGTCACGGCGTTGAGCGCGTCGAGCAGGAAGGACACCAGCGTTCCGAAGCGGCCCAGGCACGAGCCGGTGCGCCCGTAGGCGGCGGCGCTGGGAGCGGCGGCGAAGGCGCGAGCCAGCTCGCGCGCCCGCTCGGCCGGCACGCCGGTGCGGCCCTCGGTGTCCTCGGGCGGGTGGGAGGCCACCAGGCGCTCGAGCTCTGCTGAGCCCTCGGCGTGCTCGGCCAGCCACGCGCGGTCGGCCAGGCCCTCCTCGAACACCACCTGCAGCAGCGAGAGCAGCAGCCAAACGTCGGCGTCGGGCCGGATCGGGAGATGCTCGAACTGTTTCGCGGTCTCGGACCGGCGCGGATCGACGACCACCACCCGGCCGCCCCGCTTCTCCAGGCCGAGCAGCTGCTCGCGCACTCGCGGCGCGGAGAGCACCGAGCCGTGCGAGACGAGCGGGTTGGCACCCACCATGAGCAGGAAGTCGGTGCGCCGGAGGTCTGGGATCGGCACCACCAGCGGCGAGCCGTACAGCAGCGCGCTGGCGGCGAAGCGGTTGTTCACGTCCTGCGAGCCGGCGCTGTAGTAGTGCGGCGAGCCCACCGCGTCCAGGAAGCCCTTGGCCCACAGCGTGTGCGAGTAGGAGAAGGCGCCCGGATTGCCCATGTACCAGGCCACCGACTCCTTGCCGTGCTCGTCGAGAACGTCGGACAGGCGGTCGGCGATGTCGGCGAGCGCCGTCTCCCAGCTCACCTCCTCGAAGTCGCCCCGGCGGGTGCGCCGCAGCGGCTTCAGCACGCGGTCGGGGTCGTTGACGACCTCCTCCATCGCGATGCCCTTGGGACAGGCGTAGCCGCTGGAGAGCGGATGGTCGGCGTCGGGGCGCAGCTTGGTCAGCTTCCCGTCCTCGACCGTGGCGACCATCCCGCACAGCGGCTCGCAGATACGACAGAAGGTGACCTTCTCCTCGACGGGCATCGCCAAGGGAGAAGGTACCCGACCCGGGCGGGCTAGAGCCAGCCGCGCTCGGTGGCGATCAGGACCGCCTGGGCCCTTGTCCACCGCGCCGAGCTTGGCGTAGGTGTTGTGCAGGTGCGTGCGCACCGTGGAGGTGGAGAGGTCGAGCTCGTGGGCGATCTGCTTGTAGACCTTGCCCTCGGCCAGGCGCTTGAGCACCTCGACCTCGCGTGAGGACAGCGGGGGGGATCGACGTTCTGGCCGTGGCCGTAGTGGGCGAGCATGTCGGCCAGACGCACGAAGGCGGCCTCGCCCTCGGCGTCCTCGGAGTGATGGCGCTCGATCGCGCGGGCAAGGCGGTCGGGGAGCCCCCAGCGGCGGGCGAGCACGCCGCCCACCAGAGCGTGGTCGACGCCCAGCTCGCGGCGCTCGCGCTTGACGCGCTCCTCGGGGGTGCGGGCCTCGCCGTGGATCTGCTCGGGGTAGGCCGGGTAGGCGTGTATGAGCACGAGCTTCCCGACGTCGTGAAGCAGGGCGGAGACCAGCAGCTCGTCGCGGTCGGGGTATTCGAGCACCCGCGCCACGCGATCGGCGGCGGATTGGGTGGCCACGGCGTGCAGCCGGAAGCGCTCGGGCGCGTTGTCCCAGCCCGGAGAGCGCTCGAAGAAGTCGAAGGTCGCGGCCCGCGATACGAGCGCGTCCACACCCTCGGGGGTCAGCGCCTCGACCGCCTTGGGGACGCTGGTGATCTTGCCCCGCTTGCGGCCGCCCAGGCGGTTGGCCATGCGCAGGACGGTGATGACCAGCGAGCAGTCCGATTCGACGGCAGCCACGACGTCCCCGGTGCTGGGGTTGTCGTCGCGCACGACCGAAAGGACGCGATTACGCGACTCGGCGAGCGCCGGAAACGCCTCCAGCGCGTCGAAAGCCGCTGTCAGCCTGCGTCCGTGCCCTTCGCTTGGGCGCCGTCCCCATGTATCGGATGGCACCGTGTGTGCGGTCATGGCAGCTTCCACTTGAGAACCCGGACTGGGTATCGGCAGATGGACTAGTGCAGTTGAGTCCTGGAGCGCTCCAACGCGAGATCGATGCGCGAAAGCGTCTCCTCGCGTCCCAGCACGGCGACGGACTCGAAGATGCCCGGGGAAACAGTCGTACCGCTTATGGCGACCCTCACCGGCTGGAAGACCTCCTTGGGCTTGACTCCCAGCCGCTCCACCACGCCGCGCAGGGCGGCCTCCACCGAGTCGGTGTCGAACGGGTCGGCCGCCTCCAGCGCCTCGCGCGCCGCGCCCAGGCGCTCCGGGGCGCCGTCGCCCATCACCTTGGCCCAGGCCTTGTCGTCGAAGTCCTGGCGCTCCACCAAGAAGGCGGCCAGGGTCCAGAAGTCGTCGAGGGTCTGCATCTTCTCCTGGGCGATGCCCACCGCCTCCCCCAGGCCAGAGCGGCCGTGGCGCTGCTCCAGGATCTGGGTGAGCCGTTCGGGCGACAGCTCGCGTAGGTAGCGCCCGTTCATCCAGCGCAGCTTCTGCTCGTCGAAGACCGCCGGCGACTTCGAGACCCGGTCCAGCGAGAAGCCCTCGATCAGCTCCTCGGTGGTCATGAAGGTGGTCTCGGCGTCGAGGCCCCAGCCCAGCAGCGCGATGTAGTTGCGCACCGCCTCGGGCAGGTAGCCGCGCTCGCGCAGCTCCTGGACGGACGCCGCGCCGTGGCGCTTGGAGAGCTTCTTGCCGTCGGGGCCCAGCAGCAGCGGCAGGTGGGCGTAGGCCGGCGGCTCGGCGCCCAGCGCCTGCAGCACCATCACCTGGCGTGGGGTGTTGGACAGGTGGTCCTCGCCGCGGACCACGTGGGTGATCCCCATGTCGAGGTCATCCACCGCGACGGCGAGGTTGTAGAGCGGGCTGCCGTCCGAGCGGGCGACGACGAAGTCCTTGATCCCCGAGTGCGGAAACCGGACCTCGCCGCGGATCTCGTCGGAGATCACCGTCTCCCCGTCCGGGTCCACGCGCAGCCGCACGGCCCCCTCGTCCGTGTAGGCGTGCCCCCCGTCCAGCAGGCGCCGGATCGCCTCCTCGTGGCGCGGGCGCTGCTCGGCCTGAGAGAGGGGGCCCTCGTCCCAGGTCAGCTCGAGCCAGCGCAGCGCGTCGAGGATCTGCTCGACGTTCTCGGGGGTCGAGCGCTCACGGTCGGTGTCCTCGATCCGCAGGACCAGTGAACCGCCCTCGCCCCGGGCGAGAAGCCAGTTGTACAGTGCCGTCCGCGCGCCCCCGATGTGCAGCTGCCCAGTGGGTGAAGGAGCAAATCGGACGCGCACTTTCGCGATGCTAGTCGGCGCTCACGTCTCCACCTCGGGGGGTCTGCCAGAGGCCTACGCACGCGCCGCCGAGCGCGGCTGCGAGTCGATGCAGATCTGGGGGCAGTCCCCCCGTCAGTGGGCTCCGGGCAAGCCCAAGCCCAGCGACGAGGCCGCCTTCCGGGAGCTGCTGGACAGCGGGCCGGTGAAGTCGGTGGCCATCCACGCGATCTACCTGATCAACTGCGCCTCGACCGACTCCGACCTGCGGCGCAAGTCGCTGGCCTCGCTCACCAACGCGCTCCAGCTGGGCGACCGCATCGGCGCCGCCGGCGTGGTGCTGCACCCCGGCTCGGCCAAGGGCGAGCCCAACGAGGAGGCGCTGCCCCGGGTGGCCGAGGTGCTGCGCGAGGCCCTCGACGAGTCTGACCGCTGTGACCTCCTGCTCGAGAACACCGCCGGTGCCGGCGACACCATCGGCCGCACCTTCGAGGAGCTGTCCGAGCTGATCCGCCTGTGCCGCGGGCGAAAGCGCGTGGGTGTGTGTCTGGACTCCTGCCACATGCTTGCCTCGGGCTTCGACATCCGCACCGCGGACAAGCTGACCGCAGTGATCGACGACTGCGAGCGCACGGTGGGCACCGGCCGGGTGCGGTGCCTGCACGTCAACGACTCCCAGGCCCCGCTGGGCTCCAACCGCGACCGCCACGCCCCGCCCGGAGACGGCGAGCTGGGCGCCCGCGGCTGCTCCGCCTTCATCTCCGAGCCGCGCTTCGAGGGCCTCCCCGGGATCTTCGAGGGCCCCGGCAAGGCCGGTAAGGGCGCCGAGAAGGAGGACGTCGACCGGCTGAAGGAGCTGCGAAGATCTGGCCGAGCCGCCCGGCGCAAGCGCCGCGGGTGACGGCGCAGGCGCCGCAAGTGACGGCACACGCGCCGTCCCGCTCACGCTGACACCGTCTGATGTGACGTCGATAGGCGGTATGCTTTCCGGCGTGAGTGAGCGGCCTCTGCAGGTGGTCGGTTCCGAGGAGTCGTCCGCCGAGTCCGAGCATCCGTTCACGATCGAGGAGCTCGCCTCGGAGACCGGCTTCACGGTCCGCAACATCCGCTCCCACCGCGCCCGCGGCCTGCTCCAGCCCCCCGCCGTGCGCGACCGGATCGGCTACTACGGCCAAGAGCACGTAGCGCGGCTGAAGCTGGTGCGCCAGCTGCAGGACGAGGGCTTCAACCTCGCCGCGATCAAGCGCGTGATCGAACGCGCGCCAGCCTCCTCGGACCAGATACTCAACGCCATCCAGATGATCCAGCAGCCTTTCGAGACCGAGGACTCCCAGGTCTACACGCGCGACGAGCTGCGCGAGCGGTTCACCGTCGAGGACCCCGAGGCGCTGCTGAGGAAGGCCGCTGACGCCGGCGTGCTCATCCCCCTGGGCGAGGACCGCTTCGAGGCTCCCGCCCCCTCGCTGCTCGACGTCGCGGAGGAGCTGGATGCACTCGGCGTCCCCCTGCACCACGCCCTGGCGGTGGTGGGCAAGGTGCGCGACAGCTCGCGCACGATCGCGCGGGCCTTCGTGCGGCTGTTCGTGGACGACGTCGTGAAGCCCTTCGAGGCCGACGGGATGCCGTCCGACCGCTGGCCGGACATCGCCCAGGCCATCGAGCGCTTGCGGCCGATGTCCGCTCAGGTCGTGTTGTCGGTCTACCGGATGGCCATGTCCGAAGAGGTGGACCGCGAGGCGCCGAAGATCTTCGAGCGCCTCACCAAGGGCAGGGGCCGGTGAAGCGACCGCACCCCCTGGCCGGGCTCTCCGAGGCGCTGGAAACGCGGCCGCCGAAGGGACTGGCCGCCCTGCCGCCGGCCGCGCTCGAGGAGGTCGAGCTGGCCGTGCGCGAGGCCCGAAGCCGCCAGGGCCAGGCACTTGAGGACTCGCTGACGGCCTCGCTGCGTGTGGCCCCCCGCCCGCTCCGCCCCCTGCTGCGCAAGGTGCTGCTGGGATGAGCGCCGAGCTGCGCTCGCGCGCGGAGGTGGAGAAACTCGCCCGCTGCCTCGGCACCGATCCCGACCGGCTGGCGGCGCTGGAGGCCTGCTCGCCCAAGGACCTGCGCAAGCTGCGTCATCAGGTCGGCGACCACCTGCTGGAGGCCGACCGCCGGCCCTTCGCCCGCGCCGCCGCGGCGGCCTCGGCGGTACCGGCGGCCATCGGCGCCCGGCTGGCCGAGAAGGCGCTCGGCCCGCTGCTCACCGCCCGCGTGGCCGCGCTGGTGGACGAGGACAAGGTCATGGGCATCGTCCAGCGCCTGCCCGACGACTTCCTGGCCGACGTCGCCGTGGAGCTCGACCCCCGCCACGCCCGGCACGTGCTGCTGGGCATCGCCCCCGACCGCATGGCCGACGCCGCCGCCGAGCTCGACCGCCGCGGCGAGCACGTCGCCATGAGCGGCTTCGTCAGCTACCTGACGCCCGAGGCGCTCAGCGCGGTGATCGACATCCTGTCCGCCGACGCCCTCCTGCGGGTCGGCTTCCTGCTCGAGGCCCCCGAGCGGCTGAACGGCATCGTGGCCAGCCTGTCCGACGAGTGCCTGACCGAGATCATCGAGCTCGCGAACACCGAGGGCCGCGAGACCGAGCTGGACGGAATCCACGAGCACCTGAAGCCCCGCCAGGCCCAACGCCTGAACGGCCTCCGCCACGTAGTGGCCGAATCAACCCGCTGAAGGCGGCCGGCTGCGGCGCCCCGGCGCCCCCGGCGCCCCCGGCGGGGCCAGCCCCGCTGCCCCCGGCAACGCGAACCGCACACACGCAAGAAAAAAGTCCGCAGCCGGCTGACGAGTTTGCGGAAACGTGTGCGCCACACACACGGTTCACCCGCGGGTGGCAGCGGAAGCAACTTGCCCGTGCCCGAAGGGCACGAGTGCAAGGAACATTCCGCTGACAGGACCCGCGGCCTGGCGGCCGGGGAAGCGGCTGTTCAGGGGCGGCCGGGGGTGCGGCGGTAAAAGGCCGGGGGTTGCGGCAGTTAGAGCCGATCGCGCAAGTCGAACGACTCGTCCGCAACCGGCTTCTCGAAGAACCCCCGATTGACACAATCGAACGGCTCCCCGTACCCGTCGTACGCCCGCTCGACCGACTGCCGGCAATTGCCGATCGGCATGCCCGTCATCTTCACGCCGCCGTAGCCATGGCGGGTCCGCTGGGCCGCCTCGAACATCTCCACGTCGATCTCGCCCGAGAAGACCTTGTTCATGCAGCCCATGTAGCGGCGGCCCGTTTCCTCGTCGTCGTAGAGGTAGAGGAACGAGCAACCGGAGGCAATGCAGCCCGCCGGATGAACGACCCGGTCGCAGAACGCGCAGCACTGCCGGCACTCGTGTAACTCGGCAGCGCGAACGGGCAGTGGCACCCCGTCAGTGTAAACCTGCGACGCCCCTCAGCGGCGCTCGGGAAGGGCCCGTCTGCTCTCGTTGCGCGGCCTCGTCTGGAAGGTCACGCCGGGCCTCGCCGAGGCGTTGGCGCAGATGGCATCGACCACCAGCACCTTGGCCTCGGCGTTGTTCGCGGCCGTGCGCGCGCGCCAGCCGTTGGGCAGGTTGGCGTTGGCCGTGTCGAAGGTGAATGACTGCGCCTCGATGATGGCGTCGTCGATGATCGCGCCCTGGTCGTTGGTGATGTAGGCGTCGCCGCCGGTCGGGTATGTGCCGGCCGGGCACGGCGTGGTTCCCTGCGCCGCGGCGGCGTTGGCCGCCACGGTGAAGTCACGCGAGACGTAGCGCAGCACCCCGAAGCCGTTGGCCCCGTCGCGGCCCGCCGGTCCTTGCGCGCCCGCGGGCAGCTGACCGCGCCGGAAGTCGCGCTTCAGCAGCGAGCCGTTCCTGATGTCCCCGTTGCCGAGCGAGTTGTTGCGGATGTCGCGCCCGGTAACCGAGTTGTTCTTGATCGACCGGCCGCTGATCAGCCGCGCGGCGGTGGCAGTCCCGGCCCCGGCGACGAATAGAGCTACGAGTGCGATTACGAGAGCCGGCGACGGGCGCCAGCGTCGGATGCCGTCCATGGCCCGATAAAGCTTAGGCCACTACGCGAGCCGTCCCCTCCAGCTGGTCCAGGCGACTGCGGCACGCGCCGTCACCCGACACGCGGAAGTCGGGGCCGAGCAACAGGTTGCGCTCGCCCACCCGGAGCATCAGCTCCTGCTCGCCGCGACAGGTCTCCACCACCTCCCGCAGGTCCTCGATGAACGAGTCGGGCACCTCGGGCGCCACGTACAGCGTGAGGCGCCGAGGCACGGCGGCGACGGCGGCCTGCGCGGCCGCCTTCTCGACCTCCTCGGGCGTGGGCTCGAACACCTCCACGTCCTGGGCCACCAGCTTGACCTCGTTGGACTCCTTCTTGTCCACACGCGCGCGCACCAGCACCACGCGGTCGCCGTCGAGCTTGCCTTCGTGCTTCTCGAGCGCGGAGTTGAACACGATCATCTCGACCTGGCCCTCGAGGTCGTCGAGGGTGCAGAACATCATCGGGTCGCCCTTGCGGGTGCGGATCTTCTTGACCTCGGCGACCATGCCGCCCACGGTCACCCACTCGCCATCCTTCTTGCCCTCCAGCTCGGGCAGCGAGCAGTCGACCTTGGCCCGCAGCGCGGCCCTTACCTCCTTGAGCGGGTGTGAGGAGAGGAAGAGCCCGAGGGTCTCCTTCTCCATCAGGTTCAGCTCCTTGCGCTCGTCGGGCAGCGGCGGCACCGGCAGGTCCTGGTGCGCCGGGGTGGCGGTGGCGGCCGCGGGCTCCTCGAGATCGAAGATAGACCCCTGGCCCAGCTGGGCGTCCTGCTGGAACTTCGACCCGGCGCCCTGCGCGGCGGGCAGCACCTCGAGCATGCCCGTGCGGGTGGCGCCGCTGGAGTCCAGCGCACCGCAGCGCACCAGCGACTCGATCGCCTTCTTGTTCACCGCGTGGCAGTCGACCCGGCGGCAGAAGTCCCAAATGGAGGTGAAGGCGCCGCCCTCCTGGCGCGCCTCGACGATGGCCTCCACCGCGGCCGACCCGACGTTCTTGACCGCGTCGAGCCCGAACCGGATGTTGCCCCCGGACACGACGAAGTCGTGCCCGGACTCGTTGACGTCGGGCGGCAGCACCTCGATCCCCATCTCCTCGCAGCGCGAGACGAAGAACGGCACCTTGTCCTTGGTGGACATGACGCTCGAGATCAGCGCGGCCATGTACTCGGCCGGGTAGTTGGCCTTCAGCCAGGCGGTGCGGTAGGCGATCAGGCCGTAGCAGGCGGCATGGGCCTTGTTGAACGAGTAGTCGGCGGCCGCCTCGTTGGTCGCCCACAGTTCCTGGATGACGGCCTCGGAGGTGCCGCTGGCCCGCGCGCCCTCGACGAAGCGGTCCTTGAGCAGCGCCATCTTGTCGCGCAGCTTCTTGCCGATCGCCTTGCGCAGGTCGTCGGCCTCGGGGCCCGAGAAGCCGGCGATCTCCTTCGCGATCTGCATCGACTGCTCCTGGTAGAGGATCACCCCGTAGGAGGACTCGGTGATCGCCCGCAGGCGCTCGTCGGTGTACGGGATCGCGTCCGGGTTGCGCTTGTTGCGCGCGTAGGTGTCGATGTGGCGCATGGCGCCGGGCCGGTACAGCGCCACGAGCGCAACCAGATCCTCGAACTCCGTCGGCTTGACCTTGCGCAGGGCGTCCTGCATCCCGTCGGACTCGAACTGGAACACCCCCACCGAGTCGCCCCGCTGGAGCATCTCGTAGGCCTTGGGGTCGTCGAGCGGCAGCGTCTCCATCGAGGGCCGCTCACCGGTCGACTTCCCGATGATGTCCAGCGCCGCCTCGATCACATCGAGGTTGCGGAGGCCGAGGAAGTCCATCTTCAATAGGCCGATCTCCTCGATCGGTCCCATGGCATATTGGGTCACCGTTCTGTAGTTCTTTTCTCCGTCCTCCCCCACTCCGGCGTCGGCCAGCTGGAGCGGGACCAGGTCGGTCAGCGGGCGGTCGGCGATCACCACCGCGGCGGCGTGGATAGAGGAGTTGCGCACGATCCCCTCCAGGCCCTTGGCGGTCTCGATGATCTCGCGGGCCTGGGGCTCGGAGTCGTAGACCTTGCGCAGCTCCGGCTCCTGCTTGAGGTAGTTGTCGAAGCTCTCCGACCGGCCCATCACCGGCTCCGGGATGAGCTTGGCGATGCGGTCGCCTGCCGCGTAGTCGTAGCCGCGCACGCGCGCGGCGTCGCGGGTGGCGGCGCGGGGGAACATGCGGCCGAAGGTGATGATCTGGGCCACCGACTCCTGGCCGTACTTGTCGGCCACGTAGCGGATCACCCGGTCGCGGCCCTTCACCGAGAAGTCGATGTCGATGTCGGGCATGGACACGCGCTCGGCGTTCAGGAAGCGCTCGAACAGCAGGTCGTAGGCCAGCGGGTCGACGTCGGTGATCGACAGCGCGTAGGAGACGATCGAGCCCGCCGCCGAGCCGCGGCCCGGGCCCACGGCGATGCCGTTGTCCTTGGCGTACTTGACGAAGTCCCACACGATCAGGAAGTAGGCGTCGAAGCCCATCCGCCCGATCACCTCGAGCTCCATGTCCGCCCGCTCGCGCGCCTCGGCCGGCACCGGGTCTCCGTACCGGCGGCGGAGGCCCTCCTCGGCCAGGCGGCGCAGGTAGTCGCCCTCCTCCTCCCCGTTCGGCGTGGGGAAGCGCGGGATGAGCATCTTGCCCAGCTCGAGCTCGATCGACGAGCGCTCGGCGATCTCCATCGAGGTGGGCAGCGCCTCCGGCCACGGCGCGAACGCCTGCGCCATCTCCTCCGAGCTCTTCAAGTAGAACTCGTTGGTGTCGAAGGACAGCTTCGGCGCCTGGAGGGTGGACTTGGTCTGCACGCACAGCAGGGCCTGGTGGTTGTCGAAGTCCTCGCGGCCCAGGTAGTGCACGTCGGCGGTGCCCACCAGCGGGCGGCCGACCTCCCGCGCGATCTTCACGATGCCCTCGTTGGCCCGGTCCTGCTCCGCGATGCCGTTGACCTGGAGCTCGAAGTAGACGTCCTCGGGGCCGAAGACCTGCAGCAGGTCGTCGGCGTGGGCGCGGGCGTCGGCGGGTGAGCCGTCGACCAGCCGCCGGCACAGCCGCCCCTGGAGGCAGCCGCTGAGCGCCAGCACGCCGGCGGAGTGCCGGGACAGGAGCTCGAGGTCGACGTTCGCCTTGCCGCGGCGGTAGCCCTCCAGGTAGCCGGCCGAGCTGAGCTTGACCAGGTTGCGGAAGCCCGCGTCGGAGTAGGCCAGCAGCGTCAGGTGGTTGCGCTCGTAGCGCACGGCCTCGGTCTTGATGTCGTCGACCAGGTAGGCCTCGAGGCCCATGATCGGCTTGATCCCGTGCTTCTTGCAGGCCTTGTAGTGCTCCACCGCGCCGTTCATCACGCCGTGGTCGGTGAGCCCCAGGGCGGGCTGGCCGAAGGAGGCCGCGCGCTCGGCCAGGTGGTCGATGCGGCAGGCGCCGTCGAGCACCGAGTACTCGGAGTGGACGTGGAGGTGGGTGCAGGTCAACGCGGGTCCGATCTTAGGGTCGAGGTCCGACGGCTCGGGCCTCCCGGCAAGGCCGATCCCGCTATCTCGGGGTAGGGTTCGCGGCTTGCGACGCCGGAGGCTTCACATGGGTTGGGTTCAGGCAGCCGCCGGCGTGGCCGCGACCCTGGCCGTGGCCGGGTGCGGCTTATGGGCGAGCTCGGCGAAGAGCACCACGGAGTCCTTCTTTCAGGCCCTCGGCGAGGGCAACTCGGGAGAGGCGTGCCCCCTCATCGGCCCGGGGGCCAGAAGGCAGGTCCTGACAGCGATGGCCGTCGGGGGAGAGCAGAAGGCGGCCGCCGCCCGCGGCGATTGCTCAGGGTTCGCGAAGGCCCTCTCCTCCAAGCGACGCACGCTGTTGGGGACGGTGGTCGCCGACCCGGCTCCGGGCTCGGGCGGGAAGAACGTGACGGCCCGGTTCGAGACTGAGAACGCGTCTCCGGTCACCCCGTACGCGGTCAGACTCAACAAGATCAACGACGACTGGCGCCTCGTGTCGATCAACTCCGGCGGGCCGCCCTAAGCCGTGCTCACACAGGGCCCCATCCCTCGCTTCCTGCACGGGCTGATCGAGTACTTCGCCGGAGTGCTGTTCATCGGCGCCCCGATCGCCTTCTCCTTCGACTCCGGCGCCGCCACCGCGATCTCGATCGTGGTGGGCGTGGTCGTACTGGTGGTGGCGGCCACCACCGACGGGCCGACCGGCTTGGTCGAGTCGCTGCCGCTGTCCGCCCACATCGCCTTGGACTACGTGCTGGCCGTCTTCCTGGTGGCCGCGCCGTTCGTGGCGGGATTCTCGGGCGAGACGGCGCCCACGGTCTTCTTCATCGTCATGGGCGTCGCCCATCTGCTGATCACGATCGGGACCCGCTTCCGGCCCGCGCCAGAGGGCCGCCGCGAGCACAGCCGCGAGCACCGCCGCACCTAGCTAGACAGATATCGGATCGCCCCAAACGTGCGGGCGGTCGGAGAGCGTGGGGCGGGGAGACAGTGGCAACCTCAGACCAACACCTCGCCTGGCGCGCCCTGGGCGCCTCGCGCAACGGCGTGGTGATCGCCGACGCGACCACCGAGGGATTCCCGGTTCGTTGGGTCAACCCCGCGTTCGAGGCGATGACCGGGTACACGAGCGATGAGATCACCGGTCTGAGCATGCGCCAGCTCCAGGGGCCCGACTCCGCCCCGTCCGAGACGGCGACCATGGCCGCCGCGCTGCGCGAGGGGCGGGACTGCCAGGTGACCATCCGCAACTACCGCAAGGACGGCGAGGCGTTCTGGAACGAGGTGTCGTTGTCACCCGTGCACGACGACGACGGCGAGCTGACCCACTACATCGGGATCCTCGACGACGTCACAGCGGTGACCGAGGCCACCGAGCGTGCCCAGCACCTGGCCCGCCACGATGTCCTCACCGGCCTGCCCAACCGCGCGGTGTTCCTCGACCGGGTCCGGCAAGCCCTGGCCCGGCTGTCGCGGAATCCGGGCGCGGTGGGCGTGCTCTTCCTCGACATCGACAACTTCAAGTTCGTCAACGACTCCCACGGCCACCCGGTCGGGGACGACCTCCTGCGCGCGGTGCCCGCGCGGCTGGCCGAGGTCCTGCGCCGTGGCGACACGCTCGCCCGTTTCGGCGGCGACGAGTTCGCGGTGCTGTGCACCGACCTCGCTGACCCGGACGAGGCCGCGACGGTCGCCCAGCGCGTGCTGAACGGCTTCCGCCGCCCCTTCACCGCCGGCACCGAGGAGATCGCGGTGACCGCCTCGATCGGCATCGCTACGGCCGCCGACGCGGGGCCTACCGCCGACGAGATGCTCAGCGACGCCGACGCGGCGATGTACCGGGCGAAGGCCCAGGGCCGGGCGCGGTTCGAGCTGTACGACTCAAAGCTGCGGGCCCGGGTGCACGAGCGGCTGGACCTGGCCCACGACCTGCGCCGGGCGATCGCCGACGACCAGCTCACCGTCCACTACCAGCCGATGGTCTCGCTGGCTACCGGCGAGCCCACCGGATTCGAGGCGCTGCTGCGCTGGGAGCACCCCGAACGGGGCCAGATCTCCCCGGCGGTCTTCATTCCCATCGCAGAGGAGACCGGGAGCATCCTCGAGCTCGGGCGCTGGGTGCTCGAGCGAGCGTGCTCGGACCTGGCCGAGTGGGGCTCCACGGACGAGCGGCCGATGGAGCTGGCCGTGAACCTGTCGGCCCGCCAGCTGTCCGACCAGGGCCTGCCCGAGCTGATCGGCGGCCTCACGCTGACCACCGGGTTCGACCTCAGCCGCCTGTCGCTGGAGGTGACCGAGACCGCCCTGCACCACGAGGACGACCTGCCCGCCGAGCGGCTGTGGGAGCTGAAGCGCCTCGGGGTCGGCATCCACCTGGACGACTTCGGGTCCGGCTACTCGTCGCTGGGCCACCTGCGGCGCTTCCCGATCGACGTGCTGAAGATCGACCGCTCGTTCGTGGCCGGCATGGTCGACGACTCCCAGGACGAGGCGATCGTCGCGGCCATCCTTCCGATGGCGGCCGCCCTGGGCATGGACGTGATCGCCGAGGGGGTGGAGACCGACAACCAGGTCAGCCACCTCCTGGACCTCGGCTGCCGCCGGGCCCAGGGCTTCCTGTTCGCTCGCCCCGCGCCCGCGGAGGAGCTGCCGCGGATGGCGGCGCTGGGCGCTTCGGGCTAGTCCTCGTCGTCGCCGCCGGCGGCCTTGGCGGCGATCGCGCCGCCCACCACCACCGCTGCCACCAGGCCGGCCGCGCCGAGCTGGAGCTTGTTCTGGCCGATCTTCCTCTTCGCCACCCGGGAGATGACCTGCCATGTGATCCAGCCCAGGACGGTGTAGCTCTTCGTGGTCATGAGGTCTCCTTACCCCGGTTTCTGACGGCATACGCCATTCGCGACTGAAGGCTCCACAGCTCGATGAAGCCCGGGCTCGCCGACTGGCTGAACAGGCCCCCCGACTCGCCGAAGCCGGCCAGGTCGGGGTCGTAGAGAGCGTTGGGAGAGCTGCGGGCCACCGGCCTCGCACTGCCCTTGTAGAGCCTCATGGTGATGGTCCCGGTGACCTGCTCGTTCACGCTGTCCATGAACGCGTTGAGGTCGCCCAGCAGCGGCTCGTGCCACAGGCCGCCGTAGACCAGGTAGGCCCAGTGGCGGTCGAGCGTGTGCTTGAAGTTGTTCTGGTGGATGGTCCCCACGAGCTTCTCGAGCTCTTGGTGGGCGGGCAGCAGGATCGCCGCCGCCGGGACCTCGTAGAGGTCGCGCACCTTGAGGCCGACGATCCGGTCCTCGATGTGGTCCACGATGCCCACGCCGTGGCGACAGCCGATCTCCGCGGCTCGCTGCAGCAGGTCGACGAGGTCGAGCCGCTCACCATCGAGCGCCACGGGGACGCCGCGGTCGAACTCCACCGCCACGTCCTGCGGCTCGTCGGGAGCTTCCTCGGGGCGGGTGACCAGGTCGAAGACGTCGTCGCGCGGAGGCTCGGACAGGTCCTCGATCGGGCCGCCCTCGCTGGAGCGTCCCCACAGGTTGTCGTCGATGGAGTACGGGGGCGCCTCGGTGCCGCCCTTGACCGGGATCCCGTGCTTGCGCGCGTACTCGATCTCCTCCTCGCGGCCCATCTGCCACTCGCGCACCGGGGCGATGATCTTGAGCTCGGGCGCCAGCGTCGCCACGGTCGCCTCGATGCGCACCTGGTCGTTGCCCTTGCCCGTGCATCCGTGGGCCACGGTGTCGCAGCCGGTCTCGCGAGCGGCCTCGACGGCGAGCTTGGCTATCAGCGGCCGTCCCAGCGCGGTGAACAGCGGATAGCCGCCGCCGTACAGCGCGTTGGCCTTGATGGCCGGCGCCACGTAGTCACGGGCGAACTCCTCCCGCGCGTCGACGATCCGGCACTCCAGCGCGCCCAGCTGGAGGGCCTTGCCCTCCACCACCTCGAAGTCCTCGCCGGGCTGGCCGAGGTCGATGGTCAGGGCGACCACCTCGGCCTCGTACTCGTCCTGGATCCACTTGAGCATCACGCTCGTGTCCAGGCCGCCCGAGTAGAGCAGCAGGACACGTCCGACGTGCTCTGGGTCGGCCTCGTACGAGGCTGTCCTGGGGGCCCGGTCCGCCACGGCGGCGGACCCTATCGACGCCCCGCGGGGACCTCCCTCAAGATCTCGGCCACGTAGCCGGGCTCGTACCCCACCTGCGCGTGGCTGAAGCGAAGCCGCTGGCGACCGGCCACGGCGTGCGCGTGGTCGCGCCGGAGGTCGCTCGACTGCCGGGCAGCCGTGCGGTGGTAGCGCAGGCCATCGGTCTCCACCACGAGCCACGGCCAGAGGAAGTCGACGCGATACCGGCCGACCCGGCGCTGCCCGTCGGGGAGCGGCAACCCGGCCTGGCGCACGATCTCGAGGAACCGCCGCTCCAGCTCGGTGTGGGTCAGCACGAACGTGTGGCGGTCCAGTGCGGTACGCAGAGCCACGACACCCGGGCGGCGGGCGAATCCCTTCAACGCTTGGCGCACCGCCTCCGGATCGACCAGGTCCAGCCGGTCCGCCTCTCCAACTGCGGCAACCAGGGACTCACGACTGAGCTGAGTGGCCAGGTCGACCAGAGTCGCCACAGGGGAGGTGACCGGTATTCCTCGGTGCGTCGTTCGCGGCTTGCCGGCGCCGCGGTGGAGCCTGATGCCCCTCGGAGCGCCGGGCGCGGTCACCTCGATGGCCCCCGCGTGCGTGGCCACCATTCCCCACAGGGCACCGGCGCTGCGGTGGCTCAGGACCGCGTTCGGCCCGCAGGCCAGCACGGCGGCCATCCACCGGCCCAGCTGGGTGGGGTCGTGGTGGCCCACCGAGTAGACGCCGCGGTACAGCCGCCGCAAACGGCCGCCGGCCGCGCGGTGCCTGATCGCCTCGGGGCTGACGCCCAGAGCGATCAGCTGGGACCGGGTGACCACCCAGTGCTGGCGGCGAGCCAGCGCCCATGCCCTCGCAGAACTTTGTGGACTTGTGGGGGCTATACCCCCACGAAGTCCACAAACGATTTCGTTCGCCCCCGTGGGGGCGCGGAGCTACGCCCGGTTGGCGCGCTCGGCCAGCAGCTCGGTGGCCTCTGGCGAGGCCGGACCGGAGCCGTTGGTGCCCTCGCCGTTGGACGTGCCGAGCCCGGCCGCGATCTTCGCGCCCAGGTTCTCGTCCACGTTGGCCCAATAGGCCACGACGCGCTCCTTCATCGACTCGCTGACCTCGGGCGCAGAGGCGTGCCCGATGATCGCCGCCTCCAGGGCCTCGCGGTTGTCGTCGCCCATGACCTGGTTGTAGAGCGTGCGCGGCTGGACGAAGTCGTCGTCCTCAGCGTGCTTGCGGTACGCGTACCGGGCCAGCTCGCCTTCCTCGACGCCCCAGCCCAGGTCGGCGCCGTGCTCGGGTCCGACGGCCTCGGGGCCGCCGAACGAGTTGGGCGCGTAGACCGGCTGGTCGCCCGCGTGCCGGTAGGTCATGTTCCCGTCCTTGTTGTACGAGTTGACCTCGGACTTCGGCGCGTTGATCGGCAGCTGCTCGTAGTTGGGGCCCACGCGGTGCAGGTGGGTGTCGTGGTAGCTGAAGATCCGGCCCATGAGCATCTTGTCCGGGCTGAGGCCGGTGCCGGGCACCAGGTTCGACGGGTTGAAGCTGGCCTGCTCGACCTCGGCGAAGAAGTTCTCCGGGTTGCGGTTGAGCGTGAGCCGGCCCACCGGGATCAGCGGGTAGTCGGACTTGGGCCAGACCTTGGTCAGGTCGAACGGGTTGAAGCGGTAGTCGGCCGCGTCCTCGAAGGGCATCACCTGGACCTCGAAGCTCCAGGAAGGGTGGTCGCCCTTCTCGATCGCGTTGATCAGGTCACGCCGGTGGTAGTCGGGGTCCTCGCCGGCCAGGCGGTCGGCGTCGGCCTCGGGCAGGTTCTCGATGCCCTGCTCGGTGCGGAAGTGGTACTTGACCCAGAAGCGCTCGCCGTTGGCGTTCTGCCACGAGTAGGTGTGGCTCGAGAAGCCGTGCTGGTGGCGCCAGGTGGCGGGGATACCGCGGTCGGACATCAGGACCGTGACCTGGTGCGCGGACTCGGGCGACAGCGTCCAGAAGTCCCACTGCATCTCGTTCGAGCGCAGGCCGCTGGCGCCGGCGCGCTTCTGGCTGTGGATGAAGTCCTGGAACTTCGACGGGTCGCGGACGAAGAAGACGGGCGTGTTGTTGCCCACCATGTCCCAGTTGCCGTCCTCGGTGTAGAACTTGATCGCGAAGCCGCGGGGGTCGCGGACGGTGTCGGCGAAGCCCTGCTCGCCGGCCACGGTCGAGAAGCGCAGGAAGGTGTCGGTGGTCTTGCCGACCTCGGAGAGGAAGGCCGCCTTGGTGAACTGCGTGACGTCCTCGGTGACCTCGAACACGCCGTGCGCCGCGCCGCCCTTGGCGTGCACCACGCGCTCGGGCACACGCTCGCGGTTGAAGTGCTGCATCTTCTGGACGACGTAGTGGTCGTGCAGGGCGATGGGGCCCTGGGGACCGACCGTGAGCGAGAACTCGTCGCTGGTCGCGGGGATGCCGGAGTCGGTGGTGGTGCGCTTCTTTTCGCTCATGGCGGCGCACTATAACAAGCGATTTAGAACTGCTCAGGACTAGCCGTTGGTAGGGTTTCCGCGCTGTGAGCACGGCCCAGATCGACCCCGAGCAGGCCCTCTCCGCCGCCCTTCGCGAGCGGGGCCAGCGGGTCACGCCGCAGCGCCTGACCATCGCGCGCGTCGTGCGCGAGATGAACACCCACGTGACCGCCGAGCAGGTCCTTCACGCGGTGTCCGAGCAGCTGCCGGGAGTGTCGCTGCCCACCGTCTACGCGACGCTCGACCTGCTGGAGGAGCTGGGCTCGCTGCGGCGCGTGACCGCCGGCGGCGGCCCGGTGCTCTACGACCCCGCGCTGGGCCAGCACCACCACGCGGTGTGCACCTCGTGCGGCGCGATCGCCGATATCGACGCCCCAGTGGAGCAGGAGGCGGCGATGACCGCCGCCCGCGGGGCCGGATTCGCCCCCGAGCGCGCGGACGTGGTCATCCGCGGGCTGTGCGCCGACTGCCGCGCTGACTAGGGGTAGACCGAGCGCAGCCGGGAGGCTTCGGCCACGCGCTCGACCGCGACCGCCTGCGCCGCCGTGCGCAGGTCGACACCCAGGCGCTGGCGCGCCGCGGTGACCCGGTCGAAGGCCTCGCCGAGCTGGTACTCGAGCTTGGCCACCATCTCCTCGGGGCTCCAGGCGTAGCGCTGGATGTCCTGGACCCACTCGAAGTAGCTCACCGTCACCCCGCCCCCGCTGGCCAGCAGGTCGGGGAACACGTCGACGCCGTGCTCGGCCAGGATGGCGTCGGCCTCCGGGGTGGTCGGGCCGTTGGCCGCCTCCACCACCAGCTCGCAGTTCAGCCGCCCGGCGTTCTCGGCGGTGATCTGGCGCTCGAGCGCCGCCGGAATCAGCACGTTGCAGGGGATTTCGAGGATTTCCATCCGCCCGACGGGCTCGCCCAGGCCACAGCCGCGCAGGAACCGCTCCTCGTGCTGCCACTCGGTCAGCGCCCTCACGTCGAGGCCGTCGGGGTCCACCACCCCGCCGCTCACGTCGCACACCCCCACTACGCGGCCGCCGCGCAGCGAGACCTCGCGTGCTACCACCGAGCCCACGTTGCCGAAGCCCTGGATCACGAAGCTCTGCCCCGCGATGGTGCGGCCCATCGTCGCCAGCGCGCGTTCCACCACGAAGGTCGCCCCCAGCCCGGTGGCCGAAGCGCGGGCATCGGTGCCGCCCAGCACCGGCGGCTTGCCGGTCACCACCTCGGGCACGGTGTGCCCCACCGACTGGGCGTAGGTGTCCATCAGCCACGCCATCTCGCGCTCTCCGGTGGCCAGGTCGGGCGCGGGGATGTCGCGGTCGGGGCCGATCATGTCGAGGATCTCGGCGGCGTAGCGGCGCGTGATCCGCTCCTTCTCGGAGGGCGAGAGCCGGTTGGGGTCGCACCGCACCCCGCCCTTGGCCCCGCCGATGGGCAACCCGAGCAGCGCGCACTTGAAGGTCATCCACATCGCCAGCGCCGCACACTCGCCCAGCGACACCCCGGGCGCGTAGCGCACCCCGCCCTTCGTCGGGCCCATGGTCAGCGTGTGCTGGACGCGGTAACCGGTGAAGGTCTCCACGGTCCCGTCGTCGCGGCGGACCGGGAAGTTGACGGTCAGCGCGCGGCGTGGCTCCAGCAGCCGCGCCTTGACCTCGGGCTCCAGGCCGACCACCTTGGCGGCGCGTTCGAACTGGGCGACGGCCACGCGGTGCAGCTCGCTGCGCCACTCGCCGCCCGGCGCCACCCGGTGGGCGTCGGTGGCCAGGACCTCGTCCCATCCCCCAAGCCCTCGGCGGTCCTTGGTGTCGGTCGCCACCCTTCCACTATCGGTGTATCCGGCGGCGTAGGCCCTAGAACATGCGTCTAGGTAGCGCCGAGGCGGCTCAAGGCCTCCTCGATCTCACTGTCCGAGACGGTGAGCGGAGGCAGCAGGCGGATCGTGTCCGGGCCGGTGGCGTTGACCACCAGCCGCTGCTCGAGCAGCAGCCGCCGGGCCCGGTCGGGAGCGCCGGCCGCCGCGAAGGCGAGCATCAGGCCGCGGCCGCGCACGTCGACGAGCCCCAAGTCGCGAAGGCCGGCGGCCAGCAGCTCGCCCTTGCGGCCCACCTCGTCGAGGAACCCGGGCTCGCAGACCACGTCGAGGACCGCGTTCGCCGCGGACGCCACCACCGGGCCGCCGGCGAAGGTCGAGCCGTGGTCCCCCGGCTGCAGGACGTCGGCGTGGGCGGCGTCGGTCAAGCAGGCGCCTATGGGCAGGCCGCCGCCGAGGCCCTTGGCCACGGTCATCACGTCGGGTCTGACCCCGACGCCCTGCCACGCCCACAAGTCGCCGGTGCGGCCCATGCCGCACTGGATCTCGTCGAAGATCAGCAGCGCGCCGTGGGCGTCGCAGGCCTCGCGCGCGGCGCGCAGCACCTCGGGGTCGACCGGCAGGATCCCCGACTCGCCCTGGATCGGCTCGACCAGCACAGCGGCGGTCTCGTCGTCGACCGGAAGGTCGGTGCTGTCGCGCGCCGCCACGCGGAAGCCGGGCACCAGTGGCGCGAACGGCGCCTGCTTGGTTTCCTGCGGGGTGGCCGACAGCGCGCCGTAGGTGCGGCCGTGAAAGCCCTTCTCCAGCACCACGATGTCGCCGCCGGCCTTGTGCTTGCGGGCGAGCTTGAGCGCGCACTCCACGGCCTCGGCCCCCGAGTTGGTGAAGAACGCCTTGCCACCGAGGCCCACCTCGGACAGCCGCGCCGCCAGGCGGATTCCGGGCTCGGAGTAGTAGAGGTTGCCCACGTGCATGAGGCGCTCGGCCTGCTCGCGCACCGCCGCCACCACCGCGGGGTGCGAGTGCCCGAGCTGCACCACGCTGATGCCGGCCAGGAAGTCCAGGTACTCGTTGCCGTCGCTGTCCCAGAGCCGCGTCCCATCGCCGCGCACGAACTCCACGGGGTTGCGGGCATAGGTGGGCATGAGCGCGTCGCGCTCCAGGGCCTGCAGCTCCTCTAGGGCCACAGCTTGGTCCCGATGCCCTTGTCGGTGAACAGCTCGAGCAGCAGGGAGTGCTCCTCGCGGCCGTCGACGATGTGGGCGGCCGAGACCCCCGCCGTAAGCGCGGCCATGCAGGCCTCGAGCTTGGGCCGCATGCCCCCTCCCACCTCGTCCAGGCGCTCGCGGACCTGCTGCACGGTCGCTTCGGAGATGAGCGACGCGGGGTCGTCGGCCACGCCACGCCAGCCCTCGACGTCGGTGAGGAACAGCACCTTCTGGGCCCCCAGGGCGGCGGCCACGGCGGCCGCCGCGGCGTCGGCGTTGATGTTGTAGGAGTTGCCCAGGCTGTCGGCGCCCACCGAGGCCACCACGGGGATGTAGTCCTCGGCGATGTGGTTGAGCACGTCGACGTTCACTTCCTCGATCTCGCCCACGAAGCCGAGGTCGGTCTCGCCGGCCCCCAGCTGCTTCCGGGCGCGGAACAGCATCCCGTCGTCGCCGCAAAGGCCCACCGCCGGCTGCCCGTGGCGGTTCAGGCGCAGGACGATGTCCTTGTTCTGCTTGCCGACGAGCACCATCTTCGCCACCTCGACGGTGGCCTCGTCGGACACCCGGAGCCCCTGCTCGAAGCGCACGTCCATGCCCAGGCGCTCCATGTAGGCGGTGATGTCCGGGCCGCCGCCGTGCACCACCACCGGGTTCATGCCCACGTACTTGAGGAGCACGACGTCACGCGCGAACTCCTCCTTGAGGCGCGCGTCGGTCATGGCCGCGCCGCCATACTTGATCACCACGGTCTGGCCGTGGAACTCGCGTATGTACGGCAGCGCCTCGAGGAGTGTGGCTACGTCGCGCATCGCTAGCTCGTGTACTCCGCGTTGAAGCTGACGTACTCCTCGGAGAGGTCGCTGAAGAACACCTCGGTCTCGCCGCCTTCGCCCGCCATGGTCAATTCGTACTCGACCTCGGCGCCGCTGACCGCCAGCTCCAGGTCGGCCAGCTCCTCCGGGCCCACGCCCACCGCGTCGCCCGCGCTCACCAGCTGGCGGCCCTCGATGGTCAGGTCGGCCACGAACGGCTCGCCGTCCGGCCACGCCGCGCCGGCGGCCTGCAGGATGCGGCCGAAGTTGGGGTCTGCGCCGTGCAGAGCGGTCTTGACCAGCGGCGAGTTGGCCACCGCGCGCGCCACCGGCTCGGTGGCGCCGGCGCGGCCGTTGACCACCAGGCGGCCCACGCGCTCGGCACCCTCGCCGTCGCTGACGATGTTCAGCGCCAGCTGGCGCATCAGCGCGTCGATCGCCTGGCCCAGCGCGCCCTCGTCGGGGGTCTCGGCTTCGACCCGGACTCCCGAGGCGCCGCCGGCCTGCACGTAGACGGTGTCGCTGGTGGACAGCTGGCCGTCCACCGAGATGCGGTCGAAGGAGCGCTTGACGCACACGGCGGTGAGCAGGTCGAGGGTCTCTGCGTCGACATCGGCGTCGGTCTGCACGAAGCAGAACATGGTGGCGAAGCGGGGCTCGATCATCCCCGCGCCCTTCGCCTGGGCCGACACGCGCACGGTCCCCGACGACAGCTCCACCTCCAGGCAGGCCCGCTTGGGGCCGCGGTCGCTTGTGAGGATCGCGCGAGAGAAGTCGTCGGCGCCCTCACCCAGCGCCGCGCACGCCGCCCGGGCGCCGGACACCATCTTGTCGCGGTACAGCTCCACGCCGATCACCCCGGTCGAGGCCAGGCCCACCTGGTCGGGGTCGAGCGCCAGCTCTTCGGCGGCCGCCTGCTGCACGGCGACCGCGGTGTCGTAGCCGCGCTGGCCGTCGCCCACGTTGGAGCCGCCCGAGTTGGCCACCACGGCGCGCAGCCCGTCCAAGCGCGCGGCGCGCGAGACCATCACCGGCGCGCCCACGCGGGCGTTGGCGGTGAAGCGCGCCGCGGAGGTGGTGGCGGACGAGTCCGAGACCAACACGCCCACGTCGGGCCCGCCGGGCTTGAGGCCCGCGGCCACGCCGGCGCTGCGAAAGCCCTCAGGGAGGGCGTGCGGCTCGAGCTCGCGCGCGTGCGCGGGCGCCTGCACCCAGCGGGAGCGGAAGAAGCTCACGTGAGCCCCTCCTCCTCGGGCAGGCCGAGCATCAGGTTCAGGCTCTGCACGGCCTGGCCGGCCGCGCCCTTCCACAGGTTGTCGATCGCCGCGAAGGCCAGCACCCGGCCGACCTCGTCCACCGTCGCGTACACCCGGGCTCGGTTGGTGCCCCGCACGTGGCCGGTGTGGGGCGGTCCGGAGGCGACCTCGACGAAGCGCTCGTCGCGGTACGCGTCCTCGAACAACGCGACGACGTCGTCGCGTGACGGCGAGCCGTCCACCGTCACGTAGCACGAGGCCATCAGCCCCTGGTCGATCGGCAGCAGATGGGGCACGAACGAGAACGTCACCCGGTCCGGCAGCTCCTGCTGGAGCTCGGCCACGTGGCGGTGCCCCTCGGTCTTGTAGGGGTTGACGTTGTCGGTGGCGCTGACGAAGTGGGTCTCAGCGGTGGCCTCGCGGCCGGCGCCGGAAACGCCGGTCTTGATGTCAACCACGGCGTCCAGGGCGATGTCGCGCAGCGGCCACAGCGCCAGCAGCGCGGCCGTGGAGTTGCATCCGGGGGCGGCCACCAGGCTCGACGCGGCGATCTCGTCGCGGTGACCCAGCTCCGGCAGCCCGTACACCGACTCGCCCAGCAGCTCGGGCGCCTCGTGCGGCTGGTACCAGCGCTCGTAGGCTTCCTGGCCCAGCCGGAAGTCGGCGGACAGGTCGACCACCTTCAGCCCCCGCTCGCGCAGCTCGCGAACCGCGATCGCGGCGGCCTTGTGCGGGTAGGCCACCACCGCGGCGTCGGCCCGCTCGGCGATCCGGTCGGCATCGGGCTCCTCCATGGTCAGCGGGACCCCGTAGCGCGGGTAGAGCTCGTCGTGACGCGTGCCGGCGTCCGACCGGGCGGTGACCGCGGACAGCTCGAGCGAGGGGTGCTCGTGGACGATCGCCGCGCCCAGCGCGCCACCGTAGCCGGCGGCTCCCAGTACGGCGACCCTAGGCACGCAGCCGCCCCCCGATCTGCCCCAGCGCGGCCTCGATGGCCGACCGGTGCCCGGCCACCTCGTCGTCGGTGAGGGTGCGGTCCGGGGCGCGGAACTCCAGCCGCAGCGCCAGGGACTTGTGCCCCTCGCCCAGCTGCTCGCCGTGGAAGAGGTCGAACACCCGCGCGGAGCGCAGGAGCTCTCCCCCGCCGTCGGCCACCGCCTGCTGGACGCGGCTGGCCGGCACGTCCTCGGGTACCACCACCGCGATGTCCTGCAGGACCGCCGGGTAGCTGGTCACGTCCCGGAAGCCCGCCTCCGCCTCGGCGGCGATCACGGCGAGTGCGTCGACGTCCAGCTCGAAGGCGGCCGCCGGCCGGTCGCCCAGCTCCCAGTCGCGCGCCACCAGCGGGTGCAGCTCGCCCAGCCACCCGATCTCCCGGTCGGCGGCGAGGATCGCCGCCGTACGCCCCGGGTGCAGGTACGCCCGTCGCCCGGGCTCGGCCCGCCACTCGACTCCCGCCGCGGCCAGCACCGCCTCCAGCACACCGCGCAGCACGTAGAAGTCGGTCTCCACCGGCGGGGAGCGCCAGCCGCCGTCCACGGTGCCCACCAACAGCGCGCCGAGATGGTGGCTCTCGTCGGAGGGACGGAGACCGCGGGGGGACTCCTGCGGCCCGTCGCCGGACATGGGCGGCGGGACCGCCGAGGGGCGGTAGACGTGCGCGGACTCGAACAGCGCCAGGTCGGGCCGGTCGTGGGCGGAGTTGTGGCGCGCGGCGTCCAGCAATCCCGGGAGCAGCAGCGGCCGCATCACGCTCTGGTCGGTGCTGAGCGGGTTGGCGATCACCAGCGCGGGGTCGTCGTCCCCCAGCCGCAGCCGATCGAGGGCGGTGGGTGCGATGAAGCTGTAGGAGACCGCCTCGGACAGGCCCCGGTCGCGCAGCGCGTCCTCCAAGCGGCGCCGCAGCCCCGAGTGCCCGGTCAGGCCGCCGATCGCCTCGCGCCGCGCGGGCAGGGTGGCCGGCAGCCGGTCGAGGCCGTGCACGCGCGCGACCTCCTCGATCACGTCGGCCTCGCGCTGGACGTCGGAGTCGCGCCAGTAGGGCACCCGCCAGCTGTCCTCGTTCTCCGCCTCGAATCCGAGCCGGCCCAGGATGGCGCCCGACTCTTCCGGCTCGATGCGCTCGCCCAGCAGCCGGTCCTGGCGCTCGGGACGGAGCCGCACGCTGCGCGGCGGCACCGGGCGCGGATAGGCGTCGATGGTCTCTCCCACCCTCCGCGCCCCGCTCAGCTCCACCATCAGCCGGGCGGCCAGGCGCTGGGCGGCCATCGCCTGCTCGGGGTGCAGCTGCTTCTCGAACCGTCCTGACGCCTCGGTGCGCAGCGGCAGCCGCTTCGAGGTGCGCAGGATGTTCGAGCCGACCCAGGTGGCCGCCTCCATCAGCACGCGCGTGGTGTCGTCGGAGACCTCGGAGATCTGCCCGCCCATGATCCCGGCGATCCCGCTCGCCCCCTCGGCGTCGCAGACCAGCGCCATGTCGGGGTCGAAGGTCCGCTCGACGTCGTCGAGGGTGACCATCGTCTCCCCCGGCTGCGCGCGCCGGACCACGATGCGCCCGCCGCGAACCTTGTCCAGGTCGAAGGCGTGGAGCGGCTGGGCAGTGGTCAGCATCACGTAGTTGGTGATGTCGACGACGTTCGAGATCGGGCGCTGGCCGGCCGCCGCCAGGCGCTGCTTGAGCCAGACAGGCGACTCTCCCATCTGCACGCCCTCGAACACGCGCCCGGTGAACCGCAGGCAGATGTCGGGGTCGGCGATCTCGATCGGTATGCCCTCTCCGGGCCCGGCCTCGACGTCGCGCTCGGACGGGTCTTCGGCCAGGGGCGCGCCGGTCAGCGCGTGCAGGTCGCGGGCTACGCCGTATACACCCAGCGCATCGGGGCGGTTGGGGTTGACCTCGAGCTCGAGGACCTCGTCGGCGATGGGCAGGTGGTCGGCCAGCGGGGTGCCGGCGGACCAGCCGGGGAGCTCGAGGATGCCCGCGTGGTCCTCGCCGATCCCCAGCTCGTCCTCGGCCAGGATCATGCCGCTGGACCTCACCCCGCGGAGCTCGGCCTCGCCGAGCTCGGTGCCGTCGGGCATCACCGCTCCCGGCCGCGCCACCGCCACCACCTGGCCGGCGGCCACGTTGGGGGCGCCGCACACGATCGTCCGCGGCGCCGGCGAGCCGTCCTCGACGAGGCACACGCTCAGGCGGTCGGCGTTCGGGTGCGGGTTGGCCTCCAGCACCCGGCCCACGAAGAAGCCCGCCGGGTCACCCACCCCGACGCGGTCGATCCGCGCGACCTCGAGCCCAGCGCTCGTGAGCAGGTCGGCGATCTCGCCGGTCGAGAGGTCCGGGTCGCAGTAGGACCGCAGCCAGGACAGCGGCACCCTCATGCGCCGAACTGCTCCAGGAATCGGACGTCGTTCTCGAACATCAGGCGCAGGTCGGGCACGCCGTGCTTGAGCATCGCGATGCGGTCGATGCCCATGCCGAAGGCGAAGCCCTTCACCTTCTCGGAGTCGTAGCCGTTCTCGGCCACGAAGCCGAGCACGTTGGGGTCGACCATCCCCGAGCCGAGGATCTCGATCCACGCCGTGCCCTTGCACAGGTTGCAGCGCGAGCCGTCGGGCAGCCAGCCCTTGGCGTTGCAGGCGAAGCAGGAGATGTCCACCTCCACGCTGGGCTCGGTGAAGGGGAAGTAGCCCGAACGCAGGCGCACCTCACGCTCCTCGCCGAACATCTGGCGAGCGAAGGAGAGCAGGACGCCGCGCAGGTCGGCCAGGGTGATGTCCTCGTCGATGGCCAGCCCCTCGAGCTGGTGGAACATCGGCGTGTGGGTGGCGTCGGAGTCACGCCGGTACACGCGCCCGGGCACCACGATGTAGATCGGGGGCTCCTCGGCCTCCATCGACCGCACCTGCATCGGCGAGGTGTGGGTACGCAGCAGAACCTCGTCGGAGAGGTAGAAGGTGTCCTGCAGCATCCGCGCCGGGTGGTCGGGCGGGTGGTTGAGCGCGGTGAAGTTGTAGTAGTCGAACTCGACCTCGGGGCCCTCGACCACCCTGAAGCCCAGCCCCACGAAGATGTCCTCCATCTCGCGCCGGGTCTGGGTCACCAGGTGCAGGTGCCCCGGCGGCCGCGGTGGGTCGCCGGGCAGCGTCACGTCGACACGGTCCTCGGCCAACCGGTGCTCGAGCTCGGCGCCCTGCAGCGCCTCGGCGCGCTCGGCCAGCACCGCCTCCAGCGCCTGCTTGACCACGTTGGCCGCCTGGCCCGCTGGGCCTCGCTCCTCGGGCGGCAGCTCGCCGATGGAGCGCAGCGTCTGCGTCAGCTCGGACTTGCGCCCGAGGTAACGCACGCGCAGCTCCTCGAGCTCGTCGGCGGTTCCGGCGCCCGCCACCGCCGCCTCGGCCTCGGCGTGGATCTCCCTGAGGCGAGCGGGGGCGTCAGCCACGGTCGGCCATCCTATGCAGGCCGATGGCCGCCGCGGCGGCCACGTTGAGGGACTCGGGACCGTCGTCGCGCAGCGGGATCCGCGCGCTGTGCTCGGCCTGGGCGAGCACCTCGGCGGGCAGGCCGTCCCGCTCGCCGCCCAGGCACAGCACGGCCGGCCACGCCACGTCGCCCAGGGCCTGCTCGGCCCCCGCGTCGAGCGCCACCCGCGTGCCGGCCAACTCGTCGAACTGCGCCCGCGCCGGCGGACGCGCGAACACCGACCCCATGCTCGCCCGCACGGCCTTCGGCGAGTAGGGGTCGGCGCAGCCGGGACCGAGCACCACCGGGCCGTCGCAGAGGGCGTGCGCGGTACGGATTACGGTGCCCACGTTGCCGGGGTCGTGCACGCCGTGCAGGTACGCCGAAAGGTCCCCGCCCGGAGGCGAGAACCGGCGCCGGTAGACCCCGATCACCCGAGTGCCGGACCCCAGCGTGCTGACCTCGTCCAGCAACTCGGGCTCGACGTCCTCGCCCGCGATCAGCAGCACCGCGGGCTCCAGCCCCGCGGCCTCGGCGGCCTCGACCAGGTCCTCCCCCTCGGCCGCGAACAGGTCGAGCTTGTCCCGCCAGCGCCGGTCGGCCAGCTTGCGGATGGTCTTGAGGTGTTGGTTGTCGGGGGAGGTGATCATTGCGTCAGGAACAAAAAAGGGCGCCTCGCTGGGCGCCCCGGTCGGTCCTGCGTCTGCCTGGTCGATCAGGCAGCCGCAGCCTCGCGGGCGCGCTCGGCAAAACGTCGGAAGGTCTCGGGATCGCGGACGGCGATGTCGGCCAGCACCTTGCGGTCCAGCTCGACGCCGGCCACCTTGAGACCGTGCATGAAGGTCGCGTAGGTCATGCCCTCGCGGCGGGCGGCCGCGTTGATGCGCTGGATCCACAGGCGGCGGAAGTCACGCTTGCGGTTGCGGCGGTCGCGATAGGCGTAGCCCTCCGCCTTGAGGACCGCCTCCTTGGCGCGCTTGTACGACGAGTGGGACTGGCCGCGGAAGCCCTTGGCCCGCTCCAGGGTCGCCCGGCGCTTCTTGCGCGCGTGCACTGAGCGCTTGACGCGGCTCACTTGGGCCCCAGCATCCGCTTGACCCGCTGCTTTTCGCTGCCCTCGATCTTGACCGGCCGGCCCAGCCGCCGCAGCCGCTTGGGCCGCTTGTGCTGGAGGTTGTGGCTGGTGAAGGCATGCCGGCCGCGGACCTTGCCGCTGCCGGTCTTCTTGAAGCGCTTCTTCGCGCCCGAGTGGGACTTCATCTTGGGCATGAGCCGGAAAAGGTTAGCTGGCGTCTGCCGAGCCGTCGGAGGATTCGTCCTCCGCGTGCTTCTTGCTCGGCGAAAGCAGCATCGTCATGTTGCGGCCGTCCTGCTGGGGCCGCTGCTCGACGGTCCCGATCTCGGCCACGTCGTCGGCCAGGCGCAGAAGTAGGCGCTCCCCGCGCTCGGGGTGGGTCTGCTCGCGGCCGCGGAACATGATCGTCACCTTCACGCGGTCGTCGCCGTTGAGGAACCGGGCGACGTGGTTCTTCTTGGTCTCGTAGTCGTTGTCAGCGATCTTCGGCCGCAGCTTGATCTCGCGGACGTTGACCTGCTTCTGGTGGCGGCGCGCTTGCTTGGCCTTCTGCTCCTGCTCGTACTTGTACTTCGAGTAGTCGAGCACCCGGCACACGGGCGGGCGCGCTTCGGCGGCCACCTCGACGAGATCGAGGTCGCGCTCCTGGGCGTACCGCAACGCCTCATCCGTGTCGACCACTCCGACCTGGTTGCCGTCCTCTCCGATCAGACGGACCTGAGGAACGCGAATGCGCTCGTTGATGCGGGTCTCGTCGCGCTCTGGCGGGCGCCGATCGAACCTACGCGGGATCGGCACTAAGCGTGACTCTTGCTAGACGGCAAAGGCAGTGGGGACGGGAGAAACGGAAACTGAGGGCACGGGCGCTTCAGGAGCGGCGCGTGATGTGGGTGCCCTTCATGTACCGGCGAGTATAGCGGGGCTCGGTAGTCGCTCCGCATGTGCTTCCAGCCCGGCGCGGGCGAACTCGGCGACCTCCACGGAGCCCAGGTCGCCCTCGCGGTGGCGACGTACCGCGACCGTCCCCGCCTCGGCCTCGTCGTCGCCCACGATGAGCATGTACGGCACCTTGCGCAGCTCGGCCTCGCGGATCTTGCGGCCCACCGACTCCGTGCGGTCGTCTACCCCGACGCGCAGGCCCTCCAGCTGCTCGGCGACCTGGCGCGCGTAGTCCACGTGGCGGTCCGAGATCGGCAGCACCACCGCCTGCTCGGGCGCCAGCCAGAACGGGAACTCGCCGGCGTAGTGCTCGGTGAGGATGCCGATGAAGCGCTCGAAAGAGCCCATCAGCGCGCGGTGGATCATCACCGGGCGGTGCTCGGCGTTGTCGGCGCCGGTGTAGGCGAGCTCGAACTGCTCGGGCATGTAGTAGTCCAGCTGCACGGTGCCGAGCTGCCACGAGCGGCCGATCGAGTCGGTCATGTGCAGGTCGATCTTCGGGCCGTAGAAGGCGCCGTCGCCCTCGTTGAGCTCGTACTCCAGCCCGCGGTTGTCCAGCGCCTGCTTGAGCACCGCCTCGGCCTTGTCCCACATCTCGTCGGTGCCCACGCGCTTGTCGGGACGCGTCGAGAGCTCCAGCCGCGGCTCGAAGCCGAACAGGTCGTAGATGAAGAAGCCGAAGTCCAGGCAGCGGACGATCTCCTCCTCGAGCTGGTCCTCGGTGCAGAAGACGTGGGCGTCGTCCTGGGTGATGTGCCGCACCCGCAACAGCCCGTGGAGGGTGCCGCTGGGCTCATGGCGGTGGACGAGCCCCTGCTCGGCCATCCGCAGCGGCAGCTCGCGGTAGGAGCGCGCGGCGGACTTGTACAGCTGGACGTGGGCCGGACAGTTCATGGGCTTGAGGCCCATGGGCCGGTCCTCCACGTCGGTGAAGTACATGTTGTCCCGGTAGACGTGCCAGTGGCCCGACTGCTTCCACAGCTCGGAGTCGTAGAGGATCGGCGTGCGGACCTCGGTATAGCCGCGGGCGGCGTTCTCGGTGCGCCACAGGTCGGTCAGCTCGTTCCACAGCGCCGCCCCGTTCGGCTGCCAGAACGGCGAGCCCGGCGAGAGCTCGGAGAACATGAACAGCCCCAGCTCCTTGCCGAGCTTGCGGTGATCGCGGGCGCGTGCCTCCTCGAGCCGCTGGAGGTGCTCCTCCAGCTCCTCCTTGGACCCGAACGCGGTGCCGTAGACGCGGGTGAGCATCTTGCGGCTGGAGTCGCCGCGCCAGTAGGCCCCCGCCACCCCGGTGAGCTTGAACGCCTTGATGCGCTTGGTCGAGGGCGCGTGGGGGCCGCGGCAGAGGTCCAGGAACGGGCCGTTGGAGTACATCGAGACGTGGTCGACGCCCTGGTCGCGGATCAGGTCCTCGATCAGCTCGACCTTGTAGTCCTCGCCCTCGCGGGCGAAGTGGTCCAACGCGTCGCCCGTCGACCACTCGCTCCGCTCGAACGGCTCATCGGCCTTGATGTGCTCGCGCATCTTCTCCTCGATGCGCGGGAGGTCGTCCTCGGAGAGGCTTACCCCCTCGGGGAACTCGAAGTCGTAGTAGAAGCCGTCCTCGATCGGCGGCCCGATCGACACCTTGGTGCCCGGCCACAGCTCGGTGACCGCTTCGGCCATGACGTGGGCGGCGTCGTGGCGGATGAGCCACAGGCCGTCCTCGTCACGCGCGGTGGCGATCTCGATATGCGCGCCGTCGGGCAGCGGCGCGGAGAGGTCGCGCAGCTCGCCGTCGACCTTCACGCCCAGCGCCGCCCGGGCCAGGCCGGAGCCGATGGTCGCCGCGGCGTCGGCCCCCGTGGCGCCCTCGGGGAGCTCCAGCGGGGTGCCGTCGGGAAGGTGGACCGTCATGCGCTCAAGGTATTCGCCAGCAGGCGGAGCTCTCCCTCGAGCGACCGGGTGACCAGATGGCGCTCGCGCACGTGCTCACGGCCGGCCCGGCCCATCTCCACCGCCGCGCCTGGGTCGCCCACCAGCTCGATCAGGCGCTCGGCAGTCTGCCCGGCGCCGTCGGTGAGGTAGCCGTCGATGCCGTCGCGCACCTGCAGCGGCACGCCGCCGTCGGGGCCGCCGATCACCGGCGTGCCCTTCCACAGCGCCTCCGAGGCGGCCAGTCCGTAGCCCTCCCGCAGCGCGCGGTGCAAGCTCACCCGGGCCAGGCGCTGAACGGCGCCGAGCTCCAGCTGACCCGCTCCGGTGTAGCTGGTCAGCAACAGCACGCCCTCCTGGCCGGCGGCGTAGTCGCTCAGCTCCTTGAGCGCCGGCCAATCGTCGCCCAGGTCGGTCATCAGCACCAGCTGGAGGTCGGGAAGCTCCTCGCGTGCGAGCGCGAAGGCCTCGAGCGTCTCGTGCGGGTCCTTCCAGCGGTCCAGCGACATGACCTGGCACGCCATCGGGCGGTCGAGGTCGAGGCCCAGCGAGCGACCGACCCGCCCGGTGAGCCACGGCGAGCTGTCGGCGTTGCGCACGCTCAGGGGATCGATGCCCGGCGCAATCGCCTCCGGCCTCGAGGCCCGGCGGCGCGAAGCCCTCCGCGGCCACCGCCCGCGCGGCGCAGGCCTCGGCCAGCGGCCGGGCGCGCTGCCAGGCGGCGGACTCGGCCTGCCCGGCGTCGACGTGGCAGCGCCACACCACCGGCTTGTCGGTCGCGTTCGCCAGGCCCAGGGCGCCGGGGTCGTGCAGCACCAGCACGTCGTGGGCGGGCAGCGCGTGCCCCGCCTGCCGGCACTGCGTCCTCGTAGGCAGCGAAGTCATCGTCCGATATCGCGGTCTCCGCTCCCTGGAGGCCGTCGCGCAGCGCCTGCCCCACTCCGCCCTCGCCGAACAGCACCCGCCACTCGACCCGCAGGCCGGCGTCCGCGGCCAACGGCAGCAACGCGCCCAGGCTCTCGGCCACCCTGCGGCCACCGCCGGCCGCGGTCACGTGCAAGGACGCGGGCGCCGCGCAGCGGGCGGGCAGCCGCGTGGACTCGCTCGACGGCGTCGGCGCCTGCGACGGGCGCGTGGGCCGCAAGCGACCCCCGCCCGACCGCCATGGGCTGAAGGTCTGCGGTCACGGCGGCGAAGCCTGGAAGCTGCGGGCATCGACGCCGCCGCTCTGCGCTCGGAGTTCCCGGTTCTCGACGAGCTCGCCTACCTCAACGCGGGGTCCAACGGCCCGTGCGCCGCTGCGCGCCCGGGCCGCGGCCGACGAGGCCGTGCGGGCCCAGGTCGAGGAGGGCCGCGGCGGGTCGGCGTTCTTCGGGCGGATGCTCGGCGCCGCGGACGACCTCCGCGCCCGGGTGGCCTCCGTCGTGAACTGCGACCCGACGAGATGGTGCTCACCGGGTCGACTACCGACGGGGTGAACATCGTGCTCTCGGGCCTGGCGCTGGGGCCCGGAGACGAGGTGCTCACCAGCCACGATGAGCACCCCGGCCTGCTGGTCCCGCTCGCCGTCGGCGCGCGCCGGCGCGGCTACACGGTGCGGCAGGCGCCGTTCGCCGAGATCCCCCAGGAGGCCGGCTCGGCCAAGCTGGTCGCCTGCTCGCACGTGTCCTGGATCACGGGGGAGATCGTGGACGCAGAGGCGTTGGCCTCCACCGACGCGCTGGTGCTCCTCGACGGGGCGCAGGGCCTGGGCGCCGTTCCGGTCGACGTGCGGCGCCTGGACTGCGACTTCTACGCGGCGTCGGGTCAGAAGTGGATGTGTGGGCCGGTGGGCAGCGGGTTCCTCTACGTGCGCGAAGGCCGCCTCGACTCGCTCACGCCGGCGTGGCCGAACTTCGGCACCGTCGCTGACCCGGCACGCCCGCTCGAGGACGAAATGCGGGCGGGCGCCGAGCGCCTCGAGCTGGGCCTGAGGCCGCCTGAGCACACCGCCTGGTCGGCGGCCGCGCTCGACGTACTGGAGGCGGCGGGCTTCGCTGACGTCCTGGCCGCCGCGGCCGACGGCGCCGAGCGCCTGGCGGACCTCCTGCGCGAGAGCGGGCGCACCGTCGCCCCCCGGGGCCGGACCACGCTGGTCTCGTGGGACGAGCGCGACCCGGAGGCGGTGGCCGAGCGCCTGCTGGGCTCCGGCGTCGTGGTCCGGCACCTGCCGGGCCGTCCTTACGTCAGGGCCTCCGTGGGCGCCTGGACGAGCGAGGGCGACATCGATCGCCTGCTCAGCGCGCTCGCCTGAACGCCTACTTCGAGGTCATCACCACGAAGCCGAGCACGACCGCCCCGGCCAGCAGCAGTGCCCCGAACAGGCCGACGAGCACGAACAGGCCGGCGGGCACCATGTGCCCTGCTCGGCGGGAGTCGACCGCCCGGGTGGCGCCCAGGATGGCCAGCGAGGCGGCGAGCGTGACCGTCAGGCCGGCGGCAGCGGAGGACCACAGCACCTCCAGCAGGCCGTTCCAGTCCACCACCTCGGCGAGCGGCGTCATCAGCTCTCAGCCGCCGCGGTGACGGCCGGCCCACGCTGGACGCGCCGGACGAACAGCAGGGCAGCGCCGACCAGGATCAGCGCCGAGACCACGATGGCTCCCGCCGCCCCGGTGCCGAACAGCCGGGTAACGCCGTAGGTCACGCCGCCAATGCCCGCCGCGGCCGGCAGGGTCAGCACCCAGGCGGTGACGATGTTGCCCGCCACTCCCCAGCGCACGGCCGATAGCCGCTTGGCCGCCCCGGCGCCGATCACCCCGCCCGAGATGGTGTGCGTGGTTGACAGGGGGAAGCCCACGTGGCTGGAAGCGAGGATCACGGCGGCGCCGGCGCCCTGGGCGGCGTATCCCTGAGCGGCGTCCATCTTGTGGATGCGGCTCCCCATCGTCTTGATGATCCGCCAGCCTCCGACGTAGGTGCCCGCTGAGATCGCCACGGCCGAGGAGACGACCACCCAGGTGGGGACGTGGAAGTCGCTCTCCGCGATGGTGCCGTTGGCCACCAGCGCGAGGGTGATGACCCCCATGGTCTTCTGAGCGTCGTTGGTGCCGTGTGCGATCGCCAGCATGCCCCCGGAGACCAGCTGGCCGACGCGGAAGCCCTCGTTGACCGGTCCCGGGCGCAGCGCGCCGACCAGCCGGTAGGCCATCAGGATGCCCAGCCCCGCAACCGCGAATGCGAGTATCGGCGCGAGGATCGCCGGGACGATCACCTTGCCCACTAGGCCGGCGCCGATCACCGCCTGCGCGCCTTCGGCCACGAACGCCGCGCCGACCACGCCGCCGATCAGCGCGTGCGAAGAGCTGGAGGGCAGGCCGAAGTACCAGGTCACCAGGTTCCAGGCAATCGCGCCGATCAGGCCGGCGAAGACGATCAGCGGCGTGATCAGGTCGGCCTCGACGATGCCCTGAGCCACCGTGGCCGCCACCTCCAGCGACAGGAAGGCGCCGGCGAAATTGAGCACCGAGGCGAAGCCCACGGCGAGCTTGGGCGCCATCGCGCGCGTCGAGATCGACGTGGCCACCACGTTGGCCGTGTCGTGGAACCCGTTGGTGAAGTCGAAGGCGAGCGCCGCGGCCACGACGATCACCAGGATCAGATCGCCGTCCACCCGCTCAGGAGTTCTTGATCACGATGCCTTCGAGGATGTTCGCGACCCGCTCGGTCGCGTCGATGGCCTGCTCGAGCCGCTCGTAGATGTCCTTCCAGCGAATCACGACCATGGGGTCGATCCCGTCGTCGAACAGGGCGGCCATCGCCTCGCGGCTGATGCGGTCGCCGTCGTTCTCGAGCCGGTTGACCTCGACGGTGTAGTGCGAGATGTCCTTGAACCCGCGCATGCGCGGCATCGCCTCCGCGATCTGGCGGCAGGCCTGCAGCAAGACCTCGGCCAGCCGCACCGACTGCTCCATCGGCGCCTCGACCTTGTAGAGGATGAGGAAGTCGGCGGCCTCCTCGGTGAAGTCGACGACGTCGTCGAGGGCCGAGGCCAGGCCGTAGATGTCCTCGCGGTCGATCGGGGTGACGAACGTCTGGTTGAGCCGCTTGATGATGTCGTGCGTGATCCGGTCGCCCTCCTGCTCGGCGATCAGGATCTCGCGCGCGAGGTCGCTCTTCTCGGGGAAGTCGCGGATCATCTCGAGCAGCAGCTCGGCGGTCCGGACGATGTTGCCCGCCGCCTCCTCGAAGAGGTCGAAGAACTCGCGTTCCCCCGGTGCGATCAATCGCGAGAGGCGCAAGGCGGCCACGCTACTAAAGATTCTCTGAGTTCCGTTTAGGCGGCCCCGCCCGCCGAGCACCACTGGACTATGTGCTTCAAGCCGAATCAGAGGGAGTCGAGAGCGCAGGCCCGAGAGAGCCTGCGAAAGCGAGACGAGAGGACGCCCACCGAGGCGTCACGCGGGCCACGGGGAAATCGCGAGCCCGACCTCGATAAGCAGAAGCGCATCGAGCAGCGCCTGCTGAGTGTGGTCGGCAACTAGAGCGGTATCCTCGGCCGCCCGGGGCCGTTAGCTCAGTCGGGAGAGCGCCAGCTCGACAAGCTGGAGGTCGCTGGTTCGAGCCCAGCACGGCCCATCTCCGTGAAGCCCGCTCTCAGAGCGGGTTTCGTCGTTCTAGGGGCCGCGCGAAGGCTGCCGAGTCGGGCGTCGGCTGCGGGCTTGTGCCCATTGGTGCCCATTCAGCACCGGCTAGGACGCCCACCAGACGCTCACCGGCGCCCCTCCGTCGCTTGCGGCCGACGACCTTCGTGTAGATGCGACAGCGCAAGCTTCGGGTCGGTGTGTCCGAGCTGGTCCATGACGTACACGGGGTCTTCCCCACGTTCGTACAGCAGCGAGGCGAACGTCCGTCGCAGGGTGTGGGGACTGACCGCGGGGAGCTGCGATTCCTCAAGCTGCTCGTTCGCGCGCTCCACCGCCCGTCGCAACATGCGACCCACGTTGGAGCGGCTATCGGGCTTGCCTGTCGAGGTGGCGAACACGTAGTCGTCAAGACGTACGTGGTGGGCCTTCGTCTTCCACGCGAACAGCTCCTCCCGTAGCTCGGGCCAGATGTCAACGACGCGCTCCCCAGCGTCCGTCTTGGACGCGCGAACGGTGATGCGCTCCGTGGCGAGGTCGACGTCGCGCCAGCGCAGCGCGAGCAGTTCTCCAACGCGCAGGCCGGCGCAAATGCCAGTGGCAACTATCGCCCTCATTCGAGGCGCCGGTGTCGTCGTCCCTCCGCGCTGGCCGCGCACCGAGGCGCCATCGAGGAGGGGCTTGACCTGGTCAGGGTCGAGCCATGTCCGCTGGGGTGTCGACGACTTCGCTCGACGTCGTCGACCTCGTGCCGGGTTAGCCGTGAGGTAGCCGTACTCAACAGCGACCTCGAGCACCTGGGCGAGCCTCGTGAGCGTCTTGTTGAGCGTGTTGGCCGCGAGCGTCCCTTCGCGGAGCTTGCGGGCGCGGTAGCGATCGACCTCCTCAACGGTGATCTCCGAGAGCCGGTGCCCAGCGAAGAACGGGAGGAGGTGGTGGGACAGCGCCCACGCGTAGTCCTCCTGGCTGCGAGGACGAAGCTCTCGGCGGTGGCGGTCGAACCACTCCGAGGCGAACTCGTGGAACGCCGGGTCGGGGGCAGGTTCGACGTGCTGTCGGCTCGGTGGTCGCCAGATTCCCCGACGAACGTCAGCCAGGACATTCTCGAGCTCCTCGTGCGCGCGCGCGACGGTTCCACCCTTCGATGTCAGTGCCGAGGGTCAGGTACTCGCGTCTCCGTAGGCGCGAAAGCGAAGCGCGAACGTCCTGCCCTTCGCCCCAGCGCGTTCGACCACGGTGCCCGTCGCCTTGCGCGCCATCAGACGGCCCCGGTGGTCGCGCGTGAGGGTGAGCTTCATGCGGTGCTCCTTTCGGTCGGAGCACCGGGCGGGACGGCGGCGAAGTCGCGGAAGTAGATTCCGCGGCGCATCGGAGCTAATCCCTCCGGTGCCAGGCCCCCGGGCGTTTCCGCACCGCCGGGGCCACTTGTTTGACGGGTCGACTCTAGGTCCTGTAGCGGTCCGCGGCAAGAGTCACCGCCGGTATCGGCCGCTTCCCCCCGAAACACACCCGTTTGCGGTGATGCGCGGACCCAATGTAGGTTCGTGCGACGGAAGCTCGCCCGACCCCCGAACGAGGAGTTCCATGCGCCAGTCGATCTCGACGTGGAGGTTGCGGGTCGGTCCCGCCGTGGCGGTGATGGCACTGCTGGCGCTGACGGTGCCGGGGGTGGCCCCGGGGTCCAGCGATCCCTGCACCCAGACACTGTCCAATGCCGGGACCTCGACCGGAAGCTCGGTCCGCGACGTCATCTGTGGCACGAGCGGCAACGACACGCTCCTGGGCCGCGGTGGCAACGACGAGCTGCGCGGCTTTGGAGGAGACGACGATCTGAACGGAGGGATCGGTAACGACGAGCTGTTCGGCGCCGGTGGCAAGGACAGGCTTGACGGCGAGAGCGGTAACGACACGCTGAACGGGAGCTCCGGCAACGACGTTTTGGAAGGGGGCAGCGCCGACGACGTGCTCACCGGCGGCACGGGCGACGACACTTATCTCGCGGGAAGCGGAGACGACAAGATCCTGGCTCGCGACGGGGAGAACGACGGCCCCTTCGGTCTCAGCACTTGTGGCGATGGGACCGACAGCATCGACATGGACCTGGCCGACGCCGTCGTAACTGGCGCCTTCGTTGTCGCGCCCCTGGCGGTGAGTCTTACCTGCGAGAAGATCACCATCGGCGCGGTCAACGAAGGACCGAACGTCGGCATCTCGCGCCGCTCGCGGCGGGTCAGCCGGACTGGGCTGACGACGGTGCGGATCAGGTGCCCGCGCTCGCTGTCTTCGCGCTGTCGCGGCAGGCTGAAGCTTCAGCTCGCCAGCCGCCGTTCGCTGCGCCGCAGGGCCGCGCGCACTCGCTACAGCATTCGGCCTGGGACCTCGCGCAGCGTTTCCGTACGCCTCTCCCGAAGCGACCGGCGGACGCTCCGCCGACGCCGGCGGGCCAGAGGGCCTGGTAACATCCGTCGGAGGACGGGACAGCCGACCCGGAAAGAAGACCACCACTCCGGCGTCAGGCTCATGGCGAGCGCTGAGCCAAGGGCTGTAGTGGAAGTCGATCTCGACCCGCCCCATCACCAGCTTGAGCCAGCCGCCTTGCGGGGTCGGCGTGTGCACCGCGTCGAGGAAGAGTCTGGCGCGATTTAGTTACGAGCCCCCGCAGCCCACTGGGGGCTGCGAGGGCGGCACGGTGGCGTGACCCTCCGTGCACAGATCTAGAACGCGAATCGCTGTTCAAGGTTGACTGGTTTCCCTGCATTTGGGGTAGACCGCGCGCAGGTGGCGTGGCCCTCTCGTACGGACGGTGAAAGCCGAAGCACGGGAGGAGGTGAAGAGAGTGAAGAAGCGCATCGCGTTGCTCCTGTCGGCCATGGCGCTGGCGGCGAGTGGAGTGGCCGGAGCCGCCTCGGCCGCAGTTGACGTTGGTCCGGGCAAGGGAAACCCGGACACGAACCCGACGGGCAAGTGCTCGCCTGGGCAGAACAAGGACACGTCTCCGGGCGGGCTCAAGAAGTGCCCCGAGTAGGCGGTTGAAATCGCGGTCAGGCCACGGCCGACGCGCCATGGCCTGACCGCCACGACGCAGAGGAGCAAGAGATGACCAAGGGACGCAAGACCATGGCTGCCCTGTTGGCGGCCGCAGCGCTCGGCGTGGCGGCAGTACCGGCCGCGACGGCCAGCCCCTCCCCGCCGACCAACGGCGGCAACGGCGCAGGCAGCAGCGGCAACTGCACCGGCAACCCCGACGACCGGCCCGCGTCGTGCAACAGCGCGACCTCGAAGGGCCCCAACGCAGTGCCCAGGTAGGACGCAGGCCAACAACAGGCTCACTCTCAAGGAGGAGAGGCATGAGGAAGAAGACGGCAGCCGTGCTCAGCATCTGTGCGCTCGGGCTCGTCTCGGCGGCACCGGCGTTCGCCGGTCCCAACGAGGGTCCGGGTAACGGAGGCGGTCAGAGCAAGCAGTGCACCGGTCCACAGGCCGACCGGCCGGCGAGCTGCACCAGCCAGGGCGGTCCCGGCGACCGGGGCAGCAACTAGCCCAGTTCGGACGCGCGATGGGCACCCAGGGGCCACGCCAGCAACGTGGCTCCTGGGGTCCTCGCGCTTTCCCTGTTCGCTCACGAGACCTCAAAGAGGTCGGGGGCAGAATTGCGCTCATCAGCGTCGCTCCGTCAGGTCGAGCGCCACGCTGTCGTCGTCGAGGAACCTCCGCGTTGGACGGTCGAGGGGCGGCGGCTTGGACTCGGGCGGAGGCGTGGGGGCCTCGCGGCGTCGGCGCTCGAGGATTCGGTCGGCCTCAGCCACCGCCCCCCGCAGGTGGTGCTCGACGGCCTCGTCTCGGGTCATCGCTGAGTCGTCCCAGGCCATCCCCAGTGGCGTGTACTCCACCTGGCCGTGCTCATCGATCAAGACCAGCCGGAGAGTCCCGGCCGCACCCAGCGTCGTCGGCGGGACCTTGATCCAGTACTTCCCCTTGCCCTCGCCCGTCCCCAGCGGGCGGATGTCGCTGCTCATCGTTTCGCTCCTCTCACGAGAAATAGACGCTCGATCCACGGGCCGCGACTTCGGGACGCGGCTCCGCGGAGGTGGTCTCGGTGGCGTGCAGCACCCGCACGGCCATCGCCAGGGCGACGGTGGCGTCGATCGGGAGGTTCTTGCCCTTCGGCTTGACGAAGCGCCAGACCGCGCCCACGAACTTGGCTGAGGCGCTGATGACGTGCCTGGTCAGCTCCTCGTGGTCCGGGTGAACCAGCCCCCGGGTGGCGATGGCCTCGGCCAGCTTCTGCGAGGCGTCCGCCATCGGCCCTGGCTTTTGCGAATGCGTTAGCACCGCAGCGTCCAGCTCGCGGTCGAGTCGCTGGGCCAACTGCTCGCCGCCGGCTTCGGGGTCGAGCACGAACGTACATCCCGGCCAGCGCTCCGCGAACGCCTCGGCGGCGGCGAAGACCTCTTCGGCGTCGAGGCTGGTGCCGTCCTGGGGCGGGGTGAGGATCGTCGGCGGGTGGACCTCGATCAGGTCGTTCTCGTTCCGGCGGATCGGGACGACGGCCGTGGTGTCCCAGCGCCAGCCAAGGTCGACGCCCACTACCACGCCGTCGACCGCCTCGGGGATCTCGAGCCCGGGCCGCGCACACGCCGCCCACTCCTTGGCCGAGATCGCCGCGTCCTCGCCGGCCACCCACAGCCCGCAAGCAAACCGGGCCCAGGCCCAGGGGGTCATCGAAGGGGAGTCGAAGCGGCGGCGCAGGGCCTCGGGCGTCTGCCAGCTCGCCGGGTTCGCGGTGGCAACCACTTCCATGGCCTCCCGGTCGTCGGCTTCGTCCAGGGCCCATTCGTGGAGGACGAAAGCGCCGTCGCCAGACCTGCAGTAGCGGTAGGCCCCGTCGCGCTCGACCGTCGGGAGCTTGTATGCCGCCTTTCGCATCCTGCCCAGCGGCGAGTCTTCGTCGTCGCCCGCGGTGGAGATGCCGATCAGCCTTCCCTGCCGCGGGCCAAGCCCGTCGCGCAGCGTGCCGTACAGCTCCGCGCTGCGGTGGCGGGCCACCTCGTCCACGATCGCCAAGGTGCAGATAGTCCCGTCAGCCGTGTCGGCGTCGGCAGCCATGACCCGGATGCGGCCGGCGTCGCTGCGGCTGCGCAGCTCGCGCATCGTCAGCTTCACCCGTGCCTTCAACCACTCCGAGCGGCGCACGAACCCGCCGGCCTGGTTGAACAGGATGCCGGCCTGTTCACGCGAGGCGGCGACCACGACGCACTCGGCGTCGGGGGTGGTAACCAGGTGGAAGAGGGCCACGGCCGCGGCGCTGGTGGACTTCGAGTTCTTCTTCGGCACCAGAATCACCGTCTCGGTCGTGCCGGAGAAGTAGTCCCTGAGCATCTGCTTCTGGAAGTCCTCGATGACCAGCGGGCTTCCGTCCTCCAGGCGCAGATGGGTCGCACAGAAGCGTACGAAGCGGGCGAGTTCACCCTTCTGTTGCCTAAGCACGCGATTGCCCCGCAGGTAGGGTCGCCTCATGGCAATCCAGACGGTCGTCGTGCTCGCCAACGGGAGCATTCGGACCAACGACGACACTGCCGCCAACCTTGCGAGACGATTCTCGGAGAGCGCGCCTTCTGACTTCATCGAGATCGATGACGTCAGAGGCGTGAAGCACTGGGTCGCGGCCGGCCGGGTGATTGCTGTTCATGAGGTGGACGACAAGTCCCCTCCCGCTCACCTCTAGCCCGGGATCAGCTACCACCACGGGCTGCCCTCCTGGCCTTTAGCTCATCGAACTCGTCGGGCTCGACACTGCCCTCGTCTTGGTCGCGCAGGGCGCGCTCCAGCGCGATGGCGGCAGCCACACGACCGTCTCGCGCCAGGCGGGTCAAGATCGACAACGCCTCGCCCCTGGTCGCCACCTCGTCGTCCCGCGGCGGCTCGCGCAGCAGTGAGCGCAGGAATCCTGGGCGCGAGGTCCCCGGAGGACGCAGTTCGTCCAGACGGGCCAGCTCCTCGTCGCTGAAGGTGACCTTGATCCCGTGCTGGCGGCCCATGGGACTCAGACGCCCCATCGCGGGTGGCGCGCGGCACCGCGTCCTGTGCAAGGGGTCATCCCAGGGTTGACAGGGGTCGTAAAGCGAGCACAATGGCCTGGGGGGAGGCTGCCGTGGTATTTGCTCAGTTGGTCTGTCAGCAGTGCGGAGCGACCAGGTATTCCAGCCCGCCCGCCAATGCCGCGGGACACACGCACCGCGCCGCCACGATTGTTCGGTGCGAGTGTGGCGGCAGGGCTCAGGTGGTTCGTGTCATTGAGCGCCACCCGGCGCTTCTGGAAACCGTCCCAACGGCCCGGCTGAACCGTCAGGCCGCGAACGGCACGGCACCAACGGCGTAGGCCCGCCCGTCCGCGGGAAGCCTGCTGTCGGTCCTCGCGGGCCATGGGTCAGGAATCCGATTTCGGCAGGCGCGCGCCAGCAGCCACCACGACGACCCCGTCAGATGAAGCGGCCTTCGGGTTGCCCCCCTGCCCGGGCCACCGGATACTGGGCGTTCGATGTCGCAGGAGAACGAAGCGCTCGCTCGCCGGGCCTACGACGCCTTCAGCCGGGGGGACTGGGACGCCCTTGTCGAGCTGATCGATCCAGACGTGGAGTTCACCTCGCTGCTTCTCGAAGCCGAGGGTGCGACCTATCGCGGTCATGACGGGCTGCGGGAGTACTTCGAGGGGCTCCGGGGGGTGTTCGGGGACTGGCGCAGCGAGATCGTGGCGATGCGCGACTTCGGCGGGACGCTCGTAATTCGGTCCTGGGCCGTCGGAACTGCGGCAGCCAGCGGTGTTCATCTGGAGCAGGAGTTCTGGCAGGCCGCCCGGGCCAGCAACGGCAAGATCGTCTGGTGGAAGTTCTGCCGCACCGAGGCCGAGGCGCTCGCAGCCGTGGGGCTGTCGGAGTAAGGACCTCACGCCCTAGCCCTCCTCGCCTCCGCTCGCGTCTTCTCTGCGTGGCAGGCCGAGTGAATCGGGGCGAGGTTGCTCTCGTCGTCCGCTCCGCCCTCCGCCAGAGGCACGACGTGGTCGACCTGGTCGGCCGACGGATTCGACCTCCCGCACCAATGACAGGCGTGCGTGTACCGAGCCAGCACCCGCTTGGCCCGTCGCTGCTCCTCCCAGCCCGAAACGGTGACCCGCTGCCTACGGCGTGAGGTCGCCCACGGCCTGGGCTGGTGCTCGGGGCAGTAGCTCCCCTCCGACGGGATGCCGCACTTCACGCATGCCCGTAGCACGCTCATTCGGACCCGTCACCGTGAAGACTGCGGATCAGTTCGACGTGCCCGCGCTTGGGCTCGAACAGCCGGCGCAGGAACTCAGAGCCGTCCTCGTCCTCGGTCGGAGTAGGAGCAGGCGGGTCCTCTTGGTGCGCCGACTGCACCACCTGCTCGTCGGTGGGCTCGGCCTCGCTCGGCTCCGCCCCGAACAGCCGGGCGAAGTCCTCGGCTGTCCCCTCCCTCTCGCTCACGACGGGCGCTCGATCCGCTCGGGTTGCTCGACCAACTCCACGCCGTCGGCCGACCGGACGGGGACCCAACCGTCGACCGTCCGCACGGCCTGAGGCTCCTCGTCGTTGTAAGGCGTCATCGCCGGAATGCGGGCCGGCAGCAGATCCTCGGCGCCACCAAGGACCCGCTCGATCTCCTGGAGGTGCGGATCGACCCACACGCTGCGGCCGTCGAACAGGCCCCCGACCGCCGTGGCGATCGTCAGCAGGGGGACCTCGCGGGCCCGTACCCGGCTGATCGCCTCCAGCGTCTTCTGAGCGAGGGCCTTGACCTCCTGGAGGTCCCCTGCGCCGAGGTCGTGCTCGGCCCGGGCCAGCTCCACGCAGCCGTCGCGGGTGAGGAGGGTGATCTCCTTCTCCAGGGAGACGATGCGTCGGTCTGCGCCCTCGAGGATCGCGGGCCACTTGCTGGTCTGGGCTTCGTCGCGCTTGGCCTTGAGCTTCGCGGCTTCGGACTTTGGCTTGGGCTGGCCATTGTCGAACTGCTCCGGGGCGCTACGCGCGAGGTGGTCGAGGCCGGCTTCTGCCGCGGCGACCTCGCGGTATTAAGCCCATTTCGGCTCTAACTAGCCTCGGCTCGACAGCTGGAGGTCGCTGGTTCGAGCCCAGCACGGCCCATCGCTCTAGCGCTCCGCGTGCGCGCGGATCGTCGCTTCGAACGTCTCCCGCGAGCTGTACTTGGGCTGCCAGCCCAGCGTCTCCTTGACCTTCTCGTTGGAGGCCACCCACGGGTGCTCGGCGAACCGCAGCTGCCCGGGCGGGGCCTCGGAGGCTCGCGCGGCCCACATCGCCTGAGCCAAGCGGGCGTACAGGCGCTTGGGTACGCGGCGCGTCGGCAGGTCCGCGGCCTCGGCGCACTCGCGCAGGCTCAGCAGCCCGTCGGCGGCGACGTTGAAGGCGCCGGCGTGCTTGCCGATCAGCAGGCCCGAGATCGCGTCGACCACGTCCTCCTCGTGCACGAACTGGAACGGCACGTCCAGGTTGCCGGTGTCGGCCTGAAAGGGCTGCTTGGTCCAGAAGCGGACCAGGTAGTTGTCCACGTTGGGGCCGAAGACGATGCAGGGGCGGACGATCGTCATCGTGCGCTCGGGGTAGCGCAGCGCCCACAGCTGGCACAGCCGGTCGGCCTCGGCCTTGTCGCGCGCGTAGGCGTAGTCGGGCACTCCCCGCACCGGCCAGTCCTCGCCGATCGGCACCGGGTTGTCGGGCCAGGCACCGTAAGCGGTGGTGGACGACGTGACGAGCACCTGCTCGGTGCCCGCGTCGCCGGCAGCCTCGAGCACGTTGGAGGTGCCGTTGACGTCGACCTCGTACATGAGGCCCTCGTCGTGGATCGGGTTGAGGATGAACGCCAGATGGACCAGCGTGTCCGGCGCGCAGCGGGCCATGAGCTCGCGACAGGCGGCGCCGTCGCGGACGTCGAGACGCTCGTACTGGACCTTGGGGAGGAAGAAGCGCGGCGGGTTGACGTCGGCCACCACGATCCGCTCGACCTCGTCCCGGCCGGCCAGCAGCTCGACGAGGCGGCTGCCGATGTAGCCCGACCCGCCGGTGATCAGTGTCCGCATTGCGCGGGCAGATTAAAGGATCCCCGCAGGGCTCCGATGCAAGAGGCACGAGGACCGACGAACCGGCGGCATAGAGCGCTCCGGTGGCACGTCCTTATCGAAAAGAGGGGCCCGATCGGGCCCCTTTTCCATTTCTAGAGGCGAATCGGGCTCAGCACTTCGGCCCGCGGCCCGAGGCCGTCGCGGTACACGGTCGGAATGTGTACGCGCTCTCGTCGCCCACCGTCACCTCGACCTCCCCGATCTGCTCTTCGGGCTCGTGCGCGTTCTTGTCGACGTTGAACGTGCCGCACTTCAGGCGCGTGCCCTCCTTCGGCTTTTCAGGGTTGGTGTAGTCGTCGCAGTCGACGTCGAGGACCGTGCCCTGGACGTCCGGCGGCGGCTCCTTGGTGAGCCCCGCCAAGACGTCAGTCTCGATCTGGTCGATCGTCGCGCTGCCACCGCAGCCCACGACCGCGAAAGCGCACAGCAATATGGGAAGGCCGGCGCGCAGCCTCAGCCGTCGTCGTCCTCCTGCTGGACCTGCTTCTCCAGCGTCTCGACGACCGACGGGTCGCTGAGCGTGCTGACGTCGCCCAGGTCATTGCCTTCCGCGATGTCGCGCAACAGACGGCGCATGATCTTCCCCGAGCGGGTCTTCGGAAGGTCGTCGGCCCAGACGAGCTGCTTGGGACGCGCGAACTTGCCGATCTTGTCGCCCACGTGGTCGCGGATCTCCTTGACGAGCTCGTCCGAGCTCTCCTGGTCGCCCTCGAGCGTCACGAAGGCGAGGATGGCCTGGCCGGTGTCCTCGTCGTGCTGGCCTATGACGGCCGCCTCGGCCACCTTGTGGTGAGAGACCACGGCGGACTCCACCTCTGCGGTCGACATCCGGTGCCCCGAGACGTTGATCACGTCGTCGGTGCGCCCGATGATCCAGAAGTAGCCGTCCTCGTCGCGACGAGCAGCGTCGCCGACCAGATACGTCTCCTTGCCGAACTTGTCGAAGTACGTCTCGACGTAGCGGTCGTCGTCGCCGAACAGCGTGCGGAGCATCCCCGGCCACGGCTTGCGCAGCACGAGGAGGCCCTTCTCCGTGCCGGCGTCCTCGCCCTCCTCCGTGACCACGGCTGCGTCGATCCCGGGCAGCGGCTTGGTCGCCGAGCCGGGCTTGGCCGACGTGACCCCCGGGAGCGGCGAGATGAGCATGTGGCCCGTCTCGGTCTGCCACCAGGTGTCGACGATCGGGCAGCGCTCGCCGCCGATCACCTTCCAGTACCACGCCCACGCCTTCGGGTTGATGGGCTCACCCACCGTGCCCAGCAGGCGCAGCGAGGACAGGTCGTGCTTCTCGGGGTACTCGACGCCCCACTTCATCGCCGCGCGGATGGCGGTCGGCGCGGTGTAGAAGATCGTGACCCCGTGGTCCTCGATCACCTTCCACCAGGCGTCCTTGTCGGGATAGTCGGGCGCGCCCTCCCACATGACCGACGTGACGCCGTTGCTCATCGGCCCGTACACGATGTACGAGTGGCCGGTGATCCAGCCGACGTCGGCCGAGCACCAGAACACGTCGCTGTCGGGACGTAGGTCGAACACGTTCTTCGTGGTCCACCTGACGCCGGTGAGGTACCCCCCGGTGGTGTGCTGGATTCCCTTCGGCTTTGCCGTGGAGCCCGAGGAATAGAGGATGAACAGCGGAGTCTCGGCGTCGAACGCCTCGGCCTCGTGCTCGTCGTCGGCGGCCTCCAGGACGTCGCTCCACCAGTGGTCGCGCCCGTCCTGCATGGGAGCGTCCTCATCGGTGTTCCGCACCACGATGACGGTCTCGACCGTGGGCATGTTGTCCATCAGGTCGTCGATCTCCGACTTGACCGCGGCCGACTTGCCCTTACGGCGGGCAAAGTTGGTCGTGATCAGCGCCTTGGCCTCGGAGACCTCCATGCGCTCGCACACCGAGCCCGGAGAGAAGCCGCCGAACACCACGTTGTGGGGGGCACCGATGCGCGCGCACGCGAGCATCGACACGACCACTTCGGGGATCATCGGCAGGTAGATCCCGACCACGTCGCCCTTCTCGACTCCCTTGTCGGTCAGGGCGTTGGCCAGCCGCTTGGTGTCGGCCAGCAGGTCCGAGTACGTGAACTGGCGCTCCTCGCCCTCCTCCCCGCGCCAGATGAGCGCGACGCGGTCGCCGTTGCCTTCTTCGACGTGGCGGTCCAGGCAGTTGTAGGACGCGTTGAGCTTGCCGTCCGCGAACCACTTGTAAAACGGCGGGTTGGAGTCGTCGAGCGACTCGCTGGGCTCCTCGAACCAGTGCAGGTCCTTGGCCTGCTCGGCCCACCAGGCGACCGGGTCCTTATCCGCCTCCTCGTGGACCGACTCGTCGGAGATCAGCGCGTTCTGGACGAACTCCTCCGGCGGGTCGAACGTCTCACGATCCGTGAGCTCGTCGAGTTCCTGCTCTAGCCCGCCTGCTGTCTCCGTGCTGGCTTCCACTGCTCTCCTCTCCTTGAACTCTCCTCAGGAGTAGTTCTACCCGGGCGTCGTCGCGGGCACACGCTCCGCGTCGTCGGCACGCTCGGCTTTGCGAGCGGCGGCCTCTTCGGCCTCTGCCGAGCCCTCTGCCTCCAGGCCGGTCTCCGAGCGCACGTAGAGCTCCTCGAACTCGCGCTCTGCCTTGCTCTCGTCTCCACTCAGGATCGAGCCGAGGTAGCAGGCGATGAAGCCGAGGGGGATCGAGATGATCCCCGGGTTGCTCAGGTCGTAGAAGCTGAACGCTCCTCCCTCGCCGTCGGGCCCGGGCCAGCCCTTGGGGCTGATGATCACCAGGAAGATCGACGAGAAGACGCCGGTGATGACTCCCGCCAGCGCGCCCGTGGTGTTGAACCGTCTCCACGTGAACGCAAGCAGAAGGGCCGGGAACACCGCGCTCGCCGCCACGGCGAACGCGAGGCCGACAACGAATGAGACGTTCAGGCCCTCGCCGGCGAGGATCGAGACACCCATCGCCAAGAGCCCGATCCCGACCGCCGCGAGGCGACCGACCCACACTTCTTCCTTCTCGCTGTCCTCCCCGGACTTGATGATGTTCGAGTAGACGTCGTGAGCCACCGCGCCGGACGCAGAGATGACCAGCCCGGCAACCACCGCGAGGATGGTCGCGAAGGCCACCGCGGCCACGATCGCCAGGAAGGCGTCGCCACCGAAGCTGCCCGCGCCGCCGCCGAGGTTCTCCGCCAGGTACGGCACGGCCAGGTTGCCACCGTCGCCGACCTTCTCGATTGCGCTGGAACCTTGGAGCGCAGCGCGAGCGCCGAAGCCGAGCAGCGTGGTCATGACGTAGAAGACGCCGATCAGGCCGACCGCCCACACCACGGACTTCCGTGCCGCCTTGGCGTCGGGAACCGTGAAGAACCGCATCAGGATGTGCGGAAGCCCCGCAGTACCGAGCACTAGGCCCAGGCCCAGCGAGATCGTGTCGATCGGGCTGGTCAGGAACAGGCCGGGCTCGAGGTACTTCGCGCCCTCGCCGGACTCCGATCGGGCGTCGCGGAACAGGTCGATCGGGTTGCCGACCTTCACGACCACGAAGACCGACATCACGATCGCCGCGGCCATCAGCAGGACGGCCTTGACGATCTGCACCCAAGTCGTGGCGATCATGCCGCCGAAGACGACGTAGGTGAGCATGAAGATGCCCGTCAGCAGGACCGAGAGTTCGAAGCCGATGCCCACGAGCGCGTTGATCAGCAGGCCCGCGCCCACCATCTGGGCGATCAGGTAGAAGCCCGCCACTGCGAGAGTGCCCAGCGCCGCCGCAGCGCGCGCGGGCTTCTCGTTCAGGCGGAACGAGAGCACGTCCGCGATCGTGTACTTGCCCGCGTTGCGCATCCGCTCGGCGAGCAGGAACAGCACGGTCAGGAACGCGACCAGGAAGCCGACGGAGTACAGGAACCCGTCGAACCCGTACAGGAAGATCAGGCCGGCGATGCCGAGGAACGAGGCTGCCGACATGTAGTCGCCGGCGATGGCAAAGCCGTTCTGCGCTCCGCTGATGCCGCGCCCTGCGGCCCAGAAGTCGGTTGCCGAAGCGGTGCGCTTCGACGCCCAGTAGGTGATGCCCAGCGTGATCCCGAGGACCAGGGCGAAGATCGCCAGGGCCTCGACATTGACGTCTGCCGCAATAACAGTCATCGGTTGACCCCCTCACCGGTCGTGCCGGCTCCGTCGCCGTCGGTTGCGAGGCGACCGGACGAGCCGGCGCCAGACTTCGAGGCCTCGAGGGCCTTCTGCGCAGCCTTCTTGCCGAGTGGCTCGAAGACCTTGTCCGCACGGCGGACGTAGGCGGCGGCCAAGACCCAGACCATGATGAACTGGGTGAGCGCCAGCGCGTAGCCGACCGTGAAGCCGTCGGTCAGGAACTCCTTGCCCATGAACTCCGGCGCGTAGCCGGCCAGGATGATGAAGCCGAAGTACCAGACCAGAAAGAAGATCGTTGCCGGTAGCACCCAGCTGCGGCGCTTCTTGACCAACTCCTGGAACTCTGGCGAGTTTTCGGCGGCCAGCCAGTCGATCTCGGGATGGTGGCTGGCGCCTCCGGCGCGCGGGCCTGTGGCGGGTTCTGCCATGCAGCCTCTCCTCCTCCTCGCTCTGCTTGATAGAAGGGGTACCCGATGAATTGGCGCGCAAATCCCAACGTGTTCGCCCTGTGCGTTGCGGCTGTCGCCGCGGCGGTTCTCGCGGGCTGCACCAGCGACGACGTGTCGGCCGACCGCCTGGGCGTGGCGGCCTGTCGCCAGGCGGCGGCCGGTATCCAGGACCCCGCCTCACGGCAGGGCGCCGACCAGGCGTGTCAGTACATCCGCACCGGAAACGGCCGCGACGTCTCGCGCGCGGCCAAGCGCGCCGCCCGTCAGCGGTGCCTGAACTCGACGCAGCAGATCGTCGACCCGGTGGCGCGGCGCGCCATCGAGGCTTTCTGTCCCGGCGGCTAGTTCAGCGCCGGACGAAGCACCAGCGCGTCGACCTTCTGAACGATCTCGCCGGGCGACTCCCAGGTCAGCCGGTCCTCGGTCTGCGACAGGTACGAGGGGACGCCGGGGCCGCCGACGACGATCTTCGTTCCCTCCGCGGCCAGCTCGATCTCGTCCAGGGCGTAGGCGAGCGACTCCCCCACCTCGCGCGAGGTGACATACAGGACCACCGCCCGCGGCCGTTCCTGGCCGACCGCATGGGCGAGCGACAGGATCGAGGCCCCGCGGGCCAGGCAGTGCACGCGGAACCCGGCGCCGGCCAGGGCGTGGGCGGCGGCCACGAGCCTGGGCGTGGGGACGTCGCCCTCCAACTCGGCGAGCACCACTCCCTCGCCCCCGCGCTGCAACGCGCGCCGGAAGGCCTCGCGCTGAAGCGCGAGTACGCGCACGCTGATCTTGGTGGCCTCCTTCTCGTCAGCCTCGGAGATCAAGCCTCGCTCCCACATGTCCCACACCGCCCGCAGGGCGGGGCCGATCACGTGCTCGGAGATCGACAGCTCGTCCAGGCCGGCGTCGATGGCGTCACGAGCCGCGATGTCCGCGGCACGGGGGTCGCTGCCGAGCAGGCCCTGCAGGAACGCCTCTCGAAAGGAGTCAACCTCTACCTGCATCCCGGCCCGATACCCAAGTGGCAGGGGGGCCACACCTGCAGCGTCAGGAAGGCTCTCCAGCGGCTCGTCCTGAGCAAGCAGCGAGTCCAGCGCGGTGGCGACGGTGTGGTCGTTGCGGTAGGAAAGCACCACCACGCACAACCCCGGCCGGAGGAGACCATGCCGCTCTATCTATCGAAGTTCAGCTACACACCGGAGACCTGGGCCAGGCTGATCGCCAACCCAGAGGACCGTCGAGAGGCCGCTAAGTCGTACATCGAGTCGGTCGGCGGAAAGCTTCACGGCTTCTGGTACGCGTTCGGCACCCACGACGGCTACAACCTGTTTGAGGCGCCCGACAACGTGTCCATGGCCGCGGTCGCGATCGCGATCGGCGGCGGCGGTGCGCTCAGCTCGATCGAGACGACGGTCCTGATCAGCGTCAACGAGACGATTGACGCCCTTCGCAAGGCCGAGGAGATCCAGTACCGACCGCCTGGCGCTTAGAAGCTGTGGTCGTGAATTTGCTGCGACTGCGGTGGCGGGTCGGAGGTGAGGTCGATGCCGTGAACATCCTTGACGCGCTCGCGGAACCACTGGTTGAACGGGTCATCGGAGGTTGCGATGCCTTGCATGGCCGCCGGGATGTCCTCGGCTTCTATGTAGACGACGGCGACCGTCCCGTCGGGTGTTTGCTGGTGCCACACAGCGTGGCGCGTGACCCCGTCCTGCTTCCAGGCCGACTCGTACTCGTCCCGGCGCGGGCCGGTCATCTGGTCCATCCAGTCGAGGTCGGCCTGCTCCTTGCCGGGCAGGACGGGAACGACAAAACCAATTGCTGCCACGGGTCCTCCTCCCGTCGCGGTGAAGTCGCAGCCTAGATCAAGAGGCGCCGACCAGAATCGAACTGGTGTAAACGGCTTTGCAGCGGCATGCCCCCAGCCTGTCTAGACGGGTTGAGCCTGCGCCGTGGGCCGGTTCCACCGCGCGAGGTCGTGGCCTGACTCAGCCCCCGACGGCGTACCTGATGTGGGTCGCCGCCGGCGAGTGCAGCACCTCGACCGGTTCGAGCCGGAGAGCCACCACGCCGTCGAACAGCCGCTCGCCGGACCCGAGGAGGACCGGCGCGACATCGAGGGTGAGCTCGTCGACGACGCCGGCCGCCAGCGCCTGACGCACCGCGGAGGCGCCCCCGGCGATGTCCACGCCGTCGTCGCCCGCGATCTCCTGCGCCCGGGCGAAGGCGGCGTCGAAGCCGCCGGTCACGAAGTGGAAGGTGGTGCCGCCCGCCATCTCGATCGGGTCGCGCGCGTGGTGGGTGAGCACGAAGACGGGGGCGTGGTAGGGCGGCTCGTCACCCCACCATCCGCGCCAGGCCTCGTCCCAGTCCCCTCGGATCGGGCCGAACATGTTGCGGCCCATCACGTAGGCGCCGCGCGGGCGCATGAGCCAGCCCTGCGCGGTCGTGTCGGCCTCGTGAGTGACGTCGCCGAGATGCCACTGGTGGACCGCCCTCCCTCCAACGCCCAGTGGGTTGTCGCGGTCCTGGTCGGGGCCGGCGACGAAGCCGTCGACCGAGATCGACATGTGACACGTGGTGGGCGCCATGGCCGGAAGGACTACCACGCGAGGCAGATCGCCGAGTTGAGATGTTCGCCCTCGCTGTAGCCACCAGGGGCGACCAGTCCTGTCTACCCCAGGTGGTGGTGAGTCCGATGTCTGACATGGCGCGTCTCCTGCTCGGTGGTGGAACTGGATTCGCACTGGCGCTGAACCTGTCGGCCGGTGCGGCAACATGTGGGCGCTCTATGTCTGGGCGGCGGCCCGCCTGGGGCCTGCCTCCTCAATGGAGTGTGGGCACTGGTCCCCCCGGGCGACGTCTCAGATTCCTGACGAGCGCCTGTGCCGGACTTGAGCCGGTTCGCCCGGCGGCACCGGGCGCGTCGCGCCCGGTGCAGGGCTCACAGCTTCAGTGGGATCAACCGCCAGCCATTGCCGCCTGGGCCTCAGCCAGCTTCGCGCGCACCGTGTCGGTTCCCTCCTTGAACTCGAGCAAGGGACGCACCTCCCAGGTGACCAGCCCGTACAGCGGATAGTCCGCCATCAGGTCGAGCGCCTCGCGGTGGGAAGCGACGTTGGCCACGCTGAAACCGCCCCCCTCGATGAAGCCGAAGATGCAGTCGAACGTGCCATCGTTGACTTTGCCGTCGAGCCAGTCGATCGCCGCGTCGAACTGCTCGGGCGTCGGCGGCATCGGGCCTGGTGTCGCGCTGATGAAGTACTTCATTGGCACAACCTCCTCCGGTTCGCTTAGGGCAGTTCGCAGTATCGCGCCAATCGCACCCTTATGCAGAGGATTCCGTCAGGGCGGGTTTCACGAAGCAGACTTCGACGTACCGTGAGGCCGTGGCCCATCGCGACAGGCTGATCGCGAACGTCCTTCAGCAGGAGTATCTGGAGGAGGACGAGTTTGTCGTGATGGCCGTGAGCGGGCAGACCGGCGCGCCTCGGGGATTCTCGGCGGGTTCGGGGCCCTGGTCGGGGAGGTCCGCCCACGCCACGTGATCGTCACCCAGCGCAACCTGTATGTGCTCAACGGCAGCTGGTGGAGCACAACTAAGGCGACAGGCATCGTCGCGAAGCACGCGCTCGGGGATGTCGTCATATCCAAGGCGAGCAGCTCGGTCTTAACGGTCAACGATGAGACGATTTTCATCACCCCCAGCCAGGCTGAGGCGAAGGCGATCGCCGTCGCCGTTTGGGCGCGTGCCTGGGAGCGAGGTCAAGCGACGCCGGGCGACCCCGGCTGACCGTCTCCGGGGGCAGGAATATCTCGAGCGGCGGCCAGGCTCTTTACCCGAGCCACCCGGCGCAGGGGAATCTTCGACAAGGGGTTCGCTCACCCTCCCGGCCGCACGCCTTGTGGCGCGGTTTTTCCTAGCCCCAGGCCGCTACCTGTGGCGGCCCGCCTTCTTCAGCGCGTCCCCGAACGATGGGCCTTGCGGGACCGACTGGCGATCAGGTGGCGCTCGAGCCGATCGACCTCGAGGTGGTCGGCGTGTTCGTGGTCGCCTTCGGCGCGGTAGAAGGCGATCTCGGCATCGGTGACCTCCTGGTCCGCGGCGTCAATGGCCTCATCGAGTCGCTGGCGCTCGGCGGTACTGACGTGCCCGGTGCCGTCACGACGTTCGAGTGCTTCCCGGCGATCTAGTCCGCCCTGTAGCTGATCGCGGTTGGCCTCGGCGGCCTGGAACCGCAGCTGCTCCGGGGTGGCGTCGTTCATGGGGTGTTCCTCCCTTTGAGGGGTGGTTTCTGGCGGTGCCCGGAGCGGGAGAGGTCCTTCCAAGCTCTGTTTCGGGGTACAGCCGGGGTACAGACCCCTCGGCCCCGAAGCCCAGTAGTGGGCTGGATGCAGGGAAGGCGCCGACCGGAATCGAACCGGTGTAAACGGCTTTGCAGGCCGCTGCGTAGCCACTCCGCCACGGCGCCGGAGAGTGCCGTGAGGCTAGATCACCACGTGTCGACCGGACGGCCGCTGGGCTCAGGGGTGCCCGCAGCCTGCAGGGTGGCCGCGATCAGACCGCGGGTCTCGGCCGGGTCGATCACATCGTCGAGCTCGAACAGCTCGGCTGCACCCACCGCCTTCGCGTTGTCCTGGGCGGCCGCGGTGTACTCGCGCACGCGCTGCTCGCGCTCCTCCTCGTCCTGGATCGCCTCCAGCTCCTTGCGCAGCCCCAGGCGCACCGCCCCCTCCAGGCCCATGGGCCCCAGGTGCGCGCTCGGCCACGCGACGGTCAGGACCGGCTCGTGCAGGCTGCCGCCGAACATCGCCTGGGCGCCCAGCCCGTAGCCGCGCCGCAGCACGACCGCGATCAGCGGGACGCTCAGCGCCGCCCCGGCAACCAGCAGCCGCGACGCGTGCCGGACCAGGCCGGTCGCCTCGGCCTTCGTGCCGACCATGAACCCGGGCGTGTCGACCAGCGACACCACCGGCAGCCCGAACGAGTCGCACAGCTGGAGGAAGCGGGCGGCCTTGTCGGAGGCGTCGCTGGTCACGGCGCCGGCCATGTGGCGCGTGTCGTTGGCGATCACCCCCACCGGCCTGCCCTCGATTCGCACCAGCGCGGTCACCAGTTCGCGGGCGAAGCGATCGCGGAGGACCGTGACCGAGCTCTCGTCGCTCAGCGCCTCGATGATCGGGACGACCTTGTAGGCCCGCCGCTCGCGCTCGGGGACCAGGTCGCGCAAGACGGCCTGGTCGGCCGCCGGGCCCGGCTCGCCCGGCCCGGCGAAGTAGCCGATCGCCCGCTTGGCCACCGCCACCGCCTCGGCCTCGTCGGCCACCACGACGTCCAGGACGCCGTTGGGCTCCTGCATCGCGACGGGGCCGATCTCGTCAGGTGCGACCTCCCCCAGCCCGCCCCCCGCGATCATGGCGGGGCCACCCATGCCGATGGACGCGTCCTCGGTACCGATGATCAGGTCGGAGCAGCCCGCGATGACGGCGTTGCCCGCGAAGCAGCGGCCCTTGACGATGGCGATGCGGGGCACCTGCCCCGACAGCCGCGCCCACAGCGCGAAGGCGCGCGCGTGCAGCCAGGAGACCGCCGGGAAGTCCGTGTCCCCGGGACGCCCCCCGCCGCCCTCGGCGAAGAAGACGACCGGGAGCTGCATCCGCTCGATCAACTCGAACAGCCGGTCCTTCTTCGCGTGCCCCATCAGGCCCTGCGTGCCGGCCAGGACCGTGTAGTCGTACGCCAGCACGGCGCAGGGCCGGCCGTCGATGCGCGCCGTGCCCGCCACGAGGCCGTCGGCCGGGGTGCTCGCGACGAGGTCGTCGTGCTCGCGCCGCTGGCGTTGCGCGGCGATGGCCAGGCGGCCGTACTCGACCCAGGAGCCCGGGTCGATCAGATCCTCGACGTTCTCGCGCGCGGTGCGCCCTCCCGCCTCGTGGCGACGAGCGACGCGGTCTGGGCGCGCGGCGTCCTCGGTCGCCTCGCGACGGCGCAGCAGCTCGGCGAGGTCGTCGGGGGGCTCGGGCACGTGCTCAGGCTAGTGTCGCGCCCCCGTGGGCCTCGATCGCCTCGCAGTCGTCCGCAGGCGCATGCGCGAGCAGGGGTTGGCCGGGGAGGGGTTCGCGACGGTGGCCGAGGCAGTGGCCCACCTCGGCGCCGTCCAGGCCCAGGAGTTCGACGAGGTCAAATGGTCGCTCGCCGAACGAGTCCGGGGGTGCACAGTCGGCGACGTGGAGGATGCCTTCGCGCGGGGGGAGATCCTGCGCACCCACGTGCTGCGCCCCACCTGGCACTTCGTTGGCGCCGCCGACGTCCGCTGGATGCTCGAGCTGACCGCGCCCCGGGTGCACCAGGCCAACCGCTACTACTACCGCCAGGTCGGCATGGACGAGGGGGTCGTCGCGCGCAGCCAGCAGGCGATCGCAGCCGCCTTGACCGACGGGGAGCCGCGCACCCGGCGCGAGCTGGGCGAGGCGCTCAGCGACGCGGGGATAGAGGACGCACGCGGGGTGCGCCTGGCGCACCTGATGATGTACGCCGAGCTGGAGGGCCTTGTGGCCAGCGGGCCGCGGCGGGGCAAGCAGCACACCTACATGCTGCTGTCGGACCGAGCGCCGGACGCGTTGGCGCTCTCCGGCGACGAGGCGCTCGCCGAGCTGACGCGTCGCTACTTCACTAGCCACGGGCCGGCCACGGTAAGGGACTTCTCGTGGTGGTCGGGCCTGACGGTGGGCCAGGTGAGAGAGGGCCTCGAGCTGGTTGGCGACGAGCTCGTCTCCGAGTCCGACGACGACGGAACGCCCTGGTACTCGGCGCCGACGCCCGCCCTGGACGGCGGGGCCACCGGCTGCCATCTGATCCCGATGTACGACGAGCTGGGCGTGGCCTACAAGGACCAGCGCATGGTGCTGCGCGCGCAGCCCCCGCACGAGGGCCTGCTCGAGCGGCCGGTCCTCATCGACGGCGAATGCGTGGGCAGCTGGAAGCGCACGGTCGCCGGCGCGCGCCTGACCCTCACCGTCACGCTGTTCACCGAGCTGAAGGGCGCTGAGCGCAGTGCCGTCGAGGCCGCCGCGGAGCGCTTCGGCGCAGAGCTCGAGGTGGTCGCGGCACACGGGTCCACTCCGAAAAAGTCCTCAGCCGGCTGAGGACTTCTTCCGCGGGTGTGCGCCCTCCGCGCGGCGGCCAGCGGGCGCGGCTGGTGGCGGTCAGCGGGCGCGGCTGGGCGGGCGGTCAGCCGCGGCGGCTGAGGCGGCCGATCGCGGCCATCAGCTCCTCGGTGCGCTCGACGCGCAATGCCTCGTCCTCCACTCCGACCACGCAGGTGCGCGCATGGGCGTCGAGCAGGCCGAGGGCGACCTTGTCGAGCGCGGCCTGGACCGCGGAGATCTGGGTGAGCACGTCGATGCAGTAGCGCTCCTCGTCGACCATCCGCTCGATGCCGCGCACCTGTCCCTCGATGCGGGTGAGGCGGTCGGCGAGCTGGTCCTTGGTGGCGCTGTAACCGCGCGGCTGAGCGGAGGCCATATACCGAGGGTATACCCCCCGGGTGTATACGACCGATCGCCGCCTATACTCGGCGGCTCGCGCGGCTGTAGCTCAGTTGGCTAGAGCGTCTGCTTGCCATGCAGAAGGTCGTGGGTTCGAATCCCATCAGCCGCTTGCTCCCGGGCGCCTAGGCTCGCGCCGTGGCCCCCCTCCTCGCCCAGGTCCTCCCCCTCGCCGCGGGGGCCGCCATCAGCCCGGCGATGCTGGGCCTCCAGGTGCTCAACGTGTCACGAGCGCGGAACCCGCTGGCCTGGGCCTGGTCGGTCGCGCTCGGGGTCGCGCTGATGCTCGTGGTGGCGACAGCCGCCGCTTTGTTCTTCCACATAGGCACCGGGGGGCACAAGGCCTCCCCCGAGTTGAAGGGCGTGGTGAAGCTGGTGGCCGCGGTCGTGCTGTTCGGCGCGGGGATCTACGAGGTGGGGTGGGGCAGCAGCGCCCCGCCGAAGTCCCGAGTGCCGTCCGGCGCCGAGGGCGCGGAGGGAGCAGGCGTTCACTGGCCCATGGTGGGCGCAGGGGCCGGCCTGCTGCTGCCCAACCTCGCGCTGTACTTCCCCGCCGCCCACGAGGTCGCCGCCTCCGGCGAGGGCCCCGCTGCCCGCGCGGCCGTCCTGCTGCTCGCGTTCCTGATCACGATGGTGCCCGCGGCCGCTCCCCCGCTGGCCGTGATGATCCTGGGCGACCGCGTGAAGCCTCCGCTGCAGGCGGTGAACGACTACGTGACCGCGCACCGCCGCCGTGTGACCGCGGGTGCCTGCCTGGTCTTCGGAGTGGTGCTGCTGGTCTCCGGCCTGATCCAGGTCATCTAGCCGTGGCTAGGCCCGGGCGTCCAGCGTCTCGTTGACCAGCTCGTCCGCGCGCTCGTTGTGCTCGCGGCGCACGCTGCGCACCGACCAGCGCTCGAACTCCCGCAGCGCGTGCATCGTCTCGAGGTAGAGCGGCTTCATGTCCTTGTGCTTGACCTTGTACTCGCCGCCGATCTGACGCGAGACGAGCTGCGAGTCGTTGACCACCTCGACTTCGCGAGCGCCGAGCTCCTTGGCCAGCTGCAGGCCCAGGAGCACCGCCCGGTACTCCGCGACGTTGTTGGTCACCTCGCCCACGTAGGCGCCGCGCTCCAGCAGGTCGTCGCCCTTCGGCGTGGAGACGACGGCGCCGACCGCCGCGGGGCCTGGGTTCCCCCGCGAGCCCCCGTCCACGTGGACGACGACCTTCTCCAGGCCGTCCGGGCTCAGCTGTGCGACGGGGGGTCGATCGGCGGGAAGCTGCCCTCGGGCCGCTGGCGCCGGCGATCGCTGTGCGACGGGTGGCTGCCCGGCGTCCCGCCCTCTGCGCGGCGGTCGACGATCACCTCGACGTTGGGGTCGTCGCGGTAGTAGTCGGCGAGCCGGTGTAGAGGTCGTCGGCCAGGGCCTGGGGCACCACGCAGTAGATCATTGCTGTGGAACCCCTACCACCAAACGGCCGTGCTCGTCCAGCCCGGCGTTCCACTCCCGCATGCTGCTGTCGATCTGATCGATCTCCTCGCCCTTCTCCTGGAGCGCCACGGGGTCGTGCTCGTCGCCCAGGTCGATCCGGTAGCGGTACCAGGACAGCTCCCAGGCCACGACGAGCGTGACCATGCTCGACGCCTCGACTTCGGGTAGCGCGCAGACCCACGGGCCACCGAGGCTGCGGGCCAGCCCGGAGACGGTGCGCGAGTCGTCGGACGCGTTGAACAGCTCGAGGGCTCGCTCGACCTTGCCCTCGATCGTGGTGGGCACGGCCCGGACGTGGCGGGGGTCCTTGCGGCGGCGGGGCGGGGGCTCGGGTTCCGGCTCAGGCTCGGGCTCCGGCTCGGGTTCGGGCTCGAAGGCGGACTGCTCGGCGGCCTCGATCTCGGACGGCAGGGGCTCCTCCGGCAGCGCGTAGCCATCCGCGTGGTCGGCGATCTCCTCCTCGACCATCGGCTCGGGTTCGGGCTCGGGCCGTCCGCCGCGCCGCCTGAGCCGGCCCAGCAGCGGGCGCCGTGGCTCGGCCTTCGGCGGGCGCACCGGCATGGCGCCGTAGACCGATTCGCGCAGCCACCCCGCCTCCTCGGCGCGCGCGAAGCACAGCTCGCAGACGCTGTAGCGCTCACCACCCTGGTCGACGTAGGTCTCCGTCCGTTCGCCCTTGAGGATGGTCCGCCCGCAGACGTCGCACGACTGGAGGTCGTGGACCGGCCGAAGCTCCTTCTTCACCACGCCGATCCTAGCGCCGCGCGCCACCACCCCGGAAGGCTGCAAGAGACGTGCCTGATAGACTTAGTTAGCGGTGCTAACTACTTCTCTGAAGGTCCCAGAGCTGGCCGACCACCTCCGCTTCAGCATCACCCGCACGGCCCGCCGGCTGCGCCAGCAGGGCGATCCCGCCCTGTCCCCCACGCTGGCCGCCGCGCTCTCCACCGTCGAGCGCGCCGGACCCCTCGGCCCCTCCGAGCTGGCCCGGCTGGAGCGCGTACAGCGGCCCACGATCACCCGGGTGCTGACCCGCTTGTGCGACGCCGGGCTGGTCACGCGCATCCCCGACGAGCGCGACCGCCGCGCCGCCCTGCTCGAGGTCACCCCGGCGGGCCGCAAGGCCCTTCGGGACCTGCGGCGCCAGAAGAGCGCGTACCTGGCCGACCGGCTCACCCATCTCGAGCCGGACGAGCGGGAGCTGCTGGCCCGGGCCAGCCGGCTGCTGGAGCGAATGCTGGAGGACGAGGAGTGACCCGGCTGCGCCGCCCCTTCGTGCCCCTGCGGGGGCCCGCCTACCGCCGCTTCTTCACCGGCCAGGCCTTCGCCCGCACCTCGGTGTGGATTCAGAGCGTGGCCGAGCTGTGGCTGGTGCTCAAGCTCACCGGCAGCGGCCTCTCGCTCGGTCTCACCACCGCGCTGCAGTTCGCCCCCATGCTGCTGTTCGGCGCCTGGGCCGGCCTGCTGGCCGACCGGCTCTCCAAGCGCCGCATCCTGCTCTTCGCCCAAGCGTGGATGATCATCCCCGCCGCGGCGCTGTTCGCCCTCACCGCCACGGGCGCGGTCGAGCTGTGGATGGTCTACCTGCTCGTCCTCGCGCGCGGCTTCGGCCACGCGGTCGACAACCCGGTCCGCCAGGCCTTCCTGTCCGAGGTCGTCGAGCCGGGGCTCATCCCCGCCTCGGTGTCGCTGAACGCCGCCCTGGTCTCCACCGCGCGGATGGCGGGCCCCGCCATTGGCGGCGTGCTGATCGCAAGCGCCGGCGTCGTGCCCTGCTTCGCCGTGGCGACGGTCGGGTTCATGATCGCCCTGCTGGCGCTGATCGCGCTGAAGCCGCGGGACCTGGCGGTGTCGGTGCCCGTGCCGCGCGAGCCGGGCCAGCTGCGCCAGGGCCTGCGCCACATCCGCTCAGAGCCGGCGCTGCTGATCCCGCTCGCGGCGATGGCCGTGGTGGGCACGCTGGCATTCAACTTCCCGGTGCTGCTGCCGCTGATGGCGCGGTTCGAGTTCCATGCCGGCGCGGGCACCTTCGGCGCGCTCGCCGCGGCCATGGGCATCGGCGCGGTGATCGGGTCGCTGCTGAACGCCGGGCGCAGCCGCAAGCCGGCGCTCGCCGACCTCGGGCTGCTCGCGCTCTGCTTCGGCACCTTCACCGCCCTTCTGGTGGCCGCGCCCACCCTGCCGCTGGCCTTCGCCGCGCTGGTCTGCGTCGGCGCTGCCTCGGCCGCATTTGCCGCCACCACCAACGCGCTGCTTCAGCTGGGGGCCGCGCCGGCCATGCGCGGACGGGTCATGGCCATGTTCAGCGTCGTCTACCTGGGCTCGACGCCCGTGGGCGGCCCAATCGTCGGCTGGGTGGCCGAGCACGGGGGCGCACGGGCCGGCTTCGCGGTCGGCGCCGTGGCCACCTTCCTGACCGGCGCGGCCATCCTGTTCCTGGCCCGGGGTCAGGCCACGGCTTGGCTGTCCTCGGCCCGGGCGCGGGCCACCACCTTGTCGGCCAGGTGGGCCGGCACCTCCTCGTAGCGCGCCAGCTGCATCGAGAACTCGCCCTGACCCGAGGTGATCTGCCGCAGGTCGGGCGCGTAGGTCAGCAGCTCGGCCATCGGGACCTCGGCCTTGACCTCGGTCATGCCCGCCTTGGGCTCCATGCCCAGCGGGTGGCCGCGGCGGCTGTTGAGGTCGCCGATGACGTCGCCCACCGCCTCCTCGGGCACCGACACCGCCACCTCCATGATCGGCTCGAGCAGGACGGGCTTGGCGTCCTCCATCGCCTGCTTGAAGGCCATCGACCCGGCGATCTTGAAGGCCATCTCCGAGGAGTCGACCGAGTGGTATGAGCCGTCGACGAGCCGCACGCGCAGGTCGCCGACCGGGTAGCCGGCCACCACACCCGACTGCATCGCCTCCCTGATCCCCTTCTCCACGGCCGGGATGAAGCCCGAGGGGATCACGCCGCCCTTGATCTTGTCCACGAACTCGAACCCCGCCCCGTGCTCGAGCGGCTCGACCTCGATGTGGCAGTCACCGAACTGGCCGCGGCCGCCGGTCTGCTTCTTGTAGCGCCCATGAGCCTTGGCGCTGGTTCGGATCGTCTCGTGGTAGGGCACGCGCGGGGGCTTCAGCGTGACCTCGGCGCCGAAGCGCTCCTTCATCCGCCCGACGATCACCTCCACGTGCACCTGGGTCAGGCCGGCCACGATCTCCTCGCCGGTCTGCTCGTCTCGGTGCACGTCGATGCAGGGGTCCTCCTCCTGTAGCCGGCGCAGCGCAGTGAAGACCTTGTCCTCGTCGCCCTTCGTCTTCGGCTCGATGGCGAAGGCCATCACCGGACGGGGCATCTCGGGCATGCGCAGAGGGATGGTCTGGTCGCGCGAGGAGAGCACGTCGCCGGCGTGGGTCTCCTTGAGCTTGGCCACCGCTCCGATGTCACCCGGGCCGAAGCTGTCGACCTGTTCGGAGTCCTTGCCCTGCGGCGCCAACAGCTGGCCCAGGCGTTCCTTGACGTGCGCGCGGCAGTTGTGCACGTGGGTGTCGTGCTCGAACACGCCCTGGAAGACGCGAAACAGGTTGAGCCGCCCGGCGTAGGGGTCGGCCATCGTCTTGAAGACGAGCGCCACGGCGTCGGCGTCCTCGGTGGGCTCGAGCGTCAGCCCGTCGAGCTCGACGGGTCCGGTCTTGGCCGGCGAGGGCAGGTCCTCGACGAAGGCCTCGAGCAGTCGCGCAGTGCCGAGGTTGCGCGTTGCCGCGCCGCAGGTCACCGGGAAGAGCTGGCCGTTGGTGACCCCGTTCTTCAGCGCCGCCACCGTCTCCTCGTGCGAGATCTCCTCGCCCTCCAGGTAGCGCTCCATCAAGTCCTCGGACAGCTCGGCCACCTCGTCCATCAGCTTCTCGCGGTACTCCTCGGCGCGGGCGCGCAGCTCCTCGGGGATCTCCACCTCGCGCGCACCGCCGCGCTCGGTGCCGTCCTGGCGCCAGGCCTTCATGTCGATCAGGTCGACCACGCCCTCGAGGTCGTGCTCGGAGCCGATCGGGATCTCCGTGGCCACCACGTGCGGGCCGAACGCTGCTTTGAGCGAGTCCAGGGTGCGGAAGAAGTCCGCCCGTTCGCGGTCGAGCATGTTCACGAAGATCAGGCGCGCGAGGCCGAGCTCGTCGGCGCGCTGCCACATCCGTTCGGTCGTGACCTCGACGCCCATGACGCCGTTGACCACCACGACCGCGCCCTCGCAGGCGCGCAGGGCGGCCAGGGCGTCGGCCACGAAGCCGGCGTCGCCGGGGGTGTCGACGAGGTTGACCTTGCGGTCGTCCCAACGCAGCGAGGCGAGGCTCGCGGCGATCGACATCTGGCGCGACTTCTCGTCGGGAGCGGAGTCAGAAACCGTCGTTCCGTCTGCCACCGAGCCCATGCGGGAGAGATTCCCGGCCTCGTAGAGAAGCGCCTCGCACAACGAGGTCTTCCCGCTGCCCCGGTGGCCCACCAAAGCCACATTGCGGATCCGGTCGGCCTGCTCGTGCGGCATGTCGCCACCCCTCTCTCTCGCTCGAGGGGGCAGCGTAACCGCTACGGCAAGGTCAGTCGGCTTCGGCCAGGGGGTCGCCCTGGAGGCGTGACTTCAGGCGCAGTACGGCCTTGGTGTGCAGCTGGGAGACGCGCGACTCGGTCACGCCGAGCACCTCCCCGATCTCCCGCAGGGTCAGGTTCTCGTAGTAGTGAGCGCCACCACCAGGTTCTCGCGCTCGGGCAGCCTCGCGATGGCGTGGGAGAGGCGGTGTTTCATCTCGGTGGCGTCCATCTCCCGAGCGGGGTCGATGGCCTGCGGGTCCTGGATGGTGTCGAGCAGCGAGACCTGGTCACCCGAGGCGTCGGAGTCCGTCCACAGCTCGTCCAAGGCCACGACCGAGGAGTTGGATGCGCATGAGCGAGTCCTGGAACTCGTCCAGCGACAGGCCCAGCCGGTCGGCGATCTCCTGGTCGGTAGACGGGCGCTGAAGCTCGTGCTCGAGACTTGGCGTTCGCCTTCTCGATCTCGCGGGCGCGGGCGCGCACCGAACGCGGCACCCAGTCCAGCGAGCGCAGCTCGTCGATGATCGAGCCCTTGATGCGGGTGATGGCGAAGGTCTCGAACTTGATCTCGCTCGGGCTCGAAGCGCTCGATGGCCGAGATCAGCGTAGGAGATGAGGTCGGCCTCCTCGACCTGAAAGGGCAGGCCGCTCGACATGCGGCCGGCGACGTACTTCACGAGCGGCGCATAGGCCAGGACCAGGCGCTCGCGGGCGCGCTGGTCCTCATCGGCCTTGTAGCGCCGCCAGCGGTCCTTCAGCTCTAGGCCCTCGGATGGGCCAGCGCATACGCCCGCTTGAGGCGAGCCGACTCTACCCGAGTGTAGGTCTGGGTCGTCGAGATCGAGGAGTGCCCGAGAAGCTCCTGAATGGTCCGCAAGTCCGCGCCACCCTCCAGCAGATGGGTGGCGAACGAGTGGCGCAGTGTGTGAGGCGAGACGCCGGCCTGGAGCGCCGCGCGCCGCGTCGCCGCCCTCAGGCGGCGGCGAATGTCCGAGGTCGACAGGCGCCGGCCGGTGCGCGAGACCAGCAGCGCCCGCTCGGCGGGCTCGGTAGCCAGCTTGGGCCGGCTGCGGGCGAGGTAGGCCTCGATGGCCGCCCAGGCCGGCTCGCCGGCGGGGATCACCCGCACGCGCCCGCCCTTGCCCTCGACCCGCAGCTCCTCGCCGTCGGGGTCAAGCGACTCGAGGTCGAGCGTGACCAGCTCCTCGGCTCGCAGCCCGGCAGAGTAGGCCAGCTCGAACATCGCGCGGTCGCGCAACTCGAGCGGCGAGGCGGCCGGGATCTGCTCGAGCAGCTCTCCCACCTCGCCGGGCTTGAGCACGCGTGGCAGGTAGGCCTCCCGGCGCGGGCTGGACACCAGCTGCGCGGGGTTGGCCCCCACCTCCCCGCGTTCCAGGAGATGGCGATAGAAGGCGCGGACAGCGGCAAGCTTGCGAGCGACCGTGGACTTCGATGCGCCGCGCTCGGAGACCACGCCCGCAAAACGGCGCAGCTCGCGGTGACCGAGGTCGGTGGGCCCCACGCCGTGGCCCGCCGCCCACTCGGCCAGCTGACCCAGGTCGACCCCGTAGGCGCGCCGAGTACGCTCGCGCAGGCCGCGGGCCGACAGTGACCTGTCGAACGCCCGGAGCGCCGTGCTCCACTCCGTGTCGGGATTCTTCGTCAACACTCAGGATGGCCGGGTTGCGACCGGCTGGCAGCTCTCCGAGGCCGAGCTGGTTGACGACGACGAGGTTCCGATCAGTCCCTGGCACCCGATACAGGGCCCAAGTGATGCGTCCACGATGTGGTACGCGGTCCTTCGCAAGCAGATGCGCGGCGTCTTCATCGGCACCCTGTGCATTCGCCACACCGAGCGCCAGCCCTACCTCGAGAGTCAGGGATGGGAGGAAGTCCCGGTCGAGGCGATCCGCGTCTAGCGGTCGCTCAGCCGATGTAGATCGGCGTCTGGACCGGCACCTTCGGGTACAGCTCGATCACGTCGGGGATCGCCATCCGCACGCAGCCGTGCGAGGCGCGCGAGCCCAGCGACCCGACTTGGTCGGTGCCGTGGATGCCCGCGCCGTCGATGATCCCCATCCAGCGGGCCTTCAGGGGGTTCTCCGGTGACCCACCGGGCACCACGGTGCCGGCGAGGCTGCCCGCCCACGCCTTCTGGGGCACGCTCCAGGGCACGTTCACACCCTTGTTCTGGATGTGGTAGAGCCCGGCGGGGGTGCTGAAGCCGTCGGCTCCGATGGCCACGGTGTAGCCCTTCTCGAGCTTGAGCTTCTTGTAGAGCTTCAGCTGGAAGGTGTTGCGGTCCACCACCAGCAGCGTCGGGTACTTGGCCGCCAGCTGCGCGCGGGTGACCTTCGGCTCGACGCGCTTGACGGGGACTCCCACCACGCGGTCCCCCTCTCCGGTGACCGTCAGCGTGCTCTCGATCCGGCGCTGCAGGCGGCCGGTTTGGACGCTCACGCCGGGCTTCTCCTTAACCTGGGTGAGCGCCGGGAAGTTCAGCTTGGCGTCCTGGGCGGGCTTGTCCATGCTGCGCTTGACGCGCTGGACGAGGTCCTGGACGGCCTCGCTGGAGTAGGTCACCTCCGGCGGCACGTCCACGTTCTCCTCGGCGCCGCGCACATCGCGTGTGACCCGGCTGATCACATTGCCGTCGCGGCTCTCGTCGATCGCCTTGGCGACCATGCCGCCGACGTCCGCCTTCAGCTCGGCGTCCTTGGCCGAGAGGGTGAAGCGCTGCCCCCGGGCGGTGACGACCACCGGGCGCTCGAGCGGCTCGGACAGCTCCCGTGAGACCAGCTGGCGAGCCTCAGGCGCACTCAGGCCGCCGACGTCCACGCCGGCCACGGTGACCCCGTTCGCCACCTTGTCCTTGTGGGAGGAGTCGTAGGCGTACGCAGCTATGGATCCGAAGATCAGGACCGCCACGAACGCGGCGACGAAGATGAACGACCGGTGCTGCATGGGAGAGGACCTCTGATTGTAGGAGGACGCTAAAAGTCCCTGCAAGTGTGCTTGCGCACAGGCCCCGTCGGTGGATCAGCCCACGTGCGGCTGGCCCCGGCGGGCGAGCACCGATTCGATCGCTCCCACCACCGGCTTGCGGCTGGCGTTGTCGCGCTCGTAGGCGCGTAGAGCCAGCAGGTCCTCCTGCTCCAGAGAGCCCAGCAGCGAGATGACCTCTTCGGCCGCCAGGTCGTCGTAGTGGTCGACCGGCGGCTCGGGCGGCGGGCCGGGATCGGGCTGAGGCTCTGGATCGGGGTCCGGCTCGGGCTCGGGCTCCGGCTCCTGGGCGGCGGGCACCGGCTCGGGCGGCCCGGGCTCGGGATCGGGCTCCAGCAGGGCGTCCTCGGGCGCCGGCTCGGCCTCGACCTCTGGCTCGGCCCGGGCCTCCAGCAGCGCCTGGAGCTCGCTCACCTGGTCGGAGCTGAGCGTGGGCGTGCTGCGCGTCTGCGAGCCCCGCACGTGTGGGCTCCAGCGCAGGAACTCCTCGACCTCGCGCTCGTAGCGGTAGGGCTCCTGGGCGCCCGACCGCAGCAGCGGATGCAGGCGCAGGTGCTCGCCGAGCACGAGCACCGTCTCGCGGCTGGTGTGCCCGTAGCGAAAGCCCGCGGCCTTCAGGCGGCGGTTGTCCAGCCCGCGGCCGTAGCGGAGTTGGTTGAGCATCTCGGGCGGAACCTTGACCCCGATGCGCCTGAGCACGCCGGTGGCCAGGCCGGTCCCCCACGGGGGCAGGATCGGCGCATACGGCTTGTTGAGCAGCCCGGCCACCTCGCTCAGGGCCAGCACGCCGTCGCCGGCCACGTTGAACACACCGGGGAGCTCGCGCTGCACCACGTGCTCGAGCGCGTGGACCACGTCGTCCTCGTGCACGAACTGGTAGCGCGGGTCGAAGCCGAGGATCATGGGCACCGCGGGCCGCGACAGCATGTCGATGTGCGAGGTCCGCACCGCCGGGCCGAGCACGTTGGCGAAGCGCAGGACGGTCACGTCCACCATCGGGTTCTTCTCCGCGAAGTCGCGCAGCGAGGCCTCGGCCTCGACGATGTCCTTCTCGATCGGCGTCTTGGGCGCGTGCGGGCGGCCCATCGACTCGTCGAAGAAGGCCGGATCGTCCTGCTCGCAACCGTAGTAGTGGGCCGAGGACTTGAACACCAGCTTCTCCACCGGCGAGTCCGGCCCGCTGCACGCGGCCAGGATGTTCATCGTCCCGATCACGTTGTTCTCGTGGGCCTTGCGCGGCGAGGTGGTGACCGAGTCCACCACCAGCCGCGTGTCGACCACGGTGTCGATCTCCGCTGCCTCCACCACGCGCCGCAGCAGCGCGTGCTGGGTGCCCACCTTCACGTACTCGGTGCGCTCCAACGCGACGCTGGGCTCCTCGTTGTCGACGGCGACGAGCGCCTCGATGCGGCTGTCGGCCTCCAGCGCCTGGGCCAGCCGGCCGCCCCAGTAGGTGGAGAGCCCCGTGATGAGAACGCGCTTGGACTTCATCCGAACCAGACCGAGCGCCGCTTGCCGACCATGTCCAGCAGTTCCTCCTGGATGCGGGCGCGCACGTCGTGGGCGACCGTCTGCACCAAGCCCTTGTCCTCGTGCAGGCCGGGCTCGTCGAAGTGGATGGGCGGCAGGAAGCGCAGCTTGAACTTGGCCGGCAGGTAGCCCAGCATCCCCAGCAGGCCGAAGTGCGGGAAGGTCGGTGTGATCGGCACGTACAGGAGCCCGGTGAGCTTCTTCAGCAGGTTCAGCTGGGCGAACACCGGAGCCGCCTCCTCCGCGCCGACCACGGCCACGGGCACGATCGGCGCCTGGGCCCGCATGGCGGCCTCCACGAAGCCGCCGCGGCCGAAGCGGCGCAGGCGGTAGCGGTCCTTGTAGAGCTTCTCGGTGCCCTTGCGTCCCTCGGGGAACACGAGGACCAGCTGCTGCTCGTCGCCCAGCAGCCGGTGGACGTTGGCCGGGTGGGCGGCCACGCACCCGATCTTCGGGATCAGCATCGAGAAGCCCGGATAGCCCTTGAAGAAGTGCTCGACGGTGATGTTCAACGGCCGCGGGCGGGGATGCTCCTCCTTGATCGCCTTGCCGATCATCGGCGCGTCCGGAGGCAGGGCCCCCGAGTGGTTGGAGACCAGCAGCGCGCCGCCCTCGGTGGGGACGTTCTCGATCCCCTCCACCTCGACGCGGAACCACTGCTTATAGAAGAAGTCGACCAGCGTGCGGTCCAGCAGGCCCTCGATGCGCTCGGAGCGCCCCCAGTCGGTCAGGCGCCGGTCGGGCTCGACCCCGGGCAGGTAGTCGCGCAGGTCCTCCTCGCGTACCGCGGGCAGGGGCGCGTGGGCGCCGTTGCCGGAGTCCTGGTGGCTCCGGCTGAGGGTGGTGCGGGATGACTCGGCCACTACGGTCGATTCAAGCAGGACGCTTCGCGGGGGGAGGGCCGCGCGCGGGTACGATCCCCGCCGGATGCGGTCCAAGGACGAGGTGCGGCGCGACGTGTGGCGCTCAATGGACCGCGAAGGGGTCTCGCGCTTTCCCGGCGCCGACGGGCGCATTCCCAACTTCGCGGGCGCCAAGCAGGCCGCCGAGCGGCTCTCGCGCCATCCCGCCTGGACCAACGCGAAGACCATCAAGGCCAACCCCGACTCACCGCAGACCCACATGCGGCGGCTCGCCCTGATGCAGGGCAAGACGCTCGTGATGGCGGTCCCGCGCCTGCGCGAGCAGCATCCCTTTCGGCTGCTGGAGGCGCGCCGGCTGTCCGACGACCAGCAGCGCGAGGCCTCCACCATCAAGGGCGCCCTGCGCCACGGGCGGGTGATCGACCTCGACGAGGTGCCCGAGCTCGACCTGGTGCTGACCGGCTCGGTGGCCGTGAACCTCGAGGGCGCGCGCCTGGGCAAGGGCGGCGGGTTCTCCGATCTCGAGTACGGGCTACTGCGCGAGGCGGGACGGATCGATCGCCACACCGTCGTGGCCACCACCCTCCACCCCATCCAGATCCTGCGCGAGGACCTGTTGATGACCGCCCACGACATTCCCGTGGACGTGGTGGCCACCCCGCGCGCGGTGGTCGACGTCGAGGGCGACTACCAGGCGCCGAAGGGGATCCTGTGGGACCACCTGCAGCCGTCTCAGATCCACGAGATCCCCCTCCTCGAGCGCTACGGCTACGCCGGCTGAAGCGCCGGCTCGAGGCGCTCCGCGAGCTCGGTCCAGTCGCGGCCGGTGATGACCCCACCCTCGGCGGCGACCTCCTCGTTCCAAGGGTGGAGGATCGTGGCCGGGATGATGTCCACCTCGAGGGCGCGCCTGATGTTGACCGGGCTGTCGTCGACCAGGATGTCGATGCCCAGCTCCACGCAGCGGGTGATCTTGTCCCAAGAGCAGTGCAGGTCGTCGTAGGGCAGCCCGATGCGCTCGAGCCAGCGGGCCGTGGCCTCACACGTGTGCTCGGCTCGGTGGCTGGTCACGTGGATCCAGTGCCCGGCCCGGTGCCACGCGGTCACCGTCTCCACCGCGTCCGGGTACGGCTCTGCCGAGGCGATGTTCGCCTCGGAGTGGGTCTCCATGACCGCGTCCCGGAGATCCTCGACGGGGAGCACGGTGATGCCCCAGTCGCGCTGCTCGGCGTAGGGGAGCGCGACGCCGTGGCGGTCGAGCACTATCCGCTCCAGGAGGTCCCAGTAGTGGTGCAGGGTGGAGTCGATGTCCAGGGCGATCCGCTTCACGTCCGGATACGGTAAGGCGCTCATGGGCAAGATCTTCCCCTCGACGGCGGCGCCTTCACTTCCCTGGCACGCCCGCAACGCGGACTCCGACTACGGCGTCAGCGACGAGCCCAACTGGCGCCAGGTGGACTGGGCCGCCCACCTGCACACCGTCCAGGCCGGCCCCGACCTCGTCAACTACGTGGACATCGGCGAGGGCGACGCCACCCCGGTCGTGTTCGTCCACGGCCTGGCGGGCCAGTGGCAGAACTGGATCGAGACCATCCCGCGCGTTGCCCAGGACCGACGCGTCCTGGCTCTCGACCTGCCGGGCTTCGGCCAAACCGAGATGCCTGACGACGGCGAGGTCAGCATCCAGGGCTACGGCCGCGTGGTGAAGCGGTTCTGCGAGGCCCTGGGGCTCGAGCGTGTTGCCCTGGTGGGCAACTCGATGGGTGGGTTCATCGCCGCCGAGATGACGATCCAGGACCCCGACCGCGTCGAGCGGCTGGTCCTGATCTCCGCCGCGGGCATCACCTCGTCGAACGTCTACGCGGCGCCAACGCGGGTGATTGGCCGCGTGGCCCAGACCATCACCGCGACCACCGCCGCCGGCCACAAGCGCATGGCGCGCCGGCCCCGGGGCCGGCATGCCGCCCTGGCACTGGTGGCCCGCCACCCCTCCAAGCTCAAGCCCGACGCCGCCTGGGAGGGGCTCATGAAGGGGGCCGACAAGCCCGGCTTCCGCGCCGCCCTGATGGCCTCGGTGAGGTACGACTACTCCGAGCGCCTGTCGGAGATCCGCTGCCCCACGCTGATCCTGTGGGGCGAGAACGACTCGGTGATCACCGTGGACGACGCCCACGAGTACGAGCGGCTCATCTCGGACTCACGCAAGACCGTGATGGAGGACACCGGCCACGTGCCGATGATGGAGCGCCCGCGCGCGGTGAATGACGTGTTGCTGGAGTTCCTGGCCGAGACCGGCCCGGCCGAGGATCGCGAGCCGGTCGACCACGCCTCCGAGCGCCGGTAACGATCGAGCGGCGCCGGGCGCCGCGACCGCTCAGACCGTCACCGCTCCCTCGCTGGCCGAGCCGACCGTGTTGGCGTACTTGCGCAGCACCCCGTTGAGCTCGGGCGCGGGCGGGGACTCGTAGGCCGCCACCCGCTTGGCTATCTCGTCCTCCGACAGCTCCACGTTGAGCTCGCGGCTGTCCACGTCGAAGACCACGGTGTCGCCGTCGTGCACGGCCGCGATCGGACCGCCGCGCGGCGCTTCGGGAGCCACATGGCCGGCCATGAAGCCGTGCGTGGCGCCGGAGAAGCGCCCGTCGGTGAGCAGGGCGACGTCGTCTCCGAGCCCCTCCCCCACCAGCGCAGCGGTGACGGCGAGCATCTCGCGCATGCCCGGGCCGCCGGCGGGACCCTCGTTGCGGATCACGATCACGTCGCCCGCCTCGATCTCCTTGGCCTTGACTGCGGCGAAGGCGTCCTCCTCTGACTCGAACACGCGCGCCGGGCCCCGGTGCTCGCGGCGGTCGTGGCCGCTGAGCTTGACCACGCACCCCTCCGGGGCGAGGTTCCCGCGCAGGATCGCGAAGCCGCCGTTGGGCTTCAGCGGGTCGTCCAGCGGCCGCACGACCTCCTGGCCCTCGGCCTCGTCCGCGCTGTCGGCCAGCTCGCCCACGGTGGCCCCGGTGACGGTCAGGGCGTCCTCCTTGAGGAAACCGCCCTCCTTGAGGCGCTTGACCACCAGCGGGACGCCGCCCGCCGCGTACAGGTCGGTGGCCACGAAGCGCCCGCCGGGCTTGAGGTCGGCCAGCAGCGGCGTGCTCCAGGCGATGCGATCGAAGTCGTCGATGTCCAGCTCGACGCCGGCCTCCTTGGCCACGGCGAGCAGGTGCAGGACCACGTTGGTGGAGCCGCCCGACATCGCGGCGGCGGCGATCGCGTTCTCCAGGCCGTCCCTGGTGATCACGGCGCTCGGGCGGCGGTCGGCGTTGACCAGGTCCATCACCAGCCGGCCGCAGGCCTCGGCCACGTCGCCCTTGGTGGCGTCCTGGGCGGGCACCATCGCGCTGGCGCCGGGCGAGATCCCCAGCACCTCGAAGGCCATCGCCATCGTGTTCGCGGTGAACTGGCCGCCGCAGGCTCCTGGCCCCGGTGACGCGTGGTCCTCCAGGTCCTCCAGGTCCTCGTCGGACATGTCGCCGGCGGCGTGGGCGCCGACCGCCTCGAACACGTCCTGGATCGTCACATCCTTGCCGCGCCACCGGCCGGGCGAGATCGAGCCGCCGTAGAGCATCAGGCCGGGCACGTCGAGCCGCGCCAGGGCCATCACGCAGCCGGGGATGGTCTTGTCGCAGCCCGAAAGCGCGACCACACCGTCGAACAGGTGGCCGCGGGCGACCAGCTCGATCGAGTCGGCGATCACCTCGCGGCTGACCAGGGAGGTCTTCATCCCCTGCGTGCCCATCGTGATCCCGTCGGAGATCGCGACGGTGTTGAACTCCATCGGCGTCCCGCCGGCGGCGCGCACGCCCTCCTTCACCCGCTCGGCCAAGCCGCGCAGGTGGAAGTTGCAGGGCATCGTCTCCGTCCAGGTGTTGGCAATCCCGACGATCGGCTTCCTGAGATCGTCCGCGCCGTAGCCGATGCCCTTCAGGTAGGCGCGGGCGGCGGCCCGATCTGGGCCGTCGAGCTGGACGCGGCTGCGCCGCCGGGGGTCGGTGCTCACGCGGCGGGCGTCTCGCGGCTGCGGCGGCGCTCCCACTCCGCCAGCCGCCACAGGTCGCGCCTGACCCGGGCCGGGTCCAGCTGGCGGCCCACCAGGTGCATGTTGGCCCGCCCGATCACGCGCGACTCGTCGGAGGTGAGCGCCATCCACTTGGCCAGCACGTCGTCGGAGGCCGGCAGGCGCGAGCGCTCGGAGTGCCCGGTCAGGTCGGGGAACTGCACGCAGTACTCGCTCAGCAGGCGGCCGCTGGCCGGCACGTAGGCGACGATCGGCTTGTGCGCGTACACGAGGTACGCGTAGGCCGGGCCCTCGGTGTCGGTGTCCCCAGTGCGCCGCGACAGCCCGCCCGCCACCCGGATGAAGCCCAGGTCGCGGTACATGGCCCACTCCTCGTCGTTCACGCACGAGCGCAGCAGCTCGCGGGCGCGCTGCTCGGCTCGGCGCTCGCGACCCGGGTCGCCGAGCGGGTCCATCGAGCCCGGAGCGCGGCGCGGGCGGGCCCGCCAGCGCGCGGCCAGGCCGCTGCCGGAGCGCCACACCAGCGGCAGCGTCAGCGCCAGGGCGACGAGCGTGAGGACCGACAGCGCGAGCAGCACGGCTGTGCGGTTCTCAGCCGCCCGCGGCGCGCGGAAAGAAGATCACCCGGTCGGCGGCGTCCGGGATGTCCGAGTAACGCTGGACCAGCTCGGCCCTGCGCCGCCCGCTACGCCCGTCCACAGTCGGGACCGCGGCCCACATGCCCTCGTCCAGCTGCCGGCGAAACTCCTCGACCAGCCGCTCGTCCTCCTCGCTCACGCGCGGATCGCCCTCGGCGATGAGGACCTCACCATGACCGGGCTTCATGCGTAGGAACTTGATGTCGGCTGCTCCTGGGGTGTTTCAGACGGCGCCGGAGGGTTCCGGCCAGATCAGGATTATGACAAAGGGCGACCCCGTCCCGACAGGGTTGGCGCCCGCGCGTCCGAAGGGCTTTCGGGCAACCCGGCAACGGGTCGCCGCGGCTCGCCGCCGGGAGGGTCGCCTGCGCTCAGCCCCGGCCCACGCCGAGGGCGTTCACCGGGCCGGCGCCCCGACCGAGCTCGCGGAAGCCGTCGCGCACCGCTTCGCCGGCGATCGCCCGGGCCATGCGCGCCGCCTCGAGCGGCTCCATCCCTCGGGCGAGGCCGCAGGCCAGAGCCGATGAGTGGGTGCAACCCGAGCCGTGCGCCGCACCGTCGGGGTGGCGCTCCCCGGGCAGCTCCTCGATGCGATCGCCATCGAAGAACAGGTCCGCCGCCACCTCGCGGTGGCCGCCCGTGACCACGACGATCCGGGGACCGAGGGCGTGCACGGCGCGGGCCAGGTCGTCGGGCGCCGCCTCCCGCCCGCTCAGGGCCGCTGCTTCGGCGAGGTTGGGCGTCACGACGGTCACGCGCGACACCAGCTCCCGCAGCGCCTGCTCGGCGTCGGCCTCCAATAGGCGCGCGCCGCTCTCGGCCACCATCACCGGGTCGAGCACCACGGGCGCCTCGCCCACGAGGTCCAGGGCCTCCCCCACCGCGCGCACCGCCTCCGCCGATCCGACCATGCCGACCTTCACCGCGTCGACGCCGATGTCGTCGACCACCGCACGGGTCTGCGCGACGATCGCCTCCGGCGGCAAGGGGTAGACGTCGGAGACGCCGACCGTGCTCTGGGCGGTGATCGCCGTGATCGCCGTCATCCCGTGGGCGCCGCAGCGGGCGATCGCCTTCAGGTCGGCCTGAATCCCGGCCCCACCCCCGGAGTCCGAGCCGGCGATGGACAGGACGCGAGGGACCTCGGGCACGGGACGAGGATAGGAACAGGCGGCTCATCCGCCGGCCCGCCTCAGGTAGCGGCCCAGCGGATCCCGCCGGACCAGCCCGGCACCCTCCAGGCGGGCGAGCGCGCCCCGCACCTCCGACGCCGCCAATTGCGCTCGGCGCCCGATGGCCTCGAGGCCCTGCTCGCTCTCGACGGCCTCCAGCACCCTGTCGGCGGCGGGGTCCAGCGGGGGCGGCTGCTGGGCAACGGCCGACTGGGCGCCCGGCGGCTGCGCGGGTCTCGGCTTGGCCGCCAGCAGCTCTTGCGACGCGGGTGTCAGCTCCGCCAGCACGTCGCCCGCGTCGCGGACCACTGCCGCGCCGTCGCGCAGGAGCCCGTTGGGGCCCGCGGCGACCTGGGAGGTCGCCCGCCCGGGCACGGCAGCGATCGTGCGCCCCAGGTGGCCTGCGAACTCCGCGGTGATGAGCGTCCCCGACGGCTGGGTGGCCTCGACGACCACGGTCACCTCGGCCATCGCGGCCATGATCCGATTGCGCGCCGGGAAGCTCCACCGGTACGGCCGCCGGCCGGGAGGCAGCTCGGACACCACGACGCCGTGCTCGGCGAGGCGTCGCCACAGGTCGGTGTTCGTCCGGGGATACGGGATGTCGGGGCCGTTGGCGACCACGGCGATAGGGCTGCCGCGACCGTCGAGCGCGCCGCGGTGGGCCGCGCCGTCGATCCCGAGGGCGAGCCCGCTGACCACGGTGACCCCTGCCGCCGCGAGATCGCGCCCGAGCGCGTAGGCCATCTCGCGGCCGTAGGGCGACGGCTTTCGCGTGCCCACCACGGTCACCACGGGTGCGTTCAGCGCATCCTCGAGCTTGCGAAGACCGCCCAACACCCACAGCGCCGGTGGCGGGTCGCTGATGGCCGCCAGCGCCGGCGGGTAGGGCTCGCCGTGGATGCATAGGGCTTCGATGCCGGTCTCGGCCAGCTCGTCGCTCATCGCGTCCACGTCGAGCTCCTCGATCCAGCGCCTGGCCTCGCCTCGCTCTGCGCTGGGCACGAGGGTGTCGATCAGCTCGTGGCAGTCGAGCGCGAGCACGCCCTTCTTTCGCCGGTGAGGAGGCTCGCCAAGCAGCCCGGCGATTCGCGGCGCCAGGCGCCCGATCAGGAGGCTGTGGCGCACGCAGTCCGGGCAGGCGGCGTCGATCCCGGTCACGCCGCTACCTGCTCGAACGGGGAGAGGCGGTAGCCGAGGGCCTCTTCCACGTCGTCCGACCGCACCTCGGTACGGCCGTCGAGGTCGGCGATCGTTCGGGCCACCCGCAGCACCCGGTCGTAGCCGCGACCGCTGAGCGAGGCTCCCTGGCTGAGCCCGAGCAGCGAGGCCGAGGCCCTCGCTGTCAAGCCGGCCATTCTCCTGGTCAGGGGGCCGTCCATGTCCGCGTTGCACCGGGCCGCCGTCGACGCGAGCCGCTTCCGCTGGCGGTCGCGAGCGCGGCCTACCCGCTGACGTACCTGCGACGAGGAGCCGCGCCCGCGCGCTCCGGACCCAGAGACCAGCTCGACCGCGGGCACGGACTCGATCTGGCACACCAGGTCGATCCGATCCAGCAGTGGACCGCTCAGGCGCCTCATGTACCGGGCTTGCTCGAGCTCGCTGCAGCGGCAGCTCGAGGGCCGACCGCAAGGGCAGTCGTTGCAGGCGGCCACCAGCATCCCGCGAGCTGGGTACGACACCGACCGCTGGCCGCGGACGATCTCCACCCGGCCCTCCTCGAGCGGTTGGCGCATCGCATCGAGCGCTGCGCGGGAGAACTCCGCGAGCTCATCGAGGAACAACACACCACGGTGGGCGAGCGTGAGCTCTCCGGGCCTCGATGGGCTCCCGCCGCCGACCAGGCCCTGCGGGGAGACGGTGTGGTGAGGCGCGCGAAAGGGCCGCCGGTCGACCAGCCCGCCCGTGCCGAGCCCCGCCGCGCTGTGGATCTGCGTGACCTCGAGCGCCTCCTCGAACGAGAGCGGCGGCAGGATTGCCGGTAGGCGACGGGCCAGCATAGTCTTGCCGGCGCCGGGCGGACCGATCATCAGCAGGTTGTGGCCGCCCGCCGCAGCGATCTCCAGCGCACGCTTCGCGTCGATGTGGCCGCGCACGTCGCCGAGCTCGAGGTCGGGTGGCGGCGCGCTGAAGTGCTGCTCGTCACGCGCGGGCGGGTCCGGCGCCCACTCCCCGCGCAGCAGGTCCACGATTCGCTTGAGGTCGGGCACCGGGGCCACCTCCAGGCCCGACACCAGCGCCGCCTCCTCGGCGTTCTCCTCGGGGACGATCAGGTGCTCATAGCCGGCCCGCTGGGCTCCCACCGCAAACGCGAGCGCCCCACGGACCGGGCGCAGCCGGCCGCTGAGCGACAGCTCCCCGCACACCGCGTGCGAGACCAGCCGCTCGTGGGGCACCTGGGCCGTCGCGGCCAGCAACCCCACCGCGATCGCGAGGTCGAAGCTCGCTCCGTGCTTGTGCACGTGCGCGGGCGCGAGATTGGCGGCCAGGCGCTGCTGGGGGAAGTCGAGGCCGGAGTTCAGGAGGGCGGCCCGCACGCGTTCGCGCGACTCGCGGACCGCCCGGTCGGCCAGCCCCACGAGCGTGAACGTGGGAAGGCCGCGGCGGGCGTCGACCTCGACCGTCACCTCGCGGCTGCTGATCCCGTCCAGGGAGAAGGTGGTGACTGCGGCGAGCACGACCGGCAAGCTAGGTGGGCCTCGGTGACGGGTGGGTGCCGAGCGTTACAACTCGGCTGCTTCGGCAGTTGGTGCAGAGTCGTAACGCTCGTCGCCCTTGTTTGACCGGACTCGACCTAGCGTGCCCGGCATGAAGACCGACCACCGCCAGCGGCTCGGGGAGCTCGGTGAGGCGCTCGCATCGGAGCACCTCGAGGCGCGCGGGTACTCGGTCATCGAGCGCAACTTCAGGACTCGCTACGGCGAGCTCGACCTGGTGGTCGCGGACGCTCGCGCGCTGGTGTTCTGTGAGGTCAAGTCCCGCGTGGGCCGTACGGCGGGCATCGGGCCGCTAGCCGCGGTTGGGCCGGCCAAGCGCGGCCAGGTTCGCCGGATGGCGCGGCAGTGGCTGGCCGAACGTGGCAGCGATGGGCCGCGGCCGCCCGAAATGCGCTTCGATGCGATCGGCATCACGCTCGATCGTCACGGTCGGTTGATCGAGCTCGACCATGTCGAGGGTGCGTTCTGACCGGCGGGTTGCGCGGACGTGGGTCGGCGGACTCGGGAAAGTCGTCAGCCGGCTGAGGAATTTTTCGAAGTGGGTGTGCGCGCCGCGCCGGGAGAGGGCGGCGACGAAGCGCGCGGGCGCCCAAGAGCAGCGACGCGGGCACGGGCGCAAACAAAGTCCTCAGCGCGCTGAGGACTTTCTCGAGCCCTGTGTGCGCGGCTCCACCCACGGCGTGGGAGCGGCCCGAGCTAGCCGTCGAGGGCCAGCTGCTGGTAGGCGATCGACTGGAAGGAGAGCCGATGCAGCGGCGAGATGCCGTGCGTCTTGATCGCCGCCCGGTGCTCTGGGGTCGAGTAGCCCACGTTGGTCTCGAAGTCCCACTGAGAATGGCGCTCGGCGGCGCGCCGCATGTAGCGGTCGCGCGTGACCTTCGCCAGGACCGAGGCGGCGGCGATGGCGGCGCTGCGGCAGTCCCCGTCGACCACGGCGCGCTGCTCGTAGGGCAAGTCGCCGCACCGAAATCCGTCCACTAGGCAGACGGTCCCCTCGCAGGACACCGCCATGAGCGCCGAGCGCAGCGCGTCCAGGTTCGACTTGTGCAGGCCGAAGCTGTCGATGCGCCGCACGCATCGGCTGACCACGGTCGCCTTCGCGGCCGCCCGAAGCACCAGCGGGTAGAGCTCCTCGCGCCCCGCCTCGGTGTGCTGCTTGGAGTCGTTGAGCCGCGAGAGGGCGCGCCGGTCGCTCAGGGTGAGGCGCTCGAGGTCGAACAGCACGGCGGCGGCCACCAGCGGGCCGGCGAGGGAGCCGCGGCCGGCCTCGTCGGCGCCGGCGACGAACCGGGATCCCAGCTCACGGTCGAAGGCAAACAACTTGCGGCCCCGGGGCGCGGCGCTGCGGCGCCGGCGTGGCCGCTTGGTGGTGTCGGTTGCCGCCATCGCGGGCGATGGTACGGCGGCCTGCGGCGGGCGATGCTCCAAGGAGCGCCGAAAGCCCGCTACGTCCGGCAAGACGAGCGCCTAGAGGCCGCCCACCTGGCCCGGCGGCCAGTACGTGGCGAACGCCTGCCCGATGATCCAATCCTTCGGGACAGGGCCCCACGCCCGGCTGTCGAGGCTGGCGCCGCGATTGTCGCCCATCATGAAGTAGTAGCCGCGGGGAATCTCGACCTCGCGGGGCAGGTCGCACAGGTCGTCGCAGCCGGAGTCGCGCGCGACGAACGGCTCGTTCTGGCGCTTGCCGTTGATGTAGACCCGGTTCCTGATGACCTTCAGCCGGTCGCCGGGGAGCCCCACGACCCGCTTGATGAAGTTGGTGTCCGACCGCTGTGGCGTCGGCCGGCCGCAGACCTGACCCTCGACCCGGGGCGCGCCGCAACGCGCCTCGCCCGACTCTTCGTCCTCAGCGCCCGCCGGGGGCTTGAAGACCACCACGTCGCCGCGCTCGGGGTCGGTGAAGCGGAAGCTGACCCGGTCCACGAGGACTCGCTGACCGACCTCGAGCGTTGGGACCATCGACTCGCTCGGGATGCGGAACGGCTTGACCAGGAAGCCCTGAATGATGAGGAACAGCCCGAGCGCCAGCCCAACGATGGTGACGAGCTCGATGAGCGAGCTGCGCCCGCTCTGCTGCTTGGTCGTGGCCAAGGTTCCGCCCGGAGGGCCCGGCTAGGCGGCCGATCCGCCCGAGCCGGACTCGTCGCCGGCGTCGGGGTCGGACGTTTGCTCCTCGCCTTCGGTGGAGTCATCGCCGGCGTCGGGGGCGGCCTCAGCGTCGGCGGGAGCCTCAGCCTCAGCGGGGGCCTCAGCCTCAGCGGGCGCGGCGGCCTCACCCTCCGCGGGAGCGGCGGCCTCGGCGGCAGCAGCCTCCTCGGCCTCCCGAGCGGCCTCAGCCTCGGCCTGGGCCACCTCGGCGGACTCCTCCTGCAGCCCCGCCGCGGCCTCTTCGCTCAGAGGCTCCTCGGCGGGGGGCATCACGCCCTCCTGGAGCTCGGCGGCGGTGAAACGGCGCTCGCGCACCCGTGCGCCGCGACCAACCCGCTTGCGCAGGTAATAGAGCTTGGCCCGCCGGACGTCGCCGCGGCTGGCGACCTCGATCTGCTCGATCTTGGGCGAGTGGACGGGGAACGTGCGCTCCACGCCCACGCCGAAGGATTGCTTGCGGACGGTGAAGGTCTCGCGAACGCCAGAGCCCTGGCGCTTGAGCACGGTGCCCTCGAACACCTGGGTGCGGCGGCGAGTGCCCTCTACCACCTGAAAGTGAACGCGCACGCGGTCGCCCGCTTCGAAGGAAGGGACCCGGCGAAGCTGGGCACGCTCGATGCTGTCGATCACGGTGCTCATCTGAAGAGGACGCCGGCGGCGACTGGCCGCGGCGCGACGGCGAATGGTAGCGACCGCTCAGCGCCGCGAACGCGCCTGAGCCAGGCGCCATTCCCGGATCCGGGCGTGGTCGCCCGAGAGCAGCACCTCCGGCACGCCGTGCCCCTCCCAGTCGGCGGGGCGCGTGTAGTGGGGATACTCGGGCGCGCCCTCCAGGGCCGGGCTGAACGACTCCTCCAGGGCGCTGTCGGCGTGCCCCAGTGCGCCGGGCAGCTTGCGGATGACCGCGTCGCAGACCACCATCGCCGCCAGCTCTCCGCCGGCCAGGACGTAGGGGCCGATCGACACCACGTCGGTGGCCAGGTGCTCGTGGACGCGCTCGTCGAAGCCCTCGTAGCGCCCGCACAGCAGGGCGAGCTGCGGCTCGGCGGCCAGCTCGGCGGCCAGCGCGTCGTCCAGCTGGCGCCCACCGGCGCCGAGCGCAACCACCCGCCCGCGAGGCTCGGAGCCGTACCGGGCGGCCAGCGCGGCCTCCACTACGTCCACGCGGATGACCATGCCCGCGCCGCCGCCGTAGGGGGTGTCGTCGACCTGGCCGGCGCTGAGGGGCGTGGTGGCACGAAGATCCACGGCTTCGAGGGAGAGCCCCGCCTCGATCGCATTGCGCACGTGGCGCTGGGAGCTGAACCAGCCGAACCAGTCCGGGAACAGGGTGAAGACGTCGACGTTCACCGATCCAGGAACTGCGGGTCGACCTCGATGACGCGAGCCTCGGTGTCCACTCGGCTGACCGCGTCGCTGACCAGAGGAATCAGAGTCCCGTCCTCGAGCTCGAGCAGGTCGCAGGTCGGTCCGGCCAGGACCCGGGTCACCTCCCCCATCCCTCCGACCGAGCAGCCGACCAGCTCCCCGGCGAGCCACTCGTCATCGGCCAGCGTGGCCTCGACCATCAGCTGCTCGCCGCGCAGCTCGGCGACGGACTCGCGGTCTTCGAGCCCCGCAAGCTTCAGCAGGGGGCGGTTGTCCATGCCCTCGCTCCGCAGGACCTTGGCCCGGCGACCGGCCACGTGGACCTCATCGCCCTCGTTCAGGTCGGCGGCGGCACCGTCGAGCCAGAAGCTGCCGTCCCGGCCGTGGGGTTTGCCGATGCGCCCGGCGGCGACCTCGGTCAATCGACCACGTCGACGAGCACCCTGCGCTCCTCTCGCACCGCAGCGGCCTTCATCACGGTGCGCAGCGCGGCAACGGTGCGGCCGCCCCGGCCGATCACCTTGCCCGTGTCGTCGGGCGCCACGTGCAGCTCGAGCACGATGGTTCCGTCGTCCTCCTCAAAGGACTCGACGTCGACCGCGCTCGGGTCGTCGACCAGCGAGCGCGCCAGATGGGCGAGCAGCTCCTCCACGGCCGCGAGGCTAGCGCGGGTGGGCGGTCAGGAGGCGTCGGAGGCCGGCGCGGGCTGCTCGGCGGCCTCGTCAGTGGCGGGCTCGGCGGGCGGCTCTGACGCGGCCTCTGCTTCGACCTCGGCCTCGGCGGCAGGCGGCTCCTCCGCCGCGGCCTGCGGGGCGGAGCCCGAGCGCATCAGCTTCTTCACGGTCCCCGACGGCTGGGCGCCGCGGTCGATCCAGTGCTGGAGGCGCTCATGGTCGAGCACGATGGTCGAGGGCTGGGTCTGGGGGTTGTAGTGCCCCACGGTCTCGATGAAGCGCCCGTCGCGCGGCGAGCGGCCATCGGCCACCACGACCCGCCAGATCGGGTTCTTCTTGCTGCCCACGCGTGTGAGTCGTACTCGGACGGCCATTGAGCCGAGTGAGGTTAGCGGCCGCTCGGGCTCATCGGCCGCCCACCAGCTGCGACAGGGCACCCATGTTGCCCTTCTGCATCTGGCGCATGAGCTTGTTCATCTGCCCGAACTGATCCACCAGCCGGCGCACGGCCTGAACCGAGGTCCCCGACCCGCGCGCGATGCGTCGACGGCGCGAGCCGTCGATGATCGACGGGTTCGCCCGCTCCTCCGGCGTCATCGAGGTGATGATCGCCTGCAGGCGATCCAGCTCCTTCTCGTCGACGTTGAGGTTGCCCAGCTGGGCCCCCATGCCGGGGATCATCTTCAGCAGGTTGGTCAGCGGCCCCATGTTGCGCATCTGGTGCATCTGCTCGAGGAAGTCGTCGAGCGTGAACTCCTGCTTGCGGATCTTTCGCTCGAGCTCGACCGCCTTGTCCTCGTCCATCTGCTTCTCGGCCTTCTCGACGAAAGTCATCACGTCGCCCATGCCGAGGATCCGCTGGGACATCCGGTCTGGGTGGAAGCGCTCGAACGCATCGAGCTTCTCGCCGGTGGAGGCGTAGAGGATCGGCTTGCCGGTGACGGCCTTCACAGACAGCGCGGCGCCGCCGCGGGCGTCGCCGTCGAGCTTGGTGAGGATCACCCCGTCGAAGTCCGCGGTCTCGGCGAACTGCTCGGCCACGTTGACCGCGTCCTGGCCGGTCATGGCGTCCACCACCAGCAGCACGTCGTGGGGCTTGGTCCGCTTCTTGACCCGAGCCAGCTCCTCCATCAGCTCGGCGTCCACGTGCAGGCGCCCGCTGGTGTCGACGATCAGCACGTCGCGACCGTCGGCCTTGGCCTGGCCCAGCGCCCACTCGGCGATGTCGACCGGGTCGCGGTCGGTGCCCTGCTGATAGACCGTCGCGCCCGCTTGGGCGCCGACCTTGACCAGCTGGTCCACCGCGGCGGGCCGGTACACGTCGCAGGCGGCGACGGCCACGTCGAGGCCCTTCTCCTCGCGCAGGTGGCGGGCGAGCTTGCCGCAAGCGGTGGTCTTGCCCGAGCCCTGCAGGCCGGCCATCAGCACCACGGTGGGGCCCTTGCCGCTCGCCATGGCGAGATCTCGGCCGCCGGCGCCCCCCATCAGCTCGGTGAGCTCCTCGGAGACGATCTTCACCACCTGCTGGCCGGGGTTCAGCGCCTCGAGCACGTCCTGGCCGGTGGCGCGCTCCTTCACCGCGGTGGTGAACTGCTTGACGACCTTGAAGTTCACGTCGGCCTCGAGCAGCGCCAGGCGCACCTGACGCATGGCCTTGGCCACGTCCTCCTCGTTCAGGTGGCCGCGCGAGCGGACGTCGCCGAGCGCGGCCTGGAGGCGATCGGAGAGCGTCTCGAGCACGTCTGCCGAGGCTAGCGCGAGAGCCGCCGGCGCAAGCGCGCTCGCACGCCCGCCGACTGGCTCGGCATCTCGCGCCGCAGCTCGCCCGTCTCGTCCAGCAGCTGGCGCACCTGGAAGCGCAGCGCGCTGATCTCACGCGGGTCGTCGGAGGGCTTCTCGAGCTCCTCGGCGGTGACGCTGCCCGGCTTGCGGCGCAGCAGCACGATGCCGTGGTCCCCGCGAGCGCGGCCGTCCCGCAGCGAGACCACGTCGAAGGCCCGGCCCCAGTGCTCGCGCAGCCACCACTCGGAGTGGAACACGGTCGGCCCGCCCAGGTCCCAGCTCTGGCCGTAGTGGACGATGTTCATCCCGATCTTGCCGTCGTCCCAGCCGCCGTCGGCGTAGACGTCGTAGGCCTGCTCGCCGAGGAAGCTCGCGATCAGCAGCCCGTCCTCGGCCAGCACCCGGTGCAGCTCGGCCAGCCAGTCCAGCGAGTGGTCGGTCAGGTGGGTGAACACCGACATGGCGAGGACGAGGTCGAAGCGCCCGTCGCCGCAATCGAGCGGCGGCTTCTCGCGGTTGACGAACGCGTGCACCGGAGGCGAGAGGTTGGCCTCCAGCCACTCGATGCTCGCGCGGTCGATGTCGCACCCCTCCAGCTCGGCGCCCTTCCAGTCGTCGAGCAGGTGGCGCAGCACCTTTCCGGCACCGGCGCCGAAGTCGAGGATCCGCTTGCCGTCGGGCGACCAGCCATCAGGAAGCGTGTCGAGGATCACCTGCCGGGCGTCGGCGCCCAGCTGCAGGTAGGAGTCGATTACGTCGTCGTGGTCGGGCACTCCCACCCGCGCCGCCAACTCCGGCGGCGGAACCGGCGGGTCAGCCACGCTGCTCTGGCTCGTCGGGCTTGGGGACGATCTGGCCCAGGTTGCCCAGCGCCTGGGTCAGCTCGGCGGGCACGATCCACACCTTGCTGGCCTCGCCGTTGGCGATCTGCGGGAGAGTGCGCAGGTACTGGTAGGCGAGCAGCTTGGGGTCGGCGTCGCCGCGGTGGATGGCATCGAACACCGTGTCGATCGCCTTGGCCTCGCCCTCGGCGTTGAGGATCTGCGACTCCCGCCAGCCCTCGGCGCGCAGGATGGCCGACTGCTTCTCGCCCTCGGCCGTGAGGATCTGCGCCTGCTTGACGCCCTCGGCCGTGAGGATCGCAGCGCGGCGGTCGCGCTCGGCCCGCATCTGCTTCTCCATCGCCTCCTGGATCGACTGGGGCGGGTCGACCGCCTTCAGCTCCACCCGGTTGACCCGGATGCCCCAGCGACCGGTGGCCTCGTCGAGCACCACCCGCAGCGAGCCGGAGACCCGGTCGCGCGAGGTGAGCGTCTCCTCGAGGTGCATGCCACCGATCACGTTTCGCAGCGTGGTGACCACCAGCTGCTCGATACCGGCCAGGTAGTCCGCGATCTCGTAGGAGGCCGCCTTGGCGTCGGTCACCTGGAAGTAGATGACCGTGTCGATGTGGATCACCAGGTTGTCCTCGGTGATCACCGGCTGCGGCGGGAACGAGACCACCTGCTCGCGCAGGTCGATCAGCGGGCGGACCCGGTCCACGTATGGGATGACCAGGGCCAGCCCGGCGTCGAGGGTGCGCTGGTAGCGGCCGAGCCGCTCCACGATTCCCGCGCGCGCCTGCGGAACGATCCGGATGCTGCGGGCGATGGTGATCAGCAGGACCACCGCCACCACCCCCAAGACGATTAGAGCGGCCATTTGTCTTCCTCCCTATTCATGGACGAGCGCCGTGGCGCCCTCGATCTTCAGTACGTCGACCCGTTGCCCCGGCTCGAAAACGAGGTCCTCGTCGAAGGCGCGCGCACTCCAGACCTCGCCGGCGAGCTTGACCGACCCGCCGTCCGCGTCCACGCGCTCGATCACCACCGCGTGCTGGCCCACCAGGGCCGCGGTGCCGGTGCGCAGGCGCGCAGGCGTCTGCAGGTGGCCACGGGCGACGGGGCGCAGGAAGGCCACCGATGCGGCGGTGACGATGATGAAGACGATCAGCTGCACCGCCAGCCCCGCTCCCAGGAGCGCGGCGGCGCCGGCCATCACCGCGGCGATGGCGACCGGGGCCAGGAAGAATCCCATCGTGAGGATCTCGCCCACTGCGAGCACACCCGCTGCGGCCATCCAGACCACCCACTCTTCCACGCTTCGATCCTACGCCTGAGCTGAAGCGTCTAGCGCCTGTTCGACGTCGGCCACCAGGTCCTCGGCGTCCTCGCAGCCGGCGCTGAGGCGGATGAAGCCCTCGCCGATCGGGTCGCCGCCCCAGCGCGCGCGGCGCTCGGCGGTGGTGACCACGCCGCCGAAGCTCGTGGCCTCCCACACCAGCTCGGCGCGGTCCAGGAAGCGCTCGGCGGCCTCCCGCCGGCCCAGGTCGAACCCCACCACGCAGCCGAAACGGCTCATCTGGCGCGAGGCCAGCTCGTGGCCAGGGTCGCCGGGCAGACCCGGGTAGCGAACCGGGATGCCGCGCGCCCCTACGGCCTCGGCCACCGCGATCGCGTTCTCCTGCTGACGCGCGGTGCGCAGCTCCAGTGTGGCCAGCGACCGGTGCGCCAGCCACGACTCGAACGGGCCCGCCACCGCTCCGGCCAGGATGCGCCACTCGCGCAGGCGCTCGGCCACCTCGGCGTCGCGGGTGGCCACGTAGCCCATGATCAGGTCGGCGTGGCCCGTCAGGGCCTTGGACGCGCTGGCCACCGACAGCGTGGCCCCGAGCTCCAGCGGGCGCTGGCCCAGGGGCGTGGCGGTGGTGTTGTCGACCGCCACCGGGCCGTCGCCGGCATCCACCGCGGCGGCGATGTCGGTGATCTCCAGGGTGGGGTTGGCCGGGGTCTCCAGCCAGGTCAGCGAGCCCTCCTGGGGGAGGTGCTCGGCGAGGTGGCGGCTTCCCATGTACGCGTCGCCGGGGAGCTCCTTGGGGCGCCCGCCGAACACGGCGTAGGCGGCAGCCACCGCGCCCATGCCGGAGGCGAACACCACCGCCTCGCCGCCCTCCAACTCGCCTATCGCGGCCTCGAGGCGCGCGGTCGTCGGGTTGCCGTAGCGGGTGTACACGTACTCCGCCTCGGCGGGGTCGCCCGGCAGGTGGAACGGCGCGGCGAACGTCGGTCCGGGCATGAACGGCTCGTTGGCCGCCGGCTGGGGCAGCCCCGCCCGGATGACCCGCGTCGCGTCCTTCACTCGAGGATCGCCCGCGCGAAGTCGTCGGGGTCGAACGGGCGCAGGTCCTCCAGCGCCTCGCCGGTGCCGATCAGCTTGACCGGCACCCCGAGCTCTTGGGCGATGGCGAGCGCGATGCCGCCCTTCGCCGTGCCGTCGAGCTTGGTCAGCACGATGCCGTCCACCTGGACCGCCTCGCGGAAGAGCATGGCCTGGCGCAGCCCGTTCTGGCCGGTGGTGGCGTCGATGGTCAGCAGGGTCTCATGCGGCGCCCCGGGCAGCCGGCTCTCGATCACCTTGCGCACCTTGCGCAGCTCGTCCATCAGGTGCTGCTGGGTGTGCAGGCGGCCCGCCGTGTCGATGATCACCACGTCCGCCCCCCGCGCCCTCGCCGCCTCGATGGCGTCGAAGGCCACCGCGCCCGGATCCGAGCCGGCCTCCCCGCGCACCAGGTCCCCCTCCGCCCGCCGGGCCCACTCCTCCAGCTGTTCGGCGGCCGCGGCGCGGAAGGTGTCGCCGGCGGCCAGGAGCACGGTCTTGCCCAGTTCGTGGCGCAGGTGCCAGGCGATCTTGCCGATGGTGGTGGTCTTGCCGCTGCCGTTGACGCCGACCATGAGGATCACCGTGGGCTCGTGCGTCAGGTCGATGGTGTCCTCGTCGAAACGCGCGGTGTCGGCGAGCAGCTCGCGCAGGCGGCGGGTCAGGTCCTCCCCGCTCTCGAGCTCGCCCGAGCCGGCTTCGCCCTCCAGGCGCTCGACGATGGCTGCCGTGGTGGGAGCGCCGACGTCGGCGTAGATCAGCGTCTCCTCCAGATGCTCGAAGGCCTCATCGTCGAGCGACTCGAACACCGTGGCCTGCAGCTCGGCCCCGAGCGCCTGCCGCGTCTTGGTCATGTTCTCCCGCAGGCGGCGGAAGAAGCCACCGCGCTGTTCGGGTTCCTCGCCCGGCTCGGCCGCCTCCGGCGCGGGTTCGCCCGTCAGAAAGAGCTCGTGCCAGCCGCGCGCCACGCGCGGGGAGGCTACGCGGCCTCGATGTCCTGCTGTTCCTCCAGCTTGCGCGACACCACCCGCGACACGCCGTCGCCGCCCATGCTCACCCCGTACAGGCAGTCGGCCGCGTCCATCGTCCGCTTCTGGTGGGTGACCACGATGAACTGCGCGCGATCGCTGTAGCGGCGGATGAGCTCGAGGAAGCGGTCGATGTTGAGGTCGTCCAGCGCGGCCTCCACCTCGTCCAGGATGTAGAACGGGCACGGCCGGGCCAGGAAGACGGCGAACATGAAGGCCAGGGCGACGAGGGACTTCTCGCCACCGGAGAGCAGCGAGAGCCGCTTCATGGCCTTGCCGGCCGGGGTCACCTCCACTTCGACGCCCGGCTCTGCGGCGACTTCCTCCGGGTCTGACTCGGGCACCTCGTCTGCCCCCGGCGCCTCCTCCCCGCCCAGCACGGGCCGCGGGCCGTCGGGGTGCACCAGCCGCAGCCGGCCGCGGCCGCCCGGGAACAGGTGCTGGACCACGTCCTCGAAGTTGCGCGCGGTCGCCTCGAAGGTCTCCTCGAAGCTCGTGCGGATGCGGCGGTCGGTCTCCTTGATCAGGCTCTCGAGCTCGGCCAGCGCGTTCTCGAGGTCCGATCGCTGGGTCTCCAGCTCCTCGACGTGGGCCACGGCCTCCTCGTACTCCCGCCCGGCCAGCGGGTTGACCGGGCCCAGCTGCTCCCGGCGGCGCGCGAGGCGCTCGACCTTGGTGTTGAGCTCCTCCGTGCGCTCGGGCGACAGCGGCTCCTCGGCGGGCGCGGGCTCGAGGCCCAGCCGGCCGGCCAGCTCGACCAGGGCGCCTTCGGCGTCCGCGGAGGCGTCTCGGACCTGCTGGGCAGCCACCTCGGCTTCGACCAGTGCCTCGCCCGCGCGCTTGAGCCGCGCTTGCAGCTCGGCCTCCTCGTGGGCGCAGGCGCGCAGGGTGGCGGCGGTCTCCTCGCCCGCGGCAGCCCCGGCCTTCAGCTCGGTCTCCAGGAGGTCGCGACGCTCGGCCACCGCTTCGCGGGCGACCCCCAGCGCGCGAGCCGCGCGTGCGGCCGCCTCGGCGAGCGCCTCGTGGCGCCCCACGCCCGAGCGGAGCCGCTCGACGTCGGCGACGAGGCGCCCGCGGCGGCGCTCGGCCTCGTCGGACATCCGGCGCTCGGCGCGCACCTCGGCGCTCAGCTCGGCCGCGCGCACCGCCTCCGGGCCCTCGTCGGGCGCCTGGCGGCGGCGGGCGATCAGCCACTCGCTGCGCTCGACGGCCTCGGCGGCGCCCTGCTCGTCGCGTAGCGCGCGGCGTAGCGCAACGTCGGCCTCCTCGCGGGCGGTGTCGGCGGCTGTGACGGCCTCGGCGGCGGCGGCGGCCCCCGACCGAGCGTCGGCCTCGTGCGCGGCGGCGGCCTCCGAGGCGGCGACGAGCTCGTCGCGGCGGTTGCGCTCCTCGAGCACGCGCTCGGCCCCGCCCGCCGGCGCCTGGGCCAGCTCGCCGCTGCGACCGTCGAGTGAGCGGCCGGCGGCGGTGACCGCCAGTCCGCTGAAGGCGTGAGGCAGCGAGTCGAGCGATTCGACCAGCCACACGTCGGCGAGCAGCCGAGCGGCGAGGTCGCGCAGCTCGGGAGCCGGGTCCACGCAATCCCACAGCGGCGTCGCATCGGCGGCAGGAGCGGCGCCCACCGCCCCAGCGGCGCCCGCGCTCGCCAGCAATGCCAGCCCGCCGCGCTCACCGGCTCGGTCGAGCACGCGCTGGCCGGCGGCCACGTCGTCCACCACCGCGGCCGACAGCCGCGGGCCCAGCGCGGCGGCCAGCGCCGCCTCCAGGCCCGGCCGCACCCGCAGGCCCTCGGCCAGGGTCGGGCCGTCGGTCCGCGGGCCGGCCGCGCGCAGGAACTGATTGACCGCGGCGAGGTCGCTGCCCACCCGGGCGGCTGCGGCGCGAGCCGACTCGACGCCGGCCTCGGCCTCCCGCCGCGCGCGGCGCGCGGCATCGGCCTGCGCCTCCGCTGCCTCCAGGGCGGCGCGGCGCTCGGCGCTGACGGCGGCCAGGCGCTCGTGCTCAGCCCGCTCCGCGGCAAGGCCCTCCTCCAGCTCGGCCAGGGCCGCGCGCAGCCGGTCGGCCCGGCCCTCCTCGAGCCCGGCCAGCTCGGACTCCAGCGCGGCCAGCCGCTCGCCCAGCTCGCCTCCGCCGTCGTCGGCGGCCAGCGCCTGCTCGGCGTCAGCCAGCGCCTGCCGGCGGCGCTCGGCGCCGTCGCGGGCGGCTCGCTCCTGGTCCCCCGCCCGCTCCAGGCGGAGCCCGACGCGCTCGGTCGCCGACCGGGCCGCGTACAGCCGGGCCTGCAGCGCCTCGCGCTCGCGGCTGTGCGCGGCGAAGGCCTCCTCGGCCTCCTCCCGCCGCGCGGCCACGCCCGCGAGCAGCCGCTCGGCCTCTGCGCGCTCCTGCTGTGCGGAGCCTGCCCGCGACTCGGCCTCGCCCAGCTGCAGGCGCACCTCGCGCGAGCGCTCACGGGCGAGCTCCAACCGCGCCTCCAGCGACTGGCGCTCCAGCCGCTCGTGCAGCTCGGCGGCCTCGGCCTGGCGCTTGAGCGGCCGCAGCCGCGAGCGCGCCTCGCGCTCCACGTCCAGCGCGCGGGACAGGTTCTCCTCGGTGCGCTCCAGCTTCAGCTGGGCGCGGCGCCGCCGCTTGCGGTGCTTGCCAAGGCCGGCGGCCTCCTCGATCATCAGGCGCCGGTCGCGCGGGCGCGAGTGGACGATGGTCTCGACCTTGCCCTGGGAGACCACCGAGTGCATCTCCTTGCCCAGACCGGAGTCCGAGAGCACCTCGATCACGTCCACCAGGCGGCACTTGGCTCCGTTGAGGCGGTACTCGCCCTCGCCGTCGCGGTCGAGCTTGCGCACGATCGAGATCTCGGAGAAGTCGACCGGCAGCGACCCGTCGGTGTTGTCGATCACCACCTCGACCTCGGCGCTGGAGGACGACGACAGCCCGTGCCCGCCGGCGAAGATCACGTCCTTCATCGTCTGGCCGCGCACGGCCAGCGGGCTCTGCTCGCCCAGCGCCCACAGCACGGCCTCGGTCACGTTGGACTTGCCCGAGCCGTTGGGGCCGACGACCACCGACACGCCGGGAGCGAACTCCAGCCGGGTCCGGTGCGGAAAGGACTTGAAGCCCTTCAGCGTCAGCGAGCGCAGATGCATCAGCCCAGCGCCTCCAACGCAGCCGCCGCAGCCTCCTGCTCGGCAGCCTTCTTGGTCTTGCCCTCGCCCCGTCCCACCTCGCGCCCGTCGATCTCCGCGACCACCGCGAACAGGCGCTCGTGCGCGGGGCCGGTCTCGTCCACGGTCCGGTACCCCACCCGCTCCGAGCGCTGGGCCAGGCGTTCCTGCAGCACCGACTTGTAGTCCTCGGGGTGGTCCAGCGCCTCCTGCACCGCCGGCCCGAAGGCGTGCACCACGGCGGGGGCCGTGCGCTCGATGCCGAAGGCGATGTACGCCGCTCCGATGATCGCCTCGCACACCGAGGCGAGCACCCGCTCGGACTCCACCAGCACCTCTGCCCCGCGGCCGAGCCCCTTCGGGGCGGCGGCGCGCAGGCGCGAGGGGACATCGAGCTCGAGCGCCACCTGGGCGCAGGCCGGGCCGCTGACCGCCTGGGCGCGCACCTTGGTCAGCCGGCCCGCGCCGTAGCGCTCGAAGCGCGGCAGCAGGTCGGTGGACACGGCCAGGCTCAGCACCACGTCACCGAGGAAGGCCAAGCGCTCGTAGGACTCCGCCCGATGGTCGACCCACGAGGCGTGCATGAACGCCTGTGCGTACAGACCCTCGGGCAGAGCCTCGAGAAGGTCCTGCAGCGTCCCTTCCTCAGGACTCGACCGCTCCGGCATGGGCCGACACGAAGTCCGCCGCCTGGCCCACGGTCAGGATCCGCGCCGCCTCCTCGTCGGGGATGCGGATGCCGTAGTTGTCCTCCAGCTCGACCACCAGCTCGACGAGGTCCAGGGAGTCGGCCTCGAGGTCCTCCTTGAAGCGGGTGCCCTCCGCGATCGCGCCGGGCTCGACCTCGAGCTCCTCGGCCAGATGGGCGCGTATGCGCTCGAGTACCTCCTCGCGATTCACGGCCTGGCGACGCTAACAGCGGGGGCGGACCGCAGGGCACCGGCCGCAGCAAGCGACTCGGCGGTCCTCTCCACCATCCGCTCGTCGACCGCGCGCTGGGCCAGACGCACCGCGTTGGCGATGCCGTAGGGGCCGAACGAGCCGTGCGCCACCACCACCGGCTTGCGGAGTCCGAGCAGGATCGCGCCGCCCACCCCCTCGGGGTCGATCTCCGAGCGCAGCTTGCCCACCCGGCCGCGGATCAGCAGCCCGCCGGCGGTGGCCAGTGGGCTGCCCTTGATCGCATCACGGATGGCGCGCAGGACGGTCTTGGACGTGCCCTCGAGCACCTTCAGCGCCACGTTGCCGGTGAAGCCGTCGGCCACCACCACCTGAGCAGTGGCGTCGGTCAGGTCGAAGCCCTCCACGTTGCCGAGGTAGTTCAGGGTGCCCCCTTTCAGGCGCTCGCCCGCCTCCAGGACGTCCGGGGTTCCCTTGCCCTGCTCCTCGCCCACCGAGAGCAGGCCCACCTTGGGGCGCTCCACGCCGAGCACCGCCTCCATGAAGCCCGCCCCCATGTAGGCGAACTGCACGAGGTGCTCGGGACGGACCTCCACGTTGGCGCCGCAGTCCAAGAGCAGGACCTGGCCGCCCGGGATGGGCAGCAGCACCGCCAGCGCCGGCCGGTGGACGCCCTTGATCCGCTTCACGCTCAGGGTGGCCGCGGCGAGGGTGGGACCGGTGGTGCCGGCGGAGACAAGCGCCTCGGCTCGCCCCTCGCCCACGGCGCGGGCGGCCTGGACGATGGAGGCGTCGGGCCGGGAGCGGACGGCCTTGACGGGCTCCTCGCCGCCCGCGATCCGCTCCGGCGCGTCCACGATCTGGATCCGCGCGCCGGGCTCTCCCATCTCGGCCTCGGGGCCGAACAGGAGCACTTCCTCGTTCGAGCGGGCGGCCCCCTCGGACACGACCGACGGGCCGCCGTCGGCTCCGTTGGCGTCGAGCGCGATCACCGCGCCGGGGAGCTACTCCTCGTCGGAGGTGTCGGCGGTCTGGACCACGACCTCGCGACCCGCGTAGGTGCCGCAGTTCGGGCAGACGCGGTGAGGAAGGCGCGGCGAGTGGCAGCGCGGGCAGTGGCGCAGGGTCGGCACCTCAGCGCGGTGCTGAGAGCGGCGCTTGTTGGTGCGCGAGTGGGACTGGCGTTGCTTGGGGACGGCCATAACGGCCGATCAGTCTAGCTTCAGCTCCCGCAGCGCCGCCCAGCGCGGGTCGGGCTCGCGCTCATGGGCGTGGTCGGGGCCGGCTTCGTTGAGGTTCTCGCCGCACACCCCGCACAGGCCCAGGCAGTCCTCGCGGCAGACGATCTGGGTGGGCAGAGCCAGCGCCACCGCGTCGCGCAGCCAGCCGGCCAGGTCGAGCTCGTCGCCGTCCAGATACGGCGAGCTCAGGTCTTCCCCGCCCCCGGGCTGGTCGATCTCCCGCGCGTCGACGGGAACAGCCTCCTCTGCGGGCTCCAGGCAGCGCATGCACGGGCCCTCGAGGGCGACGTCGGCCCGAAGGCGGAGGGCGTAGCCGTGGGTGGTGCGGTCGGCGTCGAGGACCACCGGGACCGGGGATGCGGGGCTGGTAGCGCTGGCCGCCGAAGCTGAAGCCCTCGAAGCGGGACCTCCAGCTCCAGCCGGCGCGCCCTCGCCGGAGCTGAGAGCGAGCGGTCCGAGGTCGAACGTGTCCGTCCGTGCGGCCACAGACCGAGGCTACCCGGAGATGGGGCTGGATTAGCCCTGTTCGATCAGCTCGACGCGATAGCCGTCCGGGTCGCGCACGAAGGCGATCCGCGGGCCCTCGGTGCGGCCGCCGGGGCGGTAGGGCGGCTTCTCGGGCTCGATGCCCTGGCCGGCCAGGCCCTCGAGCGTCCCGTCGAGGTCCTCGACGGTCAGCGCGATGTGGTTGTAGCCGGTGCCGAGGTCGTAGGAGTCGACCCCGTGGTTGTAGGTCAGCTCCAGAACGGGGTCCTCACCCGGGAGGCCCATGAACACGTTCACGGCCTCGGTGCCGATGTCCATCCGCGCCCGCTCGTCGAAGCCGAGCTTCTCGTAGAACGCGACCGAGCTGTCGATGTCCCCGATCCGGTAACAGGTGTGCAGGAAGGACGGCAGTCCGCCCCGCAGGCTACGGGATCCTCGAGCTCCCCTCGCAACGCGAGGCGCGGTCACTCCCCGAGCCGCCGTTGCAGCGGTCGCGGCCACGGCCGCCGCTGAGGCGGTCCGTCCGCTGCCACCGCTGACCAAGTCGCGGCCCGAGTCGCCGGCGACCTTGTCGTTGCCCGACCCGCCGCTCACCCGGTCGTTGCCGCTGCCGCCGCTGACCGGTCCTTGCCCGAGTCGCCGGCGACCCTGTCGTTGCCCGCGTTGCCCGCGGCGCGGTCGTTGCCGCGGCCGCCGCTGACGCGGTCCTTGCCGCTGAGCCCGCCACCCGGTCGTTTCCAGAGCCGCCGCCGGCGCGGTCGTTGCCGCTGTCGCCGTTGACGCGGTCCTTGTCGCTGTCACCGTTGATGCGGTCCTTGCCGCTGTTGCCGTTGACGCGGTCGCGACCCGAGTTGCCGTTAGCGCGGTCGTTGCCCGCGCCGCCGGCCACGCGATCGCCACCGGCGCCGCCCGCCACCGTGGTCGTTGCCGTCCTCGCCGTTGACGGTGTCGTTGCCGGCGCCGCCGTCGACCCGGTCGTTGCCGGCGCCGCAGTTGATGACGTCGTCGCCGCCGTTGCCGTTCACCACGTCGTCGCCGGCGCCGCAGTTGATGACGTCAGGTCCGGGCGTGCCGTTGATGGTGTCGTTGCCGGCGGTGCCGTCGAACACCTCGCCGCCGCCCGGTGTGGGCTTGCGCTTGACGGTGATCGTGACTGTGCCCTTGTCGGCGAAGTGCCGAAGCCGAAGTCGTCGGCGGCCTTGATCTGGAAGCTGTCGGTGCCGACGAAGCCCGGATTCGGGGTGTAGGTGAACGGCTGCCCCAGCCCCCCGTTCTGGGTGAGAGTCCCGTTGGTCGGGTCGGTGTCCTTGCCCTCCCGTGGGGTCGTCCGCTCGTAGGCCGGTCCGGTGTCGACGCATTCCGGCGTGAAGATGAGGGGCGTCCCGACGGTGGTGCTGACCGTGCTGTCGGGGCATTCCGGCCGGGCGTCGGGTGCCCAATCGGGGTTGCCCTCGAACTGCCCGGCGGTATTGGTCAGGTCGATGAACGGGCCGATCCCGTTGGAGTTCCGCATGAACACCTCGCCGTTGTTCCCGAAACCCTCGGCGAACGCGAGCTTGGTTCCGTCCGGCGACCACGTGCAGTTGTAGTCGCCCACGCCGCTGTTGCCGACTTGGGTGATCGACCCTGGGGCGTTGATAGGAGCAGCAACGACGATGCGGCTGGTGCTGTTCCCGGGTGCCGTAGCGAACCCGTAGCAAAGCTTCGTCCCGTCGGGTGAAATCGTTGGCTGCGCCACGTGGGCGCCGCTCACGGCGTGGAACAACGTTCCCGGACTCGAGTTGTTCGCCGGCTGCCTAAAGAGCTTCACGTCGTTGGTGTTGCCGTTCGGAGCCACGTTGGGGTCCCCGACCGAGTAGTAGAGAGTCTGGGAGTCCGGGGTCCAGGCCGCCTTGTACGCCTTGGTGGCCAGTGTGGAGGTCATGTTCACGCCCGGGCCCGGGCCGGCGGGGGTGCGGACGAAGATGTCGTTGCCGCCGTCGTACGCGATGCGTGGGTCGTTTGGGTCGGGCGACCAGGCCGGGCGATCCTCGCTTACGGCGGGGGTATTCGTGATGTTCTGGGCGGTCGCGCCCGGCGTGGTGAGGTCGAGGGTGTAGAGGTCGTAGGGCCCAGCGGCCGGGCCATGCGCAAAGACGATCTTGGTGCGGTCGGGCGACCAGGCGGGGTGGCGGTGTTGGAGGGTCAGCCCCGTATTGAGCGGGCCGGTAGTGGTTCCGCCACCCACGCTGTTTGTGGTGGTGCGCAGGAAGAGCTTGGCGTTGCCGAAACCGGGCCGCCCCGGTGAAGACGACCCGGCCGTTCGTGCCCGGGAGGACGGCGCCGGCCGGAGCGGCCAGCGACAGCATCGCTGCTCAGTACGAAGAGGACAACGACGAGCCGAGTTCGCGAGCGCATCAGGCGAACCTAACCCGGTCCACCCCTGGCGCGCAACCACCAAGTGGACGAATGAGCTAGCGGGCGTCTACGGGCCCGATGGTGCTGCTGCTGCTGCCGACCTCGGCCTCTTCGCCCTCGCGGCCTTGGAGGCGGTCGCGGCCGCGTTGGACGGCGGCGATGAACTTCTGAAGGTTGACCTCGAGCGTGTTGAGGATGTCGTCGGCGTAGTCCTCGGCGCCCAGTCGGATCTCGCGCTCACGAGCGCGGGCGTCCTCGACGATGTCCTCGGCCTGGCGCTCGGCCTGCTTGACGATCTCCTCCTCGCCGATGAGGCGGTTCTGCTCGTCGCGGGCCTCCTTGACGATGCGCTCGGCCTCGCGCTTGGCCTCGGCCAGCATCTCCTGGCGCTCCTTGACGATCCAGCGGGCCTGCTTGATCTCCTCGGGGATCGTGGCCCGCATCTGGTCGAGGATGTCGTAGACCTCCTCCTTGTCCACGCGCACCTGGTCCGTCAGCGGCACGGGCTTGGAGTTGTGGATCGTGTCGTCCAGCTTGTCGATCAGTACCAAGACGTCCATACGCGGTCCCTAGTTTCCCTGTTTTCCGAGCCGTTCCTGCAAGGCCTCTGCCACGGCGTCGGGCGCGAGGCCCGAGGTATCGCCGCCGAACATCGCCAGCTCCTTGATTCCCGATGAGCTGAGGAAGGAGAACTGGGGCGTGGCCATGAGGTAGATGCTCTCGATGTCGGGGGCCATCTTTCGGTTCAGCTGGTTCATCTCGAACTCGTACTCGAAGTCCGAGATCGCTCTGAGGCCTTTGACGATAGCCCTGGCTCCGTGCTCGCGGGCGAAATCGACGAGGAGCGTACTAAAGGTTTCCACCTGCACATTGCCCAGTTCCGCGACTTCCGCCTCGATGAAAGCGACGCGCTCCTCGGCGGTGAACACGGTCTTCTGCTTGCGCACCGGCTGGTTGACCACCCCGACCACCACTTGATCGAACACGGAGGCGGCCCGGCCGATGATGTCGAGGTGGCCGAAGGTGACGGGGTCGTAGGACCCTGGGCAGAGGGCCGTGCCCCCGTTGCGCTCAGCCGCCACGGTGGATGGCGATCCTGGTGTCGCCATAGGTGCGCTCGGTCACCAGCGGGAGGGCCAGCGAGAGCGGGGCGCGCTTGTCGGACTCGGTCACGATGCGGGCTTGGGGTGAGAGGACGGCGGGCAAGAGCTCGGACAGGGGGCCGGTTACCCGGGCCGCGAGATCATAGGGCGGGTCGGCGAACACGAGGTCGAAGGTCCGATCGGCGGCGGCGAGCCAGCGCAGCGCGTCGCGCCGGCTGACCTCTGCCTCGGCCCCCAGCTCGTCGAGGTTGCGGCGCACGGCGGCGACCGCACGGGGGGAGCTGTCGACGAAGGTCGCGGAGGACGCGCCCCGCGACAGCGCCTCGATTCCCAGGGCGCCCGAGCCCGCGAACAGGTCGAGCACCCGCAGGCCCTCGATAGGCCCCAGGATGGAGAACAGCGCCTCCCTGACCCGATCTGCGGTGGGCCGCGTGTGGGTGCCCTTGGGGGCGCGGATCGGGCGCCCCTTGAACGCCCCGGCAACGACCCGCACGGGTCAGGTCACGAGCTGGGCTTCGATCCGCGGCGGCTCGGTCAGCGTCTGCAGGACCGTGCAGTAGCGCTCGGTCTTATCGACCAGCGACGCCAGCTGCTCCTCGCTCGCCCCGGGCGCGTCTATCTCGAAGCGCAGCCGGATGGCCGCGAAGCCGACGGGCGCCTCGCGGTTGGTGCCCAGCGTGCCGGCCAGGTCCAGGTCGCCGTCGACAACCGTCTCGATGCGGCTCGCCTCGATGCCCATGGCCTCGGCCACCATCTGGCAGGTGATCTGAGCGCAGGCGGCCAGGGCCCCCAGCAGGAGGTCGCCCGAGCAGGCCCCCTCCCCCGGCCCACCCACGCCCGGGTGGGCTTCGGCCGCCTGGATCGCCCGCCCGAGGTCCACCGAGCAGGACACCGGCTGGTCCTCCTGCCCGCTCCGCGCGGTGAGCGTGATCAGCGAGGCCTGCGGGTCGGCGCGGTAGCGCTCCTTGATCGGCTTCTGGACGGTGCGCAGGTCCATCATCACTCCGGCCGGTGGCACACGGCTTCGACGTTGTTGCCTTCGAGGTCGAGCACGAACGCCCCGTAGTAGTTGGGGTGGTAGATCTCGCGGCTGCCCGGGGCGCCGTTGTCCCGGCCCCCGGCGGCGAGGGCGGCCTCGTGGAAGCGGTCGACCGTGGCGCGGTCGGGAGCCTCGAAGGCCACGTGGACGTCGGTGGACGTCGTCCGCCCGCGGGAGGCGACCCAGAACCAGGGTTTCTGGCCATCGCCGAAGCCGCAGGCCACGTCCGGCACCCGCATGATCGGCGCGACTCCGAGCGGGGCCAGGGCCTTGGTGAAGAACTCCACCGAGGCGTCGAGGTCGGCGACCTCCAGTCCCAGATGGTCGAGCACTGGCCGATCATACGGCCCCGCCAACGAGCCGCCGCTAGGCGGCGATCGGGTCCAGCTCAGAGCCGAAGCGCTCGGCCACCGCCGCCCTCAGCAGGTCGTCCTCCTCTGACTCCAGCCGCCGCGCCCACTCGGTGGCGCGCTCCAGCAGTGGCGCGTCCTCGGGCAGCGACGCCACCTTCAGCTCGGGCAGGCCGTGCTGGCGGGTGCCCAGCACGTCGCCGGCGCCGCGCAGCTCCAGGTCGATCTCGGCCAGCTTGAAGCCGTCGCGCTCGGTGGCCATGGCCTTCAGCCGCGGCAGCTTGGGGTCGCCGAACAGGATGCACATCGACTCGTGGCCGCCGCGGCCCACCCGCCCGCGCAGCTGGTGCAGCTGCGAGAGCCCGTAGCGCTCGGCCGCCTCGATCAGCATCACCGTCGCGTTGGGCACGTCGATGCCCACCTCGATCACGCTGGTGGCCACCAGCACGTCCGCTTCGCCGGCGGCGAACGACTGCATCGCCCCGGCCTTCGCCGTGCTGGGCATCTGGCCGTGGATCAGCTCCACGCGCTGCTCGGCGAACTCGGTGCTGCGCAGGCGCTCGAACTCGGCGGTTGCCGCCCGGGCCTGAAGCGCCTCCGACTCCTCGACCAGCGGGCAGACCACGAAGCACTGGCGGCCCGCGGCGATCTCCTCCCGGATCCGCTCGTACGCACGCTTGCGGGCCCGCTCCCCGTCCACCACGTGGGTCTCGACCGGATGCCGGCCGGCGGGCAGCTCGCGCAGCACGGTGGCGTCGAGGTCCCCGTAGGCGGTCAGGGACAGCGTGCGCGGGATCGGAGTGGCGGTCATGTGCAGCGCGTGCGGCACCAGCCCCTCCGGCGCCTTGGCGTCCAGCGCCGCGCGCTGGCGCACGCCGAAGCGGTGCTGCTCGTCGACCACCACCAGCCCCAGCGAGGCGAAGCGCACCGGCTCCTCGATCAGCGCGTGGGTGCCCGACCACCAGTCCCAGCTCGCCCGAAGCGAGCCGGTCGGTCAGGTCCCGGCGCCGCGCGGCGCTGGTCGATCCGGTGAGGAGCTCCACCGGCACCGTTCCCCCGAGCAGCCGGTCGAGCGTGAGCAGGTGCTGCTCGGCCAGCGTCTCGGTCGGCGCCATCAGCGCGGCCTGGCGGCCGCTCTCCACGGCGCGGAGCATCGCGCCCAGGGCCACGACGGTCTTGCCCGAGCCGACCTCGCCCATCAGCAGCCTCTGCATGGGCCGCTCGCCGGCCAGGTCGCGGTCGATCTGCTCGCGCGCCCGGGCCTGGTCGCCGGTCAGCTCGAACGGCAGCGTCTTCGTCCATGGGTCGACGAGCTCGCCCGTCGGCTCCAGGGCCGCGGCCCGCCGCGTCTGGTGGCGGCGGCGCCGCCGCCCGGCCACCGCGAGCTGGAGCAGAAGCAGCTCCTCCAGCGCCAGGCGCTCGCGGCCCGCGCCGGCCTCGCCCTCGTGGTCGGGGAAGTGCACACCGGTCAGGGCCGCCGCGCGGTCGGGCAGGCGCTCGGCCGCCCTCAGGGCCGCGGGCAGCGGCTCCACTACGTCGGTGAACCGGTCGAAGTGCTCCCACACCAGCTGGCGCAGCTGAGCGGCGGTGATCCCCTCGGTGGCCGGGTAGAGCGGCACCTGGCCGGTCCCGGGCGCCGGGGCGACGCCGTTGAGGGGCTCGAACTCCTCGACCCAGAACTGGTTGCGGTCTTGGCGCTTGCCGTACAGGAGCACGCCGGTCCCCTCCGCCAGCCGGCGCGCGACCCACGGCTGGTTGAACCACACGGCCAGCATCGGGCCCGTGTCGTCGGCCACCTTCGCCTCCACCCTCCGGCCGCGGCGGTTGCGCATCGGCCGGGTGGTGACGCTGCGCACCGTCACCGCCACAGCGGCGCGGTCGCCGGGGCGCAGGTCGGCCACCTTCTTGCCGGCCCGCTCGGCGTGCTCGCGGGGCAGGTGGGCCAGCAGGTCGCCCACGGTCTCGATCCCGAGCGAGGCCAGCGCCTTGCCGGCCTTGCCCGGGAGCGTGACCGGCTCGCTCAGCCGGCTGGGCCGCGGCAGCGAGCGCAGCTCGGCGTCGAGCTTCAGCTCGTCGGTGCTGGCGAAGGCGGTGGCGATGTGCAGATGATCGGCTGAGGCGCAGACGGCAGCGCGCGCTATTCAGCGCTGAGGAGCCACCACCACGCCGGCTGGTCGCCCTGCTGGAAGTCCAGCTCGACCCCGTCGGGCATCAGGGTCTCCAGCCCCGCCTCGTCCAGCGGCGCGTCCTCTCCGGCCAGGACGGTCAGCAGCTCGGCGTCCGCGGCCACCCGCCGGACGGTCTCGGCGAAGGTCTCCGCCGGGTCGCCCCATGCCACCAGCTCGTCGCCGGCGTAGCCCACGGCGTGGCCCACCGAGAAGCGGCCCTGGGGGTCGTCCTTGGCCGCGGGAGCGACACCGCCCAGCGCCAGCGCGTCGGTGGCCTCGGCCACGGCGGCGGCGTTGGACTCGCAGGCCTCGCGAGGATCGAAGGAGAGGAGCGCGGCCAGGCCCTCCTGGGCCGCGGTGGTGGGCACCACGCGCGCGGGCTTCTCCGACAGCTCGGCCGCCCGCTCCGCCGCCAGGATCACGTTCGGGCTGTTGGGCAGAACGACGACCTCCTGGGCGGGCACGTCGCGGATGCCCGCCAGCAGCTCGTAGGTCGAGGGGTTCAGCGTCGGCCCGCCGTCCAGCACCCGGGCGCCGAGCCCCTCGTAGAGGCGGGCCATGCCGACGCCGCTGGCCACCGCCAGGACGCCGCACAGCGTCTCTGGGGCGGCCTCGGGCGGGCCGCCCACGCGTGCGCTGCGCTCGGCCACCTGCTCGCGCATATCGGCCACGTCGAGCCGCGAGACCTCGCCCGCGGGCTCGAACAGCGCCACCGCCCTCTCGGGCTCGTCGGTGTGTACGTGCACCCGCAGCGTGCGCTCGTCGCCCACCACCAGCACCGAGTCGCCGATCTGCTCCAGCGAGCGCTCGAAGCCGTGGGCCTCCAGCCCGATGCCGGTGACGGCGAAGTTGGTGCAGAAGCGGAACTGGCTCGACTCGTGGTGGGGCTGGTGCAGCACGCCGGGCGCCACCGTCTGGTGCTCGAGCTCGACGCTGTCCGCGCCCCGCAGGGCGGCGACCACCCCGGCCATGATCACGGTCAGGCCGTAGGCGCCGGCGTCCACGACCCCGGACTCGCGCAGCACCGCCAGCTGGTCGGGGCCCCGGTCCACCGCCTCCTTGGCGGCCTCCAGCGCGCGCTCGAGCACCTCGGCGATCAGCTCGTCCTGCTCGGCGGGAGTGGCCCCAGGGTTCAGCCGCGGGCGGTCCATGTGGGCCAGGTCGTGGGCGATGCGGTGGGCCATCGCCCGGACGGCTGACAGCATGGTGCCCTCGGCGGGGTCGCGGACCGAGTCGTAGGCGGCGTCGGCCGCGCGGGCGAAGGCCGCGGCCACCAGCACGGGGTCGACCAGCTCGCCGGGCCGCGAGACCAGCTCCTCGGCCGCGCCGCGGACGATCTGGGACAGGATCACCCCGCTGTTGCCTCGGGCGCCGAGCAGTGCGGCGCGGGCCACGGCGGCAACCAGCTCGTCGCGGCCGAACTCGTCGATCAGCCGGCCGTCCATTCGGTCGAGCTCGTCGAGCACCGCCCGCAGAGTCATGGTCATGTTGTCTCCCGTGTCGCCGTCGGCGACCGGGAACACGTTCAGGTCGTTTACTTCCCCCCGGCGTGCTTCGAGCTCAGCGCATGCGGCAGCGATGACCCTGCGAAAGCGGACGAGGCTCTCGTCAGGCACGACGAGAAGCCGCTAAACGGCCTTTGCGACCTTGCCGGCCTTGAGACAGCGCGTGCACACGTACTCGCGTCGCGGGGTTCCCCCGACGTCGATCCGGACCTTCTGGAGGTTCGGGTTAAAGCGCCGGCGGGTGGCCACCATGGAGTGGCTGCGGCTGTTCCCGAACGACGGGCCCTTTTTGCACGAGTAGCAGACCTTCGGCATCGAGCCGAGGCTAGCAGTGGGTCGCGGTCAGATCCGGTCGAGGATCTGCTGCCGCCGGGCCTGGTACTCGGCCTCCGTGATGCGCCCCATCCGGCGGTCTTCCTCCAGGCGCTGCAGATCGGCCTGCGGGTCCGTGGGCGCCTGTGGAGGCGGGGGCGGGGGCATCTGCCACGCAGCCATGGGCGCGCTGGAGTGCGGTGGCGGCACCCACACGGGAGTGGGCTTTCGCCGGAAGGCGCGGGCCAGCAGCGCGAACAGGACGCACAGCACCAGCCCGATGGCCACCGCGAGCCCGGCGCGCACCGCGATGGCGCCGAACTTCACCCCCGGCCCGAAGGTCAGGGCCGGCTGGCCGAAGCTGTTGCGCTGTGCGCGGCCGGTGACCAGGTACTCCCCGTCCTCGGGCACCATCAGCTTGTCGACGCTGATGCCGTTGACGCTGTTGATCTCGTACGAGGTGCCGCCTGCGGGCGTGCTGGGAACCGGCTGCCGGGTGCGGGCGGAGCGCACTGTGTAGGACTGCAGGCCGTCGGGGTAGCCCACCCGCTCCTCGTAGAAGACGGTCACGTCGCCCTTGGGAAGCGTCACGCGTCCCTCGCCGGGCAGCGGAACCTTCCCGTACTTGTCGTTGTCGAAGCCCTGGATCAGGCCGAAGACGAAGAGCGCCACGGCGACGATCACGCCGCCGATCACCGACAGGATCGAGAGGGTGATCATCGCCGGCCTCACGCCGCGAAGGCCTCCACGGCGCGCTCGACGCCGGCCCGGTCCACGCCCAGGTGGGTGACGAAGCGCAGGCGCCCCGGGGCGATCACCGAGGTCTCGACGCCGTGCTCGACCAGCTTGGCCTTCAGCGCCCCGGCGTCGGGCGTCGGGAAGATCACGATGTTGGTGTCCGGCTCCTCGAGGCCGAGCCCGCGCGCGAGCACCTTCGCGTTGTCGTGGTCCTCGGCCAGGCGGTCGACGTGGTGGTCCAGCGCGTACAGGCAGGCCGCCGCGAGCACCCCGGCCTGGCGCAGCGCGCCGCCCCACATCTGCTTGTAGCGCCAGGCCTCCTCGATCAGCTCGGCCGAGCCGCACAGCACCGCGCCCACCGGCGCGCCCAGTCCCTTGGAGAAGTCCAGCCAGGCGGTGTCGAACCCAGCGGCGTACCTCCGCGCTTCCACGCCCGCCGCCACCACGGCGTTGAGCAGTCGCGCGCCGTCGAGGTGAGCGTGCAGCCCGTACGACCGAGCGGTGGACAGCACCGCGTCGATCTGCTCCAGCGGCCACACCCGGCCGCCGGCAAGGTTGGTGGTCTGCTCGACCGACACCAGCCGCGTGCGGGGCAGGTAGCGGTCGGGCGGGCGGATGGCCGCCTCGAGCTGCTCGGCCGTGAAGCGGCCGCCCTCGCCGTCCAGCTCCGACAGCATCGCTCCCGAGATCGCCGCCGGCCCGCCGGCCTCGGCCACGATCGGGTGCGAGGTGCGGTCGAGCACGACCTCGTCGCCACCCGGACGCAGGTGAAGCCGGAAGGCGATGCCGTTGCACATGGTCCCGCTGGGCAGGAACAGGCCGCGTTCGTGGCCGAGGAGATCGGCGACGCGCTCCTGGAGGCGGTTGACGGTCGGGTCCAGCCCACGCTGCTCGTCGCCCACCTCGGCCTCGGCCATGGCCCGGCGCATGCCGTCGGTGGGCTGGGTCTGCGTGTCGGAGTAGAGGTTGACCCGCACCGGGCTCAGCCGAGCTCCCGGCGCAGCTCGACCATCCGCAGGGCCGCGTGCGCGGCCTCCTCGCCGGTGTGGCGCTTCTCGCCCCCCGCCCGTGCGAGCGCCTGGTCCATGTTGTCGACGGTCAACACGCCGAAGGCGCAGGGCACGCCGGTCTGGGCGCCCACGTCGGCGATCCCGCGCGCGGCCTCGTTGCACACGAAGTCGTAGTGGTCGGTCTCCCCCCGGATCACCGCGCCCAGGCACACCACTGCGGCGTAACGCCCGGACTCGGCGCAGAAGCGGGCGGCGAGCGGCAGCTCGAACGACCCCGGCACGTCGTGGAGCTCGTGCTCGGCCCCGGCCTCGGAGAGCACCCGGGTGGCCCCGTCGACCAGCCGGTCGGCCAGGTCCTCGTAGAAGCGCGCGACCGTCAGCGCGTAGCGATCAGGACTTCTGATCGCGGATCCATTCCTCGTGGATCATCTCCGCGTCGAGCGCCAGGCCCTGGTGGTGGAGGAGGTGGCCCATGCGCTCCTGCTTGGCCCGCAGGTAGTCGCGGTTGTGGGCGCCCGGCGCGTGCTCGATGGGCACCTGGTCGGTCACCCGCAGCCCGTAGCCCTCCAGGCCCACGATCTTCTTGGGGTTGTTGGTCAACAGCCGGATGGACGTGAGCCCGAGGTCCACCAGGATCTGGGCGCCGATGCCGTAGTCGCGCAGGTCGGCCGGCAGGCCCAGCTCGATGTTGGCGTCCACGGTGTCCAGCCCCTCCTCCTGGAGCTTGTAGGCCCGCAGCTTGTTCAGCAGGCCGATGCCGCGACCCTCCTGGGCCAGGTAGAGCAGGACCCCCTGGCCCTCGTCCTCGATGCGGGCCAGCGCGTCCTCGAGCTGCTGGCCGCAGTCGCATCGCAGCGAGTGGAAGACATCGCCCGTGAGGCACTCTGAGTGCACGCGCACCAGCACGTCCTCCGCGTCGGCGATGTCGCCCTTGACCATCGCCACGTGGTGCTTCTCGTCCACCAGCGAGCGGAAGCCGACCACGTTGAACTCGCCGAAGATCGTGGGCAGCTGGGCCTCGACCACGCGCTCCACCAGCTTGTCCTTCTCGCGCCGGTAAGCGATCAGGTCGGCGACGGTGATCATCTTCAGGCCGTGCTCGGCGCTGTAGCGCTCGAGGTCGGGCACACGGGCCATCGTGCCGTCTTCGTTGAGGATCTCGCAGATCACGCCGGCCGGGTTCAGGCCGGCGATGCGGGCGAGGTCCACCGCCGCCTCGGTGTGGCCCGAGCGCTCGAGCACGCCGCCCTCCTTGGCCTTCAGGGGGAAGATGTGGCCGCGGTGGTTGAGGTCCTCCGCCTGGCTGTGCGGGTCGATCGCCACCTGCACGGTGCGGGCGCGGTCGTCGGCGGAGATGCCGGTGGTCACGCCTTCGCGGGCATCGATGGAGACCGTGAAGGCCGTCTCCAGGTCGGGCTCGTTCTTGGCCGGCATGAGGTCCAGCCCGAGGTCGTTGCAGCGCTCGGGTGTCAACGCCAGGCACACCAGTCCGCGGGCGTGGGTGGCCATGAAGTTGATCGCCTCGGGGGTGGCGAACTGGGCGGCGAGCACCAGGTCGCCCTCGTTCTCACGGTCCTCGGCGTCGCAGACCACGACCATCTTCCCGGCGCGGATGTCCTCCAGGGCGTCCTCGATGGGGCTGAACGGCGCGTCGGTCATACGAGCTTCTCCACGTACTTGGCCACCACGTCCACCTCCAGGTTCACGGTTGCCCCCTGCGCGAGCGTGCCGAGGTTGGTCCGATCCAGGGTCTCAGGGATGAGCGAGATCGAAAAGGTCTCCGCGTCTACATCGGCAACCGTGAGCGACACCCCATCCACCGCAATGGACCCCTTGGCCACCACGTAGCGGAGCAGGTCCGCGGGCGGGCGCAGGCGCACCACCCGGGCGTTGCCCTCCTCGGCCACCGACTCGACCTCCGCGACGCCGTCGACGTGACCCTGCACGATGTGGCCGCCGAGGCGGTCCGAGGCGCGCAGCGGCAGCTCCAGGTTGACCTCTCCGGCGCCATTGAGCGAGGTGCGCCTCAGCGTCTCCGGCATCACGTCGGCCGAGAAGCCCTCGGGCCCGACGTCCACGGCGGTCAGGCACACGCCGTTCACCGCGACCGAGTCGCCCTCGGCCAGCTCGGCGCCGAGCCGGGTGTTCACGCGCAGGCGACCCTCCCCCGTGCTCTGCACGGTGCCGGTGGCGGCGACGAGTCCGGTGAACACGCGGTCACCACTCCCGGAGCCGCGCCGTGATCAGCACGTCGTCGTCGATGGCCTCCACCTCGGTGGACTTCGCGCGGGCGGCCTCGGCGATCTTCTCGACGCCGGCCCCCTCCACCGCGCTGCGCGCTTCGCGCCCGCCGGCGAGCAAGGGCGCGATGAACACGTCCGCCACGTCGATCTGGCCGGCCTCCAGGAAGGCGCCCGCAAGGTGCGGGCCGCCCTCGAGCAGCAACGACTGGATGTTGCGCGAGCCCAGCTCGCTGAGCGCCTGGCCAACGCGGGCGGCCTCGTTCTGGCCGGTCACCATCAGCACCTCCACCCCGGCGGCACGCAGCTTGTCCACGGCGGTGTGCGACGCCGCCCGGGAGCAGACCACCAGCACCGGCGCCACGTCGCTGCCGGCCCCCTGCACCAGCCGGCAGTCGTGCGGCAGGCGGGCCTCGGAGTCGAAGACCACGCGCAGCGGCTGGTCGGCCGCCGAGGCGTCGGGCACCCGCGCGGTGAGCTGGGGGTCGTCGGCCAGGACGGTGCCGAGACCCACGGCCACGGCGTCGCACTCCATCCGCCAGCGGTGCACCCGGGCGCGGCTGGCCTCGCCGGAGATCCAGTGCGAGTCGCCGGTGCGGGTGGCCACCTTGCCGTCGAGCGTCATGGCGACCTTGAGCACCACGTGGGGGCAGCCGGTTCGGGCGTGCTTGCGGAAGGGCTGGTTGATCAGGCGGGCGGCCCGCGCCACCTCGCCGTTGACGGTCTCCACCTCGATGCCCTCGTCGCGCAGCACGCCCAGGCCACGGCCGCTGACCTTCGTGGTGGGATCGTCGGAGGCCACCACCACGCGCTTGATTCCGGCCTCGAGGATCGCCTCGGTGCACGGCGGCGTGCGGCCGGTGTGAGCGCAGGGCTCCAGGGAGACGTACATGGTGGCCCCGGCCGGGTCCTCGGTGCAGGCGCCCAGCGCCACGCGCTCGGCGTGGGGCTCGCCCGCGGCGGCGTGAAATCCCTCGCCGATCACCCGCCCGGACTTGACCACGACGGCCCCTACGAGGGGGTTGGGACCGGTCCGCCCGCGTGCCTCGGAGGCCAGGTCGACCGTCCTCTCGAGATGGCGCTGATCGCGCTCGTTGGCCTGTGTTGCGGGCATGGTTGACTCGCGAGTCAATCTACCAGCGCGAGCCCTCTCCCCCGCTACATTCCCCCGAGTGCGCAAGGTCGTGCTCGGCTGTTTCGTCCTTGCGGCCCTCTCTCTACTTCTCCCTGCACGCGGGCTCCATTTCGACTCGTGGGCGTGGGTCGTCTGGGGCCGCCAGATCCCCCTGCTCGAGCTCGACACGGTGGGGGGCCCGTCGTGGAAGCCGTTCCCGGTCCTGTTCACCACGATCTTCGCCCCCTTCTCGAAGATCGACGACGGCCTCCCGCCGATGCTGTGGCTCATCGTGGCCCGCGCCGGCGGCTTCCTGTCGATCGCGATGGCCTACCGGCTGGCGTCTCGGTTGGCGGGCGACGACATGTGGATCAAGGTCACGGCCGGCGTGGTGGCCGCCGCCGTCATGTGCATCACGCCGCGCTGGGGGCTGCTCATCGCGCAGGGGTTCACCGAGCCGCTGGCCGCCGGCCTGCTGCTGTGGGCCATCGAGCGTCACATCGACGGGCACCGGGGCCACGCGTTCTTCCTGGGCTTCCTGGTGGCGCTCAACCGGCCGGAGTTCTGGCCCTTCCTGGCGGCCTACGCCGTCTTCATGTGGCTGAAGGAGCCCGAGCACCGTGTGCTGGTGGCCGTGTGCATCGTGCTGCTGCCGCTGATGTGGATCGTGCCCGAGTGGGTCGGCTCCGGCGACCCCTTGAGCGCCGGCAAGCAGGCCCGCAGCGAGCCGGCCTGGAGCCTCTCGCGCCAGGACCACCCGTGGTTCGCGGCCCTGCTCCGCAGTGCCGGGCTGATGCTGCACCCGCTGAAGCTGTGCGCCCTGTTCGGCGTCATATGGGGCATTCGGCAGCGCAGCTGGCCGATCATCGCCATGGGCGGCGCCGTGGCCTTCTGGCTGGTCCTGGTGGCGATCATGACCCAGGCCGGCTTCTCCGGGAACCCGCGCTACTTCCTGCTGGCGGTGGGCGTGACCACCGTGCTCGCCGGCATCGGCGTGGCCCGGCTGGTGGCCCTGGGCCGCACCACTCCCGCCCGCGCCGCCATCGCCGCCGCGCTGGTGCTGGTGACCGCCCCGTTCGCCTACCTGCGCGCCCCCTTCGCGTGGCGCGAGGTCTCGTTCGCAGCGGGCAACGCCACGCTGAACCAGGAGCTCGAGGAGGCCGTGGACAAGGTCGGCGGCCCCAGCATCGCCGAGCGCGGCAAGGTGCACGTCAACCGCGGTTTCATTCCGCACATGGCCTGGGAGATGAAGCTGCCAATCCGTGCCCTGCAGCGCCCGGGTGCGCCGCACCGGATCGTGTTCACCGCCCGCTACCGCCACTCCGGCCGGCCCGTTCCGATCGTGTTCGGCTCGAAGGTGAAGACCCTGGCCGAGGTCGGCCCCTGGCGCGTGCTCGACGTGCGCGGCACGCCGCCCGACGGCTTTGACGGCAGCATCGTCGCCCCCCGCTAGCCCGATGAGCCGCCTCCGCTCTCTGATCCGCCCGGCCCCCCTCCTACTGCTCGGCATCGTGGTCGCCGGGCTGGCGGTCCGGGTGATCAACAACCGCTACGGGCTGCCCTACGTCTTCACCCACGACGAAGCCGAGCACTTCACCGACCGGGCCGTGCGCATGTTCCGCGAGGACCTCGACCCGAGCTACTACGAGAACCCGACGACGTTCACCTACCTGGTCTACGCGGCGCTGCGCGTCCAGTTCGGCGTGCTGGGGAGCTTCTTCGACCTGCCGCGCGGGAACCTGACCAGACAGTTCGCCACCGACCCGACCACCATCTGGATCGGCGCCCGCACGTACACCGCGCTGGTGTGCATGGCCGGCGTGGTCGTCCTCTACTTCGTGGGCAAGAAGCTGTTCGGCCGCCGCGAGGGCCTGGTCGCCGCGGCGATCCTGTCGTTCGCGTTCCTCGCCGTGACCTACTCGCGCCAGGCAGTGACCGACGTGGGCGCGCTGACGGGCGTGGCGCTCGCGCTGCTGTTCTCCGTAAAGGCGCTGGAAGACGGCCGGCGCCGCTGGTTCATCCTGGCCGGCACGGCGGCGGGGCTGGCGCTGTCGTTCAAGTACACGGCCGGACTGGTGCTGCTGCCCGTCGGGCTCGCGGCGCTGCTGCGGCTGCGGGCGGAGCCCCTGCGCACGGTGCTCTCCGGGCTGCTGGCGCTGGCCTGCGCCGCAGTCACCTTCGCCGTGCTCAACCCGTACCTGATCATCCGCTTCGGCGAGTTCCGGGCCAAGGTCCAGGCCCAGGCGGAGGTGGCCGGCAACCTGGCCAAGGCGGGTCAGGAGGGGAGCGCGCCGGCCTACTACCTCGACAGCCTGACCTGGGGCCTGGGCTGGCTGGTCGCGCTGGCCGCAGTGGCGGGCGTGGTGGTGCTGGCCCGCCGCGACTGGCGCCGGGCGCTGCTGCTGGCCGCCTTCCCGCTCGCGCTGTTCGCCTACCTGAGCCTGCAGTCGCGCTACTTCGGCCGCTGGCTGCTGCCCGCATACCCGGCGCTGGCGCTGCTCGCCTCCGTGGCGCTGGTGCAGGCGGGCGTGTGGCTGACCCGGTCGCGGCCGCGGCTGGCACCGCTGGCCGTGGGCGCTCTGACGGTGCTGGTGTTGGCCCAGTCCTTGTTGGCCGACGTGCGCTCCACGGTCGTGCTCGGGCGTGAGGACACGCGGCTGGAGGCCCGCCGCTACCTGGCGGCGCACTACCCGCCTCAGCTGCGGATCTCGATCGAGCCCTCCACCCCCGACCGCTTCTACCGCGCCGCCCCCGACGGCCGGCTGCCGTCGTGGGTGGGACGCTGCCTAGGCCACGGCTACTCCTACCGCAGCCCTGGTGGACGACGGGTGTGCGAGCGCCAAGAGCCCGGCCAGTTCGCGCGCCCGGCCAACAAGCTCAGATCCTCGAACTACCACTTGGCCCTGGCCCCGCGGGCGATCGACGACTTCCGCTTCTACGGATACTGCACCGTGATGACCGCGAGCCTGGTGCGCGAGCGCGTGGAGCAGATCGGCTCGGAGAAGGTGCGCGGCTACTACCGCCGGCTGGAGCGTGAGGCCGACCTGGTCAAGACCTGGAGTCCCTACCGCAAGGGAGCCAAGCCGCCCCCGTTCGACTTCGACCTCTCCTACAACTACTACCCGGGCGCCTTCTACCGGCCCGGGCCGGAGATCAAGCTCTACCGGCTGCGCAACTGCCACCAGGGCGTGGGCCCTTCGGCGGTGCGGGTTCCCCGCACGCCGAAGGTTCCACTTGGGGCGCCTCCCGAAGACGCCTGAGCCCGTTTACCAGCGGGCCTGGCGAGCCAGGCTGAGCGCACGCTCAACCCAGAAGGTTCCGGCGTTGGGGCCGCCGCGCATCGAGTAGCGCGGGCCTCGGCCGGCCGTTGCAGCAACTGGAGGCCCGGGCGGCTCATCCACAGGTAGCCGTCAAGCTGCGGGTCGTTGACGGCCTGCGGGGGTGTGCCCAGCGCGGACCGCTTGGGGTTGCACCACACGTTGACCGTCTTCCACAGTTCTTGGCCCGGCTGACCCAGCGCCGGTACCAGAGATCTTGGCGGCCGTAGCGGACGTTGTTGGCGCTGGTGTCGAAGTGCGTGATGTTGAGCGAGAAGCCCCGCACCCGATGGACGCCGGCGGAACGCAGATAGCGAGCCATCTCACGCGCCGGGCGCCAGTCCGAGGCACCGGCCTCGATGTACGTGGTCACGTTCGGCTTCTTGGCCAGCAGCTGGGTCGCGTAGTTGAGGTTGCGCAGCCTGAGAGGCCCGGCGCGACTTGTGCAGGCACTTGAGCGTGCCCAGCGCGTCGGGCTCGCAGGGCGATTATCACCCGGCGGTTGCCCAGGCCCTGGACGAAGCGCTTGAACCAGCGCCGTTAGCGGGCGTCCAGGCGCCGGCCGCCGCCGGTGTACTTCCGATTGCACTTCTCGCCCTCGTGGGCCAGGACGGTGATGCCCGGGACGGTGCCCGGAGCGCGCTCGGCGGCCCGCTGCAGGAACACGCGCGTGTTGCGCTCGGGGTTGCGGTCGCTCTTGCCGATCCAGCGAAAGATCGGCTGGTTGGAGATCTTGGCCAACAGGCCGGCGGTGCCGGTCTGGCCGGCGCGGCGGTAGCGCTGCTCCCACCGGGCCGCGGGCTGCTCGACCTTGTCGACGTAGAACTTGAGCCCCAACAGCGGGTTGGCGTCGCTGGGCGCCACACCCTGTGGGTTGGCGGGGGGCTGCGTGGGGTCGCAGGCGTCGAGGGAAGCTGCGGGAGCTGAGGCAGCTTGGGGACCTTCACCTGTGCTGAGGCAGAGGTGCAGGCGAGCAGGGAAATGATCAGGGTAAGAAGGAGAGTGGGAAAGCGCATAGGACCAGGAGGTGGGATCGGGGGTGAGGGCGACTGCCCTCCCCTCATCGGGCCGGCTGCTGGCAAGCGTGATCAAACGGGTTCGGACCTGGACACCCGTCCAGTCACCAGTCCCGACCAGTGGGAGATCGGCTGGCTCTCGATCGCTTGCATCAGGGCCGCGCAGCCGTGCTGGCGCGCCCGCCGGTGCGCCTTACCACTTGGCCGCTGGTTGCTCGTGGTAGTCCAGGTAGAGCTTGACCCTCAGCAGAGGGTTGGGTGCGGTTTGACTAACTGCCCGCCAGTCCCGAAGCACCGGAGCGCGTACTGGCGCAAGAACGGGCCAGCTGATCATCGCTTAGCTCGTGAAGCTGCCGCCCGTCGCGGCGGCGCTACCCATGGGCGCGGGAGCGCCTACTCACTACCGCCCTCGACGGTCTGCGCCCCGAGGCGGCCACGCGCTGCCGGGCAGCCCTCCGGCGCGCAGCCCTAGCTGGAGAGCGGCTCCTTCTGCGCCTTGGTCTCGGGCGCCTCGATGTAGGGCTGCTTCTCGTCCTGGGTCTCTTCCTCGTGGTACGCCGACTCGGCGTTGACCGCCCAGAGGTCGTGCTCGGTGCCCTTCACGAGGTTGTCCACCGCACGCATCGAGGTGAGCATGGAGTGGTCGGAGTTGTTGTAGCGGTGCAGCCCGTTGCGCCCGACCTGCTGGAAGTTGTCCAGGCCATCGACGAAGGAGCGGATCGTCGCGATCCGGTCCGAGTAGTCCATGTCGTACATCGGGTAGGCCTTCGGCACCCGCGTGGCGAAGCCGAACTCGAGCTTGTCGCGCGTGGCGAGGCCGAGCTTCTCTAGCTCCTTCATCCCGAGCTCGACGAGCTTGTCGTCGTCCATCTCCCACAGGTGGTCGCCCGCGAAGCAGAAGTACTCCAGGCCGACGCAGGCCTTGGTGTCGTCGGGCACCATCCACGGGCTCCAGGAGCGGAAGTTCTGGATCCGGCCGACCTCGACGTCGGGCTCGTGGATGTAGATCCAGTTGTCCGGGAACAGGTCCTCGCCGTCGAGCACCAGCGACACGGTGAGGAAGTCGCGGTAGCGCAGGCCCTTGGCTGCGGCGATGACCTCGCCCCTTGGGCGCGGCTCGGACATGCCCACGGTGTTGCGCAGCGGCAGCGAGGAGATCACGTGCGCGGCCTCGTAGACCTCGTCCTTGGTGTGCACGCGCACGACGCGGGAGCCCTCGATCTCGAGCTTGGTGACCGGCGTGTTCATGAGGATCTTGCCGCCGAGCTTCTGGATGTCGTCGGTCATCGTCTCCCACATCTGGCCCGGGCCGTAGCGCGGGTAGTGGAACTCGCCGATGAGCGTCTTGATCTCGTCGCCCTTGTTGCCGAAGAAGGCGGCCTTGGCGGCGCTGAAGAAGGACAGGCCCTTGATGCGCTGGGCGGCCCAGTCGGCGCGGATCTCCGAGACCGGCACGCCCCACACCTTCTCGGTGTACGAGCGGAAGAAGTTGTCGAACAGCCGCTTGCCGAAGCGGTTGATCACCCACTGCTCGAAGGTGTCCTCGCGGCCCTTCGGCCGGATCTTCGCCCAGGCGTAGGAGAGCATGCAGCGCGTCAGCTCGACCGGGCCGAGCTTCTTGATCACGTCCGCCCCGCGCAGGGGGTAGTCGAGGAAGCGCTTGCGCCAGTAGATGCGCGACATGCGCGGACGCTTGAGGAACTCCTCGCGCATGATCTCGTGCCAGAGGTCGTCGACCTCCTGCACCTTGGTAAAGAAGCGGTGGCCACCGAGGTCGAACCGGTACTCGCCTCCGGGGCCGTCGCGGACCTCGGTCTTGGCGATGCCGCCGACCTGGTCCTCAGCCTCGAAGATGATCACCGGGAGCCCCTGCTTGGCCAGCAGGTAGCCGGCCGTCAGGCCCGCGGGGCCGCCGCCGATGATCAGGGTGGGCTTGTCGCGGATCTCGGGGTGGGCGAGCTCCGCGGGCGGAGCTACGGGCTCCGCCGGAGAGTTGTTGTTCCCGTCTGCCATGTCGTCCTCAGCTTGTCTTCTCGTAGAGCACTCCGCGTACTCCGATTCGGGTAGCCCGCCGGTAGAACTCGGGGGCGGGTTGCAGCTGCCGGAAGCGTTTGTCGAGGCCTATGTCGAGACCCCACTGTGCCGACCGCCGCCTCACGAGCTGCGTCCACGGTGCGTCCCAGTCGTTCTTCTGCGTGGTGACCGGGTGCACGAAGAACACCTTCGCGCCGCGCGGGAGCCTAGCAAGCAGAGGATCGAGGTTCTTCGCGGGAGTGGCGGTGATCAGGCGGTCTTGGGCGTCGGTCCAGTCCATCACAGCGGGGTTGCTGACCGCTCCCAACGGGGTCGCGTACTTGAGCCCGTTGACCGGCAGGTGATAGTCGATCAGCGGGGTCTGCTCGGGCTGCATCACCACCACGAGGTCGCCCGAGTGCAGTTGCGGCGTGGCGGTCTTGCCCAGGTCGGCGGCGTTGGACTTGTTCTTCAGCTCGTAGCTCTTGGGGATGGCCCAGATGCCGAGGATGATCACCAGCCCAACGAGGCCCAGCTTCCCCGCCCGGGCCAGGCCCACCGACGCGAGCAGCAGCAGGAATCCCAGCGTCGCGCCCAGGTAGCGCGTGGTCCAGGCCGGCGAGACCTGCGAGACCAGCCACGCGACGGCCAGCGTGGCCAGGAAGCCGATCGCGATCGTGACGACCGCCTGGCGCTCGCGACTCATCTTCTCGCGTAGGGCGAGCGCCAGCCCCGAGCCCGCGGCCAGCACCAGGGCGACCGTGGCCGCGCCGCCGCCCAGCAGGGACTTGGCGATCTGGACGGGAGCGCCGAACTTGGGCGGGTCCAGCCAGGGAGCGCCGGTGTGCTGGACCTGGTGGAGCAGCGTCGGCAGCCACGGGACGTAGAGCAGGGCGGCCGCGCCGAAGCCGATGGCCGCGTCGCGCAGCAACTCGCGCCGTTCGTCGCTCGTGCGCCACAGGAAGGCGAAGGCGACCACGAGGCCGGCGCCTACGAACGCTCCCCAGTTGTGCGTGTAGACCAGCGCCGCCAGCGAAGCCACGAACACCGGCAGGTACTGGCGGCGGCGGAAGACGAACACGTTCACGAAGGCGGCCGTCACCAGGAGGCTGAGCAGCACCATCAGCGAGTACATGCGCGTCTCCTGCGCGTACGTGGTGAGGAATGGGTTGACCGCGGCCAGCGCGGCGCCGATCACGCCGGCGCGGCGGCCGAAGATGGTCCAGCCGGCCCACAGCATCGCGGGGACGAGCAGGAGCGCGATGAGCACCGAGAGGCCTTGTGTCTCGCCCGGGCCGGTGCCGAGGACGCTGGTCCAGAGGTGGAGCAGCATGTAGTACAGCGGTGGCGAGCCGTCCAGGCGCAGCGTGCCCGGGATGTCGAAGAACGGCTGCGAGGAGATGCCGATCGACAGCCCCTCGTCCATCCACAGCGACTCGCCCAGGCTGAGCGTGCGCAGCACCAGGGAGACCAGGAGCAGCCCGAGGACGACCACCCACACCCACCAGTTGCCCTCGGGCGCCGAGCGTGGGATGCGAGGCAGGCCTCGAGGCCGGCGAGAGGCGACGGAGGCCACCCGGAAACCTTAGCCAGCGCTGACCCGGCCACCCGCCGGTGCACGCGGTGTTTCGCGCGAGGCGGCGGGGCAGGCCGAGCTGCCGGTCGGGGGCACGGTCACGATCCGCCACCTGCCCACGCGGGCGATCTGGCGGTAGCGGCGGTCGGTGAGCTTGATCACCAGCGGGCCGGTGGGCACGGTGCGGGTGCGGAAGGCCGCGCCCGGCGGGGGGGTCCCCTCGAGCGAGCGCACGTCGGCCCCGTGCACGCCGAGCTCGTACGCCACCATCTGGGTCTGGTACGGGCCGCTGTAGAGCCCGCCGCACGCCCTCAGGCGCTCCTTGCCGCCCCCGGCCTCGATCACCTTCTCCAGATTGGGCCAGAGCGACGTCTCGTAGGCGAGCTGCTTGCGCATCTTCTGGAAGCTGTCGACCTTCTGGTCCGCCACGGGCGCTGCGACCGCCAGTGCGGCCACGAAGGCGACGGCCACGGCGCCCGGGCGCGCCCAGCTGCGTCCGGTGACCCGTGCGGCCAGGTCGCCGGTGCCCCGCAGCGCGAAGGCGGCGCCGACCCCCGCCAGGATGGTGAAGGCCGCCGAGGAGACGATCAGGTAGCGGTTGTTGCCCGCGTAGCCGGCCTCGGTCATCACCGCCACCAGCGCGAACCAGGCGCAGCCGCCGCCGAACAGGGCGAGCACCGGGCCGTGGGTACGGCGGCGGATGAAGCAGTAGAGGGCCCAGGCCACGGCCACGGCGGCGCCGATCTTCACCGGGGTCACCAGCGTCTCACCGAAGCGCTCGAGCAGCTCCATCGTCGGGTTGTCCGCGAAGGCCGCGCTGCCCCGGTTGGGGTTGGTGGCGCGGGTGGCGGCCCGCAGTGCCTGGCCCGACCCCCACAGCTCGGGGCCGAACCACAGCAGCGGCACCAGCAGCCCGAGCAGCACCGTTCGCACGCGCAGCGCAGGCTCGCGCACGAGCAGGAACAGGCCGTACAGGCCGAGGAACGGCCACACCTCCGGGCGCAGCAGGGCGGCCGCGAAGGCGAAGTACAGGGCGTGGTCGCGGTGGCCGTCCAGGTGGCGCTCGAAGGCCAGCAGCACCAGGGCCACCATCAGGGCCTCGGAGTTGCCCAGCGCGGCGTCACGCAGGAAGTTGAAGCTGGTGAGCAGCAGGACGGCGCAGGCCAGGCCGCCGAGCACCCCGGGCAGCCCGCCGCCACCCAGTCGGTAGGCGACGCGGAAGGTCATGGCGGTGGCCAGCAGGGCGCCCGCTCGCGCCACCAGGAGCCACAGCACCGGCGCGGTGTCCTCGCCGAACAGCGAGAAGACGGTGGTGAACACCACCGGTAGCGGCTTCCAGGACGGCCCGCCCTCGGTCAGGAGGTCGAAGTGAGCGATCTCCCGGCCCCACAGGATCCACGCCCAGGGGTCGTAGGTCGGCGTGGCGTAGAAGAACAGGCTGACCGCCGCGAGCGCCAGGCAGACCCCGGCGACGATCCACAGCGACCCGAGCGGCGGGCGCTGGGCCTCTCCCGCCGCCGCGTCGGCGGTGGCCGCGGCAGAGCGGCTCTCGGGGGCCCCTCCCCCCCTCAGCCGAAGGAGGCGGGCCTGTGCGCCCGGCGTTCGCACCGGGTTACGCCCGGCTGGGGGCGAGCCGGGCCGCGCTGCGCAGCCGTGCCCAGCCGCCGTAGCGCGTGACGAGCACGACCAGGCCGACCAGCGTGATCGGCACGTAGAGGATGAAGCGCAGGAGCAGCAGGTAGGAGACGACCACCGAGCCGCTGCCGCCCAGCGCGCGGGCGCCGAACGCCACCGCGGCGTCGAAGGTGCCGATCGAGCCCGGCGCCGCGGGCAGCGCCGCCACGAAGTTGGTCAGGGCCACGAGGTAGAGCGCGCCGCTGATGCTGATGTGCAGCTCGACCGCCTCGGCCACGGCCAGGTACACCGCACCTTCCAGCGCCCACAGCACGAAGGTCACGCCGAGCAACCACACGCCCTCCTTGCGGATCAGCGCGCGCGGCGCGTGCGCGAGGGGGCGGATGAACTCGGTCACGCGGACCATTGCGCCGCGGCGGCGCATGAACTCTAAGGCGGCGATCCCGACGATCAGGACCCCGACCGCCGCGCCGCCGATGATCAGCGGGTGGTCGGTGTCGGGCAGGATGTTCCGGTCGCTGAGGGTGAAGAGGATGGTGCCGACCAAGATCGCTCCCAGGGCGATCACGTCCAGGACGCGCTCGGCGACGATGGAGCCCGTGATCTTGCGCTTGCCCGCGCCGGTGCGCTGGTCGAGCAGCACCACTCGCAGCGCCTCGCCCGCGCGCGCGGGAAGGACGTTGTTTCCCATGTAGCCGACCGTGGTGAGGCCGTAGCAGTCACTGCGCGCGGCCTTGACCTCGCTGAGCCGGAGGATGTGGTGCCAGCGCTCGGCGCGCACAGCGGTCGCCGCTCCGTAGATCACGAGCGCGAGCGCAAGCAGGGCGAGTGCTCCCGCGCTGTCGGGGAACTTGGGCGCGTCCTGGTGGAGGGCCCACCAGATGACTGCACCGAGAGCGACCAGCGATAGGGCCGCTTGGATGAGCGCAAGACGACGGTTCATTCGGCTCCAGGTTCCATGGAGTGAACGCCGGCTCCTTCGTTACCCGCTTCCCGAAGGAACGACGCTCGACCTGACCGTCCCCGGGTGGGACGACCGCAAAGCCGGACGGTAGCAGGACACTCCGCCGCACCGCGACAACCGAGCCATTGCTGTGTTACCGCGCCCGAACCGTTAGTCGTCCACCGGTTTTGTGGCTAACCTGGCCGCGCCGGTCCTCGCCTCCATGCGCCTCCCGCTCAAGCTAACCCTTGCCCTGCTCGCCCTCGCCCTGGCGGCGGGCGCGCTGGCGGGCGCCTCCGCGGCTCAGACCCCTGCGCCCGCCCCTGCACCTGCCCCTCCCCCGCCCCCCACGCCCCGGCTCGTGGTGGACACGCCCCAGAAGCGCACGCTCATCCGCGAGGGCCAGGCGGGGCGGCTGCTGATGGCCGGCGCCTGGTACTTCCGCCTCGACGATGCGCGCACGGGCCGCTTCCAACGCCAGCGCTCGCTGCGGGGCTGGTCGCGCGTGTCGGTGCCTCACAACTGGAACGCCAACGACACGACGCTGAACAAGTCCTCGGTGGGCTGGTACCGCAAGGAGTTCAAGCTCTCGCGCCAGCAGGTCGAGAAGGGGACCGCCTGGAAGCTGCGGTTCGAGTCGGCCAACCACACCGCGATCGTCTACCTCAACGGCCGCGAGATCGGGCGCCACAGCGGCGGCTACCTGCCCTGGGAGGTAGACGCCAAGCCCAAGCGCGGGCGCAACCGACTGGTGGTCCGGGTCTCGACCCTGCGCGGTGCCAACGACCTCACCCACTGGCGCCTGGCCCGCTTCAACGGCTACGGCACCGGCGGCTGGTGGAACTTCGGAGGCCTGCTGCGCGAGGTCTACCTGCGCCCGGTCCGCGGCGTGGACATCGAGCAGATGGCGATCCTGCCGCGCATGAGGAACCCGCGCAGCTCGGCCCGGGTCCTCACCCGCGTGCTGCTGCGCAACATGGGCCGCCGCACCCAGACCGTCGACCTGGCGCTGAAGCTGGGTCGTAGGACGGTCGCGACCGCAACCCCGAGGGTCGCCGGCCGGCGCCGGCGCACCGTGCGCGTGGCCTTCACCATCCGCCGGCCCAAGCTGTGGCGGCCCGGGCGCCCGGCGCTCTACAAGCTCACCGCCAGCGCCAGCAACCAGGGCGGGCGGAGTCGCTACGGCGCGGCGTTCGGCGTCAAGCACCTGCAGCGCACCGCAAGCGGGCTGGCCCTGCTCAACGGGCGCGTGCTGAATCTGCGCGGCGCCTCCATCCACGAGGACGTCCCCGGCCGGGGCGCCGCGTGGGACCCCGCCACCCGCCGGAGACACCTGAACTACCTCAAGTCGCTGGGCGCCACCGTCACCCGCGCGCACTACCCGCTGCACCCCGCCTTCATGGAGGCGCTGGACCGTGCCGGGATCATGTTCTGGGCGCAGGCGCCCGTCTATCAGGTGCGCCCCGAGAGGATGGTCGGCAACGTCCAGCGAAACGCCGTCCAGGCGAATCGCGACACGGTCAACGCCGGCATCAACCACGCGTCGATCTTCACCTGGTCGGTAGGCAACGAGCTCTCGGGCGAGTTCGCCAACGGAGCGTTCTTCAACGAGACCCAGGGTGCCTACCAGGCCTACATCGACAAGGCGCGGAGCGCCATCCGCCGGATCGACCCGACGCGCTGGGTCGGCATCGACCGCCAGTCGGTGCTCGGCCAGCCCGATCCCTCCCCCGCACTCCAGCGCCTGGACGTGATCGGCGCCAACGAGTACTTCGGCTGGTACCGCGCCTCGGAGGTCGGCCGCCCCTCGCGGACGGCGGACCTGGGGCCGTTCCTGGACCGCCTACACCAGGTCTATCCGGGCAAGCCGCTGTTCATCACCGAGTACGGCGCGGAGTCCAACCGCAACGGGCGCGAGACCGAGCTGGGCACGTTCCAGTTCCAGAACAAGTGGACGCTCGACCACCTGCGCATCCACGCGTCGCGGCCGTTCGTAAACGGCTCGATCCTCTGGGCGCTGCGCGACTTCCGCGTGCACCCGACCTGGGGCGGCGGCAACCCGAAGCCCAACCCGCCTTGGAACAACAAGTCGCTGATCGAGGAGAACGGCGTTATCAAGCCGGTCTGGCCGATCGTCCAGCAGAACTTCCGCTCTACGCGACCCTTCCGCTAGGCAGCGGCTCCGCCGTCGCCTGCGACGGGCGCCGTGCCAGCACCCACGCGGCGAGCACTCCGCCGACCGCACCGAAGAAGTGGCCCTGCCAGGACACGCCCGTGCGGGGCACCAGCCCGCCCAGCAGCGCACCGCCGAGGAACAGCACCACCACGGCAGCGATGGCCAGCTCGCCCAGATTGCGGTTGAAGATCCCGCGCACGATCAGGTAGGCCGCGTAGCCGAACACGACCCCGCTCGCCCCGATGTGGACCGTGTTGGCAGACGCGAACAACCACGTCCCCAGGCCGCCGACCACGATCACGATGGCGGTCACCGCCAGCAGCCGCTTGACGCCGCTGAAGGCGATCGTCAGGCCCAGGATCACGAAGGGAAGGGAGTTCGAGAGCAGGTGCCCGAACCCGGCGTGCAGGAACGGCGCCGTGCCCACCCCCACCAGCCCTTCGGGGTCGCGCGGCTCGATGCCGAGCTCGTCCAGCTCGTTGCCGGAGGCGACGTCGACGACCTCGGCCACCCACATCACGGCGAGCATGATCAGGACGATGCGAAACGCAGCGCGCCGGTCGGAGCTCACGCCGTGAAGCGTGGCAGAGAGCGCCGCTCAGGTCAGTTGGTGCGGCGCGGGTCCGGCACGTAGGTGACCGAGTAGGTCAGCCGGGCCGTGAAGTAGGTGCAGCCGTAGTTGCGCAGTCCACCGACGGACTGCTGCTGGGCGCGCTGGCTCACGTTCGAGCACGAGCCCTTCCGGCGCGAGGAGCGCCACCAGTTCGCACGCCCCAGCCCGAGGGCCAGCGAGGGAGTCCAGGTGGGCACCGTCAGCGCGATCCGATTGCCACGGGAGACCCGCAGCGGCCTGCCGAAGACGAAGGTCGGCGACGAGCCGAAGTAGCGGTCCACGCGCACGCGGCCGGACTGGCGCAGCAGTCGGTGGGTCAGCCGCGTCCTGCGGGTGCGCCCGGGGCGTAGCACCGAGATCCGCACCTGCGGCGGGCCGCCGTACAGGTCGTCGAAGAAGGCCTTTTCCTTGGAGCTCGGATTGCCCAGCGCGATCGTGAAGGCGACGATCCTGCCCGCGCGCGGGATGACGAACGGGTTGGTCTTGTCGCCCGAGCGCCCCATGTAGCCGCTCACCCGGCCGACGGCCTGGCACTCGGTGGCCCCCTGTGCGGGGCAGCTCGGCTTGCCGGTGGGAGTACCTCCCTCCCCGAGCTCGATCACGCGAGCGGAGGCGGAAGGAGCCAGGACCAGGGCCAACAGGACGGGAAGGATTGCGAGGGCGCGCTTCATCGGCGGGTTTGAACACCTTATTTGCAGTGGAGTTGCGGCTTCCTTCTACCCTCCGGTCGGTGCGCCGGGCAGCTTTGGTCCTTTCCCTGTGCGTTCTGGCGGGCTGCGGATCCAGCGGCGGCTCGTCCGGCGCCACCGTCGACCCCAACGACAAGCGGGCCGTGGCCCTCGCCTGCATGAAGGAGGAGGGCATCGACGCCCGCCCCGAGGGCAAGGACGTGATCCAGGTCGGCGACCGCCGCACGGGGCCGCGAATTCAGTTCTACCTCTCCACCGGCGCGGCCGAGACCACCCAGTTCAAGGGCGAGGCCCAGGGCGCCGAGCAGATCGAGAACGCGCTCATGTACGTCCGCCAGGGCAACGATCAGTTGCTCGAGCAGCTCGAGAGCTGCGTCGACGACGCCGTCTGACCGCTGCCCGCCGACGGGCTGCCCGGCGCGAACCGCGCACACGTTCGAGAAAAGTCCTCAGCCGGCTGAGGACCTTTTGATAGGGGTGCCGGTGTCGGGCCCTTGATCCGCTCCCGTGGTCAGCCGCTCCTTCGTCGCCGCCTTTGGCGTGCGCCCTAGGCGCGCAACTTGTAACCCCGTGAGAACAAGCGGAGGTTCAAGGTGAACAGCGCCGCCGTGGCCGCCGTGAGGACGATCAACGACAGCGCCACGTGGCCGTCGGAGATGCCCAGGAACCCGTAGCGGACCAAGCCGATCATGTAGTAGACGGGGTCGAACTGGGTCAGCGTCGAGAACGGCTCGGGCAGCAGCTTCGCCGAGTAGAAGACGCCGCCGAGGAAGATCAGCGGCTGCAGCACGAAGGTCTGCGCGAACGAGACGTCGTCGAACTGCTCGGCGCGAATCCCCACCAGCACGCCCAGCTGGGCGAAGAAGAAGCCGACCAGGAACAGCGCCGGCAGCAGGACGTGGACGTTCTCGACCGGGATCCCCACCAGCACCGCGGACACGAGGAAGGTCAGCGCCGCGACGATGCCGCCGCGGAGGAAGCCTCCCAGCGAGAAGGCCAGCAACAGCTGGAGGGGTGAGGCGGGCGAGGACAGCTGGTCGTCGATCGCGCGCTGGAACTTCTGCTGGAGGATCGACGACGAGTTGTTGGAGAAGGCGTTGATCGCCCACGCCATGAGGATCAGCCCGGGGATGATGAACACGACGTAGTCGACCCCGTGCAGCGTGTCGATGCGGGTGCCCAGGGCGGCGCCGAAGACCGAGATGTAGAGGAAGGTCTCCAGCAGCGGAGCGCCGACCGTCTGGCGCTTGATCTTGAAGAAGCGGTTGCACTCCCGCCGCACCAGCGAGAAGAACCGGATCTGAGAGGCGCTCAAGGGATGACCTCCTCGGGCTTGGCCCGTGACAGCTCCATGCGGCCCACCAGCTCGAGGTAGGCGTCCTCGAGACTCGCCACCGCGAACTCGGCGGCCAGTTCCGCGCTGGTCCCGCGAGCCACGATGCGCCCGCCGTGGATGAAGGCGATGCGGTCGCACAACCGCTCGGCCTCCTCCAGGTAGTGCGTGGTCAGGAGGATCGTGGTGCCCTCCTCGTTGATGCGCTGCACGTAGCGCCACAGCTCCAGGCGCAGCTCCACGTCCACGCCCGCAGTGGGCTCGTCGAGGATGAGCACACGCGGGCGGTGCATCAGCGCGCGGGCCAGGATCAGCCGCCGCTTCATGCCCCCGCTCAGGGTGCGCGTGCGCTCGTTGCGCTTGTCGGTCAGCGAGAAGGCGTCGAGCAGCTCCTCGGTGCGCTCGCGGCGCTCGCGCTTGGGCATCCCGAAGTAGCCGCCGTGGTAGTCGAGCGTCTCCGCCGCGGTCAGGAACCAGTCGAGGTTCACGTCCTGCGGCGCGAGCCCGACGGCCAGCCGCGCCTCCTCGTAGTCGTTGACCGCGTCGTGGCCGAAGATCCGAATCGACCCGGCCGTGGGCGTGGCCAGGCCGGTGCAGCAGTGGATCAGCGTGGACTTGCCGGCGCCGTTGGGGCCCAGCAGGCCGAAGAACTCACCGGGCTCGATGTCGAGCGAGACTCCGCGAAGCGCCTCTACCCCCGTCGGGTAGCGCTTCTCGAGGTCCGCTATGGCGAGCGCGGTCAAGGCGCGGGCGTCGAGGCGAAGCTCACGCCCCGGGGCGCGTAGATGCGCCACCGGCCCTGCTTGAACCGCAGCTGCTGTCGCGGGTCACGCGCCTGCTTCGGCACCGAGCCCGCCTGGCGGCTGCGGGCGGCGAACACGACGCCCTCTCCACTGGCGGACTCGACGTCGCCGATGGGCACCTTCGCCTCCCACGCCATGCGCGTGACGAAGCCGCGGTTCACGGTCGGATATGGCTTCTCCACCGCCGAGGCCCCGCCGGCGCGCTCCACCGAGGTCTCGAGGTCGGACTGGAGCTGGGCGAGACGGTCGATCGACCTGGCCTGCCGCTCCAGGCGCTCCAGGCGCGGCGAGACGTACAGGCCGGCGCCCACCAGGATCAACAGGGCCACCGCCACCTGCGCCGCCGGCCGCGGCGCGAGCATCACGAGCCGCCCGGCCCCGGCGGCGCCCACCACGCAGGCGATGGCCAGCGGCACGAGGAAGTAGCGCGAGTTGCCCGAGAAGCCCAGCTGGGTCATCAGCACGATCAGCCCTACCCACGCAGCGGCGGCACCGGTGAGCCACAGGACGGGCTTGTCGCGGTCTTTGATCGCCAGCACCAGCGCGGCCACCACGCCGATCTCGAGCGCGAGCCCGATCAACCCGTGCGCCCGCTCCAGCGCGGCGAGCCAAGGCTTGTCGCGCAGGGAGAGGCTCCAGGGCGGCTCGCCGGTGGCCTTCTGTCCCGCTCCCAGCGGGTTGCCCGACCCGATCCACTCGGGCACCAGCCACAGGATCGGCAACGCGATCGCCAGCCCCACCGCGAGCTTTCGCTGCTCGGGGAACTTCCAGAACAGGTACGCCCCGTAGGCACCGATGAACGGCGCCACCTCGGGCCGCAGCAGGCACGCGAGGAAGCCGAGGACGAGCGCGTGGCTTCGCTTCCCGTCGAGGTGGCGCTCGATGCCCCAGAGGAGGAAGAAGATCGCCATCGGTGCCTCGTTGCCGTGGGCCATGTAGCGCACCCACAGCGGGGTCAGCAGCAGCGCCACCGCAGCCAGGACGCCCGCGCCCCAGCGCACGGCTCGCGGGCCGCCCGAGAAGCGGCCGGCCAGGCGGAAGGCCATGTACAGCGCCAGCAGGCCGCCGGCGCGCGCAATCACCAGCCAGAGGGCGGGTGGAATGCCATCGTTGACCTTCGACAGCGGCGAGAACACCGCGATCACCAGCACCGGCAGCGGCTTGAACGACGGGCCGCCGTTGGTGTCGAGGTCGAGCATCGCCAGCTCGCGACCCCAGACCATCCAGGCCCACGGGTCGTAGCTCGGCTCCGATGGGAGCAGCAGAGACGCCACGCCAAGGGCGAGGCAGATGGCGATGGGCACCACCATTGGACGCGAGAGGAACCGGTTCATTGACTAGACTCGCCCGTTCGTCACCGCAATTGGCCGGCGAGGGAGAGGGAGGCGGCCGCGGGGGCGCCGAGTCATGAAGCTTATCGTCCAGATCCCCTGCTTCAACGAGGCCGAGCAGCTGCCGAGCACGCTCGCCGACCTCCCGCGCGAGCTTCCGGGCGTGGACTCGGTCGAGTGGCTGATCATCGACGACGGCTCCTCCGACGACACGGTCGACGTAGCCCGAGCCAACGGCGTGCACCACGTCGTCCGGCTGACCAACAACAAGGGCCTGGCCGCCGGCTTCCAGGCCGGGTTGGACGCGTGCCTGAAGCTCGGCGCCGACGTCATCGTCAACACCGACGCCGACAACCAGTACTACGGCGGCGACGTCGAGAAGCTGCTGGAGCCGATCCTCGCCGGCCGCGCCGACATGGTCATCGGCGACCGCCAGACCGGCCAGATCGAGCACTTCTCTCCGCTCAAGAAGCAGCTGCAGCGGCTGGGCAGCGCCGTGGTCCGGCGCGCCTCCGGGACCACCGTCCCCGACACCACGTCGGGCTTCCGCGCCTACAACCGCGAGGCCGCGCTGCAGATGCAGGTGGTCTCCAAGTTCACCTACACCCTGGAGACGATCATCCAGGCGGGCAAGATGCTGGTGGCCGTCGACCACGTCGAGGTCAGGACGAACCCCAAGACGCGCGAGTCGCGCCTGTTCCCCTCGATGTGGGCCTACGTGCGCCGCAACTCGGCCTCGATCTTCCGCATCTACTCGGGCTACGAGCCGCTGCGCGTGTTCACCGTGGCCGCGGTGGTCGTCGGCCTGATCTCCGCCGTCATCTGGGCCCGCTTCCTCTTCTACTTCTTCAACGGGGAGGGCGAGGGCCACATCCAGTCGCTCATCCTCGGCTCGACCCTGTTCATCGTCGCCGTGCAGCTCGGCGCGCTGGGCGTGATCGGGGACATCCTCGCCGGCTCGCGCGTGGTACAGCAGCGGATCCTCGAGCGCGTGCGCCGCGTGGAGCTCCAGCTGGGCGTGGAGCCCTCGCACTACGAACCCGGCGCCACCGACACCGGCCAGGACGCCACCACCGGCGCCGGCGCGGGCCCGGCCACGGGCAAGACCGAGGACCGCGAGGCGGTCCAGGCGTGAGCACCGAGGCCACCGCCACCGAGCAGGTCCCCACCGGCAACACGTTCGACAAGTACGGCTCGACCAATCCGGTCGTTCGCCGGCTCATGAACGGGTTCGAGTCGACGCTCGACGAGCTGTGGCACAAGGCCGCGCCGGACTCGGTTCTCGACGTGGGCTGCGGCGAGGGCGTGCTCACCCACGAGTGGGCCGAGCGGCTGGGCGACAAGCGGATCGTGGGCATCGACCTCGACGACCCCAAGCTCAAGGCCGAGTGGGAGAAGCGCGAGCGGTCCAACATGGAGCTGCGCGTGGAGGAGGCCACCTCCCTGTCCTTCGCCGACGGCGAGTTCGACCTGTCCACCGCCATCGAGGTGCTCGAGCACGTCCCCGAGCCCGAGCAGACGGTGGCCGAGATGGCCCGCGTTGCGCGCTCGCACCTGCTGGTCTCCGTGCCCCGTGAGCCGCTGTGGCGGGGCCTGAACCTGGCGCGCGGCGCGTACTGGCGCGATCTGGGCAACACCCCCGGGCACGTGAACCACTGGTCCAAGCGCTCGTTCACCTCCATGCTTCGCCGCCACGGGACCATCGAGGAGGCCCGCTCCCCCTTCCCGTGGACCATGGTGCTTGTCCGCCTCCACGGATAAGTCCCGGTCGGGCTACGGCCGCGGCGCGGCCATCCTCTCCGCGGGGATAGGCGCCACCGGCCTGATCACCTTCGCGTACTTCTCGCTGGCCTCGTACGCGCTGGACCCCGACAGCTACGGCGAGATCACGCTGCTGTGGTCCGCGGTGTTCGTGACGGTGTCGGTGCTGTACCGCCCCGTCGAGCAACTGCTCTCGCGCACCATCGCCGACCACGACGCCCGGGGGGTGCCGGGGTCCGGGCACCTGCGCATCGCGGGCACCATCCAGCTGGCGCTGGGTGTGGTGTTCGTGGTCGTCGCCCTGGCGATGCGGGGGCGGATCCAGGACGACCTGCTCGGTGGCTCGGCCACCCTGTATTGGGTGCTGGTGGTGGCGGTGCTCGCCTACGCCGCCAGCTACTTCGCGCGCGGCTTCCTGGCAGGGCACCACCGCTTCGAGCTCTACGGCGGGCTCGTCTTCATGGAGGCCACCGCGCGATTGATGTTCGCGCTGGCGGTCACCGTGGGCATCGCCTCCGGCCAGGCTGTGATCGCGCTGGGCATCGCGGCGGCCCCCCTGCTGTCGCTGGCGGTGGTGCCGCTGGCGCTGGGCCGCAGGGCGCGCTCGATGGAGGCCGTTCGCGACACCGCCCCCTCCGACGACGAGGGCGAGTTCACCCTCTCCAAGGGCGCGGGGTTCGCCGTGGCGGTGCTGCTGATCATGCTGGCCGAGCAGACCTTCCTCAACGCCGGCCCACTGCTGGTCAAGGCCACCGAGGCCGGGGCGGCCGGCGCAGCGCTGGCCGGCTTCACCTTCAACGTCCTGCTCATCGCCCGGGCCCCGCTGCAACTCTTCCAGGCGATCCAGACCTCGATCCTCCCCCACCTCACCCGCCTGCGCGCAGGCGGCGAGGACGACCCGTTCCGCCGCAGCGTGTACGTGACCCTGCTGGCCATCGCCGGCTTCGCGGGGGTCGTGGCCCTGGTGATGGCGGTGATCGGGCCGACCCTGATGGACCTGGTCTTCGGCGGCGACGGCACCTACGAGCGCGGCGGCCTGGTGATCATCGCCGTGGGCATGGGGCTGTACCTGGCCGCGGCCACGCTCAACCAGGCGGCCCTGGCGCGCGGGCACACGGTGGCGGCCTCGGCCTGCTGGGTGGTCTCGGCGCTCGCCTTCGTCGCCTTCCTGGTGCTCGTCGAGTTCGACAACCGCGTGCTGCAGGTCGAGGTGGCCTATACGACCGCGGCGGCGGTGCTCGGCTCCGCGCTGTTCGTGCTCTTCCGGCGCGGCTGATGGTCATCTCCGGCCACTGGAACGGTCCGCCGGGCTCGGCCAACGGCGGCTACACGTGCGGGGTGGTGGCCGGCTTGCTGGAGGCCCCGTCGGCCGAGGTCTCCCTGCGCGCGCCGCCGCCACTGGACACCGAGCTGACGGTGGAGCGCGACGAGGAGTCGGCTCGCCTGATGGACGGCCTCACCGTGGTCGCCGAAGGGCGCGCCGTGCCACCACCCGACGCCGAGCCGCCGCGCACCGTCTCGCTCGACGAGGCCGAGGCCGCCTCACGGGCCGGCCTGGAGCACTGGGCGGCGAACCATCCCTTCCCCACCTGCGTGGTGTGCGGGCCCGAGCGCGAGGACGGGTTCGGCGTCTTCCCGGGCGTCCTCGAGGCTTCGATCTACGCCGCCCGCTGGCGTGGCCGGGCCGCCACCGAGCAGGTCTGGGCGGCCCTGGACTGCCCGAGCTCGGCTCCCATCGCGCACTTCGGCGAGGGGCCGCCCATAGTGCTCGCCCGCCTGCACGCGGCGATCGACCGGCTACCGCTCGACGGCGAGGAGCTCGTCGCTCTCTCGTGGCCGATCGGGATCGAGGGGCGCAAGCGCGAGGCCGCCTCGGCGCTGCTCACCGGCGACGGTGCCGTGATCGCCAGTGCACGGGCCTTGTGGATAGAGCTGCGCGAGGTCTGACCAAGCTTCAAGACTGCTGCCGAGCAGCCGATAGCTGGTGGACCGCCTGGCCCGCCGCTGGGGCGTGCGACGCAACGACGACTCCACCGTGGTGTGGAGCGAGCTGCCTAGATAGGTCTGAGCATCGACGCCTCGCAGTTCGGACAGGCCACGTTGGCCGTGTCCGACATGCGGGCGATGGTGGAGTGCGCCCCACACTCCGGACACTCCGAGCGCAGCTCGAAGCGGTGCAGGCAGAAGACGCAGCGATAGCGGCCCGCGAGGTTCGTGCCGCGCAGCCAGGGCTCGCCGCACGACGGGCAGTCCGGCCACTTCTCGGTCGCTGGGGCGTTCATCCTGCTGATGAGCCTAACCGCGCCCCATGACCTCTCAGCCAGGCTGGTGCGTCCATCGGCCGGCCGCCCGCGGGCTGGACCTCCAGCAGCTCGAGGTCGCCTGCGAACAGGCGCCCGTCGGTCGCCGCGAGCGGGCCCGCGAGCCCGTCCCCAGCCCGGGCGCGCAGCACGCGCAGGCGGTCGCCGTCCTCCAACTCCAGGTAGGCGCCTATGTGTGGGTGCAGCGCGCGCACCCTGCGGTCCAGCTCCACCGCGGGCCGGGACACGTCGAGCCGACGATCCTCGGCGGAGATCTTCTCCGCATAGGTGGCGCCCTCGTCTGGTTGGGGCCGAGGCTCGGCCCCCGTGTCCAGCGCTTTCACCAGCAGGGCTCCGCCCAGCTGCGCCAAGCGCGGCGCGAGCGTGCCGTAGGTGTCCTCGGGCTCGATCGGCTCCTCGGCCGCCAAGTGCACCGGCCCGGCGTCCAGCTCGGCGGTCGGCCGCATGATGCTGACGCCGGTGACCGGATCGCCGGCCTCGATGGCGCGCTCCACCGGGGCCGCACCGCGCCAGCGGGGGAGCAGCGAGGGGTGCACGTTCAGCAGCTCGTAGCCGGACAGCAGCGGCTCCTTGAGCAGGGCGCCGAAGGCGCACACCAGCACCGCATCAGGTTCGGCGGCCGCGATCCGTGCCCGGGCCTCGTCGGAGTTCACGCTCTCGGGCTGGTCGAGCTCGAGGCCGAGCTCGCGCGCGGCATCGGCCACCGGCGGGGCCGCGAGCCTGCGGCCACGCCCGCGGGGGCGGTCGGGCCGCGTCACGACCAGCGCCGGGCGGTGGTCGCTGTCGGCCACCCGCCTCAGCACGGCCACGGCGAACTCAGATGTCCCGAGATAGACGGTGCGCACGTCAGCCCGACACGATGACGTGCAGCGTGCGGGGGCCGTGGACGCCCTCGACGCGCGAGAGCTCGATGTCCGAGGTGGCCGATGGACCCGATACGAGCGTGAGGGGGTCGCCGTCACGCGCCGCCCCCTCCAGCGCCGCGATCGCCTCTGGCACCGAGCCCAGGATCCGGTCCTCGGCCACCACGCACACGTGCAGGTCGGGCACCAGCGTGATCGCACGGCGGCCCTGTGCCGCCCCGCCGCTGCGCAGCACGATCGTGCCGGTCTCGGCGATGGCGACCTCGCACCCGGTGAGGGTGCCGTCGAGCTCGTCCAGCTCGCGAGCCGACAGCCCGTCGTCGACCACGGCGTCATCGGGCCGCCAGCTTTCGGGCAGGTCCGCGGGCACGACCAGGCGCCCGGCCCCCAGCTCGAGAACGCGGGCCGCGATCTCGCCCGCGGAGCAGCGATGCACGGTGGCGCGATAGTCGGACACCCGGTCGCAGAACAGCCCGACCGGGTCCGCCAGCGGCGGGGGTGCCGGCGAGGCGGCGACGGGGACCTCCGGCCGGTCGCCCAGCGCCCGCCGGGCCCGCTCCAGCACCGCCTCGCGGGCGGTCACCGGGTCTCCCTCCACCACTCGCGGAAGGTCTGCTCGGGCACCTCGGGCAGCTCGCGCGAGGAGGTCCAGGCCGCAAGTGGGCCCGGCAGGCGCTTGGCCAGCCCGCGGCCCAGCGGGGACCGGCCGGCCCGGGCCAGCTTCTGGGCGCGCTCGTAGCGCTTGCGGTCGCCGAACACCCGCGCCAGCGCGCGCATGGCGAGGGCCTCGGCGTCGGTCCCCTTGCGCTCCACCACCTCGCCGCGCAGGTGCACCAGGACCTCGGGGATGTCGATCTTCACCGGGCACACGTCGGCGCACGCCCCGCACAGGCTGGAGGCGAACGGCAGCGTCTGCGAGCCTTCGAGCCGGGCGAGCTGGGGGGCGAGTATCGCCCCGATCGGACCGGGGTAGACCGACTCGTAGGCGTGCCCGCCGGCGCGCGAGTAGACCGGGCAGGCGTTCAGGCAGGCCGAGCAGCGGATGCAGCGCAGCGACTGGCGTCCGACCGCATCGGCCAGCACGTCGGTCCGCCCGTTGTCTAGGAGCACCAGGTGGAACTCCTGCGGGCCGTCGCCCTCGCGGACGCCGCTCCACAGCGAGGTGTAGGGGTTCATCCGCTCGCCGGTCGAGGAACGCGGCAGCAGCTGTAGGAACACCTCCAGGTCGCGCCAGCGCGGCAGGACCTTCTCGATGCCCATCACCGTCACGAGCACCTCGGGGAGTGTGGTGCACATCCGCCCGTTGCCCTCGGACTCGACCACGCACACGGTCCCGGTCTCGGCCACGCCGAAGTTCGCGCCGCTCACGCCCATGCGCGCCTCGAGGAACTTGCGCCGCAGGTGCTCGCGGGCCACCGCGGTCAGCTCGGCCGGCTCGTCGGACAGGTCGGTGGCGCCCAGCTCGCGGCGGAACAGGTCGCGGATCTCGGCCCGGTTGCGGTGGATGGCGGGGACGAGGATGTGCGAGGGCGAATCGTGGTCGAGCTGGACGATCAGCTCTGCCAGGTCGGTCTCCACCGCCCCGATGCCCTCGGCGGCAAGCGCGTCGTTGAGCTTGGTCTCGTCGGTGGTGATCGACTTGACCTTCACCACCTCTTCCACCCCGTGCTGCTTGGCCACCGCCGCCACCGCCGCGTTGGCCTCCACGCCGTCGCGGGCCCAGTGCACCTGGCCGCCGGCCGCCTGTACCGAGGCCTCGAGCTGCTCGAGCAGCTCCGGCAGTCGCGCGAGAGCCTCGTCCTTGATGGCCTGGCCGGCCTCGCGCAGCTCCTCCCAGTCGCCGACTTCCGCGACCACCCCCGCCCGCTTGTCGCGGATGGTGCGGGTGGCGTGGCCGAGGTTGCGCCGCAGCTGGGTGTCGGCCAGGGCCTCACGCGCTGCTGCGGGGAAGCCTGCGGTCACGGCTCCGGATCATCCTCGGTCGAGGCGAGGATCTGCGCCAGGTGCACGGCGCGGGTCCCGGCGCGGTCGCGCCGCAGGCCACCACCGATGTGCATCAGGCAGGAGTTGTCGGCGGCGGTGACCACCTCGGCGCGCGTGTCGCCGACCGCGCGCAGCTTGTCCGTCAGCATCGCCGTGGAGACGTCGGGGTTCTTCACCGCGAAGGTGCCGCCGAAGCCGCAGCACTCCTCGGCCTCGGGCAGCTCGAGCAGGTCGAGCCCTCGCACCGCCCGCAGCAGCCGCAAGGGCGCGTCGCCCACCCGCAGGCCGCGCAGCGAGTGGCAGGTCGGGTGGTAGGTCACCCGGTGCGGGTAGTAGGCGCCGACGTCCTCGGCCTCCAGCGGGCCGGTCAGGAACTCGCACAGCTCCCAGGTGCGCTCGGCCAGCGCCGGGTCACCGTGCTCGCGCACCATCCCGACGCAGGACGCACTCGGGGAGACGACCACGTCGGAGCCCTCGAAGGCCTCCGCGAGCCGTGCGCTGAGGGCCGCCGCTTCGGAGCGGTAGCCGGAGTTCAGGTGCATCTGCCCGCAGCACGTCTGCTCGGGCGGGAAGTCGACCTCGCACCCCAGCCGCTCGAGCAGCTTCACCACCGCTCTTCCGGTGCCCGGAAAGAGCGTGTCGTTGAAGCACGTGATGAACAGGGAGACGCGCAAGTCGGCCGTGTCTGGTTTCCCCCTACGCACGGCGGGGGAAACCGGGTTCGAGGTCAAGAGAGGGAGAGGAGCCCGATGTACGAGCAGGTCTATGACCCGGTTTCGGACTCGCTGGGCGTGTCGTCGATATTCGCGGCACTGCCCCTGATCACCCTGTTCGTGCTGTTGGGAGGGGTGAAGCTGAAGGCCCAGTGGGCCGCGCTCATCTCTCTCGGCGTGGCGCTGCTGGTGGCGTTCATCGTCTACGACATGCCCGTCGACCAGGGCTTGCTCTCCGCCTCGGAGGGCGCGGTCTTCGGCCTGTTCCCGATCATGTGGATCGTCGTCACGGCGATCTGGGTCTACAACATGACCGTCGAGACGGGGCACTTCAACGTGCTCAGACGGTCGTTCGGCGCGATCTCCAACGACCAGCGCGTCCAGGCCGTGATCATCGCCTTCTGCTTCGGGGCGCTGCTCGAAGCGCTCGCCGGCTTCGGCACGCCGGTCGCCATCACCGCGGTGATGCTGATCGCGCTGGGCTTCCGGCCCATCAAGGCCGCGTCTGTCGCGCTCGTGGCCAATACCGCGCCCGTCGCCTTCGGCGCCATCGCCGTGCCGATCACCACGCTGTCCGAGGTCACCGGCCTGCCGGTGGACGACCTCGGCGCGATGGTCGGCCGCCAGACCCCGCTGCTGGCGCTGATCGTGCCGCTGATCCTCGTGGGGATGGTCGACGGCATGCGCGGCATTCGTCAGACCTGGCCGGTCGCCCTGGTGGGCGGCGGCGTCTTCGCCGTGGCGCAGTTCGCCTGCTCGAACTACATCTCCGTCGAGCTGACCGACATCGTCGCCTCGCTGCTGGGCACCGGCGCCATCGTGGCCTTCCTGCGCGTGTGGCAGCCCTCCGAGCCGCTGTTCGCCGAGCCCTCCGGCCCGGGCCGGCCCGCTGTGGCCGGTGCCGAGTCGCACGACCCGGCGCTCGAGCGCGACGTCGCGCGCAAGGACGACACCAAGAAGGACCCCCCGGGCGAGGTGTTCAAGGCCTACGCGCCGTACCTGATCATCATCGTCGTCTTCGCCATCGCCCAGATCGGGCCCATCAAGGACGCGCTCGCCGACGAGCCCTTCACGAAGGAGTTCAACTGGCCCGGGTTGGAGGTGACCAACCCGGACGGCGAGGACCTTATGAGCCTCACGTTCAACTTCAACTGGCTGCCGGCCGCCGGCACGCTGATGCTGATCTCCGGCCTCATCACGATGCTCGTGCTCGGCGTCAGGCCGGGTCGCTCGCTGCGCGTCGCGGGCAAGACCCTCGACCAGCTCAAGTGGGCGATCCTGACCGTGGCGGCAGTGCTGGGGTTGGCCTACGTGATGAATCAGTCGGGCCAGACCATCACCATCGCCAACTGGGCGGCGGGCGCCGGCGACGCCTTCGCGTTCTTGTCAGCGCTCATAGGCTGGTTGGGCGTGGCGGTCACCGGCTCGGACACCTCCTCAAACGCGCTGTTCGGAGCGCTGCAGGTGGAGGCAGCCAAGGAGGCCGGGCTGGACCAGGTGCTGCTGGCCTCCGCCAACAGCTCGGGCGGAGTGCTGGGCAAGATGATCTCGCCGCAGAACCTCGCCATCGGCGCCGCCGCGGTGGGCATGGCCGGCCAGGAGGGCGACCTCTTCCGCCGTGTGGTCAAGTGGAGCGTCATCCTTGCACTGGTGATGGCCGTTCTCGTGCTGCTGCAGTCCACCCCGGTGCTCGACTGGATGGTCGTCGGATGACCCTCGTCGCCCGCCTGCGCTCAATAGCGGGCGACGAGCACGTAGTCACCCAAGAGCACCAGCTGCGCACCTACGAGTCCGACGGGCTCCTGCAGTACAAGGCGAGCCCGCGGGCCGTGGTGCTGCCCGGCAGCGCCGAGGAGGTCCAGCAGGTGGTGGCCGCCTGCCACGAGACCTCGACCCCGTGGGTCGCGCGCGGTGCGGGCTCGGGCCTCAGCGGCGGCGCACTGCCCGTGGAGGAGGGCGTGCTGATCGCGCTCACGCGGATGCGCCGCATCCTGGACGTGAACCTCGACGACGCGCGCGTGACCGTGGAGCCGGGCGTGACCAACATCGAGGTCTCCAACGCGGTCTCCCCCACCCACACCTACCCGCCGGACCCCTCGAGCCAGATCGTCTGCTCCATCGGCGGCAACGTCGCCGAGAACTCGGGTGGCGCGCACTGCTTCAAGTACGGCTTCACCACCAACTACGTGACCGGCCTCGAGGTCGTCCTGCCCGACGGCGAGATGATGTGGCTCGGCGGCCACGAGCTCGACCCCGCCGGACTGGACGTGACCGGCGCGTTCGTCGGCTCGGAGGGCACGCTGGGCGTGGCCACCAAGGCCATCCTGCGCGTCATCCCCGCGCCCGAGGCGGTGCGCACGCTGGTCGCCTTCTTCGACTCCCCCACCCACGCGGGCGAAGTGGTGTCGGGGATCGTCTCCGCCGGCATCGTCCCGGCGGCCATCGAGATGATGGACAACCTCTCCATCCAGGCCGCCGAGGGCGCCACCAACGCCGGCTACCCGACCGACGCCGGCGCGGCGCTGGTGGTCGAGCTCGACGGGCGCGAGGACGAGTGCGAGGAGCGCTTCGAGGCGATCGTCTCGCTGTGCGAGGAGGCCGAGGCCGACTCGATCCGCGTGGCCGAGGACGAGGCCGAGCGCGCGCTGATCTGGAAGACCCGCAAGGCGGCGTTCGCGGCGATGGGCCGCATCTCCCCCAACTACTTCGTCCAGGACAGCGTCATCCCCCGTACCCGGCTGTCGGAGGTGCTCGGCCAGATCGACGACCTGGCCACCGAGCACGAGCTGCGCGTGGCCAACGTCTTTCACGCCGGGGACGGCAACCTCCACCCGCTCGTTCTCTACGACGGCAACGTCGAGGGAGAGCCCGAGCGCGCCGAGGAGCTGGCCGGGCTGATCGTCAAGGCCTGCGTGGAGGCCGGCGGCTCGATCACCGGCGAGCACGGCGTGGGCGTGGACAAGAAGCGCTACATGCCCGACCAGTTCGAGGAGCCCGACCTGGCGGCCTTCCAGCGCCTGCGCTGCGCGTTCGACCCGGGCGGGCTGGCCAACCCGGGCAAGGTCATGCCCACCCCGCGGCTGTGCGGCGAGGTCCCCGGGCCCTACCGGCGGCATCCGCTCGAGGAGGCTGGGCTGGCGGAGCGGATGTGAAGGCCCTGGAGGCACTGGCCTCAGCCGGGGAATCCGGCACGCCGGTCCGCTTCGTGGGCTCGGGGAGCAAGCTGCACTGGGGCGTCCCGGTGAACGAGGAGGTCGAGCACATCTCGACCGCGGGCCACGACCGCCTGCTCGAGCACAACGAGGGCGATCTGACCGCAATCGTCGAGGCCGGGTTGCCGCTGTCCGAGGCCCAGGCGGTGTTCGCCAAGGCCGGGCAGGAGCTGCTGCTCGACCCTCCCGACCCCGAGGGCACGGCCACCATCGGCGGCGTGATCGCCTCCGGCGACTCGGGCCCGCTGCGCACGCGTTACGGCGGGCCGCGCGACCTGGTCCTGGGAGTCCAGGTGGCCCTCTCGGACGGCCAGACGGCGCGGGCGGGTGGCAAGGTGATCAAGAACGTGGCCGGCTACGACCTGTCCAAGCTGCTCACCGGGTCGCTGGGCTCGCTCGGCCTGATCCTCGAGCTGGCGCTGCGCCTGCACCCCAAGCCCCAGGCCAAGGCCACCGCGGCGGGTGGGACGAAGGACCCCGCGGTGCTGGCCGAGGCCGCGCTGGCCTTGACCAAGGCGCCGCTGGAGGCCCGCTGCATGGACCTGCGCTTCGGCGGGGGCGACGGTGCGCTGCTGGCCCGCTTCGGCGGCGCCACGCCGCGCGCCGGGGCCGAGAAGGCCGCCGGCCTGATGCGCGACGCCGGGCTGGAGGTGAGCCTCGTGGACGACGACGACCAGGTCTGGCAGCAGCAGCGGTCAGCCCAGCGCTCGGCCGATGGCCTGGCGGTCCGGGTGTCCACGGTTACCTCCCGATTCGGTGACCTGTTCGCCCTCTGCGACCGCGCCGGCGCACGGGTCGTCGCTCGCGCGGGGCTCGGCCTCGCCTGGGTCACGCTCGAGGACCGCTCGCCCCAGGAGGCCGAGGACGCCCTGGTGGAGCTTCGCCGGGCGCTGGACCCGGCCCCCTGCGCGGTGCTGGATGCGCCGGCGCCGATCTCCGATCCCTGGCCCAGGCCCGCCCCGGGACCGCTCGCGCTCATGGAGCGAATCAAGGCCCGCTTCGACCCGGCCGGCGTGTGCCGGCCCGTGCTGGCATGAGCGACCACGTCGTCGACCACCAGCGCGAGCCGCTGGAGCCCGACGCGCCGGCCCGGGCCTTCGACGCCGAGCGCGCGCCGTCCATCGACCTGATCGACGAATGCGTGCACTGCGGGTTCTGCCTGCCCACCTGCCCCACCTACTCGCTGTGGGGCGAGGAGATGGACTCGCCCCGCGGACGGATCGTGCTGATGAAGGCCGGGCTCGAGGAGGACTCGGAGATGTCGGCGCCGATGGTCGAGCACTGGGACAACTGCCTGGGCTGCATGGCCTGCGTGACCGCCTGCCCTTCGGGGGTCAAGTACGACAAGCTGCTCATCGACACCCGCAACCAGGTGGAGCGCAACTACCCGCGCTCCTGGCGCGAGAAGCTGCTCAAGCGCGCCGTCTTCACGGTGTTCCCCAACCATCGCCTGCTCCGGGTGCTGGCGCTGGGGCTGCCCATCGGCCGGCGGCTGCCGGGCCTGCTCGGTGCGCTCACGCCGCGCATCCCGGTGCGCCGGGCTTTCCACCGGCTACCCACCCACCTGTCCGCTCGTGACCAGAGCCGCGGCTCGGTCGCCCTGCTCCAGGGCTGCGTCCAGCGCGCCTTCTTCGGCGACGTCAACGAGGCCACCGCGCGCGTGTTGGCCGCCGAGGGCTTCGAGGTGCACGCGCCCGCCAAGCCCGACTGCTGCGGCTCACTCGAGCTGCACACGGGCGAGAGCTCGGCTCGCGACAAGGCCAAGAACACCATCGCCGAGCTGGAGCGCTACGAGACCGTGGTCACCAACTCGGCCGGGTGCGGCTCGGGCATGCGGGACTACGGGCACCTGCTGCGCGACGAGCCGGGCTGGGCCGAGCGCGCCGAGCGCTTCTCGGCCAAGGTGCGCGACGTGACCGAGGTGCTGGCCGAGGCGGGCCCGCAGGCCGACCGCAAGCCGCTCGATATCAAGGTCGCCTACCACGACGCCTGCCACCTGGCCCACGCCCAGGGCGTGCGCCAGCCGCCGCGCGAGCTGCTGCGCTCGATCCCGGGGCTGGAGCTGGTGGAGCCCGCCGAATGGGAGATCTGCTGCGGATCGGCGGGGATCTACAACCTGGTCAAGCCCGAGCCGGCGGCCGAGCTCGGCGAGCGCAAGGCGCGCAACCTGATCGACACCGGCGCCGAGGTGATCGCCGCGGCCAACCCCGGGTGCGCCCTCCAGATCGCCGCCCACGCCCGCCGGCTGGGCCACGAGCTGGAGGTGGTCCACCCGATGGAGCTCCTCTGGCGCTCGATCCGCTGACCGGCAAGCCGCCCGCCCTTCTCGCGCTGCTGCTCGCGCCGTTCGCCGGCGCCGCAGGCGCGCTCGTCGTCTGGCTCCTGCTGGTGGCGGTCCTCGACCTCGACGACGTGGTCAGCGAGAACGCACCCTGGATCCTCGGCCTCGCGCTCGCCGCCGTGGCGGTCATCCGCGTCTCGCAGCGCCGCGACGTCCCGCCGGTCATCGTCGCCGCGCTGGTGGCGGGCTGCCTGGTGATGTACCTCGTGTTCACCTTCGTGCTGGTGGTCGGCGTGCTCGCGCTGTAGGCGGGGTAAGGACCTTCCATGGCCGACAAAGCAGAGCTGAAGACCGACCTCGACGGACGCCAGGCGGAGGTCGTGACCGACCGTGCCCTTGAGATCGTCGCCCGCCTGCACCGCGAGCTGGACGAGACTCGCCGGCAGCTGCTGGGCAAGCGCGAGGAGCGCCAGGCCGAGCTGGACAGCGGCGGCACACTCGACTTCCTGCCCCAGACCCGCGAGGTGCGCGAGGGCGACTGGACGGTCTCCGAGGCCCCCGCCGACATGCAGAACCGCCGCGTGGAGATCACCGGCCCCACCGACCGCAAGATGGTCATCAACGCGCTGAACTCCGGCGCCGCCGGCTTCATGGCCGACTTCGAGGACTCCAACTCCCCCACCTGGGCCAACATGGCGGGCGGTCAGGTGAACCTGGCCGACGCCGTGCGGGGCACGATCGAGCACGACGAGGGCGAGAAGCAGTACCGCCTGAACGAGGAGGTCGCCACGCTGCTGATCCGACCGCGCGGGTGGCACCTGCCCGAGCGCCACGTCGAGGTCGACGGTCAGCCGGTGGCCGGCGGGCTGTTCGACGTCGCGCTGTACGTGGCCAACAACCACGAGGCACTGGCCGAGAAGGGCAGCGGGCCGTATCTGTACGTGCCCAAGCTCGAGTCCCACCTCGAGGCGCGGCTGTGGAACGACGCGCTGAGGATCATCGAGGAGGAGCTCGGCCTCGACCGCGGCACGATCAAGGTCACGGTCCTGATCGAGACGCTGCCCGCGGTGTTCGAGATGAACGAGATCCTCTACGAGCTGCGCGAGCGCTCACCCGCGCTGAACGCCGGCCGCTGGGACTACATCTTCAGCGCGATCAAGCGCTTCCGCACCCGGCCCGAGTTCGTCCTGCCCGACCGCGTCGAGGTGACGATGACCGTTCCGTTCATGCGCGCCTACACCGAGCTGCTGGTGAAGACCTGCCACGCCCGCGGCGCCCACGCCATGGGCGGCATGGCCGCGCAGATCCCCTCCCGCAAGGACCCCGAGGCCGCCGAGAAGGCACTGGCGAAGGTGGCCGAGGACAAGGCCCGGGAGGTCAACGACGGCTTCGACGGGACCTGGGTCGCCCACCCCGACTCGGTGGACACCGCGATGGAGCAGTTCGGCAACGTCCTGGGCGACCGCCCCCACCAGCTCGACAAGCAGCGCGACGACGTCGAGGTGGGCGCCGCCGAGCTGATCGACATCCCCTCCACCCCCGGGTCGGTCACCGAGCAGGGCCTGCGCTCGAACGTCAACGTCGGCATCCAGTACATCTCCTCGTGGCTGCGCGGCAACGGCGCGGCCGGCATCTACGGGCTGATGGAGGACGCCGCCACGGCCGAGATCTCACGCGGCCAGGTGTGGCAGTGGATCCGGCACGGCGTCGAGCTCGACGACGGCCGCACGGTGACGCCCGAGCTGGTCCGCGAGATGGAGGCCGAGGAGCTGGAGACCATCCGCGCCGAGATCGGCGACGACGAGTGGTTCCAGCGCGAGGGCCGCCCCGACCTGTCCCGCGAGCTGTTCGAGCGCGTGGCCCTCGGCGAGAACTTCGAGGAGTTCCTGACGCTGCCGGCCCTGGAGAAGCTGCCGGGCGGCTAGAGCTCAGGCAGCTTCGCGCTCGCGCTGGGCCTCGCGCAGCGCCTTCATCGCCTCGCGGCGCTGGTCGCGCGAGGTGCGGTCCAGGATCAGCTTGCCGTCGAGGTGGTCCATCTCGTGCTGGATCACGCGCGCCTCCAGCCCCGAGGCTTCGACCAGCCGCTCCTCGCCCTGCTCGTCGCGGGCGCGGACACGGACGTGAACGGCGCGGTCGACGTCCACCCCAACTCCCGGGATCGAGAGGCAACCCTCCTCGAGCGTCTCCTCCTCCTCGCCCCGCCACTCCAGCTCGGGGTTGACCAAGGCGACCACGGGAGCGTCGGGGCCGACGCGGTAGACCAGCACGCGCTGGGAGATCCCCAGCTGCGGCGCCGCCAGGCCAACCCCCAGGGCGTCGGACATGATCCCAGCCATCCGGGCGACCTGCCCGCGCAGTCCCTCGTCGAAGCGGTCGACCGTGGTGGCGCGGCTCTTCAGCACGGGGTCGCCGAGCCGGCGCACGAGGGACATCGCGGCCATCCGGCGCGCCTCGACCTCGGGGTCCAGGCGGGGCTCCTCCTCGTCGATCGCCTCGGGGTCGAAGGGCTCGTCGGCCATGCGACCAGATTATTGCGGGTCGACGTCGACCGCGAAACTCGCCTCGGAGTGGGCCCGATCGGACGAGACTTCCTCGACCGCGCGACGCACGGCGGAGATCGCCGGGGCGCGCTCGGCTGACTTGACCACGAGCTGCGAGCGCTCGCGTCCCTGCCGGCGAAACAGGGGCGCGGGGCCGAGCACCGTGCCGTCCGAGAGGTCGATCCTCTCCCGCACCGCTTCGGCGGCCGCCTGCTCGGGGCCGGGCTCCGGGGACGAGCACACCACGCGGATCAGGTTCCCGAACGGCGGGTAGCGCAGCGCCCGCCGGCGCTCGAGCTCGCCGGCGGTGAACCCCTCGGCGTCGTGGTCGGCCGCGTGGCGAAGTGGCCGCGCGTCCGGCTCCAGCGCCTGCACGATCACGCGCCCTCCGCGGCGGCCGCGGCCGCTGCGGCCCGCCAGCTGGCACACCAGCGAGAACGTGCGCTCCTCGGCGCGGAAGTCGGGGAAGCGCAGCGTGGCGTCGGCGTCGAGCACCACCCCGAGCGTCACGTCCGGGAAGTCGTGGCCCTTGGCCACCATCTGGGTGCCCACCAGCACCGCCGCGGGCTCGCGCTCGAAGCGCTCCAGCAGCGGGCCGACGCCCGTGGCGGCGGCGCTGTCGGTGTCCAGGCGCACGACGGGCAGCGGGTGCACCAGGTCCTCCAGCTCGCGACCGAGCTGCTCGGTGCCCGCGCCGTGGCGGGCAATCGACACCGAGCCGCAGTCCGGGCAGGCGTCCGGCACCCGCTCGCTGTGCCCGCAGTGGTGGCACGAGACACGGCCGGCGGACCGGTGCAGCACCAGGGTGACGTCGCACTCCGGGCAGCCCCACGAGCGCCCGCAGGTGCGACAGCTGAGGAAGTTCGACCACCCGCGCCGGTTCAGCAGCACGATCGCCTTCTCCTCGCGGCGGCGGACCTCCTCCAGGGCCTCGCGGGTCCGTGCGTGCAGGGCACCCGACGCCTCCAGCGAGGAGACGACCTCCACCGGCGGCAGCCCCCGGCCGTCCACCCGCTCGGGCAGGCTCACCCGGCGCAGCGCGTGCCAGGCCTCGGGCCGGGGGGTGGCGGTCCCCGCCAGCAGCAGCGCGCCCTCCTGGCGCGGCACGGCGCTCGGCCACCCAGCGCGCGTCGTAGCGCGGGTCGCCCTCCTGCTTGTAGGACGGGTCGTGCTCCTCGTCGACCACGATCAGGCCCAGGTCCTCGACCGGGGCGAACACGGCCGAGCGGGGCCCTACGCAGACGCGGGCGTCGCCGCTGCGCAGGCGGGCCCACTCGTCGAAGCGCTCGCGCGCGGTCAGCGCGGAGTGCAGCACCGCCACGCGGTCGCCGAAGCGCTGCACGAACCGCCCGGCGGTCTGAGGGGTGAGCGCGATCTCGGGCACCAGCACGATGGCCGAGCGCCCGCGGTCCAGCGTCTCCTCGGCCGCCCGCAGGTAGACCTCGGTCTTGCCGCTGCCGGTCACGCCGTGCAGGAGCAGGGGGTCGCGCTGCTCGGCGGGCGCCTCGAGCGCCGTGGTCACCTCCGCCAGCGCCGCGCTCTGGGCCGAGGTCAGCTCGCCCGCTTCGGGCTTTGGCCCCACATCGGCGAGCTCGGGTCGCCGCGCCGGCTCGGTCTTGTCCTTCAGCTCGATCAGGCCCAGCTCCTCCAGGCGCCGCAGCCCGGCGTGGTCGCAGCCCGAGGTCCGGACCAGCGCCGCGGCCCGGGCCGGGCCCCCGGCCAGTGCCCTCAGGGCCGCGATCTGGCGCGAGCCCAGCCGGCCCGGTCGCTCGGTGGACTGGTAGCCGGCCATGGTCAGGGAGGCCAGCAGCGACCTCTTCGCTCGCAGCGGGCGGGCGGAGCCGGTGCCGGTTCCCGGTGGCAGCACCAGCGCCAGGCCGCGTGCCGGCGTCGAGCAGTACTCCTCGGCCACCCACAGGCCCAGCCGAACCAGCGCGGCGGGGACGTCGGCCTCCAGCGCCGACAGCGGCTCGGCCAGCCGCTCCGGGGCGACCTCGCTCTCCGAGGCGGTGGAGGTCACCACGCCCAGGATCCGGCGCCGTCCGAACGGGATCACCAGCACGCTGCCCACCCCACCCCGGCGTGGTCGGCGCCCAAGCGGTAGTCGAACGGACCGCGCAGGGCGCGGGCGGTGGTGAGCGGCTCGACCTTGGCGATCTCCGGCACTGAAGGAAGGTAGGCCCGCGCCCGGACATAGGATGCCCGCCTCATGGCCGACATCGACTTCGAGAAGGAGGGCCTGCTCGAGGGCCTCGACGGAGAGGAGCGCGAGTCGCGGCGCAAGCTGCTCGAGGAGCTGGTCGACGACGGCTTCGAGCTCGAATACCTGCGCGAGGCGGTGGAGCAGAACCGCCTGGCCCTCCTGCCGGTGGAGACCGTCCTGGGTGGCGAGCCCAAGTACACCGCCGACGAGGTGGCCAAGAAGACCAAGCTGGACCGCGAGTTCCTGGAGAAGCTGTGGAACGCGCTGGGCATGCCGGTCGCCGAGGAGGATGAGGCGGCCTACACCAAGGCCGACGTGGACGCGGCCAAGAGCGTGAAGGAGATCGAGGACGCCGGCCTGCCCGAGGAGGGCGTGTTGGAGCTCAGCCGAGCGATGAGCCAGAGCATGGCCACGCTGGCCGCCAGCGTCGGCCGCGTGTTCGGCGACGCGTTCATGCGCGAGGGCGACAACGAGCTCGACCTCGCCCGGCGCTACACCTCCGTGGCCAAGGACATCGCCCCCCACGTCCCGGTGATCCTGGCGCACGTGTTCGCCATGCAGCAGCGCGAGGACCTGCGGCGGGCGATGGTCGATCTAGAGGCGCTGTCCAAGGGAGAGCAGCCGGGCAGCGAGGACATCACCGTCGCGTTCGCCGACCTGGTCGGCTTCACCCGTCTGGGCGAGAGCATCCCGCCCGAGGAGCTGGGCGCCGTGGCCTCACGGCTGGGCGAGCTGGCCTCCGACGTGGCCGAGGCGCCGGTGCGCTTCGTGAAGACGATCGGCGATGCAGCCATGCTGGTGTCCTACAACTCGGACGCCGTGATCAAGGCCACCCTCGCCCTGGTGGACGCGGCCGACAACGAGGGCGAGGACTTCCCTCAGCTGCGAGCCGGCCTGGCCGCCGGCCCGTCACTTCGCCGCGCCGGCGACTGGTACGGGCGGCCGGTCAACCTGGCCAGCCGGGTGACGGGCAAGGCTCGCCCCAGCAGCGTCCTGGCCACCGAGGAGGTCAAGGACCGCGCCGAGGAGGACTTCAAGTGGTCGTTTGCTCGCAAGCGGAAGATCAAGGGGATCTCCGATGAGGTTCCGCTTTATCGGGTTCGGTTGCCGGACGGGGACGGTGACGGCGGCGACAGCGGCGACGCCGACGGCGACGGCTAGCGGCCGCTTCTCTTAGGGCCCGCTGCCAACGGCAGCAACTAGGGCGTTGGCCGGGGTGTGGCGCATCCCGGAGCGAAACTCGTCAGCCCGCTGAGGACTTTCTTGAGCTCGTCTGGCTTGCCGGTCCCCCGCTCGACCGCGCCCGGCCGGCCGGGGAGTCCGCCCCGGATGTGGCGCACCCCGGAGCGAAACTCGTCAGCCGGCTGACGAGTTTTTTCGAGCGTGTACGCCGTCCGCCCGCGAACGGGCGGGCGGCGCGCGACCCGCTAGGCCGCGGCGCCGGCCGTCTGGCCGGCGGCCTCGCGCAGGGCGTCGGCCTTGTTGGTCTTCTCCCAGGTGAAGTCGTCGTCCTCGCGGCCGAAGTGGCCGTAGGCGGCGGTCTTCTGGTAGATCGGCCGGTGCAGGTCGAGCTCCTTGCGGAACGAGCCCGGGCGGAGGTCGAAGTGCTCGCCGACCAGGCGGGCGATCTCGGCCTTCGGGATCTTCTCGGTGCCGAAGGTCTCGACCATCACGGAGACCGGGTGCGCCACGCCGATGGCGTACGCGACCTGGACCTCGGCGCGGTCGGCCAGCTCGGCGGCCACGATGTTCTTGGCCACCCAGCGGGCCGCGTAGGCGGCCGAGCGGTCGACCTTCGACGGGTCCTTGCCCGAGAAGGCGCCGCCGCCGTGGCGGGCCATGCCGCCGTAGGTGTCGACGATGATCTTGCGGCCGGTGAGGCCGGCGTCGCCGACCGGGCCGCCGATGACGAACTTGCCGGTCGGGTTCACGAGGAAGTTCTCGTTGGTGTAGAGCTCGGCCTCGTCGTAGAGGTCGGCCGGCAGGACCGGCTTGACCACGTGCTCCCACAGGTCCGGGCGGATCTGGGTGGCCGAGTCGACGTCCGGCGCGTGCTGGGTGGAGATCAGGACCTTCTCGATCCCGACGGGCACGCCGTCGGCGTAGCGAGCGGTGACCTGGGTCTTGCCGTCCGGGCGCAGGTAGGGCAGCGTGCCGTCCTCGCGCACCTGGGTCAGGCGCTCGGCGAGGCGGTGGGCCAACGCGATCGGGAGCGGCATGAGCTCCGGGGTCTCGTTGGTGGCGTAGCCGAACATCATGCCCTGGTCACCCGCGCCGGCCACGTCCAGCTCGTCAGAGCTGGAGTCCGCACGGGTCTCCTTGGCCGAGTCGACGCCCTGGGCGATGTCGGCGGACTGCTTGTCCAGCGCGACGATCACCGAGCAGCCCTCGCAGTCGAAGCCGAACGAGGGGTCGCTGTAGCCGATCTTCTTGACCGTGTCGCGCACGATCTGGGTGACGTCGATCTGCGCGTTGGTGCTGATCTCACCGGAGACGACCACCAGGCCGGTGTTGAGCAGCGTCTCGCAGGCGACGCGGCTCTCCGGGTCCTGTGCCAGCACGGCGTCGAGGACGCCGTCGGAGATCTGGTCGGCCATCTTGTCGGGGTGGCCCCCGGTGACCGACTCTGAGGTGAACAGGAACTCGTTATCCGAAAGCTCTGGTGTCGTCATCAGTCGAGGGAGCCTAGCGATCTGCATAGCGACGATCGCGGCCCTTGAAGTCGATCACGAGCGGGATTCCCTCCAGGCCGTAGCGCTCGCGGAGGGAATTCTCCATGAAGTAGGCGTAGTTTCGGCTGATTAGGCGCCTGTCGTTGACCTGGACGGCGAACCGGGGCGGGCCCTCCTCGAACTGGGTCATGTAGAGCAGCTTCAGGCGCTTGCCGTGGCGGGCCGGGGGCTCGCGGGCAGCCTGGAGGTCGGCCAGGAAGCGGTTCAGCTCGCTGGTGGGGATGCGGCCCTTCGAGCGGTCCGCCAGGTCCAGGGCCTCGGCGGTCAGGCGGGTCAGCCCGCGCCCGGTCTGGGCCGACACGGCCATCACCCGCGGGCGCTGGCGCAGCCGGTGGCGCACCTTGGCGGTCGCCTCCTCGATGTCGGTCCGGGTCGCGTCCCACTTGTTCAGGGCGACCACGGTGGCGCAGTGGTTGCGCATCGCCATGTCGGCCGAGCGCAGGTCCTCGGTGGTGATGCCCTCGGAGGCGTCGCAGACCAGCACCGCCACGTCGGCGCGCTCGGCCGCCCGCTCGGAGCGCAGCTGGGCGTAGTAGTCCACCGTGCCGGCCACCTTCGTGCGCCGGCGCAGGCCCGCGGTGTCCACCAGCACCACCGGGCGATCCTCGATCTCTACGCGGGTGTCGATCGAGTCGCGGGTGGTTCCGGCCAGCGGGGTGACGATCACGCGGTCCTCGCCGAGCAGCTTGTTGACCAGCGACGACTTGCCCACGTTGGGCCGCCCGATGAACGCGAGCCGGACCTCCTCGTCGCCCTCGCCCTCCTCGGCGGTGAGCCCCTCGGTGAGGCGGTCGAGCAGGTCGCCGGTGCCCAGGCCCTGAGCGGCGGACACAGCCACCGGCTCCCCCAGCCCGAGCGGCCAGAAGTCGGCGGCCAGTGAGGCCTGGGCCGGGGAGTCGACCTTGTTGGCCGCCACGGTCACCGGCACCGGTCCCCCGCGCAGCTCGCCCGCCACCTCGACGTCGCCGGGCCGCAGCCCGGCCCGCGCGTCCACGACCAGCACGGCGGCGTCGGCCTCGCCCAGCGCGGCGCGCGCCTGGGCCTGGATGGCCTGCGCCATGTCGTCCTCGTCGGCCAGGTCCACCCCGCCGGTGTCCACCAGCAGGAAGCGGCGCCCGTTCCACTCGGCCTCGACCTCCTTGCGGTCGCGCGTCACGCCCGACTGCTCGTGCACCACGGCTTCGCGGCCGCCGGCCAGCCGGTTGACCAGGGTCGACTTGCCCACGTTCGGGTAGCCGACAACGGCCACCTTCGGCAGCGCGCTCACCGGTGCACCAGGGCCACGATGCGCTCGACGACCTCGTCGATCGAGAGCCCGGTGGTGTCGACCTCCACGGAGTCGTCGGCGGCCTTCAGCGGCGAGTGCTCGCGGCTCTCGTCCTGGGCGTCGCGCAGCGCCTGGTCGCGCTGCACGGTCTCCACGTCGGTGCCCAGCTCCTCGGCCCGGCGGCGGGCCCGCTCCTCCGGGCTCGCCGTCAGGAAGACCTTCAGCTCGGCTTCGGGCGCGACCACCGTGCCGATGTCGCGCCCCTCGGCGACCCAGTCGCCGCTGCTCATGAGCTCGCGCTGCTTGTCCACCAGCGCCGAGCGCACGCCGGCGTCCTGCGCGATGCGGGAGGCCTGCTCGCTGACCTCCGGCGTGCGCAGGCCGGGGAGCTCGGCGAAGTCCGGCCCCAGCTCACGGGCGCGCTGCGAGGGCACGCCTCCTTCACGGAGAAGCGCCAGGCCCACCGCCCGGTACATGGCGCCCGAGTCGAGGTAGGTGAAATCGAGCGCCTCGGCGGTCGCGCGGGCGACCGTGCTCTTGCCGGCCCCGGCGGGCCCGTCGATGGCGACGATCATCGGTCGAGCCTAGGCTCAGCCCAGAAGCGCCGTGAGGTCCTCTTCGAAGCCGGGGTAGGAGATTCCAGCCGCGTCCATCCCCTCGACCTCCACGCCCTCCACCGAGGCGAGGCCCGCCACGGCGCCCAGCATGGCCATGCGGTGGTCGCCGTGGGCGTCGATCGTTCCTCCGCGCAGCGGTCCGCCGTCGCCGCGCACCACGAAGCCGTCGGGCAGCTCCTCGGCGTCGGCGCCCAGCGCGTTCAGGGACTCCACCATCACCGCGATGCGGTCGGATTCCTTCACCCGCAGCTCGGCGGCGTCGCGGACCACCGTCTCACCCTCGGCGAAGGCGCCGAGCAGGCCCACCAGGGTCAGCTCGTCGATCGCCAGCGGCACCTCGTCGCCGCTCACCTCAGTGCCCACCAGCGGCGACCGGGCCACGTCGAGCTCGCCGATCGGCTCGTGCTCGCTCACGGTGCCGGGCTCCTCGAGGTCGCCCAGCAGGATCGCCCCCATCCGCTCGGCGATCCGGAAGAAGCCGGTCCGGGTCCAGTTCAGGCCCACGTTCTCGATCACCACGCGCGAGCGGCTCACGAGCATGGCCGCGGCGGCGATGAAGGCCGCCGACGAGGTGTCGCCGGGTACGTGCAGCTCGTCCAGCTCGAGCTCGTCCACCTGGGAGACCCGGACCGTCATCCCGTCTCGCTCGAACGGGACCCGGGCCAGGCGCATCATCCGCTCGGTGTGGTCGCGGCTCACGCTGGACTCGGTGACCGATGAGGTGCCGTCGGCCAGCATCGCCGCAATCAGGATGCAGGACTTCACCTGCGCGCTGGCCACCGGCAGGTCGTAGGTGATCGGGTGCAGCTCGGCGCCGGCCACCGTGAGTGGCGGCAGCCGGTCGTCTACGGCTGTGACGGCGGCGCCCATGGCCCGCAGCGGCTCCACCACCCGGTCCACCGGCCGGCGTCGGATCGACTCGTCGCCGTCCAGCGTCCAGACACCCCCGGGCTGCCCGGCCAGCCACCCCGGCAGCAGCCGCAGCAGCGTGCCCGAGTTCCCCACGTCCAGCCGCCCGCCGGTGGCCTCCAGCGCCGCGTACAGCCCCACACCGCGCACCACCACGTCGTCGCCCTCATCGTCCACCCCGGCGCCCACGGTGAGCAGGGCGTCCAACGTCGACCGGGTGTCGGCCGAGCGCAGGTAGTTCCTGATCGTCACCGGCTCGTCGGCCATGGCGCCGAACAGCGCCGCCCGGTGCGAGATCGACTTGTCGGGCGGCGGGGTGTAGCGGCCGCGCAGCGACCCCGACGGCTCGAAGCGGCGCCCCACTACGCGCGCTGGACCGGGAAGCCCAATTCCTCGATCAGCTCGGCTGCGCGGCCCGCGCGCTCGGCGCCGGCGATCCACAGCGTCATCGCGCCGGTGCGGTTGTCCGAGGCGGGCGCCAGCGCGAGATCGACGATGTTCAGGTCCGCCCTGCCGAGCGCCAGCGCCACCTGCGCGACGATACCGGGGCGGTTGGGCACCGTGAGTTGCAGCTGGTGCACGTCCTCGCCCGCCAGGTCTGCCTCGAGCAGCCGCCGGCGGTCCTCCCGGGCGGCGTCGTTCCACGAGGACAGCGCATCGGGGTCGGCCGCGCGCAGCGAGACCGCAACCGCCCGGAGCCGCTCGACGGTCTCGTCGATCTCGTCGGCCAGGGCGGCGCGGTTGGCCAGGTAGATGTCGGTCCAGATGTCGGTGTTCGCGCCCGCCACGCGGGTGGCGTCGCGAAAGCTCGGCCCGATGCGCGGCAGGGGCTCGTCCTCCTGGGCCAGCGTGCGCGCCGCCTGGGCCACCAGCACGTTGGCCAGCACGTGGGGCAGGTGGCTCACCGTGGCCAGCAGCCGGTCGTGGGTGGCCGCGTCCAGCGCGATCGGGGTGGCGCCGAAGGAGCGGACGAGCCGGTGCAGGCGCTCGAGCAGCAGCCCCGACGAGCGCTCGGACGGGGTGAGGTACCAGGCGGCGCCCTCGAACAGGTCGGCGCGCGCGTTCTCGACCCCGCTGGTCTCCGCGCCGGCCACCGGATGCCCGCCGACGAAGCGCTCGTCGGCGATCGCCTCCACCACGTGGGCCTTCGTCGAGCCGACGTCGGTGACCACGCACTCCGGCCCGGCCGCGTCGAGGGCGGCCTGCACCTGGGTGGTGAGCGAGCCCACCGGCCCGCAGGCAAAGCAGGCGTCGGTGCCGTCGAGCGCGTCCTCCAGCGATCGGGCCACCGCGTCGATCGCGCCCTGCTCGCGGGCGGCCTCCAGGCGCTCCGGGCTGCGGCCGAAGCCGATCACCTCGTCTCCGCCCTGCCGGGCCGCCAGTCCGATCGAGCCGCCGATCAGCCCGACTCCGAGGACGGCGATGCGCACGCTAGGCGCTGCGCCGAGCGCGCACGGCGTCGGCCAGCTCGTCGAGCACGCCCTCGGTGGTGTTCCAGTCCATGCAGGCATCGGTGACCGACTGGCCGTAGACGAGCGGCTCGCCGGGCACGAGCTTCTGGGCGCCGGCCACCAGGAAGGACTCGAGCATCACGCCGACGATCGCATCAGCGCCGCCGGCCAGCTGTGCCGCTATGTCGGCGGACACGACCGGCTGGCGCTCCGGGTCCTTGCCGCTGTTGTCGTGCGAGGCGTCGATGATCACCCGCTGGCGCAGGCCGGCTCCCCGGAGCTCCGCCAGCGCGGCCTCCACCGCGGAGGCGGGGTAGTTGGGCGCGTCGCGGCCCCCGCGCAGGATCACGTGGCAGTCCGGGTTGCCGGAGGTGTAGAGGATGGCCGGGGTGCCGTCGGCATCGACGCCGGCGAAGGCGTGGCGGGCGCCGGCGGCGCGAACCGCGTCGACCGCGACCTTCACGCTGCCGTCGGTGCCGTTCTTGAAGCCCACCGGCATCGACAGCCCCGAGCCGAGCTGGCGGTGGATCTGGCTCTCGGTGGTGCGGGCGCCGATCGCACCCCAGGCCACGGTGTCGGAGATGTACTGCGGGGTGATCGGGTCAAGCCACTCCACGCCCACGGGCACTCCCAGGGACACCACCTCCAGCAGCAGCCGGCGGGCGATGCGCAGGCCGCTGTTCACGTCCCCGGACCCGTCCAGGTCGGGGTCGTTGATCAGGCCCTTCCATCCGGTGGTGGTACGCGGCTTCTCGAAGTACACGCGCATGACCACGCACAGGTCGTCGCGCAGGTCGCGGGCCTTCGCCGCCAGGCCGTGCGCGTACTCCAGGGCCGCCACGGGGTCGTGCACGCTGCAGGGGCCCACCACCACCAGCAGGCGGTCGTCATCACCGTCCAGCACCGCCTTGACCTCCTCGCGCCCGCGCACGACCTCGTCGGCCAGCTCGTCGGTGAGCGGCAGCTCGTCGAGGATCGGCTCCGGCGCGATCAGCGGCACGACCCGCTCGATGCGCTGGTCGCGGACGTGGTCGAGGTGGACCGGCCTCATGCGGTGGCCATCATCCCCTCGAGCCGGCTGACGTAGGGGCCGAACTCCTCGCAGCTCAGCGACTGCCGCCCGTCGCACACCGCGCGGTCGGGATCGGGGTGCACCTCGACCATCACGCCGTCGGCGCCGGCCGCCGCGGCGGCCAGGGACATCGGCTCGACCAGCTCGCGCCGGCCCGCGGCGTGGCTGGGGTCCACCACCACAGGCAGCTCGGTGCGCTCTTTGAGCACCGGCACCGCCATCAGGTCGAGCGTGAAGCGGTAGGCGGTCTCGAACGTGCGGATCCCGCGTTCGCACAGGATCACGTCCGGGTTGCCCTCCTGGGTCACGTACTCGGCGGCCATCAGCAGCTCGTCCAGCGTCGCCGACAGCCCGCGCTTGAGCAGCACGGGTCGCCCGGCCCGGCCGAGCTCGGTCAGCAGCGAGTAGTTCTGCATGTTCCGAGCTCCCACCTGCACGACGTCAGCCACCTCGGCCACCGCCTCCACGTCGCGGACGTCCAGCGCCTCGGTCACCACCGGGAGCCCGGTGCGCTCCCGGGCCTCGGCGAGAAGGGGCAGGGCGGCATGGCCCAGGCCCTGGAAGGAGCGCGGGGAGCTGCGGGGCTTGAACGCGCCGCCGCGCAGGAAGGCCGCGCCCGCCTCACTGACGCATTCTGCGGTCTCCAGCAGGCTCTCGCGCGACTCGACGGTGCAGGGACCGGCGATCACGGCGAAGCGGTCCCCGCCGATGCTCTGCCCCCCTACTTCCACCTCTCTTCGGTCCATCTGGTCCTCATCTCTCTAGCGATCTCCACGGGTCGTGCGGCGGCCAGCCGGGCAGGCAGGTAAAGGCTGGACGCCTAGAGAAATCGCCAGAAGGAATACGTGCGCGAAGCCGCGACGGGCTGTGTGAGATGCGCACGCATTGCGCGCCACTGTACCGCAGCTTCAGGCGGCGGGAGACACCGTCTCGACCCGTGCTCCCTGCTCGTAGGTGAGGTGTCCGCCCAGGTAGCCGCCCGCAGCCAGCACGCCGCCCCCGACGAGACCCAGCAGCTTGCCCCTGCCCCGGTCACCGGTACGGCGGGCCACCAGGGAGGCGCCGAACAGCGAGATGGCGGTGGCGTTGGTGGCGGCGTGAACGATGCCCACGCGGCCGATCGGCTTGCTTGAGGGCTCGGCGTCCGACCAGTCCGACCACCCCGAGAGGGCCGTGGGCCCGGCCGCGAGCAGCCCGGCCAGCACCAGCAGGTCGGCCGAGTCCTCGGAGCCCCGGCCGCCGACGAGGTCGAGCAGCAGCGCGCTGGTCCAGGTGCCGATGGGCACGTCGGTGAGGACGGGGTGCAGCGGGTGGCCGAGCGGCGCGCCGCTGAGCAGATGCTTCAGGGACGGGCTCTCACTGAGGATCCCCCGCCACTTCTCCGAGGCCCAGCCGGCGATGCCGTCCAGGCCTTCGAAGGACTCCAGCGCCTGCAGTGCCTTGGTCATGTCTCTCCTCAGATGAGCTCGTCGAGCGTGGACAGGAAGCGATCGTTCTCGTCGCGGGTCCCGTATGTCACCCGCAGCCGCCCCTCTTCCCCGAGAGCGCTCCCCGCACGCACGATCACGCCGCGCTCGGCCAGGCCGGTCACGATCTCGGCCTCGTCGCGCTCCTCGCCGACCCCCACCCAGGAGAAGTTCGCCTGGCTCTCGGTGGTCTCCAGGCCGCGCTCGGCCAGCTCGGACTCGACGTACAGGCGCTCCACCGCCGTCAGCTCGACGCGCCGGGCCACCTCGTCCTGGTGCAGGATCGCCTCCGCTGCGGCCGCCTGGGCGGGCGCGTTGACCGAGAAGGGCTGGCGCACGCGGTCCACCGCCAGGCGGAACTGCTCGGAGCCCAGCGCGTAGCCGGCCCGCAGCCCGCACAGGCCGTAGACCTTCGAGAACGTGCGCAGCACCACCAGGTTGGAGTGGCGGCGCAGCAGGTCGAGCGACTCGTCTGGGTCCTGGGCCAGCGAGAACTCCACGTAGGCCTCGTCGAGGATCACGGCGACGTGCTTGGGCAGCTCGTCCACGAAGGCCTCGATTGCGTCCGGCGGCAGTGCCGTGGCGGTCGGGTTGTTGGGGTTGCAGACCAGGACGATCCGAGTGGCGTGGTTGACCTCCCGCGCCATCGCCTCGAGGTCGTGCAGCCCGGCCGCGTCCAGCGGCACCCGCACGCCGCGCGCACCGCTCATGGCGGCCAGGTGCGGATACATCGAGAACGAGGGCCAGGCGTAGACGATCTCCGCCCCCGGCTCGAGCATCGCCTCGGCGGCGGCGAGCAGGATCTCGCAGGAGCCGTTGCCCACGGCCACGCGGCCGGGCGACATGTCGCAGCGCTCGGCGATTCGGCGGCGCATCAGCGACTTCTCGGGGTCGGGGTAGCGGTTGAGGTCCCGCAGCGCGTTCGCGGCAGCCACCTGGACCTCCTCCGACGGGCCCCACGGGGCCTCGTTGGAGGCCAGCTTGACCAGCTCCCCGTCGTACGCGTAGGTCTCGGCCGCCGGGTAGGCCGGGATGTCCTCGATGCGCCGGTTGAACTCGATCGGGGTCACTGGGCCGCCTCCAGGTCCTTGCGCAGCCGGGTCGCTTCGCGCAGGTAGACGTGGCGGGGCTCGGCGCCGTCGGGCGGGTAGCAGTGCACCAGCACGCGGATCACCCGCGGCAGCGAGCCAGGCACCGGGATCTCCCGGCTGCACAGCAGCGGGACCCCGTCCAGCCCTATGCGCCGCGCCGCCACGGCGGGGAACTCGGCATCGAGGTCGTCGGTGACGGTGAAGATGCAGCTGACCAGGTCCTCGGCCTTGAGCTGGTTGCGCTCCAGGACGGCCAGGACGAGCTCCTCGGTGGCCGACAGGATGGCCCCCGACTCGTTGTCCTCCACGGTTATCGCCCCTCTGAGGGCCTGCAGCCTCACCCGGGCGATTCTGTCAGCCGCTCGATCTCGTCCGCCGACAGCAGCCGGCTCTCCCCTTCCCGCAGCCCTTCGAGCGCCAGGCCGCCGAGGCCCACCCGCTCCAGCGCGACGACCCGGTGGCCCACCGCCTCGCACATGCGCCGCACCTGGCGGTTGCGGCCCTCTCTGAGCGTCAGCTCGATCCGGCCGTCGCCCAGCCGCTGGGCCTGGGCCGGCGCGGTGCGGCCGTCGTCGAGCTCCACCCCCTCCGCCAGCCTCGTCAGCGCCTCATCCGACGGCTCGCCCCGGACGGTCACCCGGTAGGTGCGCGGCACCTCGTAGCGCGGGTGCATCAGCTTCTCGGCCAGCCCGCCGTCGTTGGTCAGCAGGATCAGGCCGGTGGTCTCGGCGTCCAGGCGCCCGACCGGGTACAGCCGGCGCCGGCTGGGGACGAGCTCCACCACGGTCCGGCGCCCGTGGGTGTCCTTCGCGGTCGACACCACCCCCGCCGGCTTGTTCAGCAGGTGCACCTCGCGCGGCTCCGGCGCGGCCGCGCGCCCGTCGACGCTCACGCCGCTGCCTTCGTCCACGTCGCGGGCGGGGTCGGTGACCGTCTGGCCGCCCACTGACACCCGGCCCGCGGCGATCAGCTCCTCCGCGGCCCGGCGCGAGGCCACGCCGGCGTGGGCCAGGTACTTGGCGAGGCGCATGGCCGGCAAGCGTAGGCTCGGGGCGTGGACCTGGAGCTCCTTCAGCGCACCCTCGCCGACCGCGGCGAGCCGTCGTTCCGCGCCCGCCAGGTGTGGGAGTGGACCGCCCGTGGCGCGTCCTCCTACGAGGAGATGACGAACCTCCCGGCGCCGCTGCGCGAGACGCTGAACGACCAGGTCCCGCTGTCCTCGCTGAGCTTCGAAGAGGAGGCACTGGCCTCCGACGGCACACAGAAGGCGCTGTTGCTCACCCACGACGGCCGGCCGCTGGAGGCGGTGCTGATGCGCTACCGCGACGGCCGGCGCTCGCTGTGCCTGTCGAGCCAGTCGGGCTGCCCGCTGACCTGCACGTTCTGCGCGACCGGGCGGATGAAGTTCGGCCGCAACCTGACCGCCTCGGAGATCCTCGACCAGGCCCTGCACTTTCGCCGCGGCGAGCCGGTCAACCACGCCGTGTTCATGGGGATGGGCGAGCCGCTGCTGAACCTCGACAACGTGCTCGAGGCCTGCGAGCGGCTGCCCGACCTCGGCATCGCCACCTCCAACACGGCGATCTCCACCGTGGGCTGGATCCCGGGCATCGAGCGCCTGGCGCGCGAGGGACGGCCGGTGCGGCTGGCGTTGTCGCTACACGCCCCCGAGGAGGCGCTGCGCTCCGAGCTGATGCCGGTCAACGACCGCTACCCGCTCGACGAGGTGCTGGCCGCCTGCCGCGACTGGCACGCCGCCCGCAAGCGCGAGGTGTTCGTGGAGTACCTGATGCTCAACGGGGTGAACGACCGCGTCGAGCAGGCCCACGCGCTGGCGGACCTGCTGCGCGAGCCGCGCAACGCCTTCAAGGTCAACCTGATCCCCTACAACCCGACCGAGGCGGGGTTCGAGGGCTCGACGCGCGACGCCATCGAAGCCTTCCGGAGCACGCTGGAGAAGCGCGGCCTGCGCGCGACCGTGCGCCTCACCCGCGGCCGCGACATCGACGCGGCCTGCGGTCAGCTCGCCGTGACGCGCTCGTCAGAGCCGATCACGTGACGCACCGGTAGCCCGGTGGCGTGCTCGACCTTGTGCGGCAGGTCGACCTTCAGCCACTTCGACAGCCTCAGCGGCAGCGTGGAGACGATCACCTCGTCGTAGCTGTTCGCGAAGCAGGCGTCCGATGTCGCAGCCAGAGCGTCCGGGTCGCCCACGATCGCGCCCCTCACCTCCAGGCCCTCGCGGCGCAGGTTGTCGGCCAGGTGCTCCAGATGATCATCGGCCGCAGCCCCGCCCGCGTGCATGTCGGCCGCCCACGAGACGCCCTGCGGCGTGGCCGGCACCAGCAGCGTGAATTCGGCGGGCCCTTCCTGGTGACGTGCTCGGAGCGCGCTGAGCAGCTCAGGCGATTCCGCGGTGCGGTTGGCCACCACTAGCACGCTCGCCTTCTCGGCCATCACGGCCTCCTCTCCTTGCCAGCCACCGTAGCGCTGCGCGCACGGATGGTCCAGCGTCGGAGTCGGCGTGCATCTGGGCGACGCGCATCTGGAGCAGCTCCACCAGGTCGCCGGTGGGCCGGAAGGGGTCGGCCAGGGCGCGACCGCCGGCCAGCGGCAGCGCGGCCCACAGCTCGCCTTCGACCTCGGCCACCAGCCAGGCGCCGAAGGGGATCGGGCCGGAGTCGAGTGCCGCCAGGCGAGTGAGCGCGGCGCGGTCCTCGGGCCTCATCATCCGAACGTTGACTCCGTCGATCATGCCGCCGTCCTCTCCGCCGCGGGCGTCGCCGGCGTGTGTGCCGGCTGACGAACCGGGGCTGTCTTTCGTTGCCAAGGTGCGCCCTGGGCGGCCAGGTAGGAGCCGCCCACGATCAGGAGCAGGCCGCCGGCGGTGGCCAGCGTGAAGCGCTCGTCGCGCAGCAGGACGCCGTAGACCACGGCGAAGCCGGGCGCGATGTAGGCCACCAGCGAGGCCTTGGTCGGGCCGACCTGGGCGATCATCGTGTAGAAGAGCCCGAAGGCCACTCCGGTGCCGAGGATCCCCAGCGCCGCGACGGCGGCCAGGGAGCCCGCGCCGGGCATGGCGTCCGGCGGGTCGATCGCCACGAACGGCAGCGTCATCACCGCCGAGAAGGCCATGGTCAGGCCGCTGATGCCCACCGGCGGGACGCCCGTCAGGCGCTTCTTGAGGATGAAGCCGCCGATCGCGTAGCCGAGGCTGGCCACCACCACGAAGATGCCGCCCACGACGGCGCCCGAGCCGCCGCCGGTGTCGAGGCCCAGCAGCAGCCCGACGCCGACGATGCCGATTCCGACGCCGACCAGGTTCCAGCCGTGGACGCGCTCGGCGTCGTCGAGCTTGATGGCCAGCAGCGCGGTGAAGATCGGGGCGCTGGCCACCAGGATCCCGGCCAGCGAGGAGGAGATGTCCTGCTCGCCCGCGGAGATGAGCAGGAACGGGGCCGCCACCTGGACGGCGGCCAGCAGCGCGATCGGCTTGACGTTCTCACGCAGGCCGCCCAACGCCTTGGTGTACGCGGCGAACGGGAGCAGCACCGCGGCGGCCAGCAGGGTGCGCAGGAACACGACCGCCGCCGGGGTCAGGTCCTCGAGCCCGATCTTGATGAACAGGTACGAGGCGCCCCACAGCGAGGCGAGGAGAATCAGGAGTGTCCAGTGGCGACTGCTCACGCCTCTGACACTCGCAGCCGGACCTCATCAGTGCAAACGACGCTTCTTTGAGGGTGCGATAAGCTCGGCTAATGCTTGACGTACGCCGCCTGAAGGTCCTCCGGGAGGTCGCGCGGCGCGGCTCCTTCTCCGCCGCGGCCGAGGCCCTCTCGTTCACCCAGTCCGCGGTCAGCCAGCAGGTGGCTGCCCTGGAGCGCGAGGCCGGGACCACCCTGCTGGAGCGCAACGCACGCGGTGTGCGGCTGACCGAGGCGGGCGCCGCGCTGGTCACCCACGCCGACGCGATCCTCGCCCGCATCGAGGACGCCGAGGACGAACTGGCCGCGATCGCGGGCCTGCGCGGAGGGCGGCTGCGGCTCGCCTCGTTCCAGAGCGCCGGCGCCACGCTGCTCCCCCGGGCCGTGGCGGAGTTCAACGGCCGCCACCCGGACGTGGAGCTCGGGATGATCGTGGCCGAGCCCAGCGAGGCCAGCGAGGCCATGCGCGCCGGCGAGGTGGACCTGGCCCTGGTCTACGACTCCGAGCGCATCCCCGGGATGCTCGACGAGGACCTGTCGCTGACCCACCTGCTCGACGATCCCTACGAGGTGGTCCTGCCCGAGAGCCATCCGCTGGCCTCCCGGCGCCGCCTACGGCTCGCCGAGTTCTCCGACGAGCCCTGGATCGTGTCGGGCAGCCAGGCCGGCTGCCGGCCGATCTACGAGCGGGCCTGCGCCGACGCCGGGTTCGAGCCGCGGTTTGCCTTCGAGGCGGACGAGACCATGGCCGCCCAGGCGCTGGTGGCCGCGGGCGTGGGCATCACCCTCCTCCCCCGCCTCGCCCTGAACCCGCTGAACCCCTCGCTGGTGTCGCGGTCGCTGGGCCGCGAGGCCCCGATTCGGCGCATCTGGGCCGCTCACCTGGGCGAGGGCTTCGTCTCCCCCGCCACCGAGGCGATGCGCCAGATCCTCTGCGACACGGCCGGCGACTTCCTGGCCGAGTCGAAGCTCACCGCCGCCGCCTAGAGGGGCCCCAGCTCGATGCCGCGGCTCGCGGCCTCCTCTGCGATCGCCCATAGCGCCAGCGCCGTGGGCTCGGCGCTCTCCCGGGGCGCGTACCGGGCGGAGTCGTGCAGGAGCACGATCGCGCCCGGCTCGAGGTCGCGCAACACCAGCTCGGCGATGCGGTCGGGGCCGATCGTCTCCCAGTCCAGCCCCCAGGCCGACCAGAGGACGAGCTCCAAGCCGGTGTCCGCGGCGCGCCCGTAGGGCGGGCGGTAGCGGGTCGGGCGCCGCCCGGTCGCCCGCTCGACCGCCTCCAGGCCGCGCTCCAGGTCACCTGCCGGGGGCTCGCGCAGGTGGGCGTAGCCGTGTGCGGCGACCTCGTGGCCCTCGTCGGCCACGCGGGCCGCGATCACCGGGTGGCGCTCGACCTGCTCGCCGGTCATGAAGAAGGTGGCCCGCAGGCCGAGGTCGGCGAGCACGTCGAGCACCAGCGGGGTGGCGTCGGGGTCCGGGCCGTCGTCGAACGTCAGCGCCGCGCGGGGGCCGTCCACGCGCTCGCGGCCCGGGTGCTCGTGCCACCGGTCGAGGATCGTGCGTTGTTCCTGGAAGCCCGGCACCTAGCGGAGCAGCTCCGTCAGCTCTCTCAGCATCCCGCTCGGATCCTCGAACACATCCGCCCAGGTGTAGCGCCTGAACGCGTCGCCGCGCCGGTAGGCCTCGCGCTCGCGGCGATGGTCCTGCTCCCACGAGTGGCGGGAGTTGTGGAATCGATAGGAGTCGAGCTCAACCGTCAGGGCGTGCTCGGGCCAGTGGCAGTCGACGTACTTGGCGCCGGCGCGCCGGTTGGTGATCGGGATGGGCAGCCCTTCCCGGCGCAGGATGCGCAGGAACTCGCGCTCGAGTGCGCTCAGCGTGACGTCGACGTCGCCCGCCAGCACCCGGCGCAGCTTGGCGGCGCCGGGGGCGTTGGGCCGCGACTTCACCTGCGCGGGGGTCGTCCGATACAGGACGCCGGCCTCGTGGCAGGCGCGCGCCAGCTCCTCCTCGGACAGGCAGGCGGCCAGGTCGATCAGGGTCCTCGGGACGGTGGTTACCGGGATGTCGCGAAAGACCGTCCGCTCGTGGTTCCCCAGTGAACGAGAGCGACGAGTGAGCAGGCCGGGGACACGGCGCCTCTGGGGTGCGCTGACCTCCGGCGGAGGCGCGGCGCCCTTGACCAGGCGCCACAGGTACCCCGCCGCCCGACCGCTGAGCACCGCTCCGTCGCCGCAGGCCTTGACCGCGGCGAGATACGTGGCCTCGGTGCTCGCCGCTCGATGCCCGACCCGGTAGACGCCGCGGTACTCGGCCAGGAGCGCGCCGCGCTTCAGGCGACCGGCGATGGCCCGCCGGCCCACGCCGGCGGCGAGCAGCTCCTCGCGGGTCACGATCCCGTGCGCCGAGCCCGCGATTCGGGCCGCGATCTGATCCACCGTGGTCGATTTGGCACCCATACGGTGCCCTAAGTGACACGGTGGCCGGGTTCGCCCCGGTGGGTGGGCGTCGCGCGGCCGCGGGGTTGTGCGGCCGGGGCCTAGGCGGCTCGGCGCTTGCGCCCCGCGGGCCCTAGGGGCCCTGGGAGGCCCGCTGCTCGCCGGCGCGGACCAGGCGCTCGCGGATCTCGCCCTCCTGCTCGGGCGTGGGGTCGAACGTCGCCGGGTCGGGCAGGGCGTCGAGGCCGGACAGGCCGAATAGGCGCTCGAACAGGTCGGTGGTGCGGTACAGGATCGCCCCGAAGCGGGAGCGGCCGGACTCCTCGATCAGCCCGCGCTCCAGGAGCGTTCCCACCGCCGATTCGGAGGCCACGCCGCGAATGCGGGCGATCTCCGGCCGCGAGACCGGCTGCAGGTAGGCCACCGCGGCCAGGCACTCCGCCTGGGCCTGCGACAGCGGCGGCGTGCGGGGCTTGGCCAGCAGCCGCCGCGCCGCCGTCTCGGCGACCGGGTCGGTGGCCAGCGTGAAGCCGCCCGCCACCTCGCGCAGCACCACGCCCCGGTAGCCCTCGGCGTAGTGCTCGCGCAGGCGCGCCAGCGCCTCGACCACCTCACCGGGCGACACCTCCGCGGCGTCGGCCAGGGCGTCCGCGCTCACCGGCTCCGGCGAGAGGAACAGCAGGGCTTCGATCACCCGGGCGAGCTCGTTCATCCGACGCTCACCGTGATCGGGGCGAACGGCTCTGACTGCTCCCAGGTCGCCTCGCCGGCCTTGTACAGCTCCAACAGGGCAAAGAGAGTCACGGCCTGGGTCATCCGATCCGCGCCCTGAACGGCGTCCTCAAAGCCAAAGCTCCCCTTGCCAGCTAGCAGTTGACGCAGGTGCGCCAACCGCGAATCGAGGGATACCGCGGGCGCGGAGACGTGCCGCAGATCGAGCGGCGGCGGAACCCGCAGCATGTCCCCGATGGAGCGAGCGAGCAGCTCGGGCTCGTACACCGCCTCCGCGGCCTCCACCGAGACCCGGCGCAGGTGGGGCGGGAGCGGAGCGGAGCGGTAGAGGAAGCCGCGCTGATCCTCGAACCGCTCCCGCATCAGCGCGGCCGCTCCGCGGTAGCGGTGGTACTCGAGCATCCGGGCCAGCAGCTCGTCGGCCGCCTCGCCCGCCTCGAGCTCGGGGGCCTCCTCCTCTTCGACCGGCAGCATCAGCTGCGACTTGAGGAGCAGCAGGGCGGCGATCAGCACCAGGAACTCGGTTACCGCCTCCAGGTCGAGCTGCCCGGTCGACTCCAAGTGATCCACGTACGCGAGCACCACCTCGGCCAGGTCGACCTCGAGCAGGTCGACCTCGTCGCGCAGGACGAGCGACAGCAGCAGGTCGAACGGGCCGTGGAAGACCTCGAGGTCGAGGTCGATGGAGGCGAGCGCCACGACGGGCAGCTTAGGCCGGGGGTCCGACGCCCATGGCCCGGCGCACGTCGCCGAGCGTGTCCGAGGCGATCCCCCGGGCGCGATCAGCGCCTTCGCGCAGCGCTCCCTCCAAGGCTTCCTCGTCGGGCCGCAGCTCCAGGTAGCGCACCCGCACGGGTTCGAGGAGCGCGATCAGCTCCTCGGCAACCGCAGATTTGAAGTCTCCGTAGCCGGCGCCGTTGAACTCTTCTTCGATAGCCGAGGGGTCGATCCCTCGCACGACAGCCAGCACCTCGATCATGTTCGAGATGCCGGGCTTGTCCGGCGCGCGCACGACCTCCCGCCCGGAGTCGGCCACCGCGCGCTTGAGCTTCTTGCGGATGGCGTCCGGCTCGTCGTCCACGAAGACCAGGCCCTGCTCGGTGCCGACGGTGGTGGACATCTTCCGCGTGGGCTCCTGCAGGTCCATTATCCGGGCGCCCACGCCGGGTATGCGGTGCTCGGGCACCACCAGCACCTCCCCGTACGTCGCGTTGAAGCGCAGCGCGATGTCGCGCATCAACTCGACGTGTTGGCGCTGGTCGTCGCCCACCGGCACCTCGTGCGCGCGATAGGCCAGCACGTCCGCGGCCTGGAGCACCGGGTAGAGGAACAGCCCGGCCGAGACGAGCTCGCGCTGCTGGGCGGACTTCTCCTTGAACTGATGCATCCGGTTGAGATCGCCGTGCGCGGTGACCGAGCTCAGGAGCCAGCACAGCTCGGTGTGCTCGTGCACGTCGCCTTGCCGGAACAGGATGCAGCGCGCTGGGTCCAGGCCGGAGGCCAGGAGCATCGCGGTCGTGTCGTACACGCGCGAGCGAAGCTCGGCGGGGTCGTAGGGCACCGTCGTCGCGTGCAGGTCGACGATGCAGTAGATCGCCGGGTCGCCGCGGTCCTGGCCCTCCACGTACTGGCGGATGGCGCCGAGGTAGTTGCCCAGGTGCTTGCGCCCCGTGGGCTGGATGCCGCTGAAGATCCTCAAGGAGGCGCCAGTCTAGGCGCGACTCAGGCCTTGGCCCCGGCCTCCTCGGTCTCCAGCTCGCCCTCCTCGAGGCGCGTGCGCAGCACCTTCTTGTCGAACTTGCCGACGCTGGTCTTCGGCACCTCCTCGATGAAGGCGAACTGCTCCGGCACCCACCACTTGGCCACCCGCTCACCCAGGTGCTCGCGCAACTGATCGGCGGAGGGTGACTCGCCCTCCTCGCACACCACGCAGGCCAGCGGGCGCTCCGACCAGCGCTCGTCCGGCCGCGCGATCACCGCCGCCTCGGCCACGCCGGGGTGCGACATCAGCTCGTTCTCCAGGTCGACCGACGAGATCCACTCGCCGCCCGACTTGATCACGTCCTTGGAGCGGTCGGAGATGCGGATCGTGCCGCGCTCGTCGATCGAGGCAACGTCGCCGGTGCGCAGCCAGCCGTCGTGGAACTTCTCCGCGCCGGCCGGGTCCTCGTAGTACTCCGAGCAGATCCACGGCCCGCGGATCTCCAGCTCGCCGGTCTGCTCGCCGTCGAAGGGCAGCGGCTCGCCCTGCTCGTCGCAGATGCGGATGTCCAGCAGCGGGAGCGGGTGTCCGGCGGTGGCGCGCTGCTCCCAGTGCTCCTCGCCCTCGGCGTCGGGCAGCGGATGGGCCACCGAGGCCAGCGGGCTGGTCTCGGTCATCCCCCACGCCTGCACGATCCTCATTCCGTGGCGCTCCTCGAACTGCTCCATCAGCGAGCGCGGCACGGCCGAGCCACCGCAGGCCACGATCCGGATGCTGGACAGGTCGGGCTGGTTCTCGTCGGCGTAGCGCAGCAGGTCGAGCCAGATGGTGGGCACGGCGCCGGCCACGGTCACCTTCTCGTTCTCGATCAGCTTGGCCAGCGGCTCGGCCTGGAGGAACTGGCTGGGCATCACCAGGTCGGCCCCCATGAGCATCGCCCCGTGGGCGAGGCTCCAGGCGTTGGCGTGGAACATCGGCACGACCGGCATGACGCGGTCGCCGCGCGACACCCCGAGCCCGTCGGCCAGGCCCGTCGCGAGCGCCTGCAGCAAGGTCGATCGGTGGGAGTAGAGGACGCCCTTTGGGTTGCCGGTGGTGCCGCTCGTGTAACACAGCCCCGCCGCCTGGCGGTCGTCGATCTCCGGGTAGTCGAAGCCCTCGTCGCCCTCCTCCAGCAGCTCGTCCATCGTCATCGCGTTGGGAAGGGAGCCGGTCTCGGACCCGCCCATGACCACGAAGCGCTCGACGGTGTCGAAGCTCTCGGCGTGCTCTGACAGGGCGTCCACCAGCAGCGAGTCGACCAACACGACCTTGTCCTGGGCGTGGTTGGCGATGTAGGTGAGCTGCTGGGCGAACAGGCGGATGTTCAGCGTGTGAAGCACCGCGCCCATCGTCGGGATGGCCAGGTAGGCCTCCAGGTGGTGCTGGGAGTTCCACGCGAAGGTGGCCACCCGGTCGCCGGGCTCGACACCCAGTGACTTCAGCCCGGCGCAGAGCCGGTCCACCCGCCCCGCGAGCTCGCCGAAGGTGGCGCGCTCGGTCCCGTCCGCGGTGAGCGTCGCCACCTCGGCGTCGGCGTGGAAGGTCCGCACCCGCTCCAAGATGTGCTGGACGGTCAACGGGTGATCGTGCTGCATCAGCCCCTCGAGCATGCGGCCGTATGATGCCCCACATGACGCTCTCGTACTCGCACGGGGTGTCCGAGACTCCCCTCCTCGGCGAGACCATCGGAGAGAACCTCGAGCGAACCGTCGCGCGGGATCCCGAGGCGGACGCGCTGGTGGTCCGCCACCAGGACGTACGGATGACCTACGGCGAGCTGAACGCCGAGGTCGACCGCTTGGCGCGCGCGCTGATGTCCGCGGGGCTGAAGCCGGGCGACCGAATGGGCATCTGGGCGCCCAACTGCGTCGAGTGGGTCCTCGTCCAGTACGCGAGCGCCAAGGCGGGCGTGGTGCTCGTCAACGTCAACCCGGCCTACCGCACCAGCGAGCTGGAGTACGCCCTGCGCCAGTCCGGCTGCCGGATGCTGGTGTCGGCCACCGGGCACAAGACCTCGGACTACCGGGCGATGGTGGGCGAGGTGCGAGACGGGCTCGACGCGCTCGAGCGCGTGGTCTTCACCGAGACCGGCGACTGGGAGGAGCTGCTCGCCGAGGCCGACGAGGTAAGCGAGGACGAGCTGCGCGAGCGCTCCGGGTCCCTGTCGGCCGACGAGGCGATCAACGTGCAGTACACGAGCGGCACCACCGGCTTCCCCAAGGGCGCCACGCTGTCGCACCACAACATCCTCAACAACGGGTTCTTCGTGGGCGAGCTGTGCGGATACACGGCCGACGACCGCGTATGCATCCCGGTGCCGTTCTACCACTGCTTCGGCATGGTCATGGGCAACCTGGGCTGCACCTCACACGGCGCCTGCATGGTGGTGCCGGAGGGTGGCTTCGAGCCCGAGGCCACGCTGGCCGCGGTGGCCGAGGAGCGCTGCACCTCGCTGTACGGGGTGCCCACCATGTTCATCGCCGAGCTGGGGCTGGCGAACTTCGGCGACTTCGACCTGGCCAGCCTGCGCACCGGGATCATGGCCGGCTCGCCCTGCCCCACCGAGGTCATGAAGCAGGTGGTCTCCGACATGCACATGGAGGAGGTGGCCATCTGTTACGGCATGACCGAGACCTCCCCCGTCTCCACCCAGACCCGCGCCGACGACCCGCTGGAGAAGCGCGTCGGGAGCGTCGGCCAGGTGCACCCCCACGTGGAGGTCAAGGTGGTCGACCCCGACACCGGCCAGACGGTGCAGCGCGGCGATACCGGCGAGCTGTGCACCCGCGGCTACTCGGTGATGCTCGGCTACTGGGACGACCAGGAGCGCACGGCGGAGGCCATCGACTCCGCCCGCTGGATGCACACCGGCGACCTGGCCACGATGGACGACGAGGGCTTCGTCAACATCGTCGGGCGCTCGAAGGACATGATCATCCGGGGCGGCGAGAACATCTACCCGCGCGAGATCGAGGAGTTCCTGCACACCAGCCCCGAGGTCTCCGACGTCTCGGTCATCGGCGTGCCCGACGAGCGATACGGCGAGGAGATCATGGCCTGGGTGATCCTGGTCGAGGACTCCTCGGCCGACGAGGACGCGCTACGCGACTTCTGCCGCGAGAAGATCGCCCACTACAAGGTGCCCCGCCACGTGAAGCTGGTCACCGAGTTGCCGATGACGGTCACCGGCAAGGTGCAGAAGTACAAGATGCGCGAGCAGGCGATCGAGGAGCTGGGGCTGAAGGAGGCCGCGACCGCCTAGTGCATCCAGGGGGCGTAGGAGAGCCCGACGATCGCGCCGTCGGCCGAGAGCAGACGGGCCACGGTCTGGCCCCAGGGCTCGGTGCGGGTGTCGTGCAGCAACTCGAAGCCCTGCTCCTCCAGCTCGGCAGCTCCGGACGCCACCGCGTCGGCGGTCTCGACCTCGAACTCGATGCTCACCTGAGGGACGGTGATGCCCTCGGGCCAGGTCTCGCTGCCGAAGCACGCCTCAGCCGCCTGGGAGAGCGGCCAGACGCCGAAGTGCCTGGTGCCCTCGACCTTCTCGCTGTGCCAGTAGCCCTGGGGATCGTCGCCGTCCAGGGGCAGGCCCAGGGCCTCGACGTACAGCTTGCGGCTCTCAGGGGGGTCCGCGGCGATCGGGCTCACGCTTGATACGAAGAGAATGTTCATGAGCACATGGAAGCGGTTACGGGCCGAGCGGTCTTGAAGGAAACGGACACCTACGTCGAGCTCCCGCCGCCCACCCCGCTGCGCGGGTCGATCGCCTGCCTGTGGATGCGCCGCGGCGACGGCGAGACCGTGCGGGTGCTCCCCGACGCCTGCGTGGACCTGGTGTGGCGCGCGGGCTCCGGCGCGATGCTCGCGGGCCCCGACACGGGGCCCGCACTGGCACCGACCCGCGAAGGCCAGGCGATCGCCGGCGTTCGCTTCCTGCCCGGCGCCGGCGGCTCCGCTCTGGGCCTCCCCCTCGACGAGCTGAGCGACCGGCGCGTGGGCCTTGAGGAGGTGGGGCTGGACCCCGACAGGCGCCTGAGCGGCGACCTCGACCCCTGGGACGCGCTCGGGCTGCTGGCCGGGGTGGCCACGCGGCTGGCCGCCTCCAGGGCTCCCGACCGGGCCGTGCAACAGGCGACGCTGCGGCTGCTGGACCCGCGCCAGCGGGTGGAGTCGCTCGCCGGGGACCTCGGCCTCAGCGAGCGCCAGCTGCGCCGCCGCTGCCGAGCCGGGGTGGGCTACGGGCCCAAGACGCTGCAACGCGTCCTGAAGCTGCGCCGCTTCTTGCGCACCGCCGCCGGCGACCTCGGCCGCGCGGCGCTCGACGCGGGCTACTCCGATCAGGCCCACCTCACGCGCGAGTGCCGGCGGCTCACCGGGCTGTCTCCCGCGACCCTTCGGGAAGCGAACGGGCCCGCTCGGCCAGCTGCGCGCGCTCGGGCTGGTTGTTCGTTAGCGCCGCCGCGCGCTTGAGCTCGATCCGCGCCTCGTCGTAGCGCCCGAGGCGGGCCAGCAGCTCGCCGCGCACGCTGGGCAGCAGGTGGTACCCGTCCAGGGCGGGCTCGCCGCTCAGCTCGTCGACCAGCGCCAGGCCGGTCTCCGGCCCGAAGGCCTGGGCCAGCGCGACCGCGCGGTTGAGCTCCACGACGGGCGAGCCGGTCAGCGCCGCGAGCTGCTCGTACAGGGCGGCGATGCGCGTCCAGTCGGTCTGCTCGGGCGTGCGGGCGCGGGCGTGGCACGCGGCGATGGCGGCCTGGAGCTCGTACGAACCGGGCTCGCCGCCAAGGTCCTCGGCGCGGTCGAGCGCCTTCAGGCCGCGCCCGACCAGCACCCAGTCCCACCGCCCCCGGTCCTGGTCGGCCAGCAGGACGGGCTCGCCGCCCGGGGCCACACGGGCCCGGATGCGCGAGGCCTGGATCTCCATCAGCGCGACCAGGCCGTGCACCTCGGCCTCGCGCGGGGTGAGCTCGGCGAGCATGCGCCCCAGGCGCAGGGCGTCCTCGACCAGCCCGGGCCGCATCAGGTCGCCGCCGGCGGTGGCGGAGTAGCCCTCGTTGAAGACGAGGTAGATCACCTCCAGTACGGAGGCCAGGCGCTCGTCGAGCTCATCGGGGCCGGGCACCTCGAAGGGCAGCTCGGCGTCGGCCAGCGTCTTCTTGGCCCGCACGATGCGCTGGGCCAGCGTGGGCTCGGGGACCAGAAAGGCGCGGGCGATCTCCTTCGTGGTCAGGCCGCCCATCATCCGCAGCGTCAGCGCCACCCGGGCCTGGGTGGGCAGCATCGGGTGGCAGGTGGTGAAGACCAGGCTGAGCATGTCGTCGCCGATGTGGTCGTCGGCGGCCGCGGCCAGGTCGGGCTCGGCGCCGCCCCGGTCCAGCTCCAGCTCGCGGCCGAGCTGCTCGTGCTTTCGCTCGGCCATCTTCTGGTGGCGCAGGCGGTCGATGCCGCGGTGCTTGGCGGTGGCCATCAGCCAGGCGCCGGGGTTGTCCGGCACGCCCTCCCGCGGCCACTGCTCCAGCGCCGCCACGAGCGCCTCCTGGGCCAGGTCCTCGGCCAGGCCCACGTCGCGCACGCTGCGAGCCAGGCCCGCGATCAGCCGGGCGGACTCGATCCGCCAGACGGCCTCTACGGCGCGGTGAGCGTCAGGGGACCCCAAGGCCCCTGACGCTAGATCACGCGGGCTAGGCGTTCTGCTCGGCCTGGGCGCGCAGGCGCTCATCCTGCTCGCGCAGCTCGGGCGTGTACTCCTCGCCGAAGTCCTCGGGCTCGAAGACCTGGCGGATCTCGATCTCGCCGTCCTGCTCGTCGGCCGGGTTGGGGCAGCGCTTCATCCACTCGATGGCCTCCTCCCAGTCCTTCGCCTGGATCATCCAGTAGCCGGCGATCAGCTCCTTGGTCTCGGCGAAGGGGCCGTCGACCACGGTCCGCTCGTCGCCCGAGAAATTGATGCGGGCGCCGTTCGAGCTGGGGTGCAGGCCGTCGCCGCCGAGCATGACGCCTGCCTTGACGAGCTCCTCGTTGAACTTGCCCATCTCCGTGAGCATCTTCTCGCTGGGCATCACGCCCGCCTCGGAGTCCTCGTTGGCCTTGACCAGAACCATGAATCGCATTGACAGCTCCTCTCGTAGATTGCTCTTCAGTGACGCGTCGAACGAGCGAGCACAGTTTCGACACACCTCACGGGGAATCGGTCGCCCGGCTGTTCGCGGCGCCGGATCCGCGCGGTGCGCTGGTGCTGGGGCACGGCGCCGGGGGCGGGGTCGAGGCCCCCGATCTGGTGGCGGTCACCGAGGCCGCGGTGGCAGAGGGCTTCAGCGTGGCGCTGGTCCTCCAGCCCTACCGGGTGGCCGGGAAGAAGTCCGGGCCGGTGCCGACCAAGCTGGACGAGGCGTGGGCCGCGGTGGTGGACGAGCTCGCCTCGGGGAAGCTGGCGGGGGTGCCGCTGGTGACCGGCGGGCGCTCCGCAGGCGCCCGCGTGGCCTGCCGGACCGCGGCGCAGACCGGGTCAGCGGGCGTGCTGTGCCTCGCCTTCCCGCTCCAGCCCCCGCCCCGTGCGGGAAAGCCACCGGGGCCGACCCGCATCGACGAGCTGGAAGCGGTCTCGGTCCCGGTGCTCGTGGTGCAGGGCGAGAGCGACCGGTTCGGCATGCCGGAGCCCGCTCCGGGCCGCGAGGTGGTGCAGGTGGCGGGTGACCACGGGCTCAAGAAGGACACGCCCGCGGTGGCTGCCGCGGTCACGCGCTGGCTGGCCGGCACGCGTGCCTGCCTAGTCTGCGGGCATGGCCTACACCACCGCAGAGGGGCAGCAAGAGCTGCTCGACACCCTGGGCGAGGCGACCTCGCAGCTCGGCCGCGCCCTGGGGTCGCTCGGCGAGGCCTACGAGAAGCTCGACGAGCAGACCGCCGATCGCCTCGAGGAGGAGCTGTTCGGGCCGGCCCAGCGCGCCTTCGGGCGCGTGCAGCGCGTGTACTCCGGGTTCGCCGGCCGCCACGGGCTGAACGCCCGGGGCTTCAGCCCCGAGTCCGCTGGTCTGCCCTCCACCGGCGCGGCCGGCTTCATCGAGGAGGCGGTGTTCGCCCTCAACGAGGCCGCGGCCTCCCTGGTCACCCTGCAGGAGTCCGAGCCCTGGACCGAGGTGGCCGACGAGGAGCTCCGCGCCGGCGTGGCCGAGATCCGCCAGCTGGTGGACGACCTGCCTCAGCAGGCCCGCGGCCTGGTCCGCACCCTCGGCCGCTAGGTGCTCCGGCTCGCCGCGGCGGGCCTGACCTGCTTCCTGTTGGCGGGGTGCGGCTCGGGGGAGGCTCCCCCGCCCCCGCCCAAGCCGGAGCGGGCGGCGGCGCCGCTGTGCTCGAAGCTGCGTACGCGGGTCACCGGCCGCGTAGAGAGCCCGGCCGCCACCGAGCTGTCGGGCCTGGTGGCCTCGCGCACCAAGCCCGGACTGCTGTGGACCCACAACGACTCCGGTGACAGCGCCCGTCTCCTCGCCGTCGGCGTGAACGGCCGTCCCGGGGTGAGCTGCAGGTCCCGGGCGCCGAGAACGTGGACTGGGAGGACATCGCGGCCCGAGGAGACACGCTGTTCGTGGGCGACATCGGCGACAACGACTCCAGCGCCCGCAGATAACCGTCTACCGGGTTCGCGAGTCCGGCGCCGCTGCGGGACGGCTGGACCTGCGCTACGCCGACGGCGCCCACGACGCCGAGACCCTGCTTGTCGATCCCGTCGACGGCTCGGTGGCGGTGGTGACGAAGAGCTTCGGGGGCGAGAACCGCGTCTACACGGCGCGGGGGACCACGTCCGCCGCTGCCCCTTGGTGCCGGTGACGCCCGGCGAGGCGGTGACCGCCGGCGACGTCTCCGCTGATGGCCGCACGATCCCCTCGCAGCTACGACCGGGCGCTGGTGTGGACACGGCGCAAGAGCGAACCGCTCGCCAAAGCCCTCTCCCGCAAGCCGTGCGTCGCCGACGCCGACCTGGTGGGCGAAGGCCAGGGGGAGGCGCTGGCGCTGGCCGCGGACGGCCGGTCGTTCTTCACGGTCGCGGAGGGAGGGCGACCGCCGCTGCGGCGTTACACCCCCTAGTCTGCCTCGGCGGAAACAGCCAGGTGGCCAGCCGCGGTGCGCGATGCAGCAGCGAGGCCCGCGTGACCGAGGTGGCGCCGAAGCGGTCGCGGACCTCGTCGAGCACGTGGTCCAGCACGTCGCCGTGACGCTCATCGATGGAAGCTCCAGCTGACGGCTCCCGGACTGGAGGTTGCTGACGGTGACGCCGACCATCGTAAGCCCCCGCTCCTCGATCAGCTCTCGCTCGGCGGCCAACAGCGTGCGCATCTCCGCCAGCACGGCGCTGGTGGCCGAGGTCGGCGCGGGAGGGTGTGTGAGCGGTCGCGCGGCCGAAGTCGCCGAAGCGCATGCGCAGGACCACCGTCCGCCCCGCCCTGCCCTTCGCGCGCATGCGGCGCGTGACGCGTCGACCAGCGCGAGGACCGTCGCGTCCAGCGCCTCGGGCTCGAACCGCCTCGTGCCGATGGCGCACTGCGAGCCCACCGAGCGCCGCCGCGGGTTGCGCTTGACCGGCCGCGGATCGCGGTTGTGGCAGCCGGTCGATCCGTGCCGATCTCCTCGACGCAGCCCGGCTGCAATCCGAAGCCGAAAGACCCGACGCCGACGCCAACCCCTCGGCCGAAGCCGCCGACGGACACGCCAACCCCGGTGCGAAGCCGAAGCCGCCGACCCATACGCCGACGCCGGTGCCGCCGACCGATACGCCGACCCCGAGAGCCGAAGCCGCCGACGAATACCCCGGTGCCCGAGCCGCCGACCGCGACCCCGGTCCCGCCGACGGAGACACCCGTACCGCCCACGGATACGCCGGCCCCGCCGACGAGCACCCCGGTGCCTCCCACCGAGACGCCCCTGCCCGAGCCGACCGCGACTGTCGATGCGCCGACAGAGACTCTGGTCCCCGCGACGGACACGCCCGCTGCCGAAACCTGCGACACAAACGCCTGAGCCGCCGACCGCGACGCCGGCCCCCGAGGAGACGAGTCGACGAGCCGGAGCCCGAGGTCGTGGCGGAGCCGCCCGGCCGAGGCGCCGGTGGCCGAGGAGTCTGACTGCCGGAGCCCACGGCGACGCCTGTGCCCGAGCCGACCGCGACCCCGGTGCTGCCAACGGCCACGGCGACCTCGACCGTGACGCCGACGTCGACGCCGGTCGTGGCGGCGGCGGTCGCCGAACCGCCGGCCACGCCGCGCCGCCGCTCGAACCCGTAGAGCCGACCGAGCCATCGGGTGAGCTGAGTCGTCGCCGGCGTCCTGGCGACCGATCCGAGCCCGTTCGTCCTGCTCGGCTACCCTCCTGTTCGCGCTGGCGGCGGCGGCCGGCCAGGTCCTGCGCGGCGATCCGATGCTGGCCCGACGCCTGGCGACCGGCTTCGACGGCCTCCGGACGGCGGCGGCGCGACGGCAGCGGCGCCGCTCAGGCGGTCCGGTCGCGGCGACCGCCTGACGCGTCGTCGCGTGGCCGACGGCGACGACAGGTCGCCGGGAACGGCCAGGTCACGCATCCGGGCTCGATGGCTGCGATGGTCGACGAGCTACGCCGGCCACCAGGTGTGTCGGGATGGGCGGCGCTCGTCGGGCGGCCTCGGCGGGCAGGCGGGCGGTCTGAATGGCGGGGCAGATGGCCTTGCCAAGGGCGAGCCAACGGCTTCGACGGTTCGCCTCGGGCGGACCAAGCGGCGCGAGGGGAGCAGCTTCGGCGGCGACATCGGCGTCAGGCACGACGTGGCAGCGAGCTCGGCGGTGCAGGTCCCCGACGTCCAGGCCGATGCAGCCGGCCAGCGATCCGCTCCGTCCGACCGATCGGGGCATCGGCGGTCCTGGCTCCGGCCGAGGCGCGCGCACGCCCAGCTGGGGGCGCGTCGGGTGGGAGCGGCGGCATCGGCGGCGGCTTCGGTGGCGACCTCGCGCGGGCCGCGGGCGGCGGCCATGGCTTCGAGGCTGGCACAGAACGGTCTCGGCGGCTCGCCAGGGCGGGGACGACGTTGGCAGTGGGATCGACGGATCCGGCGACGCGCTCGCGAAGGGCCTGGGCGGCCGGGCGGCACGGCAACGGGTTCGCGCAGGCGCCACGCCGCCCGGCGAGGTCGTCGCCGCGACGTCGACGCCCGTCGGGCAGGAGGGCGCGCTTCAACGTGCCGGAGGCGCAGAGGGCGAACTGGCGGAGCGCCTGGACGAGCTTGCCAGGACGCTCTCGTCCCCTGATGGACCGCGAGTGGCGGACGTCGGGCTGCCGCCCGGGTCTGTCACCCCGGTGCCGGGCAGCGGCTTCGGGCCGTCGTGGCTGGGGCCGGTGCCCTGGCGCGTGCTCCACGGCTCGATCCGCTGCCGAAGACGTTCCGCTGCCCGGCCTGCCACAAGCCGCTGGTGTACGGCCATCGGTTCTGCGGCTACTGCGGCGAGCCGCTGGACAAGACGATGGCGTGCGAGGAGTCAGGATACAGGAGTCAGGAGACAGGAGGAGATCGACGCCCCCCTGTCCCTGATCCTGTATCCTTTCTACGCGGCTGCTCTTCGGCGACGAGGCGCCGGTAGTAGTGGCGGTGCCGCTCCTGGGCCTGCCTTCAGGCGCGCGTGGGCGTCCCGTCGGGCTCGTAGGTGCCGCGCAGGGCGGCCGGGGTGGTCTCGACGTTCTCGACGCGCCCAGGCGCTCCAGCGCCAGGAGCGCGGCGCCCCGACTCGACGCCTCGCGCTCGCCGGAGGCGACGAGCGGCCGGCCGAGCGCGTCGGCGACCAGCTGCGCCCAGGCCGGCGACTGCTGGAGCCCGCCGCCGGTCGCGATGGCCTGTTTCGGCTCCGGGAGGACGCTGGTGACGATCCCGTACATCAGCGCGAACCGCAGGGCGACCGCTTCGAGGCCGGCCCGCAGGATCTCGATCGGCTGCGTCGCCTGGCTCAGTCCGAGGATGGCCGCGCGGGCGTGCGCGGCGTAGCCCGGCCCGCGCTCGCCGGCGATGAACGGGAGCACGGTCAGGCCGTGGCCGTCGGGCGGCATCGACGGCCAGAGCCGCTCGGTCTCGCGCTATCGACGGGAGGCGCAGCGTCTCGCGGAGCCACTGGAACAGGTTGCCGCCGTTGGAGTCGGCGCAGCCCAGGACGAAGCGGTGCTCGTCGATCCGGTAGCACCAGGCGCCCCACGGGATCTCGGTGCGCTCGCCGCGCCAGGCGACGCGCGAGCGCGGCCGAGGTGCCGACCATCAAGCGCCATCCGATCCTGGGTCACGCAGCCGCTGCCGACGTTGCTGACGGCGCCGTCCCCGACCGCCGGGAACCACCGGGCGTCTTTGAGCATCGGCCAGCGCTTCGCGAATTCGGCTCGGAGGCTGCCTACGGACTCGCCCTGGCCGGTCAGCGGCAGCAGGCGGTCGGGTCGAGGTTCAGGGTGTCCAGCATCTCGGCGTCCCAGTGCTGGGCGTTCTGGTCCAGCAGGCCGGTGCCGGACGCCATCGAGACGCCGCAGACCGCGCGGTCGAGGATGCGCAGGTGCAGAAACTCGCCGAAGGAGACCCAGCGGGCGGTCCGCTCGTACGCCTCCGGCATCGCCTTGCGCAGCCAGAGCAGCTTGGCCGGCCAGTAGCTCCAGTGGAGCAGGCAGCCGGTCCGGGCGTGGACGGCCCGCTCGTCCAGGCGCTCGCGGAGGTCGAGCATCTCCTGGCGGGCGCGGGAGTCGGCCCAGACCAGCAGCGGCGTCGTCGGGCGGTTCTGCTCGTCGACGCCGAGAAAGCTGTGCCAGAACGTCGAGATCGCGACGCCGTCGATCAGGGTGTGCGGGCGCATCTCCTTCTGGCAGGCGTCCCAGCGCCTCGTCGACGACGCCGAGCGTCAGGTCCAGCAGCTTCTCGGCGTCGATCGTCGGCGCCGCCGTCGGGCGTCGTCTCAAGCGGGGTCTCGGCCGAGGCGGCGGTGCCGCGGACGTCGCGCGCCTTCGCATCGAAGAGCATGGCGCGGACGGAGGTCGTGCCGACGTCGATCGCCAGGACGATCGGCGGCTCGGAGCGCTTCGGAGACACGGACGGCATCGTCCAACCTCTACGGGTGGCCGGTCAGGCCGCGATTGATGTTCCTGCGCGGACCGCCGTCCGAGCGCAGGCCGAGGAAGTACTCGAGGCGAGGGCGGTCGTCGGTGATGAGGGGGCCGTCGCCGACGTACGCTTCGATCGCGGCCCGGTCCGCGCGGTAGAGCTTACGGACGTCGTCGCCGCTCCGGAGGTTCATCTGGGAGAGGGCGGCGCTGGCGATCGGCTGCTCGAATACGCGGTCGACCCAGGGAGGGTGCGGTCGAGCGGCTGGTCCGAGCCGACCAGCAGGCCGCCGTCGAGCCAGAGGCTGACGTGCGGGAAGACCTGGAGGAACGAGCGGATCAGGATCTTCTGCTCGGGCTCCGGGATGTCGCCGTTGACCCATTGGAGCATCACGCCGCCCGGGTTCAGCGAGCGCCGGACGAGCTGGTAATACTCGACGGAGTAGAGGTTGGTGCTGCCGGCCTGGGCCGGGAAGAGGGCGTCGGCGGTGACGACGTCGTAGGTGCGGCCGGAGACGAGCAGGTGGTTGCGGCCGTCGTCGACCAGCATCGTCACGTTGGGGCGCTCGTCGACGGCGTAGTTGACGTCGCGAAACCATTCGCGCCGCGCACGACGCTGCGCGAGAGCTCGACGACGGTGACGTGGGCGCCCTCGTAGCGGGTGGTCGCGCCGGCCGTGGCGCCGCCGCCGAGCCCGACGACCAGCACCTCGCGCGGGGCCGGGTGGACCAGCATCGGCAGGTGGCCGAGCATCCGGTGGAAGTAGACCATCCAGTCGGCGTCGTTCGCCTGGTGGTGGTGGTTCAGGTACATCCGGAGGTGCTCGTCCTCGTCGCGGGTGATCGTGACGGTCGTCTCCAGGCCCTCCTCGGACCAGAGGATCCGCTGGCCGGGGAAGCGCGCCGTCAGGACGTCGCGTAGGCGCGGGGAGCCAGGGCGCCGAGCAGCCCGACGACGGCGAGGGCGGCAAGCGCGACGGCGAGGCGGGTCCTGACCGGGGATGAGGCGTCCGTGGCGACGGTGACGACGGCGGCGAGCGCGCTGACGACGGCCAGCAGCGTCAGCGTGGCGTTGCTGCCGAGGACGGGGACCAGCAGAAAGCCGGCCGCCAGCGCGCCGAAGATCGCGCCGAAGACGTTGGCGGCGTAGAGCGAGCCGAGCCGGCGCCCGACCTGGTCGCCGCCGGCCGTGAACAGCGTGACGGCCAGCGGGAAGCTCATGCCGAGGAACAGGGCCGGCGGGAACATCGCCGTGAACGCCAGGACCGCCATCGCGCCGATCGACGGCCCCTGCTCGGCGGCGAAACCGAGCCAGGCCAGCAGCGGCTCCATCGCGGCGAGAGCCTGGAGCGCGAACAGCGAGCTGATCGCGACCAGGGCCTGGAACGCGGCCAGAGCGAGCGGACCGTTACGGGCGCGGCGGAGGAACGGGCTGACGGCGGCACTTCCCAGGGCGATGCCGAGCAGGAACGCCGCCAGCATGACGGTGAAGGCGTAGGTGGTGGACTCCAGGAAGAGGATCAACAGCCGAGTCCAGACGACCTCGTACGCCAGCGAGCAGAACCCCGAGAGGCCGAGGAGCCAGGGCAGCAGGCGGACGAGGGCGGGGGGGCAGGTGAGGGAGGCGGTGGCGACCGGGGCGCGGTCGGCGGCGTGCCGCGTGTCCGGCCCGAGCCGCCGCCCGGCCAGCAGTGCCGTCAGCCCGGCTGCCAGGTTCAGCGCGGCGGCCACGGCGATCGAGTTTCGGATGCCGACCTCGCCGATCAGGTAGAAGCCGGCCAGGAGGGTCCCGACGACGGCGCCGAGCGTGTTGATCGCGTAGAGCAGGCCGATGGCCCGGCCGCCGTCCCCTCCTTCGTCGGGGTAAACTAGCCGCGACCCGAGGGCGGCGCGGACGATCAGCGGGAAGCTGGCGCCCATCAGTGCCGTCGGCACCAGCAGCACGGCGAAGGCGATGGCGAAGCGGACGACCGGTGCCAGGGCACTCCCGCCGACGGCCCGGTAGAGCGGCCCGTAGACGTCCTGGAGGGCGATGAAGGCGAGCGGCGTCAGCAGGCAGGCCACGCCGATCAGCACCTCGACGACGCCGTACCAGACCAGCGGCGCGCGAACGCGATCGGCGACCCGGCCGGCCAGGTAGCCGCCGAGCGCCAGGCCGGCCATGAACGCTCCGAGGACCGTCGCCGTGGCGTAGGCGCTGACGCCGAACACCAGGCTGAGCTGGCGCTGCCAGAGCACCTGATAGATCAGGCCGCTGATGCCGGAGAGCAGGAAGACGAGCAGCAGCAGCGCACTCATCGCGCCGGCGTAGGTGATCGGGAACGTCCTGATCGAGCGGTGGCGCGGGCAGGGCTTCCGTCTGGGACATCGGCTAGCGAGTCGGCGGGCCGACGCGGCAGCTGTAGACGAAGGCCGGCGGCAGGTTGAGGAGCACGGGCCGATAGCGGACGTTGCCGAAGACGTCGAGCAGGTGGGGCCGCAGCATCTTCGAGTACTGGTAGCCGACGAACAGCCCTTCGTCGCCGAGGGCGCGATGGCTCGCCTGGAGGATGCCGCGCATGACCGGGCGCGGCAGCAGCGAGTACGGGATGCCGGAGACGACGGCGTCGACTCTGGGCCAGCCGGCCTCTTCGGCGAGCGCGTCGATCCGCTCGGCGGAGGCCTCGATCACCTGGAGCCGCCGGTCGGGGATCTCGCGGCGCAGATGCTCGACGAAGCCGGCGTTGGTGTCGATCGCCAGAAGCCTGCCCGTCCGGGGCGAGCCGATCGAGGATCACCTGGGTGAAGACGCCGGTGCCCGGGCCTAGCTCCGCGATATACCTGGCGCGCGCGAAGTCGATCCGGTCGACGACCTCGCGGGTGAGGTAGTGCGAGCTGGGTGTGATCGAGCCCAGCTGGCGCGGGTTGCGGGCCCACTGCTTCAAGAAGCGGAGACGGGACTGCACGTGCTCGCTCCGTTGCCTCGCGACATCTGACCGGGCGCTCGGGCGGCGCTCTGGCGCACCCCATCGGCGGCAGAATCGGCAGGGCGGCGCCAGTATAGCACCGGGTGTGGCGGGCACTGGGTCAGGGGGTGTTGGCGCGGAGGTACAGGTCGATCAGGCCGGTCGCGAACGGCGCGACGAGGCAGACGGCGGCGAGGGTGGTGCAACTGCGTGCCGTGGGCCCGATGGAGGGCCTGGGCCAGCGCCGCGCCGGCGAAGGCGCCGATCCCGCCACAGATGCCGCCGAGGATCGCGCCGCCCACCACGTTGCCGAACGGCCAGGCGAGCAGCGAGAGGAGCCCGAAGACGGCGCCGCCGACCACGCCGGCCAGGAGATGGCCTCGCCCGGATTTCCAGATCAGGCCCGCCGCGAGCGCGGCCGGGAGCAACGGGGCCGGCAGCCAGTGGCCGGCCTGGCTTACGTCCAGGCCGAGGCGCGTCGCGACCCCGCGTTCGCGCAGCAGGGCGAACAGGCTCCAGACCGCGATCACGGCGACGATGAATCGCCAGCGCCGGTCGATGCTTCGGAGGAGCACCAGCACGAGGCCGACCCAGAACGCGCCGAGGATGACGAACCACGGGTTGGCGCGGACGATCCGCCAGTCCAGATAGATGCGCGACGTGTGCTGGTAGGCTGGCTGCTCCGCGAGAACGGGAATGGAAGCGATGGCCGCGACCTTCTCGCGGGTCTGGTTGTTCTGGAACGGGCCGACGATCGGCCCGAGGGTGAGCGCCAGCAGCAGCAAGGCGAACCCGGCCCGCGTCCACCAGCGCAGCGGCCGTCCACCGCCGAGGGCAAGGTGCCCGGCGATGAAGCCGAAGGCGGCCAGGCTCCAGCCCCAGCCGAGGAGCGCGTGGGGCGTGGACCAGCGCGTCTCGTCCAGGCCGAACGTGCTGTGCCAGACGACGTCGAGGATCGCGCCGAGCGCCAGCAGCCCGAGGCCGGACCCGGTCAGGAAGAGGGCGCCCGGCACCCGGTAGGCGACCCGGGCACGCGAAAGCCGCTGCCGAACGCCCGCCGGAAGTCGCGGGGTGGTGAGCAGCAGGAGGTAGAGCGAGCAGGTGACGGCGGTGGTGACGTAGATGAAGAGATGCGGCGGCGAGAACGCCGACTCGAATCGGCGGGTGGTGTGCCAGGCGGCGTCCCACGAGAGCCCGATCGAGACGGAGAGCAGCATCGTGGCGAACGCCAGCCAGAGGATCAGCCGGGCGCGACCGGCGTCGGGCACGACACGAGCAGGGCGCTGGCGGCGCGAGGGGTGGCGCGGGGATCATCTGGCGGCGCCTCCCGAGTGTCTCGATTATGCACCGGCGAGGCCCCGAGCAACGTCGTCGGACTTCAACCTACGGCGAGGGACTGTGGGAGCGGCTTGCAGGTCGGCGCGTTTGCCGCTCCCATCCGGGCGACCTATACTCTGAGGGCGAGATCCCAGGTGGAACGCCGCCTCGTGTTCGTGCGCGGCTGGCTAGCGCCGGGCGCTCGCCGACCCCGTTGCTCGGGGATGGGAGGACGCCGGTGGGATCGGCGAAACAGTTTCGCCCAGTCGTCGACGGTGGCGTGACATTCGCGGCTGGCTTCACGGCTGGTGCCGTCTATGCTGGTATCAAGACGCCGGGGCCGGACAAGCTCGATCTGGCCATCCTGGCTTCGGACCGCCCGGCGGCGGTGGCCGGCATCTTCACCAGGAACGCGCTTCTGCGCGGCGCCGGTGGTCGTCTCGCGCGAGATCGTGGCCGCCAGGCGCGCGAGGGCGGTGATCGCCAACGCCGGGAACGCGAACGCCTGCACCGGCGAGCAGGGGCTGGCCGACGCCCGCGAGATGGCGCGCGCTGGCGGCCGAGAAGATCGACGGCCGACCCGGCCGAGGTGCTGGTCGCCTCGACCGGGATGATCGGCATCAACGCTGCCGATGGACCAGATCCGGGCCGGCGCCCGCGACGTCGAGTTCGTGGCCGACGGCGGGGCGCAGTTCGCGCGGGCGATCATCACGACCGACACCCACCCGAAGTCGGCCGGCGCCGAGCTGGAGCTGGGCGGCAAGACGGTCCGGATCGGCGGATCGGCGAAGGGCGCCGGCATGATCCACCCGAACATGGCGACGCTGCTGGCGTTCGTGACGACGGACGCGGCGGTCGATCCCGAGTTCCTCCAGACGGCGCTGGCCCGGGCCGGCGGCGACTCGTTCAACATGATCACCGTCGACGGCGACACCAGCACCAACGACACGCTGGTGGTGCTGGCGAACGGCGCGGCCGGCAATCCGGTCGTCGAGCGGCGGCGAGGACGGCGAGGCGTTCACGGCGGCGCTGACCTACGTCTGCGGCGAGCTTGCGAAGGCGATCGTCTCGGACGGCGAGGGGGCGACCCGGCTGATCCGGGTGGACGTGCGAGGCGCGGCCTCCGACGAGGACGCGCGCGCCGCGGCCCGGTCGGTGGTGCGGTCGCCGCTGGTCAAGTCGGCCGTCTACGGCAGCGACCCGAACTGGGGCCGCGTGCTCTGCGCGATCGGGTACTCCGGCGCTGCGGTCGATCCGATGGCGGTCGACCTGTTCGTGGGCGGCGTCCAGCTGGTGAAGGCGGGGCGCCCGTCCCGGCAGCCGCGAGGCGGCCGAACCGGTGATGAAAGAGAAGGAGGTCAACTTCGTGGCGGACCTCCACGTGGGCGGCTCGGCGGCGACGGCGTGGGGGTGTGACCTCACCGAGGCGTACGTCGTCGAGAACAGCGCCTACTCGACCTGAGGAAGACGTGGCTACAGAAGTTGCAATCCCGCGCAGGCGCACGACCCGGTCCTGATGGCGGCTGCCATCAAGGAGGCGCTGCCGTACATCTCGCGGTACGTCGGGAAGACGGTCGTCGTGAAGATCGGCGGCAGCATCCACGGCGACGGCACCGCCCTCGAAGACATCGTGACGCTGGCGCGGCTCGGCGTGAAGCCGGTCGTCGTGCACGGCGGCGGCCCGATGATCTCCGAGTGGCAGGGCCGGATGGGCCTGGAGCCGAAGTTCGTGGACGGCCGGCGCTACACCGACGAGATGACCCTCGACCTGGCCCGGATGGTCCTGATCGGCAAGGCGAACAGCGACCTGGTGGCGCACCTGGTCTCGCTCGGCGGGCGGGCCGTCGGGCTCTCGGGGATCGACGGCGGCCTGATCAAGGCGAGGCTGCGAGACCCGAAGCTCGGGCTGGTCGGCGAGGTGACGCAAGTCGATCTCGGCCCGGTCAAGGCGCTGATGGACGCCGGCTACCTGGTCGTCGTGGCGCCGTCGGCGACGGACGGCGAGGGCCAGCCGCTCAACGTCAACGCCGACTCGATCGCCGGCGACATGGCCCGGGCGCTCGGGGCCGAGAAGCTGGTGATGTTCACCGACGTCGACGGCGTCAAGGACAGGAGCGGCAACGTGCTCTCGGCGCTGACGGTCGAGCAGGTGAACGCCTCGATCGCGTCCGGCGAGATCAGCGGCGGGATGATCCCGAAGGTCGAGGCGTGCGTCCGCGCGCTCGACACGGTGCCGCGCGCCCACATCCTGGACGGCCGGGTGCCCCACGCGCTGCTCGGCGAGCTGTTCACCGATGCCGGGGTCGGCACGATGATCACGCGGGACGACGACGCGTGACGCCGATCTGGGTGCCGCACCACACCCGCTTCAGGCGACTCCGTGCAGCTGACCGCCCGACGGCAGCGCCATGCGCTGCCGGGATCGTATCGTGTCGCGCTGACTCGCGGGCGCTCGCAGGCGCTCGCGCGACGAGAGGGAAGCTGATGTCGTCCAAGTGGATCGAGCTTGAGTCACAGCGGTACATGTCGGTCGCCAAGCGGACGCCGGTCGTGCTGGTGCGCGGCCAGGGGTGCCGGGTCTGGGACGAGGAGGGGAAGTCGTACCTGGACATGGTCGGCGGCTGGGCCGTCAACACGCTGGGCCACTCCTCGCCGGTGATCGTGGACGCGCTGACCGAGCAGGCGTCGCAGCTCATTCACACCTCGAACCAGTTCTACACGGTGCCGCAGCTTGGAGCTGGCGGACCTGCTGGTCCAGAACTCGGCCTTCGACCGGGTCTTCTTCTCGAACAGCGGCGTCGAGGCGAACGAGGGCGCCGTGAAGCTGGCCCGCAAGTACGGCCAGCACAAGCGGAACGGCGCCTACGAGGTCATCACCACCGACCACTCGTTCCACGGGCGCTCGCTGGCGATGCTGACCGCCACAGGCAAGCCGGCCTACAAGCAGGATTACGGCCCGCTGCCGGACGGCTTCCTGGCCGACCCGGTGCCGTTCAACGACCTTGAGGCCGTCAAGAAGGCGACCACCGACAAGACCTGCGCGGTGATGGTGGAGCCGGTCCAGGGCGAAGGCGGCGTCAATCCGGCCACCAAGGAGTACCTCCAGGGCCTGCGCGACTGGTGCGACGAGAACAACCTGGTGCTGATCTTCGACGAGGTCCAGACCGGCGTCGGGCGGCTCGGGACGCTCTGGGGGTACGAGCTGTACGGCGTCGAGCCGGACGTGATGACGCTGGCGAAGGGCCTGGGCGGCGGCGTCCCGATCGGGGCGATCCTCTGCACCGAGAAGGTCAACATCTTCACCTACGGCGACCACGGCTCGACGTTCGGCGGCAACCCGCTGGCGACGGCGGTGGCGCTGGCGGTGGTGCGCGAGACGATCAAGGAGGACCTGCCGGGCCACGCCAAGAAGGTCGGCGACTACCTCCAGCAGAAGCTGAACGAGCTGCGGAACGGATCGGCCGTACATCACGGACGTGCGCGGGTACGGGCTGCTGGTGGGCATCGAGTTCGACTCGGACATCGCGGGCGAGGCGCTCGGCAAGCTGGTCGAGGAGGGCGTGCTGATGAACGCGCCGGCCGGCAACGTCCTGCGCTTCATGCCGCCGCTGGTGCTGACCGAGGAGGAGGTCGACGAGGTGGTGGGCAAGCTGGCGAAGGTGCTGGACGAGATCAAGGCGAAGACGCCGGCCTGACCTGACGCGCGGCTGAAGAACGCAAAGAGCGGCGGTGGAGTAGTCCACTGCCGCTCTCGTGCGTCTGGTGTGGTTTCGGGCTCAGGCGGCGGCGCCGACCTTGCCCTGGGCGCCGCGGACGAGCGTGCCGCGCGCCGTGAAGGCCAGGACCCGGTCGATCAGGCTCACGGGCCGGGCCGTCTGGGTCTGAACGTCCAGCGCCATGCGAATCGCCTTCATCTCATCGCGGCGGTCGCGCAGCCGGTCCTGGGCAACAAGCAGGTCGTACTCGGTCGCATACATCGGGATGGTCCTCCAGTGGGTGTGACTTCGAGCTTCACGTCGGCACTCACTGGCGACGAGGGCATCAGACAGAGTCTCGGTGCACCGCTTTCTGCTCGCTCATGCGCTCAGGTCCGCGACTGAACGTCGGACGCCCGAACGCGATCTCCTGTTGGTAAAACGTATTATCTCTCACCGTGGGGACCGGCTGCAACGTCAGATTTGTCGGTCCGGCGTTGTCATGAACGCGAGTTGGGGCACAGCCAGCGGCCGAAGCCGAAACGTCCGGGCCTTGCTCCTACCAGGGCGCTCGGCTCGGGGCCTCGGAGAATGGCGCGGGGCAACCGGGGTGCGATCACGCCGGCACGTTGGCCCGCTCGGAGACCGGCCGGGCGAGGTGGAGGCGCGCCATCAGCGTGCGAATCCGGTCGAGCAGGCCGGGGCCGGGGACCGGACCGACCTGGCTGGCCCGAGCGAGGCGGTACAGGGCGGCTTCGCGGCGCAGGTCGCGATACCGCTCTTCGACGAGGCGTGCGTCATAGATGGTGGGGAGCATCGGAGTCATTCTCCAGTGGTGTCGTTCGAGCTTCGCGTCGGCACTCACTGGCGACGTGGGCATCACCTGTAGCCTACGCTGGTCGTGGTGACGCGGCTGTTCCGCCGGGAAACATCCGGACGTGTTCTGGCGGACATCCTGTCGTTGATCGAATGGCGCGGGCCTCCACGGTAGGCAGGGCAGGCTGGCACGACGAGATGCAACTGGCGGGTGGCCGGACGAAGGCCCACTTCGCTGACGCTCGGGGCGCAGGAGGGTGTCTGCCGAGCGGAGGTTGCGTGCGTTGGCGCGCTGCTCGCCTCAGTGCTCACACTCGCCTGAGGACGTGGGTCTCAGGAGGATGGAGGCGTGGTGTGCTGCTCGGGGTGGGCGGCGCGGGTCAGGCGGTCGAGGATCGCGAGGCCGAGGCCGGACGTGCCGAGGGCGCGGACGTAGATCGCCTCGCAGCCGGCCGCGTCGAGGGTGCGCATGGCGGCGAAGAGGCGGCCAGCCACCTGGCCGAGGTCGGCTTCGCTGCCGAGCGGACGGCCTCGATCCGGTCGAGGAGATCGGCGAGGAGCGGGGCGTCCTCGTCGACGAGCAGCACGCCGACGCGAGCGGCCGGCATCCAGCCCGCGCTCGACGGCTCGACGTAAGGCGGGACGGGTCTCGGAAGGCTCGCCGGTCAGCAGGAACAGCGAGGCGCGCGGCGAGTAGTGCTTCGCCATCAGGCCTGGCGAGGCGGTCCGACCGACTGCGCCCGAGCAGCAGCGGGACCGGCGGATCGAGCGCCGAGAGGGCGTCGGCGAGCGCTTCCGGGGTGGTGGCGCCGGGCCGGAGCAGGCGGGCCTCGCGCGCCGTCGACGGCGACGACCGTCGACTCGATGCCGTGCGGGGCCGGCCCGCCGTCCAGGATCAGGTCGACGCGGTCGCCGAGGTCCTCGACGACGTGCTCGGCGGTGGTGGCGCTGGCGCGGGTGAACAGGTTGGCGCTTGGCGCGGCGATCGGGACGGCCGGCGGCGCGGATCAGCGCCTGGGCGACCGGGTGGCTCGGGACGCGCACGGCGACGGTGGGGAGGCCGGCCGTCGCGACGTCGGGCACGGCGGGCAGCTTCGGCAGGACCAGCGTCAGCGGCCCGGGCCAGAACCGATCGGCGAGGGCGCGCGCGATCGGTGGCAGATCGGCGGCGACCGTGGCGAGGTCGTCGGTGGAGGCGACGTGGACGATCAGCGGGTCGTCGAGTGCCCGGCGCTTGGCGGCAAAGATCGAGCGGACGGCGGCCTCGTCGAGGGCGTTCGCGCCGAGCCCGTAGACCGTCTCGGTCGGGAAGGCGACGAGGCCGCCGCGGCGGATGATCGCGGCGGCCCGCTCGATGATCGGCCGGGTCGGGACGGTCCGGATCGACCGCGGACGACGTTCGAGCGGCACCATCGTCCGAGGTCGGGTGGGCGGTAGGGGGCGAGGTCACGGCAGATCCAGCCGCAGGACGCGGTCCAGGCCGGCGAGATCGGGGATCACGGCGGCCGCGGCGGCTGGCAGCAGGGCGCGGGCGGGCTCGATCTGCTCCGGGTCCATCTCCAGCAGGATCGTGCCGCCGGGCTTGACGACGCGCGGGCATCGGCGAGCAACGCGCGGATCAGGTCCAGGCCGTCCGGGCCGCCGTCGAGCGCCAGGTGCGGCTCCCAGTCGGAGACCTCGGGCATCAGCGTCGGGACGCGGGCGCTCGGGATGTACGGCAGGTTCGCGAGGACGAGGTCGGCCGGCTCGCGGAGCCAGGAGAGCAGGCTGCCCCGCACCAGCGCGAGCCGATCGCGAAGGTCGAGCCGGTCGCGGTTCAGGGCGGCCACCGTCAGGGCGTCGGCGCTGACGTCGCAGGCGACGACGCGGGCGGCTGGCGCTTCGAGCGCCAGGGTGCAGGCGATGGCGCCGCTGCCGGTCCCGACGTCCACGACCAGAGGCGAGGGCCCGCTCGCGCCGAGGAGCTCCGTCACGTGCGCGCCAGGGATCGCCGAGGGCATGGGTCCTCGCACTCAGCGCCTCTCGATCAGGTCTCGGTCTCGGGGCGCGGAACCAGCACCCGCCGGTCGACGACGAACGGCCGCCCGTAAAACTCGCGCTCGCCGACCACGTAGGCGAACGGCTCGTGGGCGGCCCGGCGCGCGGACGGCCTCCCGGTACGCGCGCCGCGTCGGCCGGATCGACGCGGTCGTCCGGGTGGATCAGCAGCTGCGACTCGGAGATGCCCAGGACATGTGCGAGCAGCCAGCGTGCCTCCGGCGTGGGCTCCTCGATGCCGGCCTCGCGCAGGATGGCAGCGGCCTCGGCGAGCGAGGTCGGCACGATGCGACGTTGGCCATCGCCGAGGTCCATCGCGCAGTTCGGTCGCTCGGGATCCGCTGCCTATCGTACGCCGACCGGCGGACGAGTCAGCTCTCGATCTCGCGCTCGGCCGCGAGCGAGAGCTGGTCGATCAGCGGCTCGATCGCGCCCTCCATCACCTCGGGCAGGTTGTGGAGGGTCGCGCCGATGCGGTGATCGGTGACGCGGTTCTGGGGGAAGTTGTAGGTCCGGATCTTCTCGGCCCGCTCGCCGGTGCCGATCTGCGACCGCCGCATCTGGCTGGACTCTTCCTGGGCGCGCAGCCGCTCGCGCTCGTAGAGGCGGGCGCGCAGGACGGCCATCGCCCGGGCCTTGTTCTTGAGCTGCGAGCGCTCGTCCTGGCAGATCACCACCAGGCCGGTCGGCTTGTGGGTGAGCCGGACCGCCGAGTCGGTGGTGTTGACGCTCTGGCCGCCGTGCCCGCCCGAGCGGTAGACGTCGATCTGGATGTCGTTCGGGTCGACGCTGACGTCGACCTCGTCGGCCTCCGGCATCACGACGACGGTGGCGGTGGAGGTGTGGATGCGGCCGCCGGCCTCGGTGACCGGGACGCGCTGGACGCGGTGGACGCCGCTCTCCCACTTCAGCCGGGAGTAGGCGCCCTTGCCCCGGACCTCGAACGTGACCTCCTTGATCCCCTTCGATGTCGGTCTCGTTCGTGTTCATGATCTCGTGCTTCCAGCCCCGCCGCTCGGCGTAGCGGAGGTACATCCGCATCAGCTCGGCGGCGAAGAGGCCGGCTTCGTCGCCGCCGGTGCCGGCCCGGACCTCGACGATCACGTCGCGGTCGTCGTTCGGGTCGCGCGGGCGCATCAGCTCCTTGAGCTCGTCCAGGAGCGTCGTCGCGCTCGGCCTCGAGGCGGCGGGTCTCGTCGCGGACGAAGGCCCGCATCTCGTCGTCGAGGCCGTCTTCGAGCATCGCGGTGGCCTCGTCGAGCTCGTGCTCGACGCCGAGGTACCGCTCGTAGCAGCGCGACGGTCTCGGCCATCTCGGACTGCTCGCGGCCGTACTTCTGGAGCGACTCCGGATCGGAGGCGACCTCCGGCTTGGAGAGCTCGGCGCTGATCTCGTCGTAGCGCCGCTTCATCTCGTCGAGCCGCTGGAGGAGCGGCGTGGCGGTCGCCGTCATAAGGCGGCCTCCTGTTCGATGTCGGAGGCTGCCGCACGGTCGGGGCCAGGTAGGTCGTCAGGTCGGCGAACGGCACCATCCTGCTGCTCGCCGCCGGCCAGGTTCTTGACGGTGGCCTGCTGCTCGCGGAGCTCGTCGTCGCCGAGGATGACGGCGAGGCGGGCGCCGCTGGTGCCGGCCTGGCGCATCCGAGCCCGCATGCTGCGGTCGCCGGTCCCGACGACCACCGCGAGGCCGTCGCGGCGGGCCTCCTCGGCGAGGCGGGCGGCGATCCGCTTCGCCTCGTCGCCGAGCGGCGCGAAGAAGACGTCCGGGGCCTCGGCGGTCGGGCAGGGAGCAGCCCTGCTCGCGCATGTTCAGGATGATGCGATCCATGCCCGGCCGCGAAGCCGACGGCCGGGCGTGGGCTTGCCGCCGAGGATCTCGGCCAGGCCGTCGTAGCGCCCGCCGCCGCCGATGGTGGACTGCGAGCCGACGTTCGGCGGCACGACCTCGAAGACGGTGCGGGTGTAGTAGTCGAGGCCGCGCACCAGCCGAGGCGTCAGCTCGTACGGCAGGCCCATCGCGTCGAGGTACCCCTTGAGCGCCGCGAAGTGGGCGGCGCACGGCTCGCAGAGGTGGTCGACGGTGCGCGGCGCGGCGTCGGCGAGCGGCTGGCAGGACGGCACCTTGCAGTCCAGCAGGCGCAGCGGGCTGGTCTGCAGCCGGCGGCGGCAGTCGCCGCACAGCTCGGCCTCGTGCGGCTCGTAGTAGGCGACGAGCGCCTCGATGTAGCCGGGCCGGCAGACCGGGTCGCCGATGCTGTTCAGCAGGATCGTCAGGTCGCGCAGGCCGAGGCTCTTCGAGGAACCGCCAGAGCACGGCGATCACCTCGGCGTCGACCAGCGGGTCGTCGTCGCCGATCGCCTCGATGTCGAACTGGCGGAACTCGCGGTAGCGGCCGGCCTGGGGGCGGTCGTAGCGGAAGACGGGATCAGCGAGTAGAGCTTGACCGGCTGGGGCCGGCTGGCCAGGCCGTGCTGGAGGTACGCCCGGACGATCGAGGCGGTCCCTCGGGCCGGAGCGCGAGGTCGGCGCCGGACTCCTTCTTCTCGAGGCGGTAGATCTCCTTGTCGACGATGTCGGTGCCGTCGCCGACGCCGCGCTCGAACAGGCCGGTCTCCTCGAAGGTCGGGGTGCGGATCTCGCCGTAGCCGAAGCGACGGGCGATCTCCTCGGCGCGCCGCTCGACGTGTCGCCAGACGACGGCGTCCTCAGGCAGAATGTCCTGCGTGCCGCGCGGCGACTGGTACACGGAAACCTCCTCAACGAGAGCGCCCGGCACCTGGCCGGGCCTCGAAAGTATACCATCGCGGATCGTGCCGCCCGCTGGCGATACGTGCCCGTCGCGATGGCGGCACTGACGAGCTTGGCGCACGCGCGTGCACGGGCGGCCGACCGGCCTGGGAGCGGACGGTCGGATGGCGGCTCGAGGCGATCGATCACGGTCGCGGTGCGGGTCCATCCGGGTGCGTCGCGCGAGGGGATCGCGCTGCTGCCGGACGGCTCGCTCGACGTGCAGGCTGCGCGCTCGGCCCGTCGAGGGGCAGGCGAACGCCGCGCTGATCGAGCTGCTGGCGGACCGGCTGGGGCTGCGACGGCGGGAGGTCGGATCGTGGCTCCGGCGTACGATCTCGCCAGAAGCGGGTCAGGATCGGAGTGGCGTCGCCGAGGAGCTTGGCCGGCGGCTCGGCCTGGGAGCGGCAGATGACCGGGCAGCCCCGCTGGATCGCGATCGGCGAGGTCACGCGGATCCGCGAGTTCACCCGCCGCGACGTCGACCGCTGGGCCGAGTGGGGCCGCCACGAGGACCCGCTGTTCTCGTCGTACAACCCGACGCCGATGACGGGCTCGATGCGCGACTCCTGGTTCGACGACCTGGTGAACCGGCAGGGGCAGCTGCCGTTCGCGATCGAGGATCTGGAGCGGCGACTGGTCGGGCGGCTGTTCCTGCGCCACGTCCGCCAGCGCGAGGGGACGTCCGTGCTGGGCATCGACCTGGACGCGCGGTACCTGGGGCAGGGGTACGGGACGGACGCGCTGCGCGCGTTCCTGGCGTACTACTTCGGGCCGGCCCGCTTCAACAAGATGTACTTGAGCGTGGCCGCGTTCAACGAGCGGGCGCGGCGGAGCTACGACCGCTGCGGGTTCCGGGAGTTCAGCTCGCACTGGCAGTCGTTCAAGTCGGACGCCCGGGTGCTGGACGATCCGCGCTACGCCGCGATTCGCCACCTGTTCCGGCGGAGCGCGGAGGGCGTCGAGACGCTGATGCACGACATGGTGGCGCGGTCGCCGCTGCGGCGGTGGTCGGAGCCGGTCGGGCGGCACCGGGCGAGCGCCGAGTCGGGCGCGGTCCGGTAGCCCGAGCGGAGCCGGATGACGTCCGACGATGCCACGGACGTTTGACAGGTCGGCGCCGATCGCGGTATAATCGTCTGTGCTGAGGGGGTTACCCCCAGGCATGCGGAAGTGGCTCAGTGGTAGAGCATCACCTTGCCAAGGTGAGGGTCGCGAGTTCGAATCTCGTCTTCCGCTCCAACAGCGCCCCGTCTTCCAGAGACGGGGCGTTTTGGCGTTCGCACCCCAGGTCGGCACCATGACGAGGAGTGTTTGATTCGCTAGGAATGGGGGATCGAGAAAGCGACGAGAGCCCCCGAGCGGAAAGGGGACAGCATGCCACAACTCAGGCCGCTCACCGTTGCCGTCTACTTCACAGTGGAAATCGAGGTGGAAGCGTCGGGCGAACCCGAAGCGGTCCTCCGTGCTGCACCCAGTATCCAGCAGCTCGAACGGATGATGGACGATGCGGGGTACACATTTACGTTGGAGACGGCGAAGGTTCGGCGTCCACGGTCTAGCGAGCTGGCAAAGGAACGAGAAGCGTCGCGACGTCGCAAGACTGGGCTGGGCGGTTAAAACAGTTGTCTCTCGTGATCTTCCGGGAAGGACGTGTTCAACGACAGCCTGGGGCGACGGACCTGAGTGACTACATCATGGCGGTTCGATCCTCCCACCTCCGTAGAGAGCAGCATATGGGGTATTCCCTGGCCGCGCAGTTCACGAGCGAGCGTTCGGCAGAGCGTGCCATGCATCGCGTCAAGCGAGAGCTGGCGCGCACGAACCCCGAGTTGAGCGCGTTCCTGTTCTACAGTGAGCCGCAGTGGTACGTCGCTATCGTCGGCGAGGAGACGGACATGCGACTGTTCGCCCGCCTTGCGCGTCTGCTCCAGATGACCGGGCGTATCATCCCGCTCCCTGAAGAGACACACGATACCCTCCTTGCGAAGCGGGATGAGGGCGAGATTGCATCAGTTCCATGACCAAGAATCGGCCCGGCGTGGGTTCGGCATGATCCCTCTGCGGGTCGCTGCCAGATAGGATCGTGATCCCGCGGCAACATCGCCTGGTGATCAGGCGGGAGCCTTCAAAGCCGCCTGGAGAGAAACGAACGGCTTCGACCCTTGTTGCCGGACCGCCGCGTGGTCCCGCCGGTTCCGAAGTGATGGCGCCCCTGCCAAGGCGGGTCTTTATCTTTGGAAGGTTTTCCGCACGTGCTGAGCCCACGCTGCATGCTGGATGCTCTGACCTCGCCCGGGTGATGGGTGCTACCCACGAGCGAGAGCGCCGCCTCGGCCACCGCTCGCGGCGCTATAGTGAGCGGTACACCAGGCCACCGGAGGCGGTCGCCGCCGACCATGTGGACGAATCGAGGACTGCATGCGATTCAGCAATTTCCTGTTCCCCGCCGCGATGGACCCGGCGGACGATCAGCGCGTCATCCAGGAGACGCTGCGCGAGGCGCGAGCTGTGCGACGAGCTCGGCATGGAGATGCTGTGGCTCGCGGAGCACCACTTCGACGGCATCTGCGCCTACGTCGATCCGGTGACGTTCGCCGCCGCGCTCGCGGCGAGCACGAAGCAGATCCACATCGGCTTCGCCGTCGCCCAGATGTCGCTGCACCACCCGATCCGCATGGCCGAGCAGATGGCGCTGATCGACAACATCAGCAAGGGCCGGGTGGTCGTCGGTCTCGGCCGCGGCACCGCCTACAACATCTACGACTACCAGGGCTACGGCATCGAGCCGAAGGAGGCGTACGATCGCCTGATCGAGGCCGAGGAGATCATGATCAAGGCGTGGACGACCGAGAACTACGAGCACAAGGGGAAGTTCTGGAACCTGCGCCTGCCGCTGCTGCGCCCGCGGCCGTACACCAAGCCGCATCCCTTCATCATTCGCGCGTGCTCGAGCGAAGAGGCGATGCTCGGCATGGCGCGCGCCGGCCGCCCGTTCCTGATGAACATCCAGAGCAACGAGGTCACGCAGCAGCGCATGGATCTCTATCGCAAGACCATGCGCGAGAGCGGGTTCGACGAAGCGGCCATCGCGCGCAACGTCGACGACACCTGGGTGTGGCGCAACATCTTCGTCGCCGAGACCGATGCCGAAGCGCGAGCGGCTGGCGCTTCCGGCGTGGGAAACCCAGCAGGAATTCCGCCAGGCGATGCGCAAGAAGGTCTACCAGGAGCAGGGCCTGCTGCTCAAGCAGGAGAACCGGGCCGGCCGCGCGCAACCAGGTGCAGCATTCGATCCTGTGCGGCTCGCCCGCCACGGTGACCGAGGCGATCGCCGAGATCGACAAGATCGGCGTCGGCGGCCTGATCCTGGTCTTTCGCATCGGGCCGATGCCGCCCGAGGTCGCGGACAACAGCATCCGGCTCTTCATGGAGAAGGTCGCCCCGCGGTTCCGCCGCGAGTCCGTCGCGCCCCTCACCTGATCGGGAAAGGCGCGAGCCATGCTTTGCCGCCCCCGTTTCTCGTGGGGTACCATCCACAGGCGGCGACGTAGCCAAGTGGGAAGGCAGGGGTCTGCAAAACCCTTATTGAGTCGGTTCGATTCCGACCGTCGCCTCCAGTTGCCCCCCCACCAGATAGGCGACGGGGGCGTTTCGTGGCGTGTTAGCAGCGCGGTTAGCAGTGGCCTCACGAAACGGCCTCCGGAACGTTCTCGGGCATCGTATCGTCCACTTCGACGGGTGCGGCGGGCTCAGGTGTGGATGGGTGGAGCAGGCACGCCCCATCGATTGGCGGCGCGGCCTTCAACTCGTCGAGGGTCTGATGGAGCTCGTTTTGACTTTCCTCGAAGCGAACGTGCTGCCTCAATACCCCCGGCCTGGCCAATCGCTCCAATCTGGGCGTTGTCGCAGGGATGAGGATGATCCGTCCCATGTGGGCGGTCGTGCGCGCATCTACGATGATGAGGGCCACCAGACCGGCTATTCGGAGCAGGTCGGTGAAACGATCGTCCACCACGTCGATGCCGATGGTCATCAGGCTGGCTATACAGAGTACGTGAGCGATTCGCTAGCACATCAATACAGCGGATTGCGACACACTTGATCATGAAGCACTGTGCCGTGGAGGCCGTGACCAGGAGGCGAGGCCATGATCAACGGTGCCGCAAGCCGCTGTATGGTGGCTAGTGACATCAGACGGGGTATTCGGAACTGGCCGGCGACGGCGCGGTCCGCCACTTCGGATCCGATGGAGAGCTCCAGGGCTGGTCTATCGAGGGGTTGGACGGTCACGTCGCCCACTTCGGCGCCGACGGCCACCACATGGGCTGGTCGGAAGGCGACGCGAACCCACGCGGCGCCAACGTGCGGGTGCTCGACTCGGGCGTGGGGCTGGCGAACGCCACCCTGCAGCAGCGGCTGACGGCCGTGCGGCTGTACTACGACTACCTCGTCGAGGAAGGGGTGCGCGACGGCAACCCGGCCGGCCGGGGCCGCTACACGCCGGGCCGAGTCGTGGGCGGTGCGCGGTGATCGCGGGCTCGTGCCACGCTACCGGAAGCTGCCGTGGATCCCGACCGACGCGCAATGGCGAGCGGTGCTCGAGGCGGCGCGGGCGGAGCCGCTGCGCAACCGGCTGATGCTGGCGCTGGCCTACGACGCCGGCCTGCGGCGTGAGGGGCTGTGCTCGCTGGAGACCGGCGACGTCGATCCGGCGACCCGCCTGCTCCGAATCCGGGCGAGACCACCAAGGGACGGCGGGAGCGCGTGGTCCCCTACTCCGAGACCGACCGGCCTGCTCTATGCCGCCTACCTTCGGCAGCGGCGCGAGCTCAGCCGGGACCGAGGACGGCTGTTCCTCTCGGAGTCGCGCCGCAATCGGGCGCAGCCGATCTCGCTCTGGACCTGGTCCAAGGTCGTCGAGCGGCTCGCCGCCCACGCCGACGTGCGACGATTCTCGACCCACACCCTGCGCCATCTCTGCCTGACCGACCTGGCTCGCGCCGGCTGGGGCGTGCATGAGATCGCCCAGTTCGCCGGCCATCGCAACCCGCAGACGACGCTCCTGTACATCCACCTGAGCGGACGCGAGCTGGCGGCGAAGCTGGAGCGCGGCATGGCCCAGATCCACGCCTGGCGGGCGGACCTGGCTGCGGAGGTGCTCGGATGACGGCTTCGGCAGCGCGCCGATCTCAGGCAGCGCGCCTAGAGCGCCCTGCAACACAATGCTAAAATTGTGTTGTGATCCCGCCGTTGCAGCCGACCACCGGGAACCTGCCGCCCGGGGTGCACGAGGCGACCTGGAGTGAGCTGGTGGCGCGCTACGGCTCGACCCCGCACCGGTTGGCGCTACACTCGGGGCTGAAGGCGGCCCAAGGGCATCGTCGCTATCGACCTGGGAGATCTGCCATGATCGCCAACGAGCGCCAGTACCGCATCACCAACGCTGCCGCCCGCGAGTTCGAGGAAGCGCTCGCCCGGCTGGAGACGGTGGAGGCCCACCGTCAGCCCGAGCTGCGCCGCGTGATGCGTGAGGCGATGGAGAGCCAGTTGGAGGAGCTACGTGAGGAGATCGCCGAGTACGATGCGCTGCGCAGCGGGAAGGTCGGCGTCCTGGAGCTCGCGTCGCTGGCCGAGCTGCCTGATGCCCTGATTCGGGCACGGATCGCGGTCGGTCTGACCCAGAAGAAGCTCGCCGAGCGGCTGGGGCTGAAGGAGCAGCAGGTCCAGCGCTACGAGGCGACGCAGTACGCCGGCGTGAGCCTGGACTGCATTCAGGCGGTGGCCGAAGCCCTCGGGGTGGAGATCCACGAGCGGGTGATCCTCCCGGCTGCAAGCGGGCAGTGACGCCGCTGGCCCCGATCGTCGGGCGGGGCGGGCAAATCTCGCACCATCAAGATTGTCCGTAGCTCACAGTTCACGCACAGAGGGAAGCATGGCACCCAGAGGCCAATGGGGCTTCGCGCCCGACAGCGGCGGCGTGCGGATCCCCGAGCCGGTCAAGCACCGGACTGAGACCCGCATCCGTCGCTACGCCGAGGAGCAGTTCGCCGGCCGCTACACCCAGCTCGAGATCCGTTTCCGTGGCCAGTTCTGCTACGTCGACGCCTACACCGAGCCCGAGCCGCTCGGCCCGAACTGGCCGCCCCCGGACTGGCCCGAGACGCGGGAGGAGTACCAGGAGCGGCTCCGGAATACCGCCACGCATCTCTGCCGCCTGCGCTACTTCGGCGACGAGGAGCGCTGGGGCTTCGCCTTCTACACCTACAGCCACGAGCGCTACGAGCTCTCGATCTTCCCCTCCGGGGAGTTTATGGGTCCGCCCGAGGACGCCTTCCAGGCCTCGGCGGCCGCGTACCTCCGGTGAGCGGTCGGAGTATTGGCGTGGTTGGCGCGACGGCGAGGATGACGACAATGATCTGCACATGCCGCGCGGGGACCACGGCATGAGGAAGCCCGGGGAGGACGGCGATGACCGGGAGAATCGAGAAGCCGGAGCTGGTCAGCCTGGTCTCCGAGCGGACCGAGCCAGGAGGCGCAAGCGGTCAACGAGATCGTAGACGCCTTCCTCGACGAGATCTACCAGGCGCTCAAGCGCGGCGACAGCGTCTCCTTGCGCGGCTTCGGCTCCTTCTACGTGCGGCCGGGCGACGAGAGCTGGGTGTTCAGGTTCAATCCGTCGCAGCGCTTGCGTGCGCTGTTCGGCTGGTCGTCCACCTACGGTGGAGAGCTCTAGCCGGTCATCAACAAGATGCGGAACGGGCGCCACTGGCACCTCGGTGCATATTCCACATAATGATACGCAGCAGCAGTCGTAGGGACCACCTCGGTTCGGCTCGGCTGGCAGGTTTGCACAACGCCAGGCAGGCATCTTCGGCCGGGCTGTCCGTACCTCGCCGCCGATCGCGCCCGCTACGATTGCGCCGTCCCGACGATCGACCGGCCTCCCGGCCCGATCGGGAATCTCGCCATGTCGCAGCCCGACGCCTCCCCTCTCCCTCGCCAGGGGGAGGGGTTGGGGTGGGGGCTCTCCTCTCGGGGGTGGCCGCCGATGATGCTCAGTCCGCGCGAGGTCGAGAAGCTCTACATCTACGTCGTGGCGGACCTCGCCCGTAAGCGCCGCGACCGTGGGCTCAAGCTGAACTACAGCGAGGCCATCGCCCTCATCACCGAGGCGATCCTGGAGGGCGCCCGCGACGGCAAGAGCGTCGCCGACCTGATGGAGCTGGGGCGCACCATCGTCACCCGCGAGCAGGTCATGCCCGGCGTGCCCGAGATGGTGCCGACCGTCCAGGTCGAGGCGACCTTCATGGACGGCACCAAGCTCGTGACCTGCCACGACCCGATCGTCTGAGCCCTGCCGCCGTCCCCCCTCGCAGGGGAGGTCGGCGAGCCGATGGCCGAGCCAGTCCACTACATCGTCCCGGACGGCGAGATCGAGCTGAACGCCGGCCGCCCGACCGCCTCCGTCCGCGTCAAGAACACCGGCGACCGCCCGGTCCAGGTCGGCTCGCACTACCACTTCTTCGAGGCGAACCGCGCGCTGGACTTCGACAGAAGAGCGGCGTACGGCATGCGCCTCGACATCCCGGCCGGCACCGCCGTCCGCTTCGAGCCGGGCGACGAGCGCGAGGTGCCGCTGGTCGCGCTCGGCGGCGCGCGGCGGGCGATCGGGTTCGCGGCGCTGGTCGACGGCGACCTCGACGACGTCGAGGGCGCGCTGGCCCGGGCTCGCGAGCAGGGCTTCCTCGGCGCCGACACCGCGGCCATGCGAGAGCGTGCCGCTGGAGGGGACCGATGCGGATCTCGCGTGACCGCTACGCGCGGCTGTACGGCCCGACCGCCGGCGACCGCTTCCGCCTGGCCGACACCGACCTCGTCGCCGAGGTCGAGCGCGACCTCGGCGTCCCCGGCGAGGAGGCCGTCTTCGGCGGCGGCAAGACGATCCGCGACGGCATGGCCCAGAGCCAGCGCGCCAGCGCCGAGGGGGCGCTCGACCTGGTCATCACCAACGTCGTCGTCTTCGACCCGGTCCTCGGCATCGTCAAGGGCGACCTCGGCGTCAAGGACGGGCGGATCGCCGGGCTCGGCAAGGCCGGCAACCCGGACACCCAGGACGGCGTCGACCCGCGCCTGGTGATCGGCCCCGGCACCGAGGTGATCGCCGGCGAGCACCTGATCGCCACGCCCGGCGGCATCGACAGCCACATCCACATGATCTGCCCGCAGCAGGTCTACGAGGCGCTCTCCAACGGCATCACCACCATCATCGGCGGCGGCACCGGCCCGGCCGATGGCACCAACGCCACCACCTGCACGCCCGGCCCCTGGAACATCAGCCGGATGCTCCAGGCCGTCGACAACCTGCCGCTCAACGTCGGGCATCCTGGGCAAGGGGAACGCCAGCCGCCCGGCCCCGCTGATCGAGCAGATCGTGGCCGGCGCCTGCGGCCTGAAGGACCACGAGGACTGGGGCACCACGCCGGCGCCATCGACTGCTCGCTGCGCGTCGCCGACGAGTACGACGTCCAGGTCGCCATCCACACCGACACCCTGAACGAGTCCGGCTTCGTGGAGGACACCATCGCCGCGATCGGCGGGCGGACCATCCACACCTACCACACCGAGGGCGCCGGCGGCGGCCACGCCCCGGACATCATCAAGATCGCCGGCGAGCTGAACGCCCTCCCCTCCTCGACCAACCCGACCCGGCCGTACACCGTCAACACGCTCGACGAGCACCTGGACATGCTGATGGTCTGCCACCACCTCAACCCGGCCGTGCCGGAGGACGTGGCGTTCGCCGAGAGCCGGATCCGGGCCGAGACGATCGCCGCCGAGGACGTCCTGCACGACCTCGGCGTCCTCTCGATGTACTCCTCGGACTCGCAGGCGATGGGCCGGATCGGCGAGAGCTTCGCCAAGCTGTACCAGACGGCCGACAAGATGAAGCGGATGGGCGAGCCGCCGCCCGGGGCCGTCGCGCAGAACGACAACCTCCGCATCCTGCGCTACCTGGCGAAGCTGACCATCAACCCGGCGATCACCCACGGCATCGCCCACGAGGTCGGCTCGCTGGAGCCGGGCAAGCTGGCCGACATCGTCCTCTGGCCGATCCAGTTCTTCGGCGCCAAGCCGAAGATGATCGTCAAGGGCGGCCTGATCGCCTGGAGCGTGATGGGCGACCCGAACGCCTCGATCCCGACCACCGAGCCGGTCCTCTACCGGCCGATGTGGGGCGCGTTCGGCTCGGCGCCGGCCGCGACGAGCGTGACGTTCACCTCGCAGGCGGCGCTCGACGAACGGCATCGGCGACCGGCTGCGCCTCCAGAAGCGGCTCGTCGCGGTCCAGGGCTGCCGCTCGGTGACCAAGAAGCAGATGGTCCGCAACGACCTGACCCCGAAGATCGAGGTCGATCCGGAGACCTACGTGGTGCGGGTGGACGGCAAGATCGCGACGGTCGGCCCCGCCGACCGCCTCTCTCACACCCAGCTCTTCTACTTGATGTGAGGCTCCTCAGATGAAGGTCCGACACCTCACCGCCGCCGACAACGTCGCGCCGGACGGCTCCCTGATCGACCCGACGGCCGTCCGCCACGGCCTGATCGTGGCCGGGCGGGTCGAGGCGCTGGCCGGCCTGGTCGATCCGTCTGACCCACCTGAACGCCGACTTCACGGAGCACGGCCTGGAGCAGTGCGCCGTCGTCGAGCGGCTGGAGGTCGGAGCTCCGGCCTGCTTCGAGGAGGACGGCCTGCGCTTCGCCTGGGCCGCCGACGAGGCGTACCAGCCGCTCGGCCGCGTCGACGTCAACGAGCGCCTCCGGGAGTGGCGCGCCGCCCGTACCTGCTCCCCCTCGCCCTCGCAAGGGCGAGGGGGTCGGGGGGTGAGGGCCGAATCGCTGCTCGCCGCCCTCCAGCTCGGCGACTCGCTCTTCCCGAGCGGCGGCTTCACCCTCTCCCACGGGCTGGAGACGCTGGCCGAGCTGGGCCTCGTCTCGGATGCCAGCGACGCTCGAGCAGTGGATCAGCGCCTCGGTTCGCTGGCAGGTGGCGACCTCCGATGGCGTCGCGGCGGCAGCGGCCTGGAGCGCCGGCGACGACCTGGACCTCGTCGCCGAGATCGACCGCTACCTGCTCGCCACGAAGCTCGCCCGCGAGCCCCGCGAGGCGTCGCTGCGGACCGGCCGCCAGATGCTCGCGACGCTCTCGGCCATCGCCGGTGGCACGCTGGCCAGTACCGGACGAGGTCCGCGCCGGTCGGCGCCGGGCCTCCAGCCGATCGTGCTCGGGCTCGCCGGGCCGGCAGCTTGGCCTCGGCAGGCGCGAGACGGTCCTGCTGCTGCTGCACCTGTTCGTCGCCGGCTGCCTTGGCGCGGCCCTTCGCCTGGTGGACGTCGACGACGTCGAGGCGCAGCGCATCCGCCTGGCCCTCGCCCCGACCCTCGCCGCATGCCGCCGACGCGGCGCTCGCGATCCCCTGGAAGGAGATGTACGCATGTGCGGTCCAGACGGAGCTCATGACCATGATCCACGAGCGTGCGACCATGCGGCTGTTCGCGAGCTAGACGACGCGCGGCTCACCTCGGTCGGGGCGGCGTCAGGGCGACGGACCGCTGCGCATCGGCATCGGCGGCCCGGTCGGCTCCGGCAAGACCGCGCTGGTGGAGCAGCTCGTGCCGCGCCTGCTCGAGCGCGGCATCGAGACGGTCGTCGTCACCAACGACATCGTGACCACTGAGGACGCCGAGCACGTCCGCCGCACCCTGGCCGGCATCCTCGACGCCCGAGCGGATCGTCGGCGTCGAGACCGGCTCCTGCCCGCACACGGCCGTCCGCGAGGACCCGACGATGAACCTGGCGGCGCTGGAGGCGCTCGCCGCCAGTTCCCGAGCGCGCAGGTTGCCCTCGTCGAGAGCGGCGGCGACAACCTGACGCTGACGTTCAGCCGCCGCCTGGTCGACTACTCGATCTACGTGATCGACGTGGCCGGCGGCGACAAGATCCCCCGCAAGCGCGGCCCCGGCCTGATCCGCAGCGACCTGCTGGTCATCAACAAGGTCGATCTGGCGCCGTACGTCGGCGCCGACCTGGACGTGATGGCGCGCGACTCCGAGATCCAGCGCCAGGGCCGCCCGTTCCTGTTCACCAACTGCCGGACCGGCGAGGGCGTCGACGCCGTGCTGGAGCGGATCGTCGCGCGCCTGCCGGTGCCGGTGTGAGAGGCCCCACCCCCGGCCCCCCTCCCCGCACGGCGGAGGGGGAGACCCTGCAAGTCCGTGCTCCCCTCTCCCGCGCACGGGGGAGGGGCTGGGGGAGGGGGCTGCATCACGCTCCCGCCCGGCGCGGCCGGCAAGGTCGGCGAGCTACGCCTGGAGCTCGGGCCACGGGCCGGACGGACCCGCCTGATCGCCTCCCGCTGCCGGGTGCCGTTCCACGTCGGGCGGGTGCTCCATCCGCAGGCGGACTGGCCGGAGCTGGCGCACCTGCTCGTCACGATGCCGACCGGCGGCTTCGTCCAGGGCGACGTCGCCACGATGTCGGTCCTGGTCCGGGATGGCGCGCGCGTCCACCTGACCTCGCAGTCCGCCACCCGCGCCTACCGCTGCGAGAGCGCCCCGATCCACCAGCGGATCAGCCTCCAGGCGCAGCGGCGACAGCCTGCTCGAATGGTGGCCCGACCCGCTGATCCCGTACGCCGGCGCCTCGGTGAGCCAGGAGATCGAAATCCGCGCGGACGAGACCGCCACGGTGCTGATCGCGGACTGCTGGCTGGCCGGCCGGGTCGCGCGCGGCGAGGTCCACCAGTACGCTCGACTGGCCCTCACCACGACCGCTTGCGCCCTGACGGCTCGCCGATCTTTCGCGACGCGCTGCGCCTGGAGCCGGCCGTGCAGCCGCCGTCCGTCCTCGGGCTGCTCGGCGAGGCCCTGGCCGTCGGCAGCTTCTTCCTGCTCGGTCCGGACGTGCCGAACGGCTCGAGGCGCCGCTCGCCGCCCTGCTCGGCAGCTGCTGCCCGGCCGAGCGGCCACCTCGCGGCTGCCCGGCGACGCCGGCCTGTTCGCGCGGGTGCTCGCCGCCACGTCCTCAGAGGAGCTTCGGCGAGCCCAACGCGAGATCCCGGGCTTGCGCGCGAGTGTCTGTTCGGGCGCGGCGCCGGCCACGCCTACAAGCCGTGACGACCCAGGCGCTCTGGGCGTCAGACAGCTGAGGCGGCCAGCGGCACGCTCGCTGCCAGATCGGGCGGCCGGCGCGGCCCAGCGTAGGCCCGCCACGATCGGGTGATGATCGCTCTGGCCGGCCTCGCCCCGGTACGCCCACGACGGCTCGAAGTGCGCGGAGTGCCAGACGTAGTCGAGACGTAGGAGCGGCCACGGCGCTGGGAACGCCGGCGGGAACGACGCCGCGCGCGGGGAACGAGTGGCCGAGGCCCGAGCCGACCGCCTGATACGCGTCTCGGAGCCGCCCGGACATCAGCCGATGGTCCGGACTGCGCTCGGTCATGTTGAAGTCGCCGCCGACGATGACCGGTCCCTCGACCTGCTCCAGCATGGCGACGAGCTTTCGTACCTCGTCGCGGCGGCGCTGGGCGTGGAACTCCAGCGGCAAGCGCAGCCGGCCGAGTCCTCGGTGCGTCTTGCGGATGTACGGGATCCTGGTGTGGATGTTCAGATAGGTGATCGGGCCGGCCGGCGTGTCGATCGTCATGCGCTGCCACCAGTGCCCGTGCGACGATGCGCGGAACGCCACGGCCTCGCGCAGCGGGTACCGGCTCAGGACACGGCGGCCCCAGCCGAGCTCGCGGCTCCGTCACGTAGTGGTACGGGAGCCGGTCCTTGAACGTCTCGATCAGGTGCGCGGCTGCACGCGGCCCGATCTCCTGCAACCCGACGATGTC
>CAWHLA010000012.1:0-149813 GCA_963830065.1 uncultured Thermoleophilaceae bacterium
TTAGAACCGTACCGTCGAGCATCACTCTCGCGCACCCGACGCTCGCGGCGGCGCAGCAGCATTCCTGCGATCCCTCCGCCAACGAGCAGCATCGTGCCCGGCTCTGGCACGACTGCCTCCATCGCGGTAAAGCTCACGTTGTCGATCGCGAAATCGAAGCCGGGTATCCCGCTACTGAGGACGGTGGCGCCAGTGATGCCTTTGAATGGCAGTGTCAGCGTCAGTGGCGTGTTAAATGCCGGCGCGGAAAGCGAGACGCTGCGGCCCATAGTGTCGGTGAGCGTATACGTTGCCGTCACGTTGTTCGTAACGAGCAGGCTCAAATTGGCGACCGCGCTGTCGAAAACAATGCTAAGGGGGTTCGTGTAACCACAGCAATCAACCGTGCCATACACGTTGGTGAGATCGATGCTGGCCGACTCATTGGTCAGGATGATACCGCCCGAGAACGTCGCGCCTGCGACACTGATCGTTTGCGACGGTGGGCCGAAGTTGCTGGGTCCCCCCGGCAAGGTCTCGAAGTCGATAGTGACGATCGAATCGCGGACGCGGCCGTCGACAGCATACCCAGGATGAGCATCAGAGCGACCGCCGCGACCCGCAGCACGCCGCTGCCGCCTCTCTGCTTCCATGCTGCATCATCCCGTTCGATTGCCAACTTGGGAATCCAAACGTGCGCCATTTTGCCTCCGAAACGAGTGTCAGTGCGCCCGGAAGCGCACTGACGCAATCCTACTGCCTGCTTGCGGATGAGGCGGGAGTCGCGCCGCCGAGGGCCTGGGAAGCGCCAATTCACTGAATCAAATACAGCATCCCGTCGCTGGATCGAACGCGGCCTCCACCGAGGGCAGCCTCACGCGAAACCTCAATAAGACCGGGGTGCGGCTCTGGACCGACGGCGCGGGCGCGAGTTATGACGCGGACGGCAGGGCCGTACCAGCAACGGGTTCAGCGATCCACATTCTCGAGCATCCAGATGTTGCCGGTGACGGTCGCCATCGTAAGGACCGCCCGGTGTGCCGAAATGCCGTTTGCCGCTTGCCCGATTTCTGGATAAATCACGAGGCCCGGCGCGTCAAAGTGTGTCACCTTGAATGGTTCGCCGTCCGGCTTCCCATGCTCCCTATCGAAGCGGTTTCCCCACAGATTAAAGAAGGGTGTGTTCTGTCTCGAAAGGAAATAAATCGTTGGTCCGTCCGGTGCCCATCGAGGCTTCTCGGCCCACTCGTGCTCTTGGGCAATCGGGATCCAGTCCTCGCGGGCTCCTCCGGCGGCCGGGTACGACCATTAGATGGGAGCGCGCCCGTTCGTCAGTCGATTGAGCAGTGAAACTAAGCCACCGTCCATCTGGCGAGAATCGGCCTGCCCAGAGTTTCGCGCGCGCGTCCTGAACCAGCACACGCTCGGGAGCTGTAGCAGCCATGTTCCATTTGGGCCAAAGTACTACCCGGGGCACCCCAGTAAAGGGCGGGACAGATGCGACCCGAGAATGGTTCGACCACCCCGGCGTCCAGTCTGTTGCCAGGAACACACTCTGGGTACTCCACCCGCCGAGGACACGCTCCGCACCTGCGATCTCTCGGACCGCCAGCGCCCATTCCCCGGGGGGGCCGCCCGGCACGAAACAGGTTATACGCGATCGTTTTTCCGTCGCGTGACCAGCACGGACCCCACGCATTTTGGGCAAGCTGCCCGCTCTCACCGCTGTCAATGTGCGTCATCCATAGGTCCGCGCCGCTACTTCCCGCGCGCCTCAGTGGTATGCGATCGTGCGACCATCAGGGGAGAGATCGGATGACGTGACTGCTCCTTCTTCGGGGCTCACCGGCCGGCCGTCGCCAGTCACCCGTCCGGCGACTGCGTCGAAAGGAAAGACCCATAGCCTCACGGATTCATGGCCCCATCGCGCGCGATCGTTCAACAAACAAGTTCTCGCGCGAGATCCGCGGCAACCTTCGCGTTGTTACGCAGCAGGGCCAGATTGGCCCGCACGCTTTCGCCGCCGGTAAGCACGCGCATCCGCTCGAGCAGGAAAGGCGTGAGCGCCCGCCCTCGAATGCCGCCGGCGTCAGCATCGGACAGCGCCGTGTGAATCGCGCGGTCGTAGAGGTGCGACGGCAGTTCGTCGGCGATCGGAATGGGGTTCGCTACGAGCACGCCCGTGCCGAAACCCAGCGACAGGTGCACTCGCACAGCGGATGCGAGCTCCGCGATGGAATCGAAACGGCGATCCACGGAAAGCCCTGTCGAGCGGCGGTAGAAAGCCGGGAATTCGTCGGTCCCGAGTCCAAACACGGGCACGCCGAGAGTTTCCAGCATCTCCACGGTGCGCGGCAGATCGAGGATGGCTTTGGCACCGGCAGACACGACAGCTATCGGAATGCGCGCAAGCGCGGTGAGGTCGGCCGACACGTCCCCGCTTTCGCCTGCGTCGCGGTGCACGCCACCCATGCCGCCGGTTGCAAAAACCCGGATACCACTTGCGTGGGCGGCGAACATCGTGGCGGCGACAGTCGTCGAGCCCGGATGGCCAGATGACAGGACCGCCGCGAGGTTACTGAGGTTGACTTTGGTAACGTTCGGCGCCGTTGCCAGCTGCTCGAGCTCGGCATGCGTCAACCCGACCCGGATGGCGCCGGCGATGATGCCGATCGTCGCTGGCGTGGCGCCCCCTCGTCGGACCACGTCCTCGAGCAAACACGCCGTTCTCACACCTTCAGGATGCGGCAGACCGTGTGTGACGAGCGTGGTTTCGAGCGCGACCACGGGCCTATTGGCGGCCAAGGCGTGCGCGATTTGGTCTTGGTACGTGCACAGTGGGTTCATGACGCGACCTCGCTCCCATACCACCGACGCAATCGGCCATGTGCATCGGCGCCCGTTGCCGCGAGCAACGAGTCCGCTCCCCAGCCTTCGACGGCGAGGCTTGCCGTGACGACGGCGCGTTGCAGGCAGGCGTCGACGGGGAGTCCTTCGAGGTGCGCCAACACGAACCCGACGCTGAACGCGTCTCCTGCACCGGTTGGATCGACAACGACGTCTGCACGCGCCGTCCAATAGTGAAAGCGATCGGAACGCGCGTCGTACAGGATTCCGCCGCTGGCACCGCGTTTGAAAACAACGAAGCGTAGACGACCGCTGACGAGGCGAGGCAGCGCGCGTTCCGGATTCGTCTGTACTCCCTCGAGAAGGAGTTCATCCTGACCTGGGAAGAAGGCGTCGACATGTCTGAGCACTTCGCGCCAGTCGTGAAGCGTTTCCTCAGTGACGGCGAGATGGGGGTCAGCGGAGAGAAAGTGCCGTTGGCGCCCACGTAACGACGTGATCAGGGTCCGCTGCACGTCAAATGGCATCGGCGCAAGGTGAAATGCTGGAGCGCCGCTCCAATCCGAGGGGATCAGGTCGGGCTGCGGCGAAACCTGTTCGTGTGTCGGGCCCTCCAGGCGATGAATCAAGCGCCGAACGTGCCCTTCGTAGAGCAACCACGTGCGCACGCCGCTACCGCCCAACGCGCGCACGCCACTCAGATCAGCGCCGCGCTGCTCAAGCGCGTGGAGCACATCGGCCGGATAATCGTCGCCGACGACGCTGACCAGTCCTGGCCGGGCACCCCAGAGCGTCGCACCGAGCGCACAGTACAAAAGCGCCCCGCCCGCCTGCCCCATCCGAGTTGCACCGTCGGCGAGAACCACATCGTCGACGAGCAGATTGCCCAACAGAACGACAGTCGGTGTCACTGGTCTTGACGCGTGAGTCTAGCAGGAGGCGCCGGAGTCAGATCTTGTTTCTTGACCTCGTACCGCTTTTATGCCCACGGGTTAGGCAAAAAACGGAACAGGCGGTACAGGATTCGGGCAGTCCGACGCGCATCGGCGATGGCGCGGTGGCGCGGCATAGCGAGGCTATTGGGGACCAGCTCGCGCGCGGTCTCCTCGAAACTTTTGCTGCCGACGATGCGCGCAGCGAGCTTCTTCACATCGAGGAAAGAGAGGCCGAGCTTAGGGAGTCCGTGCGCCTCCAAATCGAGATCGAGCTGCCACAAGTCGTAATGGCTCCAGGTGGCCAGGACGAGCCGCTCCAACGGTTGCGACCACTCCAGGAACAGCCGCAGTGCTTCCGGGAAGGTGGGAGCGGTATCGACGTTCTCCTGGGTGATCGGCCGATGGGTTTCGTTCAATTCGGACGAGTCGGGGCGTTGGGAGGTGTATGTCACGACCCTTCCGGCGTTTCCTTGGAAGCGCCAGGTATCAAGCGGCGGCGGCGTCCAGCCACAGTGGCGCGCAGATGGGCGAGAGCTTTTCTATATCGGCCTGGACGCCTCGATGATGAGGGTGCGGGTGACTACGGGCCTCAGTTCACGGCGAGCGCCCCGGAGGCACTATTTGCATCAAGGATCGAGCCGGTCTCCGGCGTGCCTCTGTTCCCGGTCAGCGCCGATGGCCAACGCTTTTTGGCTCTGGAACGATCGGATGCCGGCAGAGGCTTCACGTTCCTGGTGAATTGGTTCAAGCCCGACGCGACGGGCGGTGGTTCACGCTAACGTCGCCAAGGCGGTTTGTGTATTTGCGCGTCCTGGACAACGCGACGCGCTAATCCATTGGACAGCCTAATCCGAGGCCCTCCGTCGACCACCCTCTGACGGCCGCACGTTCTCAGTTGCTTAGGTCTACACCTATCAATCCTGGGTCGAACCTTTCCCCGGCCCGTGGCCCCCACCGAAGGAAGCCTGACAAGAAACCTCAATAACACTGGGGTGGGGCACGCTGGCAGAACGTTCGTCGTCTGCGAACGCTGGCTTGAGACTCAGCGAACGCGGGAAGTGCCCCGCGGCCGGATCGGCAATCCTTTCAGCTCGCCCGTGACTTCGTCAACGATGATGCGCAACTCGTCGCCCCTCGAAGGCGTCCACGAGCACGTCGACGATGTACTGCTCACGATCGGCGCTCATGGCCGCCACCCTAGGGGGTCGAAGCGATCGAGCAGTTGCGCCGCCGTTACGGCCTCGCCCGGCTCCGCCAGGCCCAGGCTCTCGGCCATCCAGCTCAGCGAGCGCGTCTCGCCGGCCTCTCGCTTGGCCATGCGTTGGCCGTCTTGGTCGAGCACGAGCGGGACGTGGGTGTAGGCGGGCGTCGGCAGCCCGAGCAGCTGCTGGAGCAGCGCCTGGCGCGGAGTGGTCTCGAGCAGGTCCTCGCCGCGTACGACCTCTTCGATGCCGGCGTCTGCGTCGTCGACCACGACTGCAAGGTTGTACGCCGGCACGTCGTCCTTACGCCACAGAACGAAATCATCGACTTCGCGCTCGACTCGTCCATGCAGCCGATCCGTGAAGCCGGCGCTCGCGCCGGCGTCCAGCCGGATGGCCGCCGGTCTCTCCTGGCGCTCGCGTCCGCGGCAGGTGCCCGGGTAGGGCACCTCGGCGCCGTGGGGCGCCTGGGTGGCCTCGCGGATCTCCCTGCGGGTGCACCAGCACGGGTAGGTGGGAAGCTGCTCGAGCGCCTCGCGGTGGCGTTCCCGTCGTTCGGACTGGCGCACGATCGGGCCGTCCCAGTCGATGCCGAGTGCGGCCAGGTCCGCGAGCTGGCCCTCCTCGTACTCGCGCCGCGAGCGCTGAGGGTCGAGGTCCTCGATGCGCATCCGGAACTTCGACCCCTGCGACCGCGCGTACAGCCACGCCAGCAGCGCCGTCCTGAGGTTGCCGGCGTGCAGCGGCCCGGTGGGGCTGGGGGCATAGCGACCGTCCACGGAGGCCAGGATGGCTGACTCCGATTCGAGTGCCTGGCGGCGGCGGCTCTAGAGCGCCTTCGTCAGCAGCGCCTTCAGGCGCTCCCTTTCGTAACTCGTCAGGCGACTGAGGACTTTCTGTTCCTCGTGCCGTGCCCTCTCCGCCGACCGCGCGGCTGCGCGCGGCGTCACCGGGCTGGCCAGGAGGAGCAGCTTGCGGCGGTCGAGCGCATCCGGCCTCCTCCTCAGTTGCTGCCTTTCGTGGAGGCGCTGCGTCACCTCTGAGGTGGTAGTCCGGTCGAGCGAGGTCCGGTCGGCCATCGCCTGGAGGGACAGGCCCTCTTGGTGGGATAGGACGGTGAGGATGCGGTGCTCGGCCACGTCGTAGTCCCGACTGCGACGGGATAGTTCTGCCAGGGCGAACTCGAGGCTCTCCCTTAACGCCGGATGCCACATCGGAGCCACCCGACCGGTTCGGAAGCCCTGGACCAAGCGGGAGGGCGTTTGCACGCCGGGTCAAGGTCGGGCAGCCACGTTCTCGCCCCCGGTGCGACACGGCCCACCCCTTTCAAAAAGTCCTCAGGCGGCTGAGGAGTTTTCAGGAGGGGATGTGTGCTTCCCGGGGTGCGCCTCGCGCCTGCTCAGAGGCTGACGCAGCCCTCGGTGTCGATCCCGAAGGGCAGCTCGGGCGCGCCTGCTTCTTTCATGGCGGTGCGGAGGCGCGCGGGGTCGTCGGTGAGCACCAGCAGGAAGCCCCCGCCGCCGGCGCCCATCAGCATTGCTCCGATGCCGCCGCGGCTCAGGGCGAGGTCGCGGAGGTCGGCGAGGGGTTGGGGGACCATCGCGGCGGAGCGGGCGCGCTTGGTCTCCCAGGACTGGTTCATCAGCTCGCCGAAGGCGGGGAGATCGCCGGCTTCGAGCGCGGCACAGGTCTCGCGGGCGAGGGCGCCGGTGCGGCGGAGGTTGTCGCGGACGCCGGGGTCGCCGGCCAGGGTGCGGCTGACTTGGTCGCTGAGCACCTGGGAGGCCGAGCGCGACCCGCCCGTGTAGAAGAGGAGAAACCGCTCTGCGAGGGCTTCGGCGGACTCGGGGGGGAGGTCGACCCGGCGCACGTCGACCGAGTCGGGGCGGAAGGTCAGGGCGTTCACGCCGCCGTAGACGGCCGCGTACTGGTCCTGCTTGCCGACCGTGCGGCCCAGGAGGTCGATCTCCAGCCGGCACGCCGATTCGGCCAGCTCAACTCCCTCGAGACCGGCGAGCGCACGCACGGCGGCCACGGCGTAGGCGCCGGAAGATCCCAGGCCGGTGCCCGCCGGGACGTCGGCCACCGAGGCCAGCTCCAGGGGCGCGCCGTTCCAATGCTCGCCGAGGGCAACGCGAAGGATCGGGTGCTCCACCGAGGCGGCGTCCGACACCTCCTCCCAGGCCAGGTGCTTTAGCCGGATCCCCTCATTGAAGCCCGTGCTGACGAGCAGCCAGACGTGCTTGTCGATGGCGGCGGAGAGGACGAACCCCTCCTCGTCTCCGAAGTAGGACGGGAGGTCGGTGCCGCCGCCGCCCAGAGAGACCCGAAGCGGCGCGCGGACGGCGATCACGATCTCATCGTGGCACGCGCCCGCGCGCGCTGGGGTCAGGCTGTGAGCCTTAGGCAGAGGCCTTCTGCGAGACGCACTTGCCGAACGCGTTGCTCTTGTTCGGGTTGGTGCCGTACTTCGCGGCGAAAGCGCCTGGCTGGCGGCGTGTGCCCCGCTCCTGCGCGCACGCCTCGGCGCGGCACTGCTTCGCGGCGTTGGTCTTATCCGCCTTGCTGGGCCCGGCGGCCAGAGCCCCGGCGGGCACCAACAGTGCTACCGCGAATACCGCGGCGAGCAAGCATCGCTTGTACGTCTGAATGAGTCCTCTTTGTTTCGGGTGCACCCGGAAGAACGCAGAGGGACAAAGGTTCGGTGGTTTCACAGGTTTGTGGTTTCCGCGAACCTCGGCCGTCGCCTCGCGTTCAGAGGGCATGGAGTTGACAGGCCGGACGCTTCTCAGCAACCTCCCGGGATGGCCTCGACCCCTATGCCGGCCGGGGGAGGCCGGCCGCTGCCTGGTTCCCGGCGCGTGCTGGCCCTCGCCGGAGATCGCCGCTTGGCCGCGTTCGTCCGCGGAGGCAGCGAGCCCGCTTTCGAGGTTCTGTTCGAGCGCCACGGGCCGGCCATCCTCGCTTTCTGCCGCCAAATCCTCGGCTCCCACGAGGAGGCCGAGGACGCGGTTCAGCAGACCTTTGCCTCTGCGCACCGGGCCCTGGTCGACGAGGACCGCCCGATCGACGTCAAGCCCTGGCTCTACACCATCGCGCGCAACCGCTGCATCTCGATGGTCCGCGCCCGGAAGCCCGAGTCCCTGCCGCTCGAGGAGGATTTGGCCCCCGGCCCGGGGATGGTCGATGAGGTCGAGCAGCGGATCGAGCTACGAGAGCTCGTTCATGATCTGGCCGATCTGCCCGAGCAGCCGCGCTCGGCGCTGGTCTTGTTCGAGCTGGGCGACCTGTCGCACGAGCAGATCGCCGACGTCCTGGGCTGCGAGGCCCAACAGGTGAAGGGAATGGTCTTCAGAGCGCGCAGCGGGCTGGCCGAGCGCCGGGCGGCGAGGACCGCCTCGTGCGAGGAGATCCAGGAGGAGCTCTCGACCCTGCGCGGTGGCGCGCTTCGCCGAGGCCGGCTGCGGCATCACGTGCGCACGTGCCCTGCGTGCGCTTCCTTCCGCGACGACGTCCGGCGTCAGCGCGCCCAGATGGCGATCCTGCTGCCCGTCGCCCCCTCGGCCGCGCTCAAGGCCGGAGTGCTGGGAGCGGCCGGGGGAGGCGCCGCCGGCTCAGGCGCGCTCGCCAAGGTGGCCGTCATCGGGGCCGTAGCGGCGGGCACCGTGGGCGGCGCGGGGATCGCGGTCGAAGAGCTGCGCCAGCCCGACGGAGGCCCGGCGGTCCCGGCCGCGACCACGCGCGCCAACCCCCACGCAGCCACTGCTGCGCTCAGCGCCTCGGTGGCCGACGCCGCCCGCCAGGCGCGCGGCGCGGCGCGACCGGCCGCTGCGACCGGGCGACCCGGCGTCGAGCAGTCCCCCACCGCCGCCGGGGGCAAGAGCGCGACGGCGCCCGGCCGGGAGCGTGGCCTGAGCAAGGCGGCACCCCAGGGCGCTGCTGCGCCCGGGCGGGCGCGGTCGCTCGCAGCCCCGGGCCACTCGAAGAAGCCCGCGGACCCGCCTGGCCTCGCGGCACCCCGCCGTCAGATCGTCCCGCCGCGGGCGATACCGCCCTCCGCCGAGCCTCGGGGCCTCCGCCGCCTGAAGCGCGAGCCGCCGCCCCAGAGCCGGCGCCCCTAAGCGCTGACGCGGCCGCCGATCTCCACCAGGCCGTCGTCGCGCGGCGCCGCGTAGATGACCGAGCTCGCGCCCTGGTGGATCTCGATCTGCTGCTGGAGCTCCGAGGCGAGCACGACCGCCGCCGCTCCGGTGGCCTCGTCCTCCACGATGCCGAGGTCCAGCGGGAACACCCGCGCCCGTACGACGCCGGGAGCGGTCCAGGCCCAGTAGGCGTCGAGGCCGGCCGCGGGCGGCTCGAGGGCGTCGACCTCGGCGGCCGAGCCCAGCTCGGTCCACCTGAACGACGGAGCCCACTCCGGGCGCCCGGCGACGAACGACAGGTCGCCGTCGCGACGGGCGGGGACGTCGCCGGCCGGCGGGCGCATCACGTCGGCGGGGTACCCGTGCTGCGCGAGCAGCCACGCCGTGCCGACAAGCGGGTGGCCGGCGAACGGCAGCTCCGCGGCCGGGGTAAAGATGCTCACGCGGCCGGTGTCGGCGTCGTCGACGAAGACCGTCTCGCTCAGGCCGAGCTCGTGAGCGACGCGCTGGCGGGACGCGGTGTCGGCGGGCTCGCCGTCCAGCGACACGGCCAGCGCGTTGCCGCCGCCGTCTTCGCCTCCGAACACGTGCACGAACTCCACCGCTCAGACGCTATCCGCCGCAAAGCCCGCTACAGTGCCCGACTTCGCCGAGCTCCCTCCGCCGAGGAGGGGGACGGGGGACCCACTGGCCACAGTGCCGGGGGCGAATCGCGGCCCGAGAGCCGCGTAGCGCGATAGCGCGAGCCCGTCAGCTAACCCCGTAGGCGAGCGACCCAGTGCGTTCTCGTTCGCTCATCACGACCCTGTTGTTGATCGTCGCCTCACCGGCGGCGGGCATCGCCGTGGCGCAAGCCGCGCCAAACGGCCCGGTCACGCCTCAGGTGGCCCAGTCCGCCCCACCCCTGGTGAAGATGGCCGGACCGCGCACGCTGAAGCCGGTGGGCCGCTTCGCAGACATCGCATTCCCCGTGAAGGCGCCGGTGGGATACGGCGAGAGCGGCGCTCGCTACGGCACAGACCGCGGAGGCCGGATGCACGAGGGCCAGGACATCTTCGCCCCCGCAGGCACCCCGCTGGTGGCGATGCACGACTCGAAGGTGGTCGAGGAGGGCAACGGCGGCGGTCGCGGCAACTACGTCGCGCTCTACAGCCCTTCGATCAACAGGACCTTCGTCTACCTGCACATGCAGTCCCCGGCCCACGTGAAGACCGGCTCGAAGGTCAGGGCGGGCCAGCGGGTGGGCGAGCTGGGGTGCACCGGATCATGCTTCGGCGACCACCTGCATTTGGAGGTTCGGCGGGGTAACACGACCGAAGGTGCACCGACGGACCCGATGCCACACCTGATTAGAGCCAAACGCCGGTAGCTTTACCCGCGTGGACGCGGCTGCCCTTCGCAACCGTCTGATCCTCGCGTCGAGCATGTGGCGGCAGGCAACGGACGAGCCGCTCCCGAAGATGCCGCCTGGGGAGCCCGTCGAGCAGATCCAGACGTTCGAGCTGAAGCTGGTGGAGTTGCTGTGCTCGCAGGCCACGGCGGAGACCGCGCGGTCGGTGGCCGACCAGACCTGGGATCTGGTGCACGACCGGCCCGAGGACGATCCCGTCAAGCAGCGCGTGGCCAAGTGCCACGAGGAGCTCGCCCGGCTTTCCGCCAGCGGCGGCCTGGGAGGGGCGGGGTGACGCGCGACTCCGAGATGTTCGACCCCCAGCTGAGGGCGACCTCACTGGCGGTGGTGCTGTGGAGCATCTCGGCGATCTGCCTCGTCACGCTGGCGCTGCCGCACGCGAAGGACGTCAATGCCGTGGAGATCCTGGTGATCTCGGGTGTGCTGTCGGTCATCGCCGCGGTCCTGTGGCGGGTGGGTGCGCGATTCGACACCCGGGTGATCTCCGGCCTGGTCGTGCTGACCACGCTGCTGATAGCGCTCCTTAACTTCGCCGCGGGGACCACGGCCGGCTTCGGGCTGTTCTTCGGGCTGACCATCGTCTACGCCTTCTACTTCCTCGATCTGCGCTTCGCGCTCGCCCACGTGCCGGTGGTGGCGGTCGCCTACGTGATCCAGCTGGCGCTGAACCCGGGGCCGAGCCCGGTGAGCCGCACGCTGCTGGTGGTCGGCACGCCGACGGTGACCGGGCTCCTGGTAGCCCGGCTGCTCAGGGTGCTGCGGGGCGAGAGCGGGCGCAACCGGCGCGTGCTCGAGACGACCGACGACGCCTACGCGGCGCTCGAGCTCGACGGGACGGTGGTCGAGTGGAACCCGGCCGCCGAGCGGATATTCGGACGGCCGTCGTCGGAGATCCTGGGGCGCAACTTCGGCGAAGTCGTCTACCCGGCCGAGACGCTCCCCGTGTTTCGCGAGCGCCTGCGAGCGCTGCGCGACGCCGAGGAGGTCACGGGCTTCGCCTTCGAGACCGAGTACGCGCGGCCCGACGGGACCACCTTCCCGGCCGCCGTCACCGTCTCGCGGGTCGAGGGCGGGGCCGGGCAGCCCATCCTGGCGAGCTTCGCCCGCGACCTGACCCACGAGCGCCGCCGCGAGGCCGAGCAGGCGCAGCTGGCCAGCGAGCAGGCCGCGCGCCGCGAGGCCGAGCACGTGGCCGAGATGGTCAGCGGCATGCAGCTGCTGGTGGATGCGGCGCTGGCGCACACCACCTCCGAGGGCATGATGAACGCGCTCATTCCGCGGGTGCGCGCCGTGCTCGACGCCGACGCCGCCAGCGTGCTGCTGCGGGAGGAGGGAGAGGACGTGCTGATCGTCCGCGCCTCCACTGGTGGCGACCCCGAGAACCGCCTCCGGGTGGCCTTCGGCGACTACTTCAGCGGCATGGTGGCCGCCGAGGGGCGACCGATGCTCGAACAGGACCCCAGACTCGAGCAGCTGGCCGACCCCGCCATGCGGGAGGCGGAGGTCATCAGCCTGATGGGAGTGCCCCTGCTCGTGTCCAACGAGGTGGCCGGAGTCCTCGCGGTGGGCTCCAGCGATCGCCGCTTCAGCTCCGACGACCTCGCGATGCTGCGACTGGCGGCCGACCGCGTGGCGCTGGCGCTCGACCACGCGCGCGTGTACGAGCGAGAGCACCGCATTGCCGAGACGCTGCAGCGCAGCCTGCTCCCCGAGGTGATGCCCAACCTGCCGGGCATGGGCGTCTCGGCCCGGTACGTGCCCGCTGCCTCGGAGGCCGAGGTGGGCGGAGATTGGTTCGACGTGATCACGATGCCCGGCGGCAAGGTGGGCCTGGTGATGGGCGACGTGGCGGGCAAGGGCCTGAGCGCGGCGTCGATGGTCGGGAGCATGCGCAGCGCCCTGCGCGCCTACGCGCTGGAGGGTCACGAGCCCGCCGTGGTGCTCGAGCGGCTGAACCGCCTGGTGTGGGCCGAGCTCGACGAGAGCCAGATGGCCACGCTGATCTACGTTGTCTTCGACCCGCTCGAGGGCAAGCTCAGCTGGGTGAACGCCGGCCACCTTCCGCCACTTCGCACCACGGGCAACGGCTCGCAGCCCGAGTTCCTCCAGGGTGCACGGTCCGTGCCCCTCGGAGTGATGCCGTTCCCGTCCTTCGAGGAGGGCAACGCGGACCTCGGTCAGGGCTCGACGATCCTGCTCTACACCGACGGCCTGGTCGAGCGCCCCGGCTCGGTCATCGACATGGGCCTGGACGCGCTGGCGCAGGCAGTGGACGAGGCCCCGGAGGGGACCGACGCGCTGCTGGACCACCTGCTGCGCGAGCTCTCGCCCGAGGGCGGTGTGTCCGACGACGTCGCGCTGCTGGCCTTCTGCAACGAGCCGGTGAGCGACCGCTTCGAGGTGGAGCTGCCCGCCCAGCCGGAGTCGCTGGCTGCCGTCCGCGGGCTGATGCGCCGCTGGCTGCGCCACGCCGGCAGCAGCGACGAGGAGATCGCCGAGGTGACCACCGCGTGCGGCGAGGCGTGCACCAACGCCATCGAGCACGCCGGAGCGGGCGGCTCGTCCTCGTTCCAGATGGAGGGCGCGCTGACCTCGGGACCGGGGGTCGAGGTGGTGGTGCGTGACTTCGGCGCGTGGCGGCCGGGCCGCGACGACGACCACGGTCGCGGGCTGGAGTTGATGGAAGCGTTGATGGACGAAGTCCAGGTGACGGCCAGCCAGGAAGGTACGGTCGTGCGCATGCAGCGGAAGCTCAACGGAGTCTCCGTCTCTTGAACGACCTCGGAAACGTGGAGGTGCGCGAGGACGACGGCGTCGTCGTCGCCAGCGTCAGTGGCGAGCTCGACCTCTCCAACTCCCCCGCCACCGGAGACGCCATCGAGGCCGCACTGCCGGCCTCGGCTCGCTCGCTGGTGGTCGACTTCACCCAGCTGACCTTCCTGGACTCGAGCGGTGTGGCCATGCTGTTCCGCCTGGTGCGCCGGCTGGGCGACCACCGCCAGCAGCTGCACGTGGTGGCTCCCGCCGGGGAGGCGGTCGGTCGGGTGCTGGAGATCGTGGAGTTCGACCGCGCGGCGCCCGTGTACCCCACGCTCGACGCCGCTCTCGCAGCCGCCAACTAGCGGCGAAGTCCAGCACCAGCTGCGGTCGGCATCCGCGGCAGGTTACGCTCTGAGGTCTTGACCTAGCGAGGAGAGAGCATTGGCGCAGACAGAGCCGCAGACCGTCGACAGCACCGCTTCCCACAGCAACGGAGCGGCGGGCAACGGGAGCACGATCGAGGTGCAGAACCCGGCGACGGGCCAGACCATCGCCCGCGTGCCCGCGATCGGGACCGACCAGGTGGCTGAGCTGGCCGCTCGCGCCCGGGCCGCCCAGCCCGGCTGGGAGGCGCTCGGATTCGAAGGCCGCGCAAAGATCCTCAAGCGCGCGCAGAAGTGGACGACCGACAACGCCGACCGCATCGCGCGGACGATCATCTCCGAGACGGGCAAGACCTACGAGGACGCCCAGCTCGCCGAGATCTCCTACGCGGCTCAGGCGTTCGGCTTCTGGGCCAAGAACGCCGAGGACTACCTCTCGGACGAGAAGATCCGCTCCACCTCGCCGTTCGTGGCCGGTCGCAAGCTGTTCGTCCGCTACGCGCCCGTGGGCGTGGTGGGCGTCATCGGTCCGTGGAACTACCCGCTGACCAATTCCTTCGGCGACTGCATCCCCGCGCTCGCCGCGGGCAATTCGGTGATCCTCAAGCCGGCCTCGCTGACGCCGCTGACGTCGCTGCTGATGCAGGAGGCGCTGCGCGAGTGCGGCCTGCCCGAGGACGTCTTCCTCACCGCGGTCGGTCCCGGGGCCGTCGGCTCCGAGCTGATCGACCACGTGGGCTACGTGATGTTCACCGGCTCCACCGAGGTCGGCAAGAAGGTGATGGAGCGGGCCGCCAAGACGCTCACGCCGGTCGGCCTCGAGCTGGGCGGCAAGGACCCGATGCTGGTCCTCTCCGACGCCAACCTCGAGCGCGCCGCCAACGCCGCGGTGCACTACTCGATGCAGAACGGCGGGCAGACCTGCATCTCGGTCGAGCGCGTCTACGTCGAGGAGCCGGTGTACGAGCAGTTCGTCTCCCTGGTGGAGAAGAAGATGCGCGCCGTGCGCCAGGGCGTGCCGGGCGACCCCGGCGTGACCGACGTCGGCGCCGTCACCTCGCCGCCGCAGGTGGACCTGATCGAAGAGCACGTGCGCGACGCCGTGGACAAGGGCGCGAAGGTGCTGGTGGGGGGCCACAGGGGTGAGGGCCCGGGCGACTTCTACGAGCCCACCATGCTGGTGAACGTCGACCACACGATGGAGGCGATGACCGAGGAGACCTTCGGCCCCACGCTTCCCGTGATGAAGGTCAAGGACGCGGAGGAGGCGATCCGCCTGGCCAACGACTCTCCCTACGGCCTGCAGGCGTCGGTGTGGACCGACGACACCGCCAAGGGCGAGCGGCTGGCGCGCGAGCTGGAGTCCGGCGTGGTGTGCGTCAACGACGCCCAGATCAACTACATCGCGCTCGAGCTGCCCATGGGGGGCTGGAAGGCGTCAGGGCTGGGCTCGCGCCACGGCAAGGACGGCATCCGCAAGTACACCAAGAAGCAGACCGTGCTGGTCACGAAGTTCGCCCCCACCAACAAGGACATCCACATGATGCCCTACAAGGGCCGGACGACGAAGCTGCTGGGCAAGATGGTCAAGCTCCTGTACGGCAGGGGCAAGCGGGACTAAAGCCCCGGCTCTTCGGGGTCGACATAACCGGCTATGCGCCGGTGTTTCGCCTGCATTCGGAGGGGAGCGCGATCGACTGGCACCTGGACGCCCGCAAGCCGCGTGACCGCCGCGCGGCCAAGAAGCTGATCGACCGGTTCCTGGCCACCGACCGCGACGGCAACCCGCACGCCCTGGCCCGCCGCATGGGGTCCGGAGATCTGGAACTGTCGCTCGGTGGTCGGCAGCAGGGGATGCCACCCAGTGCTACGACCGGCGCGGCAAGCGCAGGCGCAACGTGAACCGCACGCTGGCCCACCGCGACCACGTCCACATCGGGCTCAACCGTGCGGGAGCGCGCAAGAGAACCTCGTTCTGGCGCTAGGGGTAGAGGTCGCCGGTCTCGTCGGCCACGAAGATCGCGGTGACCGGGCAGTTCCCCGCGGCCTCGAGCACGACGTCCAGCGGCGCCCCGTTGGGGTCGATGACGACGGCCTTGTCCTCCTCGTCGAGCTCGAAGACGTCAGGGGCGGTGTCGACGCAGTCGCCGGACCCGATGCACAGGGCCCGGTCCACCCTGATCTGGACTTCGCTCAACGACGGCGGAGCAGGATGACGGCGAGCACGAAGCCGATCGCGACCGGAATCGCGAACCGCAGAAGGCTGCTCTGCTCCTCGCCGTCCCAGGCGGTGTTCGCGCCCGGCACGGGCATGCCGAACTCCTCGGCGGCGAGCACGTCGTGGGGCTTGGTGGTGCCCAGCGGGTCGGCGGGGAAGCGGCTGTCGCGGGTCGGCATCGCGAACTCCTCGGCGGCCAGCACGTCGTGGGGCTGGTCGATGCCGGAGGGGTCGCCGACGGGAGCGTTGTGTGAGTTGGCGTGGTCAGCCATGGCAACCATCGTGGCAGACCCTGGCGAACCGCTACCTTGCGGACCGTGAGGAGTCTGCTCGCCGTCCTGCTGGCCGGCCTGCTCGCGCTGGCCCTGGCCGCCTGTGGGCGCGAGCCCGCCCAGGAGAAGGCCACCACCCAGGAGAAGGCCACCACCCAGGCCAAGCCGCCCCCGGAGGAGCCGGGGGACTTCGACCTCACCCCGCGGCCCAAGGCGGTCGACCTGGACGGCGCCGGCGCCGCTCCGGCCCCGGGGAAGGACGACGGTGAGGGCATCAGCCCGGGCGCGCAGTCCGACGAGGAGGTGCGCCGCGAGGTCAAGCAGGCCGACAAGGAGCTGGCCCAGTTCTCCGACCACCTCGACAACGCGTCGCTGGTGACCGGGGCCCGGGCGAGGGTGCTGCGCGACGGCACGGCCGTCGCCCCGCGCAACGCTCCCGACGTGGTCAAGCGCGTGATCCTGGCGGGCAACCAGATCGCCAAGTTCCCCTACAAGTGGGGCGGTGGCCACGGCGCCTGGCGCGACAACGGCTACGACTGCTCGGGCTCGGTCTCGTTCGCGCTGGCCGGAGCCGGACTACTGAGGGCCCCGATGGCCTCGGGCCCGTTCATGCGCTGGGGCTCACCGGGCGCGGGCCGCTGGATCACGATCTTCGCCAACCCGGGCCACATCTACATGGTGGTGGCGGGGCTGCGCTTCGACACCAGCGGGCGGGGCCGGGCGGGCACCCGCTGGCAGGCCGTCGGGCGGGGCGGCGGCGGATTCGCCGTGCGTCACCCGCCGCGCTTCTAGCCCGTGCGCCGGGCGCTCGTGCTGCTGGCGGTGCCGTTCGCCCTGGCTGCGTGCGGGAAGGAGGAGCAGCGCACCGACTCGGCGCCGGCGGCGCAGAAGGGCGACCCGCTCGACGAGGCCTACAAGCCCACTGAGAAGACCGGGCCCCGCGCCGTGAAGGCCGTGCCGCCCGGAACCACCGGGGCGAAGGGCGGCGGCTCGGAGGACCGGATCCGCAAGGAGGACAAGGCGCTGCGCCGCGACCTCGAGGACCTGCGGGCGTTGGAGGCCGCCGACCGCAAGGTGCGGCAGCTCCTGAACGTCCGCGGCGCCGGCCCGATCGTGCACGGCTCCGGAGACCTCATCCTGCCGGTCAACGGCGGGATCGTGTCGCCCTTCGGCCAGCGCTGGGGCCGGCTGCACGCGGGGGTGGACATGGCCAGCCCGACCGGCACGCCGATCCGCGCCGCGCAGACGGGCCGGGTGGTGATCGCCGGCGTGGTCAGCGGCTACGGCAACTACACCTGCATCCAGCACGGCCGCTCCTTCACCACCTGCTACGCGCACCAGTCCCGCTTCATGACGCGGAGGGGAGCCGCTGTCCGCCAGGGCCAGGTGATCGGCCTGGTGGGCTGCACCGGCCACTGCTTCGGGCCCCATCTGCACTTCGAGACCCGCGTGAACGGGCGGCCGGTGGACCCGCAGGGGTACCTCTGAGCTAGAGCTCCGCGGGGACGAGCTCGAGCTCGAGCTCGCGGCCCTGGCGCAGCAGCCGCAGCGACACGCCGGTGCCGATCAGCTCGGCCACCATCAGGCGCTGCAGCTCACCGACACCCGGCGTCGGCGTCCCGTCCACCTCGATCAGCAAGTCCTCGGGCTTGAGGCCGGCGTGGTCGGCCGGGCTGCCCTCGACCACCTCCACCACCTCGATGCAGCTGTCGGTCGCGTAGCGCCCGCGGGCCTGGGGCGGCAGTGGCCGCGGTCCGCCGGCCAGGCCGATGTAGGCCCGGCGTACCCGTCCCTCGGACATCAGCGCGCCGATCACCCGCCGGGTGGCGTCGTTGACCGGGACGGCCAGGCCCAGGCCGACGCCCGCCACCGCGGTGTTGATGCCCACTACGCGGCCGGTGCTGTCGGCCAGCGCCCCGCCGGAGTTGCCCGGGTTCAGCGCGGCGTCGGTCTGGATGACGCTGTCGATCACCCGCACGTGGCGGCGGGTGCGGGCAGGCAGCGAGCGGCCCAGCGCGGACACCACGCCTGCGGTCACCGAGCCCTCGAACCCGTTGGGGTTGCCGACGGCGACCACCAGTTGGCCCACCTTCAGGTCGGCGGCCTCGCCCAACTCGGCCTCGGCGAGGTCGCCCGCGTCGGTGCGCAGCACGGCGAGGTCGGACAGCGGGTCGCGGCCGACCACCTCGAAGCGGCGGTCGCCGCCGTCGGAGAAGGTGGCCCGGCCGCGGGTCGCGCGGCCGACCACGTGGGCCGAGGTGAGCATGAAGCCGTCGGGGGTCAGCGCGACCGCGCTGCCGGCGCCCCGGCGCATGACCCGCAGGTTGGCCACGGAGGGCGTGACCCGCTCGGCCACGCTCACGACCGCTCGCGAGTAGGCGTCCAGGGCCTCGACCTCGTCGACCACGGTCACGTCCCGAACTCCACCTCGACCTCGCGGTCCTCGGTGCCTCTGACCACGGTGAGGGTCAGCGCTCCTTCGCCGTCGAGGGCGTCCAGGGCCGCGTAGAGGCCGTCGATGCCGTCCAGCTCGCGGCCGGCCGCGGCGGCCAGGAGGTCGCCCTTGTGGATGCCGGCGTGATCGGCCGGGGAGTCCTCCTCGACCCCGCGCACCAGCAGCCCGGCCCGCTCGGGCAGGCCGACCGCTCGGCGCATGCGCCGCGCCACGCGCGGCGGAGCCACGGCCACGCCCAGGCGCGGCGGCGCCGCGGTCTCGCCTCCGGCCAGCCCCAGGAGCCGGTCGCGGATCAGGGCGGTGGCCGGGACGGCCAGGATCAGCCCGCCCTCCAGGCGGATGCTGTTGATGCCCAGCAGGCGCCCCTCGGCGTCCACCAGCGGGCCGCCGGAGGAGCCGCGCGGCAGGGGCGCGCTGTGCTCGATCGCGCCCTCGACGCGCCGCCCGCGCGGGCCGCGGAAGCGCCGGCCGGCCACGGACACGAATCCGAGGGTGGCGCGCAGGCCGCGCCCACCGGGGTCGGCGAGGGCGACGACCGGGGTGCCCAGCGCGGGCGCTCCCGCCGCGTCGGGCCACTCGACCGCCGGGGCGTCGCCGGTGTCGACGTCGAGCACGGCGAGGTCGAGGTCGAGGTCGGTGGCGCTGACGCGCCCGGTCGCGCGCTCGCGGTCGCGGCCCACGACCGTGACCTCCTCGCTGCGCAGGTTGTGCGCGCAGGTGAGGACGTGGCCGGGGGCGATGACGACACCGGAGCCGCGGCCCCAGCCCCGGCCGAGGCCGACCACGGAAGGCCCGACCTCTTCAGCGACGGTGGTGATGGTGGACTGGATCTCGTCGAGAACGGGGGACAAGGCGGGTCCTTTCAGGCAGTCACTTGCTACTTGCAAGTGAGCACCATAACAGCCCGTTCGCGGCTACTCTCGAGGGGTGACCGACTCGCCTCTGGCTGCCGCTCTGGACTCCGTGGGCGACCGCTGGACGCTGCTCCTGGTGGAGGCCCTGCTGGACGGCGCGCGGCGCTTCGGCGAGCTCGAGGAGGCCGTAGGGGGCATCGCGCCCAACGTGCTGACCCAGCGCCTGCGGCGCCTGGAGTCCGAGGGCCTGGTGGTGGCCGAGCCCTATTCCCAGCGCCCGCCGCGCTTCGTCTACGAGCTGAGCGCAAGCGGCCGCGAGCTCGCCGGCGCGCTGCGGCTGCTGGCCGACTGGGGCGCCCGCCAGCGCGAGGGGACGCAGCTGCCGCGCCACGAGGCGTGCGGCAGCGTGCTGGAGGCTCGCTGGTGGTGTCCGACCTGCGAGCGGCCCGCGGACGAGGAAGAGGCAGAGGGCTTGCACTTCGCCTGAGCAGGGTTTTTTCGCGCTACGGTCCGAACACCATGCGCGAGTCGCCAGAGGTCTATCGCCGGCGCCGGCTGGTGGCCGGTGGCGTGGCGGGGGTCGTCCTCCTCCTGCTGATCGTGGTGATCGCCTCCGCCGGCGGCGACGACGACAAGGCCAAGACCACTCCCGCACCGGCACTCGAGGACGAGCCGACCACCACGGACCGGTCCGACCGGACGAACACCGAGACCGACACGAACAACCAGTCCGGCTCGGGTGGCAGCGGCGGCACCAGCGGTGGGTCGACGGGGGGCGGCAGCACGGGCGGCGGCACTTCAGGTGGGACCGGCGGCAGCACGGGCGGCGGCACTTCGGGCGGCACGGGCGGCTCGACAGGCGGCACGGGCGGCTCGACAGGCGGCACCGGCGGTGGCGGTGGCACATCGGGCGGCAGCCCCCAAGGCGGAGCGAACCCCGCGCCCCAGCGCGGCGGCTCCGGGGGCGGGACGAGCGAAGGCGGAGCCTCCCCGCCCTAGCCCGGCAGTGGCGCCTAGTCGCTCTCGTCCGGGCGGCGGCGCATCTTCTTGCGCTCGCTCTGGCGCCGCTTGGCCTGGGCGCCCTTGCGGCGGGCAGCCGCGCTGGGCCGCGTGGCCCGGCGCCTGCGCTGGACTACCAGCGCCCCGGCCAGCCGTGAGCGGAGCCGCTCCAGCGCGAGCTCGCGGTTGCGAGCCTGGCTGCGGGTGTCCTGGGCGGTGGCCCGCGCGACCGGTCCCAGCCGGGACATCACCCGCTGGCGCTGCGCCTCGCTGAACGCGCCTGAGGAGGACACGTCGAGGGAGGCTTCCACTCGGCTGGCGGTCACGTTCGCGTGCTGGCCGCCGGGGCCCGAGGAGCGGCTCGTCCGCACCTCGACCTCGCTAAGCGGCACCCGGACTCCGGGGGCCACCTCCATCGGATCCTCCATTCCCGCCAAGCTACCCCGGTGCGCGCAGCTGTGGTGGGACACGTGGAGTGGATCGAGTTCGCGCGGGTGGAGCGCGTCCCGACCCCCGGCGAGATAGTTCACGCCTCAGAGATCTGGGAGGAGCCGGGCGGCGGCGGTGCGGTGAGCGCGGTCCAGCTGGCGAAGCTCGGCGGCGGCGCGGACTTCTTCTGCGCGCTGGGCGACGACGAGCTCGGCCATCGCGCACACGACGAGCTGGAGCAGCAGGGTGTCCGGGTGCACGCGGTGTGGCGTGACGAGCCCCAGCGCCGCGGGTTCGTGCACGTCGATCGAGCTGCCGAGCGCACCATCACGGTGATCGGCGACCGGCTGGGGCCGCTGGGCGAGGACGACCTGCCCTGGGAGCTCCTGGGCGAGACCGACGCCGTCTACTTCACCGCCGGTGACGCGGCGGCAGCGCGCGAGGCACGCCGGGCGAGGACGATGGTGGCCACCCCACGCGGGCTGGAGACCCTGGTGGAGTCCGGAGTAGAGCTGGACGCGCTGGTGGCAAGCGGGAAGGACGAGGGCGAGCGCTACGCGGGCGAGCTCGACCCCGAGCCGCGGGTGGTGGTGCGCACCGCGGGGCCCGCGGGCGGAACCTGGACCAGCCGCGACGGCGCGACGGGGCGCTACGAGGCGGCGCCGCTGCCCGGAGAGCCCTCCGACGCCTACGGCGCCGGCGACAGCTTCGCCGCCGGCCTGACCTTCGGGCTGGGCGAGGGCAGGCCGCTCGACGAGGCGCTGGCGCTCGGCGCCCGCTGCGGCGCGGCGGCCCTGACGGGCCGGGGGTGCTTCGCGGGACAGCTCCGGCAGGGTTAGCAGGGGCGCGTGGCACTCGCAGCGGTGGCGGCCTTCGCCCCCTGCGTCTGCGCGGGCGGCTGATGGTGTACCGGGTGGTGGCCGCGCTGCTCCGCCCGGCGGCCTGGTGGGGGCGGATGCGGGTCAGCGGCCGGGAGCACGTGCCGCTGGAGGGGCCGGTGCTCGACGGTCTGAAGCAGATCCCGATCGAGCGCGGCGCGGGCGATCGCGGCGCGCTCGCCAAGGCCGTCTCGGCGCTGAACGACGGCGACGCGGTGTGCATCTTCCCCGAGGGCAAGCTGTCGGGCGGGCAGCGCCTGCCCGCCCGCAGCGGCGTCGCGTGGCTCGCCCGCCAGAGCCCCGAGGCGAAGGTCGTGCTGTGCGCGGTCACCGGGACCATGGGCTACGTGGGCCGGTTCCCGCTGCCCCCGCGCGTCGAGGTGCGGCTGTTCCCGCCGGCCGGCGGCCAACCGGTGCCGGGCGAGGACCCGGAAGCCCTGGCCACACGGCTGATGGACGAGGTACGAGAGCTGGCTCCACCGGCCGCTGCCGGTCGCGGGCGCGCTCGCCCAAGTCGGGTTAGGGTGCGCGCATGATCACCCTGGCCGGCCAGAAGATCCTCATAACCGGAGCGGCGCGCGGCATCGGCGCCGAGAGCGCGCGGCGGCTCGCAGCGCGAGGCGCGCAGGTGGCGCTCGTCGGTCTCGAGCCCGAGGAGATGGAGCGGGTTGCCGCCCAGTGCGGCGGCGGCTCGTTCGCCATCGAGGCCGACGTGACCGACCGCGACGAGCTCGAGAGCGCGGTCGAGGAGGCTGCCGAGCGGATGGGCGGCATCGACTGCGTGATGGCCAACGCGGGCGTGGCCTCCGCCGGCTACGTGCGCAACACCGACCCGGCCGCGTTCGAGCGCGTGGTCGAGGTGAACCTGCTTGGCGTGTGGCGCACCGTCCGGGCGGCGCTGCCACACGTCATGAAGAGCAGGGGCTACGTCCTGGTGGTGGCCTCCGCGGCCGCCGTGCTGCACGGCCCCGGCATGGCGCCCTACGCGGCCGCCAAGGCCGGCGCCGAAGCCTTCGCCGACTCGCTGCGCGCCGAGCTGCACCACCACGGCGTGGACGTGGGGGTGGCCTACCTGCTGTGGATCGCCACCGACATGGTGGCGGGGGCCGACGCCCATCCGGCGATGGCCGGCTTTCGGTCCAAGCTGCCGGGGCCGTTCAGGACCACCCACCCGGTCTCGAAGGTCGGGGACGCGGTGGTCGACGGCGTGGAGAATCGCCGCCGCTGGGTCACGGTGCCGCAGTGGCTGAGGCTGCTGATCCCGCTGCGGGGCATCCTGGGCCCGCTGTTCGAAGCCGGCTCGCGTAAGGACGCGCAGGAGATCGACGAGCTCATGCAGCGCGACATGGACGAGCGGGGCGCGGAGGACGCCTCCGCTCTGGTGGGCGCCGGCGGGGCCGCTGACCGGTCACGGTGACCTGACGGGCGGGGGCGGGGGGAGCCGGCAGATGACGCCGAAGCCCAAGATCGAGTTCGACCTGGACCGCTACCTGCGGGCCTCGAAGAAGCTCGACCTGTCCGAGCTCGACTGGGACGACATCCCCAACCACCGCCTCGCCGACGGCGACGTGATGTCCATGCACTACATGATGGACATCGAGACCCACACGGTGATCTACCTGCGCGACCTGCTGGCGACGCGGGCGGCCAACGACCCGCAGGTCACCGCCTTCCTGGCGTGCTGGGTGTACGAGGAGCTATGGCACGGTGAGGCGTTCTCGGACTTTCTGCGGGCCTACGGGATCGAGGTGCCGGCCGAGCCCAAGCTGCCCGACGGCTCGACGCCCATGCCCACCCGCGCCAAGCGCACGCACGGCCTGCGCGGTGCCCTGGGGGTCGGCCAGCAGCTGCACCTGCTGCCGTCGATGCTCGGCTCGATGCTGTTCCGGGAGTTCATCGCCCTCCACATGGTGTGGGGAGCGGTCAACGAGCTGACCACCCTGACGGGGTACCACGCGCTCATCCGCCGCTCCGAGCACCCGGTGCTCGACCAGATGCTGCGGCGAGTGATCCAGGACGAGCGTCGCCACTTCGCCTTCTACCGGGCCCAGGGCCGCGCGCGGCTGGAGGCCGCCCCGCCCCACACCCGCCGGCTGGTGCGGTGGATCTTCGAGAACTTCTGGACGCCGGTGGGGGCGGGGGTCAAGAGCGTCGAGGAGGTAGACGCGCTGCTGCTCTATCTGTTCGGCTACGACGAGCGCGGGCGGGAGATGCTGCGCGAGATCGACGACACGGTCTCCGAGATCCCGGGGCTGGAGGGCTTGGGCCTGCTCGAGTGCGAGCTCGACCGAGCGCTCGAGCGCTCGCGCACCCGGCCGGCCTGGGCCGGCGTCACGGCGCCGCCGGTGGACGAACGGCTGCGAGGGGCAGGGACCGAGGCCTGGGGCCCGGTCCCCTCCGCCTAGCTCTCCTCCTCCTTCTGCTCCTGGTCCCCGGAGTCCTCAGACTCGTCTGAGTCGTCGCCGTCTCCGCTGTCCACCGATGAGCTCTTCTCCGAGAGATCCTGCTCGCCGGAGGTCGCCGGGGTGTTGGGGTCGGTGGGGCCACCCGGGATCGGCTCGCCCTTGTAGTCCTCGGGGTTGTCCACCTTCTCGCCGCCCACCGTGACGGTGCCGTCCTCGTAGTGACGGACGTCCGACGGGCCGAGGTTGGCGGTTGCCCCGTCCTGGTAGCCGCTTTCGCTGTCCGCTCCGCCGAGGGTCTCGTACTTGGCCTTCCCGGTGGGCCAGTCGGACAGGTCCTTGGGCGGATCGTCCTCGAGGGCCGCGACCTCCGCGCGGGCCGCCTCTTTCTCCTTCTCGATGTCGGACTTCTCGTCCTCCTCGTCTTCACTGCCCTCGTCGTCGGACGAGCCCTCGGTCTCCTGGCCCTCTTCCTCCTCGTGCTTCTCCTCGTCGGAAGCCGAGTCGGCGCCGGTGTCCTCGGCGGCTTCGGTGCCAGGCTCCTCGTCCTGCTCTTTCGTGCTCTCTTCTTGCATCGCTCCTCCTCCGTGGCTCCTCGGCAACGCCCGTACCCTAAAGCGCCGAAGGCCATGCCACCATTGTCGGGTGGCCTCTCGTGAAGCGCGCATGGTGGCGCTCGGCTACGGCAAGTTCGTCCGCGCCGACCGGGTGTTCGCGCTCGTTCCCCTCGACGCCGAGGAGCGCGGCGACGGGCGCCGCACCTACGTGCACGTAGAGGGCCTGGCCGAGCCGCTGGTGGCCTCGCGCTCGGAGCGGGCGATCATGGCCGACGTCGAGGCCGCGCTGGCCGAGGCGGCCGGGGTGCCGAGGCGCAAGTCACGCGGTCCCGCGCCGGGTCAGGCGAGCCTTCTCTCCTAACGGAGACTCGGTCCTACAGCTCCTGCACCTCGCCGGTGACCTTCGCCACCGACTCCTTGGCGTCGCCGAACAGCAACGCGGTGTTCTCGTTGTAGAACAGCGGGTTGTCGATGCCCGCGAAGCCGGCGCTCATGCTGCGCTTGAGGATGATCACCTGACCGCAGCGCTGGACGTCGATGATCGGCATGCCCGCCTCGGGATTCACGGTGTCGTTGGCCCCGATCACCAGTGCCACGTCGATCTGCGGCAGCTCGGGGTTGATGTCGTCCATCTCCTTGAGCTGCTCGTACGGGACGTCGGCCTCGGCCAAGAGCACGTTCATGTGGCCCGGCATGCGCCCGGCCACCGGGTGGATGGCGTACACCACCTCCACGCCGCGCTTCTCCAGCTCGCTGGCCATCTCGCGGACCGCGTGCTGGGCCTGCGCCACCGCCATGCCGTAGCCCGGGGTCACCACGACCTTGCGGGCGTAGGCCAGCTGGATGGCGGCGTCGCTGGCGTCCGTGGAGCGGACCGGCCGGCCGTCATCGCCGCCGCCGCTGGTGAGGTCCACACCGCCGAAGCCGCCGGCCACGATGGCCGGGATCGAGCGGCTCATGGCCTCGGCCATCAGGTTGGTGAGGATCGAGCCCGAGGCGCCGACGATGATGCCGCCGACGATCAGCGCGGTGTTGTCCAGCGCGATGCCCGCCGCGGCCGCCGACAGGCCGGTGAAGGCGTTCAGCAGCGAGATCACCACGGGCATGTCCGCCCCGCCGATGGGCAGCACGAACATGTTGCCGAGGATCGCGGCCGAGAGCAGGATGGCGATGAACAGCAGCTCGGACTCCGAGCCCGCCGCGATGGCCACGGCGCAGCCGACCGCCACCAGCAGCAACGCGCCGTTGACGAACTGCTGGCCGGGCAGCGAGATCGGCCGCCCGGGGAGGATCTCCTGCAGCTTTCCGAAGGCGATGTTCGAGCCCCAGAAGGAGATCGAGCCGATGATCGCCGCGAACAGGATGGGGATGAGCTCCTCCAGCGGGAGGTCGCCGCCCGTCCGGCGGAACTCGGCCCAGGCGATCAGCGCGACCGCTCCGCCGCCGACGCCGTTGAACAGCGCCACCATCTGGGGCATCTGGGTCATCTGCACCGAGCGGGCGGCCGGGATCCCGACGGCGGTGCCGATGGCCACGCCGACGGCGATCAGGCCGTAGTCGCCCACCTCTGGGATGAGCAGCGTCGCGATGACCGCGATGGCCATGCCCACCGCGGCCGTGACGTTGCCGCGGCGCGCGGTCTTGGGGCTGGTCACCTGGCGCAGGCCGATGATGAACAGCGAGAAGGCCACGATGTACAGGACCTGGATGAAGTCGTCGTCCTGGAAGAAGCTGGTGGCGAGGGTCATTCGCCGCCGCCTTCGCCTGTCGCTTCCTTCACGCTCGGGCGCTCGGGCTTCTTGCTGAACATCTCGAGCATCCGGTCGGTGACCAGGAATCCGCCGACCACGTTGATCGTCCCGAAGGCGATCGCGATGACCAGGATCACCTTGTTGAAGACGCCGTCGACCTCGCCGATCACGAGCAGGCCGCCGAGCAGCACGATGCCGTGAATGGCGTTGGTGGCCGACATCAGCGGCGTGTGCAGCGTGTTCGGGATCTTCGAGATGACCTCGAAGCCCACGAACGCGCCGAGCACGAGGATCGCGATCTCCGTTACGAGGTCCATCAGCCCCCCGCCGCCTTCTTTGCGCCCTCGTGGACGATCTCGCCGTCGCGGGTGATGCAGGCGCCCGCCAGCACCTCGTCCTCGAAGTCCAGCTTCAACTCGCCCTCCTCGATCATCAGCTCCAGCAGCGACTGCACGTTGCGCGCGTACAGCGCCGACGCGTGGTCGGGCATGGTGGAGGGCAGCCCCAGCGGCCCGACGATCTTGACGTCGTGCTTGATCACGGTCTCGCCCGGCTCGGTCAGCTCGCAGTTGCCGCCGGTCTCGGCCGCGATGTCCACCACCACGGAACCAGGCTTCATCTGCCTGACCGCGTCCTCGATCACCAGCAGCGGCGCCGGGCGGCCGGGGATGGCCGCGGTGGAGATGACGGCGTCCATTCCGCCGATGGCGTCGGCGAGCAGCTCGCGCTGTTTCTGCTGCTCGTCCTCGGTCAGGGCGCGGGCGTAGCCGCCGGCGTCCTCGGCGTCCTCGAGCCCCAGGTCGAGCTCGAGGAAGCGGGCGCCCAGCGACTCGATCTGCTCCTTGACCGCGCTGCGCACGTCGAAGGCCTGTACCGACGCGCCGAGGCGGCGTGAGGTGGCGATGGCCTGCAGGCCGGCCACGCCGGCGCCCAGCACCAGCACCTGCGCGGGGCGCACGGTGCCGGCCGCGGTGGTGAGCATGGGCAGGAAGCGGGGAAGCTCCTCCGCCGCGATCAGCGCGGCGCGGTAGCCGGCCACGGTGGCCTGGGAGGACAGCGCGTCCATGGACTGGGCGCGGGTGATGCGCGGAATGGCCTCCATGGCGAAGGAGGTGATGCCGGCGTCGGCCAGGGCCTTGGACGTGTCGCCCGCGGTCAGCGGCTGGAGGAAGCCGATCAGGACGGTGCCCTTCTCCATGCGGCCGATCTCCTCGGCGGACGGCGGGGCCACCTTCGCCACCACGTCCCCGGAGAAGCCGTCAGCGGACACGCTCACGCCCGCCTCCTCGTAGGCGCTGTCAGGGTGATGAGCCGCCTCCCCGGCACCGGACTCCACCGCCAGCTCGATGCCAGTGGGGGAGAGGCGCTTGGCTACTTCCGGGACGAGGGCCACCCTGCGTTCACCCTCGGCGACTTCCTTGGGAACCGAGACCTTCATGCGAATCCGGCCGGGCAGGGTACTCGACCGCGGGCACTTAGACTCGGCCCATGGCCCGCAGCGGGCTCGTGGGACGCCAAGCCGAACGCGACGCTCTGAACGATGCGCAGCGCGAGGCCAAAGCCGGAAGCGGCTCGCTGGTGCTCGTCGCCGGAGAGGCCGGAGTGGGCAAGACCCGCCTGCTCGAGGAGGCGACCTCAGTCGCGGGCGGATTGGTCCTCCGGGGCGGCGCGAGCCAGGACGGGGGCGCGCCGTACGCCCCGGTGATCGCCGCCCTGCGCTCCCACCTGCGCGTCGAGCCGGATGCGCTGGACGACTTCGGAGCCCTGCGCCCGCACCTCGCGCTCATCCTCCCGGAGCTCGGGCCCGCAGCGCGTTCCGTGGACCGGGCCACGCTCTACGAGTCGATCCGCTGCGCGTTTGCCCACCTGGCCGGCGAGCAGCAGCTCACCGTGGTGCTCGACGACCTCCAGTGGTCCGACGAGGCCACGCTCGAGCTGCTTCCCGGCCCTGGCCGATTCGGTGGGCGAGATGCGGCTACTGGTGCTCGCGGCCTACCGGTCAGACGGACTACCGCGCGACCACCTGATCCGGCGCGTCCGCTACGACCTGCGGCGCGCGGGTCGCCTGGAGGAGGTCGTCCTCTCGCCGCTTCCCCAGGAGGAGACCGGGTCGCTCATCGAGGAGGTGCTCGGCGTGCCGGCGGCGCCGTCGCTCGTGGACGCCGTCCACGACCGCACCCAGGGGCTGCCGTTCTTCGTGGAGGAGTTGGGGCGCGCCCTGACCGTGACCGGTGGGCTGGTCGAGGGGTCGGCGGGCCTCGAGCTGGTGGAGACGGCCGAGGTGCCGATCCCCGACACGGTCCGCGATGCCGTCCTGGTGGGGGTCTCGGACCTGTCCGAGGAGGCCCGGGCGGCCGCCGACGCCGCCGCCGTGGCGGGGGAGACCGTCGACCTCGACGTGATCGCCGAGATCTCGAGCGCGGCCGGGGTCGGGGAGCTGATCGAGAGCGGCGTGGTGGTCGAGACCGGCCCGGCGCTGGGGGCCTTCCGGCACGCGCTCACCCGTGAGGCCCTGTACGCCGACGTCCCGTGGCTGCGGCGGCGGGGGCTGCATCGCACGCTCGCCGAGGCGCTCGAGGAGAAGGGGGCCGGCAGCTCTGAGATCGCGAGCCACTGGGTCGGCGCCCGTGAGCCGGCGCGGGCGCGTGAGGCGCTGCTGGTGGCCGATGAGGAGTTCCGCAAGCTCCATGCCTACCGGGACGCCGCCCGGTCGGCTCGACAGGCACTCGAGCTCTGGCCCGAGGGCGAGGACGAGCAGCGGCGTCTGGAGTGCCTGGAGTCATACGCCGGGAGCGCCGAGCGCTCGGGTCAGCTCGCCGAGGCCGCCCGCGCCTGGCGCGAGATCTGTGACCTGCGCGCCGCCGCCGGCGGAGAGCCGCTCGCCCGGGCGCAGCGTGGCCTGGCCGCCGTACACGAGCTGCGAGGCGACAGGGAAGCCGCCTTCACCGCGCGAGAGGCCGCGGCCGCCGCCTACTCGGCCGACGGGTGCTCGGCGGAGGCTGCCGTCGAGCGCCTGGCGATGGCGAACTACCTGCGAGCCGGGGCCGACTACAGCGCCGCGATCGAGCTGACCCGGGCGGCGGTCGCCGACGCCGACCAGGCCGCGCGGCTGGACCTGCGCGCCCGGGCCCTGGGGCTCGAGGGCGTCGCCCGCGCCAAGCGGGGGGAGTCCGAGGCGGGCCTGGAGGCCGTCCAGTCGGGCCTCTCGCTCGCTCTCGAGCACGACATGACGCCGGTCGCCGCGGAGCTCTACCAGCGCCTCAGCCTCGTGCTGTACGACGGGGCCGACTACCGCCAGGCGCAGGAGGCGCTGGACAATGCCCTCGGCCTGTGCCGGGCCGATGACACCGGGACGGCCGTGGCCTGCGTCACCTGCATGGTCTACGTGCTCCGCGAGTGCGGGGAATGGGACGAGGCGCTGAAGCTGGGGCGCGAGCTGATCTCGTCCGACACCGCGGTATGGGTGGCCCAGGGGCTGGTGGGCGCGATTCACGGCTACCAGGGCAAGCTCACCTCCGCCCGGCGGCTGCTGTCGTCCTCTCTGGCCACGGCATCGAAGGTCGGCCACTTCAACATGTCGGTCGATACGACGGCCGGGCTGGCGTGGGTGGCGGCCGCCGAGGGCGACCGCGAGGAGGCGGCCGGGCACTGCCGCGCAGTGCTCGCTCGCTGGGAAGGAAGCGAGGACAAGCACTACGCCGTGAGGGGCCTGCGCTGGAGCGCCGCGCACTTCGCCCGCGAGGGCGACCTCGGCGGCGCTCACGCCTGTTCGGAGGCGCTGGCGAGCATCGCCTCGGACACCGCCCGCGCCGAGGCGCTGGCGGCTCTGGGACACGCGCTGGGCGAGACGGCTCTGGCGAACGGCGATCCCGACGGCGCAGCCGAGCAACTGCGCCAGGCGGTCGATCTGCACCGGTCGCTGGACATTCCGTTCGAGCGGGCGGAGATCGAGCTCCGCGCCGGGGTCGCGCTGGGCGCCGCCGGCGAGCGCGAGCCGGCGCTGGAGGCCCTGGGGGAGGCCTACAGGACCTTCCGCAGGCTCGGCGCCAGGCCCATGGCCACCGAGGCGGCGCTGGAGGTCAAGAAGCTGGGCGAGTCCGTGGCCGGGCGCCTGGGCAAGCGCGGGGCCGCGGACGCCGACGGGGCCGGTCTGACCCGCCGCGAGCTCGAGGTCGTGAGGCTGGTGGCGGTGGGGAGGACCAACCGCGAGATCGCCGAGGGCCTGGTCCTCAGCCCCCGCACGGTCGACATGCACGTGCGCAACGTGCTGCGCAAGCTCGACTGCCGCTCGCGCGCCGCTGCCGCTCACCGGGCCGGTGAGCTGGGCCTGCTCGCCTGAATACGGCAGCGGAGGCCGCAAAATACGGCGATATGGCCGTTGTACGGGGCTCGGCGCGGCCGTACGTTCGTCGGGCAGGCACAAACCCGGCCTCCCACAGAGGGAGAGAGGAGCAGAAATGGACCTGTACGTCATCCAACGTCGCAACGCGTGGGCCTCGGCCGAGGACCTGGAGGCCGCCGCCGAGCGGTCCGCCAACGAGGGCGACAAGCCCGACTCCGGCGTGCGCTGGATCCGCAGCTACGTCGTCTCGGAAGAGGGCGGCGAGCTGGGAACCGTGTGCATCTACGAGGCCGAGAGCCCGGAGGCGCTGCTCGCGCACGCCCGCGCGTCGGACATGGCGGCCGATGAGATCGTCCGCGTCGCCGACACCGTGGTGGTGCGGCCGGATCCGGCGCCCGCCACAGCCTGACGGTCCGCGCCGGCGGCCATACCGGGTCGCCGGCGCAACCCAGGCCCGTGCCGACGGGAGCCGGCGGGCACCCCGAAGCGGATTATTGTTCCGCTATACCGCCGCTGCTCGAGTCCCGGCCCCGACGTCTCCAGTACCTGCTGGGGGTGGGTGGCCCGATCGTGTTCGGGATTCTCGCCGGCGTGCTGCTCATGGTGTCCGAGCCCGCCTACCTGGTTGTCTCGCTGCTCGCGGCGGTCGGGGCGGTGCTGGCCGGCTTGGAGCACAGGGGCCCGGTCGAGGGTGCGCTGCGCGGCCTGGCCGGCGGGCTGCTGTTCGGAGCGTTCATCCTGCTGATCGTGGCGCTGTGGGACGACGAGCCGACCGCTGACCTGCCCGACCCGCAGCTGGTCCTGATCGCCTTCACCACGGTGATCGGAGTCGCCCTCAGCGCGCTGGGCGGCCTGATCCGGGGCCGGCAGGAGGCCTAGCGGTGGCCTCCTCACAGCGTCCGCTGGAGCTGATCCTGGCCCGGAACATGCTCTCCAGCCTGTCCACGCCCGGCGTGCTGGTGACCTACGACGCCGACATCGTGTTCTACAACGAGGCCGCTGGAGCGCTGCTGGGCCGGCGGTTCGAGGACATCGGTCCGGTGTCGGCCTCCCACTGGATGGAGATCTTCGGGCCGCGCGACGAGGAGGGCGAGCCCCTGCCCTTCGAGCGCCAGCCGCTGCTGGCGCCACTACGGGCCGGGCGGCCCGCGCACGCCCGCGTGCTGATCGCCACCGCCGAGGGGGCGAACCACCTGGTCGAGGCCAGCGGGCTGCCGATCATCGGCACCGACGGCTTCCAGGGCGCTCTGATCTTCTTCTGGCCCGTGCAGGAGGACGCTGAGTGAAGGTCAAGGTGTGGGGCGCCCGCGGGTCGGTTCCGTCACCCGGGCCCGAGACCACCCGCTACGGCGGGAATACCTCCTGTGTGCAGGTGACCGCCGACGACGGCACGACCATCGTCCTCGACGGTGGCACCGGCATCCGCAACCTCGGGATGCGCCTTGAGCCCGGCGGCGGTCCGCTGCACATCCTGCTCACGCACCTGCACCTCGACCACATCCAGGGCCTGATGTTCTTCGCCCCGCTGTTCCGGCCCGAGTCGGATGTCACGATCTGGGGCCCGGCCTCGCCCGAGGCGCCGCTGATGGACCGGATCGCCCGCTACATCTCGGCACCCCTGGCGCCGGTCGAGGTGCGCGAGTTGCCGTGCCACCTGGAATTCCACGACGCCGAGCCGACCGAGTGGGAGATCGAGGGCATGAAGGTCAGGGCCGACTCGGTCACCCACCGCGGGCCGACCCTGGGCTACCGGATCGAGTCCGGCGACAAATCGGTCTGTTACATCCCCGACCACGAGCCCGGCCTCGGAGTCCCGATCTGCGACACCGAGGACGACTGGATCTCGGGCTTCGGCCTGGCCGAGGGCGCGAGCCTGTTGCTGAACGACTGCCAGTACACCGACGACGAGTACAAGAGCCACCTGGGCTGGGGCCACTCGCCGCTGACCGACGCGCTCGAGTTCGGACGCCGCACTCGGGCGGAGCGGGTGGTGCTGTTCCACCACGACCCCCTGCACACCGACGACTTCCTGGACTCGTTCGGCGCCCAGGCAGCCGAGCAGTTCGAGGAGCTGGGGGGCGACCCGGCCCAGCTGGAGATGGCCACCGAGCAGGCCGAGATCGACGTAGCGGCGGCGCCGGCGTAGGGCGGCACGCTCGCCGCCGGCCGAGGCGGCGCGGCCCGGCGGGCCAGCGGGCCACTCCCGCGACACACACTTTCCCTCCGAAAAGTCCTCAGCCGCCTGAGGACTTTTTTCGAACCGGTGTGCGGTGCGCGCTCACGGGCGCTTGGGCTCAGGCGGCCGCTGCGGGTGCGGTGGCGGCGCGGCGGCTCTCGAGCCGCGCGCGCAGCTTCTCCATCAGCGCGTGCGCCGGGCGGTTGTCGCCCTGCATCGTGGCTGTGAAGCGCTCGATGCCGTGCGCCACGGCCAGATCGACCAGGTCGTAGCCGATCCGGGTGCCCAGGCCCTGGCCCTGCAGGTGGTCGGCGATGACGATCGCGATCTCGGCCTCCGCGGGATCCTCGAGGCGCACGAAGCGCCCGACGCCGACCAGATGCCCGTCGGTGTCGATCGCGACCAGGGCCACGTGGTCGTGGCCGTCGACCTCGGTGAGATAGCGCAGCTCACCGGCGGTGAACCGCGGCTTGGGGGTCAGGAACCGGCGCTGGATGGTGGCGGCGGAGAGATGGGCCAGACCCCACGTCAGAAGCGCCTTGTCCTCGGGCCGTATGGGGCGGATGCGAACGTCCATGTAGTTCGAGGGTGGTCGAACCCCGGGCGGCGATGTGTGCCGGAGGTCACGGACGCAACACCTCGTTCACGTGGGCGGCGGCCCCCGCTCGAGGTCCAGCTCGGTCCGGACCCCGAGCCCGTTGAGGATCCCGTTGGCCTCTTCGAGGCCCTCGGCGTCGCGCACCGCCGCCGCCAGCCGCGCGGCCGACCCCAGCGCGGCCGGGACGTCGAAGAAGAATGTGGCCGCCGCCATGGCCGACAGCTCGACCGTGCGACGGCCGTCCCGGATGGCGGTGGGGCCGCGGGCGCCGCGGAAGGCGCGCACGGCCTGGGCGCTCGCCTCGGTGGGCACCTCGGCGAGGGCGCCCTCCAGCCGCTCGGCGACCGGGCCGGTCAGCCCCCGGACCCCCGCCAGGCCACCTGCCTCGGCTACCTCGCCGAGCCGATCAAGGGTCTCGGCGGGGGTGAGCTCGCCGTCGCAGCCGATCCCGAACACCGCGCCCAGCACCGGGCGGCCGCGGGCGGCGACCCGGTCGGCCGCGGCGAGCATGACGGCGTCGCACAGCGGGCTGCCCAGGCCCGGCTCGTCGCCGTGGGCCAGTGCGTCGCCGCCCACGTCCAGCGCCACCAGCAGGTCGCACCCCAGCTCGGCCATCGCCACCGCGAGCGCATCGGCCACCGCAACCGGGCCGGGCCAGGGATCAACCAGCACGGTCTCCTCTCCGAGGAAGCGCGACATGTGCGACTCGGCGAACAGGGTCCCGTCGCCGCGGACGCACGTCTGGGGCCAGGCGGCCAGCACCGGGCCAGACAGCTGACGCGCCCCGTCGATCTCGGCGGCGGTGCGGGGACCGGGCCGCGGATCGATCGGCCGGCGCTCCCACGTCACCCCGCCCACCACCGGCGCGGCGCCGTGGAGCAAGCGGCAGGACTCCGCCACGGCCAGGGCGCCCACCACGTCGCCGCCCCCGCCCGCGCCGATAACCAGAGGCCGCGCCGCGGCTGCCAGCGATGCGTCGGCGTCGGTCACCAACGCAGCGTCCCCGGTGCTCCCTTGAACGGCCCCACCACGTCGCCGGTTATCCAGCCGCCGTAGAAGCTGCCCGCGTTGGCCTCGACCCGCTCGTCGTCCAGCCAGCAGGCGTCAACCGACTGCGGGTAGAAGGCCACGTAGTCGCGCAACTGCTCGTAGCCCGGGACGGGCTCGGGGAATGCCCAGGCGGCGGCCTCGGCCCGCCGGTCGCCGACGACGAGGTCGAAGTAGACCGCCCGGCCCTTCCACTCGCACAGGCTGCGCCGGGGGTTGAGCTCCAGGTGCGAGACGTCCTCGGGCGGGAAGTAGATCCCGGGGGCCTGGCTGGTCTCCAGGACGCGTAGCGCGCGCTCGGAGTCGGCCACGGTCACCCCGCCGAGCTCCACCCGCGCCCGCCGCCAGGAGGGCTCCACCCGGGGTGGGCGGGGGTAGTCCCAGACGGACTCCACGTCAGCGGGCGATGCAGGTCACGACCCGGTCATCTTGACGCCAGGAGTCCTCCGAGGGAACGAAGAAGAAGCTTTCGGCGCAGCGCCGCTCGGCCATCGCCAGCACCCGCTTGGGCCCCGGCCAGCGCCCGTCGGGCAGCTGCACCCGCGCGCGCACCTCGTCCCTTGTGCGGTGAGCGGCAGGGCACGGCCTCCACCGCCACCGACTCGCCGCCCTCCACGCCGCGCACGCAGTCGCCGACCTGCAGGTCGACCACGTCCACCTGCGTGGCTTCGATCACCCGGCCTCGCTCGTCACGAAGGTCGTCGTCTCCCCGGACCGCGTACCCGGCCGCGAAGCCCCCGCCGGCAGCGACGAGGAGAGCGAGTAAGGCGAGGGCCCACCGCATCGTGGACCCTCGCCCTTCGCCTTACTTGATGAAGCCGGCCTCGCGGAGGTAGTCCTTCGCGACCTTCTCCGGCTCCTGCTTGTCGAGGTCGACGCGCGAGTTCAGCTCGCCCATCACCTTCTCGGTGAGCGGCTTCTGGACGTCCTCGATGACCTTCTGGCCGTCGGGCCCGATCTCCTCGAACGTCGCGTTGCGCATCAGCAGCGAGACGTTGTAGGGCGGGAAGAGCTGCTTGTCGTCGTCGACCGTCACGTACTTGCCGGTCGTCAGCTCACCGTCGGTGGTGAAGCCGAAGATGACGTCGGCCGAGCCGTTCTCGATCACGTCGTACTTCTCCTCGGAAGCGACGAAGCCACCGAACTTCAGCCCGTAGGTCTGCTCCACTCCGAGCAGGCAGTCGATCCGCTTCTTGCACTCCGGGAAGCCCGAGATCTTGAGGTCCTCGGTCTTGCCCTTCAGGTCCGACATGGTCTTCGGCTGGCCGAGCTTGTTGTACAGGGCCTTGCTCATCGCGAGCCGGTACGTGTTCTCGAACGGCGTCGGCGGCAGCGCGGTGATCTGATCCTTCGCCGCCTGGGCCTTGACCTGGTCGAAGGCCGCCTGCTTCTCCTTGGGCACCTTCTGCACCGGCACCTTGTAGAACGCGGTCAGCGCGGTTCCCGTGTACTCGGGGTACGCGTCGACCTCGCCCTGCTTGAGCGCCTTGTAGGCCACGACCTCGGAGCCCAGGTTGAGCTTCTTCTTCACCTTGAACCCGGCCGCCGAGAGCGCGTCGGCGTAGATGTTGCCGAGGATGTACTGCTCGGTGAAGTTCTTCGAGCCGACGGTGATCGCGGGTTTGGATCCCGCTCCCGAGATCTTCTGGATCTGCTCGCCGCTGGCGCCGTTCGCGCCCCCGCCTCCGCCGCCCTTCTCGTCGTCATCGTTGCCGCATGCGGCAAGGCCCAGCGCCAGCAGCAGCGCTGCAAAGAGCCCCAACATGATCTTTCGTGCGGTCATGGTGTAGCTGTTTCCCTCCTTCGTGGCTTCGGCAGAAGGCGCCGGCGTCGCGGCTTGTCTGCCCCCAACTTCAAACCCTCTGGCGTCACTGCCTTCTGAACCCGCGCGAGCAGGGCCGACACCAGCAGCGTCAGGACACTGACGGCGATGGCGGCGCCCAAGCGCCCGTCCGCGCCGTAGACGTTGCCGGAGATGATCGGCGTCCCGAGCGAGTCGACGCTGCCCAGCGGCGCGATCGTGGCCGTGGCGACCACGTTCACCGCGGCGACGCGGATGCCCGCGAAGATGGTCGGCAGCGAGAGCGGCAGCTCGACTCGCCGGATGATCTCGCTGTGGGTCATGCCCATCCCGCGGGCGGCGTCGACGGAATCGCGCTCGACCTGCCGGACTGCGACCCAGGTGTTGGTGAGCACCGGCGGGAGCGCCAGCAGCGCGAGCGAGACCATGATCGGGACGAAGCCCACGCCCACGTAGGCGATGAACACGGTCAGCAGCACGAGCGTGGGTACGGCCCGCCCCACGTTGGAGATGTTGATGGCCGCGAACTCGCCCTTGCCGTGGTGGCCCAGGTAGAGCCCCAGGGGAAGCGCGATGCCAATGCCCAGAGCCAACGACGAGGCCGAGAGGGCGATGTGCTTGAGCGTCAGGCTCAGCATCTCCGAGACCCCGCCCACCTCGGTGTTCGGGTCGAGCTGCGACGGCTGAGGCTTGAAGAGGAACTCGATTGCCCCACCGAAGTCGCTGAAGAACGAGCTCACGCTGATGTCGCTCAGGTCCACCTGGGCGACGAGCACGAGGATGAGGACCAGCGCCCAGACGCCGGACAGCGCCAGCCCGGCGTACGCGAAGCCGCGGCCTCGCTGGTCGCGGGTCTCTATCCGGCTGAGGGCGATCAGGGCGAAGGGGATGGCCAGCACCAGCGCGCCCAGCAGCCCCAGAATCGCCGACGCGACTGCGAGGGCGCTCACCGGCCGCCTCTCGGTCATGGGGACGCCCTTCGCCACGGCGTCGCCACGCGCTGAGCGAGCAGGATCAGCAGGTCGAGCGCCAGCGCCAAGCCGACTGCCAGTCCTCCGGCCACCGCGATGTTCGACTGGAAGCCCTTGTCGCGGGTGATCTCCTCACCGAGGCCGCCGGCTCCGCCGAAGAAGGCGAGCGCGGCCAGCCCCACCGTGGTGGTGGTGGCGATACGCAGGCCGGCGAAGATCTCGGGCAGCGCCAGCGGCACCTCGACCCGCCACAGCAGCTGGCGCTCAGTCAGCCCCATGCCGCGTCCGGCGTCGACTGCCTCCTCCGGAACCCCGTCCAGCCCGGTGGTGACGTTCACGAAGATGAAGATCAGCGTGTAGGAGACGAGCGCGATCAAGCCGGTCGTGAAGCTGAGTCCGGTGACCGGCAGCAGCAGCAGGAACAGGGCCACGCTGGGGATGGCGTAGAGCACCTCGGCCGCTCCGGAGAGAGGCGGGAGCAGCCAGCGCTTGCGGTGGGCCAGGAGCCCCAGCGCGAACGCGATCACGAAGCCGATGGCCACTGAGCTCAATGTCAGCTCGACGTGCCGTATGAAGGGGTCGACGTAGCGATCGAAGTTGTCGGCGATCCAGTCCGGGCAGAAGCCGTTGTTGGCCTCGCAGGTCCCGCCCTGGCGCTTCTCGATCTGGACCTGCGCGAGGTGCAGCCAGTCAGTCATCGGCCACGAACGCGTCCGCTCCGTGCGGCACCTCTTCCGGCGGCGCCTGCAGGATGTGGCCTATCAGCTCGAGCGAGAGCACCCCGGCGAGGCAGCCGCGCTCGTCGACCACCGCCCCGTAGCGGGTCTCACTCTCCAGCAGGTCCGAGAGCGCGTCGCGCAGCACGTCGTCGAGCTCGACCAGCGGCTCGGTCTTCGAGCGGAAGTCGTCGGTCACGCGCTCGCCCGACAGCGCCCGTTCGCTGAGCCAGCCCAGCGGCTTGCCGTCGTCGTCGACGGCCAGCAGGTAGTCGATGTCGGCGTCCTGGAGCTTCTCGCGCGCCTCGCCCACCGGCTCGCCGATACGCACGGTGGCCGCCGTCCACAGGTCGATGTCGCGTACCCGCTGTAGCGCGAGACGCTTCAGCGCGCGGTCGGCGCCGACGAAGTCCTCGACGAACTTGTCCGCGGGGTACATGAGCAGCTCCGCGGGGGTCGCGTACTGCGCCAGGTGGCCGCCCTGCTTCAGCACGGCGATGCGGTCGCCCATCTTGATCGCCTCGTCGATGTCGTGGGTGACGAAGACGATCGTCTTGCGCAGGTCCTTCTGCAGGCGCAGGAACTCGTTCTGCAGGCGCTCGCGGTTGATCGGGTCGATTGCGCCGAACGGCTCGTCCATGAGCATCAGCGGCGGATCCACCGCTAGGGCCCGCGCCACGCCGATGCGCTGACGCTGGCCGCCCGAGAGCTGCGCGGGGTAGCGGTCGCGCGTCTCGGCCGGGTCGAGCGAGACCAGCTCCAGCAGCTCGTCCACCCGGGAGCGGATCCGGTCCCCGTCCCAACCCAAAAGACGTGGGACGGTGGCGATGTTCGAACCCACCGTCAGGTGGGGGAACAGGCCGATCTGCTGGATCGCGTAGCCGATCTCTCGGCGCAGCTCGGAGGGATCGCGCTCGGCCACGCTGCCGTCGTCCAGCAGGATGTCGCCGCTGGTCATGTCGATCATGCGGTTGACCATCCGCATGGCCGTGGTCTTGCCGCACCCGGACGGGCCGACCAGGACGCAGATCTCGCCCGAGGGGACGGTGAGCGAAAGCTCGTTCAACGCGGGCTCCTCCTGCCCCGCATAGCGCTTGGTGGCCTTGCGGAACTCGAGAGTCGCTGCCTCAGGCAACGCGCATCACGCGCGGCAGGCTACTGCGCCGGCTCTCTTGGGGTAGTCCTCGACGCCTTGACGTCTGCGTTGGCCAGCCGGTCGAGCTCGCGCCGCAGGTCGGCCCGCAGGCCGGCGACCTCGGCTTCGTCGACCTCGGGATCGGCTTCCGCCGAGGCCACGATCGCCGCGGCCAGGCTCTCGTTGGCGGCGTTGAGCTCGCGCTCGGCCGCCTCGCGGTCGTTGGTCCCGCGCAGGTCGAGGGCCCGGTCGCGCGCATCGCGTGCGAGCGGTGCCAGGCGCTCACGATCGTCGGTCCCCATGCGCAGCCAGCGGCTGTGCAGCGTGCGAGCCAACCGGACCGGGAGCGAGACGAAGCCCATGCGCCCGACATGGTCCCCGGGGCGGCGGACAGACTCAGATCGCGGCGTTCAGCTCCTGCAGGAGACCCCGCAGGCGGCGCATCTTCGCCTCGCCCAGGAGCTCGGTCCACTCAGCCTCGAGCTCGGCCACAACCTCGCGGGCGATCGCGTAGAGCTCGCCGCCGCGCGCGGTGGCCGTGACCAGCTTGGCCCGGCGGTCGGCCGGGTCCGGCACCCGCTCCACGTAGCCGTGGCGCTCGAGGTGGGCCACCAGCTCGGCCATCGACTGCTTGGTCACGCCGGCGCGTTCGGCCAGCACCTGCACCCGGGTCCCGTCGTCGTCGAGGAACTGGAAGACGTTGCCGTGGGGCGGGCGGACATCCGGGTGACCGCGCTCGGCGAAGCGCTCGTGGAGGACGGCCGAGCCCTTGCGGAAGGGCTCGCGCAGCAGAATCGCGAGGTTCTCGGGCGCTGCGGGGGCGGGGGTCTGGGGGAGCGGCGTTGACATTCGACAGGCTGCCTGTCTATGCTACTGGCTCTGCGTTAGACAGGTGACCTGTCTACAGACTCCGACGGAAAGAAGGACCCACCTGATGGCCTACCTCACCATCACCCGAATCTCCGGCGAGCCGGACGAGCTGATCGAGGGCTACCGGCGTTCCTCCGAGGTGATGCCGGCGGTCGGCCGCGACCACGGCCTGATCCTCCACGCCGCCGCCAAGACCGACGAGGGGCTCCTGATCGTCAACCTCTGGCCCTCCAGGGAGGGCTCGGAGGCCGCGGCCGCCGACCCGCGGAGGCGGGGCGAGGTCGAGCGGCACGGCCTGGACCCGAGCCGGTTCAGCCGCGAGCACCACGAGCTCGAGACCTACGACGTGATGGCACAGCTAGGCGACGGCGCCCAGGCGGGTCGGCTTGCGGCCCCGGGCCTTGCCGGCGCCGGTCTTGGCGAACCGTTTCAGCGAGGCCGCGATACCGCGGTAGGCGCCCGGGTTCATGCCCATGCCGCAGTGGCTGGACTTGATCTCCAGGTGCTCGGCGCTGGGGTCAAGGCACGAGCGCCAGTCGACGATCCCGTCGGTCTTGGAGTAGATCGCCAGGTAGCCGATCGAGGAGTCGAGCGGAGCAGCCAGGTGCTCCCAGAATGTGTCGCAGCAGTCGCCTTCGATGCAGCTGCGGCTGAACAGGTGGGGAATCCGCAGGCTGCCGCCGATCGCCACCGCCTCGACCTGGAGGCGCACCAGTGGGTGGACCGCCAGCGGGTCTACCTGCGGGGTGCCGAGGCTGATGACGCCGGCGACCAGCTCGGGCCGGACCTGGGCGAGCACCTTCGCGAAGGTGCCGCCGCGGCTCTGGCCGATGATGATCGCCGGGCGGCCCTGGCGCTCGACCAGCGCCTCCAGACACTGCTCGAGCCGGGCCAGCGCGCGGCCGGAGCAGTCCACGTTCACGCGAATGCCGGCCTTGCGGGTGTGGTAGCCGCTGCGCCGCAGCCAGTGGGTGAGCATGGAGAGAGACCCGTCCCCGGCCAGGAAGCCCGGGATCAGCAGCACCGGCTGGCCGCGCCCGTCGGTGACGCCCTCGCCCCGCCAGACCCCGCTTCGCACCAGCTTGGCGGCTTCGAGACCCATCCGCGACTCGCGCCACAGAGGTGGGTTGGAGATGGTTGGCGTCAGCTTCATGGCTGCCACTACCGGGCGGCGCCGGGCTGGTTACCCGCTGCCGAGCGCGACAAACCTACGCCCGTGTTCGGCGGAATAGGGTGAGCTTTCGATGAAGGCTGTGTTAATCGAGGACGGCGAGCTGACGGTGGGCGAGCGGCAGGATCCCGAGCCGGGGTCGGGGGAGGTGCTCGTAAGGGTGCGAGGTGCAGGGATAAACGGCGCGGACATGCTCCAGCGCCGCGGCCGCTATCCCGCGCCGCCGGGCTCGCCGCAGGACATCCCCGGCCTGGAGCTGGCGGGCGAGGTCGTGGGCCGCGGACCGGGGGCCGAGCGTTTCGCCGAGGGCGACCGGGTGGCCGCCATCGTGGGCGGCGGCGGCCAGGCCGAGCTGTGCACGGTGCACGAACGTGGCGCGATGCCGCTCCCCGACGCGCTGGACTGGCCGGCCGCGGGAGGCTTTGCCGAGGTCTTCACCACCGCCCACGACGCGCTGTTCACCCAGGCCGAGCTGAAGCCCGGTGAGCGCCTGCTGGTGCACGGCGGGGCGGGGGGAGTGGGCACGGCGGCGGTCCAGCTGGGCCGCGCCTGCGGGGCTCGCGTCACCGCCACGGTGCGCCGGGAGGAGGCCCGAGCCGACGTGGAACGGCTCGGTGCGACCGCCATCGACCCCGAGGGCTTCGGCGATCACGGGCCCTTCGACGTGATCCTCGAGCTGGTGGGGGCGCCCAACCTGGGCGACAACCTCACCGCGCTGGCCACCCAGGGCCGGATCGTGGTGATCGGCATCGGCGCGGGTGCGAAGGGCGAGATCAACCTTGCCGCGCTGATGGGCACCCGCGGGCGCATCATGGCCTCCACGCTGCGCGCGCGGCCACTGGAGGAGAAGGCGCGCGCGATGCGCCTGGTGGAGCGCCACGTGCTGCCGCTGGTTGAGTCGGGCGCGGTCGAGGTGCCGGTGGCCGCGACCTTCGCGCTCGACGATGCCGAGGCGGCCTACGACCGCTTCGCCGAGGGCGGCAAGATCGGCAAGATCGTCCTCACGCCCTAGGCCGCGCGCAGGCCCTCCAGCAGGCTCAGGAGCGATGGCTCCACCTCCTCGCGCGCCGCCTTCGGGTCGGCGCGCGTTCGCGATCACCATCGCCGCCTCACCCAGCGCGCCCAGCATGAGGTGGGCCAGCGGCTTCACCGGCTGCGGGCGCAGGCTGCCCCCGTCCATGGCGCCCTGCAGGCCGGCCATGACCAGCCCCAGGCCGTAGCGCTCGTCGATCTCCCGCCACTCAGCCCAGCCCAGTACCGAGGGAGCCTCCAGCAGCACGATGCGCGCGAGGCGGGGGTCGGTGCATGCGTCGAGGAAGCTGCCCACGCCCGTGACCAGACCGGCCAGCGGGTCCTCGGCGGCCGCCTCCGCCAGCTGCGCCGCGATCGCCGCCGTGAGCTCCCCCTCCATCTGCTCGTGCACCCCGCGGAACAGGTCCTTCTTGTCGGCGAAGTGGTGGTAGAGCGCGCCGCGGGTCACGCGGGCGCGCTGGACGATCTCCTCGGTGCCGACGGCCGCATAGCCGCGCTCGGAGAACAGTTCCCGGGCAGCGGCCAGCAGCGCGGCGCGCGTGCCCTCGGTCTGCTCCTCCCTCCGGCTCACTCCGTGCCGGACCCTACGGCCAGGCCTTGACGTACATGCTGCCTGTATGTTACATACCGCTTGTATGTCGAGTCGCGCCGAGATCATCCGTGAGTTCGTCCCCGCCTCGCCGTTCGCCGCCGAGCTGGGCATCCGGCTCGAGCACGCCGCGGGCGACGAGGCGGTGTTGGTGTTGCCCTTCCGGCCCGGCCTCGCCACGATGGGGGACGTGGTCCACGGCGGCGCGATCAGCACGCTCATCGATACTGCCGGCATGGCCGCTGCCTGGGCCGACGACACCGAGCCCGAGGCGCTCGCCGGCTCCACGATCGGCCTCACCGTCGACTTCCTGGCCGCCGCGCGCGGCACCGACCTCACCGCCCGCGCGCGCGTGCTGCGCCGCGGGCGCTCGCTGTGCTTCTGCGAGGTCGACGTCACCGACGCCGAGGGCGAGCCGGTGGCCAAAGGCCTGATGACCCACCGCTACGGATAGGAGAAGGAATGGACGACCGAGGACGCTGGCGCGCCGCCGAGCTGGGCGAGCGCGGCGAGGTGCAGACGGGGCTGGGGCCGGTGCGCTACTTCAGCGCGGGGGAGGGGCCGGCGGTGGTGATGATTCACGGCCTCCTGGTCAACGCCAACCTCTACCGCAAGGTGGCGCCGCGGCTGGCCGAGGCGGGGCTCCGCGCGATCACGCTCGAGCTGCCGCTGGGCTCCCACGAGCGTCCGGCGAAGCCGAACGTCGAGGTGTCGCCGGGCACGGTGGCCGCCGCGATCCTGGAGACGATCGACGAGCTGGGCCTGGAGGACGTGACGCTCGTCGGCAACGACACCGGCGGCGCGCTGTGCCAGCTGGCAGTCACCACCAAGTCCGACCGCATCGGCCGGCTGGTGCTCACCTCGTGCGACTACCGCGACAACTTCCCTCCGAAGGCCTTTGCCTACTTCAAGCTGCTGGCCCGCGCGCCGGGAGCGATCCCGGCGCTGCTCGCCCCGGTGCGGATCCGCAAGCTGCGCCGGATCCCGCTGGCCTTCGGCTGGCTGGCCAAGAGGCCGATCGACAAGGAGGCCGAGGACTCCTACATCCTGCCCACGCTGACCGACCGCGAGGTGCGCCACGACCTCACCCGCTTCCTGCGCAAGATGGACAAGCGCGACACCCAGCGGGCGGCCGACCTGCTGGGCGGATTCGGCAAGCCCGCCCTGGTGGCCTGGTCGAAGGAGGACCGGTTCTTCCCGCCCGAGCACGCCGAGGCCCTGGCGAAGGACCTGGGAGGAGCGCGCGTGGAGTGGATCGAGGACAGCTACACGTTCTCCGCCGAGGATCAGCCCGAGCGGCTGGCGGACCTGATCACCGCCTTTACGCGCGAGCGGGCCGAAGCCGCCGCGTGAGCGACGCGGCGGACTTCACGCGTCGCTTCGGCGAGGCGTGGGGGGCGCCCAGCGGCGAGCGGCTGGCCTCGCTGCTGACCGAGGACGTGCACCTCGTCCAGCCGCTCATGCGCGAAGTGCACGGCCGCGACTCGGCGCGTCGCGCGTTCGACGAGCTGTTCGCGCTGGTTCCTGATCTACGCAGCGAGGTGCGCCGCTTCGGCGCCACCGAAGACGGCATCCTGATCGAGCACACCATGACCGGCACGCTGGGCCGCCGCCCGTACTCGTGGGACGTGGTGGACCGGATGGTGCTGGAGGGCGGCCTGGCCCGGGAGCGGATCGCGCACTTCGACCCGCTCCCGGTGCTCGGCCAGCTGCTGCGCCGGCCGGGGCGGCTCCCGGCGGCGCTGAGGCTGCTGCGCTAGTTGATGCGCTCGACCAGCATCGCCTCGCCCTGGCCGCCGGCCACGCACATGGTCTCGAGGCCGATCGTCTTGTCGTCGGTCTCCAGGCCGTTCAGGAGCGTGGTCATGATCCGGGCGCCGGTCATGCCGAACGGGTGCCCCAGGGCGATGGCGCCGCCGTGCGGGTTCATCTTCTCCTCGGGGATGTTGCACTCGGCCATGATCGGGATGACCTGGGCGGCGAAGGCCTCGTTGAGCTCCACCGTGTCCACGTCCTCGATGGTCATGCCGGCGCGGTCGAGCACCTTGCGGATGGCGCCGATGGGCGCCACGCCCATGATCTCGGGCTCCAGCGCCGCGGTGGCGGCGGTGATGATCCGCGCGCGGGGCTTCAGCCCCAGCTCGTCGGCCTTCTCGCGGGACATGACCAGCGTGGCCGCCGCGCCGTCGTTGAGCGGGCACGAGTTCCCGGCGGTCACGCCGCCGCCGCCCTCGAAGGCCTCGGGGAGCTGGGAGAGCTTCTCGAGCGTGGAGGACGCGCGCGGGCCGTCGTCCTTGACCACCTCGTTGCCCTCGGCGTCCTTCACCGGGACGATCTCGCGGTCGAAGAAGCCGTCCTCCTGGCTCTGGACGGCCAGCTCCTGTGAGCGCTGGGCGTACTTGTCCATGTCGGATCGGCTGACCTCGTACTTCTTGGCCACGTTCACCGCGGTGTCGCCCATGGCGATGTAGGCGTCGGGCTGGCCGTTGTTGCCCTGCAGCTTCTCGTTCTGGTCTGCCGCGCCCGCCGGCTCGGTGCGCTCGTTGAAGCGGCTGACCCACTCGAGGCCGCCGGCGATGTAGGTGTCGCCCTGGCCGGCCGCCACGTTGTTGGCGGCGATCTTGATCGCCTCCAGCGAGGAGGCGCAGTAGCGCGACACGGTCACGCCGTTGACCGAGTCGGGCAGCTTCTCGGACAGCAGCACCGCGATGCGGGCCACGTTGAAGGCCTGCAGGCCCTGCGGCATGCCGACGCCGGCGATGAACTCCTCGACGGTCTCGGGCGCCACGTCGGGGTTGCGCTCCAGCAACTGGTCGAGCACGTAGGCGGTGGTGTCGTCGGGGCGAAGGCCGGCCAGCGAGCCCTTGAAGGCGCGGCCGATGGGAGTGCGGACGGTGTCCACGATCACTGCTTCAGGCATAGGGAGAGGTGCTCCTGAGGTCGACGGCGGGGAAAGGAGAGGGCAGGAAAGGCTACTCGGGCGCGGCCAACGCGAGGCTGAACAGGCCGTCGTCGTCGGTGAACAGCTCGCGCAGCCCCAGGCCGGCCGCCTCCAGGGCGGCCTCGATCTCCGGGGGCTGGAACTTGCACGAGATCTCGGTCCGCAGCTCCTCGCCCTCGGCGAATCGGACGTCGAGCCCGGCCACGCTGACGTGCTGCTCGCGCAGCGAGCGAAGGCGCATTTCGATCCAGGACTGCTCGGGGTCGAAGAAGGCGACGTGCTCGAAGGCGTCGAGGTCGAAGTCGGCGCCCAGCTCCTCGTTGACCGCGCGCAGGACGTTGAGGTTGAACTCCGCGGTCACGCCCGCGGCGTCGTTGTAGGCGGCCTCCAGGACCGCGTGGTCCTTGACCAGGTCCATCCCCAGCAGCAACCGGTCGGACGGCCCGAGCTGCTCGCGCACGCGCGCGAGGAAGGCGGTGCGCTCGGAGGGGTAGAGGTTCCCCACGGTGCCGCCGAGGAAGGCGATCAGCCGGTGCTGACCGGCCGGGATCTGCTCGAGGTGGCGGCCGAAGTCGCCCACCACGCCGTGCACGTCGATCCCGGGCAGGATCCGGTGCAGCTCCTCCGCGCACGCCTCGACCACGGAGTGGTCGATGTCGAACGGCACGTAACGGTCGAGCGTCCCGGCGCCCGCCATCGCGTACAGCAGCGCACGCGTCTTGGAGGCCACGCCCGACCCGAGCTCCACCAGCTCCTCGGCGCCCGACTCCTCCACGATGGCCGGCGAGTAGCGGTTGAGGATCGAGCGCTCCGCGCGCGCGGGGTAGTACTCGGGCTGCTCGGTGATCTGGTCGAACAGCTCCGAGCCGCGAGCGTCGTAGAAGAGCTTCGGCGGCAGCTCCTTGAGGGGCGCCCGGGTGAGCCCCTCGCGGACCGTCTGCGCCATGTCGGCGCCGCCCACCGCGTGGCGGTCGATGGTGATCAAGCGGTCACGTCCGACGCGCAGCGGAAGCCGGCGAAGATCTGGCGCCGGTAGGGGAGGTCCCAGTTGCGGAAGCTGGTGCGCGCAACGCGCGGCCGCGTGGCCCAGGACCCGCCGCGCAGGACGCGGTGGGTCTCGCCGAAGAACACCTCGGAGTACTCGCGGTACGGGCCGTGCTGGAAGCCGGGGTAGCCCTCGAAGGGGCTCGAGGTCCACTCCCAGGCATCGCCCAGCATCCCCAGCGCGCCCACCTCGGACGCGGCGCGCGCGGGCTTGGGGCCGAAGGCGAGCTGGTCGAGGTTTGCCTCGACTCGCTCGGTGCCTATCGCGGCGCGCTCCCACTCGGCCTCGGTGGGCAGCCTGCGCCCGGCCCAGCGCGCGAAGGCGTCGGCCTCGTACCAGGAGACGTGCATCACCGGCAGGTTGGGGTCGAGCGGCTCGAGGCGGTCGAAGCGCCGCTCCTCGCCGTGCTCGGTCCAGTAGCGCGGGCGCTCCAGGCCCCGGCGCTGGACCCACTCCCAGCCGTCGGGGTCCCACACCTCCTTCCACCGGTAGCCCCCGTCCTCGACGAACTCGGCGAAGCCGGCGTTGCTCACCGGCCGCGCGTCGATCTCGAAGGCGGACAGCTCGACGTCGTGCGCCGGGCGCTCGTTGTCGTAGGCGAAGCCCGAGTCCGGAGCGCCCAGGAGGAACGAGCCGGCGGGGATCGCCACGCGTGGTGGAGTGGTGAGCACGCCCTCCCAGTCGCGTTCGCGATCGGGCGCGTAGGTGCCGGGCTCGGCCAGCTGGAGGGTCTGCAGCATGGTCTCGCCGTGCTGGTGCTCGTGTTGGATCACCATCTCCACGAGGTAGGGGTCCGCATCCTCGAGAACGGCGAGCGTGCGCTCCCGCACCCCGGCGAGGAAGCGCAGCGCCTCCTCCTTGCGCAGGTAGGGCATCCCGCCGCGCTGGGCGCGGGGGGTCTCGCAGGCGTCGTAGACCTCCAGCAACTCGGGGTGGAGCGGCTCCAGGCCGGCCTGGTTGCGACACAGCCACAGCTCCTCGAAGGCCGCGATGTGGCCCAGGTCCCACACCAGCGGGCTGTTCAGGGGGTCGTGGACCCGGTTGAGGTCGGCTTCGTCTACGCCCTCGACTAGCGCGAGCGTCCGCTCGCGGGCCTCGGCCAGCACATCAGCCCCTCCAGGGGGCAGGGTGTTGCTCTCGGCGGGGGCCATGACGGGGCGGTCCGCCCAGCCTAGTCAGTTACACGGTCCACCAAGAACGAAATCCGTACGAGTGCGCGCCATTCGTCGAGGTTGGCGCCCCGCAACCCGACCGACACGACGTCGACCGCCTTCACGTTGCGCAGCGACTGTCGGGCCTCGTCCAGCGCGGCCTTGACCGCTGCGTCCGAGCTCTCGGGCGAGCTCCCCACCACCTCGATGATTTTCGTCACCGCCATGCGTAGTGCCCCCTTTCGCTCCTCCCGCGAGGAGTGTAGGTTTCGCGGCGAGTGGAGGCGAGTGCGGAGAAGAAGGATTCGTACCTGAGCCTGTCCCGGCTCACGGCCGCCGAGGGTGCCGGAATCCTCTGCGCGCTGATCTTCGGCATCTCGCTGTTCCTGCCCTGGTTCACCACCAGCGACAGCAACCCGGCCTCGATCATCAACTCGGCCAACCCCGACATCTCGGGCGGCGACAGCGGCTCGGCCTGGCAGGTCTACCCGTGGGTGAAGTGGGCCTTCCTGGCCGCCGTGATCGCGCCGTTCATCCTCGCCTGGATCGTGGCTCGCGGCCACAAGCTGAGCTGGAAACCCGGCGAGGTCACGATGATCGTCGGCATCACCGCCTTCATCCTCGTGCTCTGCAACGGCATCATCCTCGGCAAGCCGGAATCGAAGATCGAGATCGGCTTCAGCTTCGGCTATCCGATCGCGCTGCTCGCCTCGCTCGGCATGGCGATTTGCGGCTTCATTCGCCAGGCCTACTACGTGGACGCCAAGAAACCACCCGGCGTCATTTGAACGACCCCTCGCCCCGCCGCGACCGCAACCTCGCTCTCGAGCTGGTGCGGACCACCGAGTATGCCGCGCTGGCCGCCTCGCGCTGGGTCGGCCGGGGGGAGAAGGAGACCGCCGACGGCGCCGCCGTGGACGCGATGCGGCTCATGCTCGACACCGTCGCCATGAACGGCACGGTGATCATCGGCGAGGGCGAGAAGGACGAGGCGCCGATGCTCTACAACGGCGAGAACGTGGGTGACGGCTCCCGGCCGGCGGTCGACGTCGCGGTCGACCCGCTCGAAGGCACCGAGCTGTGCGCCAACGGGCAGCCCAACGCGCTGGCCACCATCGCTGTGTCCGAGCAGGGCACGATGTTCGACCCCGGGCCCTGCGTCTACATGGAGAAGATGGCCACCTCGCGCGACCTGGCCCACCTGCTCGACCTCGACCGGCCGCTGTCGGAGACCCTGAAGGCGATGGCCTCCGAGAAGGGGGTCGACGTCGGCGACATCGTGGTGATCATGCTCGACCGCCCACGTCACGAGGACCAGATCCGCGAGATCCGTGAACTCGGCGCCCGCATTCGGCTGATCCCCCACGGCGACGTCTCGGCCGCGCTGGCCGCGGTCACCGAAGGGTCGACGGTCGACGTGCTCTACGGCATCGGCGGCACCCCCGAAGGCGTGCTGGCCGCGGCCGCGATCCAGTGCACAGGGGGGCAGATCCTGGGCAAGCTGTGGCCCCGCAACGACGAGGAGCGCCAGGCCGCCCTGGACGCCGGCTACGACCTCGACGAGATACTCGACCGCGACCGCCTGGTCTCAGGCGACGACGTCTTCTTCTCGGCCACCGGCGTCACCGACGGCGAACTGCTCCAAGGGGTGCACTTCGCCGGCGGGGCCGCCTACACGGAGTCGGTGGTCATGCGCTCACGCTCCGGCACGGTGCGCAACGTCAGCGCTAAGCACGATCGGGCGAAGCTGCGCTCTCTGATCGGAGAGCGGTTTGGCTAGCGGCCGGCTCGGGCTGCTTTAGCGCGCCCACCTTCGACTCCTCGAGGTCCATCCGCGCCAGCGAGCGCAGGAAGGCGTGCGTGACGATGATGTGGATCCGGAACTGGGTCATGCGGTAGATCGCGCGGCCGATGCGGGCGAACTTCCCGCGGCCGGCGATGGTGGGGTAGAAGTTCGCCACCTCCGAGCTGACCTCGCCCACGGCGGTGTCACCGGACTCCTTCTCGGGGAAGCGGCGGACGGTGATGCGCAGGAAGCCCTTGCCCCGCCCGCGGTGCTGCACCAGCAGGCCCTGCTCGATCGGCCAGGTGACGGTGCCGCAGTCCGGCTCGATCTCGTACTCGGGCTTGTGGAAGCGCAGGAGCACGAACGGGCGGGTGAACACGGCGATCTCGCGGGCGTCCTCGGTGTAGAGGACGCGAAGCACGCCGAGTGAGACGCGCGAGAGAAAGCGCCAGTAGGTGCGGGCCAGTCGCTCGAGGTACTCCGGCGACCAGATCCGGTCGAGCTCTTCGCGCGGGAGCGTGACTTCGGCCACCTGCTTGGTGGTCACGCTGCCGTCCTCGGAGTCCTCGGACTCCGGCACCTTCACGATCTTCACGCGCGCGAGGGCGTAGCGTCGGCCCGCCAGCAGCCTCCGGGGGTCGCGTGGCCTCACCCCCGCGAGGCTACGAGAAGCTCGACGACGACGTCGGTCCCGGGGGCCAGCTCGTCCGCGGCCGAGGGCACGAGCGCCAGGCCGTCGGCGCCCAGCATCGAGGACAGGCGGTGCGAGCCCTGGTCGCCGGTGGGCTCGGCCACCAGGCCGTGCTCGTCGGTGCGCAGGCGGCAGCGGACGGCCTCCGTGCGCGCCGGGTTGGCCTTCCAAGGCTCCGCCAGCCGGGCCGAGACGCGCAGGGCGTCGGGGTCGGCGCCCTGGAGGATCCGCAGGGCGGGGCGCACGAAGAGCTGGAAGCACACCATGGCCGACACCGGGTTGCCGGGCAGGCCGAACACCAGCGTGCGATCGCGCGTCCCGAACCAGGTCGGCTTGCCGGGCTTCAGCGACACGCGCCAGAAGTGCTGTTCGACCCCGAGCGCCGCCAGTGCGGGCTTGACGTGGTCGTGCGGGCCAACCGACACACCGCCCGAGATCAGCACCACGTCGGCGCTCTCCAGCCCGGCGCCGATGGCGCCCTCGGTGGCCTCGCGGTCGTCGGGCACCCGGGTGCGCAGGTTCACCTCCGCCCCCGCCTGGGCGGCCTGAGCGGCGAGCGCCGACGCGTTGGAGCTGTAGATGCGGCCCGGCTCCAGCGGCTCGCCGGGCTCGGCCAGCTCGTCGCCGGTCACCACCAGCGCCACCCGCGGGCGCACCGCGCACTGCGCGCGGTCGCGGCCCAGCGAGGCGAGCACGCCGAGCTCGGCGGGCCCCAGCTGGGTGCCGGCGCTCAGCGCGGGCTGGCCGCGCTCGATGTCCTCGCCCGCCCGGCGCAGGTTGGCCCCCGGCTCGGAGGCGGCCACGCGCACCCGGCCGTCGCCGGCCGGCTCGGTGCGCTCGACGGGCACCACGGCGTCGGCGCCGTCGGGGATCGGCGCGCCCGTGGAGATCGCCACGGCCACGCCCGGACGGGCCGATTCGGCCGACGGGTGGCCGGCGCGCGACTCGCCGCGCACCTCCACCTCGGCCTCGGCCCCGGCCACCACCGCGTAGCCGTCCATCGCCGAGCTGTCGAAGGGGGGCACGTCGAAGGGCGCCGCGATGTCCTCGGCCAGCACCCGGCCCAGGCCGGCGGACAAGGCCACTTCCTCGCGCGGGCCCTGCTCCGCAGCGGACAACACGGCGGCTCGGGCTTCGCCCAGGGAGATGAGATCGGCCACGGCCCCATGATCACAGCCCCGCACGTCCGACGAACTGCGCAAGATCTGCACCAGCGGGTCGTCATAACCCGTGCGCCACAGGCAGGCGCGGGCCCGAAACGAGAAGAGACCGACGAGTGACACCCCCCGAGGGTCATCTGACACGCCTCGAGCATGCTCGGGAGTAGTTAGCCAAATCCTGGCTCGCTCGCCTGATCGAGAACTCGAGCCTCGAGGAGATCGAGAGCCTGCCCACCGACCAGATCGCGCGCGAGCTGCCCGAGCTGATCCTGGACCTGGTGAGGTCCGCGTCCGATACCGGCAGCGACCCGCTCGCGTCCTCGCCCGACAAGCTGGCGGGGGCCAGGCGGTTCGCGGACCTGGCCGGGGGCGGCGAGCCCTCACCGGCCCGCATCGCCCCTCACCAGAGCGCCGAGAGCGCCGGCATCCTGGCCGAGCGCCTGGCCACTGCGATCGAGCGCGAGGCCGCGCCCCCTGAAGGGCCGACCGTCGGCGTCTCCATCGGCGTGGTGGCCTGCCCGAGCACGGCAGCGAAGCCGAGCCGCTGTTGGAGCTCGCCGACCAGGCGATGTACAGGGCGAAGGCCTCCGGCGACAGTGTCGCCCTGGCCGAGCTGAACGGGAAGCCGGGTTAGTCGATCAGCCCGTGGCGGAGGCCGATGGCCACCGCCTCGGTGCGCGTCGAGGCCTCGAGCTTGGCCAGGATGCGCTTCGTGTGGGTTCGCACCGTCTCGGTCGAGAGGCCGAGCTGGCGGGCCACCGCCTCGGTCTGCATCCCGTCGGCCAGCATCTGGAGGATCTCGCGCTGGCGCACGCTCAGCGTGCGTTCGGAGTCGTCGAGCATGAGCGACGAAGACAGCCCCGGGTCGACGTAGAACTCGCCCGCCGACGCCGCCTCGATCGCCCGCACCAGGTCCTCGGCGGGCGAGTCCTTGCGCACGTAGCCCTTCACGCCGGCGTCCAGCGCCTGGCTCAGCAGCCGCGCGCCGCCGTCGGAGGTGAAGACCACGATGGGCGCCTCCGAGCGCTCGCGCAGCTCGCTGACCGTCTGCGCGACGTCCACGCCAGGCCGCCACGGGTCGAGCACGATCACGTCCGGAGGGTCTCCCGGGGCGGCCTCGAGCGCGGCGTCGACGGTCTCGGCATCGCTCACGGTCGCCGCGTTCATCCGGCCCTCGAGCAGCGCCCGGACGCCCGCCCGGACCACCGGGTGCTCGTCGACGACAACGATCCGCATTCCGTCGGGCAGCATACCCCTTCAGGTCTGCTGCGTTCCCCCCGAAGGGTGAGCCCGGTAGGCGTTGAGCACGGCGCCCAAGAGGATCACCATCGCCAGCACGTAGAACCACACCAGGACGATCAGCACGAACACGAACGTGGTCCCGAACTCTTCGATGGTGGAGATGTTCGACAGGTAGGCCGGGTAGGCGTAGTCGACCACGCCGATGGCCAGGGTCGCGCCCAGCGCGCCGGGCCACACCGCCCGCCAGGCCATGCGCTCGTTGGGCACCGTCCAGTACACGATGCACAGGATCCCGAACAGCATGACCAGCCCGGCGATCAGCGTGCCCACGTAGAGCAGCCCGTCCACCTTCGACAGCCCCAGGGGCAGGTCCTCGGCGCTGGACACCAGCAGGCTCTGGACCGCGGGCACCAGGACGGTGGCGGCCATGAACAGCAGCACCACCACCAGCATCACGAGCGCGAAGCGCTTCTGCTCCAGCCAGGAGCGGCAGCGCAGGTGGTAGATGCGGCAGAAGGCGGTGTCCAGCGCGCCCCAGAAGGCCGCCCCGACGTACACGCTGGAGATCAGCGCGAAGACGCCGAAGCTGGTGGAGCTCTCGCGCACGCGGTCGAGCGCGTCGGTCAGCGTCTTGTCCGTAGCGGTGGGGAACAGCTGGCGCAGGTCGGCGAGCACGCTCTGTTCGAGGCTGGGCTCGCGCAGCACGCGCCCGGCGATGAACAGGGCGAGCAGGGCCAGCGGGAAGATCGACAGCAGCATCTGGTAGGCGACCATTCCCGACAGCCCCGTGAGCCCGTCGTCGTTGATCTTGCGGGCGAGGTCGATCAGGACCTGCCGCTTGCGCGGGGCGGGCTTGCTGTCGATGGCGGTCAGGGCTTGGGTAGCCGGCGCAGGATCCCGCGCGTCACGCTCGAGGCGGTGCCCAGCACGGCCCCTGCGGCGCCGGACGCCAGCCGCAGGGCTTCCTCGGTGCCGGACGCCGGCTCGGGCGAACGCGGGGCGGAGCGCGGCTTGGGCGGAGGCTTGGTGGCGGTCCGGGCCGGCTTCGGCTTGGTCACGCGCTTGGCTGCGGGCCGGGGCGCGCCATCGGCGGCGGCGGGCTTGGGGGGGCCGGAGCTCGCGCGCTTGCCGCTGCGGACGCCCGGTCGCGAGCGCGGCAGCCCGCCGAGCAGGTCCCCTTCCTCATCGGCCACGGCAGCATGGTACGCCCGGTGGGCGGGTAAGGTCGGTCTAGCTGGGAGTAGTTGACACCCCGCAGACCCTGAATATGCTTTTGACCGCTTGTTTTAATGCCCCGCGGCTCGCGCCCCGGGGCTATGAGAGAGGGCCATGTCAGTAGGAGAACTGCAAGAGCTGGAGGAGGTAAAGCTCCTACTAACAAAGGGCCAGACCACCGGGGTGCTGACCTACGCCGAGGTAGCGACCGCTCTCGCCGAAGTGGAGCTCGACGAAGGCGACGTCGAGGAGCTCCACGGCTTCATCGAGAAGTCGGAGATCGAGCTGGTCGAGGAGGTCGACCCGGCGCTCAAGGCAAACCAGGAAGAGCGCGCGGTCGACCGCCGCAGCCGGCGCAAGGCGAAGACCGTCGACCTCAAGCCGGACATGACCACGGACAGCCTCCAGCTGTTCCTCAAGGACATCGGCAAGGTGCGGCTGCTCACCGCCGCCGAGGAGGTCACGCTCGCCAAGGCCATCGAGCGCGGTGACCTCGACGCAAAGCAGAAGATGGTCGAGTCCAACCTGCGCCTGGTGGTCTCGATCGCCAAGAACTACCGCAACCAAGGCCTGCCCTTCCTCGACCTGATCCAGGAGGGCACGCTCGGTCTGGTCCGCGCCGCCGAGAAGTTCGACTACCGCAAGGGCTTCAAGTTCTCCACCTACGCGACCTGGTGGATCCGCCAGGCCATCGCCCGCGCGCTGGCCGACAAGGCGCGCACCATCCGCATCCCGGTGCACGTGGTGGAGAAGCTGAACAAGATCGGCCGCGCCGAGCGCAAGCTGGTCACCGAGCTGGGCCGTGAGCCCACGCCGGAGGAGATCTCCGAGCACACCGGCATCGACCCCGAGGAGGTCGACTCCATCAAGCGGTCGGCCCAGGCGCCCGTCTCGCTCGAGAAGCCGGTGGGCGACGAGGAGGAGTCGGAGTTCGGCCAGTTCATCGCCGACGAGCGCGCGGAGTCACCGTACGAGCGCGCCGCCGAGATCCTCACCAAGGAGGCGCTGCGGGAAGCGCTGGAGAACCTCTCCTACCGCGAGCGCCGAGTGCTCGAGCTGCGCTACGGCCTCGGCGGGGAGCACCCCCGCACGCTCGACGAGGTGGGCCGCACGTTCAACGTCACGCGCGAGCGCATCCGCCAGATCGAAAACCAGTCGCTGAAGAAGCTTCAGTCGCTGGCCGAAGCGCAGAAGCTGCGCGACGTCGCCTAGCTAGCACCGCCGCAAGGAACGGGTTCAAGGACTGGGCCGCCCGCGCCGATGCAATAGGCATGTTCGACCTCGCCGAGGCGCTTCGCTACCTGGTCGAGTCCGAGGGCTCCGACCTCCACCTCAAGGTCCCGAGCCCGCCGATGATCAGACAGCACGGCGAGCTGGTGCCCATCCCCGGGGCCGAGCGGCTCACGGCCGAGGTGATGCAGCAGACGCTGGACTCGATGCTGGTCAACGAGCCGCGCAAGACCGAGGAGTTCCACTCCGAGCACGAGGTCGATCTCTCCTACGCCCTGCCGGGCGTGGCCCGCTTCCGCGTCAACGCCTTCAAGCAGCGCCAGGCCATCTCGATGGTCTTCCGCGCGATCCCGTTCGTGATCAAGACCAGCGAGGAGCTGATGCTCCCCGAGGTCGTCGACACGCTCGCCGACGAGGAGCGCGGCGTGATCCTGCTCACCGGCACCACCGGCTCGGGCAAGTCGACGACGCTCGCGGCGATGATCAACCGGATCAACTCGACCCAGGCGAAGCACATCGTCACGATCGAGGACCCATCGATATGCTCCTTCGACCAGGCGCTGCTGGGTCACGTCCAGAGCGGGCGCGTGGACATGGACACCGCCATGCGCTACGCCACCCACCCGCACGACTTCAAGCTCCTGGTGTCCTCCGATGGCCAGCGGTCGACGTCCATCGACCAGGTGATGGCCACGGCCGACGCCGGCTAGCGGAGCTCGACCCTCACGCTGCGGCGGTCCGCCGCGCCCTGATTGCCCGAGTTGGGCGGCCCCGCCTCGACGTCGAGCTCGTAGTCGCCCGCCGGCAGCGGTCCGCGCTCCTCGGGCGGGTTGACGATCCGGCCGGTGACGCGGGCAGTGTGCGTCCCGGCGTCGAAGTCGAGCGGCTGAGCGCCCGGCTCGATCGGGTGCCCGACTGCGCCCGACGCGTACTGGCGCCCGCCTATGTCCTCGAAGCGGGCCGGGCCCAGGTGGAAGTCGACCTCGGCGTCGCGGTCCACCGTGAACGTGACCGCCAGGCCCGCGCGGCAGGGCGCCTCGCAGTCCCCGGCGCGCACGTTCGACAGCTTGGGCTCGGCCTTGTCGGAGACCCTCACGGCCTGGATCGCGACCGTCGCGATCAGAGCCGGCGCCGAGAGCGCCAGGGCGATGGACGGAGCGCGCACCGACGGCTTGACCAAGCCCCACACCACACACGCCAGGCAAGCGAGCGCGGAGCCGAAGAACAGCAGTCCCTGAAGCCGCGTCCACCACTCGCCGCGCTCGCGGTCGCAGCCCACGGTGTTGAAGGCGGCTTCCTCGGCGTCCTCGCAGCCGAGGCTGCCGGCGAGCCAGAGGAACCCGGCCAGCAGGAACATCCCGATCGCCACCAGCGCCATGACGCCCACCAGCAGGCGCTTGGTGGTGTCGCTCACAGCGGGGCCGCCAGCGCGGGGTGTATAGGTTGCACCATGGCCGGTTCTGCCACAGAGTGGAGCCGCTAACCGAACCAGACCACTCTTAGAGGAGGACAGGTGCAAAGCACCCTAGGCGAGTACCAGGAGACGCAGAGCCAGGAGGCCTTCGCTCTCCAGAACTCCAAGCTTCTGAAGGTCAGCCTCAACCAGATCACCATCCAGGCCAAGCTTGGCTCGATGGTCGCCTACCAGGGCGATGTCAGCTTCGAGCACGCGGGCTCCGGTGGCATGGGCCGCTTCATCAAGAAGGCCGTGAGCGGCGAGGGCACGAGCCTCATGAAGGCGAGCGGCACCGGCGAGATGTTCCTGGCCGACACGGCGCAGGACATCCACCTGATCAAGCTCGAGAACGACGCCATCACCTGTAACGGGGCCAACGTGCTCGCGTTCGACGCCGGGATCGACTGGGACATCACCAAGGTCAGCGGCGGCATGGCCGGCGCGATGGCGGGCGGCCTGTTCAACATGTCCCTCCAAGGGACCGGCTGGGTGGCCGTTCTCTCCGACGGCCCACCCGTGCTGCTGAACACCGGCGCCGCGCCGACGTTCGCCGACCCGCAGGCGGCCATCACGTGGTCGAGCGGCGTGTCCACCAGCATCAAGTCCGACTTCAAGGCCAAGGACCTGATCGGCAAGGGCTCGGGCGAGCAGATGCAGATGGCGTTCCAGGGCCAGGGCTGGGTCCTGGTACAGCCCAGCGAGGGCCGGATCACCGCCATGCCGGCAAGCGGCGGTGGCGGAGGCGGCGGGCTGCTGGGCCAGCTCGGCGGCTAGCGGTTTGCGGGCACGCCCGGGCTTTGGCGCCCGGGCGTGCCCACTTCAATCTTTGAAGCATTAGCTAGAATCAAGGTCGTCATGGCCGACCGCACCACAGACGAGGTCTGTCCGGTCTGCGCCACCGCCGACGTGATTTGCGGCAAGTGGACGATCCTCGTGATCCGCGACCTGGCCGACGGTCACACCCGCTTCGGCGAGCTGCAGCGCTCGCTGGAGGGCATCAGCCCGCGGACCCTCTCCCTGCGCCTGCGGGTGCTGGAGGAGCAGGGGATCGTGGAGCGCCACACCTACCCCGAGGTGCCCCCGCGGGTCGAGTACTCGCTCACGGAGAAGGGTGAAGCCCTGCTGCCGCTGATCGAGGACATGCGCTCCTACGGGCGCGACTGGCTGAGCGCCGCGTGCGCGCCTGCTGCAGCGCCCGCCGTAGTCGCCTAGCGGCAGGACACGGGCAGCGGGCGGCGAACCCGCCCGCATGAGAGATCAAGGGCTCCACGACGCCCTAAGGGCCTTCGCCCTCGAGTCCGCCGCCATGCTGACCGAGGAGCTCGAGGCCGGCGCGGAGCTGGCCTTCGACCTCGAGGACGAGAGCTCGCGACGCGGCCTTCCGCTGTACCGCTACAGCCCGCTGACCGAGGAGTTCATCGACCAGCGATGGCTGCGCCTGCGGGGGCTGCCCACCTACCACCCGGCCGCCCTGGCGCTGGGCGCGGGCGCCGCACGGCTGGTGCGCGCGCACGGCCTGCGCGGGGAGGACGCCGAGCCGGCCCTGCGGGCCATGCTCGAGCGCCTGTACGAAGACGCGACCAACTTCCGCTTCCCCGAGGAGCGCTTCGAGCGCGTGATGGAGGAGGTCGAGCGGACGCTGGAGCAGGGCGTCGCGCAGGCGATGATCGTGGCCGCCCTGCCGGGATTGGCGCTGGAGGCGGACTGCCTGGAGCTGGGCGGCGGCCTGTCGATCGAGCACGGCCAAGACGTGAGCGCCCCGCCCGAGGCCGCCTGGGCCGAGGACGGCGAGACCGCGCGCGCGGTCGTGGTCCTGCGCTTCGAGCTCGACGACGATGACGAGCTGCCGGTCCCCGAGGCCCGTACCCGCTTCCGCGGCCTGGTCGAGGGGCTGCGGCTCTACCGAGCCGGCGCGGTGACGCTCCCGGGCATCGGCTTCGCGCGCGAGTCCGAGGCCCGCTGGCAACCGCTCGAGCTCGAGGGCGCAGGCGCGGCCCGCGGCGAGCCGCTCGTGCTCACCGAAGCTGACGCCGAGGCCCTGCCCGGCTTCCTCGCAGCAGTCGAGCGCTCACCACGGCGCGCCCAGGTGGCCTGGGCGGTCGGCCGGTTCGACATGGGCTGCTCGCGCGCCGTGGAGGCCGAGGCGCTGTCCGACCACCTGCTGGCGCTGCGCGCGCTGCTCGACGTGGACGGCGACAGCCTGCCGCTGCGGCTGGCGGCGCTGTGCGCCGAGGAGGGCGAGCGGCGGGGGCTGCAGCGCCGCTTGGAGCGAGCGCTGGAGCTGGAACGCGCGCTGATGGGCGGCGGGCCCGACCCCGGCTTGCGCGCCGGCGAGTCCCCCCGCGCCCTGGCAGCCGAGCTGGAGGCCCACGTGCGGGCGCTGCTGCGCGACGTCCTGTGCGGCTACCTCGACGCCGACCTGGGCGCGGTGGCCGACGACATCCTTCTCGAAGTGCCCGAGCCCGCCTCCGGCGAGATCGCGGCCCGCGACCTGCGCGAGCCCGAGGTCGCTGGGGCCGAGGTCGCCGACGGCGACGGCGGCGACGACGGCGACACGAGCGAGATCGCCGCGGTCACGCCCTCGGCCGACTGGACCGACTTCTCCGCGCCCGTCTGAGGTCCCGAGGCGAGCACGCGCGGCCCGGGACAGCGCGAAGCACACACAGCCTCCAAGAAAGTCCTCAGCGGGCTGACGAGTTGGCGAGAACGTGTGCGCCACACACACGCCCCTTCCGCGGGTGGCAGCGGAAGCAACTTGCCCGTGCCCGAAGGGCACGAGTGCAAGGAACATTCCGCTGACAGGACCCGCGGCCTGGGGGCCGGGGGTGCGGCTGTTCAGGGGGGCCGGGGGTGCGGCCGTAAGCGCCCGGCCGAGACGCGCCGCCCGCTCAGAACAAATACTCACCCATCTTGTTCAGGCCATCGAGGTCATGGATGTCGTGCTCCATATCGGGCACCTCGATCATCGGCTTGCGACCCAGCCGCTTGCGCAGGGTCTCCAGGCTGAGCCGGTCTCGCTCGGCCAGCCGCCGGTAGTCCTCCAGGTTCGAAGCCACCTTGCGGCCGAGGTCGGGCCCCAGCAGCTCCTCGACCTCCTTGGCGACCCCGTTGCCCTTCGCCGGGAGCTCGTGCATCCGATTGACCACGGCGGCCCCGAAGGGCATGCCCGCGTCCTGAAGGCGGTGGTGGAAGAACACCGCCTCGTCGACCGCGTCGGCGCGCGGTGAGGTGACCAGCAGGAAGGTGGTGCGGCTGTCGGCCAGCAGGTCCGTGACCCGCTCGGCGCGCTCGCGGAAGCCGGAGGCCATGTCGCCGAAGCTCTGGAAGAAGTCCGAGATGTCCTGGAGCAGGTCCACGCCGGTGACCCGCTTGAGCACCGAGAACACCAGGCCGGTTCCGCGCGAGAACACCTTCACGCCGAACAGGCCGCCGCTGGTGAAGAACTGCAGCGAGCGCGAGTCGATGAAGCGCGACAGGCGCTTGGGGGCGTCCAGGAAGTCGAGCGCGTTGCGGGTGGGGGGCGTGTCGAGCACCAGGAGGTCGTAGTTGCCCTCGTTGTGGAGCTCGTGGAGCTTCTCCATCGCCATGTACTCCTGCGAGCCGGCCACCGCGTTGGAGAGCTCCTGGTAGATGCGGTTGTTCAGGACCGCGTCGCGCGTCTCCTCGTCGGGCGCGTGCCATTCGACCAGGTCGTCGAAGGTCCGCTTGGCGTCGAGCATCATGGCCCACAGCTCGCCGTCGCCGGTGTCGATCTCCACCTTCTTTTCCTCGTTGCCCAGCTCGGGCAGCCCCAGCGAGTTGGCCAGCCGCTTGGCCGGGTCGATGGTCAGCACGATCACCTTCTTGCCGCGCTTGGCCATGCCCAGCGCCACCGCCGCCGAGGTGGTGGTCTTGCCCACGCCGCCCGAGCCCGGCGCACACGCAGATCTCCTTGCGCTTGAGCAGCTCGTCCACGCTCACAGGCGCCGCTCCAGCTCCCGGGACAGGGCCTCGACCTGCTCGGCGCCGATCTCGGGCTCGAACAGGAAGGGGAGGGTGCTGACCGGCGCGTCGGCCTCGCGCCTCAGGCGCCGCAGCTGGCTGCGCTGCGCGCGGGCGCGCTCGTGCTCGGAGAGCGCGGCGGCCAGGGCGCCGCGCGCCGCCTTCGAGGGCTTGCCGTCCGCGGCGGCGATGGCCTGGGCCTCGGCGCCGTTGAAGCGCTCGGGGTACACGGCGTTGACCACGATCGACTGGATGTGCTGACCCATCTCCTCCTTCAGGCGCCCGCCCAGGTCGAGCGTCTCGTTGACCGGCATGTCCTCGGCCAGCGCCACGGCCACCACCGCGGTCTGGGCCGGGTCGGCCAGGAACTCGTGGATGCGGCCGGCCTGGTTGGCCACCGGGCCCACCCGGGCGGCCTCCCGGAAGGTCTTGGGCGCCCGCAGCATCGCGACGCCGTGACCGGTGGCGGGAGCGTCGACGATGACGATGTCGTAGGGCGAGGCCTTGGATGTCTTGCGCTGGAGCTGGGCCAGCTCCCAGACCTTGCCCACGGTCACCAGCTCGGCCAGACCGGGCGCGGCGGCGGCCAGGTAGCTGAAGATGCGGCTGCTGTTCAGCACCCCGGCCAGCGCGCCCGAGCGCAGCTGGAACTTGAGCCACTCCTCGCGGGCATGCTCGGGGTCGACCGAGATGGCCCACAGGTTCTCGGCCAGCTCGACCTCGGAGAAGCCGGCGCCGTCGCGGCCGAACAGGTTCGGGACGCGGCTCTGCTCGGCCACCTCGCACACCATCGTGCGCTTGCCCTGGCGGGCCGCGATCAGGCCAAGGGCGGCCGACACGGTGGTCTTGCCCGTGCCCCCTTTGCCGGTCACGAAGATGAGTCGCTTATCAAGCACTACGGAAGGAATACATCAGGTACGTGCGAATACGCCCTTTGCGATGGGACTCTTCGAGCGCAAGCCCTCACCTACACCCGCCCCAGAACCTGATCCCACTCCTCCGGCAGCGCCGAAGGCCCAGGTGATCGCCTTCACCAACCAGAAGGGGGGCGTGGCAAAGACCACGACCACCCTGAACCTCGCGGCCGCCTTCTCGGAGCGCGGCTTCCGCGTGCTGTGTATCGACCTCGACCCGCAGTCCAACCTGACCATGAGCCAGGGCATCGACCCCGACTCGCTGGACGTCTCGATGTACGACGTGCTGGTCCACCACACCTCGCTGCGCGAGGTCATCCGCCGGCGCGAGGTCGATGTGGCCTGCGCCTCGATCGACCTGGCCGGGGCCGAGATCGCCATGTCGACCCAGATCGGTCGCGAGCGCTCGCTGCAGAAGGCGCTGGCCGCCGTGGCGGAGGACTACGACTACGTCTTCATCGACACTCCGCCGAGCCTCGGACTGCTCACGATCAACGCCCTGACGGCGGCCACGAAGGTAATCGTCCCCGTCCAATGCGAGTATCTGTCGATGAGGGGGCTCGTACAGCTCCAGAACACGCTGTCGATGATCCGCGAGAACCTGAACCCGGATGTCGAAATCGAAGGCATCCTTCCCACTTTGGTGGACAACCGGACCGTGCACGCAAAGGAAGCCATCGAGATCCTCGAGGAGAACTTCGGGGACCGGGTGTTCGCATCTCGCATCAACAAGACCGTGCGCTTCGCCGAGGCGCCCGTGAAGGGCATGTCCGTCCTGAAATACGACCCGGACGGCAAGGCCGCATACGCCTACCGCCAGCTGGCAAAGGAGGTCCTCGCCAATGGACAACGCTAAGCGGGCGAGCATGCGAGAGGGCCCGCTGGCCCAGCTGTTCCGCAAGACCGACGAGGAGGAGGGCACCCCCAAGGAGCAGGAGTCCAAGGGCAAGGAGCGCCGGCGGACCGAGCCGCCGCGCCAGGAGGCCGAGCGCCGCGAGCCCCAGCGCCGCGAGCCGTCGCGCCAGCGGCCGGCACCCGAGCCGCAGACCCCGGCCGCCGGCCGCTACGAGACCACGCCCACGCCCGAGGAGCGCCTGCGCACGGTCTTCTCGAGCGACATCCCCGAGAACATCCTGGAGCGCGAGCCCGCGCGGCCCGTCGTTCCCGATCCCGACCCGACGGTGCCCGCCTGGTCGGTCGCCCAGAGCCAGACGCGCGAGCCCGTCCTGCGCGTGATCGGCGTCGGCGGGGCCGGCGTCAACGCCGTCGACCGCATGATCGAGGCCCAGATCGAGGGCGTCGAGTTCATCGCCGTCAACACCGACCTCCAGTCGCTGGAGGGATCGGCCGCGCCCACCAAGCTGCACATCGGGAGCGACGTCACCCGCGGCCTTGGCTCGGGCTCGGACCCCGAGATCGGCAAGCAGGCCGCGCTCGAGGAGTACGACGACATCAAGGCGCTGCTCAAGGGCGCCGACATGGTCTTCATCGCCACCGGCGCCGGTGGCGGCACCGGCACGGGCGCCGCCCCGATCGTCGCCCGCATCTCTCGCGAGGTGAAGGCGCTGACCGTGGGCATCTGCACCAAGCCGTTCTCCTTCGAGGGGGCCCGTCGCGGCGCCCAGGCCGACGAGGGCATCGAGGAGTTCGCCGCCGAGGTGGACACGCTCATCGTGATCCCGAACTCCCGCCTGCTGTCGGTGCTCGACAAGAAGACCTCGATGGTCGAGGCCTTCCGCGTCGCCGACGACGTGCTGCGCCAGGGCGTGCAGGGCATCAGCGACCTGATCACCCTGCCCGGCCTGATCAACCTCGACTTCGCCGACGTGCGGACGATCATGTCCCAGGCCGGCCAGGCCCTGCTGGGCATCGGCATGGGCACCGGCGACTCGCGGGCGATCGACGCGGTGGAGCACGCCATCGAGTCGCCGCTGCTGGAGACCTCGCTGGACGGCGCCCAGTCGATCCTGCTCTCGATCACCGGCGGGCGCGACCTGTCGCTGTTCGAGGTCAACGACGCCGCCAAGGCGGTCGCCGACGTGGCCCACCCCGACGCCAACATCATCTTCGGCGCGATGGTCGACGAGAAGATGGGCGACGAGGTGTGGATCACCGTGGTCGCCACCGGCTACGGCGAGCAGCCCACGCGCCGCGAGGCGGCCCGGCCGGAGCGCGCCGAGCGCGGTGAGCGCCGCGAGCGTTCCGATCGGTTCGACCGCACGGACCGCCGCGAGCGCATCCCGGCCGACCACGAGCCGCGCGTCCGCCGTGCCGCGCGCACGAACTCGGGCGCGCTGGGCGACGTGGACGTGCCCGAGTTCCTGCCCAGGGGCTAGCGTCAAGCCCCTCTTGCGGGGCGTAGTAGCAGCTGGTCATCCACGCACCGCCCAGGCGGGGGCCGACGTCCTGCGCGAAGGCGGCAACGCCGTCGACGCCGCGGTCGCCTCTGTGCTCATGTCGTTCGTGGCCGAGCCGCCGCTCACCGGCCCCGGCGCGGGCGGCTTCATGCTCGTTCACACCGCCGAGGGCGAGAGCTCCCTGCTCGACTTCTTCGTCGCGGCGCCGGGACTGGGCCAGGAGAGCACGAGGCCCAAGACGCTGGTCCCGATTGACGTGAAGTTCGCCGAGGGCGCCGTGCAGCGCTTCAATGTCGGCCCGGCGTCCTGCGGCGCCTACGGCACCACCGCCGGGATGGCCGAGGCGCTGCGGCGCTTCGGCACGCTGGAGCTGAGCGACCTGTGCGGAGCGCCCGCGCAGGCGGCGCGCGAGGGCATCGAGGTGGTGCCGATGCAGGCCTTCCTGTTCACGGTGCTGGAGCCGATCTTCCGCTCGAGCCCCGAGGCCACGGCGCTGCTGACGGTCAACGGCGAGCTGGCGAAGGCGGGCGACACCGTGCGCTTCCCCGAACTGGGCGACCTGCTCGAGCGCCTGGGGCGAGACGGGCCCTCGTTCCTCTACGACGGCGACGTGGGCCGCGCCGTCTCGCAATGGGTGCTGGAGCGCGGTGGCCGGCTGAGCGAGGAGGACCTGGCGAGCTACGAGGTGGTTGAGCGCGAGCCGGCGTGCGTGGGATACGCGGGCCGTGAGGTGCTCACCAACCCTCCGCCCTCCAGCGGCGGCATCCTGATCGCCGACGCCCTCGGGATCCTCGAGCGGGTGGGCGGCTCATCCGACTCGGCCTCCGTCGCCGAGGTGATCGCGAGCACCAACCGGGCCCGCGACGAGGCCTTCCTGGCGGGGCTGTCGTCGGAGGGCTTCCTCGAGCGCTTCCTCGCCGCCGACGCGCTGGACAACGTGGCGGGCGAGGTGCGCTCGCGCCTGGGCAACACCACGCACATCTCCGTTCTGGACGCCGAAGGCAACTGCGCCACGGTCACGTGCTCCAACGGCTCCTGCTCCGGCGTGGTGGTGCCGGGGACCGGCGTGCACCTGAACAACATGCTTGGCGAGGACGACCTCAACCCGTTCGGCTACCACCTGCACGCGGCGGGCGCGCGGGTGCCGAGCATGATGGCCCCGACCGTGGTACTGCGCGACGGCGACCCGGAGGTGGCGCTGGGCTCCGCCGGCTCCAACCGCATCCGCTCAGCGATCCTGCAGACGATTCTGGGCGTGGTGGACGCGGGCCTGTCGGCCCAGGAGGCGGTGGACCGCGCGCGGCTCCACGTGGAGGGCGACGTCGTCGAGGCCGAGCCGGGCATCGATCCCGCGGCCCTCGACCGCCTGCAGGAGCGCGGCTATGACGTGCGGCGATGGAACGAGACCAACCTGTTCTTCGGCGGCGTACAGGCGGTAGCCCGCACCGACGGCGAGCTGAGCGGCGGCGGCGACCACCGCCGCGGCGGGACGGTCGCTACAGCTTGACCTTGCCGTTCGAGCGCGCCTGCTCGGCGGCCGTCTCGGCGTGGTCGATCCGCCTGAGCGCCTTGTCGAACAGCTCGCGCAAGCGGATCAGGCGCTCGGACTCCGAGCGCAGCTCCAGCAGCTCCTGCTTGCTCTCCATCTCGAAGTCCAGCGTGGCGGCCATGCCGTAGGCGTCGAGCTCGGCCAGGTCGGGCTCGCTCGGGCGCGAGTCGGTCACGCGCTCGACCAGGTCGGCGTATCGCGAGCGGGTCTCGGTGCCCTCGCCGCCCTGGTCGGGATCGTCTTCGAGGTACTCGACGTCCCCGGCGGGGTAGGCCAGGTCGTCGATCCGGCGCACCAGCCGGAAGGCCTGGGTGCCCTGGACGAGGATGTTCATCCGGCCGTCCTCGGCGCGCTCGAGCAGCTGCGTCACGTTGGCCGCGCAGCCGACGTCTCGCAGCCCGCCGGCGGCCATCCAGACGATTCCGAACGGCTCCGAGTCGTCGAGGCACTCGTTGATCATCTGCTTGTAGCGCTCCTCGAAGATGTGGAGCGGGACCACCTCGGCGGGCAGCAGGGCAAGGCCCAGGGGAAACAAGCGAAAGCGCTCGATCAACGTTTCAACCGTAACCGCTGTATGACCGCCATTGTTTGGTTCAGGCGCGATCTGCGTCTACACGACCACCCGGCCCTTCGAGCGGCGCTGGACGCCCACGACGAAGTGGTTCCGGTGTTCTGCCTCGACGATCGCCTGCTCCACGGCCGCCACGCCTCCGGCCCCCGCACCCAGTTCCTGCTCGAGTGCCTGGCCGAGCTGCCGCTGGAGATCCTGCGGGGCAGGCCCGAGGAGGAGATCCCCAAGCTGGCCAAGCAGCGCGGCGCCGATGAGGTGCATTTCACGGGCGACGTCTCGCCGTTCGCCCGTCGGCGCAAGCTTCGCGGCGTTGCGCATCCGGGTCTGACCGTGGTCGACGATGTCGGGGAGATCAAGCCCTACAAGGTCTTCAGCGCTTTCTACCGCCACTGGCTGCAGCTTCCTCGTCGAGAGGTGATCGGCAAGCCGCGGCTGTCGGGCGAGAGCCACGTGCCCGAGCTGGGCGACCTCGGGCTCGAGCAGGAGGTCTCCGACCCGCTCCCCGGCGGCGAAGCGGCGGCGCGCGAGCGCATGAACGACTGGGTCAAGGACGGCGTCGAGGACTACGCCGACAACCACGACCAGCTCGGCGCCGACAAGACGTCGAGGCTGTCGGCCTACCTGCACTTCGGCTGCATCTCGCCGCGGGAGCTGGAGAGCAAGCTGCCGGACGGCAAGGGCGCCGACGCCTTCCGCCGCCAGCTGGCGTGGCGCGACTTCTACCACCACGTCCTCTACCACTTCCCGGCCAACGCCAAGTCGGAGTTCCAGGACCGCTATCGCGGCTCGATCAAGTGGAGCTACGCCAAGAAGGCATTCGAGAAGTGGACCCAGGGCCAGACCGGCTTTCCGCTGGTGGACGCCGGCATGCGCCAGCTGCTGCGCGAGGGCTTCATGCACAACCGGGCGCGACTGGTGGTGGGTTCGTTCCTGACCAAGGACCTCGGCATCGACTGGCGCTGGGGCGAGCGCTGGTTCATGCGCCTGCTGATCGACGGCGACGAGGCCAACAACAACGGCAACTGGCAGTGGATCGCGAGCGTGGGGGTGGACCCCCAGCCGGCGTTCCGGCGCATCTACAACCCGGCGCGCCACATGGAGCGCTACGACGCCGACGGCGAGTACGTCCGCCGCTACGTGCCCGAGCTGCGCGAGGTCCCGGACAGGTACCTGGCCGAGCCGTGGGAGATGCCCCCGGAGGTGCAGGAGGAGGCCGGGTGTGTGATCGGCACCGACTACCCCGAGCCGATGGTCGACCACAAGGCCGCGCGCCTGGAGGCCCTGGACCGATATCGGGTCTAAAGCTCGGCGCGGTGCGAGCCGATGGAGGTAGCAATGGAAGCTTCAAATGGCGGCCAGCAGGCAGGGATCGAGGCCGCCCACCTGGGCGACCAGCAGGTGGCCGAGCTCGGCCGCCGCATCGCCGAAGCCCGCCGCGCCTAGTACAGCTTCCGGGGTGATCTTCCCCGGCGCGGCGCACGACGCCGCCACCGTTCCCGCGCACTACGACCTGCTCGACCGCTTCTACCGCGAGATCTGGGGCGAGCACGTTCACCACGGCCTGTGGGAGCGCGGCGACGAGGAGCCGGCGGCGGCGGCCCGCGGCCTGGCCCTGCGTGTGCTCGCAGAGCTGGGAGACGCCCGGACCGTATGCGACGTGGGCTGCGGATACGGGGGGACCTCCCGGCTGCTCGCGCAGCGCCTCGGCGCGGAGGTGACCGGCGTGACCGTGTCCAGTCGCCAGGCCGAGTGGGCCCGCGCTCAACCATGCGACGGTCCCCCGCCGCGCTTCATCCAGGCCGACTGGCTGGAGGCGGGCCTGCCGGACGAGTCCTTCGACGGGGTCGTGGCGATCGAGAGCCTTTCCCACATGGCCGACAAGCAGCGCGCCATCGCCGAGTGCGCCCGGGCGCTGAGGCCGGGCGGGCGGCTGGTGGTGTGCGACTGGCTCAGCGCCGAACATCCGTCCCGGCGGGCGCGGAAGCTCCTGCTCGAGCCGATCTGCCGCGAGGGCCGTCTCCCCAGCATGGCGTCGGTGGGCGAGTACGTGGAGCTGATGAGAGCCGCCGGGCTCGAGGTGACGGGTGTCGAGGATCTCTCGTCGCGGGTGGGCCGGACGTGGGCGATCTGTCGCCGCCGGCTCGCGCTGCGCCTGGTGCGCGACGGCGAGGCGCGCCGGGTCTTGCTCGGCCGCGACAACCCCGACCGCCGCTTCGCGTTGTCGATGGTCCGGATCCCGCTCGCCTACCGGACGGGAGCGATGAAGCTGGCGCTCATCTCCGCGACAGCGGGCGCTCGCTAGCGTCCGGCCGGTGGCCCGAGCCGCCGCGCCGACCTCATCCTCGTCCGGCCCGGCCTATGTGGCCACGGTCTCCTTCGTCGCCTCGCGGGCGGTCCCGTTCGGCGGCTTCTTCGTGGCGTTGCCGGGGGGCATGGCCCTGGCCCGGGTGGCCCAGCTCCGCGGTCTGCGCCAGGGCTTCGGGGCCAGCCTCGCCACCCTGATCGAGACCGTCGCGCTGATGGGCCCCGCCCGCTTCGGCGTGCCCTTCACCCAGGCGCTGAGCGCGCCGGTGCTGGGCCGACTGGAGGCCCGCTCGGTTCCGGCGCTGTGGCAGATCGTGGTGTGTCTGGCCATCCGGCTGTTCCAGAACGGCCTCGGGGCCCTTTTCTTCATCTTCGTAATTGCCGGCGGGCTGGACGCCTACGCCGGAAGTGCGGAGAACGTGGCCGAGCTGGTGGGGCTGCAGGTGGGCGAGGCGGACACCCTGCTGCTCACGTTCGCGGGCCTGCTCGCCTGGAGCCTGTTCGCCTCGACCGTGCAGGTGACCGTGTACCGCCGCGGCCTGAGCCGCTGGAGGACCGACGACCGCCCGCACGCCGAGGAGCCCGAGGATCTCTCCGCCCACCGCGGGCGCTTCGATCCCCGCGCAGTGGCCCTGGCGGCCGCCATCGGCTTCGGACTCCTGTTGGCCTCGACCGAGTGGGCGCTGCTCGGCTCGGTGGCACTGGCGCTGGCGATCGCGTGGGCACTCTCCAAGCCCGACAACTCCACCGTGCCCACCGGCTTGGCCCTGGCGGCGATCCTCGCTCTGGGCGCGCTGACCTTCGCGCTGGTCGGCGGCCTGGGCATCGAGGTGGCGCTGCGCCGCGCGCTGCGCGCCGCGCTGCTGGTCTCGGTGGCGACCTGGCTGCGGGCCGCGGCCGGCGCGTCGGGGCTGCGCGAGGTCGGGCGCCGGGTGCTCGGGCGGCTGCGCTTCGTGCCGGGGGTGCCCGAGGCCGCCGACACGCTCGACCAGATCGGCTCGGAGGGCAGGCTGCTGGCGGCGGGGCGATCGCTGGCCAACCGGCTGTCCGACGTGCCGCGGCGCCCAAGACCGTTGCTCGACGCGGTGCTCACATGGGTCAACCGCGAGGCGGGGAGCTTCCGCCCCGCCCGCCCGGCGCACGTGGCCGGCATGCGGCTGCGGCTCGTCGACGCGGCGCTGGTGCTGCTCGCCGCGGCCCCCGCCGCGGCCCTGTTCGTCTAGGCGCGGGCCGAGACCAGCAGGTTGTAGAACAGCGCCGGCGGCAACCGGCCCTCGAGCACGGCCCGGTCCAGGGCCTGCAGGGCCAGGTAGCCGCGGTAGGCGTACTGGCGCCACAGCCACGGCACCTCGGCGGGCTCGGCGCTTCCCTCCAGGGTGCGGTTGACCCAGCCGAACAGGCTGGCCGCCAGCTCCTCGCCGGTCACGCGCACGTCCGAGAAGCCGGCGGCCCGCGACGCCTCGTTCAGCGCCGCCGGCGTGAACGCGTGCACGTCGACGACCTGCTCCAGCACGTCCTCCTCGGCCTCCTCGCTGGCCCGCTCGGCGCGCTGGCTCGCACGCATCACGGTGCGCCAGATCGGCGCCACCCTGTAGGCGGCGCGCTTGGGCCACGAGGACAGCCGGTCGCCGTACAGCGACGGCTCGCCGCAGAAGGCCAGCGAGCCGCCGGGGCGCAGCACCCGGTGGAACTCGCGCATGCAGGCGTGCAGGTCGGGCAGGTGGTGCAAGACGGCGTGGCCGAAGACCAGGTCGAAGGAGTCGTCGGGGAAGGGCAGGGTGCTCGCCTCGCAGGCGGCGCAGTCCACCGGGATGCCCAGCCGGTTCGCGGAGCGCTCCAGCTGGCCCAGCATGCCGGGCGAGATGTCCACCGCGGCCAGCTCGCCCACCACCCCGGCCCGGACCAGGTTCAGACCGAAGTAGCCGGTGCCGGCCCCGATCTCCAGGCCACGCGGGAAATGCTCGGGCCGGCGCCCCAGCGCCTTGCCCAGCTTGCCGCCGACCTGGGACTGCCCGAGCTCGCCGTAGGAGATGCCCCACTTGGCGTCGTAGTGCGCCGCGGCGAGGTCGTGATAGCGCACGTTCGCCTCGTGGATCTCCTCCTCTTGAACGGGTGTCACAGCCGGGGGACTCTAGCCTCAGCCCGGTGACGGTGGCCGAGTACGTTCAGCGCGACCAGCCGGCGGGGGTACCGCCTCTGGAGCTGACGGGAGAGCGCACCCTTCCCGACGTTCCGGCCGAGAACTACTGGTTCCAGCGCCACCTCGTGGTCTACCGCTGGATCGCCGAGCGCTGCGCCGGACTGGACGTGGTGGACATGGCCTGCGGCGAGGGTTACGGCACCGACGTGCTGGCCTCGCGAGCCGCGCGCGTGACGGGGGTGGACGCCAACCCGGAGGCCCACGAGCACGCCCAGGCGAAGTACACGCGGCCGGGGGTGCGCTTCGTGCGCGACCTGATCGACAACTACTCCCAGCCCTGCGATGCGGTGGTCTTCCTGCAGACGATCGAGCACCTGGAAGATCCCGGCGCCGCTCTAAGGCATTTCCGGCAGATGGCGAAGACCGTTTACGTGTCCACCCCCAACGTGCTCACGCTGGCGCCCAAAGGGGCCGAGCGATCGGGCAACCCCTGGCACGTGCACGAGTACCGCGCCGAGGAGTTCAGGGAGTTGTGTGAGCGTGAGTTTGAGGACGTCCGCCTCTTGGGCCTCTTCCACGCGCGCAAGCTGCGGGCGCACGAGCTGGCGCTCAAGGCGGGCTGGGACGACGTCCACCCCAAGCTCGGCATCACCGAGCGCTTCTACGACCGCTTCACGCCGGCGATCTCCAGCGCGGACTTCGCGCTGCGCGAGGGGCCGCTCGACCGCGCGCTGGACTTCATCGCCGTCCTTCGTTGAGCGCCCCCGTCTACCCCGAGCTGCCCCTGGCGGCGCGTCCGCGCTGGCCTGCCTGGATGGCTCCCGCCGCCTTCTTCTCGGCCTTCGGCGTGACCATCGTCGCCGGCTTTCCGCTGCTGCCGGTCGCCCTGCTCACCGAGGCCGGCGACGCGGTGGCCGGCATCGCGCTGCTGGTGTTGGTGCTGGTCCAGGACGCCGCGCTGGTGGGCATCGCCGTGTTCTTCGCCGCGCGGCGGGTGAAGCCCCAGCCGTGGCACTTCGGCCTGCGCGCGACACCCTTCTGGCTGACCGTCGGGCTGGCCGTGCTCGGTGGCCTGCTGATCCTCGGCTTCGAGGTGGGGCTGCTCGAGCTGTTCGGCACCGACGCGCCCGAGGACGAGCTGGCCTCCAGCAACATCGTCGGCGCGATCGCCGTGGGACTGGCGGTGATCGTCGTCGCGCCCGTGACCGAGGAGCTGTTCTTCCGCGGGTTCTTCTACCGCGCGCTGCGCACGCGCATGCGCGTCGTGTGGGCGGTGCTGATCGACAGCCTCGTGTTCGCCTCGATCCACGTGCAGTACATCTCGAATCCCGAGATCTTCATCGTGATCGGCATGTTCGCCGCCGTCGCCTGCCTGGTCTACGAGAAGACGGGCTCGATCTTCGCCTGCATCGCGATCCATGCCACCTTCAACACGGTGGCCAGTTTGGGCAGCTTCCCCGTGGTGGCGATCGTGATCGGCGTCGCGATGCTGACCGCGTGCCTGCTGGTACCCCGACGCCTGGGCGTGGCGCCATCGCCCTTCCCGGCGTGAGCGACCGGACCGGGACGCTCGCGCTCGTCCTGCACTCGCACATGCCGTACGTGGAGGGCTTCGACACATGGCCCTTCGGCGAGGAGTGGCTGTGGGAGGCCACGGCGTCCGTCTACCTGCCGCTGCTGGAACGGCTCGAACGGGCGTCCGTGCCGCTCACGGTGGGAGTCACCCCCGTGCTGGCCGACCAGCTGGAGACCATGCGCGACGGCGACGCGGGCGATCGCTTCGTGCGCTTCCTGCGCGAGGTTCGCGCGGAGGTACACGACCTCGACGAGCGTGGTCTGCACGACACGGGCTTCGAGGACCTGGGCCGGGAGGTGCGCCGCGCCGCGGGTGACTACGAGCGGGCCGCCGCCGCGTTCGAGGCCCGCGACAGGGACCTGATCAGCGCATTCGGCGCGCTGGAGAGCGTGGAGCTCTGGACGTCGGCGGCCACCCACGCACTGCTGCCACTCGTGGCCACCGAACCGGGCCTGGCGCTGCAGCTGGGCACGGGCACGCGGTCCCACGAGCGCCGCTTCGGCCACTTCAACGGCGGCTTCTGGCTGCCGGAGTGCGCCTACGTGCCGGGGCTGGAGCGCGACCTGGCCGACCACGGCGTGCGTGCCTTCTGCGTCGACCAGCCGGGAGCAGCACTGCGGCCGGTGGCCACCGAGGCGGGACCGGTCGCCGTTCCCATCGACTGGGAGACGATCTCCCTGGTGTGGAACGAGACCTCCGGCTACCCGGCACACCCGCTCTACCGCGACTACCACCACCGCACCACCCACGACCTGCGGCCGTGGAGCAACAGCGGCGAGCCCTATGACCCGGAGGCCGCTCGCGCCCAGGCGCATGCGCACGCGCGCGACTTCGTGGAGCGAGTCGCCGCCAAGGACGACCTGGTCTGCTGCGCGCTGGACACCGAGCTGCTCGGACACTGGTGGTACGAGGGCCTGGAGTGGCTCTCGGCGGTGCTCGAGGAGGCGCCCCGGCGCGGGGTGGACCTGGTCACGGTGAGCGAGGGGATCGAGCGCGTGGAGCCAGTGCAGGCCGAGCTGCGGGAGTCGAGCTGGGGCACGGGCAAGAACCTGTCCACCTGGGACTCGCCGCAGGTGGCCGAGCTGGTCTTCGGCGCGCGGCGCGCCGAGCTCGACCTGCTCGCGGCTACTCCGCGTGAGGGCCTGGCGCGGGGTCTGCGCGAGCTGCTCGCGCTCCAGTCCAGCGACTGGGCCTTCCTCGTCACCGAGGACCTGGCCGCCGACTACCCTCTGCGTCGTGCGCGGGGGCACGAGGCCGGCGTCCGTGACGCTTTGGCACACTCCCGCTCGGATCCGGCCCTCCACAATCTCGCGCCGGACCTAGATCTCGCCTCGTTTTGCGCACCCTGATCCTCTCCTGGGAGTACCCGCCGCTCATCGAGGGCGGCCTGGCCCGGCACGTCCGCAAGCTGGCCGAGGGCCTCGTCGCCGAGGGGGTGGAGGTGCACGTGATCACGCGCGGGCACGAGGAGTCGCCGCCCGAGGAGGAGATGGGCGGCGTCTTGGTCCACCGCGTACGCGAGCCCGAGCGCCCGCGCGACCTGGGCGAGTTCGTCACCTGGATCGAGCACATGAACGGCGACATGCTGGCCCGCGGCGTGGACCTGGGCGACCGGATCTCCTTCGACCTCGTCCACGGCCACGACTGGCTGGTGGCCAACGCCGGTGACCACCTGGCCAAGCGCTTCCGGTGCCCCTTCATGGTCACCATCCACGCCACCGAGTACGGCCGCCACCAGGGCTGGGTGGACAAGCACCCGCAGTCCTACATCCACGGGGTCGAGCGCTGGATGGCCAACCGCGCCGAGCGGGTGATCGCCTGCTCGGCCTACATGCGCGAGCACGTCGCCGACATCTACGGCCTGGAGGAGGACCGCATCGCGGTCATCCCCAACGGGATCGACCCCGAGGAGCTGGTCCCGGTCGACGACCTCGACTCGCTGCGCTCCCGCTTCGCCGATCCCGATCAGAGGCTCGTGCTGCTGGTCGGACGCCTCGTCTACGAGAAGGGCTTCCAGCTCGCGCTGGAGGCGATGCCCGGGCTGATCGAGCGGCTGGGAAACGTGCGCTTCCTGGTCGCCGGGTCGGGCACGGCGGAGGCCGACCTGCGCCGCCAGGCGTCCGAGCTCGGCCTCGACCCCTACGGCACCTTCCTCGGCTGGATCGGCGACGACGTGCTGCACTCGCTCTACCGCATCGCCGACCTCACGGTGGTGCCCTCGCTGTACGAGCCCTTCGGCCTGGTGGCGCTGGAGGCGATGGCCTCGGGCTGCCCGTGCATCGTGGCCGACACCGGGGGCCTGCGCGAGCTGGTGCCCGCCGGCGAGCGCGTCGGGTTGCGCTTCCACGGCGGCGACCCCGAGCACCTGGCCACCATGGCCGAGCGCCTGCTCACCGACGACGAGCTGCGCGACCGCCTGGTCGCCGAGGCCTCGGAGCACGTGCTCACGTTCGACTGGGGCGACGTCGCCCGTCAGACTGCCGCCGCATATCGGGAGTTGGTGGTCCAACCCGTGCGGTGAAGGCGGCCTGCTGCTGACGCTGGCCGGCCGGGCGCTGAAGCGCGCGCACCTTTCGAAAAAGTCCTCAGGCGGCTGAGGACTTCCTGGGAGCCCGTGTGTGCACCGCCCGCTGGCGCTACTCGTAACGCATGCGCGTCGGCTCGTCGCGCATCCGGATCACCCGGGCGGGCACGCCGCCGACCACCGCGTTGGGAGGCACGTCGCGGGTGACCACGGCGTTCGTGCCGATGACCGCGTTGTCGCCCACGGTCACGCCGCGCAGGATGCACGCGCCGTAGCCGATCCACACGTTGTTGCCCACCCGCACGTCGCGCTTGTAGATCCCTTGGAGCCGCACCGGGCGGTCGACCTCGACCATGCCGTGGTCGAAGTCGATCAGCATCACGCGGTCGGCGATCACGCACTCGCGGCCGATCGACACGTGCTTGAAGGCGGAGATCGTGCACTCCTGGCCGAGCACGGTCTTGGCCCCGATCGAGATCAGCCCCTCGTGCGCGCGCAGCTTCGACCCGTGCCCGATCCACGACCAGCGCCCGAGCTCGATCCGCCCCTTACGGCCGATCTGGAGCACCACGCGCGGGCCGATGAAGGCGATGCCGTCCGACCACAGCCGGCGCTGGAACAGCCGCCGCAGACACAGCCGGACGATCAGCCGCGCGTACTTGAAGTCGAGCATCCCCTTGGCGCGCATGAAGCGCAGCAGCGCCAGCGGCCCGCCGTGGAGCGGGGCCGGGGCCCGCCGGATGTCCTGGCTAGTCTCGCGCGACGTGATCATCGAAGCCTCCGACCTCCACCGTATTTACGGCGAAGGACAGGCGGCGGTGAGGGCCCTCGACGGCGTCACCGTCGACTTCGAGAAAGGCCGGTTCGCGGCCATCATGGGCCCCTCGGGGTCGGGCAAGTCGACGCTCATGCACATCCTGGCCGGACTGGACGTGCCCACCTCCGGCAATGTGACCATCGACGGCACCGGGCTGGAGGGCCTCGACGACGCCGGGCTGACCGAACTGCGGCGGGACAAGCTCGGGTTCATCTTCCAGTTCTTCAACCTGCTGCCGGTGCTCACTGCGGAGGAGAACATGCTCCTGCCGCTGACAATTGCGGGCCGCGACCCCGACCGGGAGTGGGTCGATCAGCTGATCGACGTGGTCAAGCTCGGCGACCGCCGCACCCACCGGCCGGCTGAGCTCTCCGGAGGCCAGCAGCAGCGGGTGGCGGTGGCGCGGGCGCTGGTGTCCAAGCCGGCGGTGGTGTTCGCCGACGAGCCCACCGGCAACCTCGACTCCACCGCCAGCGACGAGGTGCTGGCGCTGCTGCGCCGTTCGGTGGACGAGTTCGGCCAGACCGTGGTGATGGTGACCCACGATCCCCACGCCGCCTCCTTCGCCGACCGCCTGGTGGTCCTCAACGACGGCAAGATCACCGAGGACCGCGCGCCGTAATGCTCCGCCTGGCTCTGCGCAGCCTCGGCTCGCGCAAGCTGAGGACGTTCACCACCACCCTCGCCGTCTTCCTCGGGGTGGCCTTCGTGGCCGGGACCTACGTCCTCACGGACACGATCAACAAGTCCTTCGACGACATCTTCTCCGAGGCCGTGAAGGGCACCGACGTGGCCATCACGCCGAAGGAGCCCGTCGCCCAGGAGGACCGCGAGCCGCCGGCCTTCTCCGCGGACCTGCTGCAGAAGGTGCGCCGGGTGGAGGGCGTGCAGCGGGCCGAGGGCGGGATCTTCTCGCTGGTCAAGCTGGTCGACGACAAGGGCGAGCCGCTGGTGGCCGGCTTCGCGCCCAACTTCGTCTCCTCGGCGCTGCCCGAGCCGTTCGAGACCTTCACCTACACCCAGGGCCGCCCGCCGGGCACCGACAAGGAGGCAGCCGTCGACGCCTCGAGCGCCGAGCGCGCCGGGCTGAAGGTCGGGGGCCGCGTGGGGGTGGCCGGCGAGCGCGAGATCCGCCGCTACCGGATCACCGGGCTGGTGAAGCTGGGGGAGACCTCAAGCGGCGGCGCCAGCACGGCGGTGCTTACCGGGCCGGAGGCCCAGCGGGTGGCGGGCAAGGTCGGCAAGTACGACCAGATCTCGATCTCGGGCACCGAGGGCACCGACAACGACGAGCTCAAGCGCCGCGTGGCCCGGGTGGTGCCCCGCTCGGTGCGGGTGGAGACCGGGGAGGAGAACGCCGAGCGCGAGTCGCGCAGCATCGCCGACGACCTCAGCTTCCTGAAGATCGCGCTGCTGGTGTTCGCCTTCGTGTCGATCTTCGTCGGCGCCTTTCTGATCTTCAACACGTTCTCGATCACCGTCGCCCAGCGGATCCGGGAGTTCGGGATGCTGCGCACGCTCGGCGCGTCGCGGCGGCAGATCCTCCTCTCGGTGGGCGTCGAAGCGGCGCTGATCGGGGCGGTGGGGTCGCTGTTCGGGGTGTTGGGCGGCATCGCGTTCGCGCCGGCCATCAACTCGCTGTTCAAGTCGGCCGGGATCGACCTTCCGAACACCGGCACGGTGCTGGCCCCCCGCACGGTGATCGTCTCGCTGGTGATCGGGCTGGGGGTGACGCTGGTGTCGGCGCTGTCGCCGGCCCTGCGGGCCACGCGGGTGTCGCCGATGGCGGCGCTGCGCGAGGCCGCGCTGCCGGAGTCGACCCGGCGGGGCCGGGTCTGGCTCGGGGTGGCGATCGCCGGCGCCGTCGGCGGCGTGGGGCTGGTGCTGGTCGGCCTGTTCGGCGGCATCGAGTCCTCGGGCTCGGCCGCGGGCCTGATGGGGGCCGGGACGGTGCTGGTGCTGCTGGCCGTGTCGATCTTCAGTCCTCGGCTGGTGCGCCCGCTGGCCTCGCTGACCGGGCGGCCGCTGGAGGCGGTCCGGGGCATCACCGGCCGGCTGGCCCGCGAGAACGCGATGCGCAAGCCCGGGCGCACCGCGGTCACCGCCGCGGCGCTGATGATCGGGCTGGCGGTGGTCGTGTTCGTGGCCGTGTTCGCCGCCGGCTTCAGCAAGTCGATCGGCGACTCGATCGACCGCAACTTCCAGGGCGACCTGACCGTGCAGAGCACCGACGGCTTCTCGCCCATCCCGGAGCGCCTGGAGCGCCGGGTGCGGACCGTCCCCGGTGTCGAGACGGTGTCCTCGATCGCCTACGGCGCCACGTCCGACGAGCGCGTCGCGGCGGTGGACCCGGCCAACATCCGCAAGGTGCTCGACTTCGACCTGGACGGGCTCAGGCCGGGGACCACGATCCTCGACCAGAGCTTCGCCGACACGAAGCACCTCGAGCCCGGCGACGAGCTGAAGGTCAGGACCCCGACTGACAAGCGAGTGACCTACCGCGTGGTGGGGACCGTGGAGGACTCGAGCGACGACCTGCTCGGATCGTTCGTCATCACCCGGGCGGACCTCGCCCGCGACTTCGGCGACAACCGGCCGAGCAAGACCTTCGTGGCCCTGGCCCCGGGAGCCGACGGGCGGCCGGTGGAGCGGCTGGTCAAGCGCGAGTTCCCGGCGGCCGAGGCGCTGAACCAGAAGGAGCTCAAGGAGAGCCAGGAGGAGCAGATCACCCAGCTGCTCGGCCTGATCTACGCGCTGCTGTCGCTGGCGGTGATCGTGTCGCTGTTCGGCATCGCCAACACCCTGGCGCTGTCCATCCACGAGCGCACACGGGAGCTGGGGATGATGCGCGCGATCGGGATGTCGAAGCGCCAGGTGCGCCAGGTGATCCGCTACGAGGCGGCCATCACCGCGCTCATCGGAGCGATCCTCGGCTCGGTCCTCGGGCTGGTCTTTGCCGCTTTGGTTTCTCGCCCGCTTGCCGATGAAGGTTTCGTGCTCTCTTTTCCGGTAGCCACGCTGATCCTGCTGCTCGTGCTGGCCGCGCTGGCCGGCGTGGTGGCCGCCATCGGCCCCGCGCGGCGCGCCGCCAAGCTCGACGTGCTCGACGCGCTCGCCTACGAATGACGCGGGCAGTGGTGCGCGTGGGCCGAGCCCCGCCAGAACCGGCCCCGCATGCCCTTCAGGTGGGTGGGTTGGAACGGCGACCGAAACCATGGGTGGGGTGACCACCTCCACCTCTCCTGGCAGCACCGCGGCGGGCGCTTCGGGCGCCCGGCGCCGATGGTCTGGGCCTGGTCGGTTAGACGCCGCTAGCGTCGAGCGGCGTATGTCCGCTCCCGGGAAGACCGCCGCCGAGCTTGCCGAGCGCCTACTCAAGGGCGACAAGCGCGCGCTGGCCCGGGCGATCTCCCTGGTGGAGAACGACGACCCCGAGGGCTGGGAGCTCGTCCGCGAGGTCTACCCGAGCACGGGCAAGTCGGCGGTCGCCGGCTTCACCGGCGCGCCCGGCGTGGGCAAGTCCACGCTGATCGGCCAGCTGGTCAAGCACGCCCGCGAGCGCGACCGCGAGGTGGCTGTGCTCTCGATCGACCCCACGTCTCCCTTCACCAAGGGCGCGCTGCTCGGCGATCGCATCCGCCTGGCCGACCACTTCCTCGACCCCGGCGTGTTCATCCGCTCGATGGCCACCCGCGGCTCGCTGGGCGGGCTGTCCGAGGCCACGCTGCAGGCCGCTCTGCTGATGGACGCCAGCGGCAAGGACGACGTGCTGCTGGAGACCGTGGGCGTGGGGCAGGCCGAGGTGGACATCATCGGCCACGCCGACACCGTCGTGCTCGTGCTCATGCCCGGCTCCGGTGACTCCGTGCAGGCGCTGAAGGCCGGCGTGATGGAGATCCCCGACGTGATCGTGGTCAACAAGTCCGACCACCCGATGACCGACACGATGGTCCGCGAGATCAGGGCCACGCTGTCTCTCGGCCCTCAGGAGGGCTGGCGCGTACCCATCGTGCAGACCGAAGCGTCGAAGGGACAAGGAACCGATGAGCTGGTCGAGAAGATCTCCGAGCACCGCGCCTACATCGAGGCTGAGGGCACCCTGGAGACCCGCCGCGGGCGCAACCTCATGAACGAGGTCCTAGCCCTGGCCAGCGGCCGGATGCGCCGCCGCCTCGAGGAGTCCACCCGCGAGGACCCCGAGGTCAAGGAGCTGCTCGACGAGGTGGTGGCCCGCCGGCTTGACCCGGCCAGCGCCGCCGCCCGGCTGCTCGAACGAGAGACGGAGGAAGGATGAGCTCCCGCCAGCGCTGGACCCTGGTGGCCGCGTGCGTGGCCACCTTCATGCTGCTGATCGACATCACGGTGGTGAACGTCGCGCTGCCGGAGATCCAGCGGGAGCTGAGCGCGAGCTTCTCCGACCTGCAGTGGGTGATCGACGCCTACGCGCTGACCCTGGCCGCGTTCCTGCTCACCGCCGGCTCGGCCGCCGACCGCATCGGCCGCCGCAAGGTCTTCGTCGTCGGCCTCGCCGTGTTCACGGCGTCATCGCTGGCCTGCGGCCTGGCCGGCAGCCCGGTCGCGCTGATCGTCTCGCGCGGATTTCAGGGCGTGGGCGGAGCGGTCCTGTTCGCCACCTCGCTGGCGCTGCTGGCCGAGGAGTTCGAGGGCCGCCAGCGCGGAACGGCGTTCGGCATCTGGGGCGCCACCATCGGCGGCGCCGTGGCCGTCGGCCCGCTGGTGGGCGGAGTGCTCACCGACGGCCTGGGCTGGGAGTGGATCTTCCTGGTGAACCTGCCGGTCGGAATCGCGGCCATCGCGCTCACGCTCGCCCGCGTCCCGGAGTCCAGCGACCCCGACGCGCGGTCGATCGACGTCCCGGGCGTGATCACCTTCTCCACCGCCCTGTTCTGCCTGATCTTCGCGATCGTGCGCGGCAACGCCGAGGGGTGGGGGAGCACGCTGATCGTGTCGCTGTTCGTGGCGGCGGCGGTGCTGCTCGCCTCCTTCGTGGTAATCGAGGCGCGAAGCAGGGAGCCGATGCTCGACCTCAGCCTGTTCCGCAAGCCCGCCTTCGGCGGCGCGTCGATCGTCGCCTTCGGGCTCAGCGCATCGATGTTCTCGATGTTCCTGTACCTCACCCTCTACCTGCAGGGCGTGCTGGGCGCCGACCCGCTTGAGGCGGGGCTGTACTTCCTGCCGCTGTCGCTGATCTCGTTCTTCGTGGCCCCTGTTGCCGGTCGCTTTGCCGCCCAGTTCCCAATCCGCCTTTTCTTCGGCGTGGGGTTGGGCCTGGTGGGCGTGGCTCTGCTGATGATGCGGGCGGTCGACGCCGACTCGGAGTGGACAGCGCTCATCCCCGGGTTCGTCGTGGTCGGCATCGGCATCGGGATAGTCAACCCGGCCCTCGCTCAGACCGCGGTCGGGGTGGTGCCCCGCGCGCGCAGCGGCATGGGCTCGGGCATCAACACCACCTTCCGGCAGGTCGGCATCGCGACCGGCACCGCCGCGCTGGGGGCGATCTTCCAGTCGAGGGTCGAGAGTCGGCTCACCGACCTCGGCTCGGTACCCCGAGCGCGAGTGGGCCAGGCCGCCGAGGCGATCTCAGCCGGTCAGACGCGTGGCATCCCCGCCGCCCGCGACGCGTTCGTAGGCGCGCTGGACGAGATCCTGATCGTCGCCGCGGTGGTCGCCTTGGTGTGCGCGCTGCTGGGACTGGCGCTCACCCGCGGTCGCGACTTCGTGGCGCCCGACGGCAGCAGCGAGCCGTCGCCGAACGCGGTGTCCAGCGAGAGCCAGAGCGAAAGGGCCACCGTGACCACGGCCAGGGCCGCGCCCACGCGCGGCACGTGACGCAGGCCCCAGGCCACCAGCGGCACGGCCGCCGGTAGGACCGCCACCAGGTTGCGGGGCGGGAACGCCCCGCCGGCGATCGCCGGCGCCAGAAACACGGCCACCACCAGCTGCGCGCCGATAACCGCCGCGCACAGGCCCGCCGCCCGCTCGATCTCGCGCACGCCGGGGAGCCCGCGGGCCAGGCCGCTGCGCACCGAGCGGACCAGGAAGAACAGCCCGCCGAAGGCCAGCACCAGCACGGGCGCCCACCGCAGGAGGCCCAGCTCTGGGTCCATGAACAGCGTCACCGCCCGCGGCACTCGCTCCAGGTGCTCGGGCAGCGACTCGGCGCCCGAGGCGCTGCCCGCGGCGGTGTAGGGCGTGGGCCCGCCGTAAAGGGCCTGGTTGATCCCTACCCAGAACGCGAGCGAAAAGGTCGCCAGCTCGGTGGCCCCGATGGCCAAGAGCCGCCGCTGCGCGCGCCACAGCACGCGCGCCGCGAACACGCCGACCACCACGCCCGCGGGCACGAACTTCAGCCCCAGCCAGGGCAGCAGCCCGAGCAGCGTGAACAGCACGAACGTCTCGCGCCGCGAGATGCGGTCCTCCTGGCGCAGGGCCAGCAGCACGGCGCCCGCCAGGCACGCGCCCGCCATCAGCTCGGGCAGCACCGCGGTCGCGTGCACCAGCACCGGCGGCGAGAGCCCGACGGCCGCGGCGGCGCCCACCGCCCACGGGTCGGGCACCACGCGCAGCGCCAGGCGGTAGCCCAGCGCCATCGCCAGCGCGCCCACCGCCGCCAGGAACAGCGACACCCCGGTAGCGCCCCCGACCGCGAACGCGGGCGCGATCAACGCCACGAACCCCGTGCCCACCGGCTCCAGCAGCCGGCCGTCGCGCACCTCGCCGGTGGGCCGCACCGGCGCGGGCTGGAACTCGAGGTAGACGCGGTCGCGCAGGTCGTCGCTGACGTCGAGGTCGCCGTCCTCGACCAGCGACTGGGCGGCCAGCAGGGCGTGCGGCTCGTCCCCCGCGAAGCGCGACGAGCCCTCGGCCTCCAGGCCCGCCGTCAGCGCGTAGACCAGGAACAGGCCGGCGAACAGGAGGAGCGTGCGGCGCACCTAGGCCCAGCTCAGCGAGAGGTCGCCGCCCAGGAACCCGGCCAGGCTCTCGGCCTCCGCCTCCGCGCCCTTCCGAGCCCAGGCGGGCAGCTTCCCCAGCGGCTCGATCGACAGCTCGATCCGCTTGCCCTTGCGCTCGTGGCGCCACAGGCCCGCGACCCGCCCCGACACCAGCAGCACCGGCGTCAGCCAGCCCTGGGGGCGGTAGATCCGCTCGCGGTCGACGCCGGCCGGCACGAACTGCTCGATCTGCCGCGTGGCGCCCACCACCCACTGGTCGAACGCGGGCAGCAGCCGGACCACTTTCGCGGGCTTCGCCGCCTCCGGCTCCGCCAGCGCGCGCAGCTCGGTGCCCTCGACCTCGACCGGCTCGGCCCCGATCGCGTCGAGCAGCCTGCCCGCGTTCGCCGGGCTGGTGGCCCACCAGCGCGCCACCTCGTCGCGGCTGGCCGGCCCGTAGGCCGACAGGTACCGGCGCACCACCTCCTGCAAGCGCGACGTCGGGCTCCATCGCCTCCGCCGGGCCGGGGAGCGTGAAGCACACGTTGCGGCCCCGGCTGGGCGCGAACTGCAGCTTCCCGCGGAAGGCCGCCGGCTTGAGGAAGGCGCCCCAGCTCTCGCGCAGCTTCTCGGCCAGGTGGTCCGATCCCGCCCGTTCGGCCACGGCGTCGGCCAGCTCGCCGCGGGTCAGCGCGCGGCCGTCGAGCGTCTCGCCCACCACGTCGATCAGGCGCTCGACCTCGTCGGGCCCGATGCCGGACGCCTTCGACCACGCCGGCTTGAGGAAGTTGTCGTAGGTGCCCAGCGCGGCGTTCCACATCCCGCGCTCCGCGGCCGGCAGCAGGTGCAGGGTGCCGCGCATGGCCCACGTCTTGTAGAGCGTGCCCTCCTCCCACAGCGCGCGGTCCACCCAGCCCGGCTCGAGCCCCTCGACCCGGGCCCACAGCGTCAGCTCCGCGCTGGACGAGAGCTGGGCGTGCAGCCCGCTCAGCCGCGAGACCACCTCCAGCGCGCGCTCGACGGGCACCCGCTCGTCGAGGAACTGCCGCCGCATGCGCCAAGCCGCGACCTGCTCCCACGAGAGTCCGGTCACGTCAGGCCAGGTGCGCGAGCAGCGCCCGGTTGAACTCCTCGGGGTACTCGATGTTGCACAGGTGGCGCCCGTGGGGCAGCGCCTCCAGCCGCGCGCCCTCCACCCGCTCGGCGATCAGCTCGCCGTGCTCGGGCGGGATCGAGGGGTCGTCGGCGGCGGTGACCACCAGCGTGGGGGCGGTGATCGAGCCCAGCTGGTCGCGCACGTCGTGGCCGCCGATCGCCTCGGCGCAGCTGGCGTAGCCGTCGGCGGGGGTGCCCACCAGCGTCTCGCGGATCGTCGCCACCACCTCGGGCTCGGACTCCTGGAACTCGGGCGAGAACCAGCGGTCGATCGTCGTGTCGGCCAGCGCGATCACGCCCGTTCTCGCGCACCGTCGCCGCCCGCTCGGCCCAGTCCTTCTCCGACAGCACCTGGGCCGCCGTGCAGCACAGCGCGAGCCGGTCGATCCGCTCCGGCGCGTTGATGCCCAGCCACAGGCCGACCATGCCGCCGATGGAGATGCCGCAGAACGAGGCGCGCTCGATCTCCAGCCGGTCGAGCAGCTCGACCACGTCGCCCCCAAGGTCGGCCATCGAGTACGGGCCGTCGGGCACCGGCGAGCGCCCGTGCCCGCGCGCGTCGTAGCGCAGCACCCGGAACCGGTCGGCCAGGGCGGGCAGCTGGCGGTCCCACATCTCCAGCTCGGTCCCCAGCGAGTTGGACAGGACCAGGACCGGCGCGTCCTTCGGCCCGTCGAGGCGGTGGTGGACCTCGGCCACTAGCCCGCGGTGGGGGCGTCGCTGTCCACCACGGGCCGCCTGCGGGGGAAGGGCACCGGCCGGCCGGGCTCGGGGCCGGCCGCCTTCGCCGCGGCGCGCGCTTCGCGCCCCAGCTCGCCCGCACTGGCGTAGCGGTCGCCGGGATCGAGCGACATCGCTATCTCGACCACCTCGTCGAAGGCCTCGGGCAGGTCGGGGGCGAGCTCGGTCACCTCCGGCGGCGGCCCGATCAGGTGGGCCATCAGCTTGTCCACCTCGCGCTCGCTGGGGTAGGGCACCTCGCCGGTCAGCGTCTCGTACAGCATGCAGCCGAGGGCGTAGACGTCGGTGTAGGGGCCGGTCTCGCGCGCCTGCACCTGCTCGGGTGCCGCGTAGTCCACGGTGCCCACCCACTGCCCGGTCTTGGTCAGCCCGCTGACCGAGTCCACGTGCTTGGACAGGCCGAAGTCGCTCAGCAGCGCGTGCACCCCCTCGGGGCGGTTCTCGAGCAGCACGTTGCCCGGCTTGACGTCGCGGTGCACGAGGCCGGCCCGGTGCAGCTCGTCCAGCCCGTCGGCCACCTGGGCGATCACGTTGGCGGCCGTGACCGGGTGCAGCGAGCCGGAGCCCGCGAGCACGCCCTCGAGGTCGACGCCGTCCACGTATGCCATCGCCATGAACGGAGTGCCCTCGTGCGAGCCCACCTCCAGCACGCGCACCAGGTGGGGGTGGTCGAAGGAGGAGGCCAGCCGGCCCTCGCGCTCGAACCGGCTCTGAAAGCTCGCCTCGGCCGCGCGCTCGCCGAGCACCAGCTTCAGCGCCACCGGCTCGCCGTCGGACAGCCGGGTGGCGCGCAGCACCGCGCCCATGCCGCCCCGGCCGATCACCTGCTCGACCCGGTAGCCGCCGAACTCCGACCCGGGTGTGGGCTCGCCCGCCATCGTGCTGGCAGATTAGACCCGCCCGCGGGGCGCTACGCGTCCAGCGCGGTCACCGCCAGGTCGCCGAACAGCAGTCCGCGCTCCACGTCGGCGGGGCGGTAGCCGCCGCCGTCGCGGCGGTCGAGGATCGAGAGCACGCCGATGGTCTGTCCCGCCTTGCGCAGCGGCACCACCAGCATGGTGTGGGGCACGTAGCCGGCCTTGCGGGCCACGTTGGCGCCGAACCGCGGGTCGGTGCGGCAGTCGGCGATGGCGACGCCCTCGCCGCTCTCCACCACCCAGCCGGCCAGGCCCTGCCCCGGAGCCAAGCGCACGCCCACGATCTCGTCGGCTCCCGCGCCCCAGGCCGCCTGGTAGACCAGCTCGCCGGTGGCGCCGTCGGTCAGGGCGATCGAGGCGGCGGCCGCTTCGAAGGTGCCGGCCGCAGTGCGCACGATCGCCTCCAGCAGTTCGCTGCGTGCCGCGGGCGCTGAGATGCTCACCGCCAGCGAGCGGCCCTCGGGGCCGGCCACCGTGACCCCCAGGCCGTCGGCGAGCGCCGACACCGAGGCCAGTCGTCGCTCCGGCCGGATGGTCAACGCCGCGCGCAGCACCTCCTCCGGCGCGCCCGGGACCCGCTCGGCCAGCGGCGTGGGGTCGTCGTAGGCCGGCGGCTTGCCCGCCAGCAGCGCCCAGATAGTCGCGGCCAGCCCGTAGACGTCGCTCCGCGCCGAGACCTCCTCGCCCACCAGCACCTCCGGCGCCATGTACAGCGGCGTGCCCAGAGCGCGGGTGCCGCCCTGGTCGATCGCCTCCTCTCGCGCGACCCCGAAGTCGACCAGGATGAGCCCGTCGGCGCCCAGGACGAGGTTGTGCGGCTTCACGTCGCGGTGCACCACGTTCTGGTCGTGCACGTACCTAAGCGCCTCGGCGGCTTGGTGGGCGTACTCGATCACCTGGTCCAGCGGCAGCCCGGGTCCGCCCTCCCTCTTGAGCTCGGAGTTGAGGTCGCGGCCCTCGATCAGGTCCATGACCAGGAACTGGCCCTCGGGCTCGTCGAGGTGCTCGAGCACGCTCACCACGCGGTCGTGGGACAGGCGCTGGAGCAGTCGGCCCTCGATCTCGAACCGGGCGGCCTGCGCGGGGTCCAGCAGACGCTTGATCGCCACCGGACCGCCCCCGTCCGCCTCGCCCCGGTAGACGGCGCCCACCGCTCCCTCCGACAGGCGCTCGCCCAGGGTGTAGCGGTCGGCGAGCCGCGTGCCGACGGCCAGCTCGGTGGCGCTCAACCCGGGACCCCGAAGGGCTCGAGCACGCCGGGAGCGGTGGCCGCCAGGACCTCGCGCGTGGCCGTGGCGCCCTGGGCGCGTAGCTCGTCCAGGCGGCCGAACTCGGTCAGGCCGATGCCCTGCACCGAGGGGGCGATCACCAGCTCGGCGTGTTGCTGCGCGGCCTCGGCGGTGTCGATGCTCCCCAGCACCACCGAGCGCATCAGCGTCTCGCTGAAGCTGGGCAGCGGAGCGTCCCAGCCGATGACCGCGCGCCGCAGGCCGGCGGTCAGGCGCTCCAGCCGGGGCCGGCGGACCCCGCCCGCCCTGCGGCTGGGGGCCTGGTAGCGGTTGGTCACGTCCACGGCCGCCACCGGACCCTCGCCGCGGCCGGCCATCGTGTCCACGGGGAGGTTGTTCAGCACGCCGCCGTCCACCAGCAGCCGGTCACCCAGGCTCAGCGGCGGCGCGATCCCGGGCAGGCAGATGCTGGCCCCCACGGCCTCGTGCAGCGGCCCGCTGCGGTGCACCACCAGCTCCGAGGTCACCAGGTCGCACGAGACGCAGAAGAACTCGAGCGGCAGCTCCTCGATCCGCAGCTCGCCGAACAGGCGTTGCAGCATCGCCGAGGCGCGGCGCCCGCGCACGAGAGCGGCCACCGGCAGCGTGTAGTCGCCGATCGGGTTGCGCTCGACGAACTCGGCTCGCAGCTTGGCCTCGATCTCCTCGGGGGAGAGGCCGCTCGCGCACAGCGCTCCCACCAGCGCGCCCATGCTGCAGCCGCCCAGGCGGTCGATCAGCACGCCGGCGTCCAGCAGCTCTCGCAGCACGCCGATGTGGGCCAGCCCGCGCGCGCCCCCGCCCGAGAGCACCAGGCCGGGCGCCTTGCCTCGAAGCCGCCGCGCCAGGCGAGCCAGCGAGTCATCGCCGTCGATCAGGTGCACCGCGCGCGGGTCGACCGCGCCCATCCACTCCGCGAGCCGGGGGTGGGAGCCGGGCCAGCCGAGCAGGGCCAGGTCGGCGCCCTCCAGCCCCGACGTGGGGCGGCCCTCGTCGCCCACCACCACCAGCACACGGTCGGCCTGGCGCAGGCAGAACGCGTCCCACTCGTCTCCTCGCGCCGGGTCCGCGTGCAGCAGGACCTGGTCGTTGGCCCGCTCGCAGCGGTCGAGCAGCTCCGAGTTGCTGTCGGCCGCCTCGGAGTCCGCCGAGGTGAGGAGCTCGAGCCGGTGGGCGCCGCCGAGCTGCTCGGCCAGCTCCCGGGCGAACGCCTCGCCGGCGGCGCGCTCGCAGAACGTGGCCACCGCGATCACCGGCGGGACCGGCTCGCGCGGCGTGGTCGGGACCCGGGTGCGCGCCAGCTGGTCGGCCATCGCGCGGCTCAGCGCCGTGGCGAATGTCGGGTCGCTCTCCAGCAGGTCGAGGAAGGCCTCGCGCGAGACGGCCAGCAGCGTGCTGTCGCGCCGCGCGCGGGCCGACGCCGACCGCGGCGCCTGGGTGAGCAGCGCGAGCTCGCCCAGCACCGCGCCCGAGGGCAGTGAGCGGATCACCATCTCGTTGCCGCCCGCCTCGTGCACGATCTCCAGCCGGCCCGAGCGCAGCACGAAGAGGGTGTCGCCGGGGTCGCCCTCGCGGAACAGCCAGTCGCCGGCCTTGAGCTCGCGCTGCTCGGCGCGGTCGGCGATATCCCCGATGCTCTCGGGCGGCAGGCCCTCGAAGATCGCGATGCCTCGCAGAAACTCCTCGCGAGCCTCGACCTCCACATCGGCCAGCGTAAACCGGCACGGCCTCCACCGGTTTCGCTCGCGCCGACGCCGACGCCGACCACGCTCACCTGCGTACCCCCGTCCGAAGTGTGGTGTGCGTACCGGGTTTACACGGGGCGATGCTGGCGCTAGGCTCCGGCCCGCCGTCGCGCCACTGCCCACGAACCCTGAAGCGGGAGCGGGAGCGGGAGCGTGGCGAAAGGAGAGGAGGCCAGAGATGGCCGTAATAGGCACGCCCCACGCGTGGCGCCCTACGCGATGAAGGGACTCATCGTCACCGCCCTGCTAAGCCTCGCCGCCCTGGTCGGCGCGACGTCCGCAGGCGCGCACCTCGAGCGCCCCTCGTACTGGCCCAATCCGAACGTGGACTCCTCGGTCAAGCCGGCTACCGGCGGCGGCGTGCCCAAGGCCCAATCGCTGCACAGCGCGCTGGACAAGAGCCGTCCGGGTCGCACGCGCGTGGCGTGTGCCGGTCGCCGGCCGAGCACGGCGAAGCTCGACAGCGCCAAGAGCCGCCTGAGCTCGCTGAAGCGCCGGAACGCCTCCGAGAGCCAGATCGCCGCCGCTGAGCGGGACGTGGACCGCGCCCGGGGCAGCTACGAGGGCGCGGTTTCCGCCAACCCCTCGATCAAGGCGATGCAGCGCTCGCTCGACAAGGTTCGTCGCGACGGTGGCCAGTACAGGCTGCGGCCCTCGCAGCCCAGGATCAAGATGGGCCACGACGAGCGGGTGCGCCTGCTTCGCCTCAACAAGAACCTGCTCAAGCTGTGCGACACCAACTCGGTGAACAACGCGATCAAGCGCTCGCGTAACAACGACCGCGTGGTAATCCTGCCCGCCCGCTACACCGAGCCCAAATCGCGCGACGCGCAGACCAACGACCCGCGCTGCAACCCGAGCTTGCTGCAGAAGGACGCCAGCGGCGACGACACGCCGAGCTTCGCCTACCAGGCCACCTGCCCCAACGATCAGAACCTGATCTACCTCCAGGGCCGCAAGGCGGTCCCCGACAAGGCGCTCCCAACGCCGCGCGGCGACCGGCGCGGCGTCCCCGACGAGGGGCCGTGCGTGCGCTGCAACATGCAGGTCGAGGGCTCGGGAGTGAAGCCCGAGGACGTGCTCCTGGACGCGGGCGACGCGTACAACGGCAAGGAGAAGGACCCGACCTCCAAGCCGGGCGAATTCTCCAAGCACGTCGTGTTCCGCGCCGACCGCTCCGACGGGTTCGTGGGCCGCAACATGCTCTTCAAGGGCGCGCGCGAGCACGGCTTCTACACCGAAGAGACCGACGGCACGCGCCTGGAGAAGGTCAAGTTCTTCTGGAACGCCGACTACGGGCACTTGGCCTTCACCTCCGACCACCAGCTGGTGCAGAACTGCGACGGCTTCGGCTCGGGCGACTCGGTCGTCTACCCCGGCGCCGCGCCCGAGACCGGCGCGCAGACGACGAAGTCGTTCTGGCCCGACGCGCCGCGCCCGAACAGCACCGTTCAGAAGTGCGACTTGCGCGGGTCGGCGCTCGGGTACTCGGGCTCGATGGGCAACGCCGTGCGCATCACCCGAAACCACGTCTACGGGAACAGCACGGGCATCTCGAGCGACACGCTGTCGGCCGCCGGGCACCCCGGGTTCCCCGCCGACAGCTCGGAGATCGACCACAACTACATCTACTCCAACAACCTCGACCTCTACAAGCCGGACCCGCCGGTCAAGTCGCTGGTCGACGTGCCGATCGGGACCGGCGTGCTCTACCCGGGCATGAACGACTCCCGGGTCCACGACAACCACTTCTTCGACAACTGGCGCGAGGGTGTGCGCCTGTTCGCGGTACCCGACGCCCTGGTCAACGGCGGCGGCGGCGAGGGCGACATCTTCCCCGGCGTCTCCTGTCCAGGCGCGCCGGCCAACGGGATCTCCACCTCGTGCAACAACCAGATGTTCGGCAACCAGATGGGCCTGGCGCCCGAGGGCTTCAAGTTCCCGAAGACCGTGGGCGACTTCGGAAACGCCAACAGCTCGGGCACGACCGGCCGGGTCATGCGCAACGGCGTCGACTTCTGGTGGGACGAGTTCGCTGGGAACACGAACAACTGCTGGTACAACAACAAGGGGCCCGACGGGTCCGCCGGCAGCGTCACCGGACCCGGCCCGGGCGACCCGCCCGACTTCCTGCCCTCCAACTGCTCGAACACCGGAGTGGGCGACAGCGGCAAGATCGTGATCGAGTTCGACTGCGCGGACGGCCCCGACGAGGACACCGGCCCGCTCGACTGTCCCTGGTGGCAGGTCCCGCCCAAGCCGGGTAGCGCCGCCGCCAGCAAACAGGCTTCAGCGGTGCGGGCGGCGAGTCGCCGGTTCGACCGCAGCGAGGACGCCGACAAGCTGCGCGCGCGGGTCCGAGAGCTGTCGAAGCCCTAGCCGTGCGGGCGGTGGCCGCAGTGTGTGTCGCCGTGCTGTGCGCTGCGGGGGCGGGTTGCGGCGAGGGCAGCAACGGATCGCGCGGGCCGCGGACGGGGGGCGTGCGTTCGGAGGTCGCCGGCACCACCGCGGGCCTAGCCAACTGCGGACAGTGGAAGCGGGCGAACCCGCCCCAGCGCCGTAAGACGGTGGAGGACCTGCGCGGCCAGCTGACCTCGCAGGAGGACCCGAACGCTCGGTCGGTGCTCTCCGACGAACGCGCCTACGAGCTGTTCCAGCACGCCTGCCGGCAGAGCTACGCGAGCGAGATCCGTCTCTACAAGCTGTACGTGCATGCTGCGGCCTTCGAGCCGCTCCGTACCGATTAGCGCCCTCGCGCCATTCCGCTTACACTTCGCCGCTGTGCGTCGCCTGAGCAGGGGTGTGTGCGTCTTGGTTGTCCTCGGGGCAGCCGTGCTCGCCGGCGCCACCACGGCGTCCGCGCACATCGAGAGGGCCTCCTACTGGCCCGCCCCCGCCGCCGACTTCTCGCTCAAGCCCGCCGCCGGCGGGCAAGGTGCCGCTCAAGCGCAGCCTGTACACCTCGCTGCGTCGCCGCCCGGCGGGCGTCACGCGCGTGGTCTGCCGGGGCAACCCCCCGAGCACGCGCAGGCTCAACCGCCTCAAGCGGCGCCTGCGCCAGCTGCGCCGCCGCCACGCATCCAAGCGCCGCATCCGCCGCATGAAGCAGCGCGTTGCCGGCGCCCGCCGCAAGTTCCGCGGCGCCACGCGCCGGAACACCTCCATCCGCAACCTGCGCAAGTCGCTGAACTCAGTTAGGCGCAAGGGCTACAAGATCCGGCCGAGCCAGCCGACCATCCGCATGAGCCGCCGCCAGCGCCGCAAGCTCTTGAGCTTCAACGAGAAGCTGGTGGCCAAGTGCAAGACCAACTCGATCCAGACCGCCGTCAACCGCTCGCGAAACAACGACCGAGTAGTGGTCATGCCCGGCCTGTACACCGAGCCGCGCTCACGGCGATCCCCCACCCACGACCCCAAGTGCCGCGGGCTGCTGCAGCAGAACGACGAGCAGTCGGCCGAGGCGCTGTCCTACCAGTACCAGGCCACCTGCCCCAACGACCAGAACCTGATCTCGGTCGTGGGCCGCCGGGTGGGACCGGGCAAGGATCCCCAGCCGCCGCGGTTCGACCGCCAGGGCGGCATCCCCAACATCGGCGCCTGCGTGCGCTGCAACGTCCAGATCGAGGGGTCGGGTGCCACCCCGGACGACGTGACCATCGACGCCGGGCGCGTCGCCTCAGGCGACAAGGGGCCGATCAACGCGGTCAAGGACGTGGTCATCCGGGCCGACCGCGCCGACGGGTTCGTGCTCGCCAACGTCAAGACCCGGCACGCCAAGGAGCACAACATCTACGTGCTCGAGGCCGACGGCTACCTGCTGGATCGCTTCAAGACCTACTACGCCGGTGAGTACGGCGTGCTCACCTTCGTCGAGGACCACGGGGTGATGCAGAACTGCGACGCCGCCGGCCACGGCGACTCGGGCTGTACCCGGGCGCGGGCGCGGAGACCGGTGAGGAGACCCGCGAAGGAAGCCGGCGCTACAACCAGCAGGTCCGCTACTGCGACACGCCACCACAACGCCTCCGGCTACTCAGGGACGGCGTCCAACGGAATCTGGGTGCACCACAACAACATCTACGACAACGCGCTCGGCTTCACCACCGACGTGTTCACCGCGTCGGGCCACCCGGGCTTCCCGCAGGACTCCGACCTCGTCGAGAACAACAACTTCTACTCGAACAACTTCAACCCCTACGTGAAGGGGTCCGACGTGGTCCCGACCGTGCCGGTCCCTGTGGGCACGGGGCTGTGGATCGCCGGCGGCAACAACAACGTGGTGCGCAACAACCGCTTCTGGGACAACTGGCGACGCGGGACGATGCTGTTCGCCGTCCCCGACGCCGTGGTCTGCGGCCCGGCCGCCGGAGGCAACGAGCAGTTCGGCTGCAGCGCCGGCAAGTTCTCGACCTCCTACCGCAACAGGTTCCACAACAACGCCATGGGCCGCACACCGGGTGGGCGTCGCGATCCCAACGGCGTCGACTTCTGGTGGGACAACTTCATCAACAACACCAACAACTGCTGGTACGCCAACACCGGCAAGGACGGCAACGAGGCCAGCGTCACCAGCAGCCCGCCGCGACCGTTGCTCCCGTCCAACTGCGCGACCAGCCGCGGTGTCACCGGGCCCGCAGAGGAAGGCGAGCTGCTGGCCTGCTTCGCGGACTTCACCGCGGGTGACAAGTCGAAGTGCCCGTGGTTCAAGACGCCGCCCGAGCCGCAGTAGCGGCGCTGGCGACGCTCGCACTCGCGGGCTGCTCCTCGGGCTCCGGCAACGACCCGGGCCCGCCCCCCGGGACCGGAGGCGAGCGCATCGGCACGCCCGTCCGGCTGGCCGACTGCAGCGACTGGGAGCAGGCCTCGCTTCGCCAGCGCTTCGGCACCGTGCGAGAGATCCGCGGGATCGCCGGCGGGCCGACCGGCACGGTCAAGGACCAGTACGGCAACACGCTGCCCGACGACAAGGCGGTGAAGCTGTTCGACCGCGCCTGCAAGCAGACCTACGCGCGCGGCTTCAAGCTGTACAAGCTCTACAACCGGGCGGCGGCGTTCAGCGCGCCGCGCAAGCCCGAGCAGCGCTAGCTAGCGCTTGGAACCGGCGCGGCCCTCTGAAAAGTCGTCAGCCGCCTGACGACTTTTCCTGCCCGCGTGCCCGCTACGGCCGCGCGAGCCTGAAGTAGGCGCGCAACCGGCGCGGGCTGCGCAGCAAGCCCCGGTCGGCCACCATCACCGCGCGGACCCTGCCGCGCCGCACCAGGAACACCGCGCGGGAGCCAGGCGCGCGCCACAGGTTCCGAACCAGCTGCTTCTCACCACGCAGCACCCGCTTGAGGCGCCCGAGCGAGTCACCGGGCGAGAGGCGCCGAGCGCCGTGGTCGGTCGCGGTGGCCACGATCAGAGCCGCCCGGCCGCGGCTCGTGTACGCCACCACCAGCTTGCCGCCGCGCTTGACGCAGTAGGCGAAGCGCCGCCGGGTCATGCGGCTGGGCAGGCCGGCCCGGCTGGCCGTGGCCGTGAACAATTGGCCGAGGCGGATGCGTTTGTAGCCCAGGGCGCCTAGGCGGGCGCGCGAGCCGAGGCACACCGGCTTGGGCGCCGCGGGCTGGGTCTGGGCCTGGCCGCCGTTCTGGGCGGCCGAGGGGAAGAAGTTCGAAGCCGGCGCGGTCACCGGGCCGGTGCCGGGCTTGTCGGCCACCGGCAGACGGAAGTCGATGTTCGAGACCTGGACGCTGAACGTGCCGTTGGAGGCGCGGGAGTACGGCGCATCCTTGCCCAGCAGCTCGAGCTTGGCCTGGTGGCCCGCCGCGAACTTCCACCCGTTCGGGTGGAGCTGGAAGACCTGGCGGCCGAAGGCAACCGGCCGGTAGACGCCGCGCGCGACCAGGGTCTGCGTGCCGTCGGGCGCGACGTCCCACAGGCGTCCGATCACGTGAGGGAAGTTGCCGCTCCACTGCAGGTCGGCGATCACCGTGGGCGAGCCGAGCAGCGTGTAGCCGGAGCCGGTCGCCTTCGGCAGGCGCCAGGTGGCCACACCGCTCTGGTCGGCGCCCGGGGTGGTCTTGCAGGGGTCGCCGCCCCCGCTGATGGGATCGACCTCGATGTCCACATTGGGGTTGCCGCCGGCCGACAGATAGCTCTTCGCGCCGCCGGCCCGGAGGCGGACCTCGCCGGGGCTGAGGTCGTTCCAGGACTTGGCCAGGTAGGGGCCGCCCGACGGGGCGCTGGCGGGGCAGGTCTGGGTGAGCGCCTCGGCGCCCTGGAGGGTCGACTGCGAGGTGTTGCCCTTCACGTAGCGGTCGAACCACTCGAACTGGCGCTGGGCGAGGAGGTCCTCGTCCGCGTCCTTGCCCTGGCCACGCTGGTGGCCGAAGTCGAAGTGCATCTGCGAGACAGGCACGTTCGGATGCGTGTCCTTGACGAGGTTGGCGTAGCGAACGGCCTCGTCGACCGGGAAGAGGTCGTCGGTGAAGCCGTTGGCGATCAAGAGCGGGGCGGGGGCGACCGAGCGGTTGAGGTAGTAGGCCGAGTGGTTCGTGGAGATCTCTTCCTTGAGGTCCTCGATCACCGGGTCGTCGTACAAGAACTCGCCGGCGTTGACGCGCCAGTACCAACTGGTCAGGTCGGCATCGGGGTCAGTCCCCGCGGGCGCGTAGTAGCCGCTCAGCGAGCCGAGCGCGTACAGGCCGAGCACGAAGCTGTTCTTGGCGATGCCAGTGGGGTTGAGGTCGGCCGTGTCGCTGGTCGTCTGGTAGTCGAGCGTGCGGCCGTTGGGGACCAGCGAGTAGACGAGGTCGGACCAGGGGATGACCGGCGCGGCCGCGGCAATCTCCATCGGCGTTCCGTTCGGGCTCTTCCAGGGGGAGTAGGAGCCGTCCGGGTTGCGGATGCGGTTCTTCAGCGCTGCCAGCTGCATGCTCTGGCCGCCACCGTAGGAGGGACCGGTCACGCCGATCTTCTTGGGCTGGATCAGGTTCTCGTCGGCGAGCAGGCCGGCCAGGTACTGGGTGTCTCTTACTTCGAAGCGAGAGTCGGCGAGGTGGATCCAGCCCTTGGCGCAGCCCGTGGGGTCGGCGGTGCGGCTCGCGGCCGAACCGCACGACTCGCCGAAGCCTCGCGCGGTGTAGCTGAGGACGGCGTAGCCGCGGTCGGCCCAGGGCTTGGCCGGTCCGAGCCCACTCTTCGAGCCGCCCCAGCCGTGCAGCTGGACCACGAGCGGGAACGGACCGTCGCCGCTGGTCGGCAGCGTGACGTTGACGTCGAGCGGGACGCCGTCGTGAGAGTCGACGCGGCTGTTCACCTCGCCGGGGCAGAACCGCACGCCGTCCTGAGCGGTGCAAGCCAGCCCGAACGGCGCGGGCGCGGCTTGTGCGGCGGCCGGCGCAGCGAGTGCGATGAGCGCAAGGGCGCCCGCAATGGTCAGTCGTCGTCTAATCAGAACTCCTTCCCCTTCGTAAGGAGGCTAGTCGGACGCGTTCGCGCTTTCGCCGGTCGGGTGCGCCGGGTTACGATCGCGCCTCCTTCGAGAGGGGAGAGTCCTTGGCGGTAGCAGCGGCGGTACTGAGCGAGACCCAGCGGAGCGTGCTGGAGGCGGTGTGCGACACGTACGTGCCCTCGGTGGAGTCAACGTCAGCGGCGACCCGATCGAGCGCGAGTTCCTGGCGCGGTCGGCGGGCGACATGCTGGTCGCCGCGCAGATCGAGGGGATGTTCGCCGACACGCTGCTGGAGGAGGAGATCGCCCAGGTCGCCGGCCTGCTGGACGCGATCGCAGGGGAGGGGTTCCTGGATGCCGACCTGGCAGGGCGCACCGCGTTGCTCCTCGGTCTGGCCGACGCCGACCCGGACGCGAAGCTCGGCCTGACGCAGCTCAAGGCGCTGACCATGCTGCTCTTCTACGGCGCACCCGACGAGACCACGGGGCGCAACGCGAACTGGGAGGCGATCGGCTACCCGGGCCCGGTGTCTGCGGCTCCGACCGCCGACGAGGCGCCGAAGACGATCGAGCTGGTGGGGCTGTCGGGCACGTCGGAGACGCTGACGTGCGACGTGGTGATCGTCGGCTCGGGCGCCGGCGGCTCGGTGATCGCGGCGGAGTGCGCGCGCGCCGGCAAGAGCGTGCTGGTGCTCGAGATGGGCCAGTACAAGAACGAGCAGGACTTCAACCAGCTCGAGGTGCAGGGCTACCAGGAGATGTACTACGGCGGCGGCCTGGCCGCGTCGGAGAGCGGGTCGATTTCCGTGCTGGCCGGCTCGACGCTGGGCGGCGGGACCGTTGTGAATTACATGAACTGCATCCCGACGCCCACATGGACGACGCCGGCGAGTCCCTGTCCGCGGTGGGCCTCGTGATCTCGCTGCACGTCGGCGGCATGTTCATCCCGTCGCCGGTGACCGGCGTCCTGGCCGACCGCTTCGGGCGGATACCCGTCATCGCCGGCGGTGGCGTCGCGCTGATCGCGGCTGGGGCGATGGCGGCGGTGTCGCCCGGCGACGAGGTAGTCCTCATGGCCGCCGCGCTCATCTTCCTCGGCCTCGGGTGGAACTTCGGGCTGGTCGGCGGCAGCGCCCTGCTCACCGATGCGGTCGAACCAGAACGCCGGGCCCAGACCCAGGGCGCTGCCGACCTGGTCATGGGCCTCACCGGCGTGAGCGGCAATCTCGTCGCCGGCCCGCTCTTCCACGCCGGCGCCTTCGGGGTCCTCGGCCTCGGTGCCGTCGCGATCGGCCTGGGCCTGATCGTGCTGGCGGCGCGCAACCGCCCCGCCTTGGCCACGGCGACCTGAGCGCCGTTTCCGACCCGGAGTCCCTGGGCAGGACCTAACCATGGTCAAAAGACTTCTCAATCAGGTAATGCGCGGCGGTGCCGCGCGCGGCGGACACGGACGGCGCGGCGGGCACGCCCACCGAGGCGGCGGCTCCAGCGGGGCCAAGATCGGCTCGATGGTGGAGCGCTACCTGCGCAACCGCCGGCGCTAAGCCCTATTTAGGGGGCAGCCCGCTGGCGAAGTCCGCCCCTGCATCAACCCAGCGGGCCAGTTCCCCCTCCTCGGCGGTGCCGGAGGAATCCACCAGCACCGTGCTCTTCATCGGCCTGCCGGTGAAGTCGAACGGCCGCACGGCGGGCTCTTCGAGGGCGAGCGGGCCGGCCTCGTCGCCGAGCCGGACGATCAGGTCCTCGTCCATCACCCCGCAGCACATGTTGCCGTTCAGCATGAACGCGATCCCGCCGAACATCTTGCGCTCGGAGAAGCCCTCGCGGCCCCCGACCAGCTCGCGGACGCGGTCCGCGAGGCGCTCGTCGTAGGCCATCAGGCCGCAGGCACGACGCCTCGCGCATACCAAGCGTGGGCGTCCAGGGAGAAGGGCCCGTCGGGGAGCTTCGCTCGGCAGGCCTCGCGGATCGCGTCTTGCTGTTCGGAACTGCGCGAGGCGAGGTACTGGCCGGCGGGCCCCACGCCGTTGGTGAACGGCTCCCAGAAGTCGTCGAAGCTCGTGTAGTCGACGCGGGCCGCGATCGTGCCGTCCTCGACGTCCTCGAGACCCGCCCGTCTCAGCCGCTCCGCGATGTCGCCCTCCCGGATCCCAGCGAGCTCTCGCTCGCCCTCGACTTCCGGGTCCAACTCGTGCGCGGCCTCCCAGAAGGTCTTGAGCATCGTCATGCGACCGCCGGCGATGTCCCACATGCACGCCGCGACCGTGCCGCCCGGCCGTGTGACCCGAGCCATCTCGCGCAGGCCCTGGACGGGGTCACTCATGAAGGCGACCACCAGCGACGAGAGCGCGGCGTCGAACTCGTCGTCGGCCCACGGGAGCTCCTCGGCGACGCCCTCGCGGATGTCGCCCTCCGGCACCCGCTCTCGACACGCGGCGACGAACTTCGGCGCGGGGTCGATCGCGGCGACGTTGGCGGCGCCCACGCGCTCTGCGAGCTCGGCCGCGAGCAAGCCGGTCCCGCAGCCGACGTCCACCACCCGGCTGTCGCTCGGCACCCCGGCCGCCTCGATCAGCGCCGGCGCCAGCGTAGGGAGGTAGCGCCCCATGAAGCGGTCGTAGTGCTCGGCGGGCGCTCCGAACTGCACGGTCAGCCGGCGCGCAGGTTGTCGGCGTAGGCCAGCGGGTTGTCGAAGAACCGACCCGGCAGCACGCCGTGGTAGCGGATCGCCTGGCCGACCCGGCCCCAGCCCGAGTCCTCGGCCAGCTCGTAGCTGCGCACCGCCTTCTCGATCCGCTCGTCGGTGTCCCCGAAGTTCGAGAAGCGCATGTAGGCGGTGCGCGGGAAGTAGTTGAAGCGCACGATCGGCCGGAGCACGATCGCGGTGAGGACGGGGCAGGTGAACTTGTCCACCTCCTCGCGGACCTTCGGCCCCACGGTCGTCTCCTGCTCGAACAACAGCGCCGTGCGGAAGATCTCGGCGCGCTCGGCGCGGGGCAAGGTCTGCCCCCGAGCGGACGCGCGATGCACTCGCTGCAGCGCGTCCAGCAGCTCGGGGGCCATGACCTCGTCGGCGCCGGGCTCCTCCCCGAAGCGCTTGGTGAAGAAGTAGTTCGTGTAGGTGTCGACGAACACCGAGCGGTTCGCCTGCTTGAACCCCTGGGAGAACTCGAACAGCATGTAGGCCCGCCGCGCCCGCTCCTCGCGGTCGTAGAAGTATCGATAGGCGATCGCGCGCGACACCGCTCCGCGCCGCTCGTAGAACCCGTACGCCCACAGCGCCCCGTGCAGCGCCACCTCGGGGAACGCGTGGTTGCCGCCCGAGTCGACGAAGATCGAATGCAGAAGCGCGACGCGCGCCGGGATGTCACCGGCGCCCTCGGCCAGCCGCACCGCTTCGGCGCGGATGGTCTCGTGCTCGGCTTGGAGATCGGCGGTGGCCTGGGCCACCTAACGATGGTAACCCGGGTCTGCAACGGCTGTCCCAGCCCCTTGCGCGCAGGGGCGACCATCTCCAGGGTGGCCGCGTGCGCCGGGCAGGAATTGCTTTCGCGCTGGGATTGGCCATGGCTGGATTGCTTCTGCCTGCGCCGGCCCAGGCCGGCCGCGGCAACGTCGCCGCGCTGCAGGTGGCCCTGCGCGCGCTCGGCTACCGGCCCATGGCCATCGACGGGATCTCGGGGCCCTGGACGCGGCGGGCGGTGCGGCGATTCCAGCGCCGCAAGCAGCTGGCCGTGGACGGCATCGCCGGTCCCAAGACCCTCCGGAAGCTCGGCCGCCGCGGGCGCCCCGCTACGGGCGGCGCAACATGCGTCGCGGCCAGCGCGGCTTCGACGTCGCCGCGCTGCAGTTCGTGCTCCGGCGTCGCGGCTTTCATCCCGGCGGCATCGACGGCGGCTTCGGGCGCAACACGAAGCGGGCGGTCAAGCGCTTCCAGCGCGCGGTGGGCCTGCACGCCGACGGGATCGTCGGCCGGTCGCACGCGACGCCGGCTCAGGCGACGAGTGGTCTTCGCGCCCACGCCCGGCGGCCCGGTCCTCTTCTTCCGCCCGCTGCGCGCGCCCCTGACAAGCGGCTTCGGCCGCCGCTGGGGCCGCATGCACACCGGCTTGGACTTCGGCGCCGGCTACGGGCGACGGGTGGGCGCCGCCGGGCGCGGGGCCGGGTCAGCTTCGCCGGCTGGAACAGCGGCGGCTACGGCTACCTGGTGGTGGTCGACCACCGGCTCGGTTTCGAGAGCTGGTACGCGCACCTGTCGCGAATCAGCGTGTTCCGCGGCCAGCGGGTGGTGGGCGGCACCACGATCGGGCGCGTGGGCTCCACCGGCCACGCCACCGGGCCCGCACCTGCACTTCGAGGTGCGGCGCTTCGGCACGCCGATCGACCCGCGGCCGCGGCTGCTGCAGAGCCGCGGCGGCGCGCAGGCGCGACGGACAGGAGGTCTGCGCCCCCAACGCCGACGTGCGCAACGCCCGCGACGCCGACCCGCCGGTCGCCCGCCTAAACCGCTGTCCGTAGCGAGCCGTGCGCGGCCGCGGCCCGCGCGATCAGCGAGTGCGCCAGCGCGCCCTGCTCGTCGCCGAGCCGGATGTGCGAGTGCTGCGACACCGACCGCCGCACCACGCCGATGTCGGCGATCGTGGGGCAGTGCTCCAGCCGCGGGCCGGCCACCAGCATCGACGTCTCGACCATCACCTTCCACCGCTCGTGCGGCCCGATGGCCGGATCCGAGATGACCTCCTCCACCGCGTAGATCCGCGCCTCGCCGAAGCGCTTGTGCGAGCCGGCGGCGTAGTCGATCAGCACGTCGCCGTCGGCCACCCGCGGCCAGCGCGGGAACATCGACACCGAGCCGTACTCGCGCAGCCACGCAGAGCGGCGGGCGGCCCAGTCGCCATCCACGAAGGGAGACTGAGCGGTGCCGGTGATCTTCAGCCAGTAGGCCACGGGTAGAACTCAGACCATGCCCATGTTCGTGATCCAGAAGCACGCGGCCACCTCGCTGCACTACGACTTCCGGCTCGAGGTCGACGGCGTGCTCGCCTCCTGGGCGGTGCCCAAGGGCCCCTCGACCGACCCGCGCGCCAAGCGGCTGGCCGTGCAGGTCGAGGACCACCCGCTCGACTACGGCGACTTCGAGGGCGTGATCGGCCCGGGCTACGGCGCCGGCGCGGTGATCGTGTGGGACACCGGCGAGTACGAGAACCTGCGCGACGAGCCGATGGCCGAGGGCATCGAGAACGGGCACATCTCCTTCGCGCTGCACGGCCACAAGCTGCAGGGCGGCTGGTCCATGCGCCGGACCCGGGGCGGCGAGAAGCCGCAGTGGCTGATGGTCAAGCGCCGCGACGACCACGCCGACGCCCGCCGCAACCCGGTGAGCACCCAGCCCGAGTCGGTGCTGAGCGGCAAGACCATCGAGGATCTCCAGGGATGAGCCCACCGCCCAAGGGCAGCAACGCCATGAAGGCGGTCCTGACCGACGCGCGCTTCTCCGACCCCGACTGGATCTTCGAGCGAAAGCTCGACGGCATCCGCTGCATCGCGGTGCGCGACGGCGGCGAGGTCAAGCTCTGGAGTCGCAACGACCTGAGCCTCAACGGCCGCTGGCCCGAGCTGGCGAAGCAGCTCGAGGAGCAGAAGGGCAAGCGGTTCGCCATCGACGGCGAGGTGGTGGCGTTCGACCACGGGCAGACCAGCTTCGGGGCGCTGGGCGGCGCGCGGAAGGTCTTCTTCTACGTGTTCGACATCCTCTGGCTCGACGGCGAGGACATCCGGCCGAGGCCGCTGCGCGAGCGCAAGCGGGTCCTGAAAAACGCGATCGAGTTCGGCGACAATGTCCGCTTCACCCAGCACCGCAACGCCGAGGGCGAGGCGATGTACGAGGAGGCCTGTCGCAAGGGCTGGGAGGGCGTGATCGCCAAGCGCGCCGACAGCCCCTACGCCACCGCCCGCTCCAAGGACTGGCTGAAGTTCAAGTGCGAGATGGGGCAGGAGATGGTGATCGGCGGCTTCACGGCGCCGAAGGGCTCGCGCACCGACCTGGGCGCGTTGCTGGTGGGTCACTACGAAGGCGATGAGCTCCACTACGCCGGCAAGGTCGGCACCGGCTTCGACCGCGCGACCCTCAAGGACCTGGCCGAGCGGCTGAAGCCGCTCCACCGAGAGACCACGCCCTTCAAGGAGGTCACCAAGTTCAAGAACGTGACCTGGGTGGAGCCGAAGCTGGTGGCCCAGCTCGGCTTCACCGAGTGGACGAAGTACGGCCGGCTGCGTCACCCGCGCTTCCTGGGGCTGCGGTTCGACAAGCCCGCCGGCCAGGTGGTGCGCGAGACCGCCTAGTTCACCGGGAGCGGCGAGCCCGCGAAGAAGAAGAACCAGACCTCGAAGGCCGCGACGGCGACCACCACCAGCCCGATCATGATCTTCTCGAGCATGGTCAGGCTCACCCGCTCGCCCGGCTGTTGCTCGCGCTCGCCCCGCATGCTGCGCAGCCAGGGCGCGTGCTGGCGGGCGGTGGGCGTGGCGCCGGTCATGTCGTCGTAGATCCGGCCCAGCCGGCCCAGCAGCAGCGTGAGGGCCACGCTGGTCACACCGAGCACCAGCACCACGAGGCCGACGGCCCCCATCGAGGGAGGCCCGGAGCCCTGGGCCTGCGAGCCCACCCACAGCGCCAGCATCGGGCTGCCCGTGTAGATGTTCACCCCGACCACCGTCATCGCCGTGGCCAGCGCGAGGCGCTTCACGGCTCAGCCCAGGTCGCGGGGAGTGATCGCTCCGCTCTGGAGCGCCAGCTCCACCAGCTTGACGCGCTTCTGGTTCTGGGGCAGGTCCTCGACCCCGAACTTGGTGAACAGCGTGCGCAGGTGGGTCTTGACCGCGTCCACGCTGAGGAACACCTCGTCGGCCACCTGCTGGTTGGTGGCCGGAGTCGCGTAGGCGCTGCCTTCGCGGTAGGGCCGGCACAGGGCGACCAGCACCGTCTTCTGGGTCTCGGTGAGGGTGGCGTCGGGAACGTCGGCGGCCAGCGAGGTCTCGGACGCCGTCTTGCCGCGCGAGGGCTCGCGGAACACGGCGGTGGTGGCGCCGAAGCGCAGCACGTCCCCGTCGCGCAGGCGGCGCCGGCCGCTCACGCGCTCGCTGTTCACGTAGGTGCCGTTTCGCGACAGCCCGTCGTCGCTCACGGTCCACGCTCCGCCGATGTGCACCAGCTCCGCGTGCACGCGCGAGACCTCGTGGTCCCAGTCCACGGTCAGCTCCGCGTCCTCGGTGCGGCCCACGGTCAGCCGATCCCCGCTCAGCGCGACGAGGCGCTGGCGGTCGTCGCCGTCGCGCAGCACGATGAACGGCGCGCCGGCCCGCTCGGCCTCGATCTGCTCCTTGAGCTCTGCCGCTGAGGCGCGGTGCATGCACTGATGGTATGAACGCAGCGGGATGGCTGGACTCGCGGTTGGCTCCGAGGTGGCCGGCTGCCGCATCGACGCGGTGGCTGGGGAAGGCGGCATGGGGATCGTCTACGTCGCCACGCAGCTGCGGCTGAACCGGCGCGTGGCGCTGAAGGTGATCGCTCCGGACCTGGCCAGCCAGGCGAACTTCCGCGAGCGGTTCAAGAGCGAGTCGCTGCTGGCGGCCTCGATCGAGCACCCCAACGTGATCCCGGTCTACGAGGCGGGGGAGACCGAGGGGCTGCTGTACCTGGTCATGCGCTACGTGGAGGGGACCGACCTGCGCGAGCTGCTGGATCGGGAGGGCAGGCTGGACCCGCCGCGGGCCGCGGGGCTGATGGCCCAGGTGGGAGCGGCGCTGTCGGCCGCCCACCGCCAGGGCCTCGTGCACCGTGACGTCAAGCCGGCCAACGTGCTGGTGGTGACCGATCCCCAGGACGGTCACGAGCACGCCTACCTGACCGACTTCGGCATCGCCCGCGAGACGGGCGCCACCGGCGGCATCACCCGCACCGGCGCGGTGGTGGGGACGACCGACTACCTCGCTCCCGAGCGCTTCGAGGGCGAACGCGGCGACACCCGCTCCGACGTCTACGCCTTCGGCTGCATGCTCTATGAGGTGCTCGCGGGCGAGGTGCCCTACCCGCGCGACACCGAGGTGGCGACCATGTTCGCCCACGCCAACGCGCCCGTCCCCTCGGTGCGCGAGCAGCAGCCCGACGTGCCCGCCGCGCTGGCCGACGTGGTCGAGCGCTGCATGGCGAAGGACCCCGCCGAGCGCTATCCCGACGCGGGGCAGATGGCCCGGGCGACCGCGGACGCGGTGGAGAGCGCCCCTGAGCCGCCGACGGCGGCCCCGGTGACGCCGCCCCCGACGATGGCGCCGCCCGCGCAGCCTGCCGCCGAGCCATCCGCGCCGCCCGCCCCACCGCCTACCCAGCACGCCCAGCCGGCCGCGCCATCGCACACGCCGCCTCAACCGGTTCAGGCCGTGCCGCCGCCGGTGGAACCCCCGCCCCGGCAGGTGGCCCCGCCGCAGCCCTACCCACAGGCGCCACCACCGGAAGCGACCACCACGGAGCTCCCGGACAAGGACGAGAAGCCGGGCAAGCGGCTGCCGGTGGCCGCGCTCGCGGGGCTGCTCGTCGCCGTGGTCGCTCTCGTAGTACTCGTGCTCATGCTCGGAGGCGGCGGGGGAGACGAGGAGAAACCCACCAGCGCGTCGGTATCCATCCCGGGCGGCCCCGACGGCCTGGCCGTGGTGGGCGGCAAGGTGTGGGTGGCGAGCGCGGAGGCCGGCCGGCTGACACCGATCGGCGCCGGCACGAGGACCGCCGGCCGTGCGGTGACGGTGGGCAGCGACCCCGACAGCGTCATCGGCTCCGGCGGCTCGCTGTGGGTGACCAACACGGCCGACGGGACGGTCAGCCGCCTCGACGACGCCACCGGCCGGGCGCAGGGCGACCCGATCCCGGTGGGCGACGCCCCCGAGGGCATCGCCACCGGTGGAGGCTCGATCTGGGTGGCCAACAGCGGCGACGGCACCCTGACTCGCCTCGACGCCTCCAGCGGCGAGCCGGGCGGCACCACCCAGCTGGGCGGCTCGCCGATCGGCGTGGCCGCCGGCACCGACTCGATCTGGGTGACCGACACCGCGGCCGGGACGGTGAGGCGCGTGAGCACGAGCAGCGGTCGGCCGCGGGGCGGGCCGATCGAGGTGGGCTCCGAGCCGCGCGGGGTGGCCATCTCGGGCGACGACGTGTGGGTGGCCAACAGCGGCGAGGGCACCGTGGCCCGCCTCGACGAGGACACGGGGAGACCGACGGGCCAGCCGATCAAGGTCGGCAACGGACCGCGCGAGGTGGCCGCTGCGGGCCAGGACGGCGTGTGGGTCACGCTGTCCGGGGCCGGCGAGGCGGTCCGCATCGACCCGAGCGGCCGGGTGGCCGAGCGCAGGAAGGTCGGCGCCCAGCCGGTGGGCGTGGCGGTGGACGAGACCCACGTGTGGGTGGCCTCCTTCGCCGCCAACCGCGTCACGCAGCTCTCGCGCTAGCCCCACCCAGGGTGGGAAAAGCCGCCACCCCGGGTGGCCCACCTCCACCCCTGGGCTGCCTAGCTGGGGCGGCGCACCGAGCGGAGACTGAATCCATCGGACTCACCACCGCCACCCAGGAGCTCAAAATGAACCGCAACGCCACCATCAAGTACGTCGCCACTGCCCTCGCCGTCGCCTCGTTCGGCCTGGCCTCCAGCGCCCAGGCCGCCGAGTTCGACCCGGCCCAAGCCGACGCCCAGCAGAACACGCCGGCCGCGCCGGTCGAGGCTCCGGACCAGGCCGCCCAGCCCGCCCTCGAGGACAACGGCGCCGCGGTCGAGGAGCAGGCTCCCGAGAAGACCCAGGAGCAGCTCGACCAGGAGCGGTTCGACCGCTACTGCAACATGAAGGACGCCGAGCCCTCGCACAGCGACAAGAAGTTCTGCGAGGACTTCCGCAAGAACCACGGCATGGGCGGCGGCGCGACCACCTCCAGCACGGGCCAGGGCAACACCAACCCAACGGCCCCACCCAGGAGGAGAAGGACCGCTACAACCGCTACTGCAACATGAAGGACGCCGAGCCCTCGCACAGCGACAAGGAGTTCTGCGACTGGTACCGCGAGCACTACGGGCACGCCACCACGTCGAGCACCGGTCACTACGAGAACACCACTCCCCACTACGAGAAGACCAAGCCCTACTACGAGAAGACCCGGCCGGTCTACACCAAGAAGACCGCCGAGCCGACCAAGGGCAGCCTGCCCTTCACCGGCCTCGAGATCTGGCAGCTCGGTCTGCTGGGGATCGTCCTGGTCGGCGGTGGCTTCGGCGCCCGCCGGCTGCTGGCCAGCTAGGCCCGCAGGTCACATAGCCGCAGCGCCAAGGGGCGCCCCGCACGGGGCGCCCCTTTCGCGTGGGCCTATGGTCCAGGCATGAAGCTCGAAGGCATCCACCACATCACTGCGATCACCGGCGACGCCCCGCGCAACGTGGACTTCTACACGCGCGTGATGGGGCTGCGCCTGGTCAAGAAGAGCGTCAACCAGGACGACCCGACGGTCTACCACCTCTTCTACGCAGACGAGGAGGGCGACCCGGGCTCGGACCTCACCTTCTTCGAGTACCCGGGGCTGCCCCAGGGCCAGGCCGGCGAGGGAATGGTCCACCGGGTCGTGTGGCGGGTCGCCTCCTCCGACGCCCTGGACTTCTGGGCCGCGCGCTTGGCCGACAACGACACCGAGAGCACGCGCGACGACGACACGCTGGTGTTCTTCGACCCCGAAGGCCTCGAGCACGAGTTGGTGGTGGTCGACGTCCCCGACCCGCCGCTGATCGCCGAGCACCCCGAGGTGCCCTCCGAGCACGCCCTGCAGGGCTTCCACGCGGTGCGCGCCTACAACTCCGAGCCCGCGGTCAACGACGAGCTGCTCGAGGGCCTGGGCTTCGAGCGAGACGACAGCGGCTGGGAGGCGCGGGGCGAGGAGCGCGGCGGCTCGTACTGGCCCGAGACGGCTCCGCTCACCCGTCCGCGGCCGGGCGCCGGCACGGTGCACCACGTCGCGTGGTCGGCGGGCATGGACGAGCAGGAGGCCTGGCGCGAGCGCGTGAGCGAGGCGGGAGGCCAGCCGACTCCCGTGATCGACCGCTTCTACTTCCTCTCGGTCTACTTCCGCACGCCGGGCGGCGTGTTGTTCGAGATCGCCACCCGCGGTCCGGGCTTCGGGGTGGACGAGGACCCCGACAAGCTCGGCGAGGAGGTGGCCCTGCCGCCGTTCCTGGAGGACCGCCGCGCCGAGATCGAGCCGCGCCTCACCCCGCTGCCGAATCCGCGCCCAGTGCAGGGGTAGTACGCTCGCGCCCAGGGAGATGCAGGCCAGCCTGGGCGCATTTCGCGAGGCCTTTCTCGAGGCCCTGCTGACCGGCGACGAGCGAGCCGCCGAGCAGACTGCGCGGGAGGCGATGGAGACCGGGATGGGGGAGGCGGCGATCTCCGAGGCGATCATCACGCCGGCGCTGCACACGGTGGGCGAGATGTGGGCCGGCGGGCTGCTCACCCCGGCCGACGAGCACCTGGCCACCGAGATCAGCCTGCGCGTGCTGGCGCTTCAGCGCGAGGCGTTCCGGCGGGCCAACGAGCGCACCAGCCAGCAGATCATCCTCGCCGGCATCGAGGGCGAGCTCCACGTGGTGGGGCTGTCGATGGCGGCGAACCTGCTGCGCCACGCCGGCTACGACGTGCGCTTCCTGGGGCCGGACGTGCCGATTCAGTCTCTGTCCCAGATCGTCGCCCGGCGCCGGCCGCACGTGGTGGCCCTGACGGTGACCATGCGGGACTCGGCGATGCTGGTGGAGCTGGCGCTGGCGGAGATCGCCAGTGCCTCGCCGGGCACCGGCGTGGTGCTGGGCGGGTCCGGCCGGCCGGAGACGCTTCGGGAGACCGAGCGTTTGGCGCTGTCTCAGTCGCTGACCGACGTGGTCGACAAGGTCAGCTGGCTGATTGCGCGGCCGTCGCTGAACTGAGGTCGGGTCCGGGGGAGCGGCGGCGCAGCTCCTGGGCCGCCTTGGTCGGCGCGGGGATGAACGCCGCAGCACCCACCACCGCCAGGAACGCCAGCGATCGCACGACGACGGTGAAGGCGTCGGCGCCCAGCGGGTCGCCGAACACCACGATGCCCGCCGGCACCGCCAGGGCGTTGCCGGCGATCGAGGTGACCGCGATCACCGGCACGGCGGGGCCGATCTGCAGCGAGCGCGCCGAGGCGAAGAAGGCGAGCGCGCCCCCGAGCACGGCGATCAGCAGGTAGGGGCTGAGCAGGACGTCGGCGGCCGTCTGGTCGGCGCTGCCCGACAGCGCCTTTACGGCGACGTGGGTGATCGAGTAGAGCGTGCCGGCCACGACCGCGAGCGCCACGCCGTGGTGGGACTTCCAGCGCTCGAAGCGGCAGAACAGCATCGCGGCCACGCCGAGGCCCACCAGCCCCGACTCGAAGGCGACCATTGCGGTGACCGAGTGGTCGGCGCTCTTCTGGCCGGAGGAGGACTCGCCGGTGATCGCCAGCAGTCCGAGCCCGCCGGCAGCCAGGCCCATGCCGATCCACTGGCGCTTCTCGAGCTTGAGCCCGAAGAAGCGCTCGGCGAACACGCCGAGCAGCACGAGCCCGCCGGCCAGGACGGCCTGCACCAGGGACAGCGACGCCAGCGACAGCGCCCCGACGTGGCACAGGTAGGCGACCACCGCGAGGGCGAAGCCCACGCTCCACCACTTCTGGCTGAACAGCGCGACCAGCGTGCGGCCCGGACGGCGGATGTCGACGTCCGGTGCGCGCGTCGCGCCCTTCTCACGGAACAGGAAGCCGACCTGGCTGGCCGCTGCGGACACACCCGCCAAGGCCAGTCCCAGCAAGAGCGTCACGCCTCCCCTCCCATGAAGGAGAGGCTCCCCGTTAGCGACGCGCGCTAATCGACGGCGGCGATGACGATGAGGGCCGCACTGGGCGGCCCGCATGCGCCGATCTTCGCCCAGTTGCGCACGCCGAACGTGTCGGGCGGGCGCACCGCGATGTGGATCGGGTCGGAGGCCCCAGTGGCGGCCGCGGACGATGAAGTCGTTGAGGTGCCGGTTCACGGCCTGGGGCTCGGCCACGCCGGAGCATCGACTCGCCGGCCTTCGACACCGCGCAGATGTACTGGCCGGCGTCGACGACGATGAAGGGGTCGGCCGGAGTGGGGGCCATGTCCGGGCTCGCTTCCAGCAGCAGGCCCAAGCCGCAGTGCTCGCACACCCGCGAACCGCTGATGCCCGGCGGCCCGGTCTCGGGCCGCTTTCTCCCTGCTCTGCGTCGCCTTTGCAGACCCTTGCGAGGGTGAAGCTACAGCGAGGAAGCGGCCTTCTCTGCTGCCTCGAGCTGACGCAAGATCAGGTTCAGTCCCGCGCTCCAGAAATCCGGGTCGCTCAGGTCCACCCCGACGATGCGTCCGAGGTCCTCGGGGGGCATCGAGCCACCCGCCCGCAGCAGGTCGAGGTAGCGGGGCACCAGCGCCTCGCCCTCCTCCTCGTAACGGCGGTAGACCGACAGCGCGAGCAGGTGCCCGTAGGCGTACGCGTACACGTACCCCGGCGTGTCGATGAAGTGCGGCACGTAGGACCACCAGGTCCCGTAGTCCTCGCCCAGCTCTACGGAGTCGCCCAGTAGATCGGTCTGCGTCTCCAGCCACAGCTCGTTGAGCCGGTCCACCGACAGCTCGCCGCCCGAGCGGCGCTCGGTGTGCACGCCGTTCTCGAAGCGGTTCATCGCCACCTGCCGGAAGATCGCCGCCACCGCGCCGTCCAGCGACTCGGCCAGCAGGGCCAACCGCGCCTCCTGGTCGTCGCCGGCGCGCTCCAGCAGTCGCTCCAGCACGATCGTCTCGCCGAAGATCGAGGCGGTCTCGGCCACGGTGAGGGGGCTGGTGAAGTGGTACAGGCCCTGGGGCTGGGCCAACACCGCGTGCACGCCGTGGCCGAGCTCGTGGGCCATGGTCAGCACGTCACCCGGGCGCGAGGTGTAGTTGAGCAGCACGTAGGGGTGGGCGCTGGGCACCGCGTAGGCGCAGAAGGCGCCGCCGCGCTTGCCGGGCTCGGGCGGCCCGTCGATGTAGCCGTCGGAGAAGAACCCGGCTGCCGCCTCGCCCAGCTCGGGGGAGAAGCCGCGGTAGCAGTCGAGCACCAGCTCCTGGGCTTCGCCGTAGGGGATGCGGTCGGTCGACTCGCGCAGCGGGGCCATGCGGTCGTAGTGGGCCAGCCGGTCGAGGCCGAGGATCTTCGCCTTCAGGCTGTACCAGCGCCGCGCCAGGTCGTAGCGGTCCTGCACCGCGGCGACGAGTGCCTCGACCGACTCGTCGCTGGCCTCGTTGGCGAGGTTGCGCGAGGCCAGCCAGTGGTCGTAGTGGCGCAGGCGGTCCTTGGTTGCCTTGTCGGCGGCGAGCGTGTTCGTCACGAACGCCCGCGTGCGCAGCCCGGGCTCGAGCGATGCCGTCACCCCCGCCGCCGCCTGGCGCCGGCGCTCCCGGTCGGGGTCCTGGAGGTTGGACAGCGCCTGCATCAGCGGCACCGGCTCGTCCTCGTCCGGCAGCTCCACCCGCAGGGCCGACACCAGCTCGGTGAACAGGCGGCGGAAGGCCGACGGGCCGGTCACCGCCGTCTCGGTGAGCATCTGTTCCTCGGGCTCGGACAGCTGGTGCGGGCGGTAGCGGCGCAGCATGCGCAGGTGGTGGGCGCAGAAGGCGAGCGCCGGGTCGTCGAGCAGCAGCTCCACGTGGGCGTCGGGCAGCTCGTTCCACTCCAGGTCGAAGAACAGGAGCTCGGTCTGCAGCTCGGTGCTGCGCTCGCGCACCTTCTGCATCAGGGCGCCACGCTCGGGATCCTCGGTGTCCAGCGAGAAGCTCAACGAGGCGTAGCTGCCCGCGCGGCCGGCCCTGTCGGAGATGCCCTCCAGCTCGCGCATGGCCTCGGCCAGGCCCGCCACGTCCAGCTCGGCGAGGGTGCCGCGGTAGCGCTGGGCGAAGGTCCTCGCGCGCTCGGCGGCCTCGTCCAGCAGGCTCTCCGTGGTCCCGCCCTCGAGCAGCGGCTCGAGGTCCCAACGGGCGGCTTCGAGGGCCTCGTCGCGCGGTGCCTCTGCGAGGTCGGTCACCCGTGCGACTCTAGGCGCCATGAGATTCGGAGTGCTGGGCACTGGGACGGTCGGCCGGACGGTGGCGGGCAAGCTCACCGAGCTGGGCCACGAGGTGAAGATCGGGTCGCGCACGGCGGGCGAGGACACGGTCGAGTTCGCCGACGCGGCGGCGTTCGGCGAGGTCGTGGTCAACGCCACCGCGGGCCAGCACTCGGTCGAGGCGCTGCGCAGCGCGGGCGCCGAGAACCTGGGCGGCAAGGTGCTGATCGACATCGCAAACCCGCTCGACTTCTCGCAGGGCATGCCGCCGGTCCTGGCCTTCTGCAACGACGACAGCCTGGCCGAGCGGATCCAGTCCGAGTTCCCCGACCTTCGCGTGGTCAAGACGCTGAACACGGTCAACGCCAACGTGATGGTGGACCCCTCGCTGGTCGGCGAGGACACCGACATGTTCATCGCCGGGGACGACGAAGGCGCCAAGGGGGAGGTCACCGACCTGCTGCGCGACATCGGCTGGAAGCGGATCCTGGACCTGGGTGACGTGACCGCCGCCCGCGGCATGGAGATGTACCTCCCGCTGTGGCTGCGCCTGTGGCAGGCGACCGGCACCGGCCATCTCAACGTCAAGGTGGTCAGGGCGGAGTGAGTCGGGTGCTGGTCACGGGCTCCACGCGGGGCCTGGGCAGGGAGGTCGCGGGCCGTCTGGAGGAGCGCGGCGAGGACGTCGTCCACCACGGCCGCGCCGACGCCGACTTCAGCTCGCTCGACGCGGTCCGCCGCTTCGCCGGGTCGGTGGACGAGGTGGACCTGCTGGTCAACAACGCGGGCCTGGTCTCGATGGAGCGGAAGCTGAGCGCCGACGGCTACGAGCTGTGCTTCGCGGTCAACTACCTGGCCGGCTTCCTGCTCTGGCACGAGCTGCGCCCGCCGCGGGTGATCAACGTGGCGTCGGTCGGCCAGCGGGCGATCGACTTCGACGACGTGATGCTCGAGCACGGCTACGACCCCGGGCGCGCCTACTCCCAGAGCAAGCTCGCCCAGATCCTGTTCACCTTCGAGCTGGCCGACCGCGCCCCCGGCGGCGTGACCGCCGACTGCCTGCACCCGGCGACTTTCATGGACACCGACATGGTCCTTGAGATTCGGGGCCCGGGACGGGCGCAGAGCACCGTGGCGGAGGGCGCCGACGCAGTCATGCACCTGATCGACACGCCCGGGACGGGCCGCTACTTCGACGGCCGGCGGGAGTCGACCGCCGACCCGCAGGCCTACGACGCCGAGGCGCGAAAGAAGCTGTGGCAATTGAGCGAGGAGCTGTGTGGAACCGCGTGATCTAGCGCTGCGCGAGGTGCGCGACCACCCGTGGCTGCAGCAGCGCGACCTGGCCGCGCGCCTGTCCGGCCAGACCGGCCTGGCCGAGTCCACGCTGATCCGGCTGTTCCGGCGCATGGAGGCCGAGGGCGAGCTGCGCTCGGGCCTCGACGGGCGCCGCAAGACCTACGCGCTGCCCGAGCCGGTGCCCACCGGTCCACCCTCGCCGGGAGCACTGTGGAGCAACCGGCTGGCGCCGCTGGGCGAGCCCGAGCCTGAGACGGAGGCCGAGCCGGATCCCGACGCTCCGCCCGCGCGGCCAGTGCCGGAGGGCACCCGGCGCGCCTGGCCATTCGCCGCGGTGGTGGCGGCCGTACTGGCGGTATCGGTGCTGGCCGCGGTGCTCCTCTCGCCGGACAAGTACGACCCGCTGGCCGACGCCGGCGACGAGCGGTCGAAGCCCGTCAAGGCGTCCACCCCCGCGGCTCCCAAGAAGCCCAAGCCGAAGCCGCAAGCCCAAGCCGCAGGCCAAGCCCGCCCCGGCGGCCAAGCGGGTGCGCATTGCGGTGCTGAGCGGCGTGCCCGCGTCGGGCGCCGCCGCCAAAGAGGCGAAGCGGCTGAAGGCCAAGGGCTTCCGCATCGGCGCCGTGACCAACGCCCCGCGCCCCGCCGAGCGCTCGGCGGTTCTCTACGCGCGCGGGCAACGCGCGGCCGCGCGCGACCTGTCGAAGGCGGTGGGCATCGCGTCGGTGAAGCGGATCGACTCTCAGGCGGCCGAGCCGGCACGCGGCGCCAAGCTCGTCGTGCTCGTGGGCGCCGCCCGCTGATCGACCACCACGCGCGCACCACGCGCGGGCACCACCGTCACGTGACGCAGCCGCGCGCCCTCGTCTTCGGGTGACGGAGCGCGCAGCCGCACCCGGCGGAAGATCTCGCGCAGGATGATGCGCATCTCCATCTGAGCGAAGGCGGCGCCCAGGCAGCGCCTGACACCGCCGCCGAAGGGCAGCCAGGTGTACCCGTCGCCCACGCCGTCCTCGAAGAAGCGCTCGGGCCGGAAGGCGTGCGGGTCCTCCCAGCGGTCGGGCCGGACGTGCATGGCGGCGATCGCGGCCAACACCATCGTCCCGGCGGGCAGCCGGTAGCCGGCCACCTCGTGGTCGCGGGTGAGCATCCGCCCGATGTCGGTGATCACCGGGCGCAGGCGCAGCGTCTCGCGCACCACCGCGTCGAGGTAGGCGTCGTCGTCGAGGTCCGACTCGAGTCGCTCCATCGCCTCGGGCGTGCGGGTCAGGCGCTCGACCGCCCAGGACAGCGCGGTGGCCGTGGTCTCGTGCCCGGCGGTGAGCAGCGTCATCAGCTCGTCGCGCAGCTCCACGTCGGTCATCGGCGAGCCGTCCTCGTGACGGGCGGAGAGGAGCAGCGAGAGCACGTCGTCGCGCTCCTCGGCGTCGGGCGCGGCCCGGCGCTCGGCGATCTCCTCGTAGATCAGCTCGTCGGCCGCCGCGCGCGCCTCGAGGAAGCGGCGGTAGAAGGGGAAGTTGCGCCGCCGCAGCATGGGAAAGAACGCGAGCAGATTGCTCGAGTCGCCCAGGCGCGTGATGCGCTCGCGGAACACCTCCAGGCGCGAGGCCTCGCGCACGCCGAAGACGGTGCGCAGGATCACGTCGAGCGTGATGGCCTGGAAGCGAGAGCGGAGCTCGATCTCCTCGCCCTCGGGCCAGCTCTCCACCTCGCGCGCGGTCAGCTCGGCCATCAGCTCCCCGTAACGCCGCACCCGCTCGCCGTGGAAGGGCGGCAGCAGCAGCTTGCGCTGCGCCATGTGCTCGCCCTCGTCGAGGGTCAGCACCGAGTGGCTGCCCAGCACCGGTTCCAGGATGCTCGCGGTCGCCTCGCCGGAGTGCCACAGCGTGGGGTCGCCGGTGAGCAGATCCTTGGCCAGCTGCGGCTCGGCCAGGTACACGACGCGCCCGTAGAACGGGAAGCGGGAGGAGAAGACGTCGCCGAAGCGCTCGTAGCGGCGGTGCAGCCAGCGGTGCGGCTCGCGCATCACGTTCGCGGCCTGGACCACGGCCGGCCGCCGCGGTCCGGGAGGAAACTCGTACTTCTGGCTCACGCCTCCCCGGCGCCGGCCACCGTGGCCCACAGGGTCTGGTAGGCGTCGTAGCGCGGGCTCCAGCCCAGCTGCTCCCTGGCCCGGGCGGTGCTCATCAGCGAGGGCACGCGCACGGCGTGGACCCACTCGAGCGCGGAGGGCATCAGCGGCACCCGGGAGATCACCTCGGCGGCGCCGGAAACGGCAACGCCCGGCACCGGGATCCGCCGCCAGCCCATCTCGCGCGCGACGTCGCCCATCGTGATCTCGCCCTCGGCGGCCAGGTTGTAGATGCCGGGCTCGCCGTCGCCCTGCACGGCGGCCTCGACCGCCTGGGCCACGTCGTCGTGGTGCACCAGCTGGAAGGGGACGCCCGGGTCGGGCAGCGCGGGCTCCAGGCCGGGCACGGCGCGGATGAGCGCGCGCACCGGCGGGATGCGCTCGCCGAGGGCGAAGTTGCGCGTCAGCTCCTCGATCAGGGTCGGCGCCTCCTCGCCCGCGACGATGCAGGGGCGGAACACGTAGCCGTCGGTGGGCGAGCCGGCCACCGCGCTGCGAAACGCGGCCTCCAGATCGGCCTTCTGCGCCGAGTAGTAGAACGAGTGCGTTCCCTCGGGCTCGAGGTCCTCGGTCAGCTCGTGCGGGCGGTCGGGCTCGAAGCCGTAGGCCGCCACCGACGAGGTGTAGACCAGCCGCTTGGCCCCCGCCTCCACCGCCGCCTCGAACACGTTGCGCGAGCCGCGCAGGTTCACCTCGCGCGTCTCCTTGTGGGAGCCGAAGATGATGAAGGCGAGGTGCACGACCACGTCGGCGCCGTCCACCAGCTCGTCCACCGACTCGCGGTCGAGCACGTCGCCCTGCGTGTACTCCACCTTGCTCCAGCCGCGCTCGGCGGGGTTGAACGGACGGCGGGCCATGCCGCGCACGGACTCCACCTCGTCGTTGAGCTCCAGGGTGTTCATCAGAGCGCGGCCGATGTCCCCGGTGGGCCCGGTGACGGCGACGATCACACGAGGAACTTACGTGCTGCGCGGTGTGTCTGGCTTGGCGCCTCCAGCTGCGGCACGTGCCCGCAGTCGAGCTCGAGGTGCCGCGCGCCCGGCAGCGCCTCCTGCACGTGGCGCATGAAGGCGATCGGCACGAGCGTGTCCTCGCGCCCCCACACGAACAGCGACTCGGCCTGCAGCGTGGTCAGCCGCTTCCAGAAGCCGGCGTCGCCGCCGGGCTCGTCGAGGTAGATGTTGCGGGCCGCGGCGTAGAACGCGGCGCGGCCGCGGGGCTCGAGGAAGGAGCGCAGGAAGTCGTCCACGCCCGCGGCGGCCCAGCCCTCTTGGGCGCCGGGTACCACCCGGCGCACGATCTGCTCGACCAGGGCGCGGGGGGTGGGCTGGAGCAGGCCCAGCTCGGGCCGGACCAGGCGCAGGAACGGCGCCCACGGCCGGTCGCGCAGCCAGGCGAGCGCGGGGCTGAGCAGCACCAGCTTGCCCACGCGGTCGGGGTGCTGGAAGCCGGTCTCGATCGCGATCCGCCCGCCCATGCTGTTGCCCGCCAGGTCGGCGCGGTCGATCTCCAACGCGTCGAGAGCAGCCACCACGGTGCGGGCGAACCACTTGGCGTCGTAGGGGGCGCCGATCGGCTTGACCGAGTCGCCGAAGCCGGGCACGTCGAGGGCGATCACGCGGAAGTCGTCGCCCGCCATGTCCGCGATGGTCGTCAGGAACGACGCCTTGGTGCCGCCGAGCCCGTGCAGACACACCAGCGGCCGCCCCGTCCCGCCCGCGGCCATGGCCAGCGAGCCGCACTCGGTGCGCAGCTCGGAGAACTCGAGCCGGCCCGGCTCCCGGCTGCCGCTGGTGGCGGCCAGGAAGCCCACGCCCAGGTGGAGGTTGCTCCGCACCGACAGCCGGCCGCGGCGAAAGGCGGTCATGCCCGCCTTCACGTCGGCCTCCAGCTTGGACCACGTCGCGGGATCGGCGCACAGCAGCGCGTCGGGCTCGTCGGAGGAGGCCGGGCGCAGCGAGGCGCGGCGGTTGCGGATCAGCACGTCGTAGGAGCGCACGCCGGTCACCTCGAGGCGGATGCGCGCCTTGCCACCAGGCACGAACAGCGCCGTCGGGTCGTACCGGTCCACCAGCGCCTCGAGCGGCGTGTCCGGAGTCTGGGGGCGACTGGCGGTGGCCATCCCTGCCATGCAACCCTCCAGGTTACCTGGGGTAAGCCCCTGGGAAACCTGATTGTGTGTCGCACATGAGGCTTGCCCGTCCAGTCAGAGAGCGCCAGATGCTCGCCGTTGCCCAGCGGGTGTTCGCCGAGCGCGGCTTCCGGGCGGCGTCGGTGGACGCCATCGCCGAGGGCGCCGAGATCTCCAAGCCGATGCTCTACGCCTACTTCGGCTCCAAGGAGGGCCTGTACCGGGCCTGCATGCAGCAGTCGCGGGCGGCGCTCGTGGAGACACTCGACGCCGCGGCGGCCAGCGCCACCGAGCCCGACCAGCGCCTGTGGGCCGGCCTGCTCGCGTTCTTCGGCTTCGTCCAGGACGAGCCCGAGGCGTGGGCGATCCTGGCCGGCGAGGCCGGAGCCGGCGGCGGCGCGCTGGCGGCCGACGGCGCCGACGCGCGGCGCCACATCGCCGCCACGGTCAGCGGTCTGCTGCGTCAGGCCGCTGCCGCCGAGGGCGCCGACAACGCGGCGCTGGCCGCTACCGAGCCGCTCGGCCTGGCCCTGGTGGGCGCGGCCGAGTCGCTCTCGCGCTGGTGGCAGGAGCACCCCGAGCAGCCGCGCGAGGCGGTGGCCAGGCTGGCCATGAACTTCGCCTGGATGGGCCTCGGCCGCCTGGTTCGCGGCGAGGGCTGGTCAGAGAGCGCTGAGCTGACCGGTTAGGTGCGGCTTGCCCTTGCGGGCGTCGTGCAGCGCGAACTCCCGCTCACCCGAGAAACCGACCTTCGCGGGGAGCACCACCGGGGTCTTGAAGCTGACCTGGACGCTGTGCGGCTCGTGCGTGAGGTTCTCCAGCGCGGCCAGGCAGCGCGCCTTCAGCCACATTCCGTGAGCGATCGCTCCCGGCATGCCGAACAGCTTCGCGCTCAGCGAGTGCATGTGGATCGGGTTGATGTCGCCTGAGACCGAGGCGTACTGGCGGCCGATGTCGCCCGGCACGTCCCAGATCGCGTTGGGCTGAGGGGGTTCGGTGGCCTCGCGCTCGCCCGAGGAGTCGCCACCCTCGCGCTTGAGGTAGGTGCTCCAGCTCTTCCAGGCGTCGCCCGCCTCGGTGACCATGTCGAACTGGCGCCCCTTCGGGTGGTCGCGCAGATCGGTCGCGCGGACCTTGACCGTCACGGTCTCGCCGGCCCTCAGCGGCCGGCGCTGCTCGATGCGGTTCTCGATGTGGACCAGCCCGATGGCCCCGAAGGGGAAGTCGCGGCTGGTCATCAGCTTCATCTGCAGCGGGAAGCCGAGGATGTGCGGGTAGGTGGTCGGCGCCTCGTCCCTGAGCCGGAAGCCACAGACCCGGTCGTAGGCCGCGAGCTTGTCCCGGTCGATCTCGAACTCGCCGCTCTCCTCGGTGTCGGGCAGCTCCTTGCCGCCACCGCCGGGGACCAGCGCCTTCAGGTAGAGGGTCTTCACGCCCCGATGAGGCTCTGGCCGTCCACGCGCACGACCTGCCCGTTGAGGCCGGCGGAGGCGGGACTGGCCAGCCACGAGATGGTCTCGGCCACGTCCACGGGCAGGCCGCCCTGGACCATGCTGTTCAGGCGCCGCCCGGCCTCACGGGTGAAGGCGGGCATGGCCGCCGTCATCTCGGTCTCGATGAAGCCGGGGGCGACGGCGTTGGCGGTGGCGGGGATGTCGGCCAGCTGGGGGCCCAGCGACTGCACCATGCCGATCACGCCGGCCTTGCTGGTGCCGTAGTTGGTCTGACCGGCGTTGCCGGCGATGCCGCTCTGCGAGGAGACCGAGACGATCGTGCCGTTGGGGCGCAGGACCTTCTGCTCGAGCAGGGCGTCGTTGATGCGCTCCTGGCTGGACAGGTTGATGTCCAGCACCATGCCCCACTGCCGGTCGTCCATCTTGCCCAGGGTCTTGTCGCGGGTCACGCCCGCGTTGTGGATCACCACGTCGACGCCGCCGTGGCGCTCCAGCAGGTGCTTGGCCAGGGTCTGCGGGGCGTCCTTGTCGGTGATGTCGAGCTGCAGCGTGGAGCCCTCGATCCGGTTCGCCACCTTGGTCAGGGTCTCGCCGGCCTGGGGGACGTCGAGGCAGACCACGTGGGCGCCGTCGCGGGCGATGGTGGTGGCGATCGACTCGCCGATCCCGCGCGAAGCACCGGTGACCAGCACGACCTTGCCGTCCAGCGGGCGGTCCCAGTCCTCCGGCAGGGCCGGCCGGCCGTCGCCGACGCGGACGACTTGGCCCGAGACGTAGGCCGACTTGGCCCCGAGCAGGAAGCGCAGGGTGGATTCGGTGTTGCCCTCCGCGCCGGGCTTCACGTACACGAGCTGCACGGCCGAGCCGTAGCGGACCTCCTTGCCCAGCGAGCGGGTGAAGCCCTCCAGCGCGCGCTGCGCGGTCGCCTCCCGGGCGCTCGAGCAGTCCTCGGGCGCGGTGCCCAGCACCACCACCCGGCCGTTGGTCTTCAGGCCGCGGATGACCGGGTGGAAGAACTCGTACAGCGTCTTGAGGCGCTCGGAGCTGTCGATGCCGGTGGCGTCGTAGACGATCGCGCCCAGCTTGCGGTCCTCGGGGGCGGCGTCGAGCACCTCGGCCCCGATCGAGCGCAGGACGGTGTCGAGCGCCTCGCCGAGGCGGCCGTTGGCGGCCGCGCCGGACAGCGCGGGGCCGTCGAGCACGGGCTGGCCGGGCTCGAAGCGCCGTAGGCGGGGCGGCTGGGGAAGGCCGAGCTGCTTGGAGAGGAAGCCCCCGGGGCCCGAGAGCGTGAACGACTGGTAGCGGTCACTCATCGAGCCAGCCAGGCTACCGACAGTAGGTAACGTCTGGCCCATGGCGCAGTCAGTGAAGCCCGCCGCGGTCCTGGGCGGCAACCGAATTCCCTTCGCACGCTCGGGCAAGTCCTACGCGCAGGCCTCCAACCAGGACATGCTCACCACCACGCTCGACGGTCTGGTGGCCCGCTTCGGCCTCCAGGACGAGCGACTGGGCGAGGTGGTGGCCGGCGCCGTGCTCAAGCACGCGCGTGACTTCAACCTGACCCGCGAGTGCGTGCTGGGCAGCGCGCTCTCGCCCGCGACCCCGGCCTACGACATCCAGCAGGCCTGCGACACGGGCATCGAGGCCGCCGTGCTGGTGGCCAACAAGATCGCCCTCGGGCAGATCGAGGTCGGCGTGGCCGGCGGGGTGGACACCACCTCCGACGCGCCGCTGGGCGTCAACGACGACCTGCGGCGGATCATGATGGCCGCCAACAACGCAAAGAGCACCGCCGAGCGGGCCAAGCTGGTGACCAGGATCCGGCCGGGCCACATCGTGCCCGACATGCCGCGCAACGCCGAGCCGCGCACCGGCCTGTCGATGGGCGCTCACACCGCCCAGACCGCAGAGCGCTGGGGGATCACGCGCGAGGAGCAGGACGAGCTGACGGTGGCCAGCCACCTGAACCTCGCCGCCGCGTACGACCGTGGCTTCTTCGACGACCTGGTCACCCCGTATCTCGGGCTCGAGCGCGACGAGACGCTGCGCGCCGACGCCTCGGAGGACAAGCTCGCCAAGCTCAAGCCGGTCTTCGGCGAGAACGGGAACGGGACGATGACGGCGGGCAACTCGACGCCGCTTTCGGACGGCGCCTCGGCCGTGCTGCTGTCCAGCGACGAGTGGGCGGAGGAGCACTCGCTGCCCGTGCTCGCGCACCTGACCCAGGTGGAGACGGCCGCCGTCGACTACGTCCACGGCGAGGAGGGGCTGCTGATGGCGCCCGCGTACGCCGTGGCCAAGATGCTCGACAAGGCGGGCCTGTCGCTGCAGGACTTCGACTTCTACGAGATCCACGAGGCCTTCGCCGCGCAGGTGCTGTTCACGCTGAAGGCCTGGGAGGACCCCTCGTTCTGCGCCGAGCGCCTCGGTCTCGACGAGCCGCTGGGCTCGATCGACCGCGACAAGCTCAACGTGAACGGCTCGTCGCTGGCCGTCGGGCACCCGTTCGCCGCCACCGGGGGCCGCATCATCGCCACGGGGGCGAAGCTGCTCGCCGAGAAGGGCTCGGGCCGCGCGCTGATCTCCATCTGCGCGGCGGGCGGCCAGGGCGTAGTGGCCATCCTCGAGCGGTAGATGGCCTTCACGCTCGAGCTGACCGGGCGCGCAGCACGAGCTGGTCGAGCGCACGCACCGCTTCGCCGCCGACGTCATCCGCCCGGTCGCAGGCGAGTACGACCGCGCCGAGGAGTTCCCCTGGGACGTGCTGGAGAAGGCCGCCGAGGAGGGCTTCTACAACCCGCTCTTCTACCGCGACCTGATCGGCGACCCCACCGGCCTCTCGCTGCCACTGTTCATGGAGGAGCTGTTCTGGGGCTGCGCCGGAATTGGCCTGGCCATCGTGATGCCGGCGCTGGCGCTGTCGGCCATGGCCCAGGCCTCGACCCCCGACCAACTGCTGCGCTGGGCGCCACAGTGCTTCGGCCAGCCCGGCGACCTCAAGCTGGCCGCCTTGTGCATCTCCGAGCCCCAGGGCGGCAGCGACGTCAAGAACCTGCAGACCACCGCCACCCGCGACGGCGACGACTGGGTGCTGGACGGCCACAAGATCTGGATCGGCAACGGCGGGATCGCCGACGTCCACGTGGTCAACGCCACCGTCGATCCTGAGCTCGGCCACCGCGGCCAGGCGCTGTTCGTGGTGCCCGGCGGGACGCCCGGCCTGGAGATGGTGCGCAAGCTCGAGAAGCTTGGGTGCCGGGCCTCGCACACCGCGGAGCTGCGGTTCGACGGCTGCCGGATCCCGGCGGACCATCTCCTGGGCAGCGAGGACAAGCTGAACGCCCGGCTCGACCGCGAGCGCAGCGGCGAGGCCGACGTCAAGAAGCAGGAGAAGGGCGGCTCGGCCACGCTGGGCGCCTTCGAGCAGACCCGGCCGATGGTGGCCGCCCAGGCCCTGGGAATCGCCCGCGCCTCGCTGGAGCTGGCCCGCGACTATGCGGTCGAGCGCGAGGCCTTCGGCCAGCCGATCATCGAGAACCAGGGCGTGTCCTTCCAGCTGGCCGACGTGGCGGCCGAGCTCGACGCCGCCCGGCTGCTCACCTGGCGCGCCGCCTGGATGGCGGCCGAGAAGGTGCCGTGGCAGCACGGCGAGGGCTCGATGTCGAAGCTGAAGGCGTCCGAGGTCGCGGTGCGCGCATCCGAGGTGGCGGTCCAGGTCTGCGGGGGCTACGGCTACGTGACCGACAAGCCCGCCGAGAAGTGGTACCGCGATGCGAAGCTGTACACCATCTTCGAGGGCACCAGCGAGATCCAGCGCCTGGTGATCGGCCGCGCCCTGGGCGAGGCGACCGGCGAGGATCCGCTGCACCACCGCTTCCCCGGGGGTGGCGGCGTCTCCGCTGCCGTGGGCCGCGGGACCGAGAGCCGCTCCAAGGCGGGTGCGCAGCTCACCAAGGGGATCCTCCGCGCGCCCTGGCTCAAGGACTTCGCCCGCCTGACGCCGACCAACTTCTGGAGCGGATCGTGAGCCAGGGCGGATGGCATCCGGACCCCTGGGGCCAGGCCGAGCAGCGCTGGTGGGACGGCTCGCAGTGGACGGAGCACACCCACGGAGCCGCAGCCGCGCAGCCTGGGGCCACCGGGCAGCAGCCGGGGCCGGCCGCCCAGCAGCCTGGCCCGGCCGCCCAGCAGGCGGGACCAACCACCCGACCGGGGCGCCGCCGCCGCGGCCCGGTGATCGCGCTCGTGGCCGGAGCCGTGGTGTTCCTGGTGATGCTGCTGGCGCTGATCGTCTTCTTCGTCAGCGGCGCCGGCGGCGGGGGCACGTTCGATGAGCCCGACTTCAACATCTCATTCGAATACCCGAGCGGGTTCGAACGCCAGGACGTCCCCGACGGCAACGCCGACTCCAAGGTGAGCCTGGTCATCGACCAGAAGAACGGCGTCGCGGTGTCGAAGTACGAGCAGGACAACCCCGTCACCGAGTCCAACATCGGGCTGACCAAGACGGTGCTCGACGGAGTGGTGAGCCAGCTGGCCGAGGGCCCGCCGCCCGAGGGCAAGCGGGTCACGGTGGCCGGCCTACCGGGCTACGAGTACGAGTTCGCCATCAAGAGCATCCCGGGCACCCGCAGCCGGTCGATCTTCCTGTTCCAGGGCCGCGACGAGTACCAGATCAACTGCCAGTTCGAGCCCGACCAGCGGTCGAAGGTCGACGAAGCGTGTGACCAGGCGCTCGAGACGCTGAAGACCACCGGCTCCGGCCGCTAGGCGCGCTCGCGCCTGAACCAGGTCCGAGAGCGCCGAGGCTGGGGGCCCGCCGGGGCCGAAGGGGTCCGCTGCTGGGACTGCATCGCCTTCAGAGCGAGGCTTGTGCCGAGAAAGGAAGTCATCGGGATCCTCCGTTGGGGGTGGTCCCTGCCGTGCCAGGCAATACACCAGCTCCGGGGCGCCCTGAGGGTGACCTTGGTCACAGCTTCGGGCGGGGGTTGGTCCACGGCGCCACCCCGGTATCCGGCGCGGCCTCCGGGCGCACCACACCTTCCCTCCAAAAAAGTCGTCAGCCGGCTGAGGACTTTTTCAGACCCCTGACGCGCGTTGCGCCCGCGGCTGGCGCGGCCCCGAGATTTCGCCAAGTCGTAACCCACACAACCCACCCGCAACCGACCCCGCCGTAGCTTGCGGGCATGCGGTCGGAGCGCGGCCAGACGACAATCGAGTGGACCGGCCTGGTGCTCGTCCTCGCCCTGGGGCTGGGCGCGCTCGCCGCCGTCTTCCCATCGGTGAACGGGCGCTCGTTCGGCGGCCTGCTCGCTCACCGCATCTCGTGCGCCATGAAGGGCGGCTGCGACGACGGCGACGCCCAGCTCGCGCGCGCGTACGGGAAGAAGGAGGCCGAGCGCGTGCGCGATCTGGCGCCGGACATCGTCTACGAGCCGGGCGAGCCGTCGATCCCGGTCGACTACCGCGAGTGCCGAAGACGCGCGTGTTCGGAGACTCCGAACGACCGCGACCTGGATGCCCACCGCACCACGGCCGGCCGCCGGGCCACGGTGTTCACCCACGTGGTCAAACGCGGCGGACGCACCTACATCCAGTACTGGCTCTACTACCCGGACTCGAACTCCACGGTGCTGGCGAGCGACAAGCTGTGGAACACGAGCGCGCTGTTGCGAGCGACCGGTCGCTATCCCGGCTACCACCGCGACGACTGGGAGAGCTACCAGGTGCGCGTGGAGCGAAACGGAGACACGTTCGTCCGCGCGTCGTCTCACCACGGCTACAAGGGCTGCAAGCGCTGCACCAACCGCTGGACCCGGTGGACGGGGTGGACCCGGGTCTCGCGCGGCAGCCACGCCGGCCACATCCCGCTGAACGGAAGCCGGCGCAAGTTGCCGGGAGTCAACCTCCGCGAGCGCACGAGCACCGCTGATGGCCTGCGGCTGGTCCCGCTCGAGCGGGTCGGTCGCGAGCGCTACCGGCCTCTGGCCAGGGGCATAAAGCCGCCGTGGAAGAAGGGGGTGTGGAAGGACCCGTCATCGAACGGCACCTAGGCGGGCCGGGACCTCACGGGCGCTTGGCGCCCCTGAGCCCGCAGGGCGCCCGGGCCCACGTGTTGACCGGCGGTAACCTAGGCAGGTGGTGCTGCGCTGATGAAGGTGGGACTGGTGCTCGGGGCGGGTGGCGTCCTCGGCGGCGCGTGGCTCACCGGCGGGCTCGAGGCCATCGCACGCCACACCGGCTGGGATCCCGGCAGCGCCGACAACATCGTGGGAACCTCGGCCGGCTCGATGATCGGCGCGTTCACCGCCGCGGGGGTGCCGCCGTGGTTCATGGTCGCGCACTCGGCAGGCGAGACCTTCGAAGGCCTGACCGGCCCCGACGGGCGCCCGGCGGCCGACGCCGACCGTTCGGGCGGGGCGGTCTTCCGGCTGCACCGTGGCTTGCCTCGGGTGGGCCCGGGCTCACTGCGCATGGCGGCCGCCACCCTCAGGCGCCCGCTGCGCCACACGCCCCTCCAGTTGATCACCGGCTGGCTGCCGGCAGGGGTGATCTCCACCGCCCATCTGGAGGAGGTCGTCGGCCGGGCGGTTCCCGGCGGCGGCTGGGTGGATCACCCGTCGTTCTGGGCCGTCACCACCGACACGAGGACCGGCAAGCGCACGGTCTTCGGTCGCGAGGGCGCACCCGAGGCCGAGCTGGGCAAGGCGGTGGCCGCCTCGTGTGCGATTCCAGGCTTCTACCGCCCGGTCAGGATCGGCAACCGCCGCTACGTGGACGGCGGGGTGTGCTCGGCCTCGAACCTCGACCTGCTCAAGGACGCGGGACTCGACCTGGTCGTGTGCCTGAACCCCACATCCACGCGCGCGCGGATCCCCGCCCGCTCACCGGGTGCGGTGGTGGCGGGCCAGATCCGGGCCGGCGCCGGCCGGCGCCTGGGCGCCGAGGCGAAGAAGGTGCGCGCCGCCGGAGCCGAGGTGCTGCTGATCCAGCCCGAGGCCGACGACCTCGCGGTCATGGGCAGCAACCTGATGAGCGGCAAGCGCCGCCACGAGGTGATCGAGACCGCGATCGAGACCGTCGGCCGCCAGCTCGAGAAGCCACACGCCCGCGAGTTGCTGGCCGATCTGCCGCCAGGGGAGCCTCACAAGATCAGGCGGCCCGACGGCCCCCCGGCGGCCTGGCCGCCGATCGTCTCGGGCTCGCACGAGAGGGCCGCGTGAGAAACTTCGACGCACAGACGGAGGGAACGGATTGAGCGAATCACGCAGGCGAACAGAGCGCGCGGGCGCCACCAGCAACGGTGCGAGCGCGAACGTGTCGAGCCCGAACGGGGGCGGGCCGCCGACCTCGCCGAAGGGGCTTGCGTCCCTGGTCAAAGGAGCTATCTCGAGCATCGCCCAGGAGGCGCAGTCGCGCGTACCGAAGGCCGACCTCGACGAGCGCGATCCGGACTACATCCGCGAGCAGCTGCCGGGACTGTGGCTGTTCGCGAGCCTGTACTTCCGGGCCGACGTCCGGGGCCTGAAGAACATCCCGGCTGACGGCCCGGTGCTGCTGGTGGGCAACCACTCCGGCGGCAACATGACGCCCGACACCACCGTCTTCACGCTCGCCTTCAACACCTACTTCGGGGTCGAGCGCCGCTTCTACCAGCTGGCCCACAACCTGGTGCTGAGCATGCCCGGCCTGGGGCGGCTGCGGAAGTTCGGGACGGTCGCGGCCAACCCCGACAACGCCGACCAGGCCCTTGACTCGGGCGCGGCGCTGCTGGTCTACCCGGGCGGCGACTACGAGGTGCACCGCCCCACCTGGGACAGCGGCAAGGTCGACTTCGGCGGCCGCAAGGGCTTCATCCGGCTGGCCTTGGACAAGGACGTGCCGATCGTGCCCGTGGTCTCGGTGGGCGGCCAGGAGACGGCGCTGTTCCTCAGTCGCGGCGAGCGGCTCGCCAAGCTCCTCCAGCTCGACAAGGCGTTCCGCCTCAAGGTGCTTCCGATCTCGCTGGCCATCCCCTGGGGCCTGAACGTGGGCGACATGCTCGGCCACTGGCCGCTGCCGGCCAAGATCACCCAGCAGGTGCTCGAGCCGATCCACCTGCGCGAGAGCTACGGCGACGACCCCGACGTGGACCAGGTCTACGACGACGTGATCGAGCGCATGCAGCGCGCCCTGGACGCCCTCCAGAGCGAGCGGCGCCTGCCGGTGATCGGTTGAGGGTCGAGCAGAAGATCGACGTCGACGCCCCGCGCGAAGAGGCGTGGGAGCTGGTACGCGACCCCTCCAACTACCCCCGGCTGATGGCGGGGATCACCCGCTTCGAGGCCCAGAGCGACGAGGACGAAGCCGAGCCCGGTGTGGGCAGCCGCTACTCGATGCGCATGCACGTCGGCTCGGCGGACGTGGGTGGGCTGGTGGAGATCGTCGAGTTCGACGAGCCGGGCGACCTCGCCTGGACGAGCGTCACCGGCATAGACCAGCGCGGCCGCTGGCGACTGCGCGAGAACGACGAGGGCGGCACGACCGTGACCGTCCGGCTCCAGTACGGCTCGCCGGGCGGCATCCTCGCCGGCGTGGCCGACCGCCTGTCCGCGCCCACGGTCTCAGGGCACCTGAAGCGATCGCTGGAGAACCTAAAACGTGAGCTGGAGGGAGAAGCAGGCGTGACCGATGATCTCAAGCGGGGCCCGCTGGAGTCCGTGACCTACAACCTCGGCAGCGTCGGGGTGATGATCCAGGCGGGCATCGTGAAGCCGATCCGCCCGGATCGTTTGTTCAGCGTGGCCAAGGCGCTCGTGCGCTGGGGCCGCAGCCCCGCCGCGGGCTACATGTCGGGCGTGGCGCGCTACCCCGACCGCATCAGCATCATCGACGAGCTCGGGTCGCTGACCTTCAAGGACGTCAACGAGCGCACGAACCGCCTCGCCTCGGCGCTGGCCGACCGCGGCGTCGGCGAGGGCGACGGCGTGGCCATCATGGCCCGCAACCACCGCTACTTCATCGAAGCCACCGTGGCGATCTCCAAGCTGGGCGCCGACTCGCTGTACATGAACACCGCGTTCTCGGCGCCGCAGTTGGCCGAGGTGGCCGACCGCGAGAAGCCCAAGGCGATCATCTACGACGAGGAGTTCGCCGAGCTGATCGAGGAGGCCGGCAAGCGGCGCAAGCGCTTCGTGGCCTGGAGCGACTCCGAGGACCCCGACGACCCGACGCTCGAGGACCTGATGGCCGGAGGCGACCCGTCTGACCCGGTGCCCCCCGAGCGCGAGGGCCGGGCGGTGATCCTCACCTCCGGCACCACGGGAACGCCCAAGGGCGCCTCGCGTGGCAACACGGAGTCGCTGGACCCCGCGGTCTCGTTCCTCTCCAAGATCCCGCTGAAGGCCGAGCAGACCACCCACATCGCCGCCCCGCTGTTCCACTCGTGGGGTTTCGCGCACTTCACGCTGGGCCTGTTCCTGGGCTCCACGTACGTGCTCCGGCGCAAGTTCGACCCCGAGGCCTGTCTGGCCGAGGTCGACAAGCACAACTGCTACTCGCTGGCGGTGGTGCCGGTGATGATGAAGCGGATCCTCGAGCTACCCGAGGAGACGCGGCGCAAGTACGACCTGAGCTCGCTGAAGGTGGTCGCCGCGAGCGGATCGGCGCTGCCCGGCGACATGGCCATCCGGTGGATGGACGAGTTCGGTGACACGCTCTACAACCTTTACGGCTCGACCGAGGTGGCGTGGGCGTCCATCGCCACCCCGGCCGACATGCGCGCCGCCCCGGGCACTGCCGGCAAGGCGCCGCGCGGCACGGTGGTCAAGCTTTTCGACGAGGAGAAGCGCGAGGTACCCACCGGCGAGACCGGACGCATCTTCGTCGGCAACGAGATGCTGTTCGAGGGGTACACCGGCGGCGGCTCGAAGGATGAGATCGACGGCCTGATGGCCACCGGCGACGTCGGGCGCTTCGACGAGAGCGGCCGCCTGTTCGTGGAGGGCCGCGACGACGAGATGATCGTCTCGGGCGGCGAGAACGTGTTCCCGAAGGAGGTCGAGGACCTCATCTCGCGCTACTCCGGCGTGGCCGACGTCGCCGCCATCGGCGTCGAGGACGACGACTTCGGGCAGCGCCTGCGGGCGTTCGTGGTGGCCGAAGGGATCCAAGAAGCCCTCCGAAAAGGACATCAAGAGCCACGTCAAGAAGAACCTCGCCGGCTACAAGGTGCCGCGGGAGATCGTGTTCCTGGACGAGCTGCCGCGCAACGCAACCGGCAAGGTCCTCAAGCGCGAATTGGCCGAAATGGAGATAGACACCGCGTAATAGGGGTAAGTAGCCCTCGACAAACGAGGGAAGGACCCTGAGGTGGAGATAGTTCTGATCATCGTGATCGCCCTAGTGGTGATCGCAGCAATCGTGCTGGCGCTGACCGTCGGACAGCAGAAGCGTGAGCAGAAGCGCGAGGAGCACCGGCACGAGGCGCGCGAGATACGCCAGGAGGCCCAGGTGCACGGCCACCAGGCCGATCGGGCCAAGGCCGAGGCCGACGAGGCCGCTGCCCGAGCCCGGCGCGAGCAGGCTTCGGCCAAGGAGGCCAAGGCCAAGGCCGAGCACGCCGGTCGCCAACGCGACGCGCACCACGCCGAGGCCAACCGGATCGACCCCGACGCCGACGACGACGCACCGCTGGGCGACCCCCACGGTGAGGGGCACGACCAGCACGGCCACGCCGAGCAGGGCGCCGGCCAGCAGGGTCAGCCCCAGCAGGGCGCCGGTCAGCACGGCCAGCCCCAGCAGGGTTATGACCAGCACGGCCAGCCCCAGCAGGGCTACGACCAGCATGGCCAGCCCCAGCAGGGCTACGACCAGCACCAGCAGGGGGCCGGTCAGCAGGGCTACGACCAGCACGGCCAGCAGCAGGGCCAGGTGCAGCAGGGCCAGCAGGGTTACGACCAGCAGGGCTACGCCCAGCAGGGTCAGGACCCGCACGCCCAGCCCGCGACCGAGTCACAGGGCGCGGTGCCGACCCAGCCCCACGCCGCGCCGCCACCCGACCAGCAGGGAGCACCCCGCGATCCCCAGGATCCCGGTGTGGCCCCGCCGCAGCAGGGGGAGCAGCGCCGCTAGGGCGGGCGCTCAGCCGCGCCGCGCGATCAGGCTCGCGTAGGCGATGTGACCGAAGAACGTGCCTGCGTCGACCCGCCGGCGGGCCTCGGCTTTGAGCGCCTCCGTGGCGCCGGGGCCGAGGCGACCGTCGGCGGCGAGTATGTCGGCGCCGCGGTCGACCAATGTGAGCATGTAGCCGGGGCTGTCGGTTTCGACGTAGCCGTGGCTGCGCAGCCGGACGACATCCCAACCGGCGCCGCGCGCCAGCGCCGGCAGCCGGCGCACCAGCAGCGCGTCGTACACCAGCGACGCGACGGCTGAGTCGGCGCACGCCTGGAGCGGGTCGGACTCATAGGTGGCGACGGTCGTGGTCACGTAGTCGCCGTCGAACACGGCCAGCCAGCCGTCGGCCGCCGTCACCCGCGCCGCCTCGGCGAGCACGCCCTCGGGACCGGGGATGTGGCAGAGCGCGGTGTGGAGCACCACGGCGTCGAACGACCCGTCCTCGAACCGAAGGTCGCGGGCGTCGCCGCGTTCGAACGACAACACAGGGCTCTGCGAAATCGCTCGAGCACGCTCGACGAACACCGGCGAGGGGTCCACGCCCACCACCTCGCGCACGGGCAGCAGCTCCGCGATTGCTCGCGAGACCGCTCCCGTGCCACAGCCGACCTCCAACACCCGAGCGCCGTCGGGTGGCGAGAGGTCGGCGAGGTAGTTCTCCAACATCGCCCGCTGCTGCGGGTCCGCCGCCCGCAGCTCGAGCACTTCCGCGAGCTGCTCCTGGACGGCGACGTCTGCCTGTTCGATCGTCGCGTAGACGTCAGGCATGACGCGACTCTGGCACGGCGGTCCTTGCCGTGCCAGCCCTGCGGTCTGCGGCTAGCCGCCGCAGACGGGCCACTGGCCCGCGCCGTTCTGCGCGAGCAGCTGGGCGGCACGCTTGTCCTGCTCTGCCTCGGGAGCGGCGGCCGGATCGCCGCTGCCGCCGACGGAAGCCCAGGTCTGCTGGTCGAACTGGTACTTGCCGCGGTAGGCGCCGCCACCGCCGACGGCGCTCGGGTCACCGCCTGACTCGCAGGCGGCGATCGACTGGAGCTGGGCGTTCGGCGCGCCACCGGAACCGGTAGAGGTGGTGGACCCACCGGCGGGCTGCTCAGGCGCGGTCATGCGCTTGAGCACGCGAACCGACTTCTTGACGTCGCGAGCGCTGGCGAGACGGACGTCGCCGTCGCGCTCCCGGACGCCGTCGCGAACCACGTTTCGGCCCGGCTTCTCGCCGTCCTTACGTGCCTTCTTGTGCAGCTTGAGGTAGCGGTCCTGGACCTTCTTGCTTGGCTGGCCGGACGGCGGCACGAGCTGCTGGTCGACGACCGGCACGAGCGCATCGATGACCGGTCCGTCGCTGGTGTCGTTGTGATCTGAGGCAAGCGCAGCCGTGGCGCCGGAGCCGGCGCCCAGCGCGCACGCGCACAGAGCAAGGGTTCGTTTGGGGAACATGGGTTGACCTCCGATGGGGCAGAGGCCGCAAGCGCTGGATCACCGGGGTTCAGGTGGGCGATTCAATGCCCGGCCGCGCAGCTGGCGCGGGGGCTGACGCAAGGGCCAGATTGCGAACTACTTGACCCACAGTAGCCAGAACGAGGCAATCCCAAACCATCTGTGAGCGAGCTCACAGACTTTACGTTTTGCCTGCTAAGCGGTGTTTTTTGCCAGTGCGACCAGCAGACGGACGCCGAAGCCCGAGGCGCCCTTGCCCACGTACTGGCGGCCCAGGCCCCACGCCGTCCCGGCGATGTCGAGATGCACCCAGGGGGTGTCGTCGACGAACTGACGCAGGAACTCCGCGGCGTAGGAGGACATCGCCTTGCGCTCGGCCGCGGCGTTGGTGAGGTCGGCGTACTGGCCCTTGGTCAGCTCGAATATCTCCGGGTGCAGGGGCAGCCGCCAGCCCAGCTCGCCGGTCTCCGTCATCGCCGCCTCGACCTGGGCGGACCAGTCATCGTCGTTGGAGAAGACGCCCGCGTAGGTGGACCCCAAGGCGACGATGATTGCGCCGGTCAGCGTGGCCAGGTCGACGATCCGCTCGGCGCCCTGCTCCACCACGTAGGCGAGGCTGTCGGCCAGGATCAGGCGGCCCTCGGCGTCGGTGTTGTTGACCTCGATGGTCTTGCCGTTCATCGCGGTGACGATGTCTCCGGGCTTGACCGCGCGGCCGCTCGGCATGTTCTCGGTGGCGGGCACCACGGCGGTGATGCGAACCGGGAGCCCGAGCTCGGCGATGGCGGCCACCGACTCGAGCACGGCCGCCCCGCCGGACATGTCGAACTTCATCTCGTGCATCTTCCCGGCGGGCTTGATCGAGATCCCGCCGGTGTCGAAGGTCACGGCCTTGCCCACGAAGCCGAGGTGGGGGCCATCGCCGCCGCCGTCGTAGCGCAGCACGATCAGCCGCGGCTCGGCGTAGGTGCCCTGCGCCACGCAGGCGAAGGCGCCCATGCCGCGCGCGACGATCGCCTCGCCGTCCAGTAGCTCGACCTCCAGCGACTCGTGCTCGTCGGCGATCTCCGAGGCGCGCTCGGCGAGGAACAGCGGCGTGGCCACGTTGGAGGGCAGGTTCTGCAGGTCGCGGGCGCGGTTCTGTGCCTCGGCGGTCACGCGGGCCGTGCCCACCGCGCCCTCGTCGGCGTGGTCGCCGGCGATCTCCAGCGACTGGATCCCGTTGTCCGCGTCGTTGGCCTCGGACTTGAAGCGGTCGAACTTGTAGAGCGCGAGCAGGGTGCCCTCCACGATCGCTGCGGCGGTGCCCTCGGGCGCGTCCCACGACAACGACGAGGTACCGAGCTCCGTCGCGCGCGAGGCAACCACGGCGGCGGCGACGCGCGCCTTCTCGGGGTCGAGCTCGTCGCGCTTGCCAAGGCCGGCCACGATCACCCGGCGGCCGTCCTCGTGAGCCACGGCGACCTTGCGCAGGGCGGGTTTCGCCTCACCGGAATCGACCAGCGACTGGAGCTCGCCGGGGAGCGACTCCTCCTCGAACAGCGCGACGACGCGAGTGTCGGCCGAGGTTTCCTCCGGAGGCCCGCTACGGGCGGTGACCGCGATAGGCATAGGGCGCGGCAGTGTATGGGTAGCCTCCAGGCATGCCCAAGACCGTCATCCTCGGAACCGCTCGCACCCCCTTTGGAAAGCTCGGCGGAGGCCTTTCTTCGCTCGACGCCACCGACCTCGGAGGGACGGCCATCGAGGCCGCCCTGGACCGTGCCGAAGTCAAGCCGGACGAGGTACAGCACGTGGTCTTCGGGCAGGTCCTGCAGGCCGGTCAGGGCCAGGTGCCCTCGCGCCAGGCGCAGATCAAGGGCGGCATCCCCAAGGAGGTCTCCAGCGAGACCGTCAACAAGGTGTGCGCCTCGGGGATCCGGTCGGCCGGGATGATCGACCAGGCGGTCCGCGCCGGCGATCTCGAGGTGGGCGTCGCGGGCGGGATGGAGTCCATGTCGCAGGCCCCGTACCTGCTCCCCAAGGCCCGCTTCGGCTTCCGCATGGGCGACGTCGAGGCGCTCGACTCCATGACCCACGACGGGCTCACCAACCCCTTCACGGACAAGGCGATGGCGGTCGAGGCGACCGAGGTCGGCGACGAGCTCGAGATGACGCGTGCGGACCTGGACAAGTTCGCCCTGTCCAGCCACGAGCGGGCGACCGCGGCCACCGACGAGGGACGCTTGGCCGAGGAGATCGTCGCGGTCACGGTCAAGTCCAAGAAGTCCGAGGACGTGGTCGAGGTCGATGAGGCTCCCCGCCGCGAGGGCTCGATCGAGAGCCTGGCCAAGCTCCCGGGCATCGCCAGCAAGGAGGGAACCCACACCGCGGGCAACTCGCCGGGCGTCAACGACGGCGCCGGAGCGATCGTGCTGTCCAGCGACGAGTGGGCCAAGGCCAACGACAAAGAGGTGCTGGCCACCATCGTGGCCCAGGCCGCGGTGGCCGACGACTTCCCGTACCTCGCGCGCACGCCCGGCAACGCGACCAAGCTGGCGCTGGAGAAGGCCGGCCTGAGCGTGGACGACATCGACCTGTTCGAGATCAACGAGGCCTTCGCCTCGGTCGCGCTGAACTCGATGCGGATGCTCGGCATCGACGAGAGCAAGGTGAACGTGAACGGCGGAGCGATCGCGCTCGGCCACCCCATCGGCGCCAGCGGCGCCCGCATCCTCGGCGCCCTGACGCACGAGCTGCGTCGCCGCGGCGGCGGCCTCGGCGTGGCGGCGATCTGCTCCGGCGGCGGCCAGGGCGACGCGGTGATCATCGAAGTGAATGGCGGATAGCCCCCCGCGGGCAGCCGCCTTCTTCGACCTCGACAAGACGCTCATAGAGGGCTCGAGCGCCCTCCACTTCGCCCGTGCGGCGCACCGCAACGGCCTGATCTCGCGTCGTCAGATGGCCCGCGACGTGTGGGCGAACGTCCAGTTCCGCCTGCAGGGCTCGACCGACGAGAGCACCGACATCCTGCGCGCCCGGATCGCCGAGGCGATCACCGGTCAGCGCCAGGTCGACCTGATGCGGATGGGCCAGCAGGTGCTGGCCGGGGTCCTCCCGGCGGTCTACCCGCAGGTGCTCCAGGAGGCGCACGACCACCAGGACGCCGGGCGACTGGCCTACGTGGTCACCGCCGCCTCGAGCGAGCTGGCCGAGACGCTCGCGCACGTGCTGGTGCTGGACGGCGGGATCGGCAACCGCTCCGAGGTGCGGGACGGCGTCTACACCGGCCGGCCCGAAGGCCACTTCACCTACCGCGAGGGAAAGGCGGCCGCGATCAGAGACCTGGCCGAGCAGGAGAACATCGACCTGTCCGCCTCGTACGCCTACTCGGACTCAGAGTCCGACCTGCCGATGCTCCGCGCCGTCGGCCACCCGGTCGCGGTGAACCCAGACCGCCACCTCGAGCAGGTCGCGCGCGCGGAGGGCTGGCGCATCATGCGCTTCGACAAGCTGGCCCGCCGGCTGCGGATCGCGGGCGTAGTGGCCGGCGTCGGCCTGCTCGGCGGCGGAGGCGGCTACCTGGCCGCCCGCCTGCGGCCGCGGCGGCGGTTCGGCCTGCCCACCCGGGGGTAGACGGCAGCCATGGACGAGCAAGAGAAGGACGTCGAGGAGGCCAAGTCAGAGGGCGCCCAGGCAGACCGGGGCGAGGAGCAGGAGCCCAAGCAGGCTTCCGAGGAGAGCTCCGGGCTGTGGGACAGCAAGGAGCACTCCGACGCGCCCGGCCCGTTCGGGACCGGAGACCAGCAGACGGTCGAGGAGGCCGCCGGCAGCCCCGATTCCGACGACTGACCGCCCCGGCGTCTGAGACGCCAGCCGCCCTGGAGGGGGTTGTCGACTTGACCGGGCTATATCCGGCAAAGTCGACAAAGGGGGTCGCTGACACGGATGCTGGAGGCATGCTTGATGCCGCCGCGTGGATCGACGATCGCCTGGCCGAGGCCGGGCTGCCGCGGATCGGCGAGGTCGAGGAACACCGCGTCCGGCCGTGGGCGACGGTGCTGCGAGCCGCCACCGACGGCGGCGATGTCTGGCTGAAGGCGCCCGGCGCGGGCACCGCGTTCGAGGTGCCGCTGTACGAGTTGCTCACGGAGGTCGTGCCCGACCGGATCCTCGTGCCGCTCGGCGTGGACCGCGAGCGCTGCTGGGTGCTGCTGCCCGACGGCGGGCAGCCGCTCGGCGAGCACCTGCGGGTCGACGACCTGGCCGAAGCGCTTGGCGCCTACGCGCAGCTCCAGCGCGACCTCTCACCGCACGCCGGGCGGATGCTGGAGCTCGGCCTGGCGGACATGCGCCCGCAGGTGATGCCCCAACGATTCGAAGAGGCCGTGGAGGCGGTCGGCGGGCACGCCCAGGTGGAGGCCATGCGCGCGACCTACCGCGACTGGTGCGACCGCCTGGCCGCCTCGCAGGTGCCGGCGTCCATCGACCACAACGACCTCCACCCCTGGAACATCCTCGACGGAGCGCGGTTCTACGACTGGGGCGACGCGGTGGTGGCCCACCCCTTCGCCAGCATGCTCGGCGGGCTGGGGTTCTCGCCCATCCCGGCGGAAGCGGTGCCCGGCGTGCGCGACGCGTACCTCGAGGGCTTCGCCGAGTACGGCTCCCACGAGGACCTGGTCGCCGAGCTCGAGCTGGCCTGCCGGGTGGCCAAGGTCGCGCGGGCGCTGACCTGGCACCGGGCGGTGTCGGACGTCGGCGGCGAGCACGCGAACGCCCCTCGCGAGGCCCTCGGCTCGCTGCTCGATGAGTCTTACCTCGGACGGGTCTGAGCCGTACCCTTCTGCGGCTCATGGCTGAGAAGAAGCCCACCGGTCTGCAGCGGGAGGAGGTCTACCGGGGCGAGGTGGTCGAGGGGCGGCCGCTGCCCGACAGCGGGTTGCGCCGGCTGAGGCAGAGGCTTCGCAACCTGCTCGTCTCCAGCGGCGAGCGCGCCGAGAACGACCTCGACGAGCGACTGAAGGCGCTGCCGGGGGTCACGCGACCGAACGTGATCGCGGTGATCAGCCCGAAGGGGGGAGTGGGCAAGACCACCAACACCTTCCTGATCGGGAACATCCTCGCCCAGCACCTGCGGCTGCGCGCGGTGGCGCTGGACGCCAACCCCGACTTCGGCACGCTCGCCGCGCTCGCCCCCGACGGCCTGCGTTCCGAGCGGACTCTGGCCGACCTGCTGGCCAACTGGGACGACGTCAAGGCGGCGGCCGAGGTGCGCACCTACGTCTCGCGGCTGCCCACGGGCCTGCACCTGCTGGCCGCGCCGATGGACCCCAAGAAGCTCGCCGAGCTGACGCCCGCCCAGTACGACGCGATCGTCACTTACCTGTCCTACTTCTACGAGGCGGTCCTGCTCGACTGCGGCACCGGGGTCGCCGATCCGCTCGCGCAGTTCGCGATCGGCCGGGCCGACCAGGTGGTGCTCGTGACCACGCCGGAGTGGGTGACCTCGCAGGTGGTGCTCGGAGCCCTGGAGCACCTGTCGCATGAGCGCATCACGGTGGTGGTCAACAAGGCGGTCGGCTCCCGCGGGGTGGACCTCGGGCAGATCGAGCGCCGCTTCTCCGAGCAGCGGCTGCACCGCTCGCGCACGCTCCCGCTCGACCAGCGCCTGCAGGTGATGCTCGACTCGGGCACCTACAACCTGGAGGGCCTGAGCCGGCCCACGCGCTCGGCGGTGAAGCTGCTGGGTCTGACGGTGGCGGAGCAGCTGGCGTGAGGACCGTGCGGGAGCGGCCCCGGGTGGTCGTGGCCGCCCTACTGGCCGTGGCCCTGCTCATCGCGATCCCTCTACTGGTGGCGGGCAGGGGATCGAGCGAGGAGGTCACCAACGCACAGCAGGCCAAGAAGGCGGCGGACAGCCGCGCCAGCCGCGCCGAGGCCCAGCTGGCCACCAGCAAGGCGCGCGTCGAGCACCTGAGCGGTGATCTCGAGCGGGCCCAGGCGGCTGCGGCGCGATCCGGTCGGCGGGCGACGGCGGCCACCCGGCGGGCCCGCGAGCTGCGGCGGGCGCTCACCCGCGAGCGCAGGCGGCGCTGAGCGTAATCTGTAAGCCCGCATGGCCGCCACTCGCCCCACCACCGACGTAGACCGCTGGCGCCAGGAGACCTACGGGCGCAAGCCCGAGCGGGACGCGCTGTTCGCGACGATCTCCGGCGAGCCCGTCGAGCCGCTCTACACCGCCGACGACCTGCCCGACCCCGACGAGATCGGGCTGCCCGGCGAGTACCCCTACACGCGCGGGGTCTACCCGTCGATGTACCGGGGGCGGCTGTGGACGATGCGGCAGTTCGCGGGCTTCGGCACCGCCGAGGAGACCAACGAGCGCTTCCACTACCTGCTCAAGCACGGCCAGGGCGGCCTGTCGACCGCCTTCGACATGCCGTCGCTGATGGGCCACGACTCCGACCACCCCAAGAGCGAGGGGGAGGTGGGCCGCGAGGGCGTCGCGGTGGACACCCTCGACGACATGGAGACCCTGTTCGGGGGGATCGACCTGGGCGAGGTCACCACCTCGATGACCATCAACGCGCCCGCCGCGCTGATGCTGGCCTTCTACGTCGTCGCGGCGGAGAAGAAGGACATCCCGCCCGAGTCGCTGGGCGGGACGATCCAGACCGACATCCTCAAGGAGTACATCGCCCAGAAGGAGTGGTGCTTCCCGGTCGACCCGGCCATGCGGATGGTCACCGACATGGTCGAGTACTGCTCCGAGCACATGCCCCGCTGGCACCCGATCTCGATCTCGGGCTACCACATCCGCGAGGCGGGCTCGACCGCTCAGCAGGAGCTCGCCTTCACGCTCAAGGACGGGTTCACCTACGTGGAGGAGGCGATGGAGCGCGGCATCGACGTGGACGCCTTCGCCCCGCGGCTGTCGTTCTTCTTCAACGCGCACATCGACTTCCTCGAGGAGATCGCCAAGTACCGCGCCGCCCGGCGCATCTGGGCCCGAGAGATGCGCGAGACCTACGGCGCAAAGGACGAGCGCTCGCTGCTGATGCGCTGCCACGCGCAGACCGCGGGCGTGTCGCTGACAGCGCAGCAGCCGTTCAACAACGTGGTGCGCACCGCGCTCGAGGCGATGTCGGCCGTGCTCGGCGGCACCCAGTCGCTACACACCAACTCCTACGACGAGGCGCTGGCGCTGCCGACCGAGGAGGCCGTGCGGATTGCCCTCAGGACGCAGCAGATCATCGCCCACGAGTCGGGGGTGGCCAACACCATCGACCCGCTCGGCGGCTCCTACTTCGTCGAGCACCTCACCGACCGGATGGAGGAGGCGGCCTACGAGTACTTCCGCCGCATCGATGAGCTCGGCGGCATGGTCGAGGCGGTCAAGCAGGACTTCCCCCAGCGCGAGATCGCCGACGCCTCGTTCCAGTACCAGACCGAGGTGGACAAGGGCGATCGCATCATCGTCGGGGTCAACGGGTTCAACGACTCCGACGAGGAGGGCATCCCGATCCTTCGCATCGACCCCGCCCTCGAGCGCAAGCAGATCGGCCGCGTCGAGGCCGTGAGGGGCCGCCGCGACACCGAGGCGGTCGAGTCGGCGCTGGCCGAGCTGCGCGAGGCCGCGGGCGGCGAGGGCAACCTGATGTACCCGCTGCTGGACTGCGCCCGGGCGCACTGCACCGAGGGCGAGATCGTCGAGTCCCTCCAGCAGGTGTTCGGCAGCTACACCGAGACGCCGGTCTTCTAGCCCGCGTCGCCTACTGAGGCCGCCGAGCCAAGGCGGGCGCGGTCCGACGGGCCCTACCCCTCGCGAGAACTCGTCAGCCCGCTGACGAGTTTTTTTGAGCGCGTGCGCCGTGCAAGGGGACTATCCGGCGCGGGCGGGCAATGAGTAGAGCGGCCGGCGGCCGCGCTGATCCCACCGCAGTCGCCAGGTGCCCCTGCCGATTCCCTCGCGGCGCACCACGCCGTCGGGGTCGGTGTCCAGGCAGCCGGTCTGCACCCATCGGTCGGTTTCGGCGCGGCGCTCGACACACACGAAGCGAACGCCCCGGCCGGGGCGCACCAGGCCCAGGCCGGTCCCTCGGCGGACCACGAAGGACACCGGGAACGAGAACAACGACGGCTTGGGTCGCCCGTCCGGCTGCTGGAGCCCGGTCTGGTAGAGGCCGTCGTCGGCGAGGTCGCGCAGCAGGAACTGCGCGTGCATGCGCACGTCGGGCCGGGCCAGCGCCTCGCCCACCGCTCCCTGCAGGTAGGCGGCCTGGCGGGCGGGGGAGACCCCGCGGCGTGAGTCGGGCGGGTCGGTCTCGTAGCCGAACTCGGTCACGTACACGTCGAGGCGCTCCTCGATACGGCCCCGGTCGGCGAGGGCGCCGAGCAGCCGCGACAGCCGCCCCAGGTCGGCCATCCCGACGCTGTCGGGATCGGGCAGCGACCGCGTGGGGGGCTGCTTGTGCATGTAGGGATGGATGGCGAAGCCGTCGGCCTTCAGCGGCTCGAAGTTCGAACACTCGGGACGCTCCAGCGGGCGCAGCCGGGAGTCCACGCAGGCCATCTCGCGCAGGAAGAGCAACGGGCGGATGGCGTCGCGCGGACCGCGGCCGGGGCTGCCAATCGACGTCAGCCCGCCGAGCAGGACGCGGTTGTCCTCCGACGCGTCCTTGATCGCCTCGTAGCCGAGCTGGTGCATGCGGCGATAGCGGTGGGCGGCCACCGGCACCCCGCCTGCCCACTGGGGCGTCAGGAAGACGGGATGGTTCGGCTCGTTCCAGATCGTCCACAGGTGCACCTGTGGGTAGCGCTCGGCCAGCGCCTTCGCGAAGCCGGCGAGCTTCTCGGGGTCGGGAGATCGGGGACCGCCGGCCCAGCGCGGAGCAAAGAAGCCGACGTCGATCATCGGCCGCATGCCGCCCGCCACCACCGCCTTCACGGCGCGGTCGAGGTTGGACCAGTTGCGCGGGCCGTCCTCCTTCGGCGCGATTTGAGAGAAGGTCGCGTTGATGCGCACGCGGCCTATGCCGAGGGCCTTCAGCGTCCTGATCGTCCGGGGCAGCTCGGCCGGCCGGTGAAGCAGCAGGGCGTCGTCCTGGACGACGGTCTCGAACCGCGGCGCCCCATCGGCGGCCGACTCCTCGCCGCCGCATCCCGCCAGCGCCGCGGCCATCAACACGACCAGGGCGGCGCGGCGCACGGGTGTGAGGTTACGGCTCGGGGGTATCCTGCTCGCCGCATGGCGGACTCGAGAAAGATCCGTGTGGTCGTGGCCAAGCCCGGCCTCGACGGACACGACCGAGGGGCGAAGATCATCGCCCGCGCCCTGCGCGACGCCGGGATGGAGGTCATCTACACCGGCCTCCACCAGACCCCCGAGCAGATCGTGGAAACGGTCCTCCAGGAGGACGCCAACGCCGTCGGACTCTCGATCCTCTCCGGCGCCCACATGACGCTGGTGCCCAAGATCGCCCGGCTACTCGAGGAGCAGAACGCCGAGGACGTGGTGCTGGTGGTGGGCGGCACGATCCCCAGCGACGACATCCCCGAGCTCAAGGAGCTCGGCGTGGCCGAGGTGTTCACCCCCGGCTCGTCGGTCCAGGAGATAGTCGACTACATCGAAGGCGCCGTCCCCGCCTAAGCGGGCACGGTGGTGTGGCCGGTCACGGCCTCAAGCACCTCGCGCAGCGTCGCCACGGCGTCCTCGCCGAGGCGCTCGGCCCACTCGGCCTCGATCTCGCCCATGATCCGCACCCCGGTCTCGCGGGAGCGGGCCCCGCGCTCGGTCAGCCGGATCAGCTTGGCCCGCCCGTCGAGCGGATCGGCGATGCGCTCGACGTAGCCGAGGCGTTCGAGGTCGTCGGCCACCTCGCCCACCGCCTGCTTGGTGAACCCCGACTGCTCCGCCAGCACCGTGAGCCGCGTCCCGGCCGGCTGGATGAAGCGAAAGACGCAACCGTGCGCGGGCCGTATCTCGTCGTAGCCTTCCTCGTGCAGGCGCCTGTGCAGCTCGTTCACAACGAGCTCCTTGGCCTCGGCTAGAAGGGGGAGTAGTGGGCGCTGCTCGGACAAAGGTCAGGTCTCCTTATCAGGGAACCTTACGGTCTGGTAAGGTGCCTTGACCAAATTGTACCCCCGTCGTTAGGACACGTCCAAATGGCTCGGAAGTGGTGGACCCTCATAGCGGTGAGCGTGGCGACGATCATGCTCCTGCTCGACATCACCGTGGTCAACACGGCGCTGCCCGCGATCCAACGCGACCTCGAATCGTCGTTCACCGACCTCCAGTGGGTGGTTGACGCCTACGCGTTGACCCTTGCCGCTGTGGTGCTCACGGCCGGCTCGCTGGCCGACCGCCTGGGACGCCGGCGGGTGTTCGCCTTCGGCCTGATCGTCTTCTCGGTCGCCTCGCTGCTGTGCGGCCTCGCGCCCGACCCGACCGCCCTGAACCTCGCCCGCGCCGTCCAGGGCATCGGCGGAGCGATCATGTTCGCGGTCTCACTGGCGCTGATCGCCCAGGAGTTCGCCGCGGGCCGTGAGCGCGGTGTGGCGATGGGCATCTACGGCGGCTCGATCGGCGTGGCCGTCGCGATAGGCCCGCTGGTGGGCGGTGCAATCACCGACAGCCTCGGCTGGGAGTGGATCTTCTTCATCAACGTGCCGATCGGCGCGGCCGCGCTGGCGGTCACCCAGCTCAAGCTGCGCGAGTCGCGCGACCCCGACGCCGACCGGATCGACTGGGGCGGCCTGGTCACGTTCAGCAGCTCCCTGTTCCTGCTGGTGCTGGCGCTGCTGCGCGGCAACGACGAGGGCTGGGGCAGCACGCTGATCGTGAGCCTGCTCGTGGGTGCCGCGGTGCTGATGGCGGCCTTCATCGCCGTCGAGCGTCGCGTCGAGCAACCCATGCTGCCGCTCGACCTGTTCCGCCGCCGAGCGTTCACCGGCGTCCAACTCGCGGCGTTCGCCCTGTCGGGCTCGATGTTCGCGATGTTCCTCTACCTGACCCTGTTCATGCAGGGCTTCCTGGGGTTGGACCCACTGGAGGCGGGCGTTCGCTACCTCCCGATCACGGTCATCTCCTTCCTCGCCGCGCCGGTCGCAGGCGCGCTGCTGAGCAAGGTGCAGGCGCGCTACATGCTGGGCACCGGGCTGACCCTGACCGGCGTGGGCCTGTTGCTCATGGGCGGCCTCACCGGCGGCTCGGAGTGGACCACGCTGCTTCCCGGCTTCCTGGTGGCCGGCTTCGGCGTCGGGCTGCTGAACCCCGTGATCGCCGACGTCGCGCTGTCGGTGGTCCCCAAGGAGCGAAGCGGCATGGCCTCGGGGATCAACGACACCTTCCGCCAGGTCGGGGTCGCCGTGGGCATCGCCGCCTGGGGAGCGATCTTCCTGGGCCGCGGCGCGTCCAAGGTCGAGGAGGTGGCGGCGGGCTCGCCGGCGGCGACGGGTGAGCGCCCGCGCCAGCTGGTGGAGGCGGTCTCGTCGGGCAATCTCGACTCCGCACTGGGCTCCGTGCCCGAGCAGGCCCGGGGCGCGGTGGCCACCGCCGCCCGCGAGGGCTTCCTCGCCGGGATGAACGACATCCTGATCGTGGCGGCGATCCTGTCGCTGGCCGGGGCCGTGCTGTCGCTACTGCTGGTCCGCGAGCGCGAGATCGAGCGCGACGCCTTCCAGCCGGAGGTCGTGCCCGAGCCGGCCCCCGCGTAGGCGATGGGCGAGCACACGCCCACGCTCTACGAGTGGGCCGGTGGCGGGTCGGCCATCCGCCGGCTGATCGACGCGTTCTACGACCGCGTGGAGCAAGACGAGCTGATCTCGCCGTACTTCCCCGGCGGAGTCCACGAGGGCCACCGCGACCACGTGGCCGCCTGGTGGGCGGAAGTCTTCGGCGGGCCTTCCCGCTACAGCCAGGAGCTGGGCGGCTACGAGCACATGCTGGCCCGTCACCACAACCTCCGGATCACGCCCGAGGCGCGCCATCGTTTCGTCGCGACGATGAGCGTCGCCGCCGACGATGCCGGGCTGCCCGACGACCCCGAGTTCCGCTCGGCGCTGCTTGCCTACGCGGAATGGGGTACCAGGCTGGCGCTTCAGAACTCGCAGGAGGGGGCCGAGGCGGCGCCGCATGCCCCCGTTCCGCGCTGGGGCTGGGGCGAAGCTCCGCCCTACCGTCCGAAGGCCGCCGACTGATTCGTCAGTCAACCCGGTAGGATTGCGGCGCTCGCAACGGGCAGCCCGCCCGCAGAGAACCCTGAAGGAGCTCACTTGAAGATCTGTGTCCTCGTCAAAGAGGTGCCTGACGCGGCCGTCGAGAAGCGCATGGACGAAAGCTCCATGCGGATCGACCGTTCGGGCGAGAAGAACCTGAACCCGTTCGACACGCACGCCATCGAGGCCGCCATGCAGGTCAAGGAAGGCGGCGAAGTGGACGTCGAGGAGGTCGTGGCGGTGACCATGGGGCCGGAGTCGGCCTTCCGTGCGCTGCACAAGGCCGTCTCGCTGGGCGCCGACCGCTCGGTGCACCTGACCGACGAGGCCCTGGCGGGCTCGGACGTCTGCGCCACCGGCTACGCCCTGGCCAAGGTGCTCGAGGCCGAGTCCCCCGACCTGGTCCTGCTGGGCCAGCAGTCGGACGACGGCGAGTGCTACACGATCGGCGCCGTGGTGGCCGAGCATCTGAAGATGCCCTCGCTCACCCAGGTGATCAAGATGGACGTGGCCGAGGGCAAGCTCACCTGTGAGCGCCAGGCCGAGTACGGCTACGACACGGTCGAGGTGCAGCTGCCGGCCGTGATCTCCGTCGGCGACGCCATCAACGAGCCGCGCTACCCGTCGCTGAAGGCGATCATGGGCGCGAAGAAGAAGCCGCTGGAGACCAAGTCCACCGGCGACGCGAGCATCGAGGCCGACAAGGTCGGCGAGGGCGGCTCGCGCACGAAGGTCCTGGGCATCAACCCGCCGCCCGCCAAGGAGGCCGGGGAGATCATCGAGGACGAGGACACCGAGGAGACGGTCGAGAAGATCGTCGCCTGGATGGACGAAAGGAAGCTCCTGGCATGAGCGGCATCCTGACCTACGCGCTCCACTACGAGGGCGCCTTCAACAAGAACTCGCTCGGCGCCGTCTCCGAGGGCGCCAAGCTGGCCAAGGAGATCGGCGGCGAGGCCGCGGTCGTGGTGGTCGGCGACAAGTCCGAGCTGACCGACGAGCTGTGCGGCTCGCTGGGCAAGTACGGCGCCACCAAGGTCTACCGGGCCGAGGCGCCCGAGGGCCTCGGCGCCCCGGTGGTCGACGCGATGGCCAAGGTCATCCAGGACGAGGGCTACTCCTACGCCCTGTTCGGCGGCGGCCTGCTGGGCTTCGAGATCGGCGCGGGCCTGACCGCCCGGCTGAACGCCGGCGTGACCATGGAGGTCACCGAGGTCCACGCGCAGGACGGCAAGCTCGTGGCCAAGCGGCCGATCCTCCAGGACTCCGCCGTCGTCGACGTCGACTACGTGGGCGAGCCCGGTGTGATCATCGGCCGCCTGAACGCGTTCGACGCCGACGAGTCGGGCGACGGCACGGCCGAGGTCGTGGACGTCGACGTCCAGCTCGAGGAGCACTCGACCAAGGCGACGATGGTCCAGCGCGGCGAGCAGCGCGGCGCCGACGTGAACATCGAGGACGCCGACATCCTCGTGGCCGGCGGCCGCGGGCTCGGCAAGGCCGAGGGCTTCGAGATGTGCGAGACCCTGGCCGAGGCCATGGGCGGCGCCGTCGCGGCGACCCGCGCAGTGGTCGACGCCGGCTGGTACCCGTACGCCGCGCAGATCGGCCAGACCGGCAAGACGGTCGCGCCGAAGCTGTACCTGGCGGCGGGCATCTCGGGCGCCATCCAGCACAAGGTCGGCATGCAGGCCTCGGAGAACATCGTGGCGATCAACAAGGACCCGAACGCCCCGATCTTCGAGTTCTCCGACCTCGGCATCGTGGGCGATCTGAACAAGATCGTCCCCAAGCTCGCCGAGGCCGTGAAGGAGAAGAAGGGCGGCTAACGCGATGGCCTTCGGAAACGGCAAGGTCGCGCCGGCGGAGTTCCCTCCGCCGGTCGACCCGCAGGGCGAGTTCATCAAGCGCGAGCTGGATGACCCCGACGAGCTGATCGAGGTCGGCGTCGCGATCGTGGGCGGCGGCACCGCCGGCCTGGCCTGCGCCAACCGCCTGCTGCAGCTGCTGGCCGACGACCCCGAGCTGATGGAGCAGCTGGGCGAGGTGCCGGTCGCCGTGGTCGAGAAGGCCAAGACCTGCGGCGGCCACAACCTCTCCGGTGCCGTGATGCGCCCGGAGCCGCTGAAGCGGCTGTTCCCGGACATGAGCCGCGAGGACTGGCGCAAGGAGGGCTTCGCCTTCGGCGAGGTCGACAAGGAGGCGGTCTACCTCACGCCGACCAAGAAGCGCGCGATCAAGATCCCGCCGCCGCCGCCGTTCAAGAACCACGGCAACGAGGTCATCTCGGTCTCCGAGCTGGCCCGCTACCAGCAGCGGGTGGCCGAGGAGCGGGCGCCTACATCCTCACCGAGACCGCCGCCTCGCAGCTGATCGTCGAGGACGGCGCCGTCGTCGGCGTGCGCTCGGGCGACAAGGGCCGCGGCAAGCAGGGCGAGGAGCTCGGCAACTTCGAGCCGGGCGCGGACATCAAGGCCAAGGCCACCGTGCTGGCCGAGGGCTGCTGGGGCCACCTCACCGGCCCCGCCATCCGCGAGTTCGACCTGGGCGAGGACCGCGAGCCCCAGACCTGGGAGCTCGGCGTCAAGGAGGTCTGGAAGGTCAAGGAGCCGCTGGACCGCGTGATCCACACCATCGGCCCGTGGCCGGTCAGCACCGGGCGCCAAGTACGGCCAGGTGGGCGGCACCTGGATCTACCCGATGAAGGACGAGGAGACCGGCGACGACCTGGTCTCGATCGGGTTCGTGATCGACCTCGAGTACGCCGACGCCACCACCTCCTGCCACGACCTGCTGCAGACCTTCAAGACCCACCCGCTGGTGCAGGAAGATCCTCGAGGGCGGCGAGCGCGTGTCCTGGGGCGCCAAGGCGCTCCCCGGCGGCGGCTACTGGTCGATGCCCAAGCTCTCGATGCCCGGCGCCGTGCTGGTGGGCGACTCCGGCGGCATGGTCGACACGGTCGCGCTCAAGGGCGTGCACCACTCGATCAACTCGGGATCCTGGCCGCCGAGGCGATCTACAAGGGCCTGAAGGCCGAGTCCAACGACTTCTCGTCCTACGAGGACGCGATCGAGGAGTCGCAGACCGGCAAGGAGCTCTACGAGGTGCGCAACACGCGCCAGCCGTTCTCCAAGGGCTTCTTCATCGGCGGCGCCGATCGTGAACCTGTTCATCGCCACCAAGGGCAAGATCCCGGTGCGCCTGCCCTGGCACCGCCAGGACGAGCGCGAGATGTTCATCGGCAAGACCAAGGACAAGTACCCGAAGCCCGACGGCAAGTACATCTTCGACAAGCTCTCGAGCGTCTACATCTCGGGCAACGCCACGCGCGACGACGCGCCCAACCACATCCGGGTGCAGACCGACGTGCCGCGCGAGGTGGCCGAGACCTGGCAGTGGATGTGCCCGGCCGGGGTGTACGAGATCCCCGAGGACGCTCCGGAAGAGGGCAACGTCGACGTGATCGTCAACTACACGAACTGTGTTCAGTGTGGGGCGATCACCGCCAAGGGCGGTCGGTCTGACGACGCCCGAGGGCGGCGACGGGCCTCTGTACCAGAACACCTAGGGCTCTCTCCGCGCTGTCGGGGGCCGGGCCGGTGCGGCCATCCCCTCGCTCGCCGGGACGGCGGCTCCCTCGGGCAAGGCCGCCCCGTCCCGGCCCCCTCCTAGGCGACCGCCCCGCGAGCTAGGTTGCCGCCGTGCTTCGCCTGGCTCGCCGGGAGCCTTCGGCCGTCCTGCTCGCCGCCCAGCTCGGTGCGGTGGTCCTGTATCCGTTCATGGAGGACCGGGGTCGGTCGCGCCCTGTTCAGCGTGTTCGGCATCGCCGTGCTCGGGCTTGTGATGCGCGCGGTGCGCGACACCCCGGCGAAGATCTGGCCGGGAGTGGTGCTCGCGATTCCGGCCACCGTGCTGCTCCTCATCCAGGCGGTCACCGGCGAGGATGCGCTTCTCCCGTACTCGTCGGCCTTCGAAGCCCTTCTCTACTTCTACGCCGCGGGAGCGCTCATCGCGTACATGCTCGCCGACCACGAGATCACCCGCGACGAGCTCTTCGCGGTCGGCGCCACGTTCACCCTCGCGGCGTGGGCCTTCGCCTACCTGTACACCGTCATCCAGGCGATCGAGCCCGGCAGCTTCACCGCGGCGATCGACCCGTCGGGCCAGCGCTCGTGGATGGAGCTGCTGTTCCTGAGCTTCACCACCCTCACGAGCACGGGGCTGAGCGACGTCGTGCCGGTCAAGGCCTCCGCGCGGAGCTTCGTCATGATCGAGCAGCTCGCCGGCCTGGGCTACGTCGCGATGGTGGTCTCGCGCCTGGTGGCGCTCACCGTGCTCGGCCGGCCCCAGCCCCGTCCCTAGCGGGCGGTAGGTAGCTTCCCCGCATCCGACTGCCGGCTCGATACCGGCCGACCTCCGACGGCGTCCGTCGGGCGACCGTCGTGGGAGCGGGCTCCTTCGGCACCGCCGTGGCGGTGCTGCTCGTGCGCGCGCGCGTGCGCACGACGCTTCTGTGCCGCACCGAGGAGCAGACCGACGAGCTCTGCGAGGCGCGCGAGAACAAGCACTACCTCGACGGGCGTCGAGCTCCCCGACGACCTCAAGATCCGCACGCTCGGCGCGCGCGAGGACCAGTTCAGCCGCCCCGACCTGATCTTCCTGGCCGTGCCGTCCAAGGGGCTGGGGGACGCGATCGTCGAGATCGGGGCTCTGGGGGTGAGCGACGGGGCGGGCCTGGTGTCGCTGGCCAAGGGCCTGGTGGCGCCCGACGGCAACGTGCCGACCGTGGAGCTCGAGCGCGCCTTCGGGCCCGAGCGGGTGGCCTGCGTGGGCGGGCCGGCGCACGCCAAGGAGATGGTCGAGTCGGGCGCGGGCCTGGTGTGCGCCTCGCACTCCGAGCTGCTGGCCCATCGCGTGGCCGAGACCTTCCAGCGCTCGGGCGTGGTGTGCGAGGTCTCCGACGACCCGGTCGGGGCCGAGCTGGCCGGCGTGGCCAAGAACGCCGCCGCGGTGGCCGTCGGCGCCACCCAGTCCCAGGGGCTCAACGCCGCCGGCATGGCCGCGGCGGACATCTTCCTGGAGGTGCTGTCGCTGGCCGAGGCCGGGGGGGGACGGGCGCGCACCTTCGTGGGCCGGGCGGGCACCGGCGACCTGGTGGCCACCGCGCTGGCGCCGACGTCGCGCAACCGCAGCGCGGGCGAGCTGCTTGGCCGAGGGCGTGCCGGCGGCGGAGATCCCCGACCGGCTGGGTCAGGCGGTGGAGGCGCTGGAGACCGTGAGGCTGCTGGCGCGCGCGATCGAGCGGGACGGCCTGGAGGCGCCGGTGACCTCCGCGCTGGCCCACCTGATCGACGGCGAGCTGCCGCTGGAGCGCTGGATGGAGCTGGTGCGGGCCAAGCAGCCGGCGCCCGCCCGCTTCGGCCCGGCCACCGCTTGGGCGCGCGTCCGCGCCTGGTTCCGGCGCCGGCGCGAGCTCTGGCGCGAGCGCCGCTAGAGCCCGGACGGCCGACAGCGGGGGCTAGACTCGGATACGTGAAGCAGCAGATCCATCCCGAGTACGTCCCCACCCACGTGCGCTGCACCTGCGGCAACGAGTTCTGGACCCGTTCCACCCAGGGCGAGATGCACGTCGAGATCTGCTCGAACTGCCACCCGTTCTACACGGGCAAGCAGAAGCTGGTGGACACCGGCGGGCGCGTCGAGCGCTTCCGCCGCCGCGCCGCCCGCAGCCGCTGCTGACAGGGGCTACATAACCCTGCGCAACTAGCGCGGCCGTGTTCTGTTCTGGCAGAACGATGCGCTTCTTCGCCACCTTCATCGCCGCGGTGCTCTGCGCCACCTGCGTGGGCGCCGCCACGGCCTCCGAGCCGCTGTCGACGGCCGGGACCAAGCGGGCCGCCGTGCGCGTGCTCAGCTGCGACCGCAGCGGCCAGCAGGCCCTGTTCCGCGGCGCGATGCGGCGCGTGGGGGGCACGGGCCGCATGTCGATGCGCTTCACGCTGCTCCAGAGGCGACCCCGGCGAGCGCTTCCGCCGCGTGCGCGCCCCGGGGCTCTCGCGCTGGAAGCGCTCCCGCTACGGCGTGCGCCGCTTCGCCCACCGCCAGCGCGTGCGCGGGCTGAGGCCGGCTCGGACTACCGCGTGCGGGTGGACTACCGCTGGCACGACGGGGACGGCGACGTCATTCGCCGGCGGCGGCTGACACCAGCACCTGTTCGCTGGCCGAGTGTTGCCCAACCTCCAGGTCACCTCGATCACCGGGGTGCCGGCGGGGGCGGGCGAGCGGTACGTCGTCAGCGTCGAGAACGCGGGTGAGATGGACTCGCCCGAGTCGGGACTGCGGCTCGGGGTGGACGGCAAGGTACCGCGGTTCGCGACGGTCCCCGGCCTGATGCCGGGCGAGACGGCGGCCGTGAGCCTGAGCGGCCCGCGCTGCGTCTTCCGCGTGCGCGCGGCCGTCGACCCCGGGCAGCGATCCGCGAGTCCCGCGAGGGCGACAACTCCCTGTTGCACGGCTGCCCACGGCCGTCCCTGACCTACAGGGCCGGACGCTCCGCCGATACGATGAAGCAGGTGAGCGCGTCCGCTGAGACTTCGCCCAACGGCGCGCCGCCCGCGCCGGAGGGCACGCGCGAGGCCTCCAAGGACGCGCCCATCGGCGGCCAGGCCGTGCTCGAGGGAGTGATGATGCGCGGCGTCTCCACCTGGGCCGTCGCGGTTCGCAAGCCCACCGAGGAGCAGCTCGCCGACGGCGGGCCGGACTCCAAGGAGGGGGCGAAGGGCGAGATCGAGGTGGTCTCCGAGCCGCTGGTGGCGTGGTCGAAGCGGTCAAGCTGCTGCGGCTGCCGATCATCCGCGGGGTGGTGGCCCTGGGCGAGTCGCTGAAGATCGGCTTCAAGGCGCTCGGCATCTCCGCCAACGCGCAGGTTCCGCCCGACGACGAGGGCGCGAAGCAGGAGATCGGCGGCGGCACCTGGGGCGGGACCGTGGTCTTCGCGCTGCTGTTCGCGGTCGGCCTGTTCTTCCTGCTGCCCGCCGGGCTGACCAACCTCTTC